>NZ_JBJNOJ010000011.1:0-32965 GCF_052166695.1 Serratia sp. CY76391
TGGCGCGCGCCACGCCAAGATCGCTCGCCAACCCGCGTACCGAAGGCAGCCGGCTGCCCGCCGCCAGGTTGCCCTGGGCGATGGCGTCTTTGATTCGCAGATAAATCTGCCGGTACAGCGGTTCGGCGAGCCGGCTGTCCAAACGCAGCGAGGTCAGGAAAGTTGGCATCATGGCCCTGTTAAATAATCATTTTATGGCCCTATAGCATAGACCATAAGGCCGCTAAAGTAGCGGCATGATTTCGTTACTATCGATTGAGGTTGACCATGATTAAGCAACGTTTGAATTACGCCGAGCTGGCGCCCGCCCCGTACAAAAATATGGTGAGCGCGCTGATGGCGCTGGAGAAAGGCGCTCTGGACAAAGCGACCATCGAGTTGATGTTTATGCGCGTTTCGCAGATCAACGGCTGCGCCTACTGCCTGGACATACACGGCAAAGCGCTGCGCGAAAGCGGCTTCAGCCATGCCAAGCTGGATACGCTGGCGGGCTGGCGCGTCAGCCATGAATTCAACGAGCGTGAACGCGCGGCGCTGGAATGGGCCGAGTCGGTGACGCTGATCGCCGCCACCGGCGCGCCGGACAGAGCTTTTGAGGCGCTGAAAGCGCACTTCAGCGATACCGAGATCGCCGATCTGACCTTCGCCATCAGCATCATGAACGCCTTCAACCGGCTGGCCGTCAGCATGCGCCAATAATGCGTTCGCCTCCCCCTCTTCTCTGAGAGGGGGGAATTTCCCACCCGCAAAAAAATTTTCCCCTCGCCTTCCCAGCTCCGACGCGGTCTGCGCACCCAACCCCATAAAACACCATATATAGCGTGGTTGATAAAACAAACATCAACATATAGTATTTTATAGGTCAACCGCAGGGAATGTCGTTCGGTTGATAACGCCGTCAGAAACGCCAGGAACGATGCTCCGTTCTCTGACTTGTCCGCCTTTCCTTCAGCCTAAAGGTAAATGCGAATCATGAGCATTATTATTTACAGTAAGCCGGACTGTGTCCAGTGCAACGCCACCTATCGCGCATTTGATAAGCAGGGGATTGATTATCAGGTGATCGATCTCACCCAGGATCAGCAGGCGCTGAACCACGTTAAATCATTAGGTTATCAGCAGGTTCCGGTGATTATCGCCGGTGACGATCACTGGTCCGGTTTCCGGCCGGACAAAATCGGCGCGCTGGCGCTCACCTGCTGAGGTTCGACGATGAATCCGCTGGTCTATTTCTCCAGCAGTTCGGAGAACACCCACCGATTCGTTGAGAAACTGGGCCTGCCGGCGATCCGCATTCCGATCGCCGGCGCCCGCAGCAAATTGCTGATGGAACAACCCTATATCTTGATCGTGCCCAGCTATGGCGGCGGCAGCGCCGTCGGCGCGGTGCCGATCCAGGTGATCCGCTTTCTCAACGTTCCGCAAAACCGTTCATACCTGCGCGGCGTCATCGCCGCCGGGAACACCAACTTCGGCGCAGCGTACGGCATCGCCGGCGACATCATCGCCAAAAAATGCCAGGTGCCTTTTTTGTACCGCTTCGAGCTGCTCGGCACCGCGCAAGACGTTGAAAACGTTCGACAGGGAGTAACCGCATTTTGGCAACGACAGAACTGACCAGGCCCGAGACGGGCGCGCTGGATTACCATTCGCTCAACGCGATGCTCAATCTTTACGATGCGGAAGGCCGGATCCAGTTCGACAAGGATCGGCTGGCGGCGCGGCACTACTTCCTGCAGCACGTCAACCAAAACACCGTGTTCTTCCATAACCTGGAGGAAAAGCTGCGCTATCTGGTGGAAGAAGGCTACTACGAGCCGCAGGTGCTGGCGCAGTACGAGTTCCCGTTTATCAAGCAGCTGTTCCAGCAGGCCTACGCCAAAAAATTCCGCTTCGAGACCTTCCTCGGCGCCTTCAAGTACTACACCAGCTATACGCTCAAAACCTTCGACGGCAAGCGCTATCTGGAACGCTACGAAGACCGGGTGTGCATGGTGGCGCTGACGCTGGCGGCGGGCGACACCGCCCTGGCGCAGGATCTGGTGGAGGAGATGATTTCGGGCCGCTTCCAGCCGGCCACGCCGACCTTCCTCAACTGCGGCAAACGCCAGCGCGGTGAGCTGGTCTCCTGCTTCCTGCTGCGCATCGAAGACAATATGGAATCGATCGGCCGGGCGGTGAACTCCGCGCTGCAGCTGTCGAAACGCGGCGGCGGCGTGGCCTTCCTGCTGAGCAACATTCGCGAGGTGGGCGCGCCGATCAAACGCATCGAGAACCAGTCCTCCGGCGTCATTCCGATCATGAAAATGCTCGAAGACGCCTTCTCCTACGCTAACCAGCTCGGCGCGCGCCAGGGAGCCGGCGCGGTGTATCTCAACGCCCACCACCCGGATATCCTGCGTTTTCTCGATACCAAGCGGGAAAACGCCGACGAGAAGATCCGCATCAAGACGCTGTCGCTGGGGGTGGTGATCCCGGATATTACCTTTGAGCTGGCGAAGAACAACGAAGAGATGTACCTGTTCTCGCCCTACGACGTCGAGCGGGTGTATGGCATGCCGCTGTCTGAAATCAGCGTCAGTGAAAAATACCGCGAGATGGTGGACGACAAGCGCATCCGCAAGTCGCGCATCAACGCGCGCGAGTTCTTCCAGGTGCTGGCGGAGATCCAGTTCGAATCCGGCTACCCGTATGTGATGTTCGAGGACACGGTCAACCGGGAGAACCCGATCGCCGGGCGCATCAACATGAGCAACCTGTGTTCGGAGATCCTGCAGGTCAACCGCGCCAGTACGTATCATGAAGATCTGAGCTACGATCGCATCGGCAAGGACATCTCCTGCAACCTCGGCTCGCTGAACATCGCCAAAACCATGGACGCGCCGGACTTCGGCAAGGCGATCGAGACCGCGATCCGCGCGCTGACCGCGGTGGCCGACATGAGCGATATCCGCTCGGTGCCGTCGATCGCCGAAGGCAACCGCAGCGCCCGCGCCATCGGTCTCGGCCAGATGAACCTGCACGGTTACCTGGCGCGCGAGCGCATCTTCTACGGCTCGGAAGAAGGCATCGACTTCACCAATCTCTATTTCTATACCGTGGCCTATCACGCCATCCGCGCCTCGAATCGGCTGGCGATCGAACGCGGCGGCGCCTTTGACGGCTTTGAGCACTCGCGCTATGCCAGCGGCGAGTACTTCGACAAGTACACCGAGCGCGACTGGCTGCCGCAGACCGAGCGGGTGCGCGAGCTGTTCGCCGCCGCCGGTATCGCCATTCCGGGCCGCGACGAGTGGCGCGCGCTGCGCCAGTCGGTGATGATGCACGGGTTGTACAACCAGAACCTGCAGGCGGTGCCGCCGACCGGTTCCATCTCGTACATCAACAACGCCACCTCCAGCATTCATCCGATCGTTTCGCGCATCGAGATCCGCAAGGAAGGCAAGATCGGCCGCGTTTACTACCCGGCGCCTTACATGACCAACGACAACCTGGCGTATTACCAGGATGCCTACGAGATTGGCCCGGAGAAAATCATCGATACCTATGCCGCCGCCACGCAACACGTCGATCAGGGGCTGTCGCTGACGTTGTTCTTCCGCGATACCGCCACCACCCGCGACATCAACCGCGCGCAGATCTACGCCTGGCGCAAAGGCATCAAGACCATTTACTACATCCGCCTGCGCCAGATGGCGCTGGAAGGCACCGAGGTGCAGGGCTGCGTGTCCTGCTCGCTGTGAGGCAACTTATGACGACCGTAACATCGGCGCCGCTGGTGCGCGCCATCAACTGGAACATCATCGAAGACGACAAGGATTTGGAGGTGTGGAACCGCCTGACCTCCAACTTCTGGCTGCCGGAGAAGGTGCCGCTGTCCAACGATATCCCCTCCTGGGCCACGCTGACGCCGAAGGAGCAGCAGCTGACCATTCGGGTGTTCACCGGGCTGACGCTGCTGGACACCATCCAGAACACCGTCGGCGCGCCGGCCCTGATCGCCGATGCGCTGACGCCGCACGAAGAGGCGGTGTACTCCAACATCAGCTTTATGGAGGCGGTGCACGCCCGCTCTTACAGCTCAATCTTCTCCACCCTGTGCCAAACGCCGGACGTGGATGACACCTATCGCTGGAGCGAGGAAAACCGCGCGCTGCAGAAGAAAGCCGGCATCATTCTGGCGCACTACCGCAGCGACGATCCGCTGCTGAAAAAAGTCGCCAGCGTCTTCCTCGAGTCGTTCCTGTTCTATTCGGGCTTTTACCTGCCGATGTACTGGTCCAGCCGCGCCAAGCTGACCAACACCGCCGATCTGATCCGCCTGATCATTCGCGACGAAGCGGTGCACGGCTACTATATCGGCTATAAGTTCCAGAAAGGGCTGGAGAAGGTGGACGCCGCGCGGCGCCAGCAGGTGAAAAACTTCGCCTTCGATCTGCTGCAGGATCTGTACGACAACGAGGTGCGTTACACCGAGGAGCTGTACGACGGCGTCGGCTGGACGGAAGACGTGAAGACCTTCCTGCACTACAACGCCAACAAGGCGCTGATGAACCTCGGGTATGAAACGCTGTTCCCACCGGCGATGGCGGAGGTCAACCCGGCGATCCTGTCGGCGCTGTCGCCGAACGCCGACGAAAACCACGACTTCTTCTCCGGCTCAGGGTCGTCCTACGTCATCGGCAAGGCGGTCAACACCGAGGATGAGGACTGGGATTTCTGAGGCTGGCTAGCCGTATCAGGAATAAACCTTCACGGGAGTGCGGCGTGTCGAGCTCTCGCGACTATGTGTTTTGCTTGAATTCCGCACGCAGCTCAAGCCGCCGCCAGATAGCGCGTTTCTCCGCGTCGCTGGCGGTCGGCCAGGCGGCGATCTCCGCCCGCGTGCGCCGGCATCCGCGGCACTGCTGGGTTTCGTCGTCGATCCGGCATAGGCTGACACAGGGCGATTTGACGCCAAGATGGGATTGCTGAGTGTGGCCCGCCATACGTTGCCCTTGATGTGATATGTTCCACCACAGGATACTCGATCCTGCGGCGGCGCGTCGCCAATCAGATGATGCCGCCGTTGGCGCGCAGGGTTTGGCCATTGATCCAGCCGCCGTCGGCCCCGGCGAGGAAAGCCACCGCCGCGGCGATATCCTCCGGCGTGCCCAGGCGTTCCAACGGCGCCATCTTCGCCAGCCGCTCGATAAGCTCCGGGGTTTTGCCGTCGAGGAACAAGCCGGTGGCGGTCGGCACCGGCGCGACGGCGTTCACCGTGATATTGCGGCCGCGCAGCTCTTTCGCCAGCACGCTGGTCAGCGCTTCGATCGCCGCCTTACTGGCGGCATACATGCCGTAACCCGGCTGCAGCAACCCCACCACGCTGGAGGAGAAGTTGATGATGCGGCCATTGTCGCGCAGGCGCTTCGCCGCCTCGCGCATCGCATTGAAGCTGCCTTTCAGGTTGATGTCGAGCAGGCGATCCACGTCTTCATCCTTCATGTCCGCTATCGGCGCCAGCGCGATCACTCCGGCGTTATTGACCAGCACGTCGACGCCGCCAAACGCCTGTTCAGCACTGTCGAACAGCCGGACGACCGCAGACGCATCGCTGACGTCGGCCTTGACGCTCAAGGCGCGGCCGCCGCGCTGTTCTATCTTGCCCACCAGCTCATCGGCCGGCGCCGGATTGCCTGAATAGTTGATGATGACGGTAAAGCCATCGGCGGCCAGACGCTCGGCGATGTCCGCGCCGATGCCACGGGATGCGCCGGTGACGATGGCGACAGGAGGCGTTTTCTGGTTCATCGGGAGATCCTTAAAGAAAGCAACGGGCAGAGCGTTAATCATGCACTGTTTATCACGGCGAATCAGCCCCGATTCTCTGGCATCATCATCCCAAATTATCGAACAATGCCGCTGGGCTCTGTTCGATGGCCGCCCAACGGGCGGCCATCGCCGTTACAGCGCGCCGTAATTCAGCGGCACCCAGTTGTACCCTTCCCCCTGGCGGTTCAGGTAGCCCAACCCCGGGAACGACAGGTGCGCGCCCCCCACCAGCTCGCTCTGCCGCGCGCTGTCGCCAAATATCCGCAGCCGCTGAGCGACCGCCGCCTTGGCGTCATTATCAAAGCTGATAGCCACCTTCGGATGCGGCATCTGCACCGCCGCCACGTGGATCAGATCCCCCAGCAGCAGCAGCTTCTGGCCCTGGCTGGTCACCTGATACACGCTATGCCCCGGCGTATGGCCGTGGGCGGCAAAGGCGGCAATGCCCGGCGAGAGTTCACCGTCGCCGCTGAACGGTTTAAAGTGGCCGGCCGCCTGGTATGGCTTGATCGCCGCCTGGGCCCGTTCGAAGTTGCTTTTACTCTCTGCTTTGGCCTGTTTCAGTTGGTCCGCGCTCAGCCAGAAGTCCGCGTCCTGGCTGGCGGCGCGCACCAGCGCATTGGGGAATACCGCCTTGCCGTCGTGCGTCAGGCCGCCGAGGTGATCCGGGTGCATGTGGGTCAGGTAGATTTCATCCACCTGCTCCGGCTGGTAGCCCGCCGCGCGCAGGTTATCCACCAGCTTGCCCAGGCCACCGCCCAGCAGTTGGCCGGCGCCGCTGTCAATCATCACCAGCTTGTCGCCGGTGTTGATCAGATAGGCATTGACCGAGGTGACCACCGGCAGGCTTTGATGCTGCTCGGCCAACCCGGCGGCGATCTGCTGCGGCGTGCTGTTCAGCAACAGCTTGTCCGCCGGCAGGCGAATGATGCCATCGGACAACGCAGTCACTTCAAAACTGCCCAGCATGATGCGGTAAAATCCCGGCGTCGGGGTTTTGGCCTGCGGCGCGGCGGCCCCGGCCTGTAATGACATAACGGCCAGCGCCGCACCCAGCAGACAACGTTTCCAGAACATGATGACTCCTTGCGAGAATTGAACAGCGCTAAGTATTGACGCAAAAAGCCCGATGCGCCTGTTTAATAAATGCCTTTGATAAATATATAAACAATATATTTATTATTAATAATTTTGTTTGCCGCCCCACACAACCCCAATCAATATTTTCGGGTTCACGACTTCGTTATTTTTCTTACTCCCTAAACCAAGAGTGAGGAAATATCATGAACTATCAATTCGAAAACCTGGTCTTTGAAGGCGGCGGCGTAAAAGGCATCGCCTATGGCGGCGCGCTGGAACTGCTGGAAGCCAAAGGCATCATGCCGCAGATCAAGCAAACCTCCGGCGCCTCGGCGGGCGCCATCGCCGCGCTGCTGGTCGGTCTGGGCTGCAGCTCGGCGGACGTCACCAAAATTCTGTCGGCGATGGATTTTAAAAAATTCCTCGATTATAACGGCGGTTTTTTCGGTACGCTCCAGGACGCCTATCGCCTGTTCAATCAATACGGCATCGCGCCCGGCGATTATTTCTATCAATGGTCACGCGATATTATCAAGCAATATACCGGCAACCCGGATATTACTTTCGAACAGTTCGAAGCGATGAAGGCGGCGAAAGGGTTCAAGTCGATTTACTTTATCGGCGCCAACCTCAACAGCGGCCAGCGCGAAGTTTATTCGCACCGCACTACGCCGCGCATGAAAGTGGCGGACGGCCTGCGCATTTCGATGTCGTTCCCGTTCGCCTTCGTGGCGAAGAACAATACCCTGGGCGACCTGTGCATCGACGGCGGCATGATCGACAACTACCCGGTGCGGCTGTTCGACTATGACTTCTCCGCCACACCGCCTTACATCGACGCCTCCAGCCAGCGCATCAATACCCGAACCCTGGGCCTACGCCTGGACTCCGCCGGTGAAATCGCCCAGGCCGCCGGCCAGGCCGGTCCGCGCACGCCGGTCAACAACCTGTTTGATTTCACCCAGGCGGTGGCCAACCTGGTGCTGGACATCCAAACCAAGGTGCACCTGGACAGCGACGACTGGAAGCGCACCGTGTATGTCGACACGCTCGACGTCGGCACGCTGGAGTTCGGCATCAGCGAGGAGAAGAAACGCGCGCTGATCGAATCCGGCCGCCGCGGCGTAGAGCGCTACTTCGCCTGGTATGACGCCGCCATGAAACAGGCGGCATAACCGACGTTTCCCCTGCCCGCGCGTCTGGCCGGCGCGCGGGCAAAAAAAATCCCCGCGGGGGCGGGGAAAGGCAAAGTAACGCTAAGGATTTATAGGAGTTATACGAAGAACTTGGCTAACACCAGCAGCGACAGCGAGACGTTGATAGCGCCACCGATACGGGTTGCGATCTGGGCGAACGGCATCAACGACATGCGGTTGCCGGCGGTGAGGATCGCGACGTCGCCGGTCCCGCCCTGCCCGCTCTGGCAGCAGGAGACAATCGCCACGTCGATAGGGTGCATGCCGATTTTCTTGCCGACGAAGAAACCGGTCGCCACCAGCGCGCTGACGGTGGTGACGATCACGATCAGATTCTGGACGGTGAACGCATCCACCAACTCCTGCCACGGCGTGATGGCCACCCCGACCGCGAACAGGATCGGATAAGTCACGGCGGTGCGGAAGAATTTGTACACCACCTGCGAGCCTTCCTGAATGCGCGGCGACACCCCGTGCGCCAGTTTCACCGCCACGGCGGCGAACAGCATGCCCACCGGCGCTGGCAGGCCGATCAGGCGGTGCAACAGCATGCCCACCATATACAGCAGAATGGCCAGCAACGCGCCGCAGGCGATGGTGCTGACGTCCACCTTGCCACTGATTTTTTCCACCGCGTTCATGTTGCTGCCGCCCTGCTTGCTCGGCATCAGGTTGCCTTCGCCGGTCAGATGCGGATAACGCTTGCCCAGTTGGTTGAGCAGGCCGGCGATGACGATGGCGGTCAGGCTGCCGAGCATCACGATCGGCAGAATGCGCCCCAGCGCCACGCCCTGCTCCATGTGCAGGATCGCCGCGTAGCCCATCGATAGCGGGATCGCCCCTTCACCCACGCCGCCGGCCATGATCGGCAAGATCAGGAAGAAGAAGATCTGGAACGGCTCCAGGCCCAGCGCCATGCCGACGCCCATCCCCACCAGCATGCCGACGATCTCGCCGCACAGCATCGGAATGAAGATGCGCAGGAAACCCTGGATCAGCACCTGGCGGTTCATGCTCATGATGCTGCCGACGATGATGCAGCAGATGTAGAGATAAAGAATGTTGGTCGATTTGTAGAACTTGGTGGTAGATTCCACCACCACGTCCGGCAACAGGCCATAGTGCACCAGCGCGGAAGGAATAAAGGTGGCGCAGATCGCCGCCGCGCCCATTTTGCCGATCAACGGCAGGCGTTTGCCGAATTCGCCGCAGGCGAAACCGAAGAACGCCAGAGTGGCCACCATCACCACGATATCGCTCGGCAATTTGCCTTCCAGGCAGTCGAGCAGAATCAATACGCCGGCCAGAATAAAGAACGGTAACGGAATAATCCCTACTTTATAATTGTCCAGTATCCGCCACCATTTCTCACGCAGAGGAATATCGGCGGTCTTGTCTTTGGCTACGAGGTAAGAATCATCTGTTGTGCTCATAATCTGGCCTCTTATTAGTTTGTTCAGCCATCATAGAGAAGCGCACGGATTATCTGCTGTGATTATGTTCAAAGTTAAAAAGGGTTTTTAATGGTGGTTATGGTTTCTATGGGGTTAATTAAGATTATGTAAAAACCGGCGTGGTTTTAATGGTGTTAATACCGTTTTTATTTTAAAGCTTATCAATTTTATCGCAGGCGAACAATTCTCGTCCGGTTCACTCTAATCCCGTGTGAAGGATCACAAGTTGATCGGACGCAATATTACAGACCCCGCTTCTCGTGATAGGGTAAGGTTTCAGGATCTCTTTACGGTGAAGCTCCGCCATGCGCCTCAAACTCTCATTTCAAATCAAGCTGTTTCTGTGCCTGGTGGCCTTCTCCTGCCTGCTGCTGACCTGTATCGGCGCCTACACCTATTACCAGTTGGATGCGCAGCTGCACCGCGATCTCGGCGCCCGCGCCCAGGTGCAGGCGCGGGAAATCGCCCTCATTCCTTCGCTGGTGGACGCAGTGGAAAAACACGACGCCGCCAGAATTGCCGCGCTGATGAAAAAAATCCGCGCCAGCAGCGACGCCAGTTATATCGTCATCGGCGATAGTCATGCCCGCCACCTTTATCATTCCGAATACGAAGGCCGCCTGGGCACGCCGATGATCGGCGGCGATAATAAAGAGGTGCTGGAAGGGAAAAGCATTATTTCCATTCGCAAGGGCGGCATTGGCGTTTCATTGCGCAGCAAGGCGCCGATCCTGGATGAAAATAATCACGTGATCGGCATCGTTTCCGTCGGCTATTTGAAATCGCACATAGATAATTTAAATGCCAGGACGTTGACGCAAATTATCGGCTCCATCGTCCTGCTGCTGATCGCCCTGTTCGTCTTTTCCTGGCTGCTGTCGAAAAACCTCAAGCGCCAGATGTTCTGGCTGGAACCGAAAGAGATCGCGCTGCTGGTGCGCCAGCAAAAAGCGCTGCTGGAAGCCATTTATGAGGGCGTGATCGCCATCGATCCGCAGCTGCGGATTATCACCATCAACCATGCGGCGCGCGAGCTATTGGATCTGCACCAGCCCGCCGCCAGCTTGCTGGGCCGGCCGATCGGCGAGGTGATCCAGGCGCAGCCGGACTTCTTCGCCGCCGCGCAACTGGGCCAGGATACGCACGACGAGGTGTGCCGCTTCAACCACGTGCGGGTGATCGCCAGCCGGGTGCGCATCATGCAGGAGCAGGAGCTGCAAGGCTGGGTGATCAGCTTCCGCGACAAAAACGACATCAATACCCTGAGCAGCCAGCTCAGCCAGGTGAAACGCTATGCCGACAACCTGCGCATCATGCGCCACGAGCAGCTGAACTGGACCGCTACGCTGGCCGGGCTGCTGCATATGCAGCGCTACGACGAGGCCATTCGCTACGTAGAAGCCCAATCCGAGGGCGCGCAGGAGATCCTCGATTTCATCTCGCAGCGCTTCAGTTCGGCGGCGCTGTGCGGCCTGCTGCTGGGCAAATATTCCAGCGCCAGAGAAAAAGGCATCGAGCTGCGCTTCGATCCGGCCTGCCAACTGCGGCAGATCCCGGCGGCGCTGAATGAGACCGAACTGATGTCGATCGTCGGCAACCTGCTGGATAATGCGGTGGAAGCGACGCTGCACTGCCCGGCGCCGCACGACGCGATCGAACTCTATATCAGCGATGGCAGCGACGAGCTGGTGATCGAGGTGGCGGATCGCGGCACCGGCATCGCCGAGGAGATTCGTGATACGCTGTTTGAACAGGGCGTCACCACCAAAGCGGATAAAAGCGACCACGGCATCGGCCTGCATCTGGTCGCCAGCCATGTGGCGCAGGCGCACGGCAGCATAGAAGTGTCGGACAACGAGCCGCACGGCGCGATATTCTCTATATTTATCCCTAAATAAAACCCATAACCCGATTTTTTGAGCACCCGATTATGTCACACCTAGCACTGGACGTTCTGATCGTGGAAGACGAGCCGCAACTGGCGACGCTGCACGCGGAGTTCATCGAGAAAAATTTCAACCTGCGGGTGGTGGCTTACGCCGCCACGCTGGCCGAAGCGCGGGCCAAAGCCAACGCGTATCAGCCACGGCTGATCCTGCTGGATAACTTCCTGCCGGACGGCCAGGGCATCGAGTTGATGGAAGAGCCGGCGGTGAAGAACCCCGCTTGTTCGGTGATCTTCATCACCGCCGCCAGCGACATGCATACCTGCAGCCAGGCGATCCGCAACGGCGCCTTCGACTACATCATCAAGCCGGTGTCCTATAAGCGACTGCGCAATTCGCTCGAACGCTTCATGCAGTTCGTGCAGACCCAGCGCACCTTCAAGATCATCGATCAGGACAACGTCGATGCGCTGTACAACCTGCAGTCGAAGCAGTTCTCCAGCGAGCCGAGCGCCAAAGGCATCGAAACCAATACCCTCGAGCTGGTGCAGGCGCTGTTTATCGCCCAGCCGGCGGTGGCGCATGCGGTGGAAGACGTGGTCGAACAGGTCGGCATCAGCAAGACCACCGCCCGCCGGTATCTGGAATATTGCGTTGCCACCCAGTTCGTGCGGGTGGAGATGCTGTACGGCAATATCGGCCATCCGCGCAGGCTGTATCGCAAGGCCTGAGGCTGCCATCTGGCTGTCATACTAAGGCGATAACATGACGCCCGACGATATCCCCCTCGATATCGGCACCTGTCGTTAAAATTGATGAAATACTGATGACTTTTACCCGGCCTCTGGTCGGGTTTTTTATTATCCGAACGGCAGGCGCGGCGCCAAAATATCTCTCTGCGCCACACCGTATTATTTTCCCAAAAACCAAACCATTATGCCGAATAATGGCCGTCAATTTTGAGTCACGGGCCAAATTACCATAACTAATTAAAACCTTGATGTAAACCACTAATATCCCATTTAAATGACATTGAGGGTTGTCTCAGATATTCACTGTGTTAGGGTAAAAAGCTCTTTTATTTTGCTAAGGACAGCCCATAACGCGTTAATTAAACCAGAGGAAACAGCAAATTGCATGGCAATTAAACTCGAAGTAAAGAACCTGTATAAGATATTTGGCGAACACCCGGAACGCGCATTCAAACTGCTGGATAAAGGTCTGACAAAAGATCGGCTGTTTGAAAAAACCGGCTTATCGCTCGGCGTAAAAGACGCCACTCTGGCCATTGAAGAAGGCGAGATATTTGTCATCATGGGGCTCTCCGGTTCCGGCAAGTCCACCCTGGTACGCCTTCTCAATCGTCTGATAGAACCCACCCGCGGTCAGGTGCTGATCGACGGTGAGGACATCGCCAAAATATCTGACACCGCGCTGCGCACCGTGCGGCGAAATAAGATCAGCATGGTATTCCAGTCATTCGCGCTAATGCCGCACATGAATGTCCTGAATAACACCGCTTTCGGTATGGAGTTAGCCGGCATACCGCTGCAGGAGCGCCAGGAAAAAGCGCTGGATGCCCTGCGTCAGGTCGGGCTGGAGAATTATGCGCTGTCTTATCCGGATGAATTATCCGGCGGTATGCGCCAGCGCGTAGGATTAGCCCGCGCGATGGCCAATAACCCGGATATATTATTGATGGACGAAGCCTTCTCGGCGCTCGATCCGTTAATTCGCACCGAAATGCAGGATGAGCTGGTGAAATTACAGGCTCAGCATCAGCGCACCATCGTGTTTATTTCCCACGATCTGGACGAAGCGATGCGCATTGGCGATCGCATCGCCATCATGCAGGGCGGTGAGGTGATCCAGGTCGGCACGCCGGACGAGATCCTGAACAACCCGGCCAACGACTATGTGCGCACCTTCTTCCGCGGCGTGGACATCAGTCATGTATTCAGCGCCAAGGATATCGCCCAACGGCGCCCGGTGACGCTGATCCGCAAAACCCCCGGTTTTGGCCCCCGCTCGGCGCTGCAGCTGCTGCGCGATGAGGACCGTGATTATGGTTATGTTGTTGAACGCGGGAAGAAATTTATCGGCGTGGTGTCGATAGAGTCGTTGAAAAAGGCGCTGTCCGCCAATCAAACGCTGGACGATGCCCTGCTCGAGGCCCCCGCCGCCGTGCCGGCCGACACGCCGCTCAGCGATCTGATTTCCCTGGTCGCCCAGGCGCCGTGCGCGGTGCCGGTGGTGGGCGAAGAACATAACTATCTCGGCATCATCTCCAAGGCCATGCTGCTGCAGGCGTTGGACAAAGAGGGCTCAACCAATGAGTGATACCACGCAAACCCAAGATCCCTGGGCTACCGCACCGGCCGATACCGGCGCCGCACCTGCCAGCGATGCCGCCGCCAACGCCGGTGACGCCTGGTCCAGCGCGCCGCCGCCGGCCGCACATGACGCCGCCGGGCAAAGCGCCGATTGGCTCAGCGGCGCCCCGGCGCAGCCGGAGCACTTCAGCCTGCTCGATCCGTTCCACAAAGCCTGGGTGCCGTTCGACACCTGGGTCACGCAAGGCATCGACTGGCTGGTGCTGCACTTCCGCCCGCTGTTCCAGGGCATCCGCGTGCCGGTGGACATGATCCTGAGCGGCTTCCAACAACTGCTGCTGGGCATGCCGGCGCCGATCGCCATTCTGGTGTTCTCGCTGCTCGCCTGGCAGGTCTCGGGCCTCGGCATGGGCGCCGCGACGCTGCTCTCCCTGATCGCCATCGGCGCCATCGGCGCCTGGTCGCAGGCGATGGTCACGCTGGCGTTGGTGCTGACCGCGCTGTTCTTCTGCATCCTTATCGGCCTGCCGCTCGGCATCTGGCTGGCGCGCAGCAAGCACGCCGCCAAGGTGATTAGGCCGCTGCTCGACGCCATGCAAACCACTCCGGCCTTCGTCTATCTGGTGCCGATCGTCATGCTGTTCGGCATCGGCAACGTGCCGGGCGTGGTAGTGACCATCATCTTCGCACTGCCGCCGATCGTGCGTCTGACCATTCTCGGCATCAAGCAGGTGCCGGAGGATCTGATCGAGGCCGCCGAATCTTTCGGCGCCAGCCCGCGCCAGCTGCTGTTCAAGGTGCAGCTGCCGCTGGCGATGCCGACCATCATGGCCGGCGTTAACCAGACGCTGATGTTGGCGCTGTCGATGGTGGTCATCGCCTCGATGATCGCCGTCGGCGGCTTGGGCCAGATGGTGCTGCGCGGCATCGGTCGGCTGGACATGGGCCTGGCCGCCGTCGGCGGGGTCGGCATCGTGATCCTGGCGATCATTCTCGATCGCCTCACCCAATCGCTGGGGCGCGATCGCCGCAGTAAAGGCATCGGCCGCTGGTATCGCCGCGGCCCCATCGGGTTACTGACTCGCCCGTTCATCAAGCAAGCCTGACGCTTTTCCCGCCGGCGGCTGCGGCCCCGGCGGGCTATGACACCACCACATCGAAAGAGGGGAAACACTATGCGCACCACGGGCATCTGGGCTCTCGCCCTGACGACGCTGATTGGCTCACAGAGCGTGAGCGCGGCAGATTTACCCGGCAAGGGGATCGCGGTACAGCCGGTGCAAAGCACCATTTCCGAAGAGACTTTCCAGACGTTGCTGGTCAGCAAGGCGCTGGAAAAATTGGGTTACGACGTGAAAGAACCGCGTGAAGTGGATTACAACGTCGCCTACACCTCGATCGCCTCCGGTGACGCGACCTTTATCGCGGTCAACTGGGATCCGCTGCACGCCGATCAGTACAAGGCCGCCGGCGGCGACGCCAAGTTCTACCGCGAAGGCGTCTACGTCAACGGCGCCGCGCAGGGCTACCTGATCGACAAGAAAACCGCCGAACAGTACCACATCACCAACGTCGAACAGCTCAAGGATCCCAAGATCGCCAAGCTGTTCGACACCAACGGCGACGGCAAGGCCGATCTGACCGGCTGCACCCCGGGCTGGGGCTGCGAAGCGGTGATCAACCACCACATCAAGGCCTATGGCCTGAGCAACACCGTCGAGCACAATCAGGGCAACTACGCGGCGATGATCGCCGACACCATCACCCGCTACAAAGAAGGCAAACCGGTGCTGTATTACACCTGGACGCCGTACTGGGTCAGCGATGTGATGGTGCCGGGCCGCGACGTGGTCTGGCTGCAGGTGCCGTTTTCCTCCCTGCCGGGCGAGCAGAAAAACGTTGACACCAAACTGCCTAACGGCGCCAACTACGGCTTCCCGGTCAACACCATGCGCATCGCCGCCAACAAGCAGTGGGCCGCAGCCAATCCGGCGGCCGCCAAGCTGTTCGCCATCATGAAGCTGCCGATCGCCGACATCAACGCGCAAAACCTGCGCATGCATGAAGGCCAGGCTTCGGAAGCCGATATCCAGAACCACGTTAACGGCTGGATCAAGGCGCACCAGGCCACCTTCGACGGCTGGGTGAAAACCGCCGCCGCAGCGGCGAAGCCGTAACCGTTCAGGGGCGCCGCCTTTGCCGCGCCCCTACCCCGCCAGATCGATGCCGCTGAACTGTAAAAAACGTGCGGCGGCGTTCGACAAGGGCTGCGGCCAAATGCAATACACCTGGCGCCGCGGCCCGTCTTCAATCGGAATCGACACCAACGCGCTTAAGCGTTGCGCGGTCGAGACAGGTACGATACCCGCCGCCAACCCGCGCCGCACCAAATTCTCCAGCCATTCGATATGATCGATCTCAAAACTGACGTGCCGGCGGATGCCCGCCGCCAGGAAGGCGCGATCGGTTTGGCGCCGCGCGCCGGTGCCGCTGTAGAAATCCACCAGCGGCACTTCCGCCAGCGCTTGCAGGTTGACCCGCTCGCGGTGGGCCAACGGGTGCTGCGGCGCCACCAGCGCCACCAGCGGCTCATCGGTCAACTGCCGGTGCGACATCGGCAGTAAATCGACATCGCCGGGCCAGATGCCGACAAACGCCATATCACACTTCTGCTGACGCACGTCCTCCAACAGGGCTTCGCTCATGCCAACGTAAAGGCGGATGTTCACCGCCGGATAGTGGCGATGAAACTTGTCGAGCTTTTCGGTCAGATCAATCGCGTTTATGGTTGAAATCGTGCCGATGGTCAGGGTGCCGGACACCGCATCGCCGGCGGCGGTCACCTCTTCCACCAGCGCCTGCTGCGCCGCCAACAGCCGCTGCGCCGACGGAATGAAAGCCTGGCCGGCGGGGGTCAACCGCACCCGGCGCGAGGTGCGTTCAAACAGCGTACAGCCCAGCTCTTCTTCCAGTTTGGCGATCTGGTGGCTGAGCGCCGACTGCACCGTATGGCAGCGCTGCGCCGCCCGGGTGAAACTCTGTTCTTCCGCCACCGCCAGCGCATAGCGGATCTGTTTCAGGTTCATGGCATCTATCTTGAAATGAGATAAATCAAATGAAAATTATACATTGGTTTCCGCAGACGCATTGCCGGATACTGCGCGCCATCTTCTTTCCGTGATGAAAAAACCATGAGCCAACAAAACGCCCATCCGGGCCTCAGCCCGGCGCTGACCGTGCTGATCGCCATCGCCACCGGCCTGGCGGTCGCCAGCAACTATTACGCGCAACCGCTGCTGGAAACCATCGCCACCGGTTTCAACCTGTCGGTCAACCAGGCCGGCTTTATCGTCACCGCCGCGCAGCTCGGTTACGCCACCGGCCTGCTGCTGCTGGTGCCGCTCGGCGATATGTTCGAGCGCCGCGGGCTGATCGTGTTCATGACGCTGCTGGCTGCCGGCGGCATGCTGATCACCGCCACCTCCGCCACGCTGCCGATGATGATCCTCGGCACCGCGCTCACCGGGCTGTTCTCGGTAGTGGCGCAGATCCTGGTGCCGCTGGCCGCCACGCTGGCCCACCCGGAAAAGCGCGGCAAGACCGTCGGCATCATCATGAGCGGCCTGCTGCTCGGCATCCTGCTGGCGCGCACCGTCGCGGGCGCACTGGCGTCGTTCGGCGGCTGGCGCACCATCTACTGGGTCGCCAGCGTGCTGATGATCCTGATGGCGCTGATCCTGTGGCGCGCGCTGCCGCGCTATAAGCAACACTCCGGGCTGAACTACCCGCAGCTGCTGGCCTCGATCTTCAGCCTGTTCTGCCGCATGCCGCTGCTGCGCACTCGCGCCATCCTCGGCGCCCTGTCGTTCGCCAACTTCAGCGTGCTCTGGACCTCAATGGCCTTTCTGCTCGCCGCGCCGCCGTTCAACTATTCCGAGGGAGTGATTGGGCTGTTCGGCCTGGTGGGCGCCGCCGGGGCGCTGGCCGCTTCGCGCGCCGGGCATCTGGCGGACAAAGGCAAGGCCGGGCTGACCACCACCGTCGGCCTGGCGTTGCTGCTGCTGTCCTGGATCCCTATCGCGTTCGCCAAACAATCGCTGTGGGCGCTGATCGCCGGCATCCTGATCCTCGATCTGGCGGTGCAGGCGGTACACGTCACCAACCAGAGCGTGATGTACCGCATCATGCCGGACGCGCGCAACCGCCTGACCGCCGGCTACATGACCAGCTACTTTATCGGCGGCGCGCTCGGTTCGCTGCTCTCCGCCTCGGCCTATCAACATGCCGGCTGGTACGGCGTGGCCGCCGCCGGCGGGGTGTTATGCCTGCTCAACCTGCTGACCTGGTGGCTCGGCAAGCACCACGATCCGCAGGGGCCGGCGACAATCTGATTATCGTGCAAATAGTCACTAAAGAAATTTATTAGCGGTGCAGGGTATAAACATTACTTACTCTCTGGTAATGTTCTGGTCATAAACTATTGAAGTCCTATCTACCCTGCGATCCACAACCATGCAAAGCCAAGCTGCAGACAGCCTCAATCCGCCCGCCGTCAGCGCCACCTTCGCCAACGGTGTCGTCGACAGTTTGCCGATCGTCATCGGGTATGTCCCGGTGGCGTTCGCCTTCGGCCTCAGCGCCGTCAAACTGGGTTTTTCCCCACTGGAAAGCATTTTCTTCTCCTGCATCATCTACGCCGGCGCCAGCCAGTTCGTGATCACCGCCCTGCTGAGCGCCGGGATGTCGCTGTGGGTCTCCGCATTGACGGTGATGGCGATGGACGTGCGCCACCTGCTGTACGGCCCGGCGCTGCGTCACCGCATCGTCTCGCGCATGTCGCCCGGCAAAACGGCGATATGGGCCTTTGGCCTGACCGATGAGGTCTTCGCCGCCGCCACCGCCAGGCTGATGCGCAATAACCGCAGCTGGAGCGAAAACTGGATGCTGGGCATCGCGCTCTGTTCCTGGCTCTCCTGGGTGGCCGGCACCGCGCTCGGCGCGCTGTTCGGCAACGGCCCGCTGGAGCAGTTCCCGGTGATCGAGGCCTCGCTGGCCTTCATGCTGCCGGCGCTGTTTCTCAGTTTCCTGCTGGCCGCCTTCCGCCGCCCGCAGAGCCTGACTATCGCCGCCGCGCTGGCCGGCGCGCTGCTCGGCGTGGTGCTGTTCTCCATTCCGGTCGCCATTTTGGCCGGCATCGGAGCCGGCTGCATTGCCGCCCTGTTCCAGCCAGCCCCTGCGGAGGCCAGCCATGAACATTGATGTGCTGGTGATCGGCCTGGTGGTGGGCTGCGCCAATTACCTGTTCCGTTATCTGCCGCTGCGGCTGGCGCCGGCGCGCGCCCAGCCCGGCCTCAAACGCGGTAAAGCCGCCCTGTTGCTCGACAGCATTGGCATCGCCTCGATCTGCGCCCTGCTGGTGGTCTCCAGCACGCCGGTGGTGATGCGCGAGCCGGACAAGCTGCTGCCGACGTTGGTGGGGTTCGCCGCGCTGGCACTGTGCTTCTACCGCAGCAAAAGCATCATTCTGTCGACGCTGCTCGGCGCAACGGCCTTTGGCGTCACATTAAAACTGTTAATGATTTTCGGTGCAGGCTGACGCCGCTCCCGATCGTTTGGCTTCACACTGGCGTTTTCAGGCGCCACATCTTTACAAACACTGACAAATGACACGAATTGCTAAATTATCCGCACGGCTGAACATTTACATTATTTGTCACCGTCGTTACTATCTCGAACGAAATTAATGAGGCCCTAAATTATGGAAAGCTCGTTTGCCCCCATAGAACAAATGCTGAATTTCCGCGCCACGCGGCAGAAAGATTTCCCTTATCAGGAGATCCTGCTGACCCGCCTGTGCATGCACATGCAAGGCAAGCTGCTGGAAAACCGCAATAAGATGCTGAAAGCGCAGGGGATTAACGAAACACTGTTTATGGCGCTGATTACCCTGGATGCGCAGGAAAGCCACAGCATCCAACCTTCTGAGCTAAGCTCTGCCCTGGGCTCCTCGCGCACCAATGCAACCCGCATCGCCGACGAGCTGGAGAAGCGCGGCTGGATCGAACGCCGGGAAAGCGACAACGATCGCCGCTGCCTGCATCTGCATCTGACGCCGCAGGGGGAAGAATTTCTCAGTCAACTGCTGCCGCCGCAGCACCAATGTCTGCATTTCCTGTGGTCCACGCTGACCGACGATGAGCAAAAACAGCTGGAACAGCTGACGCGCAAATTGCTGGCACGTCTGGATCAAATGGAAATCACAGAACAGTTACCCTAATTCACAATTTCTGTTCAGGTACCTACTTATGCGATCCCCATTTCACTGGAGATTCACCCCGCTGTTCGCCGTGTTGCTGCTGGCCGGGTGTGCTTCGACCGACAATATTGCCCCGCAATCCACGCTGATGGATCCGCAGAGCCTGCAGTTGGCTCAGCCGAAAGTCAGTTCGCTGGCCGTCAGCCCGCAGTGGTGGCGCGCCCTCAAGGATCCGCAGTTGGATAGCCTGATGACGCAGACGCTGCAAAGTTCGCCGACCCTGCGTCAGGCCGCCGCCCGCGTGCGCGAAGCGCAGAGCGTGGTAGGCGAAGCCAGCGCCGCCAACGGGCCGAACCTGGATCTGAACGCCAGCACCCAGCGCCAGCGTGTGCCGCAAAACGTCAATATGGGCTTGGGGTATCCGCATAAGCCGATCTATTCAAGCTCCAACTCGCTGGGGTTGAACCTGGCGTACGAGTTCGACTGGTGGGGCAAATACCGCAACCAGGTGAACGCCGCCAAGGCGCAAGTGAACGCAGCACGCGCCGAGCAGGAACAGGCGGCGCTGACGCTGACCAGCTCGGTGGCGTCCGCCTACTACCAGCTGCAGAGCAATCTCGCGCTCGAGAAGCTGCTGCAGCAGGAAGTAAACAACAATGAGCGCCTGACCGCGCTGCGCCAACAGCGCTATCAGGCCGGGCTGACCGGTGTTGATGTGCCGCAACAAACCCAGGCGCAGTCCGACGTCGCCAAGCAGCAGATCCTGCAGCTGCAGTCGCAAATCGAACAGCTCAGACACCAGCTCGCCGCGCTGGCGGGCCAGGGGCCGAACGCCATGCAGCACCTGCGTCAGGTGCCTTTGCCCGCAGACAACCTGATGGCGCCGCAGGGCGAGCTGACGGCGGATCTGCTGGGCAAACGCCCGGACATCGCCGCGCAACGCCAGCTGGTGGAGTCTTACAGCCAGCGCGTCAGCGCCGCGCGTAAAGAGTTTTACCCCAGCCTGACCATTTCAGCCTTCGCCGGCCTGATGACCACCAATACCAGTGGCACCAGCCCGAATCTGTTTGAAGCGGCCAGCCAGGCCTGGAACGTGATGCCGGCGATTTCGCTGCCGATCTTCCACGCCGGGGCGCTGCGCAGCAAGCTGGGCGAGGAATCCGCGCTGTATGACGAAGCGGTGGAATCCTACAACCAAACCATCCTGAATGCGGTACAGGAAACCGCCGACGCCATCACCATCCAGCAGAGTTCTGCGCAGCAGCAACTGCAGGCGGCGTCCGCGGCCCAGTCGATGCAACAGGTGTATCAGGTCGCCAACGCCCGTTACCAGGCAGGGATTATCGGGCGCGACGATCTGTTGACCAGCCAGACGCAGCTATTGCAGCAGCAACAGGCGGAGTTGAATGCCAGCAGCAATTTACTGCAGGCGAAGATAGGACTGATCCGCGCGTTGGGCGGTGGCTATCAGGCCCCGGCCGCAGCGGATTCGAAAGCATAATAATATAAGGCTTGGAGAACACCATGAGCGCAAGCGCGGAAACCCAAAACCCGCAGCAGCCGAGCGGCAAAAAGAAGCAGCGCAAATTTTGGCTGCTGTTGCTGACGGTTATTTTCATTGTTATAGGGGTGGCTTATTTAGTGTATTGGTTCCTGGTGCTGCGTCATCACCAGGAAACCGACGACGCCTACGTCTCCGGCAACCAGGTGCAGATCATGGCCCAGGTGTCCGGCAGCGTGAACAGCGTCAACTTCGACAACACCGACTACGTCAAGCAGGGCGACGTGCTGCTGACGCTCGATCCGACCGATGCCGAGCAGGCGTTTGAACGCGCCAAGACCGGCCTGGCCAACAGCGTGCGTCAGACCCACCAGCTGATCATCAACAGCAAGCAGTATCAGGCCAACATCGCCCTGCGCAAGACCGATCTGAGCAAGGCCGAGAACGATCTGAAACGCCGCGTGGTGCTGGGCAGCGTTGACGCCATCGGCCGCGAAGAGCTGCAACACGCTCGCGATGCGGTCGACAGCGCCAAAGCCGCGCTGGAAGTGGCGGTACAGCAATACAACGCCAACCAGGCGATGGTGCTGAATACTCCGCTGGAACAGCAGCCGGCGATCCAACAGGCCGCCGCGCAGATGCGCGACGCCTGGCTGGCGCTGCAGCGTACCAAGGTGATCAGCCCGATTACCGGCTATGTCTCGCGCCGCAGCGTGCAGGTCGGCGCGCAGATCGCCGCCGGTTCGCCGCTGATGGCGGTGGTGCCGGCCGATCACATCTGGGTTGACGCCAACTTCAAGGAAACCCAGATCGCCAATATGCGTATCGGCCAGCCGGCGACGGTGGTCAGCGACGTCTACGGCGACGACGTGGTGTATCAGGGCAAAGTGGCCGGTATCGACATGGGCACCGGCAGCGCCTTCTCGCTGCTGCCGGCGCAAAACGCCACCGGCAACTGGATCAAGGTGGTGCAACGTCTGCCGGTGCGTATTGAGCTCGACGCCAAGCAGGTGGCCGATCATCCGCTGCGCATCGGTCTTTCGACGCTGGTGACCGTCGACACCGCCAATCTGGACGGCCGCGTGCTGGCCGACGTGGTGCGCGACAAACCGCTGTATCAGAGCGACGCGCTGGC
Source organism: Serratia sp. CY76391 (assembly GCF_052166695.1). NCBI lineage: Bacteria > Pseudomonadati > Pseudomonadota > Gammaproteobacteria > Enterobacterales > Yersiniaceae > Serratia > Serratia sp. CY76391. Next base: position 22,656 of record NZ_JBJNOJ010000011.1, read on the forward strand.
GTTGAATCTGGCGCCGGTTAACCAGCTGATCGCCGACGTGATCCATGCGAACGCCGGCTAAGCGCGCGGGAGGCCATCTTGCCACAGAAACCGCTTGAAGGTGCCCAGCTTGCCTGGATGACGGTCGCGCTCGCCATGGCGACCTTCATGCAAGTGCTGGACTCCACCATCGCCAACGTGGCGATCCCCACCATTTCCGGTAACCTCGGGTCTTCCAACTCGCAGGGTACCTGGGTGATCACCTCGTTCGGCGTGGCGAACGCCATCTCGATTCCGATCACCGGCTGGCTGGCGAAGCGTTTCGGCGAAGTGCGGCTGTTCCTTTGGTCCACCGCGCTGTTCGCCATCGCCTCCTGGCTGTGCGGCATCTCCAACAGCCTTGGCATGCTGATCTTCTTCCGCGTGATCCAGGGCGTGGTGGCCGGGCCGCTGATCCCGCTGTCGCAGAGTTTGTTGTTGAACAACTACCCGCCCGCCAAGCGAGCGATGGCCCTGGCGCTGTGGTCGATGACCGTTATCGTCGCGCCAATCTTCGGGCCGATCCTCGGCGGCTACATCAGCGACAACTACCATTGGGGCTGGATCTTCTTCATCAACATCCCGATCGGCGTCTTCGTGATCGTGGCGGCGATGGCGACGTTGAAGGGGCGGGAAACCAAAACCGAGATCAAACCGATCGACACCGTCGGCCTGGTATTGCTGATCGTCGGCATCGGTTCTCTGCAGATCATGCTCGATCAGGGCAAGGAGCTGGACTGGTTCAACTCGACCGAGATCATCACGCTCACCGTCGTGGCGGTGGTGGCGCTGCTGTTCCTGGTGGTGTGGGAGCTGACGGACGACCATCCGGTGGTGGATCTGTCGCTGTTCAAGTCGCGCAACTTCACCATCGGCTGCCTGTGCATCAGCCTGGCGTACATGCTGTACTTCGGCGCCATCGTGCTGCTGCCGCAGCTGTTGCAAGAGGTGTACGGCTATACCGCCACCTGGGCGGGGCTGGCGTCGGCGCCGGTCGGGCTGATCCCGGTGTTGCTGTCGCCGATCATCGGCAAGTTCGGCAACCGGCTCGACATGCGCCGGCTGGTGACCTTCAGCTTCATCATGTATGCCGTGTGCTTCTACTGGCGCGCCTATACGTTTGAACCGGGCATGGACTTCGGCGCATCCGCCTGGCCACAGTTCGTTCAGGGCTTCGCCATCGCCTGCTTCTTCATGCCGTTGACCACCATCACGCTGTCCGGCCTGCCGCCGGAACGCATGGCGGCGGCATCGAGCCTGTCGAACTTCACGCGAACGCTGGCGGGTTCGATCGGTACCTCGATCACCACCACCCTGTGGACGCAGCGCGAATCGCAGCACCATTCGCAACTGACGGAGTTCGTCAACCCGTACAACCCGCAGTCGCAGGAGATGTACCGGCAACTGGAGCAGCTCGGCATGAGCAAGCAGCAGGCGTCGGCGTATATCGCCAACGAGATCACCGCGCAGGGCCTGATCATCTCCGCCAACGAGATATTCTGGCTGTCGGCCGGGGTGTTCCTGGTGTTGCTGGTACTGGTGTGGGTGGCGAAACCGCCATTCAGCTCCGGCGGCGGCGGAGGCGGCGGCGCTCACTAAGCTTCAATAAACGAAACGGGCGCCCTGGGGCGCCCGTTTTTTTATCCGACGTAGAAAATTACGCCTGATTCTGACGCCACCAGTCCGCCAGCAGAATGCCGGTCGCCACGGAAACGTTCAGGCTTTCCACCTTGCCGGTGCCGCCGATGGACACGTTCATATCGCCCTGCTGCCAGGCGCTGTCGCTCAGACCGTCGCGTTCCTGGCCCAGCACCAGCACCATCTTGGCCGGCAGCTTGGCCTGCGCCAGCACGGTGCCTTTGTGGCTGGAGGTGGTGACGATGGTGTAACCCGCCTTGCGGAAGGTATCCAGCACCGACAGGAAATCATCGGCGTTGATCGCCTTGATGTGCTCCGCGCCGCCTTCTGCGGTGCGCACCGCCGCGCCGGATTCCAGCAGCGCCGGATCCTGCAGCAGCACGCCGTTGACGCCGAAGTGGGCGCAAGAACGGACGATGGCGCCCAGGTTATGCGGGTTGCCCACTTCTTCCAGCGCCAGCACGCAGTCGGTCGCCGGCGCGGTTTTCAGGTAGGTCTGCGCATCCAGGCCCTGACGCTTTTTGATCAGGAAGCAGACGCCGCCGTGGTGCTCGGTGCCGGAAGCCTTGGCCAGCTCTTCCTCATCCACCACGTGGTAAGCTTTGCGGTTTGCCGCCATCCAGCGCAGCGCTTCGCGGAAGCGCGGGGTGACCGACTGCACGAACCAGGCGCGCACGATCGCTTCCGGACGGCTGGCGAACAACGCCTGACAGGCGTTTTCACCGTAAACGCGGGTTTCTTCCGCGCGCTGGCGGCGCAGTTGCTCAGGATCGATAAAGCTTTTGCCGCTGATGCCGCCATGATCGAACGCCGGCTCTTCATTCGGCGCGCGCGAGACGGTTCTCCACGGCGACTCATTGCCACCGCGATCTTCAGAGCGCGCCGGACGGCGAGGACGATCGCTTTCACTGCGGCGGGAGTCGGCGCCGCGGCGATCGTTGCCGCCGCGCGCCTTGTCTTGACCGGTGCGGCCCGATCGCGCACCGTCAGCCGGACGGCCTTTGCCGGCCGGACGTTTATTCTTGTTACGGTCGTCACCGTTGTCGTCGTCACTGCGGACGTACATCACTTTGACTTTGCCGTTCTTGCCACTAAATGAATCGTTCATTGTCTTCTCCACCAACGCGCAGGGCGCGAAGATTACCTGATGTTGGTGCACGAAGCCACCAACTTGCACTAAAAGCTCCCAACTATCACATCCATTGAACAAACCTCATTGTTCACGCGCCGGGTTTTGCCGATAATTGTCAGCATTAAAGAAACATCTCCGCAACCGCGTTGCGGGGACCATGCTTTCTCTGTACCCGAGGTCAACATGAATACAGTTTGTGCAGCTTGCAATGCCACCAACCGCGTGCCGGAAGAACGTCTGGCGGACAATGCGAAATGCGGCCGCTGCGGCCATGAGCTCTTCGACGGTGAAGTGATCAACGCCACCGCCGCCACGCTGGACCAGTTGCTGCAGGACGATCTGCCGGTCGTGGTCGATTTCTGGGCGCCGTGGTGCGGCCCGTGCCGCAGCTTTGCACCGATCTTTGAAGACGTGGCCGAAGAGCGCGCCGGCAAAGTGCGCTTCGTGAAAGTGAACACCGAAGCCGAGCCGGAGCTGAGCGCCCGTTTCCGCATCCGCAGCATCCCGACCATCATGGTGTTCCGTCAGGGCAAGATGGTCGACATGCTCAACGGCGCGATGCCGAAAGCGCCGTTTGACAACTGGCTCAACGAGTTAGTGTGATTCGGCAAGTATAGGCCGTATCCCGCCATTGCGCGCGAACGCGCCCCGATCGAGCCCGCCCCTCCCGGCGGGCTTTTTTCTGCGTTACAATAGCGGTTTTTCCCCAGGATCGTTATGACCGACAACGCCGTACTTCGCCTGCGCCAATTCCGTTTAGACCGCGCCACCCGCCCTTTTTTGGCGCGCGGTTGCCGGGTGGCGCGTTGTCAGGGTTGCCTGCTGCCGCATAAAAACTGCCTGTGCGACACCATTCGCCCACAGCAGGCCGGCAGCCGTTTCTGCCTGATCATGTTCGGCGCCGAGCCGCTCAAGCCCAGCAACACCGGCCGCCTGATCGCCGATATCCTGCCGGACACCCAGGCGTTCCTCTGGTCGCGCACCGAGGTCGATCCCGCCCTGCTGGCGGCCATCAACGATCCGACACGGCAGCCTTATGTGGTGTTCCCCGCGTCCTACGCCGACGCCGAACGGCCAGTGTTCAGCGCGCTGCCCGTCGGCGGCAAACCGCCGCTGTTCATCATGCTGGACGGTACCTGGGCGGAGGCACGCAAAATGTTCCGTAAAAGCCCGTATCTCAATCAATTCCCGGTGTTTTCCCTCAACGTCGACGTCGCATCAGACTACCAGCTGCGCGAAGCCAGCCGCGCCGAGCAACACTGCACGGCGGAAGTGGCCGCCGCCCTGCTGCAACAGGCGGGCGATCTGCCGGCCGCCGAAGGGTTGAATCAGCATTTTCGCTATTTCCGTCAACAGTATCTGGCGGGAAAACCGACCCGACCGGAGGCACCGGTCACAGCAATGTAGCCATAAAGCGCCTAAAATCAGGCGTAACGTTGCCAAAAGGAGCCGTGCATGAGCCAGCGAGGGTTAGAAGCGCTACTACGTCCCAAATCGATCGCCGTGCTGGGCGCTTCGCAGCAGCCGGGCCGCGCCGGCAACCTGATGATGAGCAACCTGCTGGCCGGCGGTTTCGGCGGCCCCATCCTGCCGGTTACGCCGCGCTACAAGGCGGTATGCGGCGTCATGGCCTATCCCGACGTCGCCAGCCTGCCGCTGACGCCGGATCTGGCGATCATCTGCACCCACGCCAAGCGTAATCTGGCGCTGCTCGACGCGCTGGGGCAGCGCGGCTGTAAAACCGCCATCGTGCTCTCTTCACCGCCAGAACAGTTCGCCGAGCTGAAAGCCTGCGCGCAGCGCTACGCCATGCGGCTGCTGGGCCCCAACAGCCTGGGATTGCTGGCGCCGTGGCAGGGCATTAACGCCAGCTTCTCGCCGGTGCCGATCCAAAAAGGCAAGCTGGCGTTTATCTCGCAGTCCGCCGCCGTCGCCAACACTATTCTCGATTGGGCGCAACAGCGCGAGGTCGGCTTCTCCTATTTCATTGCGCTGGGCGACAGCCTGGATATCGACGTCGACGATCTACTCGACTTTTTGGCGCGCGACGGCAAGACCAGCGCCATCCTGCTGTATCTGGAAAACATCAGCGACGCACGACGCTTTCTCTCTGCCTCGCGCAGCGCCTCACGCAATAAGCCCATTCTGGTGATCAAAAGCGGCCGCAGCCAACAGGCGCAATTACTGCTCAACAGCCAGCAAGGGCTGGACGCCGCTTACGACGCCGCCATCCAGCGCGCCGGCCTGCTGCGCGTGCAGGATACCCATGAGCTGTTCTCAGCGGTGGAAACCCTCAGCCATATGCATCCGCTGCGCGGCGAACGGCTGATGATCGTCAGCAACGGGGCGGCGCCGGCGGCGATGGCGCTGGACGAGCTGCTCGGGCGCAACGGCAAGCTGGCGACGCTGAGCGAGGAGAGCCTGGCGAAGCTGAGCGATGCGATGCCGGATTTCATTCGCGCCGGCAACCCGCTCGATCTGCGCGACGACGCCACGCCGCAGCGCTACCTGGCGGCTCTTGAAGCGCTGCTCGACAGCCACGACTATGACGCGCTGCTGCTGATCCATGCGCCGAGCGCGGCGGCGCCGGGCACCGCCACGGCGCAGCGGCTGATCGACGCGCTGCACCGCCATGCGCGCGGCAAACGCATCACCTTGCTGACCAACTGGTGCGGCGAATACTCTTCTCAAGAGGCACGCCGGCTGTTTACCGAGGCCGCCATTCCCACCTACCGCACGCCGGAAGGCGCTGTGACCGCTTTTATGCATATGGTGGAATACCGCCGCAACCAAAAGCAGCTGAAAGAGACGCCGGCGCTGCCGGTCGGCCTGACCGCCAATACCGCCGACGCTCACCGCCTGATCCATCAGGCGCTGGCCGAAGGCGCCACCCAGTTGGATACCCACGAGGTGCAATCCATTCTGCAGGCTTATGACCTGAGCACCCTGCCGACCTGGATAGCCGAAGACAGCGCCGAAGCGGTACATATCGCCGAACAGATCGGCTACCCGGTAGCGCTGAAGCTGCGCTCGCCGGATATCCCGCACAAGTCGGAAGTTCAGGGCGTCATGCTCTACCTGCGCACCGCGACCGAAGTGCAGCGCGCGGCGGAGGCGATCCTCGACCGCGTGAAGCGCACCTACCCTCAGGCGCGCATCCACGGCTTGCTGGTGCAGAGCATGGCCAACCGCGCCGGCGCCCAGGAGCTGCGCATCGCGGTAGAGCAGGATGCGATTTTCGGCCCGCTGATCATGCTGGGCGAAGGCGGCGTAGAGTGGCGCCAGGAAAATCAGGTGGCGGTCGCGCTGCCGCCGCTGAACATGGCGCTGGCACGTTATCTGGTGCTGCAGGCGGTGAAAGGCGGCAAGATCCGCGGGCGCAGCGCGCTGCGGCCTTTAGATATCCCCGGGCTAAGCCGCTTGCTGGTGCAGGTTTCCAACCTGATCCTCGACTGCCCGGAGATCGCCCGGCTGGATATCCATCCGGTGCTGGCCTCCGGCAGCGAATTCACCCTGCTGGACGTTTCGATGCAACTCGCGCCGTTCAGCGGCGATCCGCAGGCGCGGCTGGCGATCCGCCCTTATCCGCATGAGCTGGAAGAAACCATCGCGCTGAAAGACGGCAGCCAGTGTCTGTTCCGCCCGATCCTGCCCGAAGACGAACCGGCGCTGAAGCATTTCATCGACCGGGTGACCAAGGAAGACCTCTATTATCGCTACTTCAGCGAGATCAATGAGTTTACCCATGACGATTTGGCCAACATGACGCAGATCGACTACGATCGAGAAATGGCCTTTGTGGCGGTGCGCGCAGACGAGATCATCGGCGTGACCCGCGCGCTGTCCGATCCGGACAACACCGACGCCGAATTCGCCGTGCTGGTGCGTTCCGACCTGAAAGGCCTGGGCCTGGGCCGTCAGTTGCTGGAGAAAATGATCGCCTATGCCCGCGCGCATGGCCTGACCCGTCTGAGCGGCATCACCATGCCGAATAACCGCGGCATGATCGCACTGGCGCAGCGGCTGGGCTTTGGCATCGAGGTGCAGCTTGAGGACGGCATCGTCAATCTGACGCTGCCGCTGCGGGCCGCCGACGCGCAGTGACCTGCGTCGCAATGCGCTACGAATCCACCACTTAACGCCAAAACATACGCACAATCGGGGCAACTAATGGTATTATCGCCCGATTATTCGGTTTATTGTTTTTATGCCTGTGGCGTTCTGGCCATCAATCATGAGAGAAGAAACGCACTGTGATGTTGTCAAAATTTAAACGTAGCAAACATCAACAACACCTTGCACAACTGCCCAAACTCCCCCAGACGGTTGCTGATGTTCGTACGTTGTACGCGCCGTCCGATTTTCGCACCACGCTGCTGGACGCCATCGCCAACGCCACCCAACGCATCTATCTGGTGGCCCTGTATCTGGAGCATGACGACGCCGGGCGCGAGATCCTCAATGCGTTGTATCAAGCCAAACAGCGGCGGCCCGAGCTGGAAATCTGCGTACTGGTCGACTGGCACCGCGCACAGCGTGGGCGCATCGGTGCCGCCGCCGCCAATACCAACGCCGACTGGTACTGCGCCATGGCCAGCCAACATCCGGAACAGTCGGTGCCGATCTACGGCGTGCCGGTCAATACCCGCGAAGCGCTGGGCGTATTGCATCTGAAGGGCTTTGTGGTCGACGATACCGTGATCTACAGCGGCGCCAGCATCAACGACGTTTATCTGCATCAGCATGAGAAATACCGTTACGATCGCTATCAGCTGATCACCAACGGCGTGCTGGCCGATACCTTGATCGATTACATCAAGCAGCATCTGCTCACCGCCGGTGCCGTACAGCGCCTCGATCGCAGCGATCGGCCGAAAAGTCCGGAGATCAAAAACGAGACCCGCCTGTTCCGTTTCGCCCTGCGCCGCGCCGGTTACCACTTCCGCGACAAGGCCGGCAACGATGAGCTGGCGGTGACGCCGCTGGTTGGGCTTGGCAAGCAAAGCGTGCTGAATAAAACCATTCATCACCTGATGTCGTGCGCCGACCAGAAACTGACGCTCTGTACCCCCTACTTCAACCTGCCGGCGCTGCTGGTGCGCAACATCATTTATCTGCTGCGCCAGGGTAAACAGGTGGAGATCATTGTCGGCGACAAAACCGCCAACGACTTCTATATTCCTGAAGACCAGCCGTTCAAAATCATCGGCGCACTGCCCTACCTGTACGAGATCAACCTGCGCCGCTTCCTGAGCCGCTTGCAGCGTTATATCGACACCGGGCAGCTGATCGTGCGTCTGTGGAAGGATGGCGATAACAGCTATCACCTGAAAGGCATGTGGGTAGACGAAGAGTGGCAGCTGATTACCGGCAATAATCTCAACCCGCGCGCCTGGCGGCTGGATCTGGAAAACGCCATTCTGATCCACGATCCCAAGCAAGAGATGCGCGAGCAGCGGCAGAAAGAGCTGGAGTGCATCCGTACTCACACCACCGTAGTCGGCCACTATCAGGAGCTGCAAAGCATTCAGCAGTACCCGATCAAGGTGCGCAAGCTGATTCGCCGTCTGCGCCGCATCCGCATCGATCGGCTGATTAGCCGTATCCTGTAAGCGGTACTCTGACCCCGGCCAAGGCCGGGGTTTTTATTACAGCTGTATCTCCTTGCCTTTGCGATGCAATCGAAGCGAAACCAGCAGCGCCAGCAGGCACATGCCGGAGACATACCAGAAGAAAGCGTTCTCCACGCCGAACGATTTTAGCGACAACGCGACATATTCCGCCGAGCCGCCGAACAGGGCGTTCGCCACCGCATAAGACAAGCCCACTCCTAACGCGCGCACCTCCGGCGGGAACATCTCGGCTTTAAGCAGCCCGCTGATCGCGGTGTAAAAGCTGACAACGAACAACGCCAACACGATCAGACCGAACGCCATAAAGGGGTTGGTCACCTCTTTCAAGGCAAACAGGATCGGCACCGTCAACACCGTGGCGAAGGCTGAGAAGATCAGCATCGAGCTGCGACGGCCGATTTTGTCCGAAAACGCGCCTACTGCAGGCTGCAGCAGCATAAAGACGAATAGCGCAACGGTCATGATGGCGCTGGCCAGCTTGGCGTCCATACCGGCGGTGTTCACCAGGTATTTCTGCATGTAGGTGGTGAAGGTGTAGAAGGTCAGTGAACCGGCGGCGGTAAAGCCCAGCACCATCAGGAACGCCTTGCGATTTTTCCACAGCCCCGTCAGCGAACCGGCATCTTTGTGGTTACGCGTCTTCGCATCGGAGGTTTCATTCAGCGAGCGGCGCAGGTAAAGCGCCACCACCGCCAACACGGCCCCCAAGGCAAACGGAATACGCCATCCCCAGGCTTTCAGCTCTTCGGCGGGCAATATCTGCTGCAAGATCACCAAGACCAGCAGCGCCAACAGTTGCCCGCCAATCAGCGTCACGTACTGGAACGATGCGTAGAAGCCACGCCGCCCCTTGATTGCCACCTCGCTCATGTAGGTGGCGCTGGTGCCATACTCGCCGCCCACCGACAACCCCTGAAACAATCGAGCGATCAGCAGCAGCGCCGGGGCCCAACTGCCGATCGATTCATACGTCGGCAGGCAGGCGATCACCAGCGATCCGGCGCACATCATGCAGACTGAAAGCAGCATTGAGTTTTTTCTGCCATGCCTGTCGGCAATATAGCCGAACAGCCAGCCGCCGATCGGCCGCATAAAGAAACCGGCGGCGAATACCCCGGCGGTTTGCAACAGCTGCGTGGTGCTGTTGCCCGCCGGAAAGAACGAGGCGGCAAAGTAAATGGAACAGAAGGAGTAAACGTAAAAATCAAACCACTCCACCAGATTGCCTGATGAAGCTCCGACGATAGCGAAAATGCGTTTCTTGTTATCCAGCGCCCCCTGTTCGACGCCGTGCTCATCCCCAAGAGCCGAGGTTGTTTCTGTCATGATATTTTCTCCGAGCCATAGCAATGATGAAATTCGGCTTCCTGCCGCCCTGGTTGTTACTTTATTGTTATTTATAAGTTAACAGCCAAACTTAATAGCGGACGAAGAATATCTGACATTCAGAGAAACAATGCGTTGGTTTTGTGATGAATATTAAACAGTACGATGAAAGCTGAAGCGGGTTACAACGGGGATTTTCCATTCTTCCCATAGCAAAAAGCCTTGAGGGTTTTCGGCTTTATTTGATGCCTGGCAGTTTATGGCGGGCGTCCTGCCCGCCCCCCTTCGGGCCGTTGCTTCGCAACGTTCAAATCCGCTCCCGGCGGATTTGTCCTACACCATTCGTCTCAGGATGCCCATGCTCGGGCAGAACGCCAGATAACAGACAAAACAACAAGCCCCATGCTTTCGCATGAGGCTTGTTGTTTTATTTGATGCCTGGCGGTGTCCTACTCTCGCATGGGGAGACCCCACACTACCATCGGCGCTACGGCGTTTCACTTCTGAGTTCGGCATGGGGTCAGGTGGGACCACCGCGCTATTGCCGCCAGGCAAATTCGTTT
>NZ_JBJNOJ010000012.1:0-249052 GCF_052166695.1 Serratia sp. CY76391
TGCCCACGCTGCCGTCGCGGCGGCCGCTGTCGTGATCGGCGAAGCGGCCGCCGCGGCTGTAGATAAACGCCACGCGGTCGATCTCGTCGGCGCGCAGCGTCTGCGCCAGCTGCGGCAGCAAGCGATCGACACCGCTCAGCGCCAGTTCGTCCGCCCTCGCGGCCGGCACCGGCGCCTTGCCGGCAAACGCCACGTTGGCAGCGGCGCGCAGATAATAATCCTCGGCACGGTTGAGCGGCAGCAGCCCGCCCTGGCCGTCGCCGAGAGCGCGATCGCCGAACCCCGGCAATGCCAGGCGTTTGGCGATGGCAATGCAAAACGCTTCCATGGAAATCGGCTGCCCTTGCGCCGTTTGCACAGTCGCCGGCGTCACTATCGGCCAGCGCGCGGTGGTGGTCTTACTGGCGACGCCGCCCCAGGGGGCGCTGAATCCCCAACTCTCAAAATTATGGGTGTCAGGGACGATATAGTCGGCCAGCGCCGTCGTTTCGTTGATAAACGCATCGATAGCGATAAACAGCGGCAAACGCGCCGGATCTTTCAGCCGCTCCTCCGCCACGCCGCGCAACCCGGCGATACCGTACAAGGGATTGGTCATGTTCGAGATCCAGGCTTTCAGCCCGTAGGGGTACCCCGCCAACGCCGAGGTCAGCAGCTCGGTCAACTGCCCGGCGACGAACGGATACCAGGGCGCTTTAGCCGGCCAGGGCGAAACGCCCGCCGCCACTTTTTCGCGGTATTCGTCGGAGGTTTCATAGGTGGCCTTGCTGCGCGCGATATTCAGCCCTTTCGGTTTTACCAGGCCAGGAAACTCGACCAGGTTATAGCGCGGCCCCTCGGCGAAGCCGTTGAATTTACCGCCGCCGACGAACACGCCCCCCGCCAGGCTCAGGTTGCCGATCAGCACGTTAAGCATCATCACCGCCCAGGTATTGTAAAACCCGTTCGCCGCCATCATCCCGCCATGGGCGATCACTGCCGCCTTGCGCCCATGGGCGGTAAAGACCTCGGCCAGTGCCGCGATGCGTGCCACCGGCACGCCGCATTGCCGGCTGTACGCCTCCGGCGACAGCTTGTCGGCGGCCTCTTTCAAACACTGGAAGCCGCTTTTCACCTCCACCTGCGCGCCATCGTGCAGCGTCACCGTACGGGTTACCCACAGCTCGGCGCTGTCGCACGTCTCGGCCGCCACCAGCTCACCCGCGCCGTTGACCACCAGCGGCGACGCCGACCCGGCGCCGTTGAGATCGGCCAGCGTCAGATGCTGCCCCGCCCGCGGATGCTCGCTCTCGGCGATCACCAGATGCGTGGCATTGGTCCAGCTCTTCTCGCCGGCGCGTTGCATGGCGGCCTCCGACGGGATGGCGAGATAATCGGCCTGATAACGCCGGTGGTCGAGGATCCAACGGATCATCGCCATCGCCAGCGCCGAGTCGGTACCCGGCAATATCGGGACCCAATGGCCATGATCGTCCGCCAACGTGGTGGTCAGCGGCAGCGCCGGCGCCACTACCGCATAACGGAATTCGCTGCGCAATCTGGCGCTGGCCAATTGCCGGGCCTGGCGCTTGAACGGGTTGCCGGACTGCGCCGGCGAGGTCCCCATAAACAGCGCGAATTCGACCTGTTCCCAGTCCGGTTTCACGTGCGGGTTCTTGTCCAGATCGTTCATCAACGCGCCGGAACCGGCACGGTAGGCCAGCCCGCAGTAGGCGCCGTGCGCGCCGAAGTTTTTGCTGCCGAAACTGTTCTGGGCGAAGCGCCGCAGGAAGCTATCGCGCCCGTCGTCACCGGCGTTGGTCACCAATAGCTGGTTGGCTTTCGGCCCCAGCCCCGGCCGTCGGGCATCGATCGGCGTCTCCAGATCGCGGATCGCCCGCAGACCGTCCACATGCCCCTCGCCGAACAGATTACCTCCCTCCACCACTTCGGCGATCAACTGCTCAAAGCTGATGCGCTGCCACTTGCCCTCGCCGCGTTTGCCGACGCGCTTCATCGGCTCCAGCACGCGCAGCGGGCTGTAAAGCCCCTCCAGCAGCGTGGCGCCACGTGCGCAGGCGGTGGAACGGGCATCAAGGCCGCTTTCGCCGCCCAACTGCGCCAACGCGTCTTGCAGCGGCAACGCAGAGTCGACGTGCCGTTCCTGAGACAGTGGATGATAAGGGTTGCCGGCAATGCGCAATACCCGGTCGGTCTGCCTGTCCACCCGAACCCGCACGCCGCATTGCGTCCAGCAGCCGAAACACTGGGTCATCGAGATGGCCTGCTGCGGATTGCCTTGCCATTCCGGCATTGCCCGTCCTTCGGGCGGCAGGGAGTTGCCGTTGATGCGATCCAGAGTCACCCGCCCTGAGGTGCCATGAATCAAGCCGTCGATCGCCCGTTTGGCGACTTCACGATAGCTCAGGCCGAAAGCGGACAATCCGCCGAAGGCCAGGCCCACTTTCAACCACTGACGCCGGGTGAGTTTAGCCATGTTGTTTTCTCCGCAGTAAAAACGCCTGTGCCTCACGCACCATGATCATTAACGCCAGCCACAAGCCGAAGGTACCGACGATCGCCAGCAAACCGTCGGTGCCGAGCGGCAGGCTATAAGAGGAGTTAGACGCGCTGTATTTCGGGATGGTTTGTACTTCGATCAACAGCGTCCAGCGCATCAGCCAGCTCAGCCCTAGTGCGCCGGCCACCAGCAGCGGCGCACCGCCGCGCGGCAAGCGCCGATAGCCGGCCCAGGCGGCGCACGCCAGCGTCAGCCCCCATAGCGCAATCCATCCTGCGGCATACCGGCGCGCCATCGCCTGCGTCTGCAGCCAGTGGCGTACCGCCGCGCCGGATAACGTATCGCCGCATACCCACAGCAGGATCGCCCCGCCGAGCAGCAGTAACGTCAGCAGCATCCCGCGCGCCAGCGGCGCCTGCAGACCGGGCCGGTCGCGCATCGCCAGCAGCAGCAAAGCCAAGAGCGCCTGCAGCGCGCTGAGGAACATCACGATCGGAAACCCGTAGCTGAACCAAATTGGGCGGGCGCGCACGATGGAAACCTCTCGCCCGGTGTACAACAGCAGGCCGATAGCCACCAGCGCGCAGGCGGGCGCTATCCCACGCAGCAGCGCAACCGGTCTGCCCGTCAGCCGCGTAAATTCAATCGCGATAAACCACAGGCCGATCAGCAGGGTAAACAGCGGCAAGAACAGCGCGCCCCACGGCATCCACGACCAGGGCGTCGGGTAGGCGTAGAAATGCCAGAAGCGGGCGGTTTGATGCAGGTCGGCGGTCAACGCCAGCGGCGCGGTAATGGCGCACGTCAGCCCGATAAACAGCGCCATGCGCTCCAGATGCGCGGCGTTATCTCCACCGCGCCAGCGCCACACGCAGGCCAGCAGCGCGGCGCAGGCGGCAATGCCGATAAAGAAGAAATATTGTACGGCCCACGGCAGCCAGCTCACCGCCTGCGGCTGGCTCAGCACTTCTGCGATCATCAGTTGGCGGCTCATCGTCTTTCTCCCCATAAGGCGACCTGCGCCCGCCCCGGCAGCGGCGTGACGAAGGCGTCATCCAGCCCCAGATAGAACACGTGGGGCGCGGTTTGGTTCTCCGGCTTGAGGACTTTTATCTCGGCCTCGTGGCACCGCAGCAGCTTGCTCAGCGTGCTGTGCGGATCGCGCATATCGCCGATGATCCGCGCCCCTCCCACGCACGACTCCACGCATGCCGGCAACAATCCCGCCTCCAGCCGGTGCACGCAAAAGGTGCATTTGTCCGCCGTTTGGGTCGTGTGATTGATAAAACGGGCATCGTATGGGCAAGCTTGCACGCAATAGGCGCAACCCACGCAGCGTTTGTTGTCGACCACCACGATCCCGTCCTCGCGCTGAAAGGTGGCCTGCACCGGACATACCGGCACGCAGGGCGGGTTGTCGCAGTGGTTGCACAACCTGGGCAACAGCACGTTGGTCGCGGCGGCTTCCCCTTCGAGGCTGACCTGATACTGGTTTACCGTGGTGCGAAACTCACCGTGCGGCGTCTGGTTTTCAATGGCGCAGCTCACGGTACAAGCCTGGCACCCTACGCAGCGCCGCAGGTCGATCAGCATCGCGTAACGGCGGCTCGCATCCCCCTCGCGCCGCGTCGGTGCTAACGTCAGCCCGGCCTCCGCCACGGAGATCAGCGAAGCCCCTGCCGTCAACACGCCCAGCCGCTGTAAAAACTGCCGTTTACCGAAATCCATGCGCCTCTCCCACGTCCTGGGCATCACCCCGATCACGCTATTGATGCCCGTTAGATGAATAAACAATGTCGATGATTTACAGTGTAAAAATGACATTGGGCTCAGCTCTATTGTGGTTAACCACATACCGAACCTAACGTTGATCTAAAACAAGTGACGGCAGGCAGATTGCCCATCAGGAGGGGCCGTGAGGGTCGTGTTATTACTGCTGCTCAGTCTCGGCTGGGGGATGGCGGCACAGGCGGGCGAGTGGTCGGTCGGCGTGCTGGCGATGCGCGGCGATGCGGCGACCGCGCGTGACTGGCAGCCGCTGATCGACAGGCTCAACGGCAGCGTCGGCGGTGAGCGCTTTCGCCTGCAGCCGCTCGATCTGGCGCAGATGCGCGAAGCGGTCAATCGGGGCAGCGTGCAGTTCGTGGTCACTAATCCGGCGCAGTTCGTGCAGTTGAACAGCCACTATCATCTGCGCTGGCTGGCGTCGTTGCGCGCCGCCAACGGCGATCGGGCAACGGGCAACATCATCGGCAGCGTGATTTTGGTGCGGCGCGACAGCGGCATAACGACGCCGCAGGCGCTGATGGGCAAAACGGTGGGCGCCATCGCGCCGCAGGCCTTCGGCGGCTATCTGACCGGCTATAAGGCGCTCAGCGATGCCGGTATGCGGCCCGAGCGCGATTTTCACCTGCGCTTTACCGGTTTCCCTGCCGACGCCCTGCTCTATCTGTTGCGCGAGCGCGCCATTCAGGCCGCCATCGTTCCCGTCTGTCTGCTGGAGAAAATGGGTCGGGAAGGCTTGATCAACCCGGCGGATTTTCGCCCGCTGTTGCAACGGCCCACATCGGTGCCCTGCGTCACCAGCACGCCGCTTTATCCCAACTGGTCGTTCGCCGCCCTGCCCGGTCTGGATAACTCACTGGTGGATGCGGTGGCAAGAGCCTTGCTGACCGCACCGCCGCAGTCTCCCTTTCAGTGGGGCGCACCGGCCTCGACTAGCGCAGTGGAAGCGCTGCTGCGCGCCGTCAATCAGCACCCGGAACAGCGGCGCCTGTGGCTGGATATCAAGAGCTGGCTGATCCAGCATCAGACGGCCGTCAGCCTGTCGCTGGCGGTGCTGGCGCTGTTGATCGTCAACCATATCTGGATCGCGCTGCTGGTGCGCCGGCGTGGGCGACAGCTGCTCCATGCCGGAGAACAACTGCGCCGTCAGGAGCAGGCGCTGGAGAACGCCAGGCAGTTGAACGTGCTGGGAGAGATGGCCTCCGGCTTTGCGCATGAGCTCAACCAGCCGCTGGCAGCCATTCGCCACTATGCGCAAGGGTGCCTGATCCAACTGCGCAAAACGGACGCCGGGCACCCGCTGCTGACGCCGCTGGAAAATATTGATCGGCAGGCGCAGCGCGGCGGCGAGACGATTCATAACCTGCGCCAGTGGGTGCAGCCCCCCACCGAGACGGTAGACAAGGCGAGCTGGCGCCCCATCGCGGTGAACGAAACCGCCGAGCGGGTGTGGGCACTGCTGCGCCTGACGCAGCGCTATCCCGACCTGAAACTGTTCAACAACGTGGCGCCTTCGCTGACGCTAACCCTGCCACCGGCGCTGCTGGAACAGCTGCTGGCGAACCTGCTGCTGAATGCGGCGCAGGCCGGCGCCAACGCCGTCTGGCTTTCTGCCGACGAGCACGAACGGGCGCTCGATGTGCGTTTGCAGGACAACGCGGGCGGGATGAGCGCGGCCGGGCTGGAGCAGGCTTTCCGCCCCTTCAACACCACCAAGGCCGGCGGCATGGGGCTGGGGTTGGCCATTTGCCGCCGCCTGGCCCGGTATGGCGGCGGCGAGATCCAACTGGCTAACCGCCCCGCCCCCGACAGCCGCAATGGGCTATGCGTCACCCTGCATTTCATATTTAACGATGAGGAAAACCATGTCGCTAATTCATCTGGTGGACGATGACGTCGCCGTCACCGACGCCTGCTATTTTTTACTGACCAGCCTCGGCCACGACGTGCAATGCTGGAATGACAGCACCGACTTTTTGGCACAGGCCAACCTGTTTCAGACCGGGATCATCTTGCTGGACATGAGGATGCCGAAACTCGATGGGCACCAGGCCTACGCTGAGCTGCGCCGCCTCGGCAGCACGCTGGCGGTGGTGTTCCTGTCCGGCCATGGCGACGTGCCGATGGCGGTGGAGCAGATGAAGTACGGCGCGGTGGACTTCCTGCAAAAACCGATCGCCGCTGAACCGCTGATCGCCGCCCTCGAACGGGCGCGGCAGGTCTCGGCCAAAGCCTGGCGACGCCATGAAACTTGCGGCCGCTACCGCACGCTCACGCCGAAAGAACGCGACATCGCGCAGCTGGTGGTGCGAGGCATGATGAACAGGGAAATGGCGGAGCGGTTGAATATCGCCCTGCGCACCGTAGAGGTTCACCGGGCGAAAGTGATGGAGAAAATGCAAGCCGCCAGCCTGGCGGAATTAGTGATTCAGTTGCAGAGGTTACCGCGCGCCGCGCAAGAATGATCGCATCATGCAAAATTCCGCCCCCCCTCTTGCCAACCGGCCTTCCTCAGGCCAGAATACTGTACATTAAATCAGTATTTACAGGTGAGTCATGTTTGTAGAATTGGTGTACGACAAACGCAACGTCGCTGGGCTGCCCAACGCCGCCGAGATTATTCGCAGCGAGCTGGAAAAACGCGTGCATGCGCTGTTCCCGGAGGCGGAAGTGCGCGTGAAACCGATGCAGGCCAACGGCCTGAATTCCGACGCCAGCAAAAGCGATCGCGAAAAGCTGAACCGGATGTTGGAAGAGATGTTCGAAGAAGCGGATCAGTGGCTGGTCACTGATATATAAACCCAACCTGATGGCTGGGCTCCTCAACCGGCTATTTTACCGCCAGAATACAGCAAACGCTCGGCCCTTGATTAATGGGCTTGACGCGGTGCCTCCCCCATCCGGTTATCGGTTGGTTAGTGTGCACTTTTCCAGCGCATATATACCATAACAAAAAGCCCCAGCATCGCTGCTGGGGCCTCTGTCATGGTGCCGGCTACCGGAATCGAACTGGTGACCTACTGATTACAAGTCAGTTGCTCTACCTACTGAGCTAAGCCGGCTGAATTTGGCGGAAGGACAGAGATTCGAACTCTGGGAGCTGTTACACTCGACGGTTTTCAAGACCGTTGCCTTAAACCACTCGGCCATCCTTCCAATGGGCGCTGATATTAGCGATACCGTTATGAAATGTCTATCATTTTGATGCAAAAAAATGGCATGGGCGGTGCAGTTGCCTAAACTTCAGGCCTTAAACGCTTAAAAAATGAAAAGCCCCGCAAAAGCGAGGCTTTTATGTTCGGCTGAAACGCGATTACTTCGGCTGCGAATCGTAGTCGGAACAGGTTTGATAGCCCTTGTTCATGACATGGCCCGTGTCGTTGTAGCTGACAAAGTACGTTTGCACTTTGCCATCGCGCGGCGCGACCGCATAGGTATCGCAAGTGCCTTGCGCATGAATCAGCGTGGCAGACGTCGACGGCGGACCGGCAATCGCCCGCACCTGCTGCTTGGTCATCCCTACTTTGACATCGCTGACCACCGGCTCATTGACATAGCTGGTTGCGCGGTCATAGGCGGTGCAGCCGGCAAGAATGGAAAATACCGCGGCAGTGCCGACGGCCAAAACCAACTTCTTCGTCATAGCTTGTCCTCTTGGAGTACGTTTGTTGTCCCCTAAGTCTAGAAGTGGAAAGGCTTTTCTACAAATTCCCATTTGTCGATCGGTGCGGTTTACGCTCGTCGATCAGCGTTTGACGTTTTCCTGTCGTTTCAGCTGCTCTTCAAACCCCTGCTGTGACTCCTGCACGTAACGCTGCAGCCCTGCGGGATCGATAAATGCCTGCGTATCGCCGGCCTGCAAACGCCGCCATTTGTCGGCTAAAGCGAAACGCGTCCCTTTATTGGCGATAAATATATCCGCCTGCACCCGTGCCAAACGGGCGAAACTGCCGCGAATGTCCTCAATCAGCTGCGGATAGTTTTTGTTGCCGATCAGGTAGTAATCCGGTGTAGCCAGGCTGTCAGCATAGATAAAGCGATACGGCTTGCCGTTATGCCGTAGCGTGGTCAACCACGACGTCGCGCCCGGCAGATGCCCCGGCGTCATCATCGCGGTCAGCGTCAGGCCGCCAAGGGTGATGCTGTCGCCATCGGCAACCACAATATCCGTTTGCACGGCCGGGAAAGTGAGCGAATCCCCCAACGCGAAATCCTGCCGTCCACCTAACGCCAACTGCCGCGCATTGGCCGCGCTGGCCACCAGCCTCGCGCCGCTCCAGCGTTTCAGCTGCGCAATGCCGCCGGCCTGATCGAGCCTTGCATGGCTGTTCAGGATATATTTCAGATCCTTAATGCTAAACCCCAGCCGTTCGATATTCGCTTTGATGCCCGGCGCACTGCTCTCCAACCCCGCATCGATCAAAATCAATCCCTGCGGCGTGCTCAACAATACCGACGACAGGTTGCTCGTGCCGACATAATACACCTGCTCAAAGATCTGGAACGGCGCTATCGGCTGCGCCCACTCTTCAAACAGAGAGTATGGCGGAGCGCTAGACAACGGCTGCGCCGGGTCTAACTTCGCCTGCGTGGAGAAGCTCAAGGAAAAGGCCATCGCCATCAGATAATGCATGCTTTTTTTCATTTTTCTCTTCTGTCTGTGTCAACCGGGCAGGAGTATACTCGGCCTGACATTGAACAGTATTCAATTAAAAAAAGGACAATTGATGAATATTCTACAAATGGACATGAATCTGCTGAAAGTGCTGTATCTGCTGATGGTAACGGGTTCCAGCCGTAAAACCGCTGAGCGGCTGGGCATCAGCACCTCCGCCGTCAGTCATGCGCTGGCTCGCCTGCGGGAAGTGTTGGATGACCCGCTGTTTCGCCGAGAAGGACATCGCCAGGTTCCCACCCTGTTTGCACTGTCGTTGAAAGACAAGTTGGCGCCGCTGTTCTCCTCGCTGGACAGTGAAATGTTCGGCCAACAACCGCAGGCGCCGCGTCGCTTCACGCTGGTGGCGCCCCCCGCTCTGCACCCTATTCTGTTGCCTTTGCTGGCGGAAAAGGGCGCCGCTTGCCATGCCGATATTCACTGCCAAAACTTTGAACGACGCGCCTGGCGCGAAGAGCTGCTTGAGGGGAGCGTCGATCTGGTGCTGGCGGTGGGCGATCATCAACAACGCACCAGCGCACTGCATTATGAAGCGCTTGGGCGCACTCGCCTGATTGCGCTGTATGGCCCGCCGCTATACCCAGTCCTGCAAGATAAACGCGCGCTGGCCTTCAGCGAACTGGCGGATTACGCGCACTATTATTGCCATCCGTGGCCACAAACGGAAAACGAGCTGGATCGGCAGCTTGAGCGCCAGGGGTTGCACCGCCGCATTGCCCTGAACTGCGCCGACTACGCACAACTTCCGCCGGTGCTGCGCCGCGCGCCGTTGCTGGCGGTAGTGCCTCAACCATGGTTTACCGCCCAGCCCGACAAGCACGGGTTAAGCGCGCTGCCGATTAGCGATAACCTGGCTATCGGTCACCTTTTTTCTCAATACCGAAAAGGCGAGCCGGAGTGGCGAAAGCGGCTGATTTCCGCCATCCACGCCGAGCTGCGACACTACTACCGCTAAGTAGGATCAGAAACCGAAATCGCTCAGCGCCGGGACATCGTCCGGGCGCCGACCGAGCGGCCAATGAAAACGCCGATCCTGTTCGCGAATCGGCATGTCGTTGATGCAGGCATGGCGGTTAATCATCAATCCATCCTGATTAAACTCCCAGTTTTCATTGCCAAAGCTGCGATACCAGTTGCCGGAATCATCGCGCCACTCATAGGCGAAACGCACCGCGATGCGCGCGCCGTCAAACGCCCACAGTTCCTTAATCAGCCGATACTCCAGCTCTTTCACCCACTTGCGTTGCAAAAATGCGACCACCGCCGCGCGGCCGTCGACAAACTCCGCGCGATTACGCCAATGGGTATCGAGAGAATAGACCTGCGACACCCGCTCAGGATCGCGGCTGTTCCAGGCATCCTCCGCCAACCGCACTTTTTCGCTGGCCGATTCACGGGTGAAAGGCGGCAATGGGGGTTTAATGCTCATGATCATCTCCTGCGTAATAATGTAGACAACTCTGTCTACATTATTACGCTAGCGCACGTAGACAGAGTTGTCTACAATCACTCGAAAATAGCCTGGGAGAAAATGATGACCGCCGATCGCAATACCTTACCCGCCCGCCAGCGCATCCTGTTGACGGCTCACGATCTGTTTTATCAGGAAGGGATCCGCGCCACCGGCATCGATCGCATCATCAAAGAATCAGGTGTCACTAAAGTGACGTTTTACCGCCACTTTCCCAGCAAGAACGATTTGATTACGGCGTTTTTGGCCTATCGCCACCAGCAGTGGCTCACCTGGTTCAGCACAGCGCTGGATCGCCATGTGGCACAAACCGGCGGGTTGCTGCCGGCGCTGGCGCCCTGCCTGGCGGAATGGTTCGACGATCCGCGCTTTCGCGGCTGCGCGTTTATCAATACGGCGGTGGAAATCGCCGATCTGCTGCCGGAAAGCCTGCAAATCGCCGGTCTGCATAAACGGCAAATGGCGGATGAACTGGCACGTCACCTGCCCGCCGGCCCACAGCGGGAACAGCGGGCGGCAATGCTGGCGATGCTGATCGACGGCGCCATCGTCAGAGTGCAGATAGAGCGGCAACCACAGGCCGCGCTGCAGGTGCTGAATGCCGCGTTGGACATGTTGGCGCAAGGCGGGTTCGATCAGTAATTAGCCCAAATGCCCGGCGTCACCAGTTCCAACAGATGGGCGTCGGGATCGCGAAAATAAATGCTCTCTCCGCCGTGTTCCCAGCGCATCCGCCCCTCAATCTCCACGCCGTTGGCCACCAGATGCCGTTCCCAGTGCGGCAACTGCTCTTTCGCCACCGCCAGCCCGATATGCGCCGGCCCCACGCCATCGTGCGCAGGAATAAACCCGGTCGGATAGTGCGCCCCGCGCAGCGAATCACCTTCGATAAACAACAATAGTACGCTCCGATCGCCGACGTTGTAGGCGCGAAACCGTTCGTTGGCGGCCATCGTCGGCAGCTTCAGCACCTCCTGGTAAAAAGCGTCCGCGCGTTCAATATCGCTGACGTACAGCACCGTTTCTATCACCCTGTCGATCTTGAGTTCCATAATAGCCTCCGCTCTGTTTTCCGTTCTGACAGCGTAGGTCGAACGGAGGCGAGCCGAAGCGCTTCCCGAGCCGACAACGGATCAATCCGTGCTTTTTACCAGCAAAAAAAAACGCGGCCCGAAGGCCGCGCTGTGTGATTCACACGCTGGTGCTTAGAACTGGTAAACCAGGCCCACGGCAACCACGTTGTCGGTGTTGATGCCGGCAGCGTCGGTGAAATCGTTGTTGTCCACCAGGTTGATTTTGTAATCAACATAGGTAGACATGTTTTTGTTGAAGAAGTAGGTCGCACCCAGGTCGACGAATTTGACCAGGTCTTGATCGCCGTAGTCCTTGCCGTTGCCGGCGCGGCCCAGGTCTTTACCTTTGGTCTGGTTATAGCCCACGAACGGACGCAGACCGAAGTCGAACTGGTAGTGCGCATAGGCTTCGAAGCTCTGCGCCTTATTGGCGTAGCCGTAAACGCTGCTGTCGGAGCTGCCGAAACGCGCCGCGTTATAGGACTGGGTGAACATCACCGCCAGGTAGACATCGTTGGCGTCATATTTCAGACCGCCGGAGTAACCTTCGGCCTTGTCGCCGCGGCCCATGATGTTCTGGTGACCGTTAGCGCCGTTCTGCTCGCTGGTGCGGCGAGAGTTGAAGAAGGCGCCCGCGGCGCTGATGCCGTAGCCCATGTCATAGCTCATGGACATGCCGTAGCCTTCGCCGTTTTGGCCCAGAACGTCACGACCGTTGTTGGTCTCTTCGCCGTTGCCGTTTTTACCCTGGTACTGCAGGGCGAAGTTCAGGCCGTCAACCAGACCGAAGAAGTCGTTGTTACGGTAGGTCGCCAGGCCGCTGGAACGCTGGAACATGAACTGGTCGGCGCCGTAGGTCATACCGTCGAACTCGGGCTGCAAGTCGGTATACGCCGCGACGTCGTACAGCACGCCGGTGTTACGGCCGTAGTCGAAGGAGCCGTAGTCGCCGAATTTCAGACCGGCGAAGCCGTAACGGGTGAAGTTCTTGTTGTCCTGGCTTTCAGCGTGGTTCAGGTTCGCCTGATATTCCCACTGGCCGTAACCGGTCAGCTGATCGCTGATTTGCGTTTCGCCGCGCAGGCCAAAACGCATATAAGACTGATCGCCGTCCACGCCGTTGTTGCTGGAGAAATAGTGAAGCCCGTTTACTTTACCGTACAAATCCAGTTTATTACCGTCTTTGTTGTAGATTTCCGCCGCGCCTGCTGTGCCTGCAACCAGCAGTGCGGGTACCATCAGAGAGAGTACTCGAAGTTTCATCGTTATTATCCTCGTTAATTATGTCGAGCTACGGCCACTGCCCTTTTCGAGCATTATTAGCACGACTGTGCATTACCATTCTGGTAACAAGGGTTATATTAATCCAGAAAGAAAATGATACCAAGTATCCGATAGTGTTTCATTGTAATTAATAAAGGTTTCAAAATGTAAATACGCGCGAACTTTCACAAAACATTACAGACAAACAAAATAAAGCACTTAAAGATAAAAAATAGACTAATTGATAAAAAATCATGTAGTTATACATATCTTTAAGAAAAAAAAGCCAACCATACAATTGAGCGAGACAATAAGCACATTGTGCCAAAACGCGAACCACACGCAGCCGCTATAATCACCTCGCTATCATCATTATTTTCATTATTACCTTCATTATCCGAAGATAATTTCTGCATTCCTTTAACCGGCTTCTGGCCGGTTTTTTATTTTCCTCCCTACTCTCCTCACAATTTCAGCCCGTACAAATAGCACGCAAATAAATAACCTAATGATATAGTTTCATTAATTTAATTTCGCACTAATTGCTAATCTTTTTCCTTATTTTAGCCTACAAATTGAACTTGCTTTTCATTTCGTGCTTTATCTCATCGATTATTTCCCGCCGCAGGCACAATTAGCCGCAGAGATTCAGTTCTGGTAATCTGAAAAAAGCGCACCTTCAGCGAGTAAAATTCATGATGCCCTTTCAACCCGACGTGCTGTGGCGGCGGCTGCAAAGTTCCCCCTTCCGCGCTCGCTTCCGTTTAAATGCCAAGGACCAGACTTATCTCGAGGGTAAGGGATTGCCGCTGATCCTCAGCCATGCCCGCGATTTTATCGACCGCCGCCTGGCCGCCGCCCATCCTAAAAACGACGGCAAGCAGACCCCGATGCGTGGCCACCCGGTGTTCGTCGCCCAGCACGCCACTGCCACCTGCTGCCGCGGCTGTCTGGAAAAGTGGCACGGCATACCGCAGGGCGTCGCACTGGACGAACAGCAAAAGGACTATATTGTCCAGGCTATCGCGCTGTGGCTGGTGCGCAGAGGCGGTGCCAGGGATGTGTCAGGCACGAATATTTTCGACCCGGATCGCGGATTGTGATAAAAACTGTCAGTAACTTTCACCATTCTTTTGACCCAAGATCCTGACGCTTACATGACAGCCACCTTGTGCAATGAACAGCAAACGCCCGGCGTTCCTCAACAGATCGCCACCCGTCTGGCCTTTTTCGTCGCCGGTCTCGGCATGGCCGCCTGGGCGCCGCTGGTTCCCTTCGCCAAAGCGCGCATCGGTATCGATGACGGCTCGCTCGGCCTGTTGCTGC
Source organism: Serratia sp. CY76391 (assembly GCF_052166695.1). Taxonomy (NCBI): domain Bacteria; kingdom Pseudomonadati; phylum Pseudomonadota; class Gammaproteobacteria; order Enterobacterales; family Yersiniaceae; genus Serratia; species Serratia sp. CY76391. Next base: position 14,094 of record NZ_JBJNOJ010000012.1, read on the forward strand.
TCTGTATCGGCGCCGGCTCCATGTTGGCGATGCCGCTGACCGGTTTCCTGACCGGCAAACTGGGTTGCCGTGCGGTGATCCTGATGGCCGGGCTCGGGTTGTGCATCGATCTGCCGCTGTTGGCGCTGATGGACTCCCTCGGCGGCATGGCCGCGGCGCTGCTGCTGTTCGGCGCGGCGATCGGCATGATCGACGTAGCGATGAACGTGCAGGCGGTGATCGTCGAACGCGCCAGCGGCAAGGCGATGATGTCCGGTTTTCACGGTTTCTTCAGCATCGGCGGCATTGCCGGCGCCGGCGGCGTCAGCGCGCTGCTGTGGCTGGGGCTGACGCCGCTGCAATCCACCCTGCTCACCGTGCTGGCGGTGATCGCGCTGCTGACGCTGGCCAGCCGCCATCTGCTGCGTGAGAGCGGCGCCGATGACGGCGGGCCGATGTTCGTCTTGCCGCGCGGCTGGGTGATGTTCATCGGCATTCTGTGCTTTATCATGTTTTTGGCGGAAGGATCGATGCTCGACTGGAGCGCGCTGTTTCTCACCACATTGCGCGGCGTCGAACACAGCCAGGCCGGTCTGGGCTATGCGCTGTTTTCCATCACCATGACGCTCGGCCGGCTCAATGGCGATCGGGTGGTGAACTCGCTGGGCCGCTACCGGGTGCTGCTGCTGGGCAGCCTGTGTGCCGCTCTCGGCCTGAGCCTGGCCATCGCCTTCAATCACGCTACCGTTTCGCTGGTCGGTTTCATGCTGGTCGGCCTGGGCGCCTCGAACGTCGTGCCGATCCTGTTCAGCGCCGCAGGCAACCAGCGCGACATGCCGGCCAACTTGGCGATCGCCTCCGTCACCACCGTCGGCTATGCCGGTATTCTGGCCGGCCCGGCGCTGATCGGCTTCATCGCTCAGTTTTCCAGCCTGACGGTGGCCTTCGCTTGCGTAGCCGCTCTGCTGTTGGCGGTGGCCGCCAGCGCCAGGGCCGTCACTCGCTGATTCAGGAATACGCAGCCACTATGCAAAATAAACAATTGACCATAAGCTCCAGCAATATTACCCGCTGCTTCCTGCTGTTTATCGTGCTGCTGACGATCGGCATCGGCCTGTATGGCTACAACTACACCAACGCCTGGCTGGCGGAAAAGAAGTACACGCTGAACAGCATCGCCGGTTCGCTGCAAAAGCGTATCGATGCCTACCGCTATATGACCTATCAGGTCTATGACAAGTTCGGCAATGCGCCGGCGCAGAATGTCGATCCCGGTTTGCAGGAAACCCGCCTGCGGCCCGATGTCTATTATGTCGAGAAACCGCACAAGAAAACCGACGCGGTGATCTTCGGCAGCCATGACGAAAACACGCTGGCGATGATCGCCAACATCTCGGACTACCTGGACACCCGCTGGGGCGCCAAGACCGAGAACTACGCCATGTATTACCTCAATGGTCAGGACAATAGCCTCAGCCTGATCACCACCCAGCCGCTCAAAGAGCTGGCTTCGCGCTTTCGGGAAAGCTACCTGACCACCTCGGCGGATGAACGCCGCGCCGAGATGCTGCAACAGGCCAATATGCTCGACGAACGCGAGAGCTTTTCAGACCTGCGCAAGCAGCGCTTCCAGAACGCCTATTCGTTCTCGATTCGCACCACTTTCAATCAGCCGGGGCATCTGGCGACGGTGATCGCCTTCGATTTGCCAATCAACGACATCATTCCGGCCAATCTGGCCCGCGCCAATTTCCTGCTGCTGCCGGACGATGTCGATCTCGACGATAGCGCCATCCCGGCGGAAACCGTCCTCGGTACCCATGCGACGATGAGCGGCGGCTGGGTGGAGTTCAGCGCCGCTCTGCCCAATGCGCCGCTGAAGGTGATGTATCGCGTTTCGGCCATCAATCTGGCCATCGATCTGCTGCGCAACAATATTTGGCTGATCGCAGTCAACTTGCTGCTGCTGGCGCTGTCGATGCTGAGCATCTACTTTATCCGCCGCCAGTACATTCGCCCGAGCGAAAACATGGCGGTAGAGCTGGAGGCCGAGCGCGCGCTGAATCAGGAGATCGTCTCCAGCCTGCCCTCCGGCCTGCTGGTCTACAGCTTCGCCAACAATACGGTGATCGCCAGCAACAAAATCGCCGAGCACCTGCTGCCGCACCTCAGCCTGCAAAAGATCGCCCATATGGCCGAACAGCATCACGGGGTGATCCAGGCGACGGTCAACAACGAGGTGTATGAAATCCGCATTTTTCGCAGCCAGCTGTCGCCGGACACCTACCTGTTCCTGATGCACGATCAGGATAAAGAGGTGATGGTGAACAAGCGGCTGCAGCAGGCGCGGCGCGAATACGACAAAAACGTTCAGGCACGCAAGCTGATGCTGCACAATCTTGGCATTGAGCTGAATCAGCCGGTACGCAAGATGCACGATCTGGTCGACCGTCTGCACAGCCGGCCGGATGAGGAACAACAGCAGGCGCTGCTGGGCCAGCTGACGGCGGCGTCGGCTTCGGTGCTGGAGTTGATCGATAACATCACCCTGCTGACCCGGCTGGAAACCCAGGACTGGCAACCCACGCGCGAACCGTTCAACCCGACGGCGATGATCGACGAGTTGCTGCTTGAGGCCCTGCCTGCCCTGAATCAGAAGGGGCTGGCGCTGTTCAAGCATTTCCAGCTGGACGTCGAGCAGAACTATATCGGCGACGCCAACGCGCTGCGCAAGGTGATCTCGCTGCTGGTGCATTACGCCATTATCACCACCGCCTGCGGCAAGGTTTCTCTGGTTATCGACCATGAGCCCGAGCACCCTGACCGCCTGATTTTCCAAATCAACGACACCGGCTCCGGCATCTCCAACGAAGAGATCAGCAACCTTAACTATCCGTTCCTCAGCCAGACGCTGGTGGATCGCTTCAACCACGGTTCCGGCCTCACTTTCTTCCTGTGCAATCAGCTGTGCAAGAAGCTTAACGGCCAGTTGGACATTCGCAGCAAGGTGGATATCGGCACTCGCTACACCATTCGCGTCGCCATGGAGATGGAGAAAAAAGAGCCGCAGGAGCAGGAAAAGCTGCTCGACGGCGTCACCGCCTTGCTGGACGTCACGTCGGATGAAGTGCGCGGCATTGTGACCCGTCTGCTGCAGGCCTACGGCGCCGACTGCCTCGTCGCCGAAGATCGCGCGGTCAACCGCGATTATGACGTGCTGCTGACCGATAACCCGCAGCGCGCCGATGATTACACCCTGTTGCTGGCGACCGATGAGCCGGGCTGGCAAGCGCTGGATAAACGCTACATTCGGGTGAACTATAATCTGAACGGCGCATTAATCGACGCCGTGCTAATGCTGATCGAACAGCAAATGGCCGCGCTGGAACAGGAAGAAAGCCCGCTTTCATTGAGCTCAGAAGATATCCAACTCTATGAAAAACAATTGAAATCAAGTGATTACTATGGGCTGTTTGTCGATACAGTACCCGACGATGTCAAAAAACTGTATACTGAGGCGGGCAGCAGTGATTTCAATGCGCTGTCACAAACCGCACACCGTCTGAAAGGCGTGTTTGCCATGTTAAATCTGCTTCCCGGCAAGCAGCTGTGCGAATCGTTAGAACAGCGCATCGCAGAAGGTGATGCGCCCGAGATCGAGAATAACATCAGTCAGATTGATTTTTTCGTCAGCAGACTGCTGAAGCAAGGTAGCCAACAACATGAATAACCTGAACGTAATTATTGCTGATGACCATCCTATCGTACTGTTTGGCATCCGGAAGTCACTTGAGCAAATTGAATGGGTGAATGTCGTTGGGGAGTTCGAAGACTCAACCGCACTGATCAACAATCTGTCCAAGCTGGACGCCAACGTGCTGATCACCGATCTGTCGATGCCGGGTGACAAATATGGCGACGGCATCACGCTGATTAAATACATCAAGCGTCATTATCCGCAGTTGTCGATCATCGTGCTGACCATGAACAACAACCCGGCGATCCTGAGCGCGGTACTGGATCTGGATATCGAAGGCATCGTGCTGAAACAAGGCGCGCCGACCGATCTGCCGAAGGCGCTGGCCGCCCTGCAAAAAGGCAAGAAGTTCACGCCGGAAAGCGTCTCCAAACTGCTGGAGAAGATCAGCGCCAGCGGCTATGGCGACAAACGCCTGTCGCCGAAAGAGAGTGAAGTGCTGCGTCTGTTCGCCGAAGGTTTCCTGGTGACCGAAATCGCCAAGAAACTCAACCGCAGCATCAAAACCATCAGCAGCCAGAAGAAATCGGCGATGATGAAGCTGGGCGTCGAGAACGACATCGCCCTGCTCAACTACCTCTCGTCCGTCAGCATGACGCCGTTGGACAAAGACTAAAGCCCGCCTCACGGCAGGTTAACGCCAAACAGGCACGGCATCCGCCGTGCCTGTTTGCTTTTCAGGCCTCGCTGCGGTTGTAGCGTACCTGCTGGCTGTAATAAGCCAATGTCTGCTCCAGCGTCTCCAGCGTAACCGGCTTCGACAGGCAATTATCCATGCCCGCTTCGAGGCAGCGCTGCTTCTCCTCCGCCAACGCGTTCGCCGTCACGCCGATCACCGGCGCGCTGAACTGCATCTGCCGCAAGGTCTGCGTCAGACGATAGCCGTCCATGTTCGGCATATTGACGTCGGTCAGCACAATATCGACGTGGTGCTGTTTCAGCACGCCGAGCGCGTCGACGCCGTCGTTGGCGGTCACCACCTGATACCCCAGCGACCCCAGCTGATCGGACAGCAGGCGACGGTTGATCGGATGATCGTCAACCACCAGCAGATAAATATCGCCGTTGTCCGCCGCACTGGCCTTGGCGGGCACCGGCAGCTGTACCAGCGCCTCTGCCGCGCCGTTGCCGACGCCGAACAACCGGTTGATTAAGGTCAGCGTTTCACGCGGCGTAGAGGTGCTGTGCATCCAATAGCCCGGCCGGGTTTCCTGCGATGGACCGATATGTTCGGTGGAGAACTGGATCTGAGCCAGCAGCGGCGTGTTCAGCATCAGCGGGTAATCGCTGAGCATCACCTCGCCGGCGGCGGTATCCTGCCCGTCATAGCGCTGGATATCGGCGCCGTAGCCGCCCAGAATCGCCATCAGGTAACTTTCCAGGCGCTGATTGCGGATATCCAGCCACAGCCGCCGGCCCTGCCAGGTATCGCTGGCCTGCGGGATTGGGAACTGGGCGTTAAACAATGGAATGCGAATGCTGAACAAGCTGCCCAGCCCCGGTTCGGACTCGACGGAGACGTCGCCGTCCATCAGGTTGACCAACTTCTCGCAGATCGCCAGCCCCAAACCGGTGCCCTGGAAGTGGCGCTGCACGCCGGTGCCCACCTGGAAGAACGGATCGAACAGGCGCGAGATTTCCTTCTCCGGGATACCGACGCCGGTATCGCGCACGCTGAACTCCAGGTAACTGCCACGGGTGCAAACCTGCAGCACGATACAGCCGGTATCGGTGAACTTGATGGCGTTGTTCACCAGGTTGGAGAGCACCTGCTGCAGCCGCACCGGATCGCCGAAAATGCGCTCCGGCACGTTCTGTTCGATAAAGCAGTACAGCCCCAGACGTTTCTTCACCACCAGCGGCAAATAGTTCCCGGCGATATGGGTGATCACCTCCAGGCAGGAGAACTCGCGCGGTTCGATCTTCAGCTGCTCGGACTCGATTTTGGAGAAATCGAGAATATCGCTGATGATTTTCAGCAGCAGGCCGGAAGAGTTATTCATCGCGTTGACCAGCCGATCGACCCCTTGCGGCAGCGCCTTGGTCTGCAGCAAATCGAGGTTGCCGATAATGCCGTACAGCGGCGTGCGCAACTCATGGCTGACGGTGGCCAGGAACATCGATTTGGACTGGCTGGCCTGCTCCGCCGCCGCCGCCATCTCCTGCAGCGACTCTTCCATCTTCACGCGCGCGCTGACGTCCACCAGTACGCAGATCGCCACTTCTTCGTTGCGGTAGCGCGAGTGGACAAAGCTGATCTGCAGGTTGTTATTGTTGCTGGTCATCACATCGACGAAATTCGCCTGCTGTTCGCAAATGATGCGCGTAATGCGATCGCGATCTTCGTGGGTCAACAGGTTGATGTAGTTATGCGCCAGTTCGTTACTCAGGATATTGGTGCCGTCGCTGATACGCAGGATGCAGATGCCCACCGGCGCCGAGGCGACAATCTTGCGGTTGAACTGCTCGTGTTCTTCCAGACGGAAGGCGTTCTCCTCCGCCGGCAAGAACATCTTGCGTTCAAACAGCCAGGCCAGCGTGAACAGCACGATAGCCGATAACAGGTTCAGCAACAGCGCGTTGAGGATCAGCATCTTGAAGCGTTCCACCACGCTTTTAACCGGCAGCGCATAAACGATGCTCAATGACGAAGGCGGCAACGCTTTCTTCAGGATCAGGTCGCGGTAATTGTCGACATAGCCGAAGTAGGCATGATCTGCGGGATAGTGGTTCAGTGAGGCGGCATAGCGATCGCCGTCCGCCAGGCGCAGCACCGGCTCGTTATTCTCATCCAGCAGCGTGACGCCGATCGGCAGGCTGCCGGCGGTGACGAAATCTTCCAGCCGGACGGTTTGCTCGATGCCCAGCAGCGCCTCCAGCTTATTACCGATATAGAGAGGCGTCAGCACATACAGATAACCGATGTCGGGCCGCTGCGCGCTGGGGCTGATCCAATACAGGTTGTTGTCTTTGTCCAGATTCTTGGCGTTGCGGTATTTCAGAATGCGCTCATGCAGGGACTTCAGCACGTTTTCCCGATTGGCGCTCGCGTTGCCGCCGCCGAATTCCGCCATGCACAGGCTGTCGCCGCCGATGAAGAACACCCGGTTAAGATCGTAGGCCGCCACGAAGTTCTCTTTCCAGTACTGGATCAGGCCGCTCAGCGAATCGAGCGAACTGCGGTAGGTGGTGCTCAGCGCGCAGTTGGACTCCGGGTACAGCGGAAAGAATTGCGGCGGGCTGCCTTTGCCGGGAAACACGCCGCTGAACATGTCCAGGCTGCTGACCGAACCGTTGAGGCGATTCTCCGCCATATACTTGATGTCGCGGATGATGTCGGCGGAGTGACGGATGTAGCCCTGCGCCTGATCGAAGCTGAGGTTGTACTCCTGGCGGATGTCAGATTCTTTCTGATGCAGGATATTCAGAATATAAAAGGTGGTGAGCAGCGCCCCCAACGACCACAGCAAAATCGCCAGCACCCGGAACAAATAGCGGGATATTTTCAGCGTAGTTCGAAAAGAGGCTAAGTATTTCAATCGGATACCATACGAAAGTCAGTGACGGCGCGCGTTGTCGCCGGCGCGGCGGCCGGCGGCTCGGTGCGCCAATTAAACCATATAACTGAAAAAGGGCCTAGCATCGCTGCCAGGCCCTTCTGTCTCAGTGCATTACGGTGTCGGCATGCCGACGCCCTCACCTTGCTTAAACGTTGTCGTCGTCCATCGGCTCAGCCGCGTCGTCGCCATCGTCCAGCGGCGTGGTGTCTTCTTCCACCGCTTCCGCGCCCGGTTCCAGGCTGTCCAGCTCTTCGTCTTCCACCGGTTCGGCCACGCGCTGCAGACCGACGACGTTTTCGTCTTCCGCCGTGCGGATCAGCGTCACGCCCTGGGTGTTACGACCGACCACGCTGACTTCCGAAACGCGGGTACGCACCAGCGTGCCGGCATCAGTGATCATCATGATCTGATCGCTGGTTTCCACCTGCACGGCGCCGACCACCTGGCCGTTACGCTCGCTCACCTTGATGGAGATAACCCCCTGAGTGGCGCGTGACTTGGTCGGATACTCGGTCACCGCGGTGCGTTTACCGAAGCCGTTTTGCGTCACGGTCAGGATGTCACCCTCGCCGCGCGGCACGATCAGTGAGATCACGCTGTCGCCTTCGCCGAGGTTGATGCCGCGCACGCCGGTCGCGGTACGGCCCATCGAACGCACCTGCGTTTCCGGGAAGCGCACCACTTTACCGTTGGCGGAGAACAACATCACTTCGTTGCTGCCGTCGGTCAGATCGACACCGATCAGCTCGTCGCCCTCGTTGAGGTTGACGGCGATGATGCCGGCGCTGCGTGGGCGGCTGAACTCGGTCAGCGCAGTTTTCTTCACGGTACCGCTGGCGGTGGCCATGAACACGTGGCGCCCTTCTTCATACTCGCGCACCGGCAGAATGGCGGTGATACGCTCATCGGCTTCCAGCGGCAGCAGGTTGACGATTGGGCGACCGCGCGCGCCACGGCTGGCTTCAGGCAGTTGGTACACCTTCATCCAATACAGGCGGCCACGGCTGGAGAAGCACAGGATCGTATCGTGGGTGTTGGCCACCAGCAGGCGATCGATAAAGTCTTCTTCTTTAATACGCGCGGCGGACTTGCCTTTGCCGCCGCGGCGCTGCGCTTCATAGTCGGACAGCGGCTGATACTTCACGTAGCCCTGGTGAGACAGGGTCACCACCACGTCTTCCTGGTTGATCAGGTCTTCGATGTTGATGTCGGAAGTATTGGCGGTGATCTCGGTGCGGCGGCCGTCGTTGTACAGCTCTTTGACCGCCACCAGCTCTTCGCGGATCACTTCCATCAGGCGCTCTGGGCTTTCCAGAATAAAGATCAGCTCGGCGATAAAGTTGAGCAGTTCTTTATATTCGTCCAGCAGCTTCTCGTGCTCCAGGCCGGTCAGTTTCTGCAGGCGCAGATCCAGAATCGCCTGAGCCTGCTGCTCGGTCAGGTAGTATTTGCCGTCGCGGATGCCGAACTCCGGCTCCAGCCACTCAGGGCGAGCGGCGTCGTCACCGGCGCGTTCCAGCATGGCGCTGACGTTGCCCAGATCCCACGGCTGCGCCACCAGCGCGACTTTCGCTTCCGCCGGGGTCGGCGCACGGCGAATCAGCTCGATGATCGGATCGATGTTGGCGAGCGCGATGGCCAGCGCTTCCAGGATATGGGCGCGGTCACGGGCCTTGCGCAGTTCGAAGATGGTGCGGCGGGTGACCACTTCGCGGCGGTGGCGCACGAAGGCTTCGAGGATGTCTTTCAGGTTCAGCAGTTTAGGCTGCCCCTGATGCAGCGCGACCATGTTGATGCCGAAGGTGACCTGCAGTTGCGTCAGCGCATACAGGTTGTTCAGCACCACTTCGCCGACCGCGTCGCGTTTGACTTCGATCACGATGCGCATGCCGTCTTTATCGGACTCGTCGCGCAGCGCGCTGATGCCTTCCACGCGTTTTTCTTTCACCAGCTCGGCGATCTTCTCGATCAGACGCGCCTTGTTCACCTGATACGGGATTTCGTGAACGATGATGGTTTCGCGCCCGGTCTTGGCGTCGGCTTCCACTTCCGCGCGCGCGCGCAGGTAGACTTTGCCGCGCCCGGTGCGGTAGGCCTCTTCAATGCCACGGCGGCCGTTGATGATCGCCGCCGTCGGGAAGTCCGGCCCCGGGATGTGTTCCATCAGCCCTTCGATGCTGATGTTTTCATCGTCGATATAGGCCAGGCAGCCGTTGACGACTTCCGCCAGGTTGTGCGGCGGAATATTGGTGGCCATGCCCACGGCGATGCCCGACGAGCCGTTGACCAGCAGGTTCGGGATCTTGGTCGGCATGACGGCCGGGATCTGCTCGGTGCCATCATAGTTAGGCACGAAGTCGACGGTTTCTTTTTCCAGATCCGCCAACAGTTCGTGAGCAATCTTGGACATGCGCACTTCGGTATAACGCATCGCCGCCGCGGAGTCGCCGTCGACGGAACCGAAGTTACCCTGGCCGTCCACCAGCATGTAGCGCAGTGAAAACGGCTGAGCCATACGCACGATAGTGTCGTAAACCGCGCTGTCACCGTGCGGGTGATATTTACCGATCACGTCCCCGACGACACGGGCCGATTTCTTGTATGGTTTATTCCAGTCGTTACCCAATACGCTCATCGCGTACAGAACGCGGCGGTGAACCGGCTTCAGTCCATCACGAACATCTGGCAGCGCACGTCCGACAATAACGGACATCGCATAGTCCAGATACGAGTTTTTCAACTCGTCTTCGATGTTTACCGGTGTGATTTCTCTGGCAAGGTCGCTCATGGAGCTGCTATCCCTCTACTAATGATTCATCTGCCCGCTGCCATAGTGGCAAAGGTGTAAAACTATATCACAAAGCACGCTTTACGGGAAAATAACCGCCGCTGTTTCACGGAAATTGTGCAGATAAGTGCGCTAAAAACGCATCGGCACAGACGATGCCGCGCTGGAACATGTATAATCCGCGCAACGAGAACAAGGAGCCAGACAAGCCCATGAACGCAGAATCATCCAGCCGAGTGCAAAACGTTGACCACCAGGAAATCGCCAAGTTCGAGGCCGTCGCCTCCCGCTGGTGGGATCTGGAAGGCGAGTTCAAACCGCTGCACCGCATCAACCCGCTGCGCCTGAACTACATCATGCAGCGCGCCGGCGGCATTTTTGACAAGCAGGTGCTCGACGTGGGCTGCGGCGGCGGCATTCTGGCGGAGAGCATGGCGCGCGAAGGCGCCAAGGTAACCGGGCTGGACATGGGCGCAGAGCCGCTGCAGGTCGCCCGGCTGCACGCGCTGGAAAGCGGTATGGACGTCACCTATGTGCAGGAGACGGTGGAAAGCCACGCTCAGGCCAATCCGCAGCGCTACGACGTGGTCACCTGCATGGAGATGCTGGAGCACGTGCCCGATCCGGCCTCGGTGGTGCGCGCCTGCGCCCAACTGGTGAAACCGGGCGGCCACGTGTTCTTCTCCACCATCAACCGCAACACCAAAGCCTGGCTGATGGCGGTGATCGGCGCGGAGTACGTGCTGAAGATGGTGCCGCAGGGCACCCACGATCATAAGAAGTTTATTCGCCCTTCCGAACTGATCGGCTGGGTCGACGGCACGCCGCTGCGCGAAAAGCACATGATCGGCCTGCATTACAACCCGATCACCGATCATTTCAAGCTTGGGCGCAACGTTGACGTAAACTACATGGTGCACACCCAGCACGAAGGTTAAACGCGGTAAACCGCGCCGGCCCTGCATTACCGGGGGGCGGCGCCATTGACGTATTCTGAAAAATACCTAATTTTCGCGACTTCGATCAAAATAGCGGTTGTAAACAGTTTTTTAGAATATTAAATCAGATCAATATGCCGTTTTTTTCTAACGTTTAATAAAGCGCCAAACGATCGGTTTTTTCAGTTTTTAAGGAAAATCTGATCTCGCTTATTGACAAGCTTGTCGCGCCAGTCACGGCGCGCACTGCGAACGGCAAGTTACATTTCACCCCCAAGTTATCCACAAATTAGGCCGGTTTTGTTCACTTGCAAACGCCGTTTTTTCTCACTATCTTGTTACCTCACCGACATACAACCCCTATATATAGTGTTTACATACTGAGCAGAGCGACTACACTTCTGCTTAGGGGCACCATACGGACAGGTAAAACACCACATGAACCAAAGTCTGCTTGTAACTAAACGCGATGGCCGTAAAGAGCGCATCAACCTCGACAAAATCCACCGGGTCATCGATTGGGCCGCAGAAGGATTGCACAACGTCTCGGTTTCTCAAGTAGAGTTGCGTTCCCACATTCAGTTTTATGACGGCATCAAAACCGCCGACATTCACGAAACCATCATCAAAGCCGCTGCCGATCTGATCTCCCGCGATGCGCCGGACTATCAGTACCTGGCCGCTCGCCTGGCGATCTTCCACTTGCGTAAAAAGGCTTACGGCCAATTCGAGCCGCCGAAGCTGCACGCTCACGTGACGCGCATGGTCGAGATGGGCAAATACGATAAACATCTGCTGGAAGACTACAGCGCTGAAGAGTTCGAGCAGATGGACTCCTTTATCGATCACTGGCGCGACATGAACTTCTCTTATGCCGCCGTCAAGCAGCTGGAAGGCAAGTATCTGGTGCAGAACCGCGTCAGCGGCGAGATCTACGAAAGCGCCCAGTTCCTGTACATGCTGGTGTCCGCGTGCCTGTTCTCCAACTACCCGCGTGAAACTCGTCTGGACTACGTCAAACGTTTCTACGACGCGATTTCCACCTTCAAGATTTCGCTGCCTACGCCGATCATGTCCGGCGTGCGCACCCCAACCCGCCAGTTCAGCTCCTGCGTGCTGATCGAGTGCGGCGACAGCCTGGACTCCATCAACGCCACCTCCAGCGCCATTGTGAAATACGTTTCGCAACGCGCCGGCATCGGCATCAACGCCGGCCGCATCCGCGCGCTGGGCAGCCCGATCCGTGGCGGGGAAGCTTTCCATACCGGCTGCATCCCGTTCTACAAACACTTCCAGACCGCCGTCAAATCCTGCTCGCAGGGCGGCGTGCGCGGTGGCGCGGCAACGCTGTTCTACCCGATGTGGCACCTGGAAGTGGAAAGCCTGCTGGTGCTGAAAAACAACCGCGGCGTTGAAGGCAACCGCGTGCGTCACATGGACTACGGCGTGCAGCTGAACCGTCTGATGTACCAGCGTCTGATCAAGGGCGAAGACATCACCCTGTTCAGCCCGTCCGACGTGCCGGGGCTGTATGACGCATTCTTCGCCGATCAGGACGAATTCGAGCGTCTGTACACCCAGTACGAAAAAGACGACAGCATTCGCCAGAAGCGCGTGAAAGCGGTTGAGCTGTTCTCGCTAATGATGCAAGAGCGCGCCTCTACCGGCCGCATCTACATCCAGAACGTCGACCACTGCAACACCCACAGCCCGTTCGATCCGCAGATCGCGCCGGTGCGTCAGTCCAACCTGTGCCTGGAAATCGCCCTGCCGACCAAGCCGCTGGAAGACGTCAACGACGAGAACGGCGAAATTGCACTGTGCACCCTGTCCGCCTTCAACCTGGGCGCGATCGACAGCCTGGACGATCTGGAAGAACTGGCTACCCTGGCGGTGCGTTCACTCGACGCCCTGCTGGATTATCAGGATTATCCGATCAAGGCCGCACACCGTGGCGCGATGGGGCGTCGCACCCTGGGTATTGGCGTGATCAACTTCGCCTATTACCTGGCGAAGAACGGCGTGCGCTACTCCGATGGCAGCGCCAACAACCTGACCCACAAAACGTTCGAAGCCATTCAGTACTACCTGCTGAAAGCCTCCAACCGCCTGGCTCAGGAACAAGGCGCTTGCCCGTGGTTCAAAGAAACCACCTATTCGCAGGGTATCCTGCCGATCGACACCTACAAGAAAGACCTGGATGCGATCTGCAACGAACCGCTGCACTACGACTGGGAAACCCTGCGTAAAGAGATCCAGGAAACCGGTCTGCGCAACTCGACGCTGTCCGCCCTGATGCCGTCGGAAACCTCTTCGCAGATTTCCAACGCCACCAACGGCATCGAGCCGCCGCGCGGCCACATCAGCATCAAGGCGTCGAAAGACGGCATCCTGCGCCAGGTAGTGCCGGAGTATGAGCGTCTGAAAGACAACTACGAGCTGCTGTGGGAAATGCCGAGCAACGACGGCTATCTGCAGCTGGTGGGGCTGATGCAGAAATTCATCGACCAGTCGATTTCGGCCAACACCAACTACGATCCGACCCGCTTCCCGGGCGGCAAGGTGCCGATGAAGCAGCTGTTGAAAGACCTGCTCACCACCTACAAGTTCGGCGTGAAAACGCTGTACTACCAAAACACCCGCGACGGCGCGGAAGACGCCCAGGAAGATTTGCAGCCTGCCAAGGCCGGCGATGACGACTGCGAAAGCGGCGCCTGCAAGATCTAAAGTTTGACCTAGCGGGCCGGAATTTTCCGGCCCCTTCATTTAGCCACGTTACGATGGATTCAGGCTTATGGCTTACACCACTTTTTCTCAGACCAAAAACGACCAGCTGCAAGAGCCGATGTTCTTCGGCCAATCGGTAAACGTTGCGCGTTTCGACCAGCAAAAGCATGAAATCTTCGAAAAACTGATCGAAAAACAGCTCTCCTTCTTCTGGCGCCCGGAAGAGGTTGACGTCTCTCGCGATCGCATCGATTATCAGGCGCTGCCGGAGCACGAGAAGCACATCTTCATCAGCAACCTGAAGTATCAGACCCTGCTGGACTCCATTCAGGGCCGCAGCCCGAACGTCGCCCTGCTGCCGCTGATCTCGATCCCTGAACTGGAAACCTGGGTGGAAACCTGGTCGTTCTCCGAGACCATCCACTCCCGTTCCTACACCCACATCATCCGCAACATCGTCAACGATCCGGCGCTGGTGTTCGACGACATCGTCACCAACGAAGAGATCAAGAAGCGCGCGAAAGACATTTCAGGCTATTACGACGATCTGATCGAGATGACCAGCTACTATCACCTGTTGGGTGAAGGCACCCACCAGGTGAACGGTAAAACCGTCACCGTCAATCTGCGTGCGCTGAAGAAGCAGCTGTACCTGTGCCTGATGAGCGTGAACGCGCTGGAAGCGATCCGTTTCTACGTCAGCTTTGCCTGCTCCTTCGCGTTCGCTGAGCGCGAATTGATGGAAGGCAACGCCAAGATCATCAAGCTGATCGCCCGCGACGAAGCGCTGCACCTGACCGGCACCCAGCACATGCTGAACCTGATGCGTTCAGGTGCGGACGATCCTGAAATGGCGGAGATCGCCGAGGAGTGCCAGCAAGAGTGCTACGATCTGTTCGTGCTGGCCGCTCAGCAGGAGAAAGAGTGGGCGGAATACCTGTTCCGCGACGGCTCGATGATTGGCCTGAATAAAGACATCCTGTGCCAGTATGTGGAATACATCACCAATATCCGCATGCAGGCGGTCGGCCTCGGTCTGCCGTTCGAAACCCGCTCCAACCCGATCCCGTGGATCAACGCCTGGTTGGTGTCCGACAACGTGCAGGTAGCGCCGCAGGAAGTGGAAGTGAGCTCCTACCTGGTTGGCCAGATCGACTCGGAGATCAACGCCGACGACCTGAGCGACTTCGAACTGTAAGCGATGGCGACGCCAACCGTAACGCTGCGCGCCGCCGGCACGCAGCTCTCTTGCCCTAACAGTGAAAACTGCCTGCTCGACGTGCTGGAACTGCACGACGTGCAGGTGGAGTACCAATGCCGCTCCGGCTATTGCGGCGCCTGCCGCCTGAAGCTGGTGAAAGGCGAAGTGGCCTACCGCCAACAGCCGCTGGCGTTTATCAACGCCGGCGAAATCCTGCCCTGCTGCTGCATGCCGCTGACGGATATCGAGCTGGAAATGTAAAGTCGGGTGCCGGAAACCGCGCCTGGAGACCAGAAGGCGGGGTTGCCCCCGCCCTAGGATTACCGCTTCACCTCACACGCCAACCTGATCAGGATAGTGATATTTTCCTGGTAGATTTTCAGCTCGCACAGCGAGTCTCTTATCATCCAGATAAATAACAAAACCGTAATACATACAACGGTTAGCGAGTGAAACACATGCCTTAAGCGCATGCTTGCCTCCTTGCTGTGAAGGGGCTACCATAACGGTGTCTAGGCGTTAGGGCAGCCCCATTCTGATTGAGAGTCAGTTTGGGGCTTTCATCTATCCGCCTTGTCACACAATGCCCAAGACGAACAGTCTCAAGCACCCGTCAAGAGAGTAACAGCATTCCCTCACCGCGAATATCCCCTATAAGATTATGATTAATCAGGGATATATAACTATCCTCAAAGTATTTCGCTTAGCGCCCCTTTCCCGCCGATGTGGCAAAATAACGCGCCGGGGAATCGCCGAAGGCTTTACGAAACATGGCGATAAAATTGCTCGGCGAGGCATACCCCAGCGCCTCCGCAATCTGCAGCACCGTTTCGCCTTCGGCCAGCTTCGCCAATGCATATGACAACCGGGCCTGCTGACGCCACTGGGCAAAACTCAACCCCGTCTCGCCGATCATCAGCCGCCGCAAGGTACGCGGCGACATCGCCCCCCATTCAGCCCACGCCTCCAGTGAACGTTCGCTCCCCGGTTGCGCCAGCAAGGCCTGCAGAACGCCGGCCAGGCGCGGATGGGACGACATCGGCAAATACAGCGGCTCCGTCGGCGCCTGACGTATCTCATCCCGCATCACCTGCGCCATACGATCCTGCTCCAGGGTAAGCGCGCAGCGTTTATCCCAGCCTTCCGCACGCTGAGCCAGCGCCTGCAGCACGGCGCTGATGCCGATAACGCAAGGTGTATTCGACAGATCGTGGCAGGCCTCCGGCGCCAGCAGCAAACTCCAGCCGCTCAGCGCGCCGCAGACCTGCACCCGGTGCTCCGTCGCCGGCGGGATCCAACCCGCCCGCTGAGGCGGCAGCACCCAATCGCCCTGCGCCGTGCGTACATGCAGCAAGCCGCTTTCGACGCACAGCAACTGCCCGCGCACATGCTGATGCCAGTCGTATTCTCGCGTGCCCAACCGATACTCCCGGCCTGCCGCGTCGCGGCCGCCAAGAGCGATAAGCCAGGGGCCCGCGGACCATTCGCTGCAGTCAGCGTCGAGGGCATGAAGGTTTGCATCCATATTGGCCACTAATCACTATTTTAAGTCCAGATACCGTTATACCAACCTTTTCCTGCGCCGACATAATGAAATGCTTCCGGCCGCTACCGTCTGTGGCCACTGTTTCACAAGGGAACATGATGACAACACTCAGCATTGGCATTATCGGCGCCGGGCCCGGCGGCCTGTGTCTGGCTCAGGGACTGCGCCGTTTCGGCATCCACGCCACGGTATTTGAACGCGACGCCACACCGCAGGCGCGCGATCAGGGCTACCGGCTGCGCATCGATCCGTCGGGCCAGCAGGCGCTGGCCGCCTGCCTGCCGCCGGCACACTACCGGTTGCTCTGCGCCGGCAGCGCGCAAAACAGCGGCGAGAGCAATCTATGGGATCCGCAGCTTGCCCCGCTCACCGGCCGGCGTCCCGAGCACTGGTTGCCCTCCAGCCAGCGACAAACGCAAGAACCGAGCGGCGATCTCGGCATTCATCGCCAAACGCTGCGCGAGATCCTGCTTGCCGGTCTGCAAGACCAGGTGCGCTTCGGCCATACCTTGCGTGAATTTGCACAAACGCCGCAGGGCGTGGAACTGCAGTTCGCCAACGGCGAGCAAGTGCGGGTCGATGTGCTGATCGCCGCCGACGGCGTCAACTCGCTGGTACAGCGGCGCTGCCTGCCTGAGGCAGGGCCCAAAGACAGCGGCGCGGTCACCCTTTACGGTAAAACACCGCTCGATGCGGCGACCGGGGCCCAATTGGCCCCCGAGCTGCTGAACGGCGTATCGGTGATCTTCGCCGACGGCGTGTCGCTGGTGGTTGAACCGATGCGCTTTCAGGCCCCCATGGCGCAGCTGGCGGCCGACTGCGCGCCCGATTGCCGCCTCTCACCGGTCGACGACTATCTCTATTGGGCCTGTATCGGATCGGCTGAGCGTCTCGGCGGGCCGGTGCGAACTGAGGGAACCGCTGCGCTGCAGGCGCGCGTACGGCATATCTCGCAGGGATGGGCGCCCGCCTTGCAAACGGCGTTAGCGCTGGCGGATCCCCTGTCGCTCAGCGTGCGGACGGTGCACGTTACGGCGGCGATGCCAGAATGGCACAGCGAACGCATCGCCTTTCTCGGCGACGCCGTGCACGCCATGAGCCCGGCGGGTGGGCTCGGCGCCAACACCGCGCTGGCAGACGCCGCCAGCCTGGCGGCGCATCTGACGCACTCAGACAGCGCCGCGCAGGCGCTCAGGAACTACGGTAGAGAGCTGCAAACGCGAGGCGCCGCGGCAATACGTCTTTCACGCCTGGCGTCCGAACGGCTGATGCAGCGCGATGAAGCCGACAAGACGGGAGACTCAGCAACGCCAATACCCGTCACTCGATAATGTCCACCACCTCCAGCCAGGCGTTTTTACCGCACGCCTGGCCCCCATTCAGCCAGCGGCGCAGCATATCCAACGCCAGCATCGCCACCGACTCCTGACGCAGCCGCAGGCCGTGGCGCGACGCGCGATAACGCACGGTCTGGCCAATGCCGCCGCGCGGCGTGTGCAGCGCAATGCTCACCTGCTCATCGCGCATGGCGCTGACCGCCAACGCCAACGGCGCACCGGTCAATTCTGCCAGCGAGCGGGCGCGCGCCAGCGTCGTTTCCAGCGTTTCGATGCAGTGCGCCGGCAGCAGCTCGCCCCCCGCCAGCGGCGCCCCTTCGCTCTGCAGCTGCAGATTGATCAAACCGCCGCTGAACTGCTCGCTCAACGCCAGCTTCAGCCCCTGCTGATTCAGACGCTGCGTCAGCGTCGCCGGCAACCCGTCGGTGCCTTCAAAGATGCAGTTGTCCCCCGCCACTTCGCGCACGCGTCGCCAGGCCAGCTCCATTTCCGCACGCCGGCTTTCCGGCCCGGTCAGCTTCAGTTCGATGATCGGACTGGAGGAACGGTAACCCAACACCACATCCGGCGGCAGCGGCATGCCGTCCAGCTCGGCGGCCAGATCGCTCTCGGAGGTGCCGAAGGTGGTCAGGCGCAGGCACAGCGGCGGCGCCGGCAAGGTGAAGCGCTGGCGCAGACGCGGTACGATCTGCTGTTCAACCATCACTTTGAATTCCGACGGCACGCCGGGGGTGAAGAACATCAGGCATTGGTTCAGCTGCAGCGCGAACCCGCAGGCGGTGCCTACCGGATTATCCAGCATTTCCGCGTTGGCCGGGATCTGCGCCTGCTTGCGATTGGAAGGGGCCATCGGCCGCCCGCGCTCGGCGAAATAGGCTTCCATGCGCGCCAACCAGTCAGCCCGTTCGACCAGCTCTACGCCGCTGGCTTTCGCGGCGGCCAGCGCGCTGAGATCGTCGCTGGTCGGCCCCAGGCCGCCGTTGACGATCAACACATCGGCGATGTGGCTGCGTTCCTGCAGGATCTCGATCAACGCAGAGAGGCTGTCCCCGACCGTTTCACGCCCGCTCATCGGCACCCCCTGCTGGAACAGGTAGTCCGCCAGCCAGGCGGCGTTGGTATCAATAATTTGCCCGTGCAGCACCTCATCGCCGGTGCTGAGCATCTCCACCCTTAACATTGATCTCTCCCACATTTTTTGGTCATTCCACTATAGAAGCCCGTAAATAACTTTTCACTAGCCGCCTGCGGATAATTTCAGCCATGGGTTCGTTTCTCATGTGCCATGCCGGCCGCCACGATGTAAATATTTATATACACCATGCGTAACGCCGGTTTGACACAAATTAGGGCTTCCACTATCCTGCCATCCTCATAAATCGTTACCTATAATTTTCAAAATCTTTCGGCTGGTAGAGAAAAAACGTGAAGAATCGCACTCTTGGCAGTGTTTTTATCGTGGCGGGCACCACCATTGGCGCCGGGATGCTGGCGATGCCGCTGGCGGCGGCCGGCGTCGGCTTCGGCGTCACGCTGGCCTTACTGGTCGGGCTGTGGCTGTTGATGTGTTACACCGCGCTGCTGCTGGTAGAGGTTTACCAGCATGAGCAGGCGGATACCGGCCTGGGTACCCTCGCCAAACGTTATCTCGGCGGCGGCGGCCAGTGGCTGACCAGCTTCAGCATGATGTTCCTGATGTACGCCCTCACCGCCGCCTACATTAGCGGCGCCGGCGAACTGCTTGCCACCAGCATCAGCCAATGGACGTCACAGGACTTCCCGGTGTCGCTCGGCGTCCTGCTGTTCACCCTGGTGGCCGGTGGCGTGGTGTGCATCGGCACCCACTCGGTCGACTTGTTCAACCGCATCCTGTTCAGCGCCAAAGTGGTGTTTCTGGTGGTGATGCTCGGCCTGATGTTGCCGAATATCCACCAAACCAACCTGATGACGTTGCCGCTGGAGCAAGGCCTGGCGCTGTCGGCCATTCCGGTGATCTTCACCTCTTTCGGTTTCCACGGCAGCGTGCCGAGCATCGTCAACTACATGGGTGGCAACATTCGCAAACTGCGGTGGGTGTTTATCATCGGCAGCGCCATCCCGCTGATGGCCTATATCTTCTGGCAACTGGCGACGCTGGGCAGCATCAGCTCCGACACCTTCGTCGGCATTCTGGCGCAGCAGGCCGGGCTGAACGGCCTGTTGCAGGCGGTGCGCGACGCGGTGGCTTCGCCGCACGTTGAACTGGCGGTGCATCTGTTCGCCGATCTGGCGCTGGCAACCTCGTTCCTCGGCGTGGCGCTCGGGCTGTTCGATTTCCTGGCCGACCTGTTCAAGCGGCAAGATAACGTGCGTGGCCGCCTGCAAACCGGCGCCATCACCTTCCTGCCGCCGCTGGCCTTCGCGCTGTTCTATCCGCGCGGTTTCGTGCTGGCGCTGGGATTCGCCGCCATCGCCTTGTCGGTGTTGGCGCTGCTGCTGCCTTCGCTGCTGGTGTGGAAGACGCGTCAAAAACATCAGGCGCAGTATCGCGTCTGGGGCGGCACCCCTGCGCTGGCGTTGGTGTTTGTCTGCGGGGTAACGGTGATCGCCATCCAACTGGGCATCGCCAGCGGCATGCTGCCGGCGGTCGGGTAAGCGACGAAAGACAAGAAATGATAAAGAGAAAGGGGCCGCAATGGCCCCTTTTTGCTGAGCGTCAGAAGCTCAGCCCTACGCCGACATAAGGGCCATCGGCCAGGGTGTTGTCGCGACGCCCGTCTTTGCCTTCCATCTGCATGTAACGGTAGCCCACGTCCACGCTCAGCGGACGGAACTTCCAGCGCAGGCCGCCGCTGGCTTCGTTATAGGCCTTCACGCCGCTGGTGAAAGACTCAGGGGCAAAGTAACCTTCGCCGTGCAGGCTGAAGTAACGGTTAATCTCCCACTCCAGGCCGCCGCCCAGCGCCACCGCCCCGCCGCTCTTCCCGTCTTTCGGGCTGAGGTACAGCGCCTTGGCGCCCACGGTCGCCGTCAACGGCCCCAGCGGCACGCCGAAGTTCAACCCCACGCTGCCGACGTTGCCGTCATGGTCGCTGCGCGCCCAGTTGCCGGTCAGGCCCAGACCTGAAGAGCCGGTGCTCATGCCAACGCCCAGATTGGTGTAGTGCTGCCCGGCTTCGCCCGACACGCTGATGGCGTTCGCCGCGCCGGTCACCAACAGCAATCCTGCCGCGCACGCGACCCAAGTCTTTTTCATCATCTTTCCCTCTGGTTTGTCATCCGTACCGAATGATCGAATCAACGCATAATAATAACGTCACGAGTCTATACCAAAGCTCAATGCGTATTTAAGGGGTAAAAGCGAAAAAATTCTTCAATAATCAAATAAATGTAAATATTTGCAAACAACAATCCATATTCGTCAAGGCGATGCCAACGATAACCGAGACCTATTTGCCGTCGCTCGGCAATAGGGCTACAACTAGTAGTGGCTTTGACCAAGGTCAGGGGAAGAAGCCCCGCCAAAGGACTATGCTGATGAACGCTTAAACCGCCCGAGTCTTTACTTAACTGCACTACGATAAGGAGCAAGTGATGAGCAAGAAAGGACTGACCACCGCAGCCGGCGCCCCGGTTGTCGATAACAATAACGTGATCACCGCGGGCAAACGCGGCCCGATGCTGTTGCAGGACGTGTGGTTCCTGGAAAAACTGGCCCACTTCGACCGTGAGGTCATCCCCGAGCGCCGCATGCACGCCAAGGGATCCGGCGCCTACGGCACCTTTACCGTCACCCACGACATCACCCGCTACACCCGCGCCAAGATCTTCTCCGAAATCGGTAAGCAGACCGACATGTTTATCCGCTTCTCCACCGTCGCCGGTGAACGCGGCGCCGCCGACGCCGAACGCGACATTCGCGGCTTCGCCATGAAGTTCTATACCGAAGAAGGTAACTGGGATCTGGTGGGTAACGATACGCCGGTGTTCTATCTGCGCGATCCGCTGAAATTCCCCGATCTCAACCACGTGGTGAAACGCGATCCGCATACCAATCTGCGCAACCCGGTCTACAAGTGGGACTTCTTCTCTCACCTGCCGGAATCGCTGCACCAGCTGACCATCGACTTCAGCGATCGCGGTATTCCGAAGTCCTACCGCCACATGCACGGCTTCGGCAGCCACACCTTCAGCTTTATCAATGCCGCCAACGAACGTTTCTGGGTGAAATTCCACTTCCGCTGCGAACAAGGCATTGAAAACCTGATGGATGAAGAGGCAGAAGCGATCATCGCCAAGGATCGCGAAAGCTCACAGCGCGATCTGTTCGAGGCGATCAAACGCGGCGACTTCCCGCGCTGGAAGCTGCAAATTCAGATCATGCCGGAACACGAGGCCTCGCAGACGCCGTATAACCCATTCGATCTGACCAAGGTGTGGCCGCACGGCGACTACCCGCTGATCGACGTCGGTTATTTCGAGCTGAACCGCAATCCCGACAACTACTTCTCCGAGGTC
The DNA here is from genome assembly GCF_052166695.1 of Serratia sp. CY76391. Lineage (NCBI taxonomy): Bacteria > Pseudomonadati > Pseudomonadota > Gammaproteobacteria > Enterobacterales > Yersiniaceae > Serratia > Serratia sp. CY76391. The sequence continues at coordinate 36,424 of NZ_JBJNOJ010000012.1, forward strand.
GAGCAGGTGGCGATGAACCCCGCCAACGTGGTGCCGGGCATCAGTTTCTCGCCGGATAAAATGCTGCAGGGCCGTCTGTTCTCCTATGGCGATGCGCACCGCTACCGTCTGGGCGTCAACCACCACCAGATCCCGGTGAACGGCGCCAAATGCCCGTTCCACAACTACCATCGCGACGGCGCGATGCGCGTGGACGGCAACAGCGGCAATGGCGCCACCTACGAACCAAACAGCTTCGGCCTGTTCCAGGAGCAGCCGGACTTCAGCGAACCACCGCTGAGCATTGAGGGCGCGGCCGACCACTGGAACCATCGTGAAGACGACGATTACTACAGCCAGCCGCGCGCGCTGTTCAACCTGCTGAGCGCCGAAGAGCACCAGCGCATGTTCACCCGCATCGCCGGCGAACTGTCGCAGGTGCCGGAACAGATCCAGCGCCGTCAGGTCGAGCTGTTCACCAAGGTGCACCCGGACTACGGTGCCGGTGTCGCCAAGGCGTTGGGGCTGAAATAACCCCCTGCAGCCATCCACTCAGCCGCCCTTTCGGGCGGCTTTTTTATGCCTGGGAGAGACGCTGCGCCACCCACTGCTGCAACTGGCGGCGCGAAATCTTGATGCCGCCGTTTTTCAGTTCCTCGGGTAACGGGAGCAACGCCACCGGGCGTTGGAAATTGGCCAGCTGGTTCTGCGACCAGGCGAGCAGCGCCCCCAACGACAGCGCCGGATCGCCGTCGATCACCGCCACCGGCCGCTGGCCGAACTCAGCGTCCGCCATCGGTACCACAAACGCCTGCGTGATCTGCGGGTGCGCCGCCAGCACGCGTTCGATATCCTCGGGCTGCACCCCTTCGCCGCCGCTGAAAAACAGGTTGTCCAGCCGGCCGAGAATGCGCAGTTCCCCCTCAGCCATCACGCCGCGATCGCGAGTCGCGAACCAGCCCTGCTCATCGGCCAACGGCTGCAGATGCCCATGGCGCCAGTAGCCGAGCGCCAGGCTGTCGGCGCGGATCCAGACCTCTTCGTCCACCAGTTTTACTTCGCGGCCGTCGAGCGGCAGGCCGACGCCCGGCCGCGCATCGGCGCGCTTGGCGCACACCGTGGAGGCCAGTTCGGTCAGCCCGTAGCCGCACCAGCAGCGGATCCCCGCCGCCTCCGCCCGTTCGGTCAGCTCCACCGGGATCATCGCGCCGCCGAGCAGCACCGCTTTCAACGTCATGCCCGTCAGCGGTTGCGCCAACAGCCGCCAGAGCTGCGTCGGCACCAGCGAAGCATGCGTGCATCCTGCCAATGCCTCCGCCAGCGGGTGCGTCTCGCGCACCGCCAGCCGCGCGCCCGCCGCCAACCAGCGCCAGACGATGCCCTGGCCGGAGACGTGAAACAGCGGCAGTGACAACAGCCAGCAATCCTCGCGTTGAAAATCCATCAGCTGCAACACCCCGGCGGCGCTGGCCAGATGATTGGCGTAGCTGTGCGCCGCCGCCTTCGGCATGCCGCTGGAACCGGAAGTCAACGTCAGCGTCGCCAGACGCTGCGCCTCCCACATCGGCAGGTTCGGCCAACGCGGCTCGGTCGAGGGCGGGGTCAATCGAATCACCTCTTCCGGCAGCGCCGGCAACGGATCCGGGCCGAAGACAAAGGTCATATCCAACTCCGGCAACAGCTGCGCCAGCAGCGGCGTCGGCAAGGCGGGATTGAGCGGCAACAGACGCGCGCCGCACTGCAGCAGCGCCAGATAGGCCAGCAGCAGCGGATAGCTGTTTTTACCGCACAGCGCCACGCCGCAGCCCGGTTCTACGCCCTGGTGCTGAAAATCCGCCGCCAGTTCATCCACCTGGCTTTGCAACGCCAGCCAGCTCAGCGGCCGTTCGCCGAGCAACAGCGCCGTCGCCTGCGGCTGAAGGCGCGCCCAGTGCCGCCACGGCCAATCGCTTAACCGCGCCATAGACACTCCAGCGCCGAAACATCCAGCAGCGGCAACGCGCTGCCCGGCCACGGGCGCAGCACCTGCGCCATCATCAATCCCAGCGTGTCCAGACCCGGCACGGTATCCGGCGTCAGCCAATGGGCGATGCGCGCCAGTTGGCTCAACCCCAGGCTGGATTCGAGGCTGGAACTGATCACCGCCGTCAGGCCCGCCGCGTGCGCCTGCGCCACCAGCGTCTGGCAACGCGCCAGGCTGCCGACCAGCGTCGGTTTGATCACGATGGCCGCCACGCCCGGCTCGGCCTGCACCACAAAATCCGCCTCGCGCACGCTCTCATCCCAGGCGATGGCAATGCCGGTCGCCCGGGCGAAATCGCGCGATTCATCACGGGTCTTGCAGGGCTCCTCCAAAAAGGCGATGCGATCGCGCCACGCCGGGTTGACGTATTTGGCGAAGCCGTCGGCCTTGGCGCGGGTCCAACTGCGGTTGGCATCCAGCCGCAGCCGCAGATCCGGCAGCGCCTCCAGCAGCACGTTGACGATCATGCCGTCGCGCACCGCCTCATACAGCCCTACTTTCACCTTGGCGATTTTCTCGCCCGGCAAAGCGCTCAATGTCTCGAACAGCTCGTCCGGATCGCCGGTACACAGCGGCGCCTTGCGGAAATCCGCCTGCGTCGGCAAACGCTGCTCCAGCTCGGCCTGCGCACAGCTGAGCCCAAAGGCCACCGAGGGCAGCTCGCTGTCATCCGGTTCGTTGCCCGCCAGCCACGCCTGCAGCCAGTCCAATGCGGCCCGTTCGGCCTGTTCCAGCGTTTCCCGGCTGAACTCCGGCAGCGGCGCGATCTCGCCCCACCCCTCACGCTCGCCCTGACACAGCTGCACCACCCATCCGTCACGCGTTTTCAACCGCTGATTGCGCAGCACCACGCCCGCCTCCATCGGCAGGCTGTAACGGTATAGCGCCGCGCTGCGGTTTGCCCCGCTCATTACGGGTTACGCTTGAATTTGCTGAAATCCGGCTGGCGCTTCTCGTTGAAGGCATTGCGCCCTTCCTGCCCTTCGTCGGTCATGTAGAACAACATGGTGGCGTTGCCCGCCAGCTCCTGCAAACCGGCCTGGCCGTCGCAGTCGGCATTCAGCGCCGCCTTCAGGCAGCGCAGCGCCATCGGGCTGTTCTGCAGCATTTCGCGGCACCAGCGCACCGTCTCTTTTTCCAGATCGGCCAGCGGCACCACGGTATTGACCAGGCCCATGTCCAGCGCGGCGGCGGCGTCGTACTGGCGGCACAGGAACCAGATTTCGCGCGCCTTCTTCTGGCCGACGATGCGCGCCATGTAAGACGCGCCCCAGCCGCCGTCGAACGAGCCCACTTTCGGGCCGGTCTGGCCGAAGATGGCGTTATCCGCCGCGATGGTCAGATCGCACATCATGTGCAGCACGTGGCCGCCGCCGATCGAATAGCCGGCCACCATCGCCACCACCGGTTTCGGGCAGGTGCGGATCTGGCGCTGGAAGTCCAGCACGTTGAGGTGATGTACGCCGCTGTCGTCGCGATAGCCGCCGTAGTCGCCGCGCACTTTCTGATCGCCGCCGGAGCAGAAGGCCTTATCGCCGGCGCCGGTGAGAATAATGACGCCGATGCCGTCGTCATAACGGGCGTTGGCCAGCGCGTCGATCATCTCTTTGACCGTTTGCGGGCGAAACGCGTTGCGCACCTGCGGCCGGTTGATGGTGATTTTGGCGATGCCGTCGGCGGACTTGTGATACAGAATGTCTTCGAAATCGCCGGTGCAATCCTGCCAGGCGATGGCGGCATACAGCTGTTCTTCATTCGGATAAAGCATGTTCGGTTCCTTTAACCAGGGTTAACGAGAAAGGTCTGCAGCTCGGCGACGAAATCCTGCGGATTGGCCAGATGCGCGTTGTGGCCGGCCTGCGGCACGATGCGCAACGGCAACCCGGCGTCGCGCGCCAGCCGTTGAAATTTGGGGTCGTTCTCACCGTACAGCACCCGCAGCGGCACGGTCAGTTGGCGCAGCTGCGGCGCCAGATAAGGCTGCCGCCCGAGCGATGTGGCTTCGAGCATGTCGGCAATCGCCGGGCCGCTGTTGACCGAGCGCGCGGCGATCAGCGCCTGGCGGTGCACATGGCTAAGCTCTTTGAACACCGGTTGCTGATACCAGTCCGCCAGGACTTCGGCAATCGGCTCACTGCGAAAACGCGCCGCCCATCGCGCATCCTGCTCGCAACGATCGCGGCGCTGTTGTTCGTCCTCAAGCCCCGGATTGCCGCCCTCGACGATCACGCCTTGCAGGCCGTCGTGGCGGCCGTGGCAAGCGTGATACATGGCGATGCGCCCGCCGAGCGAGTAGCCCACCAGCCAATAACGTTCAATATTGCGCAGTTGCAGGGTCGCGGCGATTTGCGTGCTGATGTCGTCAAAGCCGCGGCAGCTCACCGCCACGGAATCGCCGTGGCCGGGCAGATCGATGGCCAGCGACGGCCATTCCGGGCAACGCGCGGCGATCACCCGCCATTCATTGTTGTTGCCCAGCAGGCCGTGCAGCCATACCAGCCACGGACGCCCCGCTTCGCCCTGTTGCAAAATTCGCGTCGCCAGCATCATTGCACCGCCATCTGTTGCACCAGGAATTGCAGACTCTCGGCCCCTGCGCTCGGCGACACCTGCAGTTCTATCAGCGTGGCGCCGCCGCGCCGCCAGCCTTGCTCAACCGCCTGTTGCAGTTGGCGCCAGTTTTCCGGCCGCGCGTAACCAAGCTGGAACATCGCCGCCGCGTGGCTGAACTCGACGTTCTGCGGCATGCAGTAAAAGCGTTGGCGCTCCTCTTCCGGCGTCGGCAACAACGAGAAAATTTGGCCGCCGTTGTTATTGACGACGATCAGCACCGTCGGCGCCGAACAGTGGCGCAGCAGCGCCAGCGCATTGAGGTCATACAGAGCGGAAAGGTCGCCCACCACCGCCAACGTCGGCCTGGCGGTGGCGCGCTGTACGCCGGCGGCGGTGGAAATCAGACCGTCGATGCCGCTGGCGCCGCGGTTGCTGAATACCGGGTAAGCGACAGGCAGCGTCGTTAACGCGTCGATCAGTCGCACCACCAGGCTGTTGCCGAGAAACAGCTGGCCGTTCTCCGGCAGCAGTTCCGGCAGGCGGTGCGCCAGCTGCGCTTCGCCAAAGTTATCGTGCAGATGCGTGGACGCCGCCGTCAGCGCTTTATCCGCCAGCGCCGCCAGCCCGGCGGCCCACGGCGCGCGCGGTTGCGCCGGATGCTGTGCCAACCACTGCGCCACGCCGGCGCGCAGGCGCCGCCCCCGGTGTTGGGCCGGATCGAGCCGCCCCGGCAGCTCGTCGATAATCCAATATTCTTCCGGCTGACACTGCGCCTGCCATTGCAGCAGGCGTTTGCCGGTCAGGCTGCCGCCGAACTGCACCACCAGCTGCGCATCTTGCAGTACGCGCTGCGCCTGCGGATGCGCGAGCCACAAATCGGCGCAGGGCAGCGGTTGCCCGGTCTGCGACAGCACATCGCCGATCAGCGGCCAGCCCAGCGTTTCGGCCCAGTCGGCCAGCCGCGCGCCCTCTTGTGCGCTCATGCGACCGGCCAGCACCACGCCGCGCTTTTGCCGCCAGGAGAACCAGTCCGGTTGTGGCAATGGCGCCGCACGCGTCTCGCTTTCCTGCAGCCACGGACGATCGCTCTGCCACCAGTCGCCCAGCGCGGCGGACCAATCGGCATAGTGACGCTCATCGCCGCCGTACAGCGGTTCGGCGAACGGGCAGTTGATATGCAAAGCGCCATGCTGCAGGCGCGCCATCGCGCTGTCGACGCAGGAGGCCAGCCACGCGGCCGGAATATCCGGCGTAGGACGCGGCAGATCGATCGCCAACGTCGGGTGGCTGCTGTAGAGGCCGTTTTGACGGATCGCCTGATTGGCGCCGCAGTCGATCAGTTCCGGCGGCCGATCGGCGGTGAGAAACACCAGCCGTTCACCGGTCAGGCCGGCTTCGATCAACGCGGGATAAAGGTTCGCCGCCGCGGTGCCGGACGTAACGATCACCGCCACCGGCTCACGCGCCGCCTTCGCCAGCCCGAGCGCCAAATGGCCGAGCCCGCGCTCATCAAAATGGGTATGGCAGATAAACGATCGGTTGGCCGCAGCGGCCAGCGTCAGCGGCGTGGAGCGCGATCCCGGAGCGATACAAACATGCCGCACCCCATGGCGGGCCAGCGCCTCGAGCAGCACAGCCGCCCACCGGCGATTAAAAACACTTGTCGACATAGTTCGCTCACAAGTCAGTTAGCAGAGATCGTCCCCGGCGCAGCCGACGGACGCCGCGCCTGTAGTTACGTTCTGTATTATATGAGGTGTTATTTTCACGGCTTTTGCGCCAGCGCAAGAACGCCGTATATCCCTGGGTGTTTACACCAGATAATTGTTTGATTTAGAACAAAAAACAAACAATTAAAACACAAACACTTTACACTTGCGGCGACGCCGGCTCAATCCGTCCATACAAAAACAAGGGAGATAAAGGCGCTCCAACGGCGGCCAGCGGGAAGTATAGGCGGGATAAGGGAAAGCGATCGGGAAACGGCGGGATGAACGACACAGTCTGCACAAAAGCACGAGGCGGCCTGCGCCGCCCCGATGACATGATTTATTTGCGGGCCAGCAGCAGCCCCAGCACCAGCCCGACGGTGGCACCGATGCCTACGCTGTGCCAGGGTTTATCCCGCACGTAGTCGTCGGTGCGGTGCACCGCTTCTTTGGCGCGCGCATAGTAGGATTCGCCGGTGTTCGCCCAGCGCGCCTTGACCTCACTCAGCGCCTGCTCGGCGTGCGACTTGATGTCAATGTAGGCCTGATCCGCGCGATCGCCGGTGTATTGCAACACTTCTTCCAGCGTCTCGGTCAGCATTCTCAGATCGTCATCCAGCGTAGTTTGCTCAGCATCCGAATGTCTTGCCATAGTGAGATCTCCGTGGTTGAAAAATTAAGCGTTCCTACACTATAGACAAGGATCGTCGCCTGCTGCCATCGGACTTTTACCCTAAAACACCAATTGCACCTTGGCGGCCTGGCGCTTGTCGCCGGCAAACTCCAGCGCCTGCGCCAGTTGGTCCCCGGCGAATTCCGCCGACAACAGCGGCAGCGGATCGACCACATCGCCGGCCAGCCAGGCCACCGCCAGCGCGAATTCCGCCACGAAGCGAAACGATCCGAGCAGGTTCAACTCTTTGGCGATCAACAACATCAGCGGGAAATCAGGGAAACCGCCGCCCATGCCTACCTGCACCACGGTGCCTTTGGCGCGGGTGATCTCCAGACAGCGCTGCAGCGACAGCGGATGTCCCGCCACTTCGAAAGCGACATCGAAATAGCCCTTGTCCTGCTGATAGTCGCTAAAATCGTCGTCCGCGGCATGCAGGCACCGATTGGCCCCCATTTGGCTGGCGATCGCCAGGCAGCGCGGACTGAGATCGGCGCAGACAATCTCGGCGGCGCCCAGCGCTTTCAGCGCCGCCACCAGCAGACAGCCGATCGGGCCGACGCCGGACACGAAGATCTTTTTCCCCGCCACATCGCCGGGCTGCTTAGCCGCGTGGACAGCCACCGCCAGCGGTTCGGCGAACACCATCACCCTGTCGTCGCGATCGGCGGCGTAAGGAATACACTGCGCGCTATCCACCACTTTGTATTGGGTAAAAGCGCCGTCGACGTGCGGAAAATACATCGCGCTGCCGAAAAAGCGCATCTCGACGCATTGATTGCTTTGCTGCTCCAGACAGTATTTGCACTGCCCGCAGGGTTTGCTGGGATTGAGCGCCACCTTCTGCCCGGCCGGCAACTGCGGCGAATCGCTGGCGACCACCTCACCAATCACCTCATGGCCCAGCACCATCGGCTGACGCACCTGAAAATTGCCGACCTTGCCTTCCTGGAAGTAATGCAGATCCGAGCCGCAGATGCCGCCGCGGCTGATTTTCACCAGCGTTCCCTGCCCTCGATAATCCACTTCTTGCGCGATCACCGCCACGTCTCGCTTGCCGTTGACCACACAGGACTGAGTTTGAATTTTCATCGCAAGACTCCACGGAAAAAGATTACACCGCCGCCGACATGCCGCCATCGACAAACAGCAGTTGCCCGTTGACGAAGGCGGAGGCGTCGGCAGCCAGGAACACCGCCGCGCCGATCAGCTCCTGCGGATCGCCCCAGCGCGCGGCGGGCGTGCGTTGGGTCAGCCAGGCGGTGAAGGCCGGATCGTCGGCCAGCGCCTGCGTCATCTCGGTTTTGAAGTAGCCGGGGGCAATGCCGTTGACCTGAATGTTGTAGCGCGCCAGCTCCACGCACATGCCGCGCGTGAGCATTTTCACCGCCCCTTTGGACGCCGCATAAGGGGTGATGGTGTCGCGGCCCAGCTCACTTTGCATCGAGCCGATGTTGACTATCTTGCCGCGCCGGCGCGGCACCATGTAACGCGCCACGGTCTGCGACACGATGAAGACCGCCTTCTGGTTGACGGCAATGATGTCGTCCCAGTCTTGCTCCGGAAACTCGGTGAACGGGTGACGGCGCTGGATGCCGGCGTTGTTGATCAAAACGTCTATCGCGCCGATGTCAGCTTCGATACGGTCGATGGCGGCATGCACCGCCTGGGAATCGGTGACATCGAACGCCGCCGCCTCGGCGCGCAGCCCCTCTTCGCGCAAACGTTCGGCGGCGTGCCGGGCATGCTCTTCGGTGGTGGCGTTGACCAGAATATGCGCGCCTTGCTGCGCCAGGCCGCGTGCCAGCAGAAAACCGATGCCGCGCGAGGCGCCGGTGATCAAGACGGTCTTGTTATCCAGTGAAAACAGATTGTTCATAGTGATTCCCGGCCATCAGGCCTCCAATCGGACAGGCTTCTATCTCAGCCGATTGTTACCGGTAAAAACGTGATGGAAATCACTGAAAATCATGTTACGAAACCCTGTTACCCTTAACGTGATCTCACGCAGGCAGCCAGCGGGTAAAACTTATCTATCCGATTGAAAAACGGCTATTTTCAATAGAAGTACATTCATTGTTATCGCTAAATCGATGGGTTAACATGCCGCTATCCCCCTTGCCGCACCGCCCGTGAAGGCCACCGAATGAAACACCTCCGCGTTACGCGACAGGACATCGCACAATGGGCCGGCGTAACCCAAACGCCGGGTAACCAAACGCTGGTGGTGAACTGCCGTCTCTCACTCGGCAGCACCGTTTGAGCCGGCATTCGGGCCAATCGGCGGCGTAGCGTGGGCTTTTTCGCTGCGTGCCGCCCACCACAGACCGCTGTTTTTCATCGCATAGCCGAATAGCAGGCCCACCAGCAGGGAAAGCGTCACCAGCGGCCAATCGCCGCCGCCGGCGAAGGTCGCACAGGCGCCGATAAAGGTGCCGGGCACGAACCCCAGCCACTGCTGTTTGGCCTGAATACACATCAGGAACGCCACGACGCCGGTCAGCAGATACCCCAGCAGATTCCACTGCGGCGCCAGTTCGCTGCCGTGGATGATCGCCATTGCCCAGAAGACGCCGCTGCAGCAGGTCAACGCGCCGATCAACAGCCCTTTCAGCCCGCCCTGCGGGCAGGCGAAATACGCCGTGCAGCCGAGAAAACCGGCCCAACCGATCAGCCCCAGGCTGACGGCAACCCAGCCCCAAACGCCGGAGAGGATCCCGGTAGTAACGGCAATGGCGAAAAGAACGTTCATAAAGTGACCCGCGGCAAAAATAAAGCGCGCAGTTTACCCGAAGCGAGTGATTTTTTCGTGACTAAAATCACGAAAAAAATGCAAATAAGGAAATGTAAATATCAAAAAAGCAATACATATCACAAAAAAAGCCAGCGTGACGAGCACGCTGGAATAACACAACACCAGGGAAATCACGATCTCAAATGAAATGCCTACATGCGACGCCTGTCGCCCCCCTCCCGAACGCCGGTTTCAACGTGGGAAACCCGCACGCGTTACCATGACGCTCAACATCAAACAAATCACGGCGCTGCTCAGGAATAACAAGTGGGTCGCCAAATGCAAATCGGCGTGGTCGATCACAACGCCCAACAGGATCGGCACCCAGTTAGCGATATACGCAATCACGTAGAACAGGGAGATCAAACGCGCATGGCTGGCTTTCGGTGAAATCAGATTCACCAGCGTGGCGCTGCCGACGAAGATCGCGCCATAGGCGTAACCGGCGATCACCATGCCTGCGGCGGCCAGCGCCAGCGAATGGATCTGAATCGCCACGGCGAACACCCCGACCGACAAAGCCTGAGCCAGGCAGCCGAACATCAGCGAATGGCGGGCGTTGATGCGACGACTCAAAATCTGGCTGATGCCGGCAATCACCAGATAGACGGCGACCACATAACCAAAGACGCCACGGCTCTGCATATCCAACAGTTTTTCGGCGACGCTCGGCCCTATCGCCAGAATGCTGGCGGCAACCGCCCAACAAATGAACAACGCCCCGGCGCACAGGAAGAATTTACCGCCGGTCGCGCGCAGGCCATCCGCCAGAGAGCTTTTCGCCACCGGCGCATTATCCGCCGCTGCGCTATCGGCCTGCGCCGCCACCGCCTCTCGCGGCCAGCGCAGCATCACGCCCAGTGCGGCGACGGCGGCAATGGCCATGATGATGATGAACGGCAATGACGTGGTATGAAAACCGGTTTGCAGTGCGACGCCGCTAAAGATCGGGCCCAGGGCCAATCCGGTGGTAAAGGACAGCGTCGCGATCAACGCCGCATTTTTTCCGCCGTCCTGCGGCCCGAAACGCACCAACGCGATATTCGCCGCACCGGTCAGGGCGCCGGTGCCGACGCCGGCCAGCAGCCGTGCCATAAACATCATGAAGAACGACGACGCCACCGAAAACAGCAGCGCGCCAAGCAACACCACCAACAGCGCCGGCACGATCATGCTGCGCAGGTCTTTTACTTTCCCCGCCATATTGCCTACGCCGAACAGCGAAATCAGCACGCCGGCGGCATAAGCGCCGTAGATGATCGTCAGGCTGACCGAGCTCAACGCCAGCTCATGTTGATAAAGCGGATAAAGCGGCGTCGGCGCGCTGCTGTTCAACAGCGCTGACATCAATGCCAACGCCAGAAACAGCAAGATAGCGAAATGCGATGTACCCGCCTTCGCTTTAGCCGTTTCTTCAACGGCGATACTTTCTGACATGTTCAACTCCCGAATCGATCAGGCATTCGCCCTAAATAAATGCGTCTTCCCGCATGCCACGCGGCTTCAGGAAGCGCGCTTATCATAGCGTTGGGCTATCACGCCCAAAATAGCCAAGAATGCATCATCGTGATTCATTAATGCAGCATCGCAGCGTCAGGCATGCATTTCTGCAGCATGCGACGCCGCCAAGCGATGGCGCAACCGCCCAATGCCACGCCATACACTGCATGGTTGGCCAGGCTGGCGATCAGCAAAGCCGGATTTTTGCCGGCCATTCCCCAAAGCCCCAACCCCACCGAGGGATAAATGAAGCACAGCGAGATCAGCGAACAGGCCAGGCCATACGTCAGCGCCCCGACGAGCAGGCCGCCCCCCGACTTAACGTGCGGGCAGATCAGGCAATAGAACGGGATCGCCAGGCTAATGCCGGCAAAATAGTGCGCGCCGTAGCCCATCATCAGAGCCTCTGGCACATCGGGAATGTCGCCAGGCCGCAAAAACCAAAATTGCCCCTGCAGCCATTGATTCATCAGTTTGCCGATGAAGGCCAGGTTGAGCTTGCCGATGAGACCGACGCTGGAGGCGACACTGTTCACCCCATCCATCGTCAGCGTCGCCACTATGCCAAACACGACCGCCATCGCCATGACGCCAACCGGACGCATGTTCATTGTTTCGTTCCTTATCACGTTATGCCACCGCCGCCTGCTCGGACTTGGCCGAAGCACGCTTGCGCACCGCCAACGCGCCGGACAACACGATCAGCGCCATACCGGCGGCGGCGATATAAGACAGCTGCTCGCCAAATATCAGATAGCCAAGCAGCGTAGAGAAAATAATGGTGCTGTAAGAGAGAATGCTGACAATCACCGCATTGCCGCCCCCGTAGGCGCGAGTCATGGCGATCTGCCCCAGACTGCCGAAGACGCCAATGGCGCAGACGCACAGCAGCATTGCGCCGTCCAGCAAGGAAAAGCCCAGCAACGCAGTCATCAGGCCGCCAACCAGCGTTCCCATCAGCGAGAAATAGAACACCACGCGCAGTTCCGGCTCACCGCGCCGCACCAGCTTGCCGACGTTAAAGTAAGCCAGCGCGGTCAACAGACCGGCCGCCAGCCCGACCAGCGTGGCAACGTACTCCCCGTTGGGGGCGTCGGGGCGCAGCAAGACCAAAATGCCGGTAAAGCCCAACAGCACGGAAAACAACAGCCGACCGGTCAGCTGCCCTCGGGTCGTGATGAACGCGATCGCCGACTGAAAGAGGGGGTTGGTGTAACCCAACGTGGTGGCGGTGGCGATCGGCAGATGTATCAGCGAATAAAAGCCGCAGTACATCGCCGCATTGCCTATCGCCGCCCGCTTCATATGCAATCCGAGATGACGGGTGCGAAAACCGAGGCGCTGGATCTTGATCAGCGCCGCGACGATCAGCACATTGATGAGAGAACGATAAAAAATGATGTCGAAAAATCCGACCGTCGTCGACGCCAACTTGATGCAAGCACCCATCAGCGCAAAGAATCCGCTGGCGACGACCATCCACAAAGCTACCATGATCTTCTCTTATTAACGGCCTTTGGTCAGGGCCGTATCAACACTACCCGGCGGCTTTCACCGTCAACGGTTTATCGTCCGCGCAAGCGAAGAACACCAGCATTTCGGCGCCTTGCTCGCCGGAAACGCCCTGATGCACGATATCCACGGTATCGGTAAACGAATCCCCCTGCCGGAACGTGCGGCGTTCACCGGTTTTCCTGACGGTGAGCGAAACGCTGCCGCCGCTCATGTACACTGCGCTGATGCAAGGATGCGTATGCCAGGCCAGTACCTTGTTCGGCTCTACCGTCACCTTCAGCATGGTGATCTGCGGCGCGCCGGCGGGATACTGACGATATGCCGAGCCCTCCCATGCGCTGTCGGTCTTGAGCAACGTCGTTTTGACGATGCCTTCGCCATGCCCCTCGGCAGCCTGAACCGGCCCCTGAAATACTGCCAACAATGCCAAAATGCCCCACTTAACCATCTTATCGCTCCCTGACTGCCGCGAGTAAAAATGCCAGGCGCCGCGCGCGGTGAACCTGGCGAGTTGAAAAAACAGCGTTGTGCTACAGTCCTTTGATGCGCTGCTCGTATTCTGCGATGCTCTCGGCGTAGTAGCGGTTAGGCGCCGCAAAGTTGCCCACCATCACTTCGATGAGGTACGGCCCCGGATGTTTCGCTGCGGCGCCGAGGGCCTCGTCCAGATCCTCCAGCGTCTCCACTTTCGCGGAAGCGACCCCCAGGCTGTTGGCAAACGCTTTCCAGTCATGGTTGGGCAAGGCGGTATAGTCGGCGGAAATGCCGCGATTTTGCAGCGTGTCGATGTGCATGGCGCCGTGCGCGCTGTTGTTCATCACCACGAACACCACCTTCACGCCATAACGCGCGGCGGTCTGAATTTCGATGCCGTGCATCAGCATGCAACCGTCGCCGGTCACCACGAGGCAATCCCGCTGCGGTGCCGCCAGCTTGATGCCGATGCCCGCGCAAATGGCCCACCCCATCGGCGCCAGGGAGCTGGAGGTGTGATAATCCCCCCGCCCGGCCGCCAGCCAGTGATGCGCCATGAAAATGCGGTGTGCGCCCGAATCGACCACGACGTTGGTATCCGGGTTCATGCGGCTGCGAATGTGTTTAATCGCATCGCCGGGATACAGCCGGCTTTCGCCCTGGGCGATGCGCGCCTGCAACGTCGGCTGCGGCTGTTCCAGCGGCAGTGCGCGAACCCCTTCCAACCAGGCGTCACGCAGGTGAGCCGCGTCGCCAAGCCGCGCGTCCTCATCGCCAACCGCGGCCAACAAACAGTGCAACGTACCGCTCAGGCTGGAAAATATCTGCAGATCCGGCTGGTAATGCGAGCTCACTTTGTCGAAGTCTTCGTCGATCGCCACCAGCGTTTTATTGCCGTGCAGTCTCGGGTTCCAGTTCAGACTGTCGCGCTGGCTGAGATCGCAGCCCAGCACCAGCAGCACGTCGACGCCTTCACCGTTGAGGGTTTCTACCGCGCGGGCATGCCCGGCAAAACCGTAGACCCCTAATGCCAGGGCGTGCCCTTCGGGAAACGCGCCCTTGCCGGACAACGTCGTGGCGACAGGCAAGCGGTATTTTTCCGCTACCCGCAACAACAGCGCGGCATCCTGCGGATTGTTCATCCGGTTGCCCACCAGGCAGGCGACGTTGAGGCCGCGCAGCAGATAATCATGCAGCAGTTGTTCCACCGCTTGCACATCCACGGCCGCTTCACGGTGCTGCGGCACTCGCTCAGGCTGGTCGCGACGATCGCCGAACGCGGTTTTCTTCTGCATGTCGACCGGCACGCTCAGATAGGCGCGCCCTTTCCGCTGTGGGTTCAGGCTGGAGAGGCTGCGGCGCAGCTCATGCTGCAAGGTCAGGTTGTTTTTCGTTTCTATCGCGGCGCAAAGCAACGGTTTGACGATGGTCAGCTCATCGATGCCGCTGTTGCTGCCGTCCTGAAAAGCGCCCTGCGCCTCATGATAGGTGGCGATGCTGCCGGCCAGGTACAGCACGGGGATCTTATCGGCTTGCGCGGCGGCCATCGCCGGCAGGAAATTCATGGTGCCGGGGCCTGAAATGCCCAAACAGACGCCAAACTTTCGGCTGGCGCGGGCATAGCCATCGGCCATAAATCCGCATGCGGTTTCATGGGCACCGACGATGCCGACAATCTCGGAACGGTCAATAGAAGTGATTAACGGGTAAACCAGTTTGCCAGGGACCAAAAAGATATGTTGAATGCCGCGCGCTGCAAGGCCTTGAATAATGAAATCGGCGTTGTTGCGTTCCATCTTCTCGGCGCCTGGCGCCACGGTAACTCTGACTCCGTCCTCCGTCGCCAACGCAACGGGGGGGCACAGCATCTCTGCGTGAGACTCCATTTTTTTATATCCAGTCATATCATCGTGAGCTAACTTGATTCAGAGTCGATCCCACTTGGCGGTCGCCCAGAAATAACGGGAACCGGCTCTTATTCGTATTGCTTATGCATTAGGGTGGCCTTGGTGTAAAATGTGCGTCGGGTCGCAGCATAAGCGCCGATAAGAATAAGCATTACCAGACAAAAATAAAGGTGCAAAACCGCTTCACGGTGATGCATTTATACATATCCTGAAACATTATAAATAATGATGATACGAAGCATTTTTTTCGGTCTCCACACCAGAATAAACACCGCATCACACCGCTTCCTTCCCCCTCCCGCCAGTCTGTACAGAGGAGGTGCGCAATGAACTGGGACGACGCCCGATTTTTTCTCGCCGTTGCGCGCTGCGGCACGCTACGCAAAGCCGCCAGCCAGCTGCATGTCGATCAGGCGACCGTCGGCCGACGGCTCTCCGCTTTCGAAGATGCGCTCGGCTCCAAGCTGTTTATCCGCACGCCGAAATCCTTCGCCCTCAGCCCGCTGGGGGAGGAAATGCTGGCGGACGTGATGAAGATGGAAAATGCGGTGCAGGCGATCAACCGTAAAGCCGCCAGCGGTGACGAAAGCCTGTGCGGCAACGTGCGCATCGCCACCACCGATACCCTGGCCGAAGCCTTCGTGATGCCTGCGCTGCAAGATCTGCGGGAACGCTATCCGGCCATCACCGTCACGCTGCTGACGGCGGTCAACATCGCCGATATTTCTTACCACGGCGCAGATCTGGCGATCCGCGGCGCCCGTCCCGATGACGATGAGCTGATCATCAAACGGTTAGCCACCATCGAAATGGGCCTGTATGCCACTCAGCACTACTTGGCGCGGCGCGGCATGCCGGTCAAGGGCGAGCAGTTGCGCGGCCACGATCTGCTGATGTTCCCTCGCGAGCTGGTGCCGCGCCACTGGAACAATTTCTGCGGCGAGGCCCTGCACGAGCCCAACGTCGTGCTGCAATGCAATTCGCAGCTGCTGCTGCGTTCCGCCACCCGCAGCGGACTGGGCATCGGCCTGCTCTCCGCTTTTTTGGCGGATAAAGACCCGGAACTGGTGCGCCTGTTCCCGGAGAACAAAGACTGGGTGGATATCTGGCTGGTGCTGCATCCCGATTTGCAACGCGCCGCCCGCGTGCGCGCGGTGGTGCAGGCGCTGGAAACGTCGTTTAGCGCCCATTACGGCTGAGTGCCGTTTCGCCCATAAAAAAGGCCGCCGAAGCGACCTTTTTACTGTCTGAAGCGTTATCAGAACGTCGGCTGCGCCATCTGCACCAGCGAAATCAGCGGCTGCGGATAAACACCCAACAGCAGCACCAGCGCGGCGGAGATCAGCACCACGACGCCACCGGCGGTCAACGCCCAGTTGTTCGGGGTGTCGCGCTGCAGCGATTCCGGCGCGCTGAGGAACAGGCTGACGGTCACGCGCAGGTAGTAGTACAGACCGATGGCGCTGCCTACCACGACTGCGCCGGTCAGCCACCACAGGTGTGCGCTGACGCCCATCGCGATCACGAAGAACTTACCGATAAAGCCCAGCGTCATCGGAATACCGGCCAGCGACAGCATCATCACCGTCATTACCGCGGACAAGATTGGCTTATGCCAGAACAGACCGCGGTAAGAGAACAGCGAATCCGCATCCGGGCCGCGGTATGGGCTGGACATCAGGCTGACCACGCCGAAGGCGCCCAGGCTGCTGAACAGGTAACCGGCCAGATAAACGCCGGCGGTTTCCAGCGACAGCTGATGGGTTTGCACCGCAATCAGCGCCACCAGCAGGTAGCCCAGGTGAGCGATCGACGAGTAGCCCAGCAGACGCTTGATGTTGGTCTGGCTGATGGCCATCAGGTTACCGAACAAGATGGAGCAGAACGCGATGATCGACAGCACCATGCGCAGCGCTTCGTTGTCGGCGGCCGGGGCATACAGGAACAAGCGCATCACGACCGCGAAGATCGCGATCTTGCTGGCGGTCGCCAGGAAGGTCGAGACCGGCGCAGGCGCGCCCTGATACACGTCAGGCGTCCACAGTTGGAACGGCACCAGAGACAGCTTGAAGCCCAGACCGACGATCATCATGCCCATGCCGGCCAGGATCAGCGGCTGGTGCATCATGTTTTCCTGCAGGCTCTTGCCGAGGCCGGCCAGCGACAGATCGCCGGATTCGGCATACAGCAGCGCCATGCCGAACAGCAGGAACGACGACGCGGCGGCGGACAGCAGCATGTACTTGATGGCGGCTTCCAGCGGGCGCTTCTGGCGGTAGGCGTAGCCCACCAGGCCGAACAGCGGCAGCGAGATCAGCTCGATACCGATGAACAGCGAAGCCAGATGGTTGGCGCTCGCCAGCAGGATGCCGCCCATGGCGGCGATCAGCACCAGCAGGTAGAACTCTTCGCGGTTATCCGGATAGCCGACCAGCCACGGATACGCGAAGGTGCAGGTCGCCAGACTCGCCAGCAGCACCAGCCCGGTGTAGAACATCGAGTAGCCGTCAACCCGCAGCAGCGGGGTGACGTCCATTGGGCCTGCCTGGCCGACAAAGTACAGCGAAAGCAGCGCCAGGTTGAGACCGATCACGGTCAGGGTGGCGTTGATAAAGTGGTCGCGTCGCCACGCAATGCCTAGCATCACAACCACCACCGTCAATCCGACGATCAACAGCGGCAGCAGTGCGATCAGTTGTTGAGGAGTTATTGTCATGGCGAATTACGGCCTTGTTGTTGAAATTGCTGAAACTGACGAACCAAACCAGTGTTGCACGTTGCTCATCGCCGCGTTGGAAGTATCCAGAATCGGCTGCGGGTAAACCCCCAGCAGAACCAGCAACACCACCAGCAGCAGAATGATGAACAGTTCGCGCGCGGTCATGCCCTGCAGCGGCTGGTCTGACTTAGGCGCACCGTAGTAAGCGCGCTGCATCATGATCAGCGAGTAAACCGAAGCGAACACCAGACCGAAGGTGGAGATCACGGTGATCACCGGCACCACCTGGTAGCTGCCGAACAGAATCATGAATTCGCCGACGAAGTTACCGGTACCCGGCATCCCCAGCGTAGCCACGGCGAAGAACAGCGACAGCGCAGGGATGAACTTGATACGCCCCCACAGGCCGCCCATCTGACGCATGTCGCGGGTGTGCAGACGTTCATACAGCTGGCCGCAGATGATAAACATGCCGGCGGCGGACAGACCGTGCGCGATCATCTGGATCACGGCGCCCTGGTAAGCCAGCTGGCTGCCGGTGTAGATGGCGATCAGCACGAAGCCCATGTGCGAGACCGAGGTGTAAGCGATAAGACGCTTGATGTCGGTCTGCGCGAACGCCATCCAGGCGCCGTAGAAGATACCGACCACGCCCAGCCACATGGCGATTGGGGCGAACTCGTGTGAAGCCTCAGGGAACAGCGGCAGGCTGAAACGCAGCAGGCCGTAGGCCGCGGTTTTCAGCAAGATGCCCGCCAGGTCGACGGAACCTGCGGTCGGCGCCTGGCTGTGCGCGTCCGGCAACCAGCCGTGCAGCGGCACCACCGGCATTTTCACCGCGAAGGCGATGAAGAAGCCCAGCATCAGCAGATATTGCACGTTGTGGGACATCGGCGTTTGCAGCAGGTCTTCGTAATCGAAGGTCCACACGCCGGTGGCGTTGTAGTGCACGAACACCAGGCCCAGGATCGCAATCAGCATCACCAGACCGCTGGCCTGGGTGTAGATGAAGAACTTGGTCGCCGCGGTGATGCGGGTTTTACCGTCCGACGCCTTGTGGCCCCACAGCGCGATCAGGAAGTACATCGGCACCAACATCATTTCCCAGAAGAAGAAGAACAGGAACATGTCGATGGCGAGGAACACGCCGATAACGCCGCCCAGGATCCACAGCAGGTTGAGGTGGAAGAAGCCCTGATACTTCTGGATTTCACGCCAGGAACAGAGGATTGCCAGCACGCCCAGCAGACCGGTCAACACCACCATCAGCAGTGACAGACCGTCCAGCGCCAGGTGGATGGAGATGCCGAAGCGCGGGATCCACGGCAGCAGGAATTCGCTCTGCCACTGCGGAATGCCTTTCGGCGTGGTCAATGTATAGCCGCCCTGCATCCACAGCTGCAGAGAGAGCGCCAACGTCAGCCCCATTGCGATCAGCGCTATCCAGCGCGGCACCTTAGTACCGAAGCGCTCAAGCTGCCAGCACAGCAGACCGCCGATAAAGGGGATAAGAATTAGCCAAGGTAATAGCATGGCGTTTTGTGTCCCTTATACGAATAATTTCAAACTTTGTACGTAGCGCCTGCCCGGCGCTACGCCCGAAAAATGCGTCTGTTTAAATTATTCAATTAAACCAGAATCAACAGAGCCAATACGACCACTGCACCCACACCCATAGACGCTATATACCAACGCACCTGGCCGTTCTCGCTCACCGTCAGACCGCGGTTCCCCCAACGGGAGAAGACGGCCGGCAGGTTCATCAGCGAGTTCAGCGGATCGCGTTGCAGCAGCTTCGCAATGCCCAGATACGGCTTGACGAATACTTTGTCATACAGCCAGTCGAAGCCCCAGGCATGGAACCACCAGGTCGAGAAGAAACGCCCCGGTGCGCTGTTGGCGATGCTGTTGACCAGGCTGCGTTTGCCCAGCCACAGCGCGGCCGCCAGCAGAATGCCGACGATAGCCACCACGCCGGAGGTGATTTCAAGCCGTAGCACGCTGCCGTGCGCCAGCTCGGTCGTCTCCGGCAGCACGCCCTGCAACGGCGGCACGATCATCGCGCCGACGAAGGTGGACAGCACCAGCAGAACCAGCAGCGGCAGGTGGTGAGTGATGCCTTTACCGGCATGCGCTTTGATTTTCTCTTCGCCATGGAACACGATGAAAATCATACGGAAGGTGTACAGCGAGGTCATGAACGCACCGACCAGGCCGGCAACCATCAGGTTGATGTGGCCGTTGGCCATCGCGCCCGCCAGGATCTCGTCCTTACTGAAGAAGCCGGCCGTGACCAGCGGCAACGCAGACAGCGCCGCGCCGCCCACCAGGAAGCAGACGTACACCAGCGGGATGCTCTTGCGCAGGCCGCCCATCTTGAAGATGTTTTGCTCGTGGTGGCAGGCCAGGATCACCGAACCGGACGACAGGAACAGCAGCGCCTTGAAGAACGCGTGGGTCATCAGGTGGAAGATCGCCGCGTCCCATGCCTGCACGCCCAGCGCCAGGAACATGTAACCGATCTGGCTCATGGTGGAGTAAGCGAGCACGCGCTTGATGTCGGTCTGCACCAGCGCGGCGAAGCCGGCCAGCAGCAGAGTGACCGCACCGACGATGCCCACCAGATGCAGCACTTCCGGCGCCATCAGGAACAGGCCGTGCGTGCGGGCGATCAGGTAGACGCCTGCGGTCACCATGGTCGCCGCGTGGATCAGTGCGGAAACCGGGGTTGGGCCCGCCATCGCGTCCGCCAGCCAGGTTTGCAACGGCAGCTGCGCCGATTTACCGACCGCGCCGCCCAGCAGCATCAGCGTCGCCCAGGTGATGGCCGTATCGCCCACCGCCAGTTTCTGCGGCGCCAGGATCATCAGCTCGCGGATGTTCAGCGTGCCCAGCTCGTTGTAGAGGATGAACAGCGCGAACGCCAGGAACACGTCGCCCACGCGGGTGACGATAAAGGCTTTCATCGCCGCCGCGCCGTTGGCCGGATCTTTGTAGTAGAAGCCGATCAACAGGTAGCTGCACAGGCCCACGCCTTCCCAACCCAGATACATCAGCAGCAGGTTGTCCGCCAGCACCAGAACCACCATGCTGGCGATAAACAGGTTGGTGTAGGCGAAGAAGCGCGAATAGCCCTCTTCACCGCGCATGTACCAGGAAGCGAACATGTGGATGAAGAAGCCGACGCCGGTGACCACCGACAGCATGGTCAGCGACAGGCCGTCCAGCACCAGGGTCACGCCGATATTGAAGTTGCCGACGGCCATCCAGGTCCACAGGCTTTGCTCGAACAGCTGCACGCCGGCGGCTTTCTGGGCGAAGAAATCCATCGCCACATACACCGTGACCAGCGCAGCCAGGCCGATAGAGCCCACGCCGACGGTTGCCGCCGTGTTCTCAGACCAGCGACCGCGGGAAAATGCCAACAGCAGGAACCCGATCAGCGGTAGCAGAATTGTTAAATATAATAGGTTCATCCGCGCATCTCACTGACAGTATCAATATTCAGGGTATGACGACGACGGTAGAGCTGCAGCAGCAGCGCCAGGCCGATACTGGCCTCGGCTGCCGCCAGGCTGATCGCCAGGATGTACATCACCTGCCCGTCCGCCTGGCCCCAGTAGCTTCCCGCCACGATAAACGCCAACGCCGCAGCGTTGATCATCACTTCCAGGCTGATCAGCATAAACAGCAGGTTGCGGCGCACCAGCAGCCCGGTCAGCCCGAGCACAAACAGGATAGCCGCCAGGATCAGGCCGTGTTGAAGAGGGATCATGCTTGCTCCTCCGATTTTCTTCTCGCCATTTCGCCACCCACCGGCGCGTTGCTCAGCACCTCGCCAGGCTTGTGCTCGCGGCCGATATGGAAGGCGACAACCAGACCCGCCAACAGCAGCATTGAAGCCAGCTCAACCGCCAGTACGTAAGGCCCGAACAGGCTGATGCCCACCGCCTTCGCGTCAACCATCTCACCGCTGATGCCCTGATCGGATACGCTGCGGATCGCAACGATCAATACCACCAGCAGCGCCAGTGACACCAGGCCAGGCCCGATCCACACCGTCGGCTTCATCCAGTCGCGCTCTTGCTGCTGCACGTTGCCGAGGTTCAGCATCATCACCACGAACACGAACAGCACCATGATGGCGCCCGCATAAACGATGATTTCCAATGCGGCGGCAAAGTAGGCGCCGAGAGAGAAGAAGACTGCCGAGATCGCCAATAACGAGACGATCAGATACAGCAGCGCATGCACAGGGTTGGTATGGGTGATCACGCGAATCGTCGCGGCCACCGCAATCAAACCTGCCAGATAAAATGCAATTTCCATGCTTGCTGGCTCCTTAGGGCAACAGACCTTTGACGTCGATCGGTTTGGCTTCGTTTTCGGCTTCGCCTTTGGCTTTGCCGTCAATCGCCATACCGGCCATCCGGTAGAAGTTATATTCCGGATATTTACCCGGCCCCGAGATCAACAGATCTTCTTTTTCGTACACCAGATCCTGACGCTTGTACTCGCCCAGTTCGAAATCCGGCGTCAGCTGGATAGCGGTAGTCGGGCAAGCCTCTTCGCACAGGCCGCAGAAGATGCAGCGCGAGAAGTTGATGCGGAAGAACTCCGGATACCAACGGCCGTCTTTCTGTTCTGCCTTTTGCAGCGAGATACAGCCGACCGGGCAGGCAACCGCACACAGGTTACAGGCGACGCAGCGCTCTTCGCCGTCCGGATCGCGCGTCAGCACGATGCGGCCGCGGTAGCGTGGCGGCAGGTACACCGGTTCTTCCGGATACATCTGGGTTTCGCGCTTGGCGAAGGCATGCATGCCAATCATCCAAATGCTGCGCATCTGGGTGCCGAAACCAACCACTAACTCTTTCAATGTCATGGTTTATTCACCCCTTATTGAGCGTTGTACAAAATGACCGCGGCGGTTGCCAGCAGGTTCAGCAGCGTCAGCGGCAGGCACACTTTCCAGCCGAAGGACATCACCTGGTCATAACGCGGACGCGGCAGCGCGGCGCGGATCAGGATGAACATCATCATGAAGAAGGCCGTTTTCAACGCGAACCAGATGAATGGCGGCAGGAACGGACCCTGCCAGCCGCCGAAGAACAACGTCACAATCAGGGCGGACACGGTGACGATACCGATGTATTCCCCCACGAAGAACAGACCGAACTTCATGCCGGAATATTCGATGTGGTAACCGTCGGCCAGTTCCTGCTCGGCTTCCGGCTGGTCAAATGGGTGACGGTGACACACCGCCACACCGGCGATCGCGAAGGTCACGAAGCCGAAGAACTGCGGAATGACGTTCCAGACGTGCGCCTGAGATTCAACGATGGCCTGCATGTTGAACGAATCCGCCTGCATCACCACGCCCATCAGCGACAGGCCGATGAACACTTCGTAGCTCAGGGTTTGCGCGGAGGCGCGCATCGCGCCCAACAGCGAGTATTTGTTGTTGCTCGACCAGCCGGCGAACAGCACGGCGTACACCGCCAGGCCGGCCATCATCAGGAAGAACAGAATACCGATGTTGAGATCGGACACCGCCCAGGTCGGGCTGACCGGCACGATGGCAAATGCCAGCAACAGGGAAGTAAAGGCGATCATCGGCGCCAGGGTGAAGATCACCCGGTCGGAGAATCTCGGCACCCAGTCTTCCTTGAAGAACATTTTGATCATGTCGGCGACCAGCTGCAGCGAGCCGCCCCAGCCTACGCGGTTCGGTCCGTAACGGTTCTGGAACAGGCCGAGCAGGCGGCGTTCGCCGAAGCTCATGAATGCCCCGCACGCCACGACCACCAACAGGATCACGACCGCTTTAAGAATGGCGATCAAGATGTCGATCACCTCAGGGGTAAACCAGCTCATCGTGCCGCCTCCCGCAGATTGTCTACCTTAGCACCCACCAAGATCGGCGGGATCCCTGGCAAGCCGAGCGGCAAACCAACCTGGCCCTGGGTCAGGGTTTCACTCAGACGCACCGGCAGACGCAGAGTCTGGCCCGCGCAGCTGAACTCCACCAGGCTGCCCGCATTGACGCCAAGCGTCGCCGCATCGGCCGGGTTGACCATCACGTAGGCTTCCGGCATACGCTGCTGGATCACGTGAGAGCGCTGCGACATTTCATCGCTGCCGAACAGGTGGTAGTAAGGCGCGACACGCCAGCCGTCGTTCGGATTGAACGCGGCAGGCACGCGGTCGAAGTAACCGAGGCTGCCCTCCCCCGCTTCGATCAGGCGCACGCCCGGATCGCCGTGGCGCAGTTTGCCGCCCACTTCGGCCTGGAACTTGTTCCATGCCTGCGGTGAGTTCCAGCCTGGCGCCCAGGCGAACGGGATCTGCTGACGATCGGCCAGCGGGCTGTTGTTCCCTTCCATCGAGAAGGCGAACATGGTGTCTTTATCCTGCGGCTGACGCGGCTCGTGCACGCTGATGTTGGCGCGCATGGCGGTACGGCCGCTGGAACGGTGCGGCGAACGCGCCAGCTTCTGACCGCGAATGCGGAACGTCGCGTCCGGCGCAGCATCGACGATGCCCTGCAGCTGCGGCAACGCGGCGACGCAAGCGGCGATCACGTCATCGAGCTGGGTCCAGTCCACGTGGCGGCTGGTGTAGGTGGAGTGCAGCGAGTGCATCCAGCGCCAGCTTTCCAGCATCACGGTGAACTGATTCTTCTTGGCGTCGTCGTAATAAGCCGGATCGTATACCTGGAAGAAGCGCTGCGCGCGGCCTTCCTGGTTGATCAGCGTACCGTCGCTCTCGGCGAAGCTGGCCGAGGAGAGGATCAGATTGGCTTTGTCCATGATCGCGGTGCGCTGGTGGTCGGCGACGATCAGGTTATTGACCTTGGCCAACGCTGCGTCCACCTGCGCCGCCGGCGCATGACGATAGAGATCGTTTTCCATCACGATGGCGGTATCGGCTGCGCCGCTCGCCAGCTGTTCCAGCGCCTGATCGAGCGAACCGCCGCCGATCATCGCCAGGCCCATGCTGTTGGCGGCGCCCGCCACGAAGGTGATGCCGACGTCGGAACCGCGGCCCTTCAACGCTTTGGCGATGTTGGCCGCCGCTTCGATGATGGCTTCGCTGCCGGCGTTGCTGCCGGTAATGATCAGCGGTTTGCGTGCGCCGGTCAGCGCCTGCACGATGATGTCGACTTTCTTGTTCAGGCCTTCGGCCAGATCGTTCACCGCCGGCGCTGCGCTATCCAGCGCGTGCGCGATGGCGAAGCCGAAGCGCGCCTGCTCGTCTACCGGCGCGCGGTAGTTCCAGGCGGCGATGTCATCCAGACGAGTGTTGTCGACGTTGGTGGTGAACAGCGGGTACTTGGCGTGCTGACCGATGTTCTGCACCGCCGCGATCTGCCAGTCGGCCACGCGTTGCGCCGCCGCCATCGCGCGGGCTTTGCCCTTGACGGCCTGGCGCACGGACAGCGCGATGCGCGCACCGGTTTGCGTCAGGTCTTCGCCCAGCACCAGCACCGCGTCGTAATCTTCGATCTCACGCAGCGCCGGCGTATGAACGCCGCCGTTCTTCAGCACGTTCAGCATCAGCGCCAGGCGTGATTGCTCCGCCTGAGCGATACCGGTGTAGTAGTTCTCGGCGCCGACCAGCTCGCGCAGTGCGAAGTTGCTTTCCAGGCTGGCGCGCGGGGAGCCGATGCCGATGGTTTTCTTCGCCTGACGCAGGATGTCTGCCGCGCCCTGCATCGCCTGCTCGGCGTTCAGGGTGATCCAGTCGTCGCCGCGCAGCTGCTGCGGTTGACGCGGACGATCTTTCTGGTTGACGTAGCCGTAACCGAAACGGCCACGGTCGCACAGGAAGTAGTGGTTCACGCTGCCGTTGTAACGGTTTTCGATACGGCGCAGCTCACCATAGCGCTCGCCCGGGCTGGTGTTACAGCCGATGCTGCACTGCTGGCAAATGCTCGGCGCGAACTGCATGTCCCATTTACGGTTGTAGCGTTCGGAGTGCGTTTTATCGGTGAAAACGCCGGTCGGGCACACTTCCACCAGGTTGCCGGAGAACTCGCTTTCCAGCGTGCCGCTTTCCGGGCGACCGAAGTAGACGTTGTCGTGCGCGCCGTACACGCCGAAGTCGGTGCCGTCCGCATAGTCTTTGTAGTAACGCACGCAGCGATAGCAGGCGATGCAGCGGTTCATCTCGTGCGAGATAAACGGCCCCAGTTCCTGGTTGTTGTGGGTGCGCTTGGTGAAGCGGTAGCGACGGAAGCTGTGGCCGGTCATTACCGTCATATCCTGCAGGTGACAGTTACCGCCTTCCTCACAGACCGGGCAATCGTGCGGGTGGTTGGTCATCAACCACTCAACCACGCTTTCACGGAACTGCTTCGCTTCGCCGTCATCGATAGAGATAAAGGTGCCATCGGATGCCGGGGTCATACAGGACATCACCAAACGGCCGCGCGTATCTTCCGCGTTTTGGTATTGCTTTACCGCACATTGGCGGCAAGCGCCGACGCTTCCCAGCGCCGGATGCCAGCAAAAGTAAGGAATATCAAGGCCGAGGGAGAGACAAGCCTGCAGCAGGTTGTCCGCCCCGTCTACCTCATACTCTTTGCCGTCTACATGAATCGTAGCCATAGTCAGCATGCTTCCAAGTGGCCTGCCTTGCGGCAGGCGTTAATCAAAAATTCTGGCCGTGTTCGGGCGAATTCGGCTTACCAGCGCTGCTTCAGCAGATTGTTCGGCTGAATGCCGCCAATCGCATGAGCGTTGCCGAAGTGCTGCACGGCGATACCCGCCTCGAACTCTTCACGGAAATATTTAATCGCGCTTTGCAGTGGCTCTACGGCACCTGGCGCGTGGGCGCAGAAGGTTTTGCCCGGGCCGAGGGAACGGCACAGCTGTTCGAGGGTTTCGATATCCCCCGGCTGCCCTTCGCCGTTTTCCAACGCACGCAGGATCTTCACGCTCCACGGCAGGCCGTCGCGACATGGCGTACACCAGCCGCAGGACTCGCGGGCGAAGAACTCTTCCAGGTTGCGCACCAGCGGCACCATGCCGATTTCGTGGTCTACCGCCATCGCCAACGCGGTGCCGAGACGGCTGCCGGCTTTACCGATCGCGCCGTATTCCATCGGCAGGTCGAGGTGATCGGCGGTCAGGAAGTCGGTGCCCGCGCCGCCCGGCTGCCAGGCTTTGAAGCGCAGACCGTCGCGCATGCCGCCGGCGTAGTCTTCCAGGATTTCACGCGCGGTGGTGCCGAACGGCAGCTCCCAGACGCCCGGATTTTTCACCCGGCCGGAGAAACCCATCAGCTTGGTGCCTTTGTCTTCACTGCCGGAGATGCCGGTGTACCACTCCACGCCGTTCGCCAAAATGGCCGGCACGTTGCACAGCGTTTCGACGTTGTTGACGCAGGTCGGCTTGCCCCACACGCCGGCGCTGGCCGGGAATGGCGGCTTGGAGCGTGGGTTGGCGCGGCGGCCTTCCAGCGAGTTGATCAGCGCGGTTTCTTCGCCGCAGATGTAACGGCCGGCGCCGGTGTGCACGATCAGCTCGAAATCAAACCCGGTGCCGAGAATGTTCTTGCCCAGATAGCCGGCTTCGGTGGCTTCCGCGATGGCGCGACGCAGGTGCGCCGCCGCTTCGATGTACTCACCGCGCAGGAAGATGTAGCCACGGTAGGCTTTCAGCGCGAACGCGGAGATCAGCATGCCTTCC
Organism: Serratia sp. CY76391; assembly: GCF_052166695.1. Lineage (NCBI taxonomy): Bacteria > Pseudomonadati > Pseudomonadota > Gammaproteobacteria > Enterobacterales > Yersiniaceae > Serratia > Serratia sp. CY76391. The sequence goes on from NZ_JBJNOJ010000012.1 coordinate 63,965, forward strand.
ACCAGCAGGTGCGGCAGCTGCTCCATCAGCAGGCGGTCTTTATAGGTGCCCGGCTCCATCTCATCGGCGTTACACAGCAGGTAACGGATGTTCATGGATTCGTCCTTCGGCATCAGGCTCCACTTCAAACCGGTGGAGAAGCCCGCGCCGCCGCGGCCCTTCAGCCCGGAATCTTTAACCAGGCTGACGATCTCGTCGGGCGCCAGGCCCCTCAGGGCCTTTTCCGCACCGGCATAGCCGTTTTTGCTGCGGTATTCGTCCAGCCACAGTGGCTGCTTGTCATCGCGCAGACGCCAGGTCAGCGGATGCGTTTCGGGAGTGCGTACAATGTGCTTGGTCATTGATACTGCTCCAGTAGCGTCTCGATATCTTCAGGCTTCAGCTGACTGTGAGTGTCCTCGTCAATCATCATGGTCGGCCCTTTATCGCAGTTGCCCAGACAGCAGGTCGGCAACAGCGTGAAGCGGCCATCAAAGGTGGTTTGACCCGGTTTGATGTTCAGCTTCTTCTCGATAGCGGCCTGAATGCCCTGGTAACCGGTGATGTGACAAACAACGCTGTCACAATAACGGATCACGTGACGTCCTACTGGCTGACGGAAAATCTGGCTGTAGAACGTGGCCACGCCTTCTACGTCGCTGGCGGGGATGCCCAGCACTTCCGCGATGGCGTAAATCGCACCGTCCGGAACCCAACCGCGCTGCTTCTGCACAATTTTCAGTGCTTCGATGGAAGCGGCGCGCGGATCCTCGTAATGGTGCTTTTCGTGCTCGATCGCATCACGTTCTTCCGCGCTCAGTACAAATGCATCAACGCCGCTCTGAGAAGCGGCTGCGTTGATGGGCTCGAGCGCATCATTGACTGCGTGATTGTCTTTTTGATCATGCATAGTTAGCGGTCCACATCTGACATTACAAAATCGATACTACCCAGATAGACGATCAGGTCGGAAACCAGGCTGCCACGGATGACCGATGGGATCTGCTGCAGGTGCGCAAAGCTCGGCGTACGTACCCGGGTGCGGTAGCTCATGGTGCTGCCGTCGCTGGTCAGGTAGTAGCTGTTGATCCCTTTGGTGGCTTCAATCATCTGGAATGATTCGTTGGCTGGCATCACCGGGCCCCAGGAAACCTGCAGGAAGTGGGTGATCAGCGTTTCAATGTGCTGCAACGTGCGCTCTTTCGGCGGCGGCGTGGTCAGCGGGTGATCGGCCTTGAACGGGCCTTCCGGCATATTGTTCAGGCACTGTTCGAGGATGCGCAGGCTCTGGCGCAGCTCTTCCACCTTCAGCATCACGCGGGTGTAGCAGTCGCTGGTGCCGTCGCCGACCGGCACTTCGAAGTCGAAGTTCTCGTAGCCGGAGTACGGGCGCCATTTACGCACGTCGAACTCAACGCCAGTCGCACGCAGGCCGGCGCCGGTCACGCCCCACTCCAGCGCTTCTTTGGCGTTGTAAGACGCGACGCCGATGGAGCGGCCTTTCAGGATGCTGTTCTTCAGCGCCGCTTTCACGTAGGAGTCCAGACGCTTCGGCATCCAGTCGAGGAATTCACGCAGCAGGCGATCCCAGCCGCGCGGCAGATCGTGCGCGACGCCGCCGATGCGGAACCAGGCCGGGTGCATACGGAAACCGGTGATCGCTTCCACCAGATCGTAGATCTTCTGACGGTCGGTAAAGGCGAAGAACACCGGGGTCATCGCGCCGACGTCCTGAATGAAGGTGGAGATGTACAGCAGGTGGCTGTTGATGCGGAACAGCTCGGACAGCATCACGCGGATGGTGTCGACACGCTCAGGCACCTTGATGCCGGCCAGCTTTTCAACCGCCAACACGTAAGGCATTTCGTTCACGCAGCCGCCGAGGTACTCGATGCGGTCGGTGTACGGAATGTAGCTGTGCCAGGATTGACGCTCGCCCATCTTCTCGGCGCCGCGGTGGTGATAGCCGATATCTGGCACGCAGTCGACGATCTCTTCGCCGTCCAGCTGCAGAATGATGCGGAACGCACCGTGCGCGGACGGGTGGTTCGGGCCGAGGTTGAGGAACATGAAGTCTTCGTTCTCGGTGCCGCGCTTCATGCCCCAGTCTTCCGGCTTGAAGGTCAGCGCTTCCATCTCCAGATCTTCTTTCTGCTTGGTCAGCACGAAAGGATCAAATTCAGTGGCGCGCGCCGGGTAGTCCTTACGCAGCGGGTGCCCTTCCCAGGTCTGCGGCATCATGATGCGCGACAGGTGCGGGTGGCCGTCGAAGGTGATGCCGAACATTTCCCAGGTCTCGCGCTCATACCAGTTGGCGTTCGGGAACACCTTGGTCGCCGTCGGCACGTGCAGGTCTTTTTCAGACAGCGCCACCTTCAGCATGATGTCGCGGTTGCGCTCGATGGAGATCAGATGGTAGAAAACGGAGAAATCCGCAGCGGGCAGGCCGTCGCGGTGGGTGCGAAGACGTTCGTCCACGCCATGCAAATCGAACAGCATGACATACGGCTTCGGCTGTTTTCTCAGGAACGTCATTACTTCCAGTAACTGGTCAGGTTTAACCCATACCACGGGCATGCCGGTGCGGGTGGCCTGAACAGTAAAGGCTTCCGGCCCAAAACGGTTGCGCAGTTCGCCGATCACCGGGTCGTCAAGGTGATCTCGGGTCTGCCAGGCAGGCAAGGCGTCGTGCGTCGTCAAATCTGTCATAATTTTTTTTCACCACACTAAAGGGTTATTCGCCGCAAGTTTCACTTTTCGCTGTGTTAACCAATAGCGCACTAAGATGGACGTTAAATGAACGTCTTAAATCTCGTCAGGCGTCCGGAGGTTGGTCACCGCGATGCGCTCGCCGTGTTTACGCTCTCTTTCAGACTGCATATTGGCGCGGTAAACGCCCTGATCGCCGACAACCCACGACAGCGGGCGACGTTCTTTGCCGATGGATTCCTGCAGCAGCATCAGCGCTTGCATGTAAGCTTCCGGACGCGGTGGGCAGCCGGGAATGTACACGTCGACCGGCAGGAACTTGTCCACGCCCTGCACCACGGAATAGATGTCGTACATGCCGCCGGAGTTGGCGCAGGCGCCCATCGAGATCACCCACTTGGGCTCCAGCATCTGCTCGTACAGGCGTTGGATGACCGGAGCCATCTTGGTGAAGCAGGTGCCGGCCACCACCATCAGGTCAGCCTGACGCGGGGAGGCGCGCAACACTTCCGCGCCGAAACGCGCCACGTCGTGAACGGCGGTAAACGACGTCACCATCTCCACGTAACAGCACGAAAGGCCGAAGTTATACGGCCAAATAGAGTTTTTACGCCCCCAGTTCACCATGTCATGCAGCGCATGTTCGAGTTTACCCATGTAAACCGTGCGGTGAACCTGTTGTTCCAGGGGATCGGCGACGATCTCCTGTTTTTGCAGGGGATAACGGTCGTTCTCACCGTTCGGGTCTATGCGGGTGAGCGTATAGTCCATCTTAATGCCTCGCTGTTACTGCGGATGACTGTTGGTGTTAGTGATCGTGCTCGGTTTGCTGCGGCGTTGGGAACGCGCCGGAGTCCAATCCAACGCGCCGATGCGCACCAGATAAACCAGACCGGCCAATAGCACCAAAATGAAAATGGCGGCTTCGATAAAGCCCACCCAGCCGCTCTCGCGAATCGAGACCGACCAGGCATACAGGTATAAGGCTTCAACGTCGAAAATAACGAAGAACATGGCCACCAGGTAGAACTTGGCGGACAAGCGCATGCGCGCCGTGCCGACGGAGTCGATACCTGATTCAAACGGGGTGTGTTTGGCGCGCGCCCGGGCTCTCCCGCCCAAGAAGAACGCACCCAGCAGCATTAAGCCGCAAAGCCCGATAGCCACGACGAGAAATACGGCGAGCGCCCAGTGATGAGCGATAACTTCAGTGGTTGTTGACATACTCTATGCTTACTCATCAAAAGTGGCGTCGATCGCACTGCTCTTGTCACCGGCAGTTAGTGCGCCACATCGATTTAAGGGAAGGATAAATAACCACACAAACAAACTGCTTTTACAGCGAGTTAGGCAGCGTTTTTCTGTGGGCTTTTTACTCCTTTCTATAACCTTTTGTCAACTTTGACAAAAGTATCTACACACTAGTTTACATACGTATCATTTGATTAACATTTGATGCGCCAGGGACAGGCTAAATCGTGTCAGTTAATTTTTGTGTAGAAACAGATAGATATAAACCAACATGCACATTTCAGTTTTACTATACCATTGTCTCAGGAATTCCCTGTTCTTCCACTCACTACCTAGGGGTATTTTTTTGATCCAGGACACGTTTTCAGCATAAATCCTCAAAAAAAGTGTGGCCCTTTAACAATTTTCCTCAAATTACGCCGCAAAAACGGCCGTCATAAGCTAACAAAATAACCCTGCTATTACCATGCCTTTAACTCATTCAATCTTATTGTTCAAAAAATAAACCCAGCATCTTAAACCCGGTCAAATTCTCTTTTCAGCAACGCTTAAAAGTTAATAAAACAGCCAACTCATAACAAAATCGTCATTAAATCCCTATAACAGTAAAAATCGCCAAAAAAAGGGCAAAAAAAACCTCCGCCGAAGCAGAGGTTTTCATCAGATCTAACGCCGCGGCGTTATTCTTCTTCGTCCACCAGGCTGGCGTCATCCTGATCGCCCTGGAGACCGGCTTCCGCGCCGTTGAAGCCATAGCCGTCATTGCCGCCCTGCATCGCACTGAAGATGGCCATTGCCAGTTCGTTGCTGCACTGCGCGTTTTTGCACAGCGCATACTGGGTATCCGGCAGCGGCGGCAAACCTTCCACCGCGCCCAGCACCCGCAGATCGGGGCTCATCATCTCGATCGGCCGCGCTGTCACGCCCAGGCCGGCCTTACAGGCCGCCCGCACCGCAGACAGCGTGGAGGCGACGTAGGCGATACGCCACGGGATACCGGCTTCGTCCAACTGTTTGATCGCCAGCGCGCGAAACGGGCTTGGTTCATCCATCACCACCAGCGGGATAGGTTCGCCGGCCTGATAGTGGTAATCGGCAGCGCAGTACCACAGCGTCGGCGACGTGCGCAGCACGATGTGCGGGTGCCCGGCCGGATCGGCCGTGGTCACCGCCAGATCGATCTCACCCTCTTCCAGCAGATCGACCATCGTCGTGCTGCGCTTTACGCGCACGTCAATGGCCAGCTTCGGATAGATGGCGGTCACGCGGTTCAACAGGAAAGGCAGAATGGTATCGGCGGTGTCGTCGGAAGCGCCGATGGTCAGAACACCTTTAATATTGTTGTACATCAGCGAGGTACAGGCTTCGTCGTTAAAGCGCAGGATCTTCCTGGCATAACCGAGAAGCTGAATACCATGCTCAGTCAGGAGTTTGTTGCGCCCATGGCGGGCAAACAGTTCTTTGCCGACCAGTTGCTCTAATCGCTGCATTTGTTGGCTGACGGCTGATTGCGTACGGCAAACGGCAACAGCCGCCGCCGCGAAGGTATTCAAATCAGCAACCGCAACAAAGGTTCTTAGCAGATCGAGGTCGAGATTAAGTATCGGACGATTTGCAGTTGTCATAGTGTATTCTTCACTTTTTTAAATTCTAATTTACGAACTACTACCCTGGTGTGTTTCTCAGACGCCGTTGAAAAGGACGGCACCTGTTATGACAGTACCCCACTCATAAGTGGAGGGCAAAAAAATTACTTATGATTCGTTACCTCTATCGCCTTTTAAAATGCGATCTATCGATGGTGCTTATAGAACGCGGGAGACTGAATACCGGTGGAAAGGGAAAACCCCCACCGAACCTGAGATTTTACTCATTGATACCGCCTAATTTCCACTCCATTCGTGCTACTGAGAATCCTTATCAACCGGCGTTCAGACTGCATTACAGAGTAAGAAAAATAAATAATTAACGGCACCCACTTCGTGTTATCACTCAATGAATTTAATAAATTCAATCAGTAAGATTTTTACTTTAAATAATAATCCTATAACCACATAAACAATGCTTAAGCTGAAATATAAAGTAAAGCTAATGTAAATATGCCATTTTCTTAGTGTGGTGCGCTAACCGGCAACCCGCTATCAGACAACTCCGGTATTATCGTTCCTTTACAGTTTATTGAAGCCCATTCTCACTTTCGGCTTATCATTTCACTGCTACCGGCCGCGATCGCCGGCACGTCTCGTTTATCGACACGCAATTTCACAGAACAAAACCCTAGTAAAATTATAGTTCATGAAATTATGAACCACAAAATAACTTTACCTTTGCTTATCATAACTAAAATCCCCCGTTACGACATGCATTTGCACCAAAGGCGTGCAAAACCCTTCAAAAGCAACTACGCCAGGAGTACATTGGGCGGGTTGCGGCGTCCCACGGTAGGAGCGCCCCTATCCCAGCAAAAGGCTCAACTTTTTATGTCCCCCATTGAGAAATCCAGCAAACTGGACAACGTCTGCTATGACATTCGCGGCCCGGTGCTTAAAGAAGCTAAACGTCTTGAAGAAGAAGGCAACAAAGTCCTGAAACTGAACATCGGCAACCCTGCCCCGTTCGGCTTCGACGCCCCGGACGAAATCCTGGTCGACGTGATCCGCAATCTGCCCACGGCGCAAGGTTACTCCGACTCCAAGGGCCTCTTCTCGGCGCGTAAAGCGATCATGCAGCACTATCAGGCGCGCAACATGCGTGACGTGACCGTTGAGGATATCTACATTGGCAACGGCGTCTCCGAGCTGATCGTTCAATCCATGCAGGCGCTGCTCAACAGCGGCGACGAAATGCTGGTGCCGGCGCCGGACTATCCGCTGTGGACCGCCGCGGTCTCGCTGTCCGGCGGCAAGGCCGTACATTACCTGTGCGATGAGCAGGCCGGCTGGTTCCCGGATCTGGACGACATCATCAGCAAGATCACCCCGCGCACCCGCGGCATCGTGATCATCAACCCGAATAACCCGACCGGCGCGGTATACAGCAAAGCGCTGCTGGAGCAGATCGTCGAGATCGCCCGCCAACACAACCTGATCATCTTCGCCGACGAAATCTACGACAAGATCCTGTATGACGAAGCGGAGCATCATTCGATCGCTGCGCTGGCGCCGGATCTGTTGACCGTGACCTTCAACGGCCTGTCGAAAACCTACCGCGTGGCGGGCTTCCGTCAAGGCTGGATGGTGCTGAACGGGCCGAAGAAGCACGCCAAAGGCTATATCGAAGGGCTGGAGATGCTGGCTTCGATGCGCCTGTGCGCCAACGTGCCGATGCAGCACGCCATTCAGACCGCGCTGGGCGGTTATCAAAGCATCAGCGAATTCATTCAGCCCGGCGGCCGTCTGTACGAACAGCGCAACCGCACCTGGGAACTGCTCAACGACATTCCGGGCGTCTCATGCGTGAAGCCGCAGGGCGCGCTGTATATGTTCCCGCGCATCGATGCCAAACGCTTCAATATCCATGACGACCAGAAACTGGTGCTGGATCTGCTGCTGCAGGAAAAAGTGCTGCTGGTGCAGGGGAGCGCATTCAACTGGCCCTACCCGGATCACGTGCGTATCGTCACCCTGCCGCGCGTAGACGAGCTGGAAATGGCGGTCGGCAAGCTGGGCCGCTTCCTTGAAGGCTACCATCAGTAATCGCCTGGGGCGCAGCGCCTTGCTGCGCCCTTCTCTCATTGCCCGGTTGCAAAATTCGCCGTCACTGCTTCACAATGGGGCCCTCACTTGCCGTTAAAGAGAGCACCATGAGCCAGAGCCATTTCTTCGCCCATCTGTCCCGCCTGAAACTGATCAACCGCTGGCCATTGATGCGCAACGTGCGTACCGAGAACGTCTCCGAACACAGTCTGCAGGTGGCCTTTGTCGCCCACGCGTTGGCGGTGATCAAGAACCGCAAATTCAACGGCAATCTCAACGCCGACCGCGTTGCCCTGCTGGCGATGTACCACGACGCCAGCGAAGTGATCACCGGCGACATGCCGACGCCGATCAAGTACTACAATCCGCAGATCGCCCACGAGTACAAGAAGATCGAAAAGATCGCCCAGCAAAAGCTGCTGGACATGATCCCCGCTGAGCTGCGCAACGATTTCCGCACCATTCTCGATGAGCACTACTACAGCGAAGATGAAAAACAGGTGGTCAAGCAGGCGGACGCACTGTGCGCCTACCTGAAATGCCTGGAGGAGCTGTCTGCCGGCAACAACGAATTCACCCTGGCCAAGGCGCGGCTGGATAAAACCCTGGAGCAGCGCCGCAGCCCGGAAATGGACTACTTCATGGAGGTATTCATTCCCAGTTTCAGCCTGTCATTGGACGAAATCAGCCTCGACAGCTCGCTGTAACCCCGCCGGCGCAGCCTCGCTGCGCCGTTAAAAACCGTAGAGCCACGGCACCACAATCACGCTGACCGCCATCACCAACAGGGTGAACGGCACACCGAGCCGCACGAAATCGCCGAACTTGTAATTGCCCGGCCCCAGCACCAGCGTATTGACCGGTGAAGAGACCGGCGTCATAAAGGCGGCGGACGCGGCGACGGCGATAATCATCGCGAACGGGTATGGCGATACCCCCATTTCGCGCGCGGCGGCAATGGCGATCGGCGCCATCAGCACCGCCGTCGCGGTGTTGGAAATAAACAGGCCGATGGTGGCGCACAAGACGAACAGGCACAGCAGCATCACGCGCGGCCCCGCGCCGCCGGCGACGTCCATCAGCCCGCTGACGATCAGATCCACCCCACCGGTCTTTTGCAGCGCCTGCGCGAACGGCATCATGCCGACGATCAAAATAATGCTCGGCCAATGGATCGATTTATAGGCGCTCTCCATGTCGATGCAGCGGAACTTGCCCATCAGTAAACAGGCGATCAGCGCCGCGATTGGGTTGGGGATTTCGTCGGTCAGCATCATCGCCACCATCAGCGCCAGACAAAACAGCGCGTGCGGCGCCTGCGTGATGGCCGGTGCCACTTCGTCCACCTCGGCCGGCAGATTGAGCACGATAAAGTCGTGGGTTTTGGCCTGCAGCTGACGAATCGCCTTCCAGTCGCCGATCACCAGCAAGATGTCGCCCAGCTCCAGCGGCTCGTCCACCAACTTGCCGCCCAGCGTCTCGCCGTGGCGGCGGATACCCACCACGTTCAGATCGTAGCGGCTGCGGAACGCCGCTTCGCGCAGGCTTTTGCCCAGCAGCGCCGAGTCCGGGATCAGCGAGACCTCCGCCATGCCGACGTTGCGCGACTGTTCAGAGAAGTAATCACCGCGCAGCACCATCGGCTCCAGCCGCTGTTCGCCGCAGAATTCGCGCAGATCGACCTGGCTGTCCGACATGTCGATCAAGAGGACGTCGCCCTCGCGCAGCTCGGTGCTGCCGGAGGCGCTGACCATCACCCGCCGGAAGCGTTTCCAGCGCTCGATGCCCACCACGTTGGCGCCATAGCGCGCACGCAGGTGCAGCTCGTCCAGCGAACGCCCGATCAGCGGCGAAGCGCTGCGGACAGCCAACCGCCGCGCACGGCCGGTCAGCTTATAATCGCGGATCAGGTCACGGAAGGTGCGGCGCTGCCAGTCGTCGCCGGCTTTGCCCGTGTCACTGCTGCCCAGCCAACGGCGGGCGATCAGCATGTAGCCGACGCCCAGCGCCAGCACCGCCAGGCCGATCGGCGTCACGCTGAAGAAACCGAAACCATGGATGCCTTCGCGCACCAGTTCGCTGTTGACCACCATGTTGGGCGGCGTGGCCACCAGCGTCATCATGCCGCTGATAAGCCCGGCGAAACTGAGCGGCATCATCAGCCGCCCCGGCGCGATCTTCATTCTCGCCGTCACGCTGAGCACCACCGGGATAAAGATCGCCACCACGCCGGTCGAGCTCATAAATGCCCCCAGCCCGGCGACCGTCACCATCAGCAGCATCAACATTTTGGTTTCGCTGCTGCCGGCGACTTTGACCAGCCAATCGCCCACCTGATAAGCCACGCCGGTGCGCACCAGCCCTTCGCCGATCACGAACAGCGCGGCGATCAAAATCACGTTGGGATCGCTGAAACCGACCGTCGCCTCCTGCAGGCTGAGCGTGCCGCTCAGCACGAAAGCGATAATCACCAACAGCGCCACCACGTCCATACGCAGCTTGTTGGTGGTAAACAGCACGATGGCAATCAGCAGTAAACTCAGCACCCACAGTAATTCGCTGTTCAAAACGGCCTCATCCGGCAAATGTCCAAGGGCCTAAAAAATAGCATAAAAAAACCCCGCCGAGGCGGGGTCTAATCAATTAGGGTGAAGATAATGCCGCTCAGGCCAGCCGGCGAACGATCGCGCCCTGCACCGTTTTATCGACGGCGATCTGCGCCAGCGAATCCAGCCGCAGGTCGACCTGCTCCAGCTTCGGCGCATCGGCCGGGGCGTTGACCGCAATCACCTGGCAACCCGCCGCCAGGCCGGAGAGAATGCCGGCCGGTGCGTCTTCGACCACCACGCACTCGTGCGGCGCCAGCCCCAGGCGCTCGGCGCCCAGCAGATAGGCGTCGGGCTGCGGCTTGCCATGTTTAACCTGCTCAGCGGTGATGAACACCGCCGGCTGCGGCAAACCGCCGGCCTGGCGGCGAGCGCCGGCCACCGGCACCGAACCGGAGGTGACGATCGCCCAAGGGATGCCGAGCGCGTTCAGGCGCTCCAGCAACGCAATCGCGCCAGGCAGCGCGCGAACGCCGTCGGTATCCTGCGCTTCCACCTGCTCCAGCAATTGGAATTCACGCTGAATTTCCGCTTCGCTTTCGCCCGGCATAAAGTGGCGCAGAGAAGTAATGGCCTGTTTACCGTGAATGAAGTCCAGCACCGCTTGCGGGTCGACGCCGCGGCGCTCGGCCCAGTGCGTCCAGGCGCGCTCTACCGCCGGCAGCGAATCCACCAGGGTGCCATCAAGATCGAACAGAAAACCCTTACACTCCACAGAAAACCTCTTCTTAATCAAGCATTGATGATTTGCGCTATCTCAACGGCGCTCAAATGATACTGGCGCGGGCAGGCCTGCCAAATCGCCAGCATACGCTGATATTTTTCCCACATTTTGGTCTGGGCGTTAAAACCGTGGCTGCCGGAATCAAAGTGAGTATAGCGCCCCTCGGTGCTGACCAGGAAACGCACGTAACTCAGGTAGCGCGCCTCGGTCGCGGCATCGAAACCGAGAAACGCCAGGCGGCGCTCGTCCAGATCCTGCTTCTCTTTCAGGTTGCCCCAGGAAACCTGCAGCGCATGATGCATCTCCATCACGTTGATGATGGTGCGGCACACCTCTTCGCTCAGTTCGCCGAAGTCGCGATCCAGCTCGCGCATTTGCAAACCGAAGCCGCGTTCGACGATGGTTTGCAACCGGCGATAACGATCGCCGTTGTCCGGATCGAGCAGGGTCATCATCTTGTACTGATTCGACAGGATCAGCCGCTGGGCGTTGGTCATTTCCATCAGGATTTCCTCATTTCTGTGTGATGGCGGGAGCATCGCACAGCGCAAGAACGCAGGAAATCACAACTCGACCGTTCTTTGATTTAAACCGGGGTTATTGGCGCTTAGACGAAAAAGGCCGCACAGCGCGGCCTTTTTTCATTTACAGATCGTCGAGGAAGGTTTTGTCCAGCTGCTTGAAGGCGCGCTTGAGCAAATCAGCCAACGTCTGATAGGTCGGCGTGCCTTCGAGCGGCGCCACCGCCTGTCCGGCTTCCGTCAGCTTGTTACGGACCTCATGGAACCATTGCAACAGCGTCGGCGGCAGCGGCGTGACCGAACGGCGCCCAAGCCACCACAAGCCCTGCATCGGCAGGCTGCAAGCGAACAGCGCGGTGGCGATCGCCGGGCCGAGCTGGCCGCCGAGCGCGATCTGCCAGGTCAGCGTGAAAATCGCCAACGGCGGCATGAAACGAATAGCGAAACGGGTGGCACGCGCAACGCGGTTCTCCGGAAAGACCGGTGCCAGACGTTTGTCTGACGGCCAGGTTTTCATATAATGCTGCCCGCGCTGGAAGACCTGAAACCAGCTTACGGAACCGGACGGTTTGCTCGTCATTGCGTACCTCAACGTCACGTAAAGAAACTAAAAGCGTGCTGCCAGAGACCATACTAAAAAATTTGAAGCTTTAAATTTATTTTGTGTTTGCACCGGGCTATCGGTATCCTAAGCCGGCCTTGTGGCCGGTAGAAGATGACGTAAATTTTGTCAACTTTTAGCCCTATAAAAATCAAGATTATTTAAACCGCAGAGAAATCATCGGTTTTTCCATCATCCTGTGATTTGTGCACTTCACATGATGTTAATCATAAATGTCATCGGCACTATGCGCTACGCTTGTTGTCTGATTGACGATTAATTCACCACGTGTGTTCGATTTTCTTTTAACAACACGACTATTTAAGTAGGTACTTCCATGTCGAGTAAGCTAGTACTGGTTCTTAACTGCGGCAGTTCTTCTCTGAAATTCGCCATCATCGATGCCGTTAACGGCGACGAATTCCTCTCCGGTTTGGCCGAGTGTTTCCACCTGCCTGAAGCTCGCATCAAGTGGAAAATGGACGGCGCCAAACACGAAGCTGCCCTGGGGGCCGGCGCTGCACACAGCGAAGCGCTGAACTTCATTGTTAATACTATTCTGGCACAAAAACCAGAGCTTTCCGCGCAGCTGACCGCCATCGGCCACCGCATCGTGCACGGCGGCGAGAAGTTCACCGCCTCCGCCGTGATCAACGACGAAGTTCTGCAGGGTATCAAAGATTCCGTGCCGTTTGCACCACTGCACAACCCAGCTCACCTGATCGGCATCGCGGAAGCGCTGAAATCCTTCCCTCACCTGGCTGACAAGAACGTTGCCGTGTTCGACACCGCGTTCCACCAGACCATGCCGGAAGAATCTTACCTGTACGCCCTGCCGTACAGCCTGTACCGCGACCACGGCGTTCGCCGCTACGGCGCACACGGCACCAGCCACTTCTACGTGACTCAGGAAGCCGCGAAGATGCTGAACAAGCCGGTGGAAGAAGTGAACGTGATCACTTGCCACCTGGGCAACGGCGGCTCCGTCACCGCAGTACGCAACGGCCAGTGTGTTGACACCTCTATGGGTCTGACCCCGCTGGAAGGCCTGGTAATGGGCACCCGCAGCGGTGACATCGATCCGGCTATCATCTTCCACCTGCACGATTCTCTGGGCATGAGCGTTGATCAGATCAACAAGATGCTGACCAAAGAATCCGGCCTGCTGGGCTTGACCGAAGTCACCAGCGACTGCCGTTACGTTGAAGACAACTACGACAGCAAAGCCGACGCCAAACGCGCCATGGACGTGTTCTGCCACCGTCTGGCCAAATACGTCGGCGCCTACAGCGCGCTGATGGAAGGCCGTCTGGACGCGGTGATCTTCACCGGCGGCATCGGCGAGAACGCCGGCATGGTGCGTGAGCTGACCCTGAACAAACTGGGCCTGCTGGGCTTCGAAATCGATCACGACCGCAACATGGCCGCTCGCTTCGGCAAATCCGGCGCCATCACCAAAGACGGCAGCCGCCTGGCGCTGGTGATCCCGACCAACGAAGAGTTGGTCATCGCGCAGGACGCATCCCGCCTGACCGCGTAATGCTCTCAAAACACCGTCAGCCCAGGCTGACGGTGTTGTTTTAGCCTCATGTTAATCGTGAAGAGGACTATTCTGTGTCACGTACTATTATGTTGATCCCCACCGGCACCAGCGTCGGCCTGACCAGCGTCAGCCTGGGTGTCATCCGCTCCATGGAGCAAAAAGGCGTTCGTCTGAGCGTGTTCAAGCCTATCGCTCAACCGCGCACCGGCGACAACGCACTCGACCAGACCACCACCATCATCCGCAGCAGCAACTCCACCATTACGGCGGCCGAACCGCTGCGCATGGACTACGTTGAGGGCCTGCTGAGCTCCAACCAGCAAGACGTGCTGATGGAAGAGATCGTGGCGCGTTACCACGAGAACACCAAAGACGCGGAAGTGGTGCTGATCGAAGGCCTGGTGCCGACCCGCAAGCATCAGTTCGCCAACGCGCTGAACTACGAGATCGCCAAAACCCTGAACGCCGAGATCGTCTTCGTGCTGGCGCTGGGCAACGACTCCCCGGCGCAGCTGAAAGAGCGCATCGAACTGGCGCGCACCAGCTTCGGCGGCAGCAAGAACAAAAACATCACCGGCGTTATCATCAACAAGCTGAACGCGCCGGTCGACGATCAGGGCCGCACCCGTCCTGACCTGTCCGAAATCTTCGACGACTCCACCAAGGCCAGCATCGCCCACGTCGATCCTGCGCAGCTGTTCGCCAACAGCCCGCTGCCGGTTCTGGGCTGCGTGCCGTGGAGCTTCGATCTGATCGCCACCCGCGCCATCGACATGGCTCGCCACCTGAAGGCCCGCGTGGTCAACGAAGGCGACATCATGACCCGCCGCGTGAAGTCCGTGACCTTCTGTGCGCGCAGCATTCCGCACATGCTGGAACACTTCCGCCCAGGCTCCCTGCTGGTGACCTCCGCAGACCGCCCTGACGTGCTGGTCTCCGCCTGCCTGGCGGCGATGAACGGCGTGGAAATCGGCGCCATCCTGCTGACCGGCGGCTACGCCATCGACGAGCCGATCAAGAAGCTGTGCGAACGCGCCTTCCAGACCGGCCTGCCGGTGTTCATGGTCGACACCAACACCTGGCAGACCTCGCTGAGCCTGCAGAGCTTCAACCTCGAAGTGCCGGCGGACGACCACCAGCGCATCGAGAAAGTGCAGAACTACGTGGCCAGCCACATCAGCACCGAGTGGATCGATTCGCTGACCGCCACCTCCGAGCGTTCACGCCGCCTGTCTCCACCGGCGTTCCGTTACGAGCTGACCGAACTGGCGCGTAAAGCCGGCAAGCGCATCGTGCTGCCGGAAGGCGACGAGCCGCGCACCGTGAAAGCGGCGGCCATCTGTGCCGAACGCGGCATCGCGGAATGCGTGCTGCTCGGCAACCCGGACGAGATCCAGCGCGTCGCGGCGGCGCAAGGCGTTGAGCTGGGCAAAGGCATCGAAATCGTCGATCCGGTCGCCGTGCGTGAAAACTACGTGCCGCGTCTGGTTGAGCTGCGCAAGAGCAAGGGCATGACCGAAGTGGTCGCGCGCGAGCAGCTGGAAGACAACGTGGTGCTCGGCACCCTGATGCTGGAACAAGGCGAAGTCGACGGTCTGGTCTCCGGCGCGGTTCACACCACCGCCAACACCATCCGTCCGCCGTTGCAGCTGATCAAAACCGCGCCGGGCAGCTCGCTGGTGTCCTCCGTGTTCTTCATGCTGCTGCCTGACCAGGTACTGGTCTACGGCGACTGCGCGATCAACCCGGATCCGACCGCCGAGCAGCTGTCTGAAATCGCCATCCAGTCTGCGGATTCCGCCGCGGCCTTCGGCATCGAGCCGCGCGTAGCGATGATCTCCTACTCCACCGGCAACTCCGGTGCGGGCAGCGACGTCGAGAAAGTGCGCGAAGCGACCCGTCTGGCGCAGGAAAAACGCCCGGACCTGATCATCGACGGCCCGCTGCAGTACGACGCCGCCATCATGGCCGACGTTGCCAAATCCAAGGCGCCGAATTCACCGGTGGCCGGCCAGGCGACCGTGTTCATCTTCCCGGATCTGAACACCGGCAACACCACCTACAAAGCGGTACAGCGTTCCGCTGACCTGGTCTCCATCGGGCCGATGCTGCAAGGCATGCGCAAGCCGGTGAACGACCTGTCGCGCGGCGCACTGGTTGACGATATCGTCTACACCGTTGCGCTGACGGCGATCCAGTCTTCCCAGGCTGACGCTGCCGCCGCCAAGGCCTGATATTCTTCAGGTTGAGCGATAAAAAAGCGCCGGTCATTGACCGGCGCTTTTCTTTTGCGTTCCCTAACGCGCCAGCAACTGCCCGGCAGCCTCCAGAATATGCTCGGCGGTCAGGCCGTACTCCTGCTGTAAAAACGCCTGGGTGCCCACCTGGCCGTAACGCTCCTTCACCCCCACGCGCCGCATCGGCGTCGGGCACTCCTCCGCCAACACCTCCGCCACCGCCGATCCCAGCCCGTTATGAATGCTGTGGTTTTCACAGGTGACGATGCGTCCGGTCTTGGCCGCGTAGGTTTTGATCAGTTCACGGTCGATAGGCTTGAGGGTGAACATATCGATCACCGCCGCGCTGACGCCCTGCCGCGCCAGCATCTCCGCCGCCCTCAGCGCCTCCGCCACCATGATGCCGTTGGCGATCAGCGTGATATCGTCGCCGTCGCGCAGCAGGTTACCCTTGCCGATGGTAAAGCGCGAGCCTTCCTGGTAGATGCGCGTCGCCTGCTTGCGGATGGTGCGCACCCAGTAGAAGCCGCGCAGATCCATCAGCTGGCGCAGAACGTCGGCGAACATGGTGGCGTCAGTCACTTCCAGCACCACCGAGTGCGCCAGCCCGCGCACGATGCCCATATCCTCGAACGACATGTGGGTGCCGCCGTTGTGGCAGGCGCTCACCCCCGCGTCGGAGGCGATCACCTTCACGTTGTTGCGCTGGTAATCCAGCGACATGAACAGCTGATCGAAACAGCGGCGGCTGGCGAAGGCGGTGAAGGTGTGCACGAACGGCACCCGGCCGGTGAGCGACAGCCCGGCGGCGACGCCGATCACGTTGGCCTCCATGATGCCGCAGTTGATCACGTGCTGCGGGTGATCCTTGTGCACGCCGTCCATCGCCATCGAGCTCATCAAATCCGCCTCCAGCGCGATGATCGGCGCGCCCGCCTCAATCTGCCGCCGCACCGCGCCGGCGTAGACTTTGCGCATTTCGACGGTGTCGTTTTCCAACTGCGTCACTACGTTAAACATGGGCGGCCTCCAGTTCGGCGATGGCTTTTTCGATCTCCAGCTGCACGTCCGGCGTCAGGCGCAGGTGGTGTGAGTTCGACAGGTTTTCCAGATAGGTCACGCCCTGTCCCTTGATGCTGTCGAGCACGATCGCCAGCGGCCGCTGTTCACCACCGCGGGCCGGCGCTACCGCCGCCAGCAGCGCCGCGATGTCGTCGCCCTTGACAGTCTGCACCTCAAAGCCGAAGGCGCGGAACTTGGCGGCCAGATCGAACGGTTGGATCACCTCGTCCAGCGCGCCGTCCAGCTGTTGCTTGTTGTAATCGATGAACAGCGTCAGGTTGTTCAGGTTGTGGTGGGCGATAAACTGGAACGCCTCCCAGCACTGTCCTTCATTCAGCTCCCCGTCGCCGAGAATGCTGAACACCCGATTGCGCCGCCCCGCCAGCCGATGGGATAACGCCATGCCGGCGGCGATCGACACGCCCTGCCCCAGCGAGCCGGTGGTGGCGTCCACGCCGCGCGTGCGCAGCCGGTCCGGGTGGCTCGGCAGGCGCGTGCCGTTCTGGTTGAGGGTCTTCAGTTCCGCCAGCGGGAAGTAGCCCTTGATCGCCAGCGTGCTGTACAACGCCGGGCCGGCGTGCCCTTTCGACAGCACGAAGTCATCGCGCTCCGGCCAGTCCGGATCCGCCGGATCGATGCGCATCACGCCGCCGTACAGCACCGCCAGCGTCTCCACCACCGACATGCAGCCGCCATAGTGGCCGAAGCCCAGCCCGGTCAGTGCTTTCAGCGTTTCCAGGCGGATCGCGCGCGCCAGGGCACGCAGCTCTTCAATTTCCGTTTCGCTCGTTGTGTCGTTCATCAGTCTGCCCTCATTATTTCTCGACGCGGTCAGCGGCCGGCGCGCCTTTGCGTTTTCCCAGGAAGTTATGCGCCACCAGCAGCGCGAACACGGCGACGATCGCCAACATGATCATCTCCTTCGACATAAAGCGCGCCATATTGCCCAGCAGGATGCCGATCGCGCCGAAGTCGGCGTCGGAGAAGGTGGTGTTGGCAAAACCAAGCGCCCCCAACACCGGCAGCAGCAGCACCGGCAGGAAGGTGATCAGCAGCCCGTTGGCAAAGGCGCCCAGCATCGCGCCGCGCCGCCCGCCGGTCGCGTTGCCGAACACCCCGGCGGTAGCGCCGGTGAAGAAATGCGGCACCACGCCGGGCAGGATCAGCACCATTTTCAGTTGCCCCAGCAGGAACAGCCCGGCCAACCCGCCAAGGAAGCTGAACAGGAAGCCGATCAGCACCGCGTTGGGGGCATAGGGATAAACCACCGGGCAATCCAACGCCGGCCGCGCGTTAGGCACCAGTTTTTCCGAGAAGCCGGTGAACGCCGGCACGATCTCCGCCAGAATCAAGCGCACGCCCTGCAGAATGATGAACACCCCGGCGGCGAAGGTGATGGCCTGGATAATCGAATACACCAGGTAGTTCTGGCCGCCGCTGAGCTCGCTTTCCACATAGGCCCGCCCGGCGCAGATCGCCAGGATCAGGTAGATGACGATCATGGTCATCGAGATCGAAATGGAGCTGTCGCGCAGGAAACTGAGGTTTTTCGGCAGGTTCATCTCTTCGGTCGAGCGCGAGTTTTTCCCCACCTTCGAGCCGATCCAGCCGGACAACACATAGCCCAGGGTGCCGAAGTGGCCGAAAGCGATATCGTCGTTGCCGGTGATGCGGCGCATATAGCGCTGGGCAATCGCCGGGAAGAACGCCATCACCAGCCCCAGGGTCAGCGCGCCGGTAAACACCAGCTGCACGCCCTCAAAGCCCGCCACCGTCAGGATGATGCCGATCATGCAGGCCATGTAGAAGGTGTGGTGGCCGGTGAGGAAGATGTATTTCAGCCGGGTAAAGCGCGCCACCACGATGTTTGCCACCATGCCAAACGCCATGATCAAGGCGGTGGAAGCGCCGTATTTCTCCAGCGCGATAGAGACGATCGCTTCGTTATTCGGAATGATGCCCTGAATATTGAACGCGTGTTCGAACATGCCGCCCAGCGGATTGAGCGATCCGACCAATACCGTGGCGCCGCCGCCCAAAACGATAAAGCCGAGAATGGTTTTTACCGTGCCTTTCACCACGTCGGAAAAGGATTTCTTTTGCGCCAGCAAACCGATCAGCGCAATAAGCCCGACCAGCACCGAAGGCACCTTTAATATATCCACCACAAACTTGAGCGTTTCCTGGATAAACATATCCACCTCGCCAATCGTTTTATTCAGAGGATTGAGTGGGCTTCGAAGTAAGCGCGCAGCTTGGCTTCCAGCTCATTGATATCGATGATGTTGCTGATCACCACCAGCTGCTCGGCCGGCACGCTGGCGCTGTCGGCAATGTCTTTCGCCATCACGAACACGTCGGCCGCGCCGGGAGTGGCGGACGACAGATCGGAGTGTTCAACCTCGGCCTCCACCCCCATCTTTTTCAGCACCTTTTTAATGTTCATTTCCACCATAAAGCTGCTGCCGAGACCTGAACCGCAAATCGCCATGATTTTCATGATATCCACCTGTTGAATTTAGCGTGTAGGGTAGCGCCGCCGGTCATATTCCCGGCGTTGTTAGCATTAATAATGTTCCTGGTGATTAAACGTTAATAGCGGGCGATAATATCCTCGATTTGCCGTTTATCTTTGGCGTGAAATAACGCCTCCATGGCCTGGTTATCGGAAAAGAATTCCGCCAGTTGCGAAATCAATTCGATGTGGCTGTTGCCGTCGGGTGCGGAAAGCATCACCACCACCTGAACCGGATCGTTATCCGCGGAATGAAAGTTCACCCCCTGATGGATCTTCAACAGCGATAACCCCAGCGCGTTGGCGCCCTGCTCCGGCCGGGCGTGTGGCATGGCGATGCCCGGCGCCAGGACGAAGTAAGGGCCGAGCTTCTCCTGCTGATGAAAGATGGCCGTCAGGTAATTCGGCGTAATCACACCGTCTTGCAGCAGCGGCTGCGCGCTCAGCGCTACCGCCTGGCGCCAGTCCTCCACCCGTTCGCACAGCTGTATATGATCGGCGGTCAGCCACTCTTTCAGCACGTTATCCTCCCGAGAGTCGATGATTGCGGCCGGTGATTAATTCACCGGCGACGGTAAAACTTTAATCAACCCCTCCGGGCCACACAGTGATGGATATCACAAAGATAGCGCTACCAAAGCGCTATCATGCAGAACTGTGATAGCGCTATCAAAACACCGTGCTGCGGTATGACGTTAACCACAATTTTTTCTCGCTCTTTCGGCTAACGGGGTAGAATGTGCCGCATACGGGGTTCGTCGAAGCCGCGCCGTCGGCTTCCCACCCTCACCATTTTTATGCGCCGCGCGCGCATTTCAGTCGGGATTTGGCATGTCGATCGGTAAAAAACGACGCAGCACGGGCAGGGTGACGTTGGCTGATGTAGCGCAGCTGGCGGGCGTCGGCACCATGACGGTGTCGCGCGCGCTGCGCACGCCGGAGCAGGTTTCAGACAAACTGCGCGAGAAGATTGAAGCCGCGGTGAGCGAGTTGGGGTATCTGCCCAACCTGGCCGCCAGTTCGCTGGCGTCGGCCTCCTCTTACACCATCGCCATGGTGGTGCCCAGCCTGTCCGAATCCGGCTGCGCCGAGATGTTCGCCGGCCTGCAGAAAGTGCTGCAGCCCGCCGGCTATCACATCATGCTGGCGGAATCGCAGCACCACCTGGAACGCGAGGAGAAACTGCTGGAGACCCTGCTCTCTTACAACCTGGCGGCGGCGGTGCTGCTCAGCGTCGAGCATTCGCAAAATGCCCGCAACGCGTTGATCGCCGCCAACATTCCGGTGGTGGAGATCGGCGCCGTGCGCGCCGATCCGATCGACATGAGCATCGGCATCGATTACGTGGCGGCCATGTATCAGCTGACGCAAACGGTGATCGCCAGCGGCTATCAGAATATCGGGCTGCTGTGCGCCAATCAGGAACAGTGGATTTTCCAGCAGCACCTGCAGGGCTGGCACAAGGCGCTGCTGCGCAACCATATGTCGCCGCATCGGGTGATCAACGCCGCGCAGCCCGCCAGCTTCAGCACCGGCGCGCAGCAGCTGCCGGAATTCTTGCTGGCCTGGCCGGAGCTGGACGCGCTGGTGTGCGCCTCGGACGAACTGGCGGGCGGCGCGCTGTATGAATGCCAGCGGCGGCGCATCAAGGTGCCGGACAATCTGGCGGTGGTGGGATTCGGCAACAGCGAGTTCAGCCGGGTGTGCCAGCCGCCGCTGACCACCATGACCATTCCGCATCGCGATATCGGCATTCAGGCCGGCCAGGCGCTGCTGGCGCGGCTGAACGAGCAACCCTGGCTGCCGGCAAGTTCCCTGCCCGCCACGCTGTGCCGCCGCGACAGCTGCTGAATCCACAGCATAAAAAAAGCCGGTCGATGACCGGCTTTCTCACGCGTTGGCGTCTCAGTGGTTGTCGAGCGGCTTACCGTAATCCTGTTCATTGTTGCGCGTCAGCCACAGCGACAGCGCCTTCAGCGAATCCGGGGTAAACTCGTCGCAGCGCGCGGTGATCTCTTCCGGCGTCAGCCAGCACACTTCAGCCACTTCTTCTTCCTGCAGCGCGAACGGGCCGTGCGACACACAGCTGAACAGCGCGCCCCACACCCGGCACTGCTCTTCTTCGAAGTAGAACAGACCGTGTTCGGCGAAAGGCACGCCGGCGATGCCGAGCTCCTCTTCCGCCTCGCGGCGCGCCGAATCCAGCACGTTTTCACCGCTTTGCACTACGCCACCCGCCGTCGCGTCCAGCCAGCCCGGGTAGAAGTCCTTGATCTCGGTGCGACGCTGCACCAGAATTTTTCCCATCCCATCATGCACCACAATATAGGTAGCACGATGACGCAGCCGCTCCGCCCGCATCTGTTGACGACTGGATTGCGCAATCACCTCGTTTTGCTCGTCGACGATATCAACCCATTCGGTATCTGCAGCCTGACCCTGTTCCGCCATCCTCTAAAACCTTCTATTTTGGCGCGATGCATCCCGCGCGCTGGTTAATCAATGAGTGTTTTTCAAAGATTTTTATTGTGTGTGTATAAATTAGTGCGTTTAGCATGTTAACGCCACCTCCGCGACGACCTTGCCGTCGTCGAGCGCCAGCACGCGCAAAGTGCCCCGATCCAACATGCCGTAGCTGGCCGGAAAGCCCCCTTTCGGGATGCTGACCGAGCCCGGATTGAAGCAATAGATCTCACCCTGCCGCTCCGCCTGCGGCAGATGCGTATGGCCGTAGGCCAGGACGTCACCGCGGGATAACGGCGGCAGTGCCGAGGGATGATAAAGGTGACCGTGGGTCAAAAACAATCGTCTTTTTTGCAGTAAAACCTGCTGCCAGGGTGCCTCGATGGGAAACGTCAGCAGCATCTGATCGACCTCGCTGTCGCAATTGCCGCGAACGGCGATGATCTTGTCGCTATAGCGATTCAATCGTTCGGCAACCTGAGCGGGTTGATACCCGGCCGGCAGCGCGTTGCGCGGGCCGTGATTCAGCAAATCGCCCAGAAGAATCAGCCAGTCGGCGCCCTGTTGTGCGAACAATTCCAGCACGCGTTCGGTAGCCGGCAGCGATCCGTGGATATCCGAGGCGAACATCAGCTTCATAACCTTGTCCTATAGAGGGAAATAAGCACCATTTTACCGCGCCGGCGCCGTGCGGCAAACCGCCGCCCGCCCCGGTGGAGAATTGTGATCCAACTGCGCAGATAGCATCGGACGAATCCCACATAGCCTGCTATCCTTAGCTGCTATTGTTGGATCTCTGATATACCTTTGTGCGCGGCGAAGACCGCAGCAACGTGTAATGAATTACAGATCACCTTACCGCAGGAG
The DNA here is from genome assembly GCF_052166695.1 of Serratia sp. CY76391. Lineage (NCBI taxonomy): Bacteria > Pseudomonadati > Pseudomonadota > Gammaproteobacteria > Enterobacterales > Yersiniaceae > Serratia > Serratia sp. CY76391. The sequence continues at coordinate 86,738 of NZ_JBJNOJ010000012.1, forward strand.
GCAACATGATTGACCTGTATTACGCGCCTACTCCCAATGGTCACAAGATCACCTTGTTTCTGGAAGAGGTCGGCTTGCCCTACCGTATCCATCGCGTAAACATCAGCGCCGGCGAGCAGTTCAAACCGGACTTTCTGAGCATTTCTCCCAACAACAAAATCCCGGCGATTGTCGATCAGCAACCGGTGGACGGCGGCGCGCCAATCAGCCTGTTCGAGTCCGGGGAAATCCTGCTGTATCTGGCGGAGAAGACCGGCAAGCTGCTGAGCAAGGGCCTGCGCGAACGCGCCGCCACCCTGCAGTGGCTGTTCTGGCAGGTGGCCGGGTTCGGGCCGATGCTCGGGCAGAATCACCACTTTAACCACTACGCGCCGCAGCCGGTGCCTTACGCCATCGAGCGTTACCATCTGGAAACCAAACGGCTGTACGGCGTGCTGGAAGCTGAACTGCAAAAACACCCGTACCTGGGCGGTGATAACTACAGCATCGCCGATATCGCCACCTACCCGTGGGTGGTGTCGCATCCGCGCCAGCGCATCGATCTGGCAGATTACCCGGCGGTGCGCAACTGGTTCGAGCGCATCAGCAACCGCCCGGCGACCGAGCGCGCCTACAAACTGGCCGAGCAAGCCTAAGCGCCTCCTCCGACTCCCCGTCGGCCGGGGAGTCACATCGTCCTCACGTTATCATTTCCTTACTTTCCGTGTATTCTGAACGCTAATAATCAGACCTATGGAGAATCTCTGATGTCTTTCAGTCAACCCGACGCCGTTATTCGCATTAAAAATCTGCGGCTGCGCACGTTCATCGGTATCAAGGAAGAGGAAATCAACAACCGGCAGGACGTTCTGATCAACGTGGTGATCCACTATCCGGCGGACAAGGCGCGCAACAGCGAAGACATCGCCGACGCGCTCAACTACCGCACCATCACCAAAGCGATCATCCGCCATGTGGAAGATAACCGTTTCGCGTTGCTGGAAAAATTAACGCAGGATGTGCTCGACATCGTAAAAGAACACGCCTGGGTAACCTATGCTGAAGTGGAGATAGATAAACTTCTGGCTCTGCGCTACGCCGATTCGGTCTCCATGACCATGAGCTACCGCCGGGGCTAACTCAGGGAGGTAGACCATGCGGATCCTGATCACCGGCGCAACGGGATTGATCGGCAGCAGCCTGACGGCAAGACTGCTGGCGCTTTCTCACCACATTACGGTACTGACCCGCGACGAGCGGCGCGCCCGAGCCAGGCTCGGCGATCGGCCGAGCTATTGGCAAACGCTGGACGACCGGCAGTCGCTGGATGACTTCGACGCGGTGATCAACCTGGCCGGCGAACCTATCGCCGACAAGCGCTGGAGCGCGCAGCAGAAAGAGCGACTGTGCCGCAGCCGCTGGGATCTGACCGAACGCCTGGCGCAGCTGATCAAGGCCGGCAGCACGCCGCCCGGCGTGCTGATTTCCGGTTCCGCCGTCGGCTACTACGGCGATCAGGGGCAGGCGGTGGTCACCGAAGAGGAGCCGCCGCACGACGAATTCACCCACCAGCTGTGCCAGCGCTGGGAAACGCTGGCGCTGCAGGCGCAGAGCGACGCCACCCGCGTCTGCCTGCTGCGCACCGGCGTGGTGCTGGCGCCACAGGGCGGCGCGCTGGCCAAAATGCTGCCGCCGTTCCGCTTCGGGCTCGGCGGTCCGATCGGCGACGGCCGCCAATATCTGCCGTGGATCCATCTCGACGACATGGTCAACGGCATTATTTATCTGCTGGATCACGCCACGCTGTCCGGCCCATTCAACATGGTCGCCCCCTACCCGGTGCATAACGAACAGTTCGCCGCCCAATTGGCCAACGTGCTCGATCGCCCGGCGTTTCTGCGGGTGCCGGCGTTCGTCATGCGTTTGTTGATGGGGGAAGCGGCGGTGCTGGTGCTCGGCGGCCAGCGGGCGGTGCCGAAACGGCTGGAAGAAGCCGGCTTCCACTTCCGCTATCTGGAGTTGGAACAGGCGTTGGATGACGTTGTCAATCAGCGGGCCGAAGCCCGCTGATCTGAGGTTACTTCAACGCGCCGGACAGGAACTGCTGCAGGCGCGGGCTTTTGGGGTTGCCGAACAGCTCGGCCGGCGGCCCCTGTTCTTCAATCAACCCTTTGTGCAGGAAGATCACGTGGTTGGAAACGTGGCGCGCAAACTCCATTTCGTGCGTCACCACCACCATGGTCTTCCCCTCCTCCGCCAGCTTCTGCATGATGCGCAGCACCTCGCCCACCAGTTCGGGATCCAGCGCCGACGTCGGTTCGTCAAACAGCAGCACCTCCGGCTCCATCGCCAATGCACGGGCGATAGAGACGCGCTGCTGCTGGCCGCCCGACAGGTGCACCGGGTATTTGCCGCGCGCCCGCTCGTCGATGCCCACTTTGTCCAGGTAGCGCACCGCGCGCTCGTGCGCGTCGGCCTTGCTCAGCCCCAGCACCTGCACCGGCGCTTCCATCACGTTCTCCAGCACCGTCATGTGGCTCCACAGGTTAAAGTGCTGGAATACCATAGTCAGGCGGGTGCGCAACAGCTGTAGCTGCTTCTTGTCGAATACCTTCAGCTGGCCGTCCTTGTCGCGCACCATGCGAATATCTTCGTTGTTCAGACTGATCGAACCTTCGCTCGGCTTCTCAAGGAAGTTGATGCAGCGCAGAAAGGTGCTTTTGCCGGAGCCGGAGGAGCCGATGATGCTGATCACATCCCCGGCGTTGGCCGCCAGCGAGACGCCCTTCAGCACTTCGTGGTCGCCATAGCGCTTGTGCAGTTCCGTGACGGCTAATTTATTCTCAGACATGGTTTTCTTCCCGTCATTTATCAGTGACTAACGTGTGCCATCCAGCGTTTCTCAGCTTTGCGGAACAGGCTGATTAACACGTAGGAGATGATCAGATACAGCACCGCCGCGATGCCGAAGGCGTAGAACGGCTGATAAGTCGCGGCGTTGATGTCGCGCGCGATCTTCAGCAGATCCGGCACGGTGGCGGTAAACGCCAGCGCGGTGGAATGCAGCATCAGGATCACCTCGTTGCTGTAAGCCGGCAGCGCGGTGCGCAGCGCCGAAGGCAAAATGATGCAGCGATACATCTTAAAGCGCGAGAAACCGTAGGCGTTGGCGGCCTCAATTTCACCGTGCGGCACCGAGCGGATCGCCCCGGCGAAAATCTCTGTGGTATACGCGCAGGTGTTGAGCGTCAGCGCCAGGATGGTGCAGTTGAGCCCGCTGCGGAAAAACGCGTTGAGAAACTCGCTGCCGCGCACGATCTCAAGGCTGTACATGCCGGAGTAGAACACCAGCAGCTGCACGTACAGCGGCGTACCGCGAAACACATAGGTGTAGAGCCACACCGGGAAACGCACCCAGCGAAGGGAAGAAACGCGCGCCACCGCCATCGGGATCGCCAGCAGCCCGCCCATCACCACTGAAGCGATCAGCAGCCACAGCGTGATCGCCACGCCGGTAAAGCGGTAGCCGTCGCTCCACAGCAGTGACTGCCAATACTGTTGCAGGATATCGATCATAGTTCGGCCCTCTTGACGCCCAGTGAGTAACGCCGTTCAAGCCACAGCAGCACGCCGTTGGAAACGGTAGTGAAAACCAGGTACACCACACCGGCCACGATGGCGAAGAAGAACGGCTGATAGGTGCCTTTCCCCGCCAGCTGCGTGGCTTTCACGACGTCGTTCAGGCCGAGAATCGACACCAGCGCAGTCGCCTTCAGGATCACCTGCCAGTTGTTGCCGATGCCCGGCAGGGCGAAACGCATCATCGCCGGGAACAGAATGCGCCGGAAGATCTGCGCGCCGCTGAAGCCATAGGCCGTCGCCGCTTCGATCTGCCCTTTCGGCACCGCCAGATAAGCGCCGCGGAAGGTCTCGGTAAAATAAGCGCCGTAGATAAAGCCGAGGGTTATGATGCCGGCGCCGAGCGGATCGATATCGATCTGCGCGAAGCCCAGCAGCGTAGTGATATTGTTCAGCGCGATTTGCAGACCGTAAAAGATCAGCAGCATCAGCACCAGATCGGGCACGCCGCGGATCAGCGTGGTATAGGCGCCGAACAGGCCGGAGATAAAGGGGTTATGAGACAGTTTGCCACCGGCGCCGATCAGGCCGATAACCACCGCCAGCAGCACGGAACTGAGGGCCAGCTCCAGCGTCACCAGAGCCCCCTCGAAAATCAGTTGGGAATAGCCTTGCAGCATCTACTTCACCCTGTCGTCTAGGATCCGAACCATCGGGGCCGGCACGCCGGCCCCGCAGTCACAGCATGGAACGGTAAGCGGATTACCCGCCGTAGACGTCAAAGTCGAAGTACTTTTTCGCGTATTTGTCGTAGGTGCCGTCTTTGCGCATCTCGGCGAAAGCTTTGTCCAGCGCCGCTTTCAGCTCGGTATCGGTCTTGCGCAGCCCCATGCCGGTGCCGACGCCGAAGAACTTGTCATCCTTCACCGATTCGCCGGCGAACGCATAGTCTTTGCCCGGCGGCTGTTTCAGGAAGCCGTCGCTGCCCGCCACTTCATCCTGGAAGGCGGCGTCGATACGCCCGGAAGCCAAATCGGCGTAAACCAGATCCTGGTTCTGGTAAGGTACGACGGTGACGCCCTTCGGCTGCCACATGGCGTTGGCGTAGGCTTCCTGGGTCGTGCCCTGCAGCACGCCCACGCTCTTGCCTTTCAACGCATCCACGGTAGGCAACAGCTTGGATCCTTTCGGCGCGATCAGACGCGCGTTAGCGGCATACAGCTTGTCGGTAAAGGCGATTTCCTGCTGGCGTTTTTCGGTGATGGACAGCGAAGAGATGATGGCGTCGATTTTCTTCGCCTTGAGGGATGGGATCAGCGCGTCGAAGTCGCTCTCCACGAAGGTGCATTGGGTATTGATGCGTTTGCACAGCTCTTTGGCCAAATCGATGTCAAAGCCAACCAATTCGCCTTTGGCGTTTTTGGATTCAAACGGTGCGTAAGTCGGATCGGTGCCAATCTTCAGCGTGGAAGGAATGGCGGCAAAGGCGCTGCTGGCGGCGCTCAAAGCCAGAACTAACGGCAAAATCAAAACCCGCTTTTTCATAAATTACCCTCAAATTGATTTTTTTGATGCCACTACGGGCATTACTTTTCCCCACCAAATCAATTTGCAGTAATCGTGCCACATTAGGTGCTACGGGCGGAGGGAACGGCTCCGGCCTTCACAATACTGTTTCCTGGGACGATAACCGCAAAATTAAATCGGCCGCTCGGGGCCGCGCCACTGGCAGCCGCGATAAAGTGGCGCCATGAAACAGTGAACGTGATGAAGTGGGATCATTATGGTGCATGCGCCGCCCTAATTCAGTGCGGTGTTGCACAAATGTGCCAATTTGGGGATGAAAATGTTAATCAGCACCCTGCCAGCGGGTGAACAGATCGGCCGGCAGTTCGATATCAAACTGATCGATCACCCGATTGACGGTCTGATCGATGATGTCTTCCACGCTTTTCGGCTGGTGGTAAAACGCCGGCACCGGCGGCATGATCACCGCGCCCATCTCCGCTGCCTGCGTCATCAGCCGCAGGTGCCCAAGGTGCAACGGCGTTTCACGCACGCACAATACCAGGCGGCGGCGTTCTTTCAGCACCACGTCGGCGGCTCGGGTCAGCAGCCCGTCGCTGTAGCTGTTGACGATGCCGGACAGGGTTTTGATCGAGCATGGCAGGATCGCCATGCCCAGGGTTTTGAAGGAACCGGAAGAGATGGCGGCGGCGATATCGCGCGCATCGTGAACCACATCGGCCAGCGCCTGAACTTCACGCAGACTGTACGGCGTTTCCAGCGCCAGCGTCTGCCGTGCAGCGTTGCTCATCACCAGATGGGTTTCCACCTCTGCGACGTCGCGCAAAACTTGTAACAGGCGCACGCCGTAGATCGCGCCGCTGGCGCCGGAAATGCCGATGATGAGTCGTTTCATGGAAAATGGCCTCTGCCGTAAAAAGTAAGATCAGGCAGACTTTGCCGCAATGGCGAGGGATAAGCAAGTTCACAGGAGCAAGGCGCACCGCCGCAGACGCGGCGATGCCCCCCGAGTGATCAACGCGGCCGGTTAGCCTTCGTTGTGCAGTTCCAGATTTTCCGCTTCGGTTTGCCCTCGCAGCGCCTTGGCGTCGTCGCTGCGCAGCGACTCCAGGTATTCCAGATAGCTTTGATCGACGTCTTTGGTCACGTAGATGCCGTTGAACACCGAGCATTCGAACTGCGTGATGTCCGGGTTCTCTTCGCGCACCGCTTCGATCAGATCGTCCAGGTCTTGGAAGATCAGCCCGTCGGCGCCGATGATCTGGCGGATTTCATCCACTTCACGCCCGTGGGCGATCAGTTCGTTGGCGCTCGGCATGTCTATGCCGTAGACGTTAGGGAAACGCACTTCCGGCGCGGCGGAAGCCAGATAGACGCGCTTGGCGCCCGCTTCGCGCGCCATTTCGACGATCTGCTCCGAGGTGGTGCCGCGCACGATGGAGTCATCCACCAGCAGCACGTTCTTGTCGCGGAATTCGGCGCGGTTGGCGTTCAGCTTGCGGCGCACCGACTGACGACGCGCCTGCTGGCCCGGCATGATAAAGGTGCGGCCGACGTAGCGGTTCTTCACAAAGCCCTGGCGGTAGGGCTTCTCGAGAATACGCGCGATCTCCAGCGCGATGTCGCAGGAGGTTTCCGGGATCGGGATCACCACGTCGATGTCCAGATCTTCCCATTCGCGGGCAATCTTCTCGCCCAGCTTCTGGCCCATGCGCACGCGAGCGCTGTAGACCGAGATCTTGTCCATAAAGGAGTCCGGGCGCGCGAAATAGACGTATTCGAACAGGCACGGATTGGTTTTCGGATTCTCTGCGCACTGGCGGGTGAACAGCTGGCCTTTGGTGGTGATGTACACCGCTTCGCCCGGCGCCACGTCGCGCAGGAATTCAAAGCCCAGGGTATCCAGCGCCACGCTCTCGGAAGCCACCATATACTCGCTGCGGCCATCTTCCAGCGTGCGTTTGCCGATCACCAGCGGACGAATGCCGTACGGGTCTCGGAACGCCAGCAGGCCGTGGCCGATAATCATCGCCACGCAGGCGTAAGCGCCGCGCAGTTGCTGATGCATGGCGGCAACCGCGGTAAAGATGTTGTCGGCCTCCAGCGGATAATGCGGGAAGCGATCCAGCTCGCTGGCCAGCACGTTCAGCAGGATTTCCGAGTCGGAGGTGGTGTTGACATGGCGGCGGCCGCTTTCGAACAGCTTTTGGCGCAGCTCATGGGCGTTGGTCAGATTGCCGTTGTGGGCCAGCGTAATGCCGAACGGCGAGTTGACGTAGAAAGGCTGGGCCTCAGAGGCGCTCGAGCTGCCGGCCGTCGGGTAACGCACATGGCCAATGCCCATGTTGCCCTGCAAGCGTTGCATATGGCGCGCCTCAAACACATCCTTCACCAGGCCGTTGGCTTTGCGCAAACGGAACCCGTTGTGGGCGTCAATGGTGACGATGCCTGCGGCATCCTGGCCACGGTGCTGAAGCACCGTCAGCGCATCATAAATCGACTGGTTTACCGGCATAAAACCGGCGATACCGACAATACCGCACATGTTGTCTTTTCCTCATCAGCGCTACCGCCCCGGCAATTGGGTCGGCAAGAAACTCGACGTGCTCTGCAGGTAGTCAAAGAACCACCTGATGACGTAACTGAACTGGGGAATCAGCTGCGACTGTTTCCAGCCGGCACTTTGTGAAAAGCCGGTAAAGGTATCCAGGAAGAACAGGATCGCCGCAACGATCAACACGCCGCGCAATGCGCCGAAGCAGATGCCCAGCACCCTGTCGGTGCCCGACAGCCCGGTTTTCTCTACCAGTGAGCTAATCACATAGTTAACAATAGCCCCTACGATCAGGGTCGCGATGAACAAAATCGCGATCGCGATGCCGTTTCGCACCAGTTCATCTTCAAAACGAGTGAAATAGACCGCAAGGTAAGAGTAGAAATGGCTGGCAACAAAAAACGCACATCCCCATGTCACAAGTGACAATGCTTCGCGAACAAACCCTCGGATCAGGCTCACCAGAGCCGAAAATCCAATCACCGCTATAATGACGTAATCAATCCAGACCATGAACTATTCCAATGATGAATCGCCCCTGCATCCAATTCGCGGCGAATTCTAACAGAAAAAGAAAACGTTTGCGTAGGGGATTTCCTACCACGTTACAAATAAAAAGCGGCGATTAAAAAATTCCCAATCGCCGCGCCTACATAGGTGATTTCGCCTGTAAAAGGCGCGGTTTCTCTAGCGATCTCTCCACCACTCCTTAATTCAGGGGCGCATCCTGCTGCGCCCCTGCGGGGTTTAACGACCGTACGGCTTCACCTGCCCGCTCAGCCCGCTGATCGAGTTCAGCGACGGCAACGCCGCCTGCAGCTTCTGCTTGGAAGCATCCGGGCCGACGTAGATGCGGGTGATCTGCCCTTGCACCGGCGTTGATGGCACGGTGAAGGCGCGATAGCCCGAAAGACGCAGCGAAGCGACAATCTCGTTCGCCTTGGCGGCATTCTTCAACGCCCCGAGCTGCACGACATAGGCTTGCCCGGCCGGCGCCTTTTCTTCCGCCGGTTTCGGCTGCGGTGACGGCTCAGGCTTCGGCGTCGGTTCAGGTTTCGGCTCCGGCTTAGGCGTCGGTTTCACTTCCACCGGCTTCGGCTGCGGCGCCGGTTTCGGTTTCACCTCTACCGGTTTGGTTTCCACCGGTTTCGGCTTAGGCTGCTGCGGCACCGGCTGAGGACGCGTCTCGACCGGTGGCGGCGCCACCTGCGCCGGCTGCTGAGCACCTTGCCGCACCGCCTGCTGCGCCGCCGCTTCATTGGCCGCCTGCTGTTCGACCAGCGCGCCCGCCCCTTCCGGCGGCTGCGCCGGCAACGGTTGCGTCACCGGTGGCAGCACGTCGTTCTCTTCAACGTCGCCCGCCTTCGGCACCAACGGAATGGCCGCGAATTCATCCTCGTAATGCTTCTTTTTACCGTCCAGCAACCCTGGCAGGATGATCACCCCCAGCGCCACCAGAATCACGGTTCCGACCAGTCGGTTCTGAAATTTACTCGCCACTCACACTCCCCGCATCTCGTCTGACGCCGCCATCACCTGCGCCACGGTGTGGAACGATCCACAGACGATCACAATATCCTGTTTATCAGCATCCTGCATAGCCTGCCGCCAGGCAGTTTCGACATCATTAAAGCGGCGCGGTTCCGTCAGATGTTGCGCCAGCTGTTCGACGCTGGCGCCGCGCGGCCCGTCGAGCGGCGCGCAGTACCATTCATCCACCTGCTCGCTGAGGCAGGCCAGCGTGCCGGCGATATCCTTGTCCGACAGCATGCCCACCACCGCGCGCACCTTGCCGCCGTTGCGCGGCAGTTTGGCCAAACGCCCGGCCAGATAGCCGGCGGCGTGCGGATTGTGCGCCACATCGAGGATCAGCGTCGGCTCACGCCGCACGATCTGGAAACGCCCCGGCAGCGTCGCCTGCTGCAGCCCGGTGAAAATCGCGCGTTCGTCGATTTCCAGCGGAGAACAGTTGAGCGCCGCCAGCGCGGTAGCGGCGTTGGCCAGCGGTACGTTCGGCGTCGGCAGATCGGTCAGCAGCGTGTCGCCGCCCTGCCACTGCCAGCGATCGCCCTGCTCGCTGAAGCGCCAGGCTTCGCCGCGGCGAGACAGCGGCGCGCCCAACGTTTCGGCAACCTGACGAATGCTGTCCGGCATGTCGGGTTCACCGACCACCGCCGGTTTGCCGCTGCGAAAAATACCGGCCTTTTCACGGCCGATGCTTTCGCGATCGTTGCCCAGCCAGTCGGTGTGATCGAGCGCAATGCTGGTGATCACCGCCACGCTCGGATCGACGATGTTAGTGGCGTCGAGGCGCCCGCCCAGGCCCACTTCCAGGATCACCACGTCGAGCCGCGCCTGTTTGAACAGCTGCAGCGCCGACAGGGTGCCGAATTCGAAATAGGTCAGCGACGTTTCGCCGCGGCCGGCTTCAATGGCGGCGAACGAGCGGCTGTGCTCCGCTTCGCTCAGCTCTTCCCCCTGAATGCGCACGCGTTCGGTATAGCGCACCAGATGCGGCGAACTGTAGACGCCGACGCGCAGGCCGGCGGCCAGCAGAATAGCTTCAAGGGTGCGACAGGTGGTGCCTTTGCCGTTGGTGCCGGCAACGGTGAACACCGTGGGTGCGGGGGTCAGTAAATCCAGATGCGCCGCGACGCGCTGTACGCGCTCAAGGCCGAGTTCGATCGCCTGGCTGTGCAGACGTTCCAGATAATAAAGCCACGAGCTCAATGGCGACGTGGCTTGGGGAATTTGGTGGTTTTGCATGAGTCCCATCACTGAACTTGGGTTCATTAATCCATCAGGGCACCACCCTCACCGCGGTAAAGGCGATGCGCTTCGTGACTGCCGCCAGCCTGCCAACCGCAGCGGATAGGCTACGGCCGGCAGAGAGCGGGCATCAGCCGTCACTTAGCCACAAAGTGGCGGCTGAACCCGGGCGGGATCTGTCTTTGCCTCAGGCGTCGGCCTGCTGCTCCGGCTCAATGACCGGCGCGGCCTCATCGAAATGCGGCTGCGGCTGGTTGGTCAGCTTGGACAGAATGCTCGCCAACGTTTGGCGCATTTCCGGACGGCGAACGATCATGTCGATCGCGCCTTTTTCGATCAGGAACTCGCTGCGCTGGAAGCCCGGTGGCAGTTTCTCGCGCACGGTTTGCTCGATAACGCGCGGGCCGGCAAAACCGATCAGCGCTTTCGGCTCGGCGATGTTGATGTCGCCCAGCATCGCCAGGCTGGCGGAGACACCGCCCATGGTCGGGTCGGTCAGCACGGAGATATACGGCAAGCCGCGCTCCTGCATTTTGGCCAACGCCGCGCTGGTTTTCGCCATCTGCATCAGCGACATCAGCGCTTCCTGCATACGCGCGCCGCCGCTGGCGGAGAAACACACCAGCGGACAGTTGTCCTCCAGCGCCTGCTCAACCGCACGCACGAAACGCGCGCCGACCACGGAAGACATCGAACCGCCGATGAAGGCGAATTCGAAGGACGCGGCGACGATCGGCATACCGTACAGCGTGCCCTTCATCACCACCAGCGCGTCTTTCTCGCCGGTCGCTTTCTGTGCGGCGACCAGACGATCTTTATAGCGCTTGGAATCCTTGAATTTCAGAACGTCCTTCGGCTCCAGATCGCTGCCCAGCTCCACTTCGCTGCCTTCGTCCAGCAGGGTATGCAGACGCGCGCGCGCGCCCATACGCATGTGGTGGTCGCACTTCGGACACACTTCCAGATTACGCTCCAGCTCGGCGCGGTAGAGAACCTGGCCGCAGCTGTCGCATTTAGTCCAGACCCCTTCAGGAATGCTCGCCTTACGGGTTTGTGTGATATTGCTCTTGTTAAGAATTCGTTCAATCCAGCTCATCGATGACCTTTCTGTTTGAACCTGGCACACGCCAGTCCGCTGTTCATGCTTTAACAATCCCCCCGAAAACACCCCAATGAAAAAATGCCCGTTCGCGGCGCGGCAAGCGCGGCGACTGAGGCATCGGCTTCAGGGTTGTTCGCAGGAACAGACCATAATGTCGCTCATTAAACCATATCGGCCCGACGCTGTGGACAAAAAACTGGTCGAACCGACAGGTTAAGCGATGTTTTTACTGTTTTTGCTGGCGGGCGGCCGCGCGCTTGTGGCGCCAAATTTCAATCACGCCCGGCAGAATCGAAACGATGATGATCCCAACGATCAACAGTTTCAGGTTCTCCTGCACCACCGGCAGATCGCCGAACAGGTAGCCAGCATAAGTGAAGAGCAGCACCCAAACCAGTGCGCCAATCACGTTGTAGGCGGCGAAGTGGCGATAGGACATATGCCCCATACCGGCGACGAACGGCGCAAAAGTACGCACGATCGGCACGAATCGCGCCAGAATAATCGTTTTCCCACCGTGCTTTTCATAGAACTGATGCGTCTTGTCCAAGTAGCTGCGGCGGAAAATTTTCGAATTCGGGTTGCTGAACAGCTTCTCGCCGAACAACCGCCCGATAGTGTAGTTCACCGCATCGCCGATGATCGCCGCCACCGCCATCAACGCCACCATGGTGTGCACGTTCAGATCGTTGGTCGGCAACGCCGCCAGCGCGCCGGCGACGAACAGCAAAGAATCCCCCGGCAGGAACGGCGTCACCACCAGACCGGTTTCACAAAACAGGATCAGGAACAGAATAGCGTAGACCCACATGCCGTATTGTGCGACCAGTTCGGCCAAGTGCACATCAATATGCAGAATGAAATCAATAATAAACTTGATGATGTCCATAAATTCTCTCATTGATGCCGGGCGTTTCAATCACCCGGCAGAAGCACAAGGGAGCGACGCTTTCAGGCGTGCCGGCGTTTAATCGTCGGGCAAAAACAGCGGCCCCATCGGCGGCCGCGGCAGACCAAAGTGGTCAGGGTAATCCACGGCAACCAGATACAGCCCCTCGGCTCGCGCCGTCGCCGCCGCCAGATTGCGATCCTTCAGCGCCAGCAACTCGGCCATCCAGTTCTCACTCTGATTGCCACAGCCGATCTCCATCAGGCTGCCGACGATGTTGCGAACCATATGATGCACAAAGGCATTCGCCTTGATATCTACCACAATATATTCGCCGTAGCGCGTAACCTTAACGTGTTTTACGCAGCGCCACGGGGTGCGCGACTGGCATTGCACCGCGCGGAACGACGTGAAATCGTTCTCACCCAGCAGCGCCTGCGCCGCCCGATGCATGCGATCGGCGTCCAGCGGGTGATAAAAATGCGTTACCCCCTGCTGCAACACCGCCGGCCGGTAGCGATGGTTGAAAATGATATAGCGGTAGCGGCGCGCGGTGGCGCTGAAACGTGCGTGAAAATCGTCGGCGACGGGGCTCACCCAACGCACCGCAATATCCGGCGGCAAATGGGTATTCACCCCCATCGTCCAGGCGGCGTCCTTGCGGCGCGCAGTGGTTTCGAAATGCACCACCTGCCCGGTGGCGTGCACCCCGGCGTCGGTACGCCCGGCGCACAGCACAGTAATCGGCGCATCCGCCACCTTGCTCAACGCCTGCTCCAGGCGTTCCTGCACGCTGGCCACTTCTTGCTGCCGCTGCCAGCCGTAGTACCGGCTGCCGTCATATTCGATGCCCAGCGCTACCTTCAGCGTCGGCTGAGCGGGCGAGACCACCTCAGACATCAGTACATCTGCTCCTGCACCAAACGCTCGGCGGTTTCGATAGCCATCAACGCGCCGCCGAAGCGCACGTTGTCCGCCACCGTCCAGAACTGCAGCAGCTCGGGGATGCCGTAATCGTTACGCAGGCAACCGATGCTGAGCGCATCGCTGCCGGAAGCGTCGGTGACCTGGGTCGGGTAATCGTCCTCTTCGCTCAGCTGAATGTCTTCGACCTCTTCGAGCTCGCTGCGCGCCTCTTCGGCGGACAGCGGGCGCAGCGCTTCCAGGTGCACCACCTGCGCGTGGCCATAAAACACCGGCGACTGAACGCAGCTCACCGAAATCGGCAGCCCTTCATCCTGCAGCACCTTGCGCACCTGATCGACGATCAGGCGCTCTTGGCGCACGCTGCCCTGCTCGTCGGCGACAAGCGGCAGCAGGTTGAACGCCAGCTGTTTACCGAAGACGCCTTCCTCGGCCGGAATGCCGTTCAGCAGGCGCGCGCTCTGGCCGGCCAAGTCGTCCACCGCCACCTTGCCGCGCGACGATACTGACATCAGCGTGGTGACGTGCAGACGCGACAGCCCCGCCTGTTCGGTCAGCGGTTTGATCGCCGTCAGCAGTTGGCTGACCATGCTGTCGGCCACCGCCACGATATTGCGGTTACGGTAATCCGCCAGCACCTGCGGGTTCACGCCCGGCACCACCAGCGGCACATCCGGCTCCATGGCGAACAGGCCGCTGGTGTCGATCACCAGGCAGCCCATGTTGCCGGCTTCTTCGGCATAGCGCGCGGAAGCGTCGCTGCCGGCGACGAAGAAGGCCAGCTGCGCCTGCGACCAGTCGAACTCTTCGGCGTTTTGCACCAGAAGAGACTTGCCGTTGAAGCGCACATTGGCGCCCGCGCTGCGTTCGCTTGCCAGAGGATAGAGCTCACCCACCGGGAACTGGCGTTCCTGCAACAATTCCAGCAACGCTTCACCTACCGCGCCAGTGGCGCCGAGCAGCGCGATATTCCAGCCGTCAGACATCGGGTTTTCTCCAGAGTATTTCATTCATAAAAGCACACGGGCAGTGCAATCACCGCCCGATAATCTTTACCGCTCACTGTAGCGGCGTTGGCTTAAGACAACCTTACGCCCTACGCCACGCTGAAGCCCAGTTTGCCGAGCAGCTCGGCGCTGGCGCTGTCATAGCATTGCACGGCCAGCGAAGACCACTCGCGGCGCTCCTGGTAGTGCTTGCGCAGGCGATCGAATTCGCCCGGTTGCCCGGCGACTTTGCGCAATGGCGCATCATCGCGGCGCACATCATACACCAAGTGCATCAATCGTTTTAACCGCGCTTCATCCAGCGGCCCGTTGAGGCGGATCTGGCTGAACTCCGGCACCGGCAGCAGCGAGGCCAGCGCCACCTGCTGCGGCTGCCCCAGATGGCGGCTGAACGCTTCGAACACCTGGGTGGTGCCGCGCGCCTTGCCTTCCAGCGTATACCCGGCGATGTGCGCGGTGCCGATATCCACCCGCGCCAGCAGCGGCAAGGCGAGATCCGGCTCCGGTTCCCACACGTCCAGCACCGTGCTCAGCTTTTTGCCCTTTTCCAGCGCCTGCAGCAGCGCGGCATTATCCACCACCGGCCCGCGACAGGCGTTGATCAGAATGCGGTTGTCCGGCAGCGCCGCCAACAGATCCGCATCCGCCAGATGCAGCGAATGGTATGGGCCGGATTTATTCAGCGGCGTATGGAAGGTCAGCACATCGGCCTCGGCCACCAGCTTCTCCAACGGCCAGAACTCCCCGGCGTCGCCGCGATCGGCGCGCGGCGGATCGCACAGCAGCGTGCGCACGCCCAACGCTTTGAGGCGCGCGTCCAGGCGGGAACCGACGTTGCCCACGCCGACGATGCCGACGGTTTTATCCCGCAGGTGGAAGCCGTCGCGTTCGGCCAGCAGCATCAAGGCGGAGAACACATACTCGACCACCGCGATGGCGTTGCAGCCCGGCGCGGCGGAAAACCCGATGCCCTGCCGTTGCAGCCAGGCGTCATCGACGTGATCGGTGCCGGCGGTGGCGGTGCCGACAAAGCCAATGCGGCTGCCGGCCAACAGGGCTTCATTGACCTTGGTGACCGAACGCACCATCAGCGCATCGGCATCCGCCAGCGCCTCAAGCGGGATCGGACGCCCCGGCACCGCCTGCACGTCGCCCAGGCGGCTGAACAGCTCGGCCGCGTACGGCATATTTTCATCAACCAGAATTTTCACTGCGTTCTCCGACGGTTTACGGCTATTGGTCTGCGAAATAGTGTGCCACTGAATCAGGCACGGCGAAAGCGCTCAGGGGTGGTGCCGGCGATCTGCTGGAACATGACGATAAAGGCCGACGCGGAGCTGTAGCCGACGTCCAACGCCACGTCCTGCACGGTTTTGCCCTGCTCGAGCAACGACACGGCATGCAGAAAACGCAGGCGCTGGCGCCACTCGCTGAACGACATGCCCAGATCCTGCTGGCAGCGGCGCGACAGCGTGCGCTCGGTGGTGTAGACCCGCGCCGCCCACGTCGCCAGCGAGGTGTTGTCCGCCGGACAATGCTCCAGCGCTTCCAGCACCGGCGCCAAAAATTTGTCGTCCGACGACGGCAGATAGGTTTGCTGACGCGGCGACAGGCGCAGCTGATCGATCAGCACCTGGCACAGACGCAAATCCGCCTCCGCCTGCGGAATGTACTGCTTGCGCGCATAGAAATCCTCGGCGATGGCGCGGAAGATGGGCGTTACGCTCACCAGACAGGGGTCGGCCGGCATGCCGGCGCACAGCGCCGGCATGATGTCCACCATGCGGCACTGCGCCAGTCGCTGGTTGTAGCAGGAGTGTTCGATGCCCGCCGGCGCCCACAACACGAACTCCGGCGGCGCCAGAAAGCGCTGCCCGCCGATGCGCAGCACCATCACCCCGGCTTTGACCCACATCAACTGGCCCCAGGTGTGGCTGTGCGGCTGGAATTCGGTGCGCGCGTTAAACTCTTCACAGCGGAACTGCACCGGGTTGGGCGCCGGGATCAGCGACTCAGGGAAATGGCGGATTTCTGGCATGGTTTCGTCCCGTGATTTGTCTTGTTTACGCCGATTTTTGTCTGGATATCGCTATATATGATAAACCGGACACGCGTAGACTAGCCAGCATGTTGGACGTTATTGAGAATAATTATCATGAATATGCTCTTCCCACTGTTGGCCGTGCTGATATGGTCGATTAACGCCGTCGTCAGCAAACTCTCCGCCACCGCCATCGATCCGGCGGCCATTTCACTTTACCGCTGGCTGCTGGCGCTGATCGCCCTGACGCCGTTCGTGCTGCCGGGCGTGCTGCGCAATTGGGCGCAGGTGCGCGCCAACTGGTGGAAACTAATGATCCTAGGCTTGCTGGGCATGGTGCTGTATCAAAGCCTGGCCTATTACGCGGCGCACAGCGTCAGCGCGCTGTTTATGGGCATCATCGTGTCGCTGATCCCGCTGCTGACCATCCTGATCAGCATCGTCCTGCTGCGCATTGCGCCGACCGTCGGCGTGCTGCTCGGCAGTATTCTCTCCTTCGGCGGTTTGATCTGGCTGGTCAGCGGCGGCCAGCCCGGCGTGCTGCTGCAGCACGGTATCGGCAAGGGGGAATTGATGATGCTGCTCGCCACCGCCTCTTACGCGCTGTATGGCGTGTTGACCAAACGCTGGGCCATCGCGCTGCCGAACTGGCAATCGCTGTACGTGCAGATCCTGTTCGGCGTGCTGCTGCTGCTGCCTAATTTCCTGATGGCGCAGGATGTCGGCTTGAACGGCCATAACCTGCCGCTGGTGCTGTTCGCCGGCATTCCGGCTTCGATCATCGCCCCGTTCCTGTGGATCCAGGGCGTGATGCGCCTGGGCGCCAACACCGCCTCGATCTTCATGAACCTGGCGCCGGTGTTTACCGCCGCTATCGCCGTGCTGTTCCTGCATGAGCAGTTGCACGGTTATCACCTGATCGGCGGCGGCATTACCCTGCTGGGCGTTATCCTGTCGCAGCGGCTGCGCACGCCGCTGACGCGTAAAGCCAAAGCCCCGGCGGCCAACGTCGAGTCCTGCAAAGAACAGGCTTAAGGCAACAGCCTGAAACGCACCCGCACCAACAGGCCGCCCAGCGCGGCGGAGCTCAACAGCTCCGGGCGGGTGCCGTGATAGGCGGTGATATCCTTCACCAGCGCCAGCCCCAGGCCGGCGCCCGGCTGATCGCCCACGTTGTCGAGCCGGTGAAACGGCTGCAGCGCCAGCGCCTTGTCCTGCAAGGCGATGCCGGGGCCGCTGTCTTCAATCTCCAGCACGCCTTCCCCCGTCGCCTTCTCCTGCGTGAGGCGAGCGGTGACCACGCCCTGACGCGGTGTGTATTTCAACGCGTTGTCCAACAGGTTGGCGCACAGCTCGGCCAACAGCAGCGATTCCCCCGCCACCTGACACGCCGCTTCACCTTCGAAGCCGAGATCGATCTGCTTGCTGCGCGCCTGCGGCAAGCGGGAAAAACAGGCGTCGCGCAGCACCTGAGCCAGGTTGACCGGCTGCAGCTTGCGCTCGGCCTGGTGCTCGCTGGCCTTCAGGCGTGAGAGATACAGCAGGCGGTCGGTCAGTGCCACGGTATTGTCCAGCGTCGCGCTCATCGCCTGCAGGCTTTCGCGCCACTGCTGCGGCCGATCGCTGGCCAGCGCCACCCCGACCTGAGTCTTCAACACCGCCAGCGGCGTGCGCAGCTGGTGGGAAGCGTCGGCGCTGAAACGTTCCTGACGCGCCACCATCAGCCGCAGCCGTTCGATATAGCGGTTGAACGCCACCAGCAGCGGCTGCATCTCCGACCACGGCAATACCCGCGGCAAGGGCGTCAGCTCGCCCGGATCGCGCCGCAGCATGATGCCGGAGAGTTTACGCATCGGCTTCAACACCCGCTTGAGCAGCGCGAACGCCAGGATCAGGGTCAACACCACCACCGTGCCCTGACTCAGCAGCGCCGCGATCATCATCTGCCGCGCCAGGTAACGGCGCGACTCCAGGGTTTCCGCCACCAAAATGGTCGCCATGCCGCTCACCCCCGACTCGTTGACCGGCTGAAACAGCGCCGCCACGCGGATCGGCCGGCCGAGGTATTCCGCATCATAAAAATGCACCAGCGCCGGGTAGAGCGTGGAGCGCGGGATATGGGGCGGCAGCGACGGCAAATCGTCATAGCCCGAGATGCTTTTTCCCTGCGGCGAAATCACCTCGTAATACAGTTGATCGTTCATGTTGCGCTCGAAGCTGTCGAGCACCACATAGGGCACATCGATTGCCAACTTGCCTTCGCGCACCACCAGTCGCTCCGCCACGGTGCGCGCCGACGCCAGCAGCGTGCGATCGTAAGCCAATGTGGCGGCGCTCATGGCGCTGAAATAGTGGGTGTAGATGGAGATACCGCCCAACGCCAGCAGCGGCAGGCCAAAAAACAGCAGCAGTTGATAGAACAGCGAACGCGGGGCGTTAAACCACCGCATTGCAGAGCTCCAGGCTGTAGCCCAGACCGCGCAGCGTGACGATCGCCACGTCGCTGCCCTGCAGCTTTTTCCGCAGGCGGTGTACGTAAAGCTCGATGCTCTCCGGATTGGCCTCGTCGGACAGCGTAAACACCTGCTCGAACAGCTGTTGTTTGGCCACCGGGCGGCCGCGCCGATGCATCAGCGCGGTCAACACCGCCAGTTCGCGCGGCGTCAGCGCCAGCGGCTTGCTCTCCAGCAGAAAATAGCCTTCGTCATGGTAGGTCAACGCGCCGTACTGCAACGCCGGCTGCGGGGCACCGACGCTGCGGCGCAGCAGCGCCCGAATACGCGCTTCGAGCTCGTCCAATTCGAACGGCTTGGTGAGGTAATCGTCCGCCCCCAGATTCAGGCCCCTTACCCGATCGGCCACGTCGGTGCGCGCCGTCAGCAACAGCACCGGCAGATCCTGCCCGCGCTTGCGCAGGCGCGCCAGCAAATCCAGGCCGTTCAAACGCGGCAGCGCCACATCCAACACCGCCAGCGCATAACGCTCGTTGAGCAACAGATGATCGGCCGCCACGCCATCCGGGGCGACGTCGACGGCAAACCCGGCGCCGGTCAGCGCCTTTTGCAACCAGTGAGACAGCTCGGGGTGATCTTCAACCAATAACAGTCGCATGTTCCCATTCCATTGATTTACCTGAACAACCTGGCGCCGACACGGCGTCCGTTAACAGGCTGATAACAAAGAATGGCATGGAAAATAAGGGGATAAAAGAGCGCCGCGCCGCCAGTTTTGGGAGCTGGCACACAATTATGCGTATGGAGCGCGATCGCAGGGCGGCGTCAGATCAGCGGAATGGGGCTATCGGCAACGGCAATGTCCAGCACCGGGCGCAGCTTGTCGGCGGTAAACGGCGAAGAAACCAGCACGGAGCGGTTGTTGGCGGCAAACACCAGATCAATGCCGGTCACGCAGGCGGTCATCTGGCAGGCATATCTTTCACCGGCGGCGTTGACGAAATGCAGCTCAAACACGCCAACCTCGGCGCGCAGTCGCTTCAAACGGCACTGCCCGCTTCCACCGACCATCTCCGCGTAGACCTCAGGCAACCGTTTAATTGCGCATACTTTGGCGCTGTCCCTGCCGCTGAACAATTTCCCTAACGAAAACATATCACTGCGTCTCTATTCATTTCACTGATCATGATTTTATCGCGAAAGCAAAACGGCAAACCTGATATTACGCAGGATTTTGGCCGGTTTAGCGCCCTGTTCTTGCCCTCGTTTCTATGGTAGCGCACCCGCCATTCGCTGGCGACAAGAGACCCTAATCACAGACTGGAAACTTTTCCGGCCACTGAAAGGTAAATGAAAGGTTGTTGTTTTAACAATTCCGCAACCGCGCTCAGCGGGATTCACAACCAGAACAATACCGAGGGCAAGTCACAATGAAAAAAATAATGACCCGAACCTTTACCGCCGCCGCCCTGTTGCTGGCGGCCTCTCAGTCCTTTGCCGCAGAGGCGCCCAAACGCACCGAATGCATTGCGCCGGCCAAACCCGGCGGCGGCTTCGATCTGACCTGCAAACTGATTCAGGTGTCGCTGCAGGATACCAAGGCCATCGATAAACCGATGCGCGTCACCTATATGCCCGGCGGCGTCGGCGCGGTGGCCTACAACGCCATCGTCGCGCAGCGCCCGGCGGAGTTCGGCACCGTGGTGGCCTTCTCCGGCGGCTCGCTGCTCAATCTGGCCCAGGGCAAGTTCGGCCGCTACAACGTGGACGACGTGAGATGGCTGGCGGCGGTCGGAACCGACTACGGCATGATCGCAGTGCGCGCCGACTCGCCTTACAAAACCCTGAAAGACCTGATGGACGCTTTCCAAAAAGATCCCAACAGCGTGGTGTTCGGCGCCGGCGCCTCCATCGGCAGCCAGGACTGGATGAAAACCGCGCTGCTGGCGCGCGAAGTCGGCGTGGATCCGCGCAAGATGCGCTACGTGGCGTTCGAAGGCGGCGGCGAGCCGGTCACCGCGCTGCTGGGCAACCATATTCAGGCGGTTTCCGGTGACCTGAGCGAGATGGTGCCTTACCTGCAGGGCGACAAGATCCGCGTGCTGGCGGTGTATGCCGAGCAACGTTTGCCGGGCCAGCTGGCCGACATTCCGACCGCCAAAGAACAGGGGTACAGCCTGGTGTGGCCGATCATTCGCGGCTTCTACGTCGGGCCGAAAGTCAGCGATGAAGAGTATCAGTGGTGGATCGACACCTTCCAGAAAATGATGGCGACCGACGAATTCAAACAGCAGCGCGATCTGCGCGGCCTGTTCGAATTCAACCTGACCGGCAA
Source organism: Serratia sp. CY76391 (assembly GCF_052166695.1). Lineage (NCBI taxonomy): Bacteria > Pseudomonadati > Pseudomonadota > Gammaproteobacteria > Enterobacterales > Yersiniaceae > Serratia > Serratia sp. CY76391. The sequence continues at coordinate 107,897 of NZ_JBJNOJ010000012.1, forward strand.
AGAGCTGGACGCCTACGTGAAGAACCAGGTTGCCCAATACCGTGAGCAGGCGAAAGTGTTCGGCCTGGCCAAATAACCGCAGGGGAAAACCATGAGCGATCGTATTTTTGCCGGCTTTTGGCTGCTGCTGTGTATCGGCGGGCTGTTCATCGGCTGGGGCATCCAGAGCGAATACAGCTATGAACCGCTGGGGCCGCGCCCGTTCCCGCTGGCGATCCTCAGCCTGATGGCGCTGTGCGCGGCCCTGCTGTTGCTGCGCCGCCCGCAGGCGGTGGAGTGGCCGCACAGCAAGGTGCTGCAGCGGCTGCTGGTGCTGGTGATCACCCTGGTGCTGTATGCCTGGGGCTTTGAATGGCTCGGCTTCCCTCTGGCGACCGCGCTGCTGACGTTCAGCATCGGCCTGTTGTTTCAGGCCAGCCTGCCGGCGGCGGCCATCTCCGGCGTCATCATGGGCGCAGCGTTGTACTACGCCTTTGACCAACTTCTCGATGTCACACTGCCGCTCGGCGCCTGGCTGAGCTAACGGGAGCGATGATGGATACCTGGATGTATTTGACCCAAGGGTTTGAAGTGGCGCTGGTGCCGCAGAACCTGATTATCGCCCTGATCGGCTGCTTCGTCGGCACCATCGTCGGCCTGTTGCCGGGGCTGGGGCCGATCAACGGCGTGGCGATCCTGCTGCCGCTGGCGTTCGCCCTCAAACTGCCGGCCGAATCGGCGCTGATCCTGCTGGCGACGGTGTATATCGGCTGCGAATACGGCGGGCGCATCTCGTCGATTCTGCTCAACGTGCCGGGCGACGCGGCGGCGATCATGACCGCGCTGGACGGCTACCCAATGGCGCAGCAGGGGCGCGCCGGCGTGGCGCTGTCCATCTCGGCGGTCAGCTCGTTCGTCGGCTCGATGATCGCCATCGGCGGCATCATTCTGTTCGCGCCGCTGCTGGCCCGCTGGTCGCTGGCCTTCGGCCCGGCGGAATATTTCGCCCTGATGGTGTTCGCCATCGCCTGCCTCGGCAGCATGATGAGCCAGAACCCACTGAAATCGCTGCTGGCGGCGCTGATCGGCCTGGGGCTGGCGACGGTGGGCGTCGACGCCAACACCGGCGTTTACCGCTTTACCTTCGACAGCGTGCACCTCTCCGACGGCGTGCAGTTTATCGTGGTGGTGATCGGCCTGTTCTCGGTCAGCGAAATCCTGTTGATGCTGGAAAGCACCAGCGCCGGGCAAAAGCTGGTGCGTAAAACCGGCCGGTTGCTGTTCAACCGCAAAGAGGCGGCGCAGTGCGCGGGCCCGACCCTGCGTTCGTCGGTGATCGGTTTCTTCGTCGGCATTCTGCCAGGCGCCGGCGCCACTATCGCCAGCGCGCTGACCTACATGACCGAGAAGAAAATCAGCGGCAACAGCGATACCTTCGGCAAGGGCGATATCCGCGGCGTAGCGGCGCCAGAAGCGGCCAACAACGCCTCGGCCTGCGGTTCGTTCATTCCGATGCTGACGCTGGGGGTGCCGGGTTCCGGCACCACGGCGGTGATGATGGGCGCGCTGACGCTGTACAACATCACCCCCGGCCCGGCGATGTTCACCGAACAGCCGGATATCGTCTGGGGGCTGATCGCCGCGCTGCTGATCGCCAACGTCATTTTGTTGATCATGAACCTACCGCTGGTCGGTCTGTTCACCCGCATGCTGACCATCCCGCTGTGGTTCCTGGTGCCGGCGATCGCCGCGGTTTCGGCGGTGGGGGTTTATGCGGTGCACAGCACCACCTTCGACCTGCTGTTGATGGTCGGGTTGGGCGTGTTCGGCTACATTCTGCGGAAAATGCATTTCCCGATGTCGCCGCTGATTCTGGGCTTTGTGCTGGGTGAGATGCTGGAACAAAACCTGCGCCGCGCGCTGTCGATCAGCAACGGCGAGTTCGGCATTCTGTGGAGCAGCAGCATCGCGCAAACGCTGCTGGTATTGGCGGTGGCGGTGCTGGCGTTGCCGCCGCTGCTGCGCCTGATGCGCAAACGCCGCCAACCGGCGGCCGAGGCCAAGGCCGAATAACGCGAAACGGGCGGGGATCCCCCGCCCGTGGCGTTTATCGGCGCAAGGTCGCCATTCCCCTTTCCAGCGCCCCGATATCGTTATCGGCAAGCAACGGCTGAATCACCGCAAAGTCCACCTCGGACAAGTCATAGAGGCGCAAGGCAAGCAACCGTGCGATGACTTCCGGCGCGAACCGCCAACGGATAAACCTCGCCGGGTTACCACCGACAATGGCATAAGGCGCAACATCGCCGGCCACCACGCTACCGGCGGCGACGATCGCCCCCTCGCCTATCGAGATCCCCGGCATCAGCATCGCCCGCATGCCGATCCAGCAGCCGTCACCCAGCCGGGTATCACCTTTGGGACGGTATGCCTGCTTGATGGTTGCCATAAACGGGTACAGGCTCAGCCAGTCGATGCGATGGGTGTGATTACCGCCCATCAGGATCACCGCTTCGGCCGCGATACACACATAATCGCCGATCAGCAGGCGATCTATTTCGCCCAGCGGCTGCCATTGGCGGCTGACCGCGTCGCCGTGCAGATAGCGCACCACCGAGCGTTCGAAGCCGCTATCCCAGCAGTCGCTGTAGTAGCTGTGGGTGCCTTTGACAATGATATTCGGGTTGGTCACCGTCTGATGCAACAGTTCGGTTTGGGACCAGTGTTTTTCGGACATGGCGTATTCTCTTGTTACCGGAATAAAAGCCACGGAACGGAATGTCTGTGGCCGTGTTGTCGTTCACTCAACACGGCCATTCAAGCGATAAGCGCTCGTTTCAATCTCGGGTTATTCATCATTAGTGCCTCCCTTGCGAGGCACAAGGGTAACCGATCACGCCTCGGCGGTCTTGCTTTTCAACAACAGCACCCCGCCCATCACCAATGCGCTGCCCAGCAGCTGCAGCTGATTCATGCTTTCCCCCAGCAGGAAATAGGCGATCACCGCGGTGAACACCAGTTCCAGCGACAGGATCAGGTTGGCCACCGCCAGCGGCAGCGTTTTCAGGCTGATGTTATACAACCCGAAGCCCAACAGCGTCGGCCCGGCGGCCAATGCCAGCAGCAACAGCCAGCCGCTCCACTGGATGCCTTGCGCGCCGTGCGACAGGAACCACAAATCGCCGGCCATGCCGTGGAACGCCGCCAACGGGAACGCCATCAGCGCCGCGTTGAACGCCAGCTGATACAACGCCGAAAAACCGAACACGTACAGGATGGTGTTCCACACCGGATAGCCGCGTTCGCTGGCCACCCGCCCGCCGAGGGTATACAGGGTATAGCCGATTCCCGACAGCATCCCTACCAGCAGCCCCAGCAGATCGAAGTGACTGTTCCCCATGCTGTCGCCGTTGCTGACCAGGAAGCAACCGCCCAGGCTGATGGCGATCACCAGCAGTTGGCGCAGCGTCAGGCGCTCGCTGTACATCACCCAGCCGAGGAACACGGTAAAGCCCACCGAACAGTAGGTCAGTATGGTCGCCACCGACGCGCCATTCAGCGCTACCGACAGCGTCCACAGGCTGTTGAACAGCGCCAGCAACAGCCCGTAAAGCGCGTAGAACACCACCTGCTCACGGCGCAGACGCGCCCACTGCGGTTTCACCAGCAACAGCAGCGGCAACAGCACCAGCGCCACCAGCGCCGCGCGCCAGAACGCCAGCACGAAGGTCGGCAGCTGATAGTACTCGGTCAGCGCACGGATAATGATGGCGGTAAAGGCCAGCAGCATGGCGCTGATAATGGCGATGACGTAACCCTGGCTGCTGCCCTGAAAGAGGCGCGCGCCGGGCAACGCCGGCCGGGCGGAAACGCCTGACGGTAATGACATGAGATCCTCGGGAAAATGGCGACATAAATGCTCAGGCGCACAGTGTAACGCGGCCATTTTTTCCCACTATAGCCACTTTTCGGCGTTGTCATGCAGGCCACTTTTCTGCGCTTGAAGCCCTGTTGACATGGGGTATAGTAAAAAACCATCTCCCTAACCGGGCCAATTTCGCATGCACATCCCGTTAGATCGCGAACAGGACGTTCCGCTGTATTTGCAGATCGAAGAAGCGCTGCGGCGCGCCATCCTCACCGGCGTGTTCGTGGATGGCGACAAGCTGCCCTCGACACGCACGCTGGCTGCCGAATTGGCGGTCAGCCGTTTGACGGTGGATAACGCCTATGCCGAACTGGCGGCCAAGGGCTTTTTGCACCAGCGGCGCGGCAGCGGCGCCTATGTCGCGCACCCGCAGGCGCAAACGCGCCCGGCCCGGCCGACCAGCAACGCCCCCTTCCCGCTGGAGAGCTTCACCACCCTCACCTCGCGGCTGGACGGCTACGCCGACGCCCCGCTGCCGGAGGGGCTGATCAACTTCGCCGCCGGCGTCGGCAGCCCCAAGATATTTCCGCTGGAGGCGTTTCGCAAAGTACTGCTGTCGGTGCTCAGCCGCCACGCGGAAGAAGCCTTCAGTTACGGCGAATACTGCGGCTACTACCCGCTGCGCGATACGCTGAGCCGCATTCTCAGCGCCCAGGGCATCCCCACGCAGGCCGAACAGGTGCTGATCACCAACGGTTCGCAGCATGCCATCAGTCTGGTAGTGCAAAGCCTGCTGGCGCCGGGTGATACGGTGATCGTCGAAGAGCCGACCTACGCCGAAGCGCTGGGCCTGCTGCGCCAGCACCGCATCAATATCGTCTCCGTGCCCGGCGATCGCCACGGCATGCTGGTCGATCGACTGCCCGAGCTGCTGGAACGCCACCACCCTAAACTGATCTACACCATCCCCAACTTCCACAACCCGACCGGCCGCTGCCTGAGCGAGGCCCGCCGGCGGCGCCTGCTGGCGATCGCCCAACGGGCCGGCGTGGTGATCCTGGAGGACGACTTCGTCGGCGATCTGCGTTATCAGGGCAAACAGCTGCCGTCGCTGCGAGCGCTGGCGCAGCCGGGCGCGGTGATCTACGTCAGCACCTTCTCCAAAATGCTGCTGCCCAGCATGCGCATCGGCTATCTGGTGGCGGACAGCGAACACTATCAGCGTTTCGCCAGGCGCAAGCACGTCGACAGCTTCACCAGTTCCAGCCTGATCCAGCGGGCGCTGGACGCGTTCGTCACCGTCGGCCGTTACGACAAGCAGCTGCGGCGCGCCGGGCGCGTCTACCGCCTGCATCTGGAAGTAATGATCGACGCGTTGCAACATCGGCTGCCGCCGGGGTGCCGTTTCGAAACGCCGCAAGGCGGCTTGTTTATCTGGCTGACGCTGCCGGAGGCGGTAACCACCGCCGAGCTGATGCCGGTGGCCTGGCGACACGGGGTGACCTTCGCGCGCGGCGAATGCTTCTATGCGCAGGAACAGCTGGGCGCACACGGCCTGCGGCTGAATTTTGCCGCCAACTCGCCGCCGCAGATTGAAGAAGGTATCGCCCGGCTGTGCCGGGCGATTGAGGAGGTAATAACGGAGAAAAACGCCGGTTAGACGGCGGCCCACCACAGCCGCAGCTTCATCCCCCAGTAGCTGGTCCAGCCGGTGGTGCTTTGCACCACCTTGCCCTGCGAGATCACCACGAAGGTCGGCGTGACGCCAATCCGCCACTGCGCCGACAGCGCACCGGCCGGATCGTTGACCACCGGCAGCGCCAGCCGTTTGCGCGCCAGCCACTGCTTCACCTGGGCATCATCGCCCGAGCGCAGCGCGACGGTCAGCACGTTGCCGCCCGCCGCCTGCAAGCGGGCGACGTCCGGCGTGGTGAAACGGCAAACGCCGCACCAGCTGGCCCAAAAGTAAACCAGCAGCGGCCGCTCATGGCTGAGCTGCGCCAACGACACGCGCTCGCCGTCCAGCGAGGTCAGCGTCTGGGCATCGAAGGCCGGCGGCGCCTGCGGCGCGTTCAGCCAATCCATCACCGTCACCACCGCCAATGCGATCAGCGCCAGCAGCAACAACTCGCGCCCCCAGCGCTTGAGCTTAGCCATTGTTAGCCTTCGCCAGCTGCTGTTTCACCATCGTTTCCAGCTCTTCATACGACACCGCCCCCGGCAGCATTCGATCGCCGATCAGCGTCGCCGGCGTCCCTTGTACGCCCAGTTGCTCCGCCAACGCCATATTGGTGCGCAGCGTGGTCATGCTCTGTTCGCTGGGCGCCACCGCCTTGACGCCGGTTTTCTCCTGCGCGGCGGCGATGCTGGCATTGTCGTGGAAGCCCTTTTTCGCCATCAGCCGCTGGTGCAGGGCCCAGAATTGATCCGGGTGCTGTTGCCAGGTGGTGAGCGCCACGCGCGCCGAACTGACCGAGCTTTCGCCCTTGAACGGCAGCAGCTTCACCACCAGCGCCACGTCCGGGTATTGCTTGACGATCTTCTCCAACATCGGATCAAAACGCTTGCAGTACGGGCAGTTATAGTCGGTAAAGGTCACCAGCGTCAGTTTGGCGTTGGCGGCGCCCAGGCGCGGGCTGGCCGGATCCTGGTACAGCGTTTTGGCGTTCTGCTTGATAGTCTGGCTGATTTGCTCGCCGGCGGTTTGCTGCTGCCAGGCTTCCACCGCCTGCGCCAGAATGTCCGGGTTGGACACCAGCGTTTCGCGGATCATCTCTTTGATGCGCGCCTCTTGCGCCGGGGTGAAAGGCTCGGCGGCCCACGCTGGGGCGGCGATGATCATCAGTAAAATCAGTAGTTTTTTCATTGTTCGGTTCCTTTGGCATGGGAAAGCGTTTGCAGCACGGCGTCACGGGTCAACAGCGGGGATAACACCTCGCCGTCCGGGCTGCCGGGGCCATAGACTTGGTTGAAAGGCACGGCGACGCTGCCGCGCTTTTGCAGGAAGGCGCCGATGTCGGCCGACGGACGGCTCCAGTCGCCGCGCAGCGCGACCACATCGTCGGCGCGCAGCGCGCGCTGTACGTCATCACGCAGCAGCACATTGAACTTGTTGGCTTTACAGGTCACGCACCAGTCGGCTGTCACGTCGACGAACACCCGCTTATGCTGCGCCAGCGCCTCGGCGATCGCTTGCTCGCTCAGCGGTTGCCACTGCACCCGATCCTGCAACGGTTGGCGCCACAGGCCGGCGGTCAGCGATCCGGCCAGCAGAACCACGCCCGCCAGCACCACAGTGCCTGCCGCCAGCTTGGCCGCCAAGCGTGCCCCCTGTTGGCGCCACACCGCCAGCAGCAACGCCAGCAGCGCCAACGCCCCCAGCCACAGCGTGGCCTTTGCGCCGATATGGTTGCTCAGCAGGCTCAGCAGCCACAGCGACGACGCCAGCATCAGCAATCCCATCGTCAGCTTGACGGTATTCATCCAGCGGCCGGGGCGCGGCAATCGCAGCGCCAGCGATGGCCAGGCGGCGATCAGCAGCCACGGCAGGCTCATGCCGATGCCAAGCGCGATGAACATGCCCCACAGCACCGGCAGCGACGCCGCCAACGCGAAGGCCACCGCCGTGCCGAGAAACGGCGCCGAGCACGGCGTCGCCAGCAGCGTGGCGAACGCGCCCTGCCAGAAATGGCCGCTCAGGCCATGCCCGTTATGGGTCGCCAGCGAGGTATTCAGATCGGACGAGAGACGCAAATGGAACAGGCCGAACAGGTTGGCGCTGAACAGCAGCGTCACCAGCACCATAAAGCCGATAAACCACGGATTCTGGAACTGAATGCCCCAGCCAAGCGCGTGGTTGCCGAGCCGCAGCAGCGTCATCAGCAGGGCCAGCGCCATAAACGAGGCGACGATGCCCAGCGACGACGCCAGGAACTGCAGACGAACGCTGCGCCGATCGCGCCGCTCCACCTGCAGGATCGAACCGAGCTTGATGCCCAGCACCGGCAGCACGCACGGCATCAGGTTGAGGATCACCCCGCCCGCCAGCGCCATCAATACCGCCTGCCACAACGGGAACGCCGCACCGGCGGGCGCGGCCAACGGATCGCCAATCGGCAGCGTAATCTGCTGCGCCATGCCGCCGTCGTCGATCACCAGCGTCAGCGTTTTGCCGCGCAGGTCCGGCGCCGCATCGCCCCAGCCATCGCTGACCGGGACTCGCGCCAGCAACCGATCGCCGTCGGTTTCAACCTGCGGCTTGCCGAGATCGGCATCCGCCAGCGTATCGAAGAACAGCGCAGGCTGTTGCCAGCCGGCGGCGCGTTCGGCGGAAATCTGCAGCTCGCCGCTGCGATACCCGGCCTTGACGCTTTCCGCCAACCCGGCGGCGATCGGCACCTGCCCCATCGCCTGCGCGAAATCGTGATTAAACTGCGGATCGTTCGGCGTCGTCAGATCCAGACTGAACGGGTAGTCGGTCAGAATGCAGACGTTGCTGCAGGTAGACAGCGTCAGCGTACCCGCCAGCGTGCCGGATACCTGGCCTGACATCACGATCGGCAACGTGACCCGATCGTGATAGCCCTGGGTGGAAATGCCGGCCACCTCGAAACGCTGCGGCGTCGGCCAGTGCCAGGTCGCCGGCGGTGGGTGGCCTTGCCAGACGATAGCCGGCGCGATGCCGCCTTCGCCCGGAGAGCGCCAGTAGGTTTTCCAGCCTTTTTGCAGCTCGACCGACAGCAGCAAACGGCTCACTCCCGGCTGTGACGTGTCGGCGCGCAGCCGCACCTTGGCATGATCGTTGGCCGGATTTTGCAGCCAGCCGCTGTCCGCCGCCTGCAAGGCAGGCAGCCACAGCATAAACAGGCAAGCGCAGGCCAGCCTGATGATTTTCAACATGTTAATTCTCCATAAATGATTAATTCACCACGAAAAACGGGCGATTAACTCATTCACGGAAGACGCATAATCGAAGGTGCACCCTGAGGGTGGGGGGTGAAATGGCGCGAGGTGGAGGAATGCGCAGACGCGCGGCAATGGTCGGCGCCAACAGCGCCAGCAGCAGACCCAGCCCGAACAGCATGGCTTCGAACATCACCGGCGGCGCGGCCAGCAATGACTTGGCGCTCAGCTCACAGGGTGTCGGCTGCGCTTCGGCGGCCTCATCGCCGGATTGAACGGCGGTGGCGGCCGGGATCCCCAGCGTTTGCTGCAGCGCATGCAGGCCCGCCATGCGCTGGGTCATGCACGTCAGCACCACCAGGCAAGCCAGGCATAAAAACCATTTTGCAATCCGCTGCCGTTTAACCATGCCATCCTCATGTTCAGATCTGGGGTTATCTTAGCGGCGCGGGCGCGATTAGCAACGTTTTGTCGGTAAAGAAATGTCTGAGCGGCGGTATTGATGGCGGCGATTTACAGGTATCATAATGGGTAAGCCTGCGCTTTTCGCCGGGTACGATGACGATTTTCTCCTCCAGGCATTCTGCGGGGATACACAGCGAAGGACTGGTGATATGCAACCTTTGAGTGGGCCGGGCACCCCAATCGCCGGCGAACGCCCCCCCTCCCCGGGCAAAACGGCGGCCACTGACGATCAACCCCTCTCTCCGGCGCAGCGCACGACGCTGGAAAAACTGATCGTGAAAATCATGACGCTTAGCCCGGTCAAATCGGCGGAGATCTGGGCGTCTCTGCATCACGATCTCGGCGCCGACAAAGGCGGCGAACTGCTGGCGCGCCATTTTCAACCGGCGGAACAGCTGCTGCAAACGCGCCTGACGCAGGCGCAGCAAAACCATGCCGGGCGCCAACTGATGCAACAGCTGGCCGAATTGCTGCCGCAAGGCAATAACCGCCAGGCGGTCAGCGACTTTATTCGCCAGCAGTTCGGCCATACGGTGTTGAGCCAACTGAGCCCACAGCAATTGCAACAGGTACTTAATCTGTTGCAAACCGGCGGCCTGACCATTCCCCAGCCGCAGCAAACCGCCACCAGCGATCGCCCGCTGCTGCCCGCAGAGCATCAAAGCCTGCAGCAGCAGATCACCAAACTCAGCGCCGCCACCGGCGAAGCGCCGGCTAAAATCTGGCAAACGCTGTTCGAACTGGCGGGCGTGAAAACCAACGATCCGCTGCCGGCGCGCCACTTCCAGCTGCTGAACCAGTTTTTACAGGTGAAGGTGGCGCTCAGCCCGCAGAACGCGCCAACGCTGAACAACCTGCTGGCGGCGCTCAAGCAGCCGGCGGACGAGCGAGAACTGCAGCAGATGAACGACTATTGCCAGGCGCGCTTCAACTGCGGCGCCAATGCGCCGCTGACGCATCCGCAAATGAGCGACGCCGTTCATCAGCTGTTTGCCCGCCGTCTGGATAAAGCCGGCCAGGCGCAGCCGATCGCCAGCCACCCTGTCGAACCGCAGCCGCTGCTCAACCCGCTGATCGCCGCCTTGCCTCTGCCGCTGCAAAAAGCGCTGAGCAAGCCGGCCGTGGCGCTGAGCCTGCTGCTGTTGGCGTTGGCGGTCGTGCTGGCGCTGGTGCTTTAACGCCTCAGGCGCAGCCGCAGTCCTCAGCAGCAGCCCGATCGCGCAGCGATCCCGGCTGTTCTCCGATGGCCAATGGATGGCCATCGCGCAGCCAGAAGTCCAGCCCGCCGATCAGCTCCTTCACCCTGAATCCCAGTTTCGCCAGCTTGTAAGCACCTTTGGTGGATCCGTTGCAGCCAATGCCGTCGCAGTAGGTCACATACACTTTCCGGCGATCCAGCTGCGCCGTGCCGGCTTCATCCATCAGGCGATGCGGCAAACTGAGCGCACCGGGGATATGCCCGGCGGCGTACAGCGCCTCCGCGCGGGTGTCGATCACCACCATCTCGTCCACGCCATTGCGCAGATCTTCCGCCACATCCCAGGCATCCGCATAGCGGCTCAGTTTAGCCGCCAGATAGGCCAGGCTTTCTTCCGGCGCCGCCGGCGGAAAAGCCAGCACCAATGATTCTTTCGACATATCACTTACTCCCGTGCATCAAGACAGATGACAATAGTGCCCCATTTTGGTCTTATGATTGATACCCATTATCCACAGATGATAAGACCCATTATGCGGCACACGCTGATCACGCTGTTTCAGCAATCGCCCCAGGCCGTCGGCACGCTGCGCGAACGTCTTTGTGCGGCATTGCGGCAGGCCATCCACCACGGCGCATTGAACATTGGGCAACGCCTGCCCTCCAGCCGAGTGCTGGCTGGGGATCTGAAACTTTCAAGGGTGACCGTCGAAGCAGCGTACGGCCAGTTGGAGGCGGAGGGGTATTTGCAGCGCCGCGTCGGCCAGGGCACATTTGTGGCTATCCGCATCGCCAAATCGCCGCTGCCGCCGCCCCGCACCGCCATGCCGCGCCTTTCGCAACGCGGCCAACAGATCGTGCAAACCGGCGGCTGCCGCGATCCGCAGCAGCCACAGGCGTTTGCCGCCGGCTCGCCGGATCTGCGCGCGTTTCCGCTAGCCTTGTGGAAGCAACTGACCGCACAGCGCCTGCGGCTACAGGGAGAAAGCCTGCTGCGCTACGGCGACCCGCAGGGCTATTTGCCGCTGCGTGAAGCGATTGCTGCCCACGTCAACCAAACGCGCGGCGTAATCTGCGATGCAAACCAGGTTATCGTGCTGACCAGTTCACAGCAGGCGCTGCAGCTGAGCGCCACGTTGCTGCTGGACAGCGGCGACAGCGTCTGGATGGAAGAACCGGGTTACGCCGGGGCGAGAAACGCCTTTATCAGCGCCGGCGCCGCCCTGACGCCGGTGGCGGTAGACGGCGACGGCCTGCGCCCTGAGCCCTCCTTGCCCGAGCCGCGTTTGATTTATCTGACGCCCTCGCACCAATACCCAACCGGCGCAGCGCTCAGCCTGGCGCGCCGCTTGGCACTGCTGACGCTGGCGGAAAAGCAGCAGGCCTGGATCATTGAGGACGATTACGACAGCGAGTTTCATTACGACGGCCTGCCGATACCGGCGATGCAGGGCCTGGATCGCCGTGGCCGGGTGCTGTACCTCGGCACCTTCTCCAAATCGCTGTTCCCTTCGCTGCGGTTGGCGTACCTGATCGTACCGCCCACGCTGGTTGAAGCGTTCGTCACCGCACGCACGGTGTATGACGGCCACAGCGCGCAGCTGATGCAGGCGGTCACCGCCGAATTCATCCGCCAGGGGCACTTCGCCGCGCATATCCGCTACATGCGCCAACTCTACCATAGCCGGCGCGATGTGTTGCTGGCGGCAGTACGCGAAAAACTCGACCACTTCGCCACCCCCGCTCCCGCCGCCGGCGGCCTGCAGCTCAGCGTCTGGCTGCCGCCTGGCCAGGAGGCGGCGCTCAGCCGGCAGGCGCGGCGGCTCGGCATCCTGACGCCCGGGTTAACAGCGCAATACCAAACGGTTCAGGCGCAGCGCGACGGGTGGCTGCTGGGCTTTTCGGCCCTGACGCCGGGCGAGATCCGCTGCGCCGTCGAGCGGCTGGCGCGGATCACCGTGGCTTAGCCTGGCCCCAATGGGACGCCGATCGGCTTATTGTTCGGTCAGGCGCATCTCCGCCACCAGCGGCAGGTGGTCGCTTACCGCCGGCCAATGCACGCCGTTCCAGTCGCCGCTGGCGTTCGGCACCGTCAGGCTGTCCAGATGCCAGCGCTGCGCGTTGCCGGTGAAGATGTAATCCACCTTGATCTCGGCATTTTCCGCCGGCCAGCTGCGGCCGTCCTGCCCGTTGGGCATGATATCGTTCCAATAGCGGCTCAGCTCCAGCCAGGTGACGCTGCCCGGCACATCGTTCATATCGCCGAACAGCAGCTTGATGCCGCGCACCTCGATAGTGCGATCGTTCAGCTCCCGTACCTGATCCAGACGCATCGTCGGATCTTCCTTGGTATCGAGGTGGGTGTTGAACAGGGTGATCGGCGTCGGGAACTCCGGCACGTCAACCTTGGCGCTGAAGGCGATGCGCTGTTCGCGCTGGCCGGACGGCAGCGGATAGATCACGGCGTCGTGCAGCGGATACTTCGAGAGAAATGCCAAACCATATTCGCCGCCGTCGAAATCGATCGCCCGGCCGAACACCGCCTGCATGCCGGTCAGCTTCGCCAGTTCCGCCGCCTGATCGACCCGCCCGCTGCGGGCGGTGAGTTTATCCACCTCCTGCAGCGCCACCACGTCGACATTCATCGCGCGAATCGCCTTGGCAATGGCGGTCATGTCGCTGACCTTGCCGGCGGCGATATTGAAGCTGGCGACGCGGATCTTCGGCGCCTGCTCCAGTTCGTAGGTTTTGTTCTTCAGGCCGCCCAACGCGCTGGCCACTTCGCGGCTGTTGGCGTTGCTGTTGGCGTGCCCGGTATCGGCAGACGACCAGGCGCTGTGAGAGATGCCCAGGGACAGTAAGGTGATAAGCAGAGCGTGACCGGTGCGCATGAATTCTCCTTGAGGGACAGATAAGTGTTATGTAGGCGCTTCCTGGCCCACAGCTAACACCGATTTTGCCGCAGAAACCTGCGACTATTTCCTAGTTGCACCGCTATTTTTCGTTTCTGCGCGATGCTTCGCATTCTGGCGGTTTACGCATTGCACCGTTGGACAAACGGCTGATTTCGTTTTAAAACCGGTAGATTGCCAACCGCGAGGAGTTCCGATGACCAGCCCGATTGCCGAACAGCTTACCGAACGTTTCTTCCGCTATCTGGCGGTGACCAGCCAGAGCAACGCCGCCGCAGCCACCCTGCCCAGCACGCCGGGGCAGCATGAGATGGCGCAACTGTTGGCGGACGAGCTGCGCCGGCTCGGCCTGGCCGACGTGCAGATCGACGAGCACGCCACCGTGACCGCCCGCAAGCCCGGCACCCAACCCGGCGCGCCGCGCATCGGCTTCATCACGCATATCGACACCGTGGACGTCGGCCTGTCGCCCGAGATTCGCCCGCAGCGCCTGCGCTTCACCGGCGAAGATTTATGCCTTAACGCCGAGCAAGGCATCTGGCTGCGTACCGCCGAGCATCCGGAGATCCTGCCCTACCGAAACGAAGAGATCCTGTTCAGCGACGGCACCAGCGTGCTGGGCGCCGACAATAAGGCGGCGGTCACCGTGGTGATGACGCTGCTGGCCAACCTGACCGCGGCCGATCGCCACGGCGATATCGTAGTGGCGTTCGTGCCGGACGAAGAGATCGGCCTGCGCGGCGCCAAAGCGCTGGATCTGCAGCGTTTCCCCGTCGATTTCGCCTACACCATCGACTGCTGCGAACTGGGTGAAGTGGTGTACGAGAATTTCAACGCGGCGGCGGCGGAGATCCGCATCGAGGGGGTGACCGCCCACCCGATGTCGGCGAAAAACGTGTTAATCAACCCGATACGCATCGCCAACGATATCATCAACCGATTCGACGTGCAGGATACTCCGGAGCACACCGAGGGGCGCGAGGGCTATTTCTGGTTCACCGATCTGGCCGCCAACGCCAATCAGGCGACGCTGAAGGTGTCGATTCGCGACTTCGATCGCGCGGCGTTCGAGGCACGCAAAGCCCGCCTTGAGGAGACGGTGCGCCAGGTGGCGGCCAACTACCCGCGCGCCAACGTCAGCTGCAGCGTCAGCGACATCTACAGCAACATCAGCAACGCCATCGGCGAAGACCGGCGCGCCATCGATCTGATCTTCGGCGCCCTCGCCGCCCACGGCATCCCGCCGAAGGTGATCCCGATGCGCGGCGGCACCGACGGTGCGGCGCTCTCCAGCCGCGGCATCCTGACGCCCAATTACTTTACCGGCGCGCATAACTTCCACTCGCGCTTCGAGTTTTTACCCGTCAGCGCCTTCGTGAAATCCTATCAGGTGACCCGCAGCATTTGCCTGCTGGCCGCGCGGCAAAGCGGCCAACCGGCTTAGCTCATCACCCAGCCGAGCAACGCGGCCCATGCCAACAGCGGCAGCGAATAATAGTGGAAGCGCAACCAGATCTTGCGCTCCCCCGCCATGCGCAACGCAATCAGGTTGGCGAGCGATCCGATCGCCAACCCGAAGCCGCCGGCGTTGACCGCATAGGCCAGCTGAGCGCTGGAGGGCACATAGTTGAGCAACAGTATGGTGGCCGGCACGTTGCTGACGATCTGCGACAGCCCGACGCCCAACGCATACACGCTCCCCTCGCTCAGCCCGGCGATGGCGGCGAACGCGGGCTGAAGCGGCGGCAGGCGGGTAAACAGGCCGACATCGATGAACATGGCGGCGAACACGAAAATCAGGCTCCAGTCGATCTGCAACAGTACTCGGCGCGCCAGCAGCAAGAAACCGGCGAACACCGCCAGCAGCCCGTACAACGGCAGATCGAAATCGAGACACAGCAGGAAAACCGCATACAGCCCTACACAGCTCAGCAACAGCGGCCGCTGGTAGGGATAGCCCTCGGTATTCGGCGTTTTCACGATGTCGCGCGCCGGGAAGCTGAACCAGGTCAGCGCCAGCAGGCTCAACATCATTGCGGCGCCAAACGGCGCCATCTGGCCGATGAAACCGAGGAAAGAGAGGCCGGAGCGGCTCCACAGCAGGATATTTTGCGGGTTGCCGATCGGCGTCAGCAGCGAACCGGCGTTCACCGCCAGCGCCTGGAAGATGATCAGGCGGCCGACCGGCAGCGCCGACAGCTTTTTTAGCGTGATGGTGAGCGGAATGACGATAAACAGCGCCACATCGTTAGTAAGAAACGACGACAGCAGCGCGGCGGAAAACACCAGGAACAGCGCCAGCCGCCGTTCGCTGTGCAAGCGGTTGATAATCTTGCGGCCGACAAAATCGAAGTAGCCGCTGACCTCCACCCCTTTGGTCAGCAGCATCAGCCCCAACAGGGTGATAAGGGTACGGCCGTCGATGAAACCACCCAGCGCTGCCAGCGGCTGCGGATGAAAGGCGAACATCGCCACACCGGCCAGCAGCAATGCATGCAAGAAACGGTCTTTGGCAAAGGGATGGATGAGCCGGGAAATGGCGGTTGAACTCATAGCGGCAGTGTGAACCTCACCGAAAAGAATGGGCAGACGTTAGCTCAGACGCGGCTTCAGCGCCAGCAAAATGCTATTTTACCTTTATCCGCTTTCCATTTGCCGCGCTTTACTTTATTTGTAGCGGCTTTCACGGTTTCAAAGGACATGTTATGGCTTCCCTGTTCGCCAAAGGAGCGCTGTTGAGCGCCTTATGCGCCCTGCTCGCCGCCTGCGACGACGCCTCCTCCCGCCCGCAAATCGATATTGACGGCAAAACCATGGGCACTTTCTACAGCGTAAAAGTCAGCGGTGACGTCGCGATCGGCAAACAAGAATTGCAGCGGCAGATCGACACGGTGCTCGAACGGGCCAACGACGACATCTCGACCTACCGCGCCGATTCGGTGCTGTCGAGGTTTAACCGCAATGTCAGCCTCGAACCGCAGCCTATCCCGCGCGGCATGGCGGACATCGTATTGATGGCTCAGCGCATCGGCCGCGATACCGGCGGCGCCATGGACATCACCGTCGGCCCCTTGGTGAACCTGTGGGGGTTCGGTCCCGACAAACATCCGGTCAAGGTGCCGGAACAGGCGCAGATCGACGCGGCAAAGCAGCGCACCGGCCTGCAGCACCTGAAGCTGATCAGCGACAACCGCGGGGAGTGGCTGCAAAAAGATCTGCCGGGCATGTATGTCGATCTCTCGACGCTGGGCGAAGGCTATGGCGCCGATGAGTTGGTGCGCCTGATGAACCGTCACGGCATTACCAACTACCTGGTATCGGTCGGTGGTGCGGTCTCTTCACGTGGCGTCAACGGCCAGGGCAAGCCCTGGCGGGTGGCGATCCAAAAGCCGACCGATCGTGAAAATGCGGTACAAGCGCTGGTGGATCTGCACGGTTACGGCATCAGCACCGCCGGCAGCTACCGCAACTACTTTGAACAAAACGGCCAGCGCTACTCCCATGTCATCGATCCGACCACCGGCAAGCCGATCAACCACCGGCTGGTTTCCGCCACGGTGATCGCCCCGACCGCGCTCGAGGCCGACGGCTGGGATACCGGTTTGATGGTGCTGGGCCCGGAGAAAGCGTTGCAGCTCGCAGAAGAGAAAGGGCTGGCGGTATACCTGATCAGTAAAACCGACGACGGTTTCAGCGCCGTGATGACGCCGCAGTTCAAAGCGTTTTTGGTGCAGTGAGATAAAAAAGCCCGGCGCGCAATGGCCGGGCTTATTCCTGTTCCGCGCCGATCACTTGGTCAGCGCGATGATGCCGAGGGTCAGACCGGCAACCGCCGCCGCGCCGCCGGCGATCGCGCCCGCGGTTTCCCAGTTATCCTGAGTGGTGCCCTTCATGCAGGTGTTGGTGTGCACCAGACGCCCCTGGTCATCATAGACCGGCACGCAGGGAGAATCGGTGGCGCATCCGGCCAACACGGCCGACAGTAACCCAACCGCAATTAACTTTTTCATACTTCTTGCCTCAATGTTCGATCACTTTAGAAAGCTACGCCGAGCGATAATCACGCTACCAGGCTATTGTATGCCCAACGCGTGTAATGGCGAGGTAATGATGTGTCAGGGGATGTGATTTGGGAAAACTCCGAGCGCCCGTCAAGTGGGCTTAGGGCAGTAAAAAGCCCGCGAAAACGCGGGCTTGATGGCGAGGTGAAGCTTAGGCGGAATTATTTCGCCAGTTTGCGCATCACCAGCGTGGCGTTGGTGCCGCCGAAGCCGAAGCTGTTGGACATCACGGTGGTCAGCTCGCGCTGAGTCGGCTGGGTCACGATGTTCATGCCAACCGCCTGTTCATCCAGGGTTTCGATGTTGATGCTCGGTGCGATAAAGCCGTGCTCCAGCATCAACAGGCTGTAGATCGCTTCCTGCACGCCCGCGGCGCCCAGCGAGTGGCCGGTCATCGCCTTGGTGGAGGAGATGGCCGGGGTATTGTCGCCGAACACTTCGCGAATGGCGCCCAGCTCTTTCACGTCGCCCACCGGTGTGGAGGTGCCGTGCACGTTGATGTAGTCGATCGGCGCGTCCAGATCCTGCATCGCCATCTTCATGCAGCGCACTGCGCCTTCACCCGAAGGGGCAACCATGTCGGCGCCGTCAGACGTTGCGCCGTAGCCGACGATTTCTGCGTAGATATGCGCACCGCGCGCCAGCGCGTGCTCCAGTTCTTCAACCACCACCATGCCGCCGCCGCCGGCGATGACGAAACCGTCACGATCGGCGTCGTAGGTGCGGGAGGCTTTTTCCGGCGTGTCGTTGTACTTGGTGGACAGCGCGCCCATCGCATCGAACTCGCAGGCCATTTCCCAGCACAGCTCTTCGCCGCCGCCGGCGAACACGATGTCCTGTTTGCCCAGCTGGATTTGCTCAACAGCGTTGCCGATGCAGTGTGCGGAGGTCGCGCAAGCGGAGCTGATGGAGTAGTTCACGCCGTGGATTTTGAATGGCGTCGCCAGGCAGGCGGAAACGCCGGAAGCCATGGCTTTGGTGACCACATACGGGCCAACCGCTTTCAAGCCACGCGGGCTGCGCATCGCATCGGCGCCGAACACCTGGAAGCGCGGAGAACCGCCGCCGGAACCGGCGATCAGGCCTACGCGCGGGTTGTTTTGATACTCTTCTTCCTTCAAACCGGAAGACGCGATCGCTTCTTGCATCGCCAGGAAGGCATAAATGGAAGCATCGCTCATGAAACGCACCGCCTTGCGGTCGATCAGGCCGGTAGTGTCGAGCTTAACTTGCCCCCATACGTGACTACGCATGCCGGAATCTTTCAGCTCCTGGGAGAAAGTGATCCCAGAACGTCCTTCCTGCAGGCTTGCCAGGACCTCCTGCTGGTTATTACCAATGCTGGAGACAACTCCCAGGCCAGTAATCACTGCACGTTTCATTCAATACCTCTTCCACTATTTACCTACGGGATTTTGCATCGCACTTTAGCGTACAGATGTAAGCCGAACAAGTCCGATCAGCGTTTTTCAGCTTTATTGTCGTCCAGTTTGCGCCGGGGCGCCAGCGCCGTTAGAATTCGCGGCACCCCTTGAATTTCGAGCCATTGACCGTGAACCACGCCCCCATCCAAACCGCAACGCTAACCTGGAACGAACAGGGTACACCTGTTTCGAAACAGTTTGATGACGTCTATTTTTCCAATCAGGATGGGCTGGAAGAAACCCGCTACGTCTTCCTGCACGGCAATCGGCTGCCGCAGCGTTTCGCCGCACACCCGCGCTCGCTGTTTGTCGTGGCGGAAACCGGGTTCGGCACCGGGCTCAATTTCCTCACGCTGTGGCAGGCCTTCGCCGGCTTCCGCCAGGCCGAGCCGGACGCGACGCTGCAGCGCCTGCACTTTATCAGCTTCGAAAAATTTCCCCTGCAGCAGGCTGACCTGGCGGCGGCGCATGCGCGCTGGCCGGAGCTGGCGCCTTACGCCGACGAGCTGCGCGCCCAATGGCCGCTGCCGTTGCCGGGGTGCCATCGCCTGCTGTTGGCCGAAGGCCGCATTACGCTCGATCTGTGGTTCGGCGACGTCAACGATCTGCTGCCGCAGTTTGACGCCAGCATGAATAACCAGGTGGATGCCTGGTTCCTCGACGGTTTCGCGCCGGCAAAAAACCCCGACATGTGGACCGATCAACTGTTCGCAGCCATGGCGCGTTTCGCCCGGCCGGGAGGCAGCTTCGCCACCTTTACCGCCGCCGGCTTCGTGCGCCGCGGCTTGCAACAGGCCGGTTTTCAGGTCAACCGCTGCAAAGGCTTCGGCCAAAAGCGTGAAATGCTCGCCGGTGAGCTCCCGGCCGATGCGCAGCCCGCCGCACACCCAGCGCCCTGGTATCGACGCCCGGCGGCGGACAACACCGCCGACGTCGCCCTGATCGGCGGCGGCGTCGCCAGCGCGCTCACTGCGCTGGCCTTGCTGCGGCGCGGCGCCACCGTCACGCTGTACTGCGCCGATGAGCAGGCGGCCGAAGGCGCATCCGGCAACCGCCAGGGCGCGATTTATCCTTTGCTGAACGGTAGCGGCGACGCGCTGGAGAGTTTCTTCAGCACCGCGTTTCCCTTCGCCCGCCGACAATACGATGCCCTGTTGCAACAAGGCGTCGCCTTTGATCACCAGTGGTGCGGCGTCAGCCAGTTGGCCTATGACGAAAAGAGCGGCGCCAAGATCGCCAATATGCTGAAAACCGACTGGCCGCAGGCCTTGGCGACGGCGGCCGACCGCGAGACGCTCAGCGATCGGTGCGGCGTCGATACCGGCTTTGGCGGCATCACCTACCCGCTAGGCGGCTGGCTGTGCCCGGCCGAGCTGACGCGCGGCGCTATCGCGCTGGCGCAGCGTCAGGGCTTGGTCTGCCACTACCGGCACGATGCACAGAGGCTGACGCAGGAAGAAAACGGCTGGCGCATCGATTTCGCCAACGGCGACAGCCGGCGCCATGCGACGGTGATCCTGGCCAACGGCCACCGGTTGGCCGAACTGGCGCCGACGGAAGCCCTGCCGCTGTATTCGGTACGTGGGCAGGTGTCGCATATCCCAAGCTCGCCGGCCCTCGGTCAATTGAAACAGGTCTTGTGCTACGACGGCTACCTGACGCCGGTTAATGCCAACAACGGCCAGCACTGCATCGGCGCCAGCTATCAGCGCGGCGACACCGCCACCGACTACCGCGAGCAGGAACAGCAAGAGAACCGCGAGCGTCTGCTGCGCTGTCTGCCGGAGCAGGCCTGGCCGCAGCAGGTGGACGTCAGCGCTCATCAGGCGCGCTGCGGCGTGCGCAGCGCCACCCGCGATCATCTGCCGATGGTCGGCGCGCTGCCGGACTATCAGGCCACGCTGGCGCAGTATCAGGATTTGCAGCGGCAGAACCAGCGCGGCGAAACCGTCGCCGATGCACCGGTCTATCCCGGCCTGTTCGCTATCGGCGGGTTGGGATCGCGCGGGCTGTGTTCGGCGCCCCTGGCGGCAGAAATTTTGGCGGCGCAGCTGTTCGGCGAGCCGTTGCCGGGCGATGCGCGCCTGCTGGCGGCGTTGAATCCGAATCGGATGTGGGTGCGGAAATTGCTGAAAGGACGTGCGGTTTAATCAACCTTGAGGGGCGCGGCGACGCGCCCCGGCATGACGATCAGGCGGCAGGGGTTGCAGCCTGATAGAGGTTTTCCCACATGCCGCGCACCAGGATCTGATCCGGCGGCGAGAGTTCCCCGGCGGCGATCGCTTTGTGCAGGCTCTCCTCCACCCGCGCTTTCAGCGCTGCGGCGGTGTGTTCGCCCTGCTCTTCCGCTTCGGCCACCGCCAGCGTCAGATGACCGCGCAGGTAGCCACCGGCAAACAGTTCATCATCGCTGGCGTGCTCTACCATGTCATCAATCAGCGCCAAAATGCGCGCTTCAAATTCTGCGATCATCAAATTTCCTCATTAAATAACGGGCTGTGGCGTCAGTTGAGATCTTCCGGATACGGAAAGTGCTCGGCCGCCAACGGTGGCGTATTGTAGAACGATTGCAGCGCCTGAATAAAGCGCGCAGGCCTTGTGGGTATTCCCTGCTCCAGCAGCGCCAATACCCGGGCGCGCACCTTGCGTTGGAACGCGATGCGATCCGGCTCGCAGTCGCCGTTCAGGTTGTCGCAGCTGACGTTGAACGGGAAACCGGCCGCCACGCAGAACATCCATTCCAGTGCCTGCGGTTTGATCTCCACGGCTTCGAATTCGCTCTGGGTCTGCGCGTCGCGCCCGTCCGGGCAATACCAATAACCGAAGTCCACCAATTGACGGCGCGCTTCACCGGCGATGCACCAGTGCGAGATTTCGTGCAGGCCGCTGGCGTAGAAACCGTGGGCGAACACGATGCGGTGATACGGCAGTTCATCGTCGGCCGGCAGGTAAATGGGTTCGTCGTCGCCCTTCACCAGGCGGGTGTTGTAGTCATCGCTGAAGCAGCGATTGAAGATCGCGATCAACTGCTCATAGTGATGACGGGTCTGCGTGTCTGACATAAAAATTCTATAACCACAAAAATAAAGAGGCCATTATACCCGATAAGACAGGGCGCGTAAGCAGCGCACCCACTTCATCTTTAACCGTGCAAGAAGGCGGACAGCCACTGCTGAATCTCTGCGCCGTGATTGTCGTAAAGCAGCTTGAGGCTCATCACCAGTGAGACGATCACGATCATCGGTCGAATCAGTTTCTGCCCGCGGGTCAGCACCATGTGCGCGCCCAAACGCGCCCCCAGCACCTGCCCCACCAGCATCACCAGACCGATGCTCCACACCACCTTGCCGCCGATGATGAACAGCGCCAACCCGCCGACGTTAGAGGTAAAGTTCAGCACTTTGGCGTGCGCCGTAGACTTGGCGAGGTTGAAACCGCACAGCGTCACGTAGGCCAGCGCGTAGAATGAGCCGGCGCCGGGGCCGAAGAAACCGTCGTAAAACCCGACGCAGCCGCCGGCCACCAGCCCGAACGGCAAGGCGCCGAGGCGGCGTTGACGATCTTCCTCACCCAGGCGCGGCATCAGCAGGAAGTAGAGACCGATGCCGATCACCAGCAGCGGCAACATCTGCCGCAGCACATCGGCGCGCATATGCTGCACCAGAATGGCGCCGGCGATCGAGCCGATCAGCGTCAGAAAAATCGTCAGCTTCTGGTCGTTGAGGTTCACCGCGCGCCGACGAATGAAGTACAGACTGGCGGAGAAGGAGCCGCCGACCGACTGCAGCTTATTGGTCGCCAGCGCCTGCGCCGGGGGAACCCCCACCGCCAGCAGGGCCGGCACCGTCAGCAACCCGCCGCCGCCGGCGATGGAGTCGATAAACCCCGCCAGCAGCGCTACCGCAAACAACACCCCGAGCATCTCGGGGCCAATGACGAACCAGTCCATGAGTTATTCCGCTGAGAAATGGTGATCCAGCAATGCCTGACAGGTCGGCGGTAACGGCGGTGGCACGGATTTGCCCGGCTTCGCGTTAGGCTGATGCGGCACGAACCAGCTCGCCAGTTCGGCGCCGCAGCCGTCGCCCGGCGGCGGCGTATCCTGCTCCTGGCACTCCAGGCTGCCGGCCGGGCAACGCAGGCGCACGTGCATGTGCGCACGGTGGCCGAACCACGGCCGCACCTTGTGCAACCAGGCGCGATCGGCCCCGGCGTCCAGACACAGACGCTGCTTGATCGCCGGATTGACGAAGATACGCGTCACCTCCGCATCCTGCGCCGCCAGCTTGATCAGCGACTCAATTTGCGGTTGCCATTGGCTCGCCACCACCTGCTTGCCGTCGCCAGACACCAGGTCGATCGGCTGCGGCTTGAGCAATTGCTGCGCGCTCCAGCGCTGGCGCGGCAGCTGCAGCCAGATGTCGACGTCGAGCCCCGACTGGTGGCTGGCGTGGCCGCTGCTGAAGCGCCCGCCGGCCGGCATCGCCATGTCGCCGATCAGCACCGTGCCCAGCGCTTTCTGACTCGCCTGGCTGCTGAGGCGCTGAATGAACGCCAGCAGATCCGGGTGGCCGAAATAGCGGCGCTGGTCGGTACGCATCACCTGATAATCCGGTGAATTCAGCGGCAACGGCTGCGCGCCGATGACGCAGCCGTTGGCGAAACCACCCACCGCCTGCGGCGCGCCGGCCACCGGATGATCGATTTTCTGCCACGGCGTCAGCGCCATGGCGGAGGCGGAGGCCGTCAGGGCCAACAGGCCCAACATCCAGTTTTTCATGGCGATTACCAGCGCGGTACGTCGGAAACCACATCACCGTTTTGCGCGCGCTGGCGCAGCAGGTGATCCATCAACACGATCGCCATCATCGCTTCGGCGATCGGCACGGCGCGGATGCCCACGCACGGATCGTGGCGACCGCGGGTGACCATTTCCACCGCTTCGCCCTGGCGATTGATAGTGCGCCCCGGCACCATGATGCTGGAGGTCGGCTTCAGCGCCAGATGCGCAATCACCGGTTGGCCGCTGCTGATGCCGCCGAGAATGCCGCCGGCATGGTTGCTTTGGAAGCCTTCCGGGGTGATTTCATCGCGGTTTTCGCTGCCGCGTTTGGTCACCACGGCGAACCCGTCGCCGATCTCCACGCCTTTCACCGCGTTGATGCTCATCAGCGCGTGCGCCAGATCGGCATCGAGGCGGTCAAACACCGGCTCACCCAGGCCAACCGGCACGTTTTCAGCAATCACGCTGACCTTGGCGCCGATAGAGTCACCCTCTTTTTTCAGCGCGCGCATCAGTTCGTCCAGCGCTTCCAGCTTGTCCGGATCCGGGCAGAAGAACGGGTTCTGTTCGACCTGATCCCAGTCTTTCAGCTCACAGGTCACGTCGCCGATCTGCGCCAGATAGCCGCGCACCTGCACGCCGAACTTCTGCTGCAGGTATTTCTTGGCGATAGCACCCGCCGCGACGCGCATGGCGGTTTCACGCGCCGAAGAGCGGCCGCCGCCGCGATAGTCGCGCAGACCGTATTTCTGTTCGTAGGTGTAGTCGGCATGCCCTGGACGGAACACGTCTTTGATGGCGCTGTAGTCTTGCGAGCGCTGATCGGTGTTTTCAATGATCAGACCGATGCTGGTGCCGGTGGTCACGCCTTCGAATACGCCGGAGAGAATGCGCACCTGATCCGGTTCACGGCGCTGGGTGGTGTAACGCGAGGTGCCCGGACGACGGCGGTCCAGATCGTGTTGCAAATCGGCTTCGGTGAGCGGGATGCCGGGCGGCACGCCGTCGACGATACAACCCAGCGCCACCCCGTGAGATTCACCGAAGGTGGTGACGCGGAAAATCTGCCCAATACTGTTTCCTGCCATCACGGCTCCTTACCGTTAGTCTTTTATCGTTATGAGGCCCGCCATGCGGGCCTTGGAAATGCGGCTTAGCTGCGATAGAGGCTGAAGTGTTCCTTGCAATCCACCAGCTGCTGCTTGGTCAGCATGAACACGCCGTCGCCGCCGTTTTCGAATTCCAGCCAGGTGAACGGGATGTCCGGATATTGTTCCATCAGATGTACCATGCTGTTGCCCACTTCACAAATCAGCACGCCGTCGTCGGTCAGGTAGTCCGGCGCGCAGGCCAGAATGCGGCGCACCAGCTTCAGGCCATCGCTGCCCGCCGCCAGGCCCAGTTCCGGCTCGAAGCGGAACTCCTGCGGCAGATCCGACATGTCTTCCGCATCGACGTACGGCGGGTTGGTAACGATCAGATCGTACTGGATCGCGGGAACGTCGCGGAACAGATCGGAACGGATCGGGATCACCTGATGTTCGACGCCGTGCGCCTGAATATTGCGCTCGGTTACCGCCAGCACGTCGCTGGAGATGTCCACCGCGTCCACTTCCGCTTCCGGGAAAGCGTAGCCGCAGGCGATGGCGATGCAGCCGCTGCCGGTGCACATGTCGAGGATATGGCGCGGCGGGTGCGGGATCAGCGCGCTGAAACGATCGTTGATCAGCTCGCCGATCGGTGAACGCGGCACCAGCACGCGCTCGTCGACGTAAAATTCCATGCCGCAGAACCAGGCCTTGTTGGTCAGGTAGGCGACCGGGATACGTTCGTTGACGCGGCGGATCACGCGCTCAACGATGCGATGGCGCTCGCTGGAAGTCAGACGGGCGGTGTGCATGTCCTCCGGAATGTCCAACGGCAGGAACAGGCTTGGCAGCACCAATTGCACCGCTTCGTCCCACGGATTATCGGTTCCGTGACCATAATAGATATTGGCGGCGTTGAAGCGGCTTACCGTCCAGCGCAGCATATCTTGAATGGTGTGCAGTTCGTTCACTGCTTCGTCGACGAAAATTTTGTCCAATTTGCCCTCCGGCAGGCGCTGTGTTTCATGATTTAGCCGCATAGTTTGCCATGAAGCCCGCGACAAATCACGCTTGCCCCTCGCGCTTTTCACTCTGGCCCGAGTTTTGCGTCGACAGCGCTCATTCACAAGGTAAACTAGCGAAATAAACGATTTCCGGTGAATGAAGCATGAAGAACAAGCCCCCTCTGAGCAAAGACGAACAACAGCTCTTCAGAGAGTCGGTGGCGGGCGCGAAAAAGCTGCGCCAGGACACCATCGTCCACCGCCCGCCGAAGCCCAAGGTCAAACAGATTGCGCCGCAGAGGCTGCTGCAGGAGCAGGTCGATGCCAGCTATTATTTTTCAGATGAATACCAGCCGCAGCTGGAAGAGGAAGGCCCGACGCGCTACGTGCGCCCCGGCAGCAGCCCGTATGAGCTGAAGAAGCTGCGGCGCGGCGATTATTCGCCGGAGCTGTTTCTGGATTTGCACGGCCTGATCCAGCTGCAGGCCAAGCAGGAACTGGGGGCGCTGATCGCCGCCTGCAAACGCGAGCACGTGCACTGCGCCTGTGTGATGCACGGGCACGGCAAACACATCCTCAAACAGCAAACGCCGCTGTGGCTGGCGCAGCACCCCGACGTGCTGGCGTTCCACCAGGCGCCGAAGGAATGGGGTGGCAACGCCGCCATCCTGCTGTTGGTGGAGCTGGCCGAGTAGCCCCCTACAGAAACGACTCAGGGCGATGTCAGACATCGCCCTGAGTTTATTCCGCACCGCATCCGCGGTTCACACTTTGGCCATCACCTGCGATGGGCTGACCTGCCATTCAAACTTGCCGTAGCTGCCGTCCGCCGGCAGATCGACGTTGGCAATCGCCGAGGTCGCGAACATCGGCGGGCACTCGCCCGGGCACAGTTCGGCCACCAGATACCCCACCAGCGGCAGGTGCGACACGATCAGCACCGAGCTCACCCCTTGCATCGCCAGCGCCTGCAGATAGCTGCCGACCTGTTCGGCGTTGCCGCCCGGCGTCAGCTCGGGCAGCACTTCTTCGCCCTCCGGCAGCGTCAAGGCTTCACGCACCGTCGCCAGCGTCTGTTCGGCCCGCAGATAGGGGCTGACCAGCACGCGTTCAATATCCACAGACTTGGTGTTCAACCAGGCCGCCATCTGACGGGACTCGTCGCGGCCGCACAGGGTAAGGGGCCTTACCGCATCGCTGGCTGCCTCGAGCGCCGCCTCTCCGTGACGCATAATCAAAACTTGCATATTGCACCGCTGTTGTTGACAAAGTAACGCTATACAGAAACGCCGTGCGTGCTGTACCGCCGAGTTTTCCAACCCAAAGCCAAAGCTTTAAAACGATAACGCGCCGTCTCTTTATGGCGGCCGGGCATTTTGCCTGAAAGTTTGCCTAAAGAAAACGCTGTTTTTTACAGCAACCCTCCCCGGGCAAACCTCGATTGCTCACAGAACAATCAATTCAACGGGTTAAATTTTAACCTTGCCGCCATGAAATTTATTGATGGCGGTCAAGCTAACTTACCGCTGCCTCAGCCTCGCTGTACAGCCTCACCGGCTGACGCTGTTGCAAGGAGTGATGGCGATCACAACGCGGCCCTGTTGCAACTATAGTGCAAATCGAGCCGCCCTGCGTTCAGCTCCCCAGCGGGTAAAAGCGCTCGCCCTGCTGCGCCATGCGCTGCAAGCGCTCGCACGGCGCGAAGTGCTCGCCGTGCTGCTGGCGCAGGTAGTCCAGCGTTTTCACCACTTTCTCGGCGCCGAGCTCGTCCATATAGCGGAACGGGCCGCCGAGGAACGGCGGGAAACCGATGCCGAACACCGCACCGATATCGCCGTCGCGCGCGCTGCGGATCACGCCTTCATCCAGGCAGCGCGCCGCTTCGTTCAGCATCATCATCACGCAGCGCTGGGCAATGGTCGCCGGCAGCATGTGCGCCTTCGGCGTGACGCCGAGCAACGTATACAATGAGGTGTCCGCGCGCTTACGCCGCTGCCGCTGCTGCCCTTCGCTCGGGTAGAGATAGAAGCCGCGGCCGTTCTTGCGCCCTTTACGCCCGTCCTTCAGCACCGCATCGAACGCGGCCGGCGCGGCGAAACGCGGCCCCAGCGCCTCGACCAGCACGGGAATGATTTTGGTGCCGACGTCGATGCCCACTTCATCCAGCAGGGTAATCGGGCCGACCGGGAAACCGAAGTCCACCAGCGCCTTGTCCAGCGACTCAATCGGCTCGCCTTCCAGCAGGCAGCGCGCCGCTTCGTTGATGTACGGCGCCAGGATGCGGTTGACATAAAAACCGGCGCTGTCGCCCACCACGATGGCGGTCTTGCCCTGCTTGTGCGCCAGCGCCACGGTGGTGGCGATGGTCTCTTCGCTGGTGCCGGCGTGCGGGATCACTTCCACCAGCGGCATTTTGTCCACCGGGCTGAAGTAGTGCAGACCGATCACCTGCTGCGGCCGCTGGGCTTTTTCAGCGATGTGACCGATAGGCAACGAGGAAGTATTGGAGGCAAACACGGTATGCGGCGCGCAGTTCGCTTCGACCTCGGCCACCATCTGCTGTTTCAGCGCCAGATCCTCAAACACCGCCTCGACCACGATATCCACCTGCTCAAAGCCGGTGTAATCGGTAGAGCCGGAGATCAGCATCATCTGCTTTTGCCGTTCCGCCGGGCGCATGCGCTTGCTGCGCACCCGCTTGCCGAGCACGTCCCAACTGTATTTCAGCGCGTGATTGATGCCGGTTTCATTGATGTCTTTGATGCGCACCGGCAAACCGCCGCGCGTGGCGGTGACGCAGGCGATGCCGCCACCCATCAGGCCGCCGCCGAGAATGCCGACGCGATGCAAGGCGCGCGGCTGAGCATTGCCGCCCCGCTCTTTTTTCAGCGCGGTGGAAGCGAAGAACAGGCTGCGCAACGCCGCCGACTGCGGCGTCATCGCCAACTCGCCAAAGGCGCGCGCTTCGGCCTCATAGCCGCTGGCGCTGCCGTGATCCAGCCCGGTTCGCACCACCTGAATAATGCGCTCCGCCGCCGGGTAGTTGCCGTGGGTTTTCGCCAACGTTTTCTTGCGCACGATGCTGAACAGCAGATTTCTGCCCAGCGGGCCATTGAGCAGGCGATCCTGCCACGGCAGCTCGCGCTGATGTTTCCAGCCCTGTTTCACCCGCTCGATGGCAGTCTGCAACAGGATCGATTGCGGCACGGCGTCGTCCACCAGCCCCATGCGCAGCGCCTGGCGGGCGCGAATGTGCTTGCCGGTCAGGATCATGTCCAGCGCCTTGGCAGCGCCTATCAGGCGCGGCAGGCGCTGAGTGCCGCCAGAGCCCGGCAGCAGGCCCAGCTGCACTTCCGGCAGACCGAGCGCGGTTTTATCATCCAGCGAACAGACGCGGCCGTGGCAGGCCAGCGCCAATTCCAGTCCGCCGCCCAGGCAGGCGCCGTGGATGGCCGCGACCACCGGCACCGGGAAAGCGGCGATCTGCGCCAGCGTGCTCTGCCCTTTCTTGGCCAGCGTTTCCGCCTCTTTGGCGCTGGTGCAGGCGGCGATCATGGTGATGTCGGCACCGGCGATAAACGAGTCCGGCTTGCCGGAAACGATCACCAGCCCTTCCAGTGCAGTGTGCTGCTGCGCCCGGATCAGCACGTCGTTGACCTGTTCGACGAACTCGGCCTTGAGCGTATTGACCTTGTCGCCCGGCACGTCGATGGTGATCACCCCGATGTTGTCGGGGCGGATCGTCAGTTGAAAGGCCGACGGTTTGGCGCGCTGTTCATGCAAT
The DNA here is from genome assembly GCF_052166695.1 of Serratia sp. CY76391. Taxonomy (NCBI): domain Bacteria; kingdom Pseudomonadati; phylum Pseudomonadota; class Gammaproteobacteria; order Enterobacterales; family Yersiniaceae; genus Serratia; species Serratia sp. CY76391. Next base: position 137,365 of record NZ_JBJNOJ010000012.1, read on the forward strand.
GCGTTTTCGAAACTCATTATTCCACCTCCACGATCATCGCGGCCCCTAACCCGCCGGCGGCGCACGCGGTGGTCAGGCCCAGCCCGCCGCCGCGGCGTTTCAGCTCACGCAGCGTCTGGGTGATCATGCGCGCGCCGGTGGCGGCGAACGGGTGGCCATAGGCTATGGAGCCGCCCAGGACGTTGAATTTGTCCATGTCCACTTCGCCGATTGCCTGGCTGCGGCCAAGCTTCTCGCGGGCGAACGCTTCGCTGGCGAACATCTTCAGGTTAGCCAGCGTTTGCGCGGCGAAAGCTTCATGCATATCGATGAGCGTCAGATCGGCCAGACCGATGCCGGCGCGATCCAGCGCCAGCGGCGTGGCGTAGGAAGGCCCCAGCAGCATGTCTTCCCACACGTCGATGGCGGCGAAAGCGAAACTGCGCAGATAGCCGAGCGGCTGCAGGCCCAGCGCTTTGGCACGCGATTCGCTCATCATCAGTACCGCCGCCGCGCCGTCGGTCAACGGCGTGCTGTTGGCCGCAGTGACGCTGCCGTGTTTGCGATCGAACGCCGGTTTCAGCTTGGCGTAGGACGCCAGGCTGGAGTCTTTACGGATGTTGTTGTCTTCGGAAAGCTGCGCGCGGTATGGCGGCACGTAGGCGGTCATCACCTCATCGCGCAGCCACCCCTCCCGCCAGGCCTTGGCCGCCAGCTCGTGGGAACGGTGCGCCAGCGCATCCTGCGCTTCACGGGTGATGCCGTGGCTTTTCGCCATCTGTTCGGCGGTATCGCCCATGCGCAGGCCGGTGGAATACTCCGCCACCGCCGGCGGCACCGGCATCAGATCGCGGAATTTCAGCCGGCTGAACAGTTTGAGACGCTGCGACAACGTGCGCGCCTTGTTGACATCCACCAACGTGCGCGCCAGCGCCTTGCTGACGCCGATCGGCAAGACGGAAGAAGAGTCCGCCCCGCCGGCGATGCCGACGCTGATGCTGCCGGCCATGATGCTCTCCGCCACGTTGGCGATCGCCTGGAAGCTGGTGGCGCAGGCGCGCGACACGCTGTAGGCGTCGGTATGGACGCTCATGCCGGTGCCAAGCACGATTTCACGCGCGATGTTCGGCGCCTCGGGCATTTGTACCACCTGGCCGAACACCAGCTGCTCGATAAGCTGCGGATCGATACCGCTGCGCGCCAACAGCTCGCTCACCGCCGTTTTCCCTAAATCCACCGCCGGAATGCCGTGATAGGCGGTCGCCTGTTTGGCAAAGGGGGTACGCAGTCCATTCACAATCGCAATGCGGTCACCATGACGGGTCACCAACGGCAGTGCCTTACTCATAAATGCTCCTGAAGAAAATAACGTCAGCGCAATGGGCAGAAAGAGGTCTGACCTGATGAGGTCATTGTTAACCAAACGGTTACATTTGGCAAACCGGCAGAGATCAAAACTGCGAGCACGCGCACTTTCTATCGGGAGGGGGTACGGGAAAGGAAATCCCCGGCGCACAACAGGCGGCGACGGGGGTAAAGCCGGGATTAACGCAGGCCGAGCTGGAAGATCAGAGTTTCCGCCTGGCAGGCGAAGGTGAAATCGGCCTCCAATTGCACGCCGCCGTCAACCGGTTTAATGCTACTGCTGATGTCACAAGGGTCGGATTCGACCGCGCGCGCCTTTTCGCTCAGGGCCGCCAACATCGCCTCCGCATCGTGTTGATTACTGAACACCTGGCTGTAGGATGCGGTGCAATCGGTGTTATCCATCACGGTGCCGACATCCACGCAGCAACACGCGGCGGTTTCCTGGGCGCTGCATTTATTAATTGCATCTGACATGATTGGTTCTCCTCAAGGGCCTCGGTTATCAGCCCAAATTGCCGTTTCACTCACCGGCACAAAGCCACAAAATTCTGCAGGTATTTTACGCTTCCGCGCCGGCAATCACTAGCACTTACTTTTACTGGGTGTTTTAAGTGATGGAAATCACAAATAAAAATGAGCGACAGCTAAGGAATGGTAAGAATTTTGTTATTTACCGCTGGCTTTTTGTTAAGCAGATCTCTTTTTTGATATCAGGTTGGAAATATTTCAAAAACAAACTTGCAACATTTTCACAGGTCAGACCTATACTTCAGCCACTGGTCTGATTTGTCTGAACGATAACGGACCCTACAATCCCGCGCTCCTTGTTACTTCGTGTAACAATAGTTTAAATAATAAACACATAATGAGGTTTTGGTCATGAGCCAGAAAAACCTATTGACTAAATCAGCTCTCGCAGCTGCAGTGGCAATTATTTCTTCAAACGTGTCTGCCGCAGGATTCCAGCTGAATGAGTTCTCATCAGCTGGTTTAGGACGTTCGTATTCTGGCGAAGGCGCCATGGCGGATACGGCGGCTTCAGCAAGCCGCAACCCGGCGTTGCTGATGATGTATACCCGCCCGGAACTTTCTTTCGGCGCAGTCTTCATCGATCCGGATGTCGATATCAGTGGCCGGTCCCCTTCCGGCGCCAGTCTGGATGCGAAAAACATCGCGCCGACCGCCTGGGTGCCGAACCTGCATTATGTTCACCCGATTAACGATCAATTCGCCGTAGGCGGCTCGGTCACCAGCAACTTCGGTTTGGCGACCGAATACAACGACGGTTACGCGGCGGGCTCCATGGGCGGCAAAACCGACCTGGAAACCTTGAACCTTAACCTGAGCGGCGCTTATCGCCTGAACAAGAACTTCAGCTTCGGTCTGGGCTTTGACGCCGTTTATGCCAAGGCCAAACTCGAGCGCTATGCCGGCGATCTGCCAAAACTGATCGCCGGATCGGGCCAGTTACCGCCACAGTTGGCCGGCCCGGTTTCGCAGATCCCGGCAGATACCCAGATTTCGCACCTGAAAGGCGACGAATGGGGCTTCGGCTGGAACGCCGGTATTCTGTACGAAGTGGATGAAAACAACCGTTACGGCTTCACATATCGCTCAGAAGTGAAAATCGACTTTGACGGCGATTACAAAAGCAGCCTGCCTTCAGCCTTCAACCCGTTGCTGGCCTCTAAAGGTCTGCCGTGGGGCACCAACGGCACCACCATTCCGGGTTCTCTGAGCCTGCACCTGCCGGAAATGTGGGAGCTGTCCGGCTACAACAAAGTGGCGCCGCAGTGGGCTATCCACTACAGCCTGGCCTACACCAGCTGGAGCCAGTTCCAGGAGCTGAAAGCCACCGGCAACAACGGCCAGACCTTGTTCCAGAAGCATGAAGGCTTCAAAGACGCTTACCGCATCGCGCTGGGCACCACCTACTTCTACGACGACAACTGGACCTTCCGTACCGGTATCGCCTTCGATGACAGCCCAGTGCCCGCCCAAAACCGTTCGATCTCCATTCCGGATCAGGACCGTTTCTGGCTGAGTGCCGGTACCACCTATGCGTTCAACAAAGACGCCTCGGTCGACGTCGGCGTGTCCTACATGCACGGCCAGAAAGTCACCATCAATGAAGGTCCTTACACCTTCACCTCCGAAGGCAAGGCCTGGCTGTACGGCGCCAACTTCAACTACCGCTTCTAATCTCGCCTGAGATGGATGCCAAAGCGCCCCGCGGGGCGCTTTTTCTTTGCCTGTCGCTCGCCGCGGGCGTAAAAAAACCCGCCAGACGGCGGGTTTTCATGGGCATAAGGCCGGTGGTTACTGCGAGTCGATCTCGTCCAGATCGCCCTGAATCGCCTTGGCGTTCGGGTTCTCTTCCGGCTTGAGCGAACCGCCGTTGGCAATGAAGTCGTGGCGCTGGAAGTAAGCTTCGCGCACCATGACATAAGGATCGGAGGAGTTGCGCAGCAGGCCGTCGGAATCCAGCAGTTGAGCGCGAGTTTCGATCCCCTCGACCACCCATTTGCCCGCCGACATCCAGAAAGTCAGGTAGCTCAGCATCGGATACAGCGTATCCGCAAAGTCGCCGCCGTCTTCACGCAGGGTAAAGCTGCCGTAGCCCGGCAGCATCACGTACGGACCGTAGCCCACATCGTAATGGCCCAACGTGCTGCCGAAACGGTTCGGCTCTTCGCGCGCCAGTTTCGGGTTGGCCATGCCGGCCACGTCGATCAGGCCGCCCATCCCGAGCAGGGTGTTCAGGAAGAAACGGTTGAAGTGGATCATCCCGCGGTAGGGATCGCCCTTGAGGAAGGCGTTGACCATGCTGGCCGGCTCTTCCAGGTTAGAGGTGAAGTTGCTGATGCCGTTACGCGCCGGCATCGGCACGTAGTCACGCCAGGCCACCGCGACCGGACGCAGGATATAAGGATCCAGGACGTTGTAGTTGAAGTCGAACATCGTCCGGTTAAATCCTTCCAGCGGATCGGAACGCCCTTGCGGATCGTTGTCTGGCGCGCTGGCACAGCCCACCAGTAATACCGTTGCGAATGCCACCCCAGTCAGGCGAAAGTTCATATTTTTCTCCATAAAAACACGTTCGGTCTTATTTTTCAGGGACCTGCTTGTTTATCTGAACGCTAACCTGCTCTTTACCGCTGAATGTCTGCAGCGAGCTTTCGCCGAACCAGTCCCCCGGCTGCGGCGTGGCCAATCCGTCCTGTGAGAGGCGCACACGCACCTGCACCTGATGCTGCGCCGAGAGCAGACGCTCGGGCATCATGGCGTTGCTGTCATCCAGTGAGAAAGACAGCGGAAAACGGCTCAGCGGCAATTGTTTTACCGCGACCGGCACCGGGCTGACGCCGTCGGTGACCGAGATGACCAGCGTCCCCTGCGGCGGCATGGCTTTCGCCGCCTGCGGTGACAGCGCAACGGTCACATTCAGTTTAACATTTTCTCCGCCTGCCTGGGCTTTTGCTTGTGCAATACTGCGCTTTATCACTTCCGCGCGCGGATCGTTGGCCGGCAGCAGCTGCAGCATCACCTGCCAGGCACCGATCGCCTGCTTGAAATCGCCCTGTTCGAAGGCATTGAACGCCAGCAGGCTCAGCACCCGCGGATCGCCGTGGTTTTCCGCGATCATGCGCCGCAACAGCTGCGCCGCCTGCTTGTTATCCTCCGGATCGTTGGAGCGCGTCAAGACCTCGGCATAGCCGAGCCGCACTTCCAGACTATTCGGATCCAATTGATAAGCATGAGCAAACGCCTGCGTAGCGGTGGTGGCATTATTCAGCGCCATGCCTACGCGCCCCAGCATCATCCAGTCATTGATGTTGCGATCGTCCTGTTGCAGCGCGGTGCGCAGCCCCAGCCCGAGGCGAGCAATCTCTTCCATGCTCAGCGGTTTGGCGCGCTCATTGGCAACGCGCTCGCGCAATTCCGGCATTTGCGCCTGCACCAGACGCCAGTCCAGCACCTGCGCCAGCCCGCCGGTTTTCAGATAAAAGCCAACGGTCACCGCCAGCAGTAACAGCACGCCCGGCACCAGCGCCCAGCGGTTGATCGGCTTCGCCTGCGCCATCTGCTCGGCCGGGATGTCGTTCAACAGGTTCTGCTGCAGCTCTTTGACCAGCTCCGGGCGCTCGGCTACCACGCCCTGCTGCTCATCCTGCTCCAACTCGCTGAGGCGATCCTGATAAAACGCCTTGTTCAGCGCATCGCGCGTGGCGGCGCTCTGCTTGCCGTGGCGCATCGCCGGCACCACCAGCGTTGCTGCGGCGCCGGCCAGCAACACGCAAATAATCAGCCAAAAAGCCATTAGGGTTTATTCCTGTCAGTCTCTTGCAACAGCGCCGCCAGGCGCTGCCGTTCCCGTTCGGAGAATGCATCGTCCACCGCCGCGTCGGGCTTGCGACGGGTGCGCAGGATCACCACTGCCCCGCCGATCAATACGAACAGCAGCGGGCCGATCCACAAGATCAGCGTCGCCGGCGTTACCGGCGGCTCGTAGGTGACGAAGTTGCCATAACGCGCCACCATGTAATCGATGATCTGCTGCTTGCTTTGCCCCTGCATCATCAGCTCGTACACCTTGGTGCGCATGTCGGCGGCGATAATGGCGTTGGAATCGGCAATGCTGTTGTTTTGGCATTTCGGGCAGCGCAGCTGTTCGGTCAACTCGCGATACTGCTGCTCCTGCTCGACGGAGTTGAAGCGATAGGTATCGATCGCCGCGGCGGCGCTCCAGCTCAGCAGCGCGGCGCACAGCAGAACAATCAGCCTCATGCCTCACCCCCGTACTTTTTATACAGCGGCAGCACTTCCTGCTGCCAGACGCGCTCATTCATGTCGCCGGCGTGGCGATAGCGAATAATTCCCTGGCCGTCGATAAGGAAGGTCTCAGGCGCGCCGTACACCCCGAGATCCAACCCCAGCATGCCGTCGCCGTCGTACAGACTGAGGGCGTAGGGATTGCCGAGAGAGTTGAGCCAGGTCACCGCCTTGGCGCGATCGTCTTTGTAATTCAGGCCGACCACCCGCACGCCGCGCGCCGCCAGCGTATTGAGATACTGATGCTCCGCGCGGCAGGTCGGGCACCAGGTGGCCCAGACGTTGAGCAATATCGGCTTGCCGTCGCGCAGCACCGCCTGATCGTAGGTTTTGCCGGGCTGATCCAACGATTCCAGCCTGAAGGTCGGCACCGGTTTGCCGATCAGCGCCGACTCCAGCATGGTCGGATCTTCGCCGCCGGCGTTGCGCGTCAGTTGCACCATCAGGGCCGCCACCAGCAGCAGGAAGAGCACCAACGGGATAAACAGCAGCTTACGCTTCATGATTGCGCCTCCAGCTTGCCTTCGCGCTTGAGCTTTTTGCTCATGCGATAACGCGGATCGAGAATGCACAGCAGGCCGCCAATCGCCATAAAGACGCCGCCGAACCAGATCCAGCGCACGAAGGGTTTGTAATACAGACGCACCGCCCAGGAACCGTCTTCCAGCTCCTCGCCCAGCGCCGCGTACAGATCGCGGCTGAACCCGCCGTCGATCGCCGCCTCGGTCATCATGCTGCGCGCCACGCTGTAGTAGCGTTTCTCCGCGTGCAGCGTCGCCTCCGGCTTGCCGTTGCGCGTGACGTCGATGATGCCGACGCCGCCGCTGTAGTTCGGGCCGCGAATGTCGTGCACGTCGCGGAACACGAAGTGATAGTTGTGGATATCCACGCTGTCGCCGGCCTTCATCCGCACGTCGCGCTCCACGCTGTAATTCTGGCTGAAGGCGATGCCGATTACCGTCACCGCCACGCCGAGGTGGCCGAGCACCATGCCCCAGTGGCTGCGAGACAGCTGCCGCAGACCGCGCCAGAAACCGTGGCGGTGGGTGGCGCGCTCATGCAACTCCATCAGCGTCAGGATGATCACCCACAGCGCCATGATCAGGCCCACCACCGTCATGCCGGCGATGCTGTCCTGCAGCAGCCACGGCAGCAGAATCGACAGCACCAGCGTCACCAGCAGCGCCACGCCGAGGCGGCGCCACAGCTTGCCCGGCTCATCGCGGCGCCAGCGCACCAGCGGCCCGATGCCCAACAGCAGCGCCAGCGGCGCCATCAGCCAGGTGAACATGGTGTTGAAGAACGGCTCGCCGATCGAGATGCTGCCCAGCCCCAGCTGTTTGTGCACCAGCGGCAGCAGCGTGCCCAACAGCACCACCAGCATGGCGGCGATCAGCAGCACGTTGTTGCCCAGCAGGAAGGTCTCGCGCGAGAAAGTCTCGTGCTGCACCCGGCTGCGCACCTGGCCGCCCTTGACCGCGTACAGCAGCAGCGAACCACCGATCACGATCACCAGATAGGCGAGAATAAACATGCCGCGCGCCGGGTCGGAGGCGAAGGAGTGCACCGAGACCAGCACGCCGGAGCGCACCAGGAAGGTGCCCAGCAGGCACAGCGAGAAAGCGGTGATCGCCAGCAACACCGTCCAGGCTTTGAACGTGCCGCGTTTCTCGGTCACCGCCAGCGAATGCATCAGCGCGGTGCCGGCCAGCCACGGCATAAAGGAAGCGTTCTCCACCGGATCCCAGAACCACCATCCGCCCCAGCCCAGCTCATAGTAGGCCCAGGCCGATCCGAGCACGATGCCCAGCGTGAGGAACACCCAGGCGGCGGTGGTCCACGGGCGCGACCAGCGCGCCCAGGCGGTGTCGAGCCGGCCGGCCATCAGCGAGGCGATGGCGAACGCGAAGGCGACCGAGAAGCCGACATAGCCCATGTACAGCAGCGGCGGGTGGAAAATAAGGCCGATATCCTGCAGCAGCGGGTTGAGATCGCTGCCGTCGATCGGGAAGTTCGGCAGCGTGCGGGTGAACGGGTTGGAGGTCATGATGATGAACAGCAGGAAACCGGCGGTGATCATCCCCATCACCGACAGCACCCGCGCCACCGCATCCTGCGGCATCGCCCGGCTGCACAGCGCCACCGCCAGCGACCAGCAGCTCAGCAGCAGCACCCACAGCAGCAGCGAACCTTCATGCGCCCCCCAGGTGGCGGCGATGCGGTAATACACCGGCAGTTGGGTATTGGAGTTGGTGGCCACGTAGGCGACGGTAAAGTCATTGACCACGAAGGCATGCACCAGGCACAGGAACGCCAGCGCGATCGCCGCGAACATGCCATAGGTCAGCGGCCGGGCCACCGCCATCATGCGGCTGTCCTGCCGCGCCGCGCCCCACTGCGGGTAAATACTCAGCAGCAGCGCGATCGCCAGCGCCAGGCACAGCAGAAAACTGCCCAGTTCCGGCATCATGACTTGGCGCCCTCCGCCTGCGGCGCGTTATACGCTTCCGCCGGCCCTTTGTGATTCTCTTTCATCGCGTCGGCCACTTCCGGCGGCGTGTATTTCTCGTCGTGTTTGGCCAGCACTTCGCGCGCATTGACCACGTTGCCCTCGCCCAGCACCCCTTGCGCCACCACGCCCTGCCCTTCACGGAACAGATCCGGCAGAATGCCGGTGTAGGTTACGCCGATCGCGCCACGCGCGTCGTAAATCTTGAAGCTGACCTGCAGCGTATTGGGATCGCGTTTCACCGAGCCGGGCATCACCATGCCGCCGATGCGCAGCCGTTGGCCGACCTCGGGCTTCTCGTGGTTTTCGCCCTTGCCCTGCAGGATTTCCCCCGGGGTATAGAACAGATCGATGTTGGAGCGCAGCGCGTACAGCATCAGGGTTGCGGTCAGCGCGATGCCGATCAGCACAACGATCGCCAGATAAAGGCGGCTTTTACGACGTGGATTCACAATGATTTCTCCCGCGGTGCGGCGGATTTTTGTTTTGACTGTTGCGCATGGCGAATGCGCCGTTCGCGCGCCTGACGGCGGCCGATCTCGGCGAGCAACTGCCGCCGCTGCCAGACGGTGTGCGCCACCAGCCCCAACAGCGAAATCAGCGTGGCGGCGACCGCCAGCCAGACATAAAAGGCATAACCGCCCATGGCGAAAAACGCCGACCAGGAATCGAACGCGGCATTCATGACTGACGCTCCTTATTCACCAGCCCGGCGACCCACGGGCGCTGGCGCTCCTGGAACAGGATCAGATTGCGCAGGCGCATCAGCGTCAGCGTGACAAACAACAGCAGATAGCCGAGGATCGCCCAGCGCAGCGGGGTGCGCATGCTTGGCGCGATGGATTGCTGCATATTGGTCGAACCCTGATGCAACGTATTCCACCATTCGACGGAGAAATGGATGATCGGGATATTCACCACGCCGACCAGCACCAGAATGCCGGCGGCGCGGCCCGCCAGGCGGCGGTCTTCGAAGGCGTTATACAGCGCGATGACGCCCATATAGAGGAACAGCAGCACCAGCTCGGAGGTCAGCCGCGCGTCCCATACCCACCAGGTGCCCCACATCGGCTTGCCCCAGGCGGAGCCGGTCACCAGCGCGATAAAGGTGAACACCGCGCCGATCGGCGCCATCGCCGCCACCACGGTATCGGACATTTTCATCTGCCACACCAGGCCGATAAACGCCGCCACCGCCATCGAGGCGTAGATGCCCATCGACCACATGGCCGCCGGCACGTGAATATAAATGATGCGGAAGCTGTCGCCCTGCTGATAATCCTTCGGCGCGAAGCCAAAGCCCCATGCCCAGCCAAGCAGCAGGCAGGCCGCCGCCGCCAGCCCCAGCCAGGGGATAAAGCGGCCGCAGACGTGATACAGCCGTTCAGGCCGCGCCAGTTGATGTAACCATTTCCACATTGTCGTCAGTGCTCACGGTAATTTTTATGCGTCGGCCGCCTCGAGCGTTCGAAACGGCGAAAATCTTCTGCGGGGTACGCTCTTGCCGGCCTTGCCCCGTCTGTTCATTCAATTTGTTAGCTAGTGCACGCTCACTCGCAGCGCCGCTGCGGCGGCAAACGGCGCCAATGTCACGCTGCCCGCCAGCATCGCGCCGAGTATCGCCAGGTAACCATCAATCGGCATGCCCATCGCGGCGGCGTCGATCGCGCCGGTGGCGAAGATCAGCACCGGGATATACAATGGCAGCACCAGCAGGCTGAGCAGCACGCCCCCTTTGCGCAGGCCGACGGTCAGCCCCACGCCGATAGCGCCGATCAGGCTCAGCGTCGGCGTGCCGAGCAGCAGCGTCCCCGCCACCGCCAGCCAGGTTTGCATATCAAGCGACAACAGCAGCGCCACCAGCGGCGACAGGATCAGCAGCGGCAATCCCGTCACGACCCAGTGAGCACACACTTTGCCCAGCACCGTCATCGGCAGCGGCGTCGGCAGCAGCAACAGCTGCTCCAGCGAGCCATCGAGGAAATCGTCGCGAAACAGCCGCTCCAGCGACAGCAGCGAGGCCAGCAGCGCCGCCACCCATACGATGCCCGGCGCAATGCGCGCCAGCAACTGCGGCTCCGGGCCAATCCCCAACGGGAACAGCGTGATCACAATCAGGAAAAACCACAGCGGGTTGACGATCTCCGAACCTTTACGGCAGGCGATCTTCAGTTCGCGACGCACCAGGGTCAAAAACATCACAAACTCCCCGCGTCATGTTCCGCCAAACGAATTTTGCCCACCGTTTGGCTGACGCCGGCCAAATCCTGATGGGTGGTCAACAATACCATGCCGCCCCGCTGCGCATGTTGCTCAAAAAGGCTAATCAACTCGGCCACGCCCTGTTTATCGATCGCCGTTAGCGGCTCATCGAGGATCCACAGCGGCGCCGCGCTGAGCCACAGGCGCGCCAACGCCACGCGCCGCTGCTGCCCGGCGGAAAGCTGCGCCACCGGCAGATCTTCGTAGCCCACCAATCCCACCTGCTCCAGCGCGCGCCAGATGGCCTGCTGCTCGGCCGCGCCGCGCACCGCCTGATAAAACTGCAGGTTTTCGAAGGGTGTCAATACGGCTTTGATGCCCGGTTGATGGCCGATAAACAGCAAATCTTGCTGATACGCCGCGCGATCGCGCAGCGTGTTACGCCCGCGCCAACACACCTCGCCGCCGTCCGGCCGCGCCAGACCGGCGAGGATGCGCAGCAAACTGGTCTTGCCCGCGCCGTTCGGCCCTTCTACCTGAATGATATCGCCCGGCTGAACTGAAAAGCTTAGCTCGCTAAACAGGATGCGTTCATCGCGCACGCAACTCAGACTTTTGGCTTCCAGCATCGGGGAACTCATATTTTTCTTTGGGATAGCGAATCATAGCATAAGCCTTTCCCCACACGCAGCCTGCGGCGGGCGCGCCGGGGACCAATATGGCGAGCAGGATCAAGAATGCGCGGAAAAAAGCGGCGGATTTTAACTCTTGTTACCTTTTTCTGTATTTCGCCGCATTTAGGCCGGGCAACTACGCTTAATGACGTGACCTCACCCTTATTGAGCAGGAGCGACAGCATGAACGAACAGCAACGCCAAGAGCACGAGCAGGAGCAGGAGCAGGAGCAGGAGCAGGAGCAGGAGCAGGAGCAGGAGCAGGAGCAGGATGAAACGATGCGGGTAGAGAGCGAAGAGCAGGAACAGGGCAAGCGCGAAATCGAAGTCAGGGAAGAGAATCTGCCGTCGCGCGCGGCGGCGGTGCATGAACAGATCCGGATGGAAGGCGAAAAAGAGCTGGAGCGCGACGGGCTGGCATTGCTGTGGTCGGCGATCGCCGCCGGGCTGTCGATGGGCGCCTCGCTGGCGGCGAAGGGCATTTTCCACGCCCGCCTGCCGGACGATCCCAGCCGTTTCTTCCTCGAGAACCTCGGCTACACCTTCGGTTTTATCATTGTCATCATGGCGCGCCAACAGCTGTTTACCGAAAATACCGTCACGGCGGTATTGCCAATCATGCATAAACCCACGCCGCGCAACCTGCTGATCCTGCTGCGTCTGTGGGGCGTGGTGCTGCTCGGCAACCTGATCGGCACCGGGCTGGCGGCGCTGGCGTTTACCCATATGCCGCTGTTCGACGCCGGGACGCGCGGCGCCTTCATCAGCCTGGGCGAAGAGGTGATGCGCCATACGCCGGGAGAAATGTTCGCCAACGGCATCCTGGCCGGCTGGATCATCGCCACCATGGTGTGGATGATCCCGGCCGCCGGCGCGGCGAAAATCTGGGTGATCGTGCTGATGACCTACCTGGTAGCGATTTGCGATTTGCCCCATATCGTGGTCGGTTCGGTAGAGATCCTCTATCTGGTGTTCAACGGCGCGATTGGGTGGCAGGAATTCGTCTATCCGTTCGCCCTGCCGACGCTGGCGGGCAACATCATCGGCGGCACCTTTATCTTTGCGTTGATAAGCCATGCGCAGATCCGCAACGATTTGAGCGCCCAAAAACGGGCGGAGCGGCAGCAAGAGGAAAAACGGCGCCACGGCGGGGAAAAACCGTGATCGCCGTCGGTCAGGCGAGGAAATTTCGGCGCTAACTGGCGAGGTATTGAGCAAACGCACCGCTAAGCGCTTATTCTGCGGGTAAAAAAAGGTATAATGCCCCGGCAGCTTCGGTTGCCGGCCCGCAGCGTCCCCGTAGTTAAACGGATATAACAAGCCCCTCCTAAGGGCTAGTTACTGGTTCGATTCCAGTCGGGGACACCATTATTTATTATCAAGCCATTCCCCATCATCGGCACCCGCATTCCCCCTTCTCCACGCCTCAGATCCGATTTCCCCCGCGCGTTATGATGGGCGTTAATTGAAAAACTTAATATCCGTCGGCGTTGAGATCGTCGCCGCCTCGCCTCTGGCCTTCAACTCACCCGTCTCATCATCGAAATCGAACAGCGTAACGGTATTGGTGAACACATTCGTGACATAAAGATGGTTGCCGGTGGCATCGAAAGCGAGCGCACGCGGTTCAATGCCGCCAGCCTCATAGCGCGTCGTCTCCCCTGGCAGCCCATCCCCACCAATTTTTAATACCAGCAAATGGTTATCGGCACCGCGATTGGTGGCAATAAGATATCTGCCGCTCGGGCTGAGGATAATGGCTCCGCCGCTTTTCGCCTCCGCTGAATCCTGCCCGCCGTTCAGTTTCACTTTCCCTTGTTGCGTCAATCGATGGTCGCTGACGGTAAACACCTCGATTTCACCCGCCATTTCGGTGATGACATAGGCATATTCACCTTTCGGCGAGAACACCATGTGCCTTGGGCCGGCGCCTGGCGCAAAGCTGACATCGCGCGATGCGTCCGCCTGCAGCGGCTGTGCGCTATCCGAGCGATAGCGATAGGCGTGCAGCTTGTCCCCGCCGAGATCCGCCGCATACAGATATTTACCATCGCGGCTGAAGGTGGTTGAGTGCGCATGGCCCCCTTCCTGACGCCCCTGCACGGCGCCAGAACCTGATATAAACGGATAATGCTGCACCCGTTCACCCAGTTTGCCGTCACTGCCAATTGGCAATACCGTCATCCCCGCGCCGCCTTTGGCGACGGAGTAGTTGGCGACAAACAGAAACTTGCCATCCGGGCTGAGGGTGGCATGCGTCGGCTGCTGGCCCGCACTGCTCACCGTATTCAGCACCCGCACGCTGCCAGCTTCGTCTATTGCCAAGGCGGTCACCGTTCCCGCGTTTTCCTCATTGGTGGCATAGGCGAAACGGCCATCGCGAGATTTTACGATCCACGATGGGCTGTTCATTTTAACCACGTCGAGCAGCGTTAACGTGCCGTCGCCATTAACCGCCAGGCGATAGAGCCCTTCACTGGGTCTTGCCGGTTTCAGCACCGCAGGCGCATTCGGAATATGGGTCCAGGTACCGACTAACGCTATTTGCTGATGTTCCCGATTATTGGCCATCGCATTTCCTGAAAACATGAGAGAAATTAACACCGCAGTTAATTGAATGGCCTGCTGGCCTGAGCCGGCAACGATTGTTCGACCAAGTTCAGACAATATAGAAGGTAGCATAAAGCGAGCTGGATGGCGCTTATTAATCGAGTCGAGAGGTTTTTCTCTATTCATGATATCTTCTTGCCTCATCACTATGTCACAGGAATAAGTATATCGACATTGACAACCTTGCCATTTAGATCCTCTTGCCTATATAACTCTATAAAAAAGCTCTCCCGCATTTTGACATTAATGGCAGGAAGATAAGCGTCATACATTACATCGAAAAAGTCAATATATTCTGAAAACTCCCCCGTAAAGGGGATGACAATATATTTACCCATAGGGATATAGAAGTTAAAGATGGAATGAAAAACCTCTTGCCCCTTGCTGTTGGAATGCCATTTATTACTCCTGTTCTTTTCCACATTACATGCCCCCCGCTGCTTGCTTAACCATTTCTCATTGGTCTGTGCAATGTCGCCGGCATCTCTGAATTTTCTTATAGAATGAAAAATCAGTGATTTGTAATGCTTTAACATCTCAATGTCATCCGGCATGACCGTGTGGTAGAAGTAGGGTTTCTTATCGTTGCCATACGGCGGGATCTGCGTGGAAAAATCCCATCCCCGGCTGTTTCTAAAGCTGTTGGGCGTTTCGCCAAAGAAACGTTTGAATGCCCGCGTGTAACATTGCTGAGAGGCAAACCCGGATGCCAGGGCGACATCCAATATGTTCCCTTGGTGCTGTTTGAGTAGAATAGCAGAGCGACTCAGTTTTCTATTCCTTATATAAGTCCCTAGCGTTATACCAAAATAATGCTTAAACAGCCGTTGCAAATGCCATTTAGAGTAACCTGATATAATGGAAACCTTTTCAACTGTCAGCCCCTCGACAATATTCTTTTCCATATACTCCAACACCTGCAAAAGAATATCTTTTCTGTAATCCATATGTGCTCCTTGCTTTTATAAGATTTGCGTCCTTTTTATTAAAATCGTTAACCAACCAAACCAAGTCATTAAGATTAATCCTAAAAAAAACCAGCCTGTCAATTCATTTTTTTCGGCATAGGAAAAACTATCGCATAAATAACTGAAAATGATCATGTTATATAAATCTCTCCGCAAGAAATCCATAAAACAAAATCAACTCGCGTAAAGTGCACTCATCAAAGATGCACTTGCCACACCAGGCAGAATCACACTTTTTGCTAATTGTTTTACCTTAAAGTGTTTTTTACAGCCAGATTGCATGGCCGAATAGGAATTTCATCATCACAAATGAAAACGCATTTTATATGCTTGGCCCGCCGATAAAACGTACTGCGAAAGAGATATAAAGTATGACCGACAGTAAAAGAAGACGGGAGGGATAAGCTCAAGGCTGAACATCGGTCTCAATAATCTCGCGTCGCAATAGTGCGTTTCTTTTTTATCGTTCCTGCGCAGAGAAAACGGATATTTTAACAAACCTTGCTCGATGCCCTGTTTTACAAACCACGCCCATTGGGAACCCTGCCTACTCCCATGAATCGCCCATCTCTCCCCCGGTAAAATGCCGAGCCGACTCGCCCGCACCTTGTTGTCAGAACGGCCTGCGGCCGCAAACAAAAAGCCCAGCACGCGAGGCTGGGCTTTTCATTAACGGCCTGATTAATCAGCCAGGTTGTCGATCTCTGCGGACCTGTGCTTGCGCAACAGGTACAGCAGCAAAGATACCCGCCGCTCGGTGCGTTCCGGGGTATCCGGCGGCAGGTTGTAGCGCAGGGTATAACGCTCGTTGTTCTCGTTGCAGAAATCGATGACGAGCACGGGAGCAGAGGCCCCCGCTACTTTTCGATAATTCAGCGAGATGCACGACAGGTTTTTTTTCATCTCAACTTACCGCGACAGTGCGGCGGGTTGATTCGGCAATCCGCCCCACGCCGGCGCTCAACGCAGCGCCCAACAGCAGCACCAACAGCGAACCCCACGCGGCGCGAGACAGCTGTTTGGCCGCTTCATCAGCCGCTTCACGCGCTTTCTGCTCGGCCTCGGCCTTGAGTTTTTCCACCTTCTGCACCGCCTGCTGGTAAGCCTGGGCGTAGTTATCGACGATTTGGCTCGCTTCATCGCGGCTCTTGCCGGTGCGTGCCGCAACGATACTCACCAGTGCGTCCTTATCGGCGGCGCTCAACGCCGGCTCACCGGACTGCTTGACGCGCTCGAACCACTGCTTAAGTTCGGTGGCGGCCTGCGCCGGATCGGCCGCGGCATCCACGGCCGACTGTTTGCCGTCGGCGGCCGCCCGATTGGCGTTCTGCTCCAACCGAGCAGGATCCAGCTCCGGCTTACCGGTCTGCTTAAGCGTGGCGTTCAACTGATTTTCCAGGCTTCCCCAATCAAGGCTGATGCCCTTTTTATCCAGCTGTTGCTTGAGGCCTTCGCCTACGTTTGGCGCTGCCGCCGCCAGGCCGCTGCCTGCCAGCGAAAGCCCTTTACCCACCGCGCTTCCCGCCAGCCCCACTACGCCGCTCGCCAATGAAACCATCAGCCAGGTGGTCAACAAGGTGGTGATCGCCCAGCTCAGCAAGCCATGCAAGCCGCCGCGATTCGGTGCGGAGCGGCCGGCGACGAACGCGCCTGCGGCCAGCGATGCCAACGTTGACACCAGCAGCCAGATCCCGGTGCCGGTGCCAAAGCCGCTCAGCGGGTTGCCCTTTTGCATCATATCCACGGCCTGGGCACCAATAGCCGTGCCCAGCACGCTGAAGGTCAGATAAGTCACCAGCGCCACGGCACTCCCGGCCAATATCGAGCCCCATGACACCTGAAACGCTAAGCGATTTGATTCATAGACAGTGGTCATCGTTGTTCCTTATATTTTCTGGACAAGTGATTGCACGCACGGCGGGTAACCGCGCAGACAAATTCAGTCTGCCGCGCAGCGTCGTCGGCCGTCCCGGTTCATTTGCATCAGAATGCCTGGTGCATTTACACCCTGCGAATACGCACGTTATGCACTAAGCTGCTCAGCGAGTAGCGTAACCCGCGGCCCCTTAAGAGACCGCCCCCCTTCTGTCTAGCGGAGAACACATGAGCCAATCCGTTTTGGCCAGCGAAACCCACCGCGGCCACCTGCAGCAAATCATCTCCGGCTTGTCCGACGGCGTGATCCTGACGGATACCGATCAAACCTTGCTATGGGCCAACGAGGCCGCGTTGACCATGCATGGCGTGAGTCATCAGAAAGCTCTGGGGGCCAATGCCGGCGAGTACGCGGCGCGTTTTGCCCTGCGCTATCGCAACAATCATCCGCTGGTTTTGGAACAGTACCCGTTGAACCGGGTTGCGGAAGGCGAAACCTTCACCGATGTGGTGGTGGAGGTTCGGCAGGTCGACGATCCGGACAGCTTCTGGGTGCACCGCCTGCGGAGCCTGATTATCACCGATGCGCAGGGGCAACCGGAGCTGCTGGCGCTGATCCTGAGCGACGCGACGGAGTGGGCCAGCGCCGAACAGCGCTTTGAAAAAACCTTCAACGCCAATCCGGCACCGGCAGTCATTTGTCGGCTAAGCGACCTGCGTTACGTCAAGGTCAACCAGGGGTTTCTTGATATGACCGGTTACCAACGTGAACAGGTCATGGGGCGTTCGGTTTATGAACTCGACGTTTTGGAACAGGCGGAGCACAAAGAACTGGCCGTTCAGCGCCTGGGGGAAGGCGCTACCATTCCGCAGATGGAGGCCGAGCTGAAGCTGCCCGGCGGCGGAAGCAAGCTGGTGGTGGTTGCCGGCCAACCCTTGGACATCAATGAAGACGACTGCATGCTGTTCACGTTTACCGATCTCGAACCCCGGCGCCAGGCGGAATCGGCGCTGCGAGAAAGTGAAGAACGGTTCGCCAAGGCATTTCGCCTGAGCCCGGTGCCGACGTTGTTATGTACCGCGCACGAGCGGCGCGTGCTGGATGTCAACGAAGCCTTCACCCGCACCACCGAGTACGACGCCGAAGACTTGATCGGCAAGACGGTCGGAGAGATCCCGTTTATTGACGATCCGGAAGCGAACCGCCGTTTGTTTGCCGCCCTGGAAAAAAGCGGCAACGTCGAAGGGCTGGACATCCGGGTGCGCAAGAAAGGGAGCGAGTCGATTGACTGTGTGGCCTCGGCGGATGCCGTCAGCATCCACAATGCGCCCTGTTATCTGCTGGTGCTCATGGACATTACCGAACGCAAACGCTCGGAGCTGGAGCTGGTAAGCGCCATCGAAGAAGTGATGCAGGACGCCTCCTGGTTCAGCCAAACCCTGATCGAAAAACTGGCCAACGTGAAAAGCATCAACCGGCCCGACCAGGCTGGATTTACCGCCAGCGACCTCACGCCGCGCGAGCGCGATGTGCTGGAATTGATTTGCGAGGGGCTGCCGGACAAGAAAATCGCGGCGCGTCTCAATCTGGCGCTCAACACCATCCGCAACCATGTCGCGACGGTCTATTCCAAACTCGGCGTGCATAGCCGCAGCGAAGCCATCGTCTGGGCCAGAGAACGCGGGCTGTTTACCGGCGGACTGGCCTCCAGGAACGGCAAGTAACCTGCAAATGCACTACCCAAACCAATGCAAACGCCCCTTATAGGCCACAAGTGAAGTGCATAACATGGCGGTGCAAATGCAGGCTTCCGTCCTGTGCGGAAGCCAAACGGATCGAACCTTAGGAGCGCATCACAATGAACAGCGAAAAAGCCAATGGCATGATGGAAAAAGTGGCGGGCAAGGCGCAGGAAATAGCGGGCGACGTCACCGGCAACGAACGTTTGCAGGCCGAAGGCGCCGCGCGCCAGGCCGCGGGCGTGCTGCAAGAAAAATACGGCGATGCCCTGAGCTGCGCCGGCAACATGATGAAGAAAAACCCCCTCGCCGCATTGGCCCTCATTGCCGGCGCAGGCCTGTTGACCGGCCTGCTGCTGCGCCGCCGTTGATACGCGCCGACGAACAAACCGCTTTTCCCTGAATGCCGCGCCCGGTGGGTAACCACCGGGCGCGGTTCTATCGGCCTAAGGGGGGCGCAGTATTATCGATTGATGCCTCTGCTCGTTTGCCGCTGGGATTAATGCGTATTCTGTGTCGCTATGCGACGAATTATTGCGGCGAAACCGCTATATCCCGCAGGGAACATGAGCCTTTATCGTTCAGGCTGCCGCACACCGCCTTTACTCGCTGCTTATACGGCACGTCTTTTTATTATATTCGTCCTATTGCAGATTATCATCACCCTCTCACTCAACGCGCCCACCGCCTGTTATTTCCGGTTGTTATGCAAGCCAGTTAATTTCCCTTCAACATAACGATATTTCTCAGCGTAAAAACTGAATATATCAATCAGCCTGGGTTTATCCTCCGCGCCATTAAATGTTAATATTGCCGTATTATGCGCATGGAGAAATAGTATGTTCCCCAGTAAAAAACATTCGCAGCGGGCGACCCCGCTGACCAGCTATCAATTTTCCCGGCTGCATACTTTCGAATGCGTCGCCCGTCATTTATCTTTTGCGCTGGCGGCGCAAGAATTGTCGATCACCCCCAGCGCCGTGAGCCACCGCATTAATTTGCTCGAAAAGGAATTGGGTTTTTTGCTATTCCAACGCTTTCATCGCCGGATTACGCTGACGCCGGAGGGCGAGCGCATGCAATGGGCGCTGGACAGTTCCTTCAACACCTTGAATCAAGAAATTCTGGACATCAAAAATCGCGAGTTGACGGGGACCTTGACCCTCTACTCCCACCCGTCCCTGGTGCAATGTCTGCTGCTGCCGCGCATCGGCGACTTTATCGCCCAGCACCCCACCATTCACCTCAATATTCTGACCGGGCAGGAAATCATCAACCTGGCCAACCGCGGCGTGGATCTGGCGATGTACTTCGGCAAACTGCCCTCGGGGCGGCATCTGGACGAAGCCTTTATGCAGGAATCAATGGTGCCGATCTGCACGCCGCAGTACGCCGCCACGCATAACCTGTACGATGCGCCGGAAAACCTGGCCCACTGCACGCTGCTGCACGATCGCTACAACTCCGGCGAAGATGAGTGGCAAACCTGGTCGCAACACTTTGCGCTGGGGCTGGATACCGACAGTAAAAGCATGGAGTTCGACCGTTCCGATCTTGCAGTGCTGGCCGCGACGCGGCACCTTGGCGTCGCCATGGGACGGCTCAATCTGGTGCAGGACTGGATCAAAAGCGGCGAACTTATCATTCCGTTCACCGACATGACCGTGCCCTGCGAGCACTGCTATTTTACCTCGACCATCTCCGAGCGGCAGTGGCCGAAGATCCTCGCATTTAAGCAGTGGATCACGAAAATCTCCCCTCTGGTCTGATGGCCAGAGGATTATCGCCATACTTTGGGGGAATAAGAAAAATGCAGCGCGCAGGCGTAGAGCCGGCCGGCCTTTGAATAAGAGATATTTTTGCGGTTTTTATCCCAGGTCAGCAGAGAATTATTGGCAAAATAATAAACTTCCAATTGCATCCCATTAGCCAACCTCGACCAGCCTCGGCTTCTTATCACGGTAAAATCACCGTTATCGCTGAGCGTAATCAGCGGCACGCCCCAGGCATAGCGGGATATTTGCAGCTGAATAATAAATTGGCTTTCGCAGCTTATTTGGTAGTTCTGTACATCAACATCCATAATTTATATTTTTGGCGCCACTCTTCTGTCAACATAAATAAGATATGAACAACTCACTACGATTAACCCCAGTACGATCAACACAGCACCCAATACAAATTCAATTTGCAACGGTTCGCCGAGAATGACGGCCCCCGCCAGGATGCCGAATACCGGCGTCATAAAGGTGAGAATGCCCAGCGAGGAAGCCTGATAACGGCGCAACAGTGAAAACCAGATCAGGTAGCTGAAAAACGACACGATCACCGTTTGGAACAACAGGCTGCTCCAGGCTACGGGGCTCAGGACGACGTGCAAATTGTCCGTCGCCAGCGCCAGCAGCGACAGCAGCACACAGGCGCCCGTCAACTGGAACAGCAGCGTCTGTTTGGCCGGGCACTCCGCCAGGCGCGTGGTACGGATCACCAGGGTAGAACCGCCCCAGGCGATCCCCGCCAGCAGGCCATAGAAATCGCCTTTTAGCCGATCGGCCCCGCCGCTGCCCTCGGCCATGCCCGATATGGCCAGCACCACACCGCCAAAGGCGATGAGCATGCCCAGCCACTGCACCGGCGACAGACGCTCCTGACGATTCAGGAAATGCAGGCCAAGGGCAGAAAACAGCGGCGCGGTGTACAAAAACACCGCCATATGCGAGGCGCTGGTATAGCGCAGCCCTTCGGAGACAAAAAAGAACTCCAGCGCGAACAATGCCCCTACGCTCAGACCGGCGCTCAGCGTGGCGCGATCCCAGGTGAAATACTCGCCGCGGCAACGCGCCAACAGGTATACCCCCAGCGCGGCGAGACCCGAACGAATGGCAATTTGCAGCACCGCCGACACATCCGCCTCGGCAGCCTTGATCGCCACCTGCTGCATTCCCCAGATGGCGCAAAGCATCACCATGGCGGCGGCAGCTCTGCTGTCAATACCGATTCTTGCATTCATAATAGGGTTCTCGTCGCCGTTGAAATAATAACAGGCTGCCGTCGCGTTATTCTTTATACACCACGATTTCCTGATAAAGTTTAATAACCTCGCCGTCGCTGTCGACAGAGTCGGTATATTCAGTTTGCTGCGCCAAATGAATCACCTTCCATCCTTTTCGCGCCAGTTCCGGGATCGTCAGGCGCCCCACACCGCGGCAGGAAAACAGGGTATCGTCAGACAATCTGAGTTTACTAACCTCTGCATAATCATAAGCTTGAGAATGACAAACGTGCGATTCCGCCGCCATCGCCGGTAATGAAAACAGCCCCACCAACAACATTAACAGATTCCTCATGGCGACCTCCCAATCGCTTATTCCTGCCGACCGATTACGCAGAAAGCGGCTAACGTTAATACGGCGGTGACAGGCTTTAATTAATTATCTCTTGCACGGATAAAATTACAGGCTGATGCCGATGGCTGACAAATGAAAAATATAAACCTTGGCGTTAGATGAATTCATCCGAATCGAAAGGCATGAAAAGCGCCCCTTTTCACCGCACGAAATGGTCAAAAACCGGCCAATAATTAGCAAGAAAAGTAATTATTTATTTTACCGTTTATGTTACAAATGCCGCCCGCCGCTAAAACACCAAAAAAACCGTCAAAATGCGTGAAAACGCAGCGTTCTGCGCAAAACATCGGCATGGCGGCGCTGATGGGGGCGGTCATACATAAAACAGGGATAACACATGGCAATGAAATTGCGCGTATTGACTCAAGCGGTGGCGCTGGGTCTGACGATCGGCAGCGCGTCGTTCGCCGCTCAGGCGGAAATCACCCTGCTGAAGCAGGATCCACAGGCCGGCGATCCGCTCAGCCGCCTGAACTTCACCGTTGGCGGCAGTATCCGTCCGCAGTTCAACAACATGACGGGCGACGGTGACAAGGGCTCCTACAAGCGTAACGGCTTCGACGGCGGCACCCGCTTCCGCTTCGCGGCGGACTACTACCTGTTCGACGATATCAGCTGGATCAGCTACTACGAGCTGGGCGTGAACATTCCGGCGCTGTTCGACTGGGATCACCACTATGCCGACGGCGCGAGAAACACCAGCCGCCGCATGCTGTACACCGGCCTGAAAAGCAACACCTGGGGCCAGATGACCTTCGGTCAACAGAACAGCGTTTATTATGACGTGGTGGGCGCCAAAACCGATATCTGGGACTACGACATGCTGGCCCAGGCACCGGGCAACGGCATCAACGGTGACTACGACGGCTCTTACCGCTCACGCAAAATGCTGAAGTACAAGAACCGCTTCGGCGATGCGGACGTTTACGCTTCGTACCTGTTCAGCGACAGCGACTATCTGCCGGGCAACGGCCTGCGCTACAAGCGCAAAGGCGGCGGCTCACTGGGCGTGGATTACCACATTACGCCGGACCTGACCTGGGGCACCGCTTGGAACTACACCCGCGCCGAAATGCGCAATCCGTCCACCAGCGGCAGCAAGAGCTATGACCAGAACATTTTCGGTACCGCCATCAGTTGGAAACCGGACAACTGGACCCTCACCTTCGGCGGCGGTTACTACAACGACTTCCTGACCACCAAGAAAGCCGACATCAATAATTACTTCGCCGGCGACGCATGGGGTATCGAATACCTGGCCGGTTATACCGTGCCGGTTGGCCAGTACGCGGTGAAATCGGTGATGCCGTACTTCATGGGCGACCGCCTGGAATACATCACCGGCCGCAACTACCAGCGCATCGACAACGGCCTCGGGGTTACCGTGCAGTTTGACTACGGTTTCCGCGTTGACGTAGAGCACGTGCTGACATCGAGCACCGACAACCTCGGCGATATGACCGTGGTGCGTCTGCGCTACGATTTCTGATTGCTCTGAACGCAAAAAAGGCCGCGCAAGCGGCCTTTTTCGTTATTGACGCAGCGTCAGAAGCCGCCGCGCGCCGAGCGCCCGACCGCCTCGCCCAGCTGCCATACCGCCATGGCGTAATGGGTGCTGTGGTTATAGCGGGTGATGACGTAGAAGTTCGGCAGGCCATACCAATACTGGTAGCCGGTGCCGATGTCCAGCCGCAGCAGGCTGGCTTCCTGATTATCGCCGAGCGAGCCCTGCGGGCTTAGGCCGGCTTCCGCCAGCGCGGCAACCGAGTAGCGCGTCTTGAAGCCATTTTCCAGCCCCGGCGCCTGGCCGTTGGCCTGAATGGCGACCGGCTCGCCTTTGGACCAGCCGTGCGCCTTGAAGTAATTGGCCACGCTGCCGATGGCATCGACCGGATCCCACAGGTTGATATGCCCATCGCCGTTGAAGTCGACCGCATAGCTTTTGAAGGAAGAAGGCATGAACTGCCCATAGCCCATCGCGCCGGCAAAGGAGCCGCGCAGTTCGAGCGGATCGTCGCCTTCGGTGCGCGACATCAGCAGGAAGGTTTCCAGCTCACCGGCGAAGTAATCGGCGCGGCGCGGGTAGTTGAAGGCCAGCGTCGCCAGCGCGTCGATAATGCGGGTTTTACCCATTACGCGGCCCCAGCGGGTCTCCACGCCGATAATCCCCACGATGATCTCCGGCGGCACGCCGTACACCTGCCAGGCACGCTGCAGCGCATCCTGATATTGATTCCAGAACACCACGCCGTTTTGCACGTTATCCGGGGTGATGAACTTGTTGCGGTAGCGCAGCCAGGAACCGTTCGGCCCGGTTGGGCCCTGGGTAGACGGCGTCGGCGCCTGCCTGTCCATCAGCCGCAGCACCGAATCCAAACGCCGTGCCTGCGCCAGCACGTCGTGCAGCTGCTGCCGATCAAAGCCGTGTTCCTGCACCATCTTATCGATAAAGCGCGCGGTATTCGGGTTATTGGCGAAATCCCCCCCCAGCGGCGCGCCGCTGTGCGCCGGGCTCAGCAAAAAGCCACCCTTTACCGGGGTGCTCTGCGGCGTAGCGGTGGTACTGGGTTTCGGCGTGCTGCTACAGGCAGCAAGCAAGGTAATCAGCGGTAAAAGCGCAACCAGGTGACGCATCGGATATCCATATAGCCATGCAAGAGATAAGTGGGAGTTATGTTAATGCATTGTTCAACGCGAACAAACAGGATTATGCCGCCAATTACCGCGTCAGGTAGCCAAACGTGCCAAACTGTGACGTTTTGCACGGTGAAGGGACGCCCGATGCGGCCGCGTGGAATCTCAACCGCAACTAAATGAGAAAAATTATCACCTTGACGCCTGCATTTACCCCGATAAAATGCCCGGCTGCTTGCCATCCGGCCACCGCCGGGCGGTCAATGATTACGACAACGGATTGTAATGGACTCTCTCGGACAACTCGCCAAAGACCTTTATCGTGGGCGCATCTCGCGCAAACCCTTTGTTTTTTCGCTGGCGATCTTCGCCGTTGGCATCTTGCTACTGTCGTTTCTGTCGACCTATCTGGATAAAAACCATTTTCGCGCCCATGCGCACGGCGATACCGAGGAATTCGTCTCGGTGCTGCTGTATCTGCTGTGCATCATGGTGTGGGCGCTGTTCTGTTTTGGCCTGGTGGCATGGTTTATGGCCAAAACCGCGTTTCGGCTCAACGATATCGGCCTGCCCGGTTGGGCGCTGGCCGTGGCGTGCTATGTGTGTTCGGTGCTGAACAATTACTCTCCCGGCCCGGTGGCGCGCTGGCTGCCGCTGTTCAGTCTGGCGGGGATAATCTGCGCCCTGCTGTTGCCGCCCGACGGGCTGCGCCGCAAGCCGCGTGAACAGACCGATTGAGCGCCATTCCGCTCAAGGCTATGGCTATCCGCCGGCCGTGCCGTCACAATAGCGCCTCATTCTGGTTTCAATCAGGGATTGCCATGTACAGCCACTACCCCGCCCATTACACCTTCGATAGCGACAGCGACGCCTGGCAGATCGGTTTCCACGACTTCCCCGAGTGGCAATCTGCCTGCTATAAACGCGAAGACATCGAGCTGGAAGCGCAGGAAAGCCTGCTGGCCGCCATCGCCGCCGCGATGGATGAAGGGCTGCCCCTGCCCGCCCCTTCTCCTTCGCAAACCGATGACTTGAGGGTACATCTGCCGGCGCTGGTGGCGCTGAAGATCGAACTGCACAACGCGATGCTGCGCAAAAACACCGGTAAAGCGGCGCTGGCGCGCAAGCTGGGTTTCAACGGCGGGCAAATGGAGCGGTTGCTGGATATCGGCTACGCCTCGAAGGTGGAAGCGCTGGAGCAGGCGTTGTATCTGCTGGGCTACGAAGTGCGCGTGACGATAAGCGAAGTTTGCCAATAAGTTAGCGGCAGGTAAGCGAAATATTATCCAAGGGGGCTAAATTTCCCCCGTTTTGCGCCGATATGATGGCTACCTAATCACTTGTCGCAACAACGAAGGCTAAAAATGGAGTGGAGTCGCCGTCATATTTGGGCCGTTATTCTGCTGTCTTGTCTCGTTTTTTGGGTCATTTTGGCGAGCGGCATCAACGCCGTCGCCTGAGCGCCTGTCACCGTATTGCAATACCCGATTTTAAAGCCCGCCACACGGCGGGTTACTTCCTGTCGTTTGCTTATAAAAAGCGTTATAAAACAGCGCGCCCTGTTCAAAAAACAGCCTAAAATTGTGATCAAAAACACAGTATTGAAATCAGACCAGTATTGAGAGTACATTAGCGCCGATCCTGTCGCGGTTCGGATTTTACCTCACGGAGCATGAGGCGCGACAACCGGACAACCCGCGCTCGAGGACGTTGTTCTTTCGCTTGGAAGAATCCGCCCGACAAGCAGGTTGCCCATAAAATACTCAGCACAACAATCGGGATCATTGCTGGCGAGGACTCCAGACAGGAGTTGTTCAGTGAAATATTTTTTGATGGGCGTGTCATTCATGCTGGTTGCCTGGGTTGGCACCTTCATGTTGATGGTTGCCTGACAGCAGCCACACCAGGAACACAGACAAAGGGACGCGCAAGCGTCCCTTTGTCATTTCGGCTAGCGCTCATTTGCCCGGCATCATGCGGCGCAGGGTGTCGTCCTTGCGCAGGTAATGATGATACAGCGCCGCCAGCGCATGCGCGCCAATGATAAAGTAGCCAACGTTTGCCAGCGTCTCATGCACCGTTTTGACCAGCCTGCGCATCACCGGATCCGGCGTCACCCACTGCGGCATCGGCCAGCCCAGCAAAGACCACGATTTCCCGCCGTAGGCCAGGGTTAACATGCCCAGCAGCGGCAACATCAGAAAGACCACGTACAGCAGCCAATGGAAGATCTTCGCGCCTACCTCCTGCCACTCCTCCAGCGGAGGCGTGGTTGGCGGCGCAGCGTGGAAAGAGCGCACCGCCAACCGAATCAGCATCAGGGCAAAGACCGATACCCCAAAGTTGAAATGCAGATTTTTGACCATCGGCGCCCACGCCTCCGGCACCGAATCTTTCAGCAACATCGCCGCATAGGTGAGGATCACCATCAGCAGCGTCAGCCAATGTAAAACGATCTGCGATCGCGCGTAGCGGTTGCTCATACACTCTGTCCAAAAAATAAAATTCAGCGTAGTTGAGCATAATGGGGAAATAATGAAGAAAACCTTGGGACGGAAAAAATAAGGCCGGGCGAACGCCCGGCCTGACAGGGTTATTTGGTGCTGCCGGCTTTGCCCGGCTTCAGCAGCCCGTCCGCGCGGAACATCGCCTTGATGCCGCGCACCGCCTGGCGGATACGATCCTGATTCTCGATCAGCGCGAAGCGCACGTGGGTATCGCCGTAGTCGCCGAAGCCGATGCCCGGCGAGACGCAGACCTTGGCTTCCGCCAGCAGGCGCTTGGCGAACTCCAGCGAACCGAGGTGGGCATAAGGCTCGGGAATTTTCGCCCACACGTACATCGATGCCTTCGGGTTTTCCACCATCCAGCCGGCCTCGTGCAGCCCCTTCACCAGCACGTTGCGGCGCTGCCGATACTGTTCGGCGATATCGCGCACGCACTGCTGATCGCCTTCCAGCGCGGCGATGGCCGCCACCTGCAGCGGCGTGAAGGTGCCGTAGTCGTGATAACTTTTGATGCGCGCCAGCGCGCTGACCAGCTCAGGGTTGCCGACCATGAAACCGATGCGCCAGCCGGCCATGTTGTAGCTTTTCGACAGGGTGAAGAACTCCACCGCGATGTCTTTCGCCCCCGGCACCTGCATGATCGACGGCGCTTTCCAGCCGTCATAGACGATATCAGCATAGGCCAGATCGTGGATCACCAGCACGTTGTACTGCTTGGCCAGCGCCACCACCCGCTCGAAGAAATCCAGCTCCACGCACTGCGCGGTCGGGTTGGACGGGAAGCCGAGGATCATCATTTTCGGGCGCGGAATGGTTTCCCGAATGGCGCGCTCCAGTTCACTGAAGAAATCCACGCCGTCCACCAGCGGCACCGAACGCACCTGAGCGCCGGCGATCACCGCGCCGTAAATGTGGATCGGGTAACTGGGGTTCGGCACCAGCACGGTATCGCCGTGATCGAGGGTCGCCAGCATCAGGTGCGCCAGCCCCTCTTTCGAACCGATGGTGACGATGGCTTCGCTTTCCGGATCGATATCCACCTGATAACGATCGGCATACCAGCGCGAAATGGCGCGGCGCAGGCGCGGAATGCCGCGCGAGGTGGAATAACCGTGGGTGTCGTCGCGCTGGGCGACGGCGCACAGTTTTTCCACGATGTGCGGCGGCGTCGGGCCGTCGGGGTTCCCCATGCTGAAATCGATAATATCCTCGCCGCGACGGCGTGCGGCCATCTTCAGTTCGGCGGTGATGTTAAATACGTAAGGGGGAAGACGTTCAATGCGCGTAAAACGGCGCTGTGGACTGTTATCAGCCATAGGGGATTCCTCGATAGACGTTAGCGCCCGGACCGTCCGAGCGACGCTGGCCAGCGAACTGACCGAATATCGAACATAGCGCAGCGCCGACGAGCTTGTCGATACCCGGCGCGATATTTTTATTTGCCGCCCTGAAACTCCGCCGCCAGCAGCCCGAACAGCCAGTCGTCGCACCACTGCTCCGCCAGACGGTAGTTGTCGCGCAGTGTGCCCTCCAGCTGAAAACCGCACGACTCCAGCAGGCCGCGCGAGGCGAGGTTGCCCACGGTCACGGTGGCGGTCAGCTTGTGAAAACCGCAGGCGTTCACCGCAAAATCCAGCACTGCCCGCAGCGACTCCTTGCCATAGCCCTTGCCCTGGCCGGCAGGCAAACTGCCGTATCCCACTTCCGCCTGCCGATACGGCGCCCAATGCGGGCGAAAGCCGGTAATACCCACCGCCTCTCCGCTGTGCTTCTCACGCATCACCAGGCACAGCCACTGTTCGCCGTGTTTGTCCCAGGCCGGCAGGCGCTCTTCGAACCGTGCGCGGATCTCCGCTTCGCTGCGCGGATCGGAGATGTAACGGATCACCTCGGGATCTTGGTACAGGCGCAGAAACAGCGGCCAATCCTCGGCGGTTATCGACTGTAAGTACAAGCGTTCAGTGACCAGCTTCATAAAATCTCCGAAAAACGAAAAAGAGGAACTTACGAATGAAAGATATCTCTTTATTTTCCCCGATTGGTTGCCGATAATCATTCACGTTAAAACCACAAAACCATAACGTCTTGCCCGATTCCCTACAACCGTCCGCCGCAGCGACTCACGCGGCACCAGGAGAACACCATGGCCTCTTTAGTCATCGATGATATTCCGCAGACGATCGTTAACGTCAAGCGCCAGCTGCGCCAGGCCTTGCCGAACTACCGCGAAGTTTTTCTGGCGCTGGAGGAGAACATCCGCGGCCAGGTCGACCAGATCCGCCGCGAACTGGCCGCCGGCCATAATCCGGTGCCGCAGATCGACGCGGAAGATATCCTGCAGCAGCGCGTCAGCGATCAACAAATAGCGCTGATCAAACAGCGCGGCGCCTGCGCCATTCGCGGCGTGTTTCCCCGCGCCAAGGCCGAAGGCTGGAACCGGGAAATCGGCGACTATCTCGAGCGCAACAACTTCGTCGAGCGGTTGAAAAACGCTGCCGAAGACAACTATTTCGGCAAGCTGGCCGCCAGCAAGCCACAGATTTATGGCATCTATTGGTCAAAGCCGCAGGTCGAAGCGCGGCAGGATGCGCGCATGCATGCGGTGCAGGTGTTCCTCAACAGCCTGTGGGCCACCGAAAGCAACGGCAAGCAGCATTTCGATCCGACCCGCGTCGCCACCTACGCCGATCGCACCCGCCGCCGCCCGCCGAACTCCTCGTCGCTGGGCCTGTCGCCGCACGTCGACAGCGGCACCATCGAGCGCTGGTTAGACGAGAATTTCCGCTATGTGTATCGCCACGTCTTCTCCGGCGACTGGCAGCAGTACGATCCCTTTGCCGCCGACGGCCGCACCGAAGTGCGCGAAATTGCCTCCCCGGCAGTCTGCTCGATGTTCCGCACCTTCCAGGGCTGGACGGCGCTGACGCCGCAACGCACCAACGCCGGCACGCTGAACCTGGTGCCGATCGCCAACGCCATGGCCTATGTGTTGCTGCGCGCGCTGCAGGACGACGTCGCCGACGACGATCTGTGCGATGCGGCGCCGGGCCGCGCGCTGTCGATCTCGGAAAAATGGCATCCCCTTTTATTAAGTGGGATTTCCCCTATTCCCGATCTGGAGCCGGGCGACACGGTATTTTGGCATTGCGACGTGATCCACGCGGTGGAGAACGAGCATAACGGCGAGTTCGACAGCAACGTGATGTACATCGCCGCCGCGCCGGGCTGCGCAAAAAACGACGCCTACCTGCAGCGTCAGCTGCCGAGCTTTATCGACGGCAGAACGCCGCCGGACTTCGCTCCCGACGACTTCGAAGTGGATTTTGACGGCCGCGCCACCGCCGATCTGCTGACGCCGCTGGGCAAAACGCAGCTCGGCATGCGCTGACCGCCGGCCTGAGCCACGGGCCTCTCTCGCTGTGGTATACTGCCGTCATCCGTAGGCCGCAGCGAGAACCCGTCGTGCACCCTTTTTTTGAAATGCTGTTGGCGGTGTTTGATCGCGCCGCGCTGATGTTGATCTGTCTGTTTTTTCTGACCCGCACCCGGCTGTTCCGCCAACTGCTGCAAAAAGAAGACCATACGCCGCTCGAGCTCGGCATCGTCACGGCGATCTTCTCGCTGTTCGCGCTGTTCAGCACCTACTCCGGCATCAACGTTGAGGGCTCGCTGGTCAACGTGCGCGTCATCGCCATCATGGCCGGCGGCATCCTGTTCGGCCCCTGGGTGGGGATCGTCACCGGCATCATCGCCGGGGTGCACCGCTATCTGATCGACATTGGCGGCATCACCTCGGTGCCCTGCCTTATCACCAGCATCATCGCCGGCATCAGCGCCGGCTACATCAACCTCAAGGTGAGAAAAGAGCAGCGCTGGCGCGCCGGCATCGTCGGCGGCATGCTGTGCGAATCCCTCACCATGCTGCTGATCGTGCTGTGGGCCAAGCCGACCGAGCTTGGGCTCGACATCGTGTCGCAGATCGCGCTGCCGATGATCCTCGGCACGGTGTGCATCGGCCTGATCGTGCTGCTGGTGCAGAGCGTCGAAGATGAAAAAGAGGTGATCGCCGCGCGCCAGGCCAAGCTGGCGCTGGATATCGCCCACAAGACGCTGCCCTATTTCCGCAACATCAACAGCGAATCGCTGGCCACCATCTGCGATATCATCCGCCAGGACATCCGCGCCGACGCGGTGGCGATCACCGATACCCATCAGGTGCTGGCTTACGTCGGCGTGGGGCGCGAAGCCTACCCGATCGGCCGCGAAGGGCTGAGCCGCGTCACTCGCGAAAGCATTCGCCACGGCAAAATCATCATCAAAAACAACCTGGAAAACCCGGCCGCGCCGCAGATCCATTCGCAGCTGGTGGTGCCGCTGTGGGAAAAGGGCGAAGTGACCGGCGCGCTGAAAATTTACTACTGCCACGCTCACCAGATCACCAACACGCTGAAGGTGATGGCGGTCGGGCTGTCGCAGATCATCTCCACCCAGATGGAGGTTTCGCGCATCGAGCATCTGCGCCAGATGGCGGATAAAGCCGAAATGCGCGCGCTGCAGAGCAAGATTAACCCACACTTCCTGTTCAACGCGCTGAACGCCATCTCTTCCTCTATCCGCCTGAATCCGGACACCGCGCGCCAGCTGATCATCAACCTGTCGCGCTACCTGCGCTACAACCTGGAGCTGAACGACGAACTGATCGATATCCGTAAGGAACTGCATCAGATTCAGGACTATATCGCCATCGAACAGGCGCGCTTCGGCGCCAAGCTAACGGTGATTTACGACATCGACGACGACGTCTCGGTGCGCATTCCGAGCCTGCTGATCCAGCCGCTGGTGGAGAACGCCATCGTGCACGGCATCCAGCCCTGCAAGGGTAAAGGGGTGGTGGTGATCGCGGTGAAAGATCAGGGCGATCGGGTGAAAATTTCGGTGAAGGATACCGGCCACGGCATCAACCAGGAAACCATCGCCCGGGTGGCGCGCAACGAGATGCCGGGCCACAACATCGGCCTGCTCAACGTGCATCACCGCGTGTCGCTGCTGTACGGTGAAGGGTTGCATATCCGCCGCCTGGAGCCGGGCACCGAAATCGCGTTCTACATCAGCAAAAACGGCGGCAAGCTGCATCAGGAGCCGAGCGCGCCGCCGGTCGGGGAGGCCTCATGAAAGCCATCATCGTGGAAGACGAATTCCTCGCGCAGGAAGAACTCAGCTACCTGATCAAGAAACACAGCAATATCGATATCGTCGCTACCTTCGAGGATGGCCTCGACGTCCTGAAATACCTGCAAACCCACCAGGTCGACGCCATTTTCCTCGACATCAACATCCCGTCGCTGGACGGCGTGCTGCTGGCGCAAAACATCAGCAAGTTCGCCCATCGGCCGTCGATCGTGTTCATCACCGCCTATAAAGAACACGCGGTGGAAGCCTTCGAGATCGAGGCGTTCGACTATATCCTCAAGCCCTATCACGAGGCGCGCATCGTCACCATGTTGCAAAAACTGGAGGCGCTGCATCATCGCCCCGCCGGCGCGGCGGAACCGACCAGCGCGCCGAGCCGCGGCAGCCACAGCATCAACCTGATCAAAGACGAACGGATCATCGTTACCGACATCAACGACATCTATTACGCCGCCGC
Source organism: Serratia sp. CY76391 (assembly GCF_052166695.1). Lineage (NCBI taxonomy): Bacteria > Pseudomonadati > Pseudomonadota > Gammaproteobacteria > Enterobacterales > Yersiniaceae > Serratia > Serratia sp. CY76391. The sequence goes on from NZ_JBJNOJ010000012.1 coordinate 170,318, forward strand.
CGATGAAAAGGTGACGCGGGTCTATACTCGCCGGGAAGAATTCGTGATGCCGATGAACCTCACCGAGTTTTACGGCCGGCTGCCGGAAGAGCATTTCTTCCGCTGTCACCGCTCTTACTGCGTTAACCTGGCCAAGATCCGCGAGATCGTGCCCTGGTTCAACAATACCTACATTCTGCGGCTGAGCGATCTTGAGTTTGAAGTGCCGGTCAGCCGCAGCAAGGTGAAAGAATTTCGCAAGCTGATGCGCCTGTAAGCGCTTACCAGCGCGGGCCCGGACGGTAGTAATAGCCGGGCGGCGGCGGTGGCGGCATGCGGTAATGCGGCCGATCTCGCCAGTCGCGCCGCGGCGGCCCGTAGTAAATCACCCGTGGCGGCGGGCCGTAATAGTACCCGCGCGAACGTTCATACCGGTGATGATCGGCCCACCAGCGCGGATCGCGCCAGCGATAGCCGTCCCAGTAGTGGCCGCGATGATCGCGATCGCCGATATGCAACGACAGGCCCGGCACGTTCACGCCGATGGACACGTCGGCCTGGCTCGCCAGCGGCAGCGCCAGCAGCGCAGCCAGTAACAACAGCGTTTTTTTCATTTCATGGACTCCTGCAGAGCGGATCTTGTCCGATCGCAGATAACATAGTCCCGCGCTCGCCGCCGCTCTATAGGCGCAATGCCGATTTACGCCTTGCAGACGCATCCTTCACAATTTCACCACAATCGTTCACCGGCGATTAACAATAAATCGTTGATATCTTTGATGTAGATCACGTGTTACTCCCGGCATTTCACGCGCTTTTAGGCGTAAAAACGGCAACTCACGCCGTATAAAATGCATTTCATTCCTTCTGTGGTGCAACTCATTCCCGATCCGCCGTCCGCCGGGGGGGCCGGCCATATAATAAGCCCATACCGCGGGAACGCTGATTCACCCCGCAAATTTCAGCCAGCGGCTCACGCCCGGCAACGCACACACTGGAAGGAGACCGGCCATGAACACCAAACCGGCAAATCGCAGCTTAATCGTTCTCGGCACCATCATCTGTCAGATGGGTCTGGGCACCATCTACACCTGGAGCCTGTTCAACCAGCCGCTGGTCGACAAGTTCCACTGGGGACTGGCGGACGTCGCCACCACCTTCTCCATCACCAGCTTCTTCCTGGCTTTCGCCACGCTGTTCGCCGGCAAGCTGCAAGAACGCTTCGGCATCCGCAACCTGACGCTGTGTTCCGGCATCCTGGTCGGCCTGGGCCTGATCGCCAGCGCCCATGTCAGCTCGCTCGACATGATCTACCTGCTGGCCGGCGTGGTGGTGGGCTTTGCGGTCGGTATCGCCTACATCTCCACCCTGTCCAACCTGATTAAGTGGTTCCCGGCCAACAAAGGCCTGATTTCCGGCATCTCCGTCGGCGCCTTCGGCAGCGGCAGCCTGCTGTTCAAATACGTCAACGCCGCCCTGATCGCCGACGTCGGCGTTTCCGGCGCCTTCTTCTACTGGGGTGCCATCGTGATGGGCCTGATCGTCGTCGGTTCCCTGTTGCTGAAAGAGCCGGTGCTGGCGACCAGCGCCGCACAGCCAGGCGCCAATGGTCTGGGCAACGACTTCAGCGTGCGCCAGATGCTGGCCACCAAAGAAGCCTACCTGCTGTTCACCATCTTCTTCGCCGCCTGCATGAGCGGTCTGTACCTGATTGGCATCGTGAAAGACATGGGCGTTCAGCTGGCCGGGATGGATTTGGCCACCGCCGCCAACACCGTGTCCGCCGTCGCCATCTTCAACACCGCCGGCCGCATCATCCTGGGGACACTGTCCGATAAAGTAGGCCGTATGCGCGTCATCAGCTTCACCATGCTGGTTACCGTGCTGGCGATTGTCGCGCTGAGTTTCATGACCCTGAACCACACGCTGTTCTTCATCTGCGTTGGCGCGGTGGCCTTCTGCTTCGGCGGCAATATCACCGTGTTCCCGGCGATTGTCGGCGACTTCTTCGGCCTGAAGAACCACAGCAAGAACTACGGCATCATCTATCAGGGCTTCGGCCTGGGCGCGCTGGCCGGTTCGTTCGTCGCCAAATACTTCGGCGGCTTCCACGCCACCTTCATGGTGATTGGCGTCCTGTCCGCCGCTTCTTTGCTGATTACACTGTTCATCAAAGCGCCGAAAGCGGTGGAAATGGAAAGCGAAGAAACCGCGCAGGCGGCGGAGCTGGCCAAAGCCTGATACCCCGCGAAAACGACAAGGGGCGCAACCTGCGGGTTGCGCCCCTTTTTTATTGCCCCGCCGCGCGGCTTACAGCCGCATGCCCAGCGTCTGGCGCAGATGCGCGCCGGCCCCCAACAGGCCCGGCTGGCCATGGGTTATCATGAACACCGGAATGTCGCGCACATAGTCACGGAAACGCCCTTTGTCTTCGAAGGCGGCGCGGAAGCCCGAGGCCTTGAAGAATTCCATAAAGCGCGGCACGATGCCGCCGGCGATGTACACGCCGCCAAAGGTGCCCAGATTCAGCGCCAGGTTGCCGCCGAAGCGCCCCATGATCACGCAAAACAGCGACAGCGCACGGCGGCAGTCGATACAGCTGTCGGCCAGCGCCCGCTCGGTGATGTCCTTCGGCTCCAGTTTCTCCGGCAGGCGGTTGTCCGCCTTGACGATGGCGCGATACAGATTGACCAGGCCCGGCCCGGACAGCACGCGCTCGGCGGAAACGTGCCCCACTTCACCGCGCAGCACCTCCAGAATAATGTCTTCTTCTTCGCTGTTCGGCGCGAAATCAACATGGCCGCCTTCGCCCGGCAGGCTGACCCAGCGGCGATCGACGTGCACCAGGTGGGCGACGCCCAGCCCGGTGCCGGCGCCGTACACCGCGATCGGTTTGCCCGGCTGCGCATCGCCGCCGCCAAACTGCAGCACGTCGTCCGGCGAGAGCATCGGGATCGCCATCGAGACGGCGGTGAAATCGTTGATCACTTCCAGGTGACTCAGCCCCAGGCTGGCCTTCATTTCTTTGATCGAGAACGCCCAGCTGTGATTGGTCATCGCGACCCAGTCTTCCGTCACCGGGCAGGCGATCGCGATGCAGGCGTCCTGCACCTCGATCTCGCACTCTTTCAGGTATTGGCGGATCACCGCCTCCAGGCTGTCGAACTCCAGGCCGGAATAGGTTTTCGCCTGGGTAATCTCACCCGTCGCAACAGTGCACAACGCCAGGCGGGCATTGGTGCCGCCAACATCACCCACGAGGGCATAGGTCATTGATTTCGTCTCCGCAAAATAAAAAATAAAACGCTGCCCACACTGTAAAATCCTGCTGCGAAAACAACAATCACCCGCCTCGGATCTGCACCTCAATAGCGATCCGGATCACAAAAAACGTTTCAGCTTGTCCGCTATGCCGCGATTTGAAACAAATTGCGGCAAAAAACGCCCCCCGGCGACTGTTAACCGTCATCGCCGCCGGGCAATATCAATGCGTGCCTGCGCGCCGATAGTCTGGCAAGCTGTGGCCACTGCCCAACCACCCGCTCTCCCTGCCCCGCAGGGAGGCATCGACAAGGGATTATTCATGCTGCATCCGCGCGCCAATGCCATGTTGGCCTTTGCTTTGCCTGCGCTGATTATCGGTTCCGTTTCCAGTCTGGTGCTGCTGTTGGTGATGAAAATTGCCGCCGCATTGCAGCAATTACTGTGGGTGACGCTGCCCGATGCGCTGAGCCTGGACGCCCAGTCGCCCTGGTTGCCGGTTGCGATGCTGACGCTGACCGGCGTGGCGGTCGGCCTGATCGTGCGTTATATGCCGGGTCACGCCGGGCCGGATCCGGCGACGGAATCGCTGATCGGCATGCCGCTGCCACTCTCCGCCTTGCCGGGGTTGGGGTTGGCGCTGATTGTCGGCCTGGCCGGCGGCGTCAGTCTGGGGCCGGAGAACCCGATCACCGCCATCAACATCGCGCTGGTGGCGGCGGCCGGCGCGCGCCTGCTGCCGAAGGTGCCGCGCATGGACTGGATCATCCTGGCGGCGGCAGGCACTATCGGCGCAATGTTCGGCACACCGGTCGCCGCCGCGCTGATCTTCTCGCAAACCCTGGCCGGCAATAACGAAACGCCGCTGTGGGATCGGCTGTTCGCCCCGCTGGTGGCTGCCGCCGCCGGCGCGGTCACCACGCAGATGTTCTTCGTGCCCAATTTCGCCCTGCAGCTCGATGCCTACGACGTGACGCGGCTGCCGGACATTTTCAGCGGCGCCATCGTGGCGCTGATCGCCATCGCGCTCGGCATGGTGGCGCTGTGGTGTTTCCCGCACGTTCACCGCCTGTTCCATTCAATGAAGAATCCGGTGTTGATGTTAGGGCTGGGGGGCTTTGTGCTGGGGCTGCTGGCGCTGTTGGGCGGAGAGATTACCCTGTTCAAGGGGCTGGATGAGATGAAACGCCTGGCGGTGGACGACAGCTATTCGGTGCCGGCGCTGTTGACCATTACCCTGACCAAGCTGGCGGCGCTGGTGATCGCGGCCGCCTGCGGTTTTCGCGGCGGGCGCATCTTCCCGGCGGTGTTCGTCGGCGCGGCGCTGGGCCTGATGCTGCACCAGCATGTTCCGGCGGTGCCGGCGGCGATCACCGTCTCCTGCGCCATCATGGGGCTGGTGCTGGTAGTGACGCGCGACGGCTGGCTGAGCCTGTTTATGGCGGTGGCGGTGGTGCCGGATCTGCACCTGCTGCCGATCTTGTGCATCGTGATGCTGCCTGCCTGGCTGGCGCTGGCGGGCAAACCCTTGATGCTGGTGAACCGCCGGCAACCGCCGCACGACGATTAGGCCAGCGCGAACGCCGCGGCGGCGCGAGCGTGGATTGCAGTGGTGTCGAACACCGGCACCGAGGCATCCCGCTCGCTCACCAGCAAGCCTATTTCGGTGCAGCCGAAAATAATCCCCTGCGCCCCCTGCTGTTCCAGATCGCTGATAATCCGGCGATACTCGTCGCGCGAGGCGTCGCGAATTTTACCGAGGCACAGCTCGTCATAGATGATGCGGTGTACGATGTCGCGATCGGCACTGACCGGCGTCACCACGTCGATGCCGTGCAATTCCTGCAGGCGGCCGCGGTAAAAGGTTTGCTCCATGGTAAAGCGCGTGCCCAGCAGCCCAACGCGGCGAATGTTTTTTTCCCGCACCTGCAGCGCCGTGGCGTCGGCGATGTGAATCAGCGGCAGGCCGCTGGCCTGCTCGACAGCCTCCGCCACCTTATGCATGGTGTTAGTGCAGATCACGATAGCTTCGGCGCCGGCGGCGCGCAAAGCCACCGCGGCGGCGGCCAACAGCCGGCCGGCGCCGTCCCAATCGCCCTGGTGCTGCAAGCGCTCAATCTCCTGGAAATCGACGCTGTAGAGCACGATTTTGGCCGAATGCAGCCCGCCGAGGCGCGCCTTTACCTGCTCGTTGATGGTGCGGTAATACGGAATGGTGGATTCCCAGCTCATGCCGCCCAGCAGACCCAACACTTTCATCCTTCTTTCCTCAGCATTTCCGACGATCCTCTGACCTTACCTGAGAATCGTCGGTCTGACGACGCCTTATTTGGCGCCGGAATTGATCGGCTGGCGCGCCTCGAACCAGCGCTGACGCAGCATGTCGTACAGCCAGTTATAGGCCATGGTGTACGGCAGGAAGAACAGGAAGAAACCAATTTCCAGCATAAACGCCTGCGTCCAGGAGATGCTCAGCATCCAGGCGGCGATCGGCACGCCGATCAGGATAAAACCGGCTTCAAAGCCAACGGCGTGCAGCGCACGCACCTTCAGGTTACGCACCACCCGGCTGACCGGCCACAGGCGGTCGAACACCGTGTTGTAAACCATGTTCCACAGCATCGCGACGGTGGAGAGCATTACCGCCAACGCACCGACCTGCACCATTGAACGGTTCAGCAGCCACGCGCCCAGCGGGGCGCAAACCATCACGGCGATGGCCTCGAAACCGACGGCGTGGACGATACGTTCAATGAGAGACTTGTTTTGCAGTTGCATACATCACCTTTTTTTCAACAGTTGTTGCGAAAGCCAGGTGATTATCATCGCTTTTTTGGGTAGATTAAAAATAGGTTCCATCGATAAAGTAGATAGATTATGCACTATTCCCCGGAAGCGTTGCACGCGTTTGTCGAAGCCGCCGCCCTCGGCTCGTTTTCCGCCGCCGCGCGCAAATTACGCAAAAGCCAATCCACCATCAGCACCGCCATCGCCAATCTGGAGGCGGACCTGGCGCTGACCCTGTTCGATCGCGGCGCGCGCCAGCCGGTGCTCACCGCTGCCGGCCGCAAAGTGCTGGGACATGTGCAGGCGATCCTCGCCGCCAGCGAACGCCTCGACGCCCTGAGCATTCAGTTGGCGGGCGAGGTTGAACCGCGCCTGAGCATGGTGTTTTCCGATACCTACCAGCCCAAGCATCACGATCGGTTGATGCAACTGTTCGAACAGCGCTACCCGGAGATTGAGCTGGAATGGATGATCGCTGAGGAAGGCGACGTTATCGATCTGCTGCAAAGCGGCCGCGCGCACTTGGGCATGGTGGAAGTGCAAAAAAGTTATCCGCCGGATATCGCCTTCTCCCGGCTGCCTGAGCAGACCGAAATGGGGCTGTTCGTCGCCCATCAGCATCCGCTGGCGCAGGTTGCTGCGCCGACGCCGGAGCAATTGTCCAGCACCCGCCAGTTGATCCTGAATACCTACACCGGCGCCGAGGCGGCCAGACAGGGTGGCCTGGTCTGGTCGGCACCCAGCTATCTGCTGTTGCTGGAGATGGCGGAACAGGGATTCGGTTGGGCGGTGTTGCCGCACTGGCTGGTGCAGCAATACGGCCACGACAGACTCACCCAGCTGCGGCCGCGCGGCTGGCCCAAACTGATTTCGGTAGATGCGGTCTGGTCCAAACTGACCCCGCCGGGCCCGGCGGGGTTCTGGATGCTGGAACGCCTGCTGGGCGACACCCTGCCTTAAGCGGCGGCGTTGCGCGCCTGAATGGCGCGAGAGACGGTATCGAGGAGTTCCGGAATGTCCATCTTCGGCAGCATCACTTCGATGAAGGCCAGCCGCTCGTCGTCCGCTACCTCGCGCAGCGCCTGACGCAATCCGTCCGGATTGCTGACCCGCAACGCCTTCACCGGCCGATCACCGGCCAACGCCGTCGGCAACTGCGTCCAGTTCCAGCGCGCGATGTCGTTATAACTTTGCTCCGGCCCGTGGATCGCGCGCTCAACGGTATATCCCTGATTGTTCAGTACGAAGATCACCGGTTTAAGCCCGTCGCGCAACATCGATCCCAGTTCCTGCACGGTTAACTGCGCGGCGCCGTCGCCGATCAGCAATACTGCCCGGCGCTGCGGTTCGGCGGTCTGCACGCCGAACGTCGCCGGCAGGGTATAGCCGATCGATCCCCAGAGCGACTGCACGATCAGGCGGCAGCCACGCGGCAACGTCAGCGCCGCCGCGCCGAAACAGGCGGTACCCTGATCGGCCAGCACGATATCCCCCGGCCGCAGGAAATCCTGTACTTGCCGCCAGAAGGCGTGCTGATCCAACCCTTCCCCATCGCCTTCCGGCAGCGCCGGGCGGACGATCGGCGGCAACGGCCAACGCGACGCCAGCGACAGGCTCAGGTGGTGCAATGCCTGCACCGCCTCGCGCATCGGAATGCGGCTAAAGCGCTGTCGCCCGACCCAGGCTTCGAACGGTTGAATATCGATGCATTTTTCCACCGGCAGATGATGCGTGAACCCCGCGGTAATGGTGTCGGTCAAGCGTACGCCGACGTTGATCACCACATCAGCGTTTTCGATCAATTGTTTCACCGCCGGATCGCTGGCGCCGCCGCAGTAGGTACCAACGAAACCGGCGCGATTCTCGTCCAGCAGGCCCTTGCCGAGCAACAGCGTCGCGTGCGGCATATCGACCTCCTGCAGCCACTCGTCCAGCGCCACTTCGGCGCCGAAGCGATCGGCCAGGAAGTCCGCCAGCAGCGACACCCGCCGTGCCGACAGCAGCTTTTCGCGCGCCGCGGCGATAAACGCCTGCAATGCGCTCTGCGACAGTTTGGCCTGGCGCAGCATCAGCGGCGCCGGTTTACTCGGCAGCGGCGCCTGCGCGACATCGCTGGGCAACATCAGGTAAACCGGGCGATGCTCCAGCAAGGCGACGCCGATCAGGCGGTCTATCTCCAGCGCGGCGTTGTCGGCGGTCAGGTCGGCCTGCGCGACGGTCACCTCTTTGGCGATCCGGGCGAAATGAGTGAAGTCGCCATCCCCCAGCGAATGGTGTAGCAAATCACCGGCGCGCTGGGCGCGCTGCGCCGGCGTGCCGACCACGTGGATCACCGGCAGGTATTCGGCGTAGCTGCCGGCCACCCCGTTCAACGCGCTCAGCTCCCCCACGCCGAAGGTGGTAAGCAGCGCGGCCGCCGGTTTGCAGCGCGCATAGCCGTCAGCCGCATAGGCGGCGTTCAACTCGTTGGCACAGCCTACCCAGGTGATTTGCGGATGCGCGAGGACGTGATCGAGAAATTGCAGGTTGTAATCCCCCGGCACGCCGAAGAAATGACGGATGCCGATTTGGGCCAGACGATCGAGCAGATAATCGGCCACCGTATAGGTCTGAGTCATGATCATCACCTGTCTGCAGCTGGAGCGATTATCTTAATTATCGAAGATGCCGTTCAAATTTCGAACAACCACTCCCGCATCGAACGGCAACCTGGCGTTACATGCCGGCGTCGTGATCGCTCCCGCGGCAACGCGGTGTGGAAACGTATACACTCAAAGCACTTCACCTCTCGCCGACAAGGATAACTATGTCTTACCCAGCCTCCCCCTCGCGTTATCAAGAGATGGAATACCGGCGCTGCGGCCGCAGCGGGCTGAAGCTGCCCGCCGTCTCACTCGGCCTGTGGCACAACTTCGGCGACGCCACTTTGTACGATAACGCCCGCGGCCTGATCCGCTGCGCCTTCGATCGCGGCATTACCCATTTCGATCTGGCCAATAACTACGGCCCGCCGCCCGGCGCCGCCGAGGAGAACTTTGGCCGCATTCTCAACGCCGATCTGCGGGCCTGGCGCGATGAGCTGATCGTCTCCTCCAAAGCCGGTTACACCATGTGGCCCGGCCCCTACGGTGATTGGGGCTCGAAAAAGTACCTGGTCGCCAGCCTCGATCAGAGCCTGAAGCGCATGGGGTTGGAGTATGTGGATATCTTTTATCACCACCGGCCGGATCCGGACACGCCGCTGGAAGAAACCATGGCGGCGCTGGATCTGCTGGTACGCCAGGGCAAAGCGCTGTATGTCGGCCTGTCCAACTACCCGGCCGAGCGCGCGCGACAGGCCTTCGACATTCTGCAGCAGCTCGGCACGCCGTGCGTGATCCACCAACCGAAGTATTCGATGTTGGAACGCGGGCCGGAGACGGCATTGCTGGATACGCTGGAGGAACATGGCGTCGGATCTATCGCCTTCTCGCCGCTGGCGGGTGGCCTGCTGACCGATCGCTACCTGCACGGCATCCCGCAAGATTCCCGCGCCGCCAGCGGCAGCCGCTTCCTGCAGCCGGAGCAGTTGACCGCCGAGCGACTGGACAAGGTGCGCCGCCTCGATGCGCTGGCGCGGCAACGCGGGCAGAAGCTGTCGCAGATGGCGCTGGCCTGGGTGCTGCGCGGCGATCGCGTGACCTCAGTGCTGATCGGCGCCAGCAAGAATGCGCAGATAGAAGACGCGGTGGGCATGCTGGCCAATCGTCACTTCAGTGAAGAAGAGCTCGCGCAGATCGAGAACATCTTATTGTAATCGCTTACAAATTCCGCCGTTCAATCGAGCGGCGATACTCCAGAAAAATCTCAAATCTTAACTTCCTGCATCATTTTCAGAGTGGCTCTCAGATTCAACCCTATACGCCGGCGCTATGATGCCAATATTGCAGCAAAAATAACGATAAGGCCGCTTTTAAACTGATGAACGCGCTTCATAAAGTGACAAACGGCCGGGCCGCGCAAGCGGGAAGGAGAAGCCATGTTTAAACCTCTGCTCTTGGCCGCCATTTTGGCGGCGACGGTACTGCCCGCCGCCCAGCAGGCGCATGCTGAAGGGATCAGCATCGATCTGATGCCGGGCGTTTCATTGCGCATCGGCGATCAGGATAACCGCGGCCGCTATTGGGATGGTTACGATTGGCGGGATCGCGACTGGTGGCAAGGCCATCAGGGCCGTTATCTCGGCGACCGCAGCCGTCGCGGTTACTACTGGGACGGTTATCGCTGGCGCGATGGCGACTACTGGCGTAAACACTATTACTATCATGAAGGACGCTATCGTAAATACGACAAACACTACGATAAGCACCACTGGAAGAAAGAGAAAAAGCACCATCACGATCATGACCGCGATCGCTGGCGCCGCCACGGTGATGACGACCGCGATTAACGACGACGGGCCGGCGTTGCGCCGGCCCGCACTGTTTTCGCTTACAGCACGCTGCCGATCAACAGGTAGCCGTTCAATCCCACCACCACCAGTACGATCAGCTTGCCCAGATTTTGCACCAGCGGGCCGTTGACCATTTCCCCCATCAGCGCCCGATTGCCGGTGAAAGCCAGCAGCGGCACCAGCGCCAGCGCAATGCCGAAGCTGAGTAGCACCTGGCTCAGCACCAGAATGCGCGTCGCATCCATTCCCAACATGATGACGATAAACGACGGCAGCATGGTCACCGCGCGCCGCAGCCACAGCGGAATATGGAAACGCACGAACCCCTGCATCACCACCTGCCCCGCCAGCGTGCCCACCACGGTAGAAGAGAGGCCGGCGGCCACCAGGCTCAGGCCGAACACGGTGGCGGCGGCGTGCCCGAGCAGCGGTTGCAGCGTCAGGTAAGCCACGTCGAGATCGGCGATGCCGCTGTGGCCGCTGAAATGAAACGCGGCGGCGGCGGTGGCCATCATCGCCAGATTAACGAAACCGGCGATGGTCATAGCCACGGCGACGTCGACTTTGGTGGCGGCATAGCGTTCCGCCTTGTCGTGCTCGCCGCCGATTTGGGTGAGCGACGAATGCAGATAGATCACGTGCGGCATGATGGTGGCGCCCAATACCCCGGCAGCCAGGAATACCGCATCGCCGTTAGGCAAATCGGGCAGCGCCATCCCCTTCAGCAGCGGCGCCAACTGCGGCTGGGAGAACGCCAGCTCGACGATGTAAGCGGCGGCGACGAACAACAACAGCCCACCGATCACCAGCTCCAGCGGCTTTTGCCCGCGTTTTTGCAGCATCAGAATTAAAAAGGTGGCGATGCCGGTCAGTACTGCGCCCTGCAACAGAGAGACACCGAGCAGCAGCTTGAAGCCGATCGCCGCGCCGATAAACTCAGCCAGATCGGTCGCCATGGCGATGATCTCCGCCTGTACCCAATAGGCCCACACCGCCGGCCGCGGAAAGCGATCGCGAATATGCTCGGCCAGATTTTTCCCGGTGGCGATGCCCAGCTTGGCGGACAACAGCTGGATCAGCATCGCCATCACGTTGGCCCAAACCACCACCCACAGCAGGCTGTAGCCGAATGAGGCGCCGGCCTGGATGTTGGTGGCGAAGTTGCCGGGATCGATATAACCGATAGCGGCGATAAAGGCGGGCCCCATGAGCGAGAGTTTGATTTTTCTGGCGGAGCGACCGGAGGTGGTTTCAACCACGCGACTGTTCAGCATATGTTGAACCCTTACTGAAATTACGTTTATCTCCACTCTATATAAATGATAATAATTATCAAGCGCATTTAGAGCGGTAAAACTTATCTCTGTAATAGCCAACATTAACGGTTTTATCGAAGGGTTCAGCGCGGAGCTTGCCGATTTCCGTGCTTTTCTGATGGGATTTTGGCTGCAATACCCCTGAAAGACAGGTTAGCACAAGAATACGAATTTCCTATTGCTGCTTTAACATCTTGATTTTTTATGCTTTTGCGCAACACTTTAGGAGAACTCCCACTATGATTTTCCATATTTGCAATAGAAGTCTCGTTTTTAAACGTAGCGTTACATAAAATGACAGCCGAAATTCAGCCTGCCTCAAATTTGGAGCAAACATGTCCCATATTGCGCACTTTGCGTTGGCGATAGTGGTGGTAGCGATCCTGGCCCTGTTGGTGTGCCGCGATCGTAAAAGCATCCGCATTCGCTATGTTATTCAACTACTGGTTATCGAAGTACTGCTGGCCTACTTTTTCCTGCATTCGGAAGCGGGTTTGGGCTTCGTAAAAGGATTCGCCGCGCTGTTTGACAAACTGCTCGGGTTTGCGGGACAAGGGACTGATTTCGTGTTCGGCGGCATGGGCGACAAAGGCCTGGCGTTCTTCTTCCTGAAGGTGCTGTGCCCGATCGTTTTCATTTCGGCGCTGATCGGTATTCTGCAGTACATCAAGGTGCTGCCGTTCATCATCCGCATTATCGGCACCGTGCTGTCGAAAGTGAACGGCATGGGCAAGCTGGAGTCGTTTAACGCCGTCAGCTCGCTGATCCTGGGGCAATCCGAAAACTTCATCGCCTACAAGGATATCCTGGGCAAGATGTCGGAAAAGCGCATGTACACCATGGCGGCGACCGCGATGTCTACGGTTTCCATGTCCATCGTCGGCGCCTATATGACCATGCTGGACGCCAAATTCGTGGTGGCGGCGCTGGTATTGAACATGTTCAGCACCTTTATCGTGCTGTCGCTGGTCAACCCGTACGACACCAATAAAGAAGAAGAGCTGCACCTCGGCAACCTGCACGAAGGCCAGAGCTTCTTTGAAATGCTGGGTGAATACATCCTGGCGGGCTTCAAAGTAGCAATTATCGTCGCCGCGATGCTGATTGGCTTCATCGCCCTGATCGCCGCGCTCAACGGTGTGTTTAGCGCCATTTTCGGCCTGAGCTTCCAGGAAATCCTCGGTTACTTCTTCTATCCGTTCGCCTGGATCATGGGCATTCCTAAGCACGAAGCCCTGCAGGTCGGCAGCATCATGGCCACCAAGCTGGTTTCCAACGAATTCGTGGCCATGATGGAACTGCAGAAAGTCTCTGCCGAGCTGTCGCCGCGCAGCCTGGGGATCCTGTCGGTGTTCCTGGTGTCCTTCGCAAACTTCTCTTCCATCGGCATCGTGGCCGGTGCGATCAAGGGCCTGAACGAACACCAGGGCAACGTGGTGTCACGCTTTGGCCTGAAGCTGGTGTACGGCTCTACGCTGGTCAGCATCCTGTCCGCTTCCATCGCGGGTCTGGTGCTGGGCTAAGCCTCGAACCGACTGCGATAACAAGGCGCCTGCGGGCGCCTTTTTTATTGGCCGGCATTCGGCGAAGGTTAAATGACTCAAAGCAAAAAGCCGACCCTAAGGTCGGCTTTTTAAATGGTGGTGGAGCTAGACGGGATCGAACCGTCGACCTCTTGCATGCCATGCAAGCGCTCTCCCAGCTGAGCTATAGCCCCACAAAAGTGGTACACTTTGACCGGCGTTACGGTATCCTCAACCTTTCTGAGAAGAAGGTTGGTGGAGCTAGACGGGATCGAACCGTCGACCTCTTGCATGCCATGCAAGCGCTCTCCCAGCTGAGCTATAGCCCCGTTCCACAATCACTTTGTGCTGTGAACGGGGCGCATAATATGAAACCCGCTCAAAGCTGTCAACGGCTAAATTGAATTACTGAATCAAGCGTTGAAAAAGCCGCCAAATCAGCATCTTTGGCGCCAAAAAATCATCACTTTGCGCAGAGTTCATCCATTTTGCGCGCTACATCTCAAAATGGCGAAAGACCCTGCATATCACGTTGATTTTTAATTAACGGAATGTTAGCGAAATGCGCTTGAGTCGGACTCCGGAGCGGCATAGACTGCCCGCGCCATAAACTTCATTACTATAAACCGAGTCCGTCATGTCTTTGCATTCACCAAAAGAAATCGCCGCCCTCGCCGTTCAGGCCGGGGTAAACAAAAGCCGCGCCCCGCTCGCTAATCTGCTGATTCTGGGCTTTCTCGCCGGCGCCTTTATCGCCACCGGCTTCCTGCTGGATATTCACGTCATCGGCACCCTGCCGGCCGAATGGGGCTCTTTCGGCGCGCTGTTGGGCGCCGCGGTGTTCCCGATCGGCCTGATCCTGACCATTCTGGCCGGCGGCGAACTGCTGACCGGCAACATGATGACCTTGCCAATGGCCTGGTTCGCTCGTGAAATCCCCGCCATCGCCGTGCTGCGCAACTGGTTTTGGGTCACCCTGGCCAACCTGGCCGGCAGCGTGGCCGTCGCCTACTTTTTCGGCCACCTGCTGGGCCTGACCGAAGGCGCGTTTTTGCATAAGACGCTGGCGATCGCGCAGGCCAAAGTGGATGCAGACTTCCTGCACGCCTTCATCTCCGGCGTCGGCTGCAACTGGCTGGTGTGCCTGGCGGTGTGGTTAGCCTTCGCCAGCAAGGATGTGCCGGGCAAAGTGATCGGCATGTGGTTCCCGGTCATGGCTTTTGTCGCCATCGGCTTCCAGCACGTGGTGGCGAACATGTTCATCATCCCGGCGGCCATCTTCGCCGGCGGCATGGTCTGGGAACAGTACCTGCCTAATTTCGTCGCGGTATTTCTCGGCAATGCGCTGGGCGGCGCCGGCTTTGTCGGGCTGATGTATTTCCTCGCCTATCGCCCCGGTTTGCCGGCCAGCGAACACGCCTGACAACCGCCATGAAAAAAGCCCCGGGATTGCTCCTCGGGGCTTTTTCTTTATGGCGTAGCAGCGAATCAGGCTTGCGCTTCGCGCTCGGCGATATAAGCCAGCGCCATGTCGATGCGCTGCAGCGAACGCTTCTGGCCGATCGCATGCACGGTCACGTCCATGCCCGGCGACTGGCCGGCACCGGTCACCGCGACGCGCAGCGGCATGCCGACTTTGCCCATGCCGACACCCAGCTCATCCGCCGTGCCCTGAATGGCGTCATGCACGTTTTCCGGCGTCCAGACGGTGATGGCGGCCAGCTTGGCGCGCACCGCATCCAGCGGCTGACGCGCAACCGGACGCAGGTGTTTCTTGGCGGCGTCGGCGTCGAACTCGCTGAAGTCTTCGTAGAAGTAACGGCAAGACTCCGCCATCTCTTTCAGCGTCTTGCAGCGCTCGCCCAGCAGCTTGACGATGTCCTTAAGTTCCGGCCCGTTGCGGGTTTCAATGCCCAGTTGCTCAACGTGCCATGCCAGATGCACCGCCACTTCTTCCGCCGGCATATGGTTGATGTAGTGATGGTTCAGCCACTGCAGCTTCTCGGTGTTGAAGGCGCTGGCGGATTTGTTGATCGCTTCCAGCGTGAAGAACTCTTTCATCTCGTCGATGGAGAAGATCTCCTGATCGCCGTGGGACCAGCCCAGACGCACCAGGTAGTTCAGCAGCGCCTGCGGCAGATAGCCGTCGTCGCGGTACTGCATCACGCCCACGGCGCCGTGACGTTTGGACAGCTTTTTACCGTCGTCGCCGAGGATCATCGACACGTGCGCGTATTCCGGCACCGGCGCGCCCAGCGCTTTGAGAATGTTGATCTGGCGCGGGGTGTTGTTGATGTGGTCTTCACCGCGGATCACATGGGTGATTTCCATGTCCCAGTCATCGACGACGACGCAGAAGTTATAGGTTGGCGAACCGTCGGTGCGGCGGATGATCAGATCGTCCAGCTCCTGGTTGCTGAATTCGATCGGGCCGCGAATTTTATCGTCGAAGATCACCGACCCTTCCTGCGGGTTGCGGAAGCGCACCACGTGCGGTTCGTCGTCGGTGTGGCTGCACTGGCTGTCGCGGCAGTGGCCGTCGTAACGCGGCTTCTCGCCGTTTTCCATCTGCTTCTCGCGCAGCGCTTCCAGACGTTCCTTGGAGCAATAGCATTTATAGGCCGTGCCCTGCTCCAGCATCTCATCGATGACCGCGTTGTAGCGATCGAAACGCTTGGTCTGGAAATACGGGCCTTCATCCCAATCCAGGTTCAACCAGTTCATGCCATCCATAATTGCGTCGATCGCGTCCTGGGTAGAACGTTCCAGATCGGTATCTTCGATACGCAGAACGAACTCACCGCCCGCATGGCGGCTGAACAACCAGGAATAAAGTGCGGTACGCGCGCCGCCGACGTGAAGATAGCCGGTCGGGCTCGGTGCAAAACGGGTTTTGATTTTCATTGGGTTCACTGCCTTATTACGCAACGCGTGTCGGCGGTTGCCGACGATTGCTCGGAATTGAAAAAAGAGTGGACGACATTGTATCACCACGCGCTAATTCCTCAACGCCGACACGATATTGCACCGGTCGATTTCGCGCGTTTTGCGGCGAGTTTCGCATAGCATCGCGCAAAGAATCGGCGCTGCTGGCGATTATTATCGCGCCCTGCCTAAATTTGCGGCGAACGATTGAAATCATTTTAAAAACCGTTGACTCACTTTGAACTATCCCTATAATGCGACTCCAACAAGACGGGGCGATTAGCTCAGTTGGTAGAGCATCTCCTTTACACGGAGGGGGTCGGCGGTTCGAGCCCGTCATCGCCCACCATCTTGTTGAGAAAAAATGAGAACGAATGAGGGTGATTAGCTCAGTTGGTAGAGCATCTCCTTTACACGGAGGGGGTCGGCGGTTCGAGCCCGTCATCACCCACCATCATTCTCTCGTTTAGCAGTAACTTGGAAGTCCTGAAGTGGGTGATTAGCTCAGTTGGTAGAGCATCTCCTTTACACGGAGGGGGTCGGCGGTTCGAGCCCGTCATCACCCACCACTTCTGCGGGTCGTTAGCTCAGTTGGTAGAGCAGTTGACTTTTAATCAATTGGTCGCAGGTTCGAATCCTGCACGACCCACCAATTCAGAAAAAAGCGCCTTTTGGCGCTTTTTTCGTTTCTGCGCCACCTGCTCCCGACTTCATCTTCTTGCCGACAGAGTTCACCGAATCGTGCAGGATGAGACAAAAGCATTCATGCTTTTGAACAGCGCTTGCGCTGGCCCGAAGGGGCCGTCTATGAAATAGGCGGATAGCCGTAGAGGTTCGAGCATCGCGCAGCGATACGACAACGCGCAGCGTTGCCCGCAGGGTGAGGCCACAGGCCGAATCAATCCTGCACGACCCACCAATTCAGAAAAAAGCGCCTTTTGGCGCTTTTTTCGTTTCTGTCACTCGGCTTCCTCCGCTTCTTCTTTCTATTCTTTCCTTCACCACGCGCTGAGATACGAATGGTTATCATTTTGGCGACTTGAATGGTAAATTAGCCGGCATCCACCACGCAGCCAATCCGCCGCCGGATTGATACGCCTTAGTTCAAGGAAAGAAAGAGCCCGCTCATGACCCTATCCTTACGCCAGCTGTTCATTGCATTTATCGCCACTTCCAGCCTGTTGCTCAGCGGCTGCGGCCCGGACGACAAGAGCGACGGACAGAAAACGTCCGCCCCCGCTGCCGACGGCAGTTGGCCGCGCACCATCGACAGCGTCAAAGGGAAATTCACGCTGGAAAAACCGCCGCAGCGCATCGTGTCCACCAGCGTCACCATCACCGGCACGCTGTTGGCTATCGACGCCCCGGTGGTCGCCAGCGCCGCCACCAGCCCAAATCCCCTGGTGGCCGATAAACAAGGTTTCTTTACCCAGTGGAGCGAGGTGGCCAAACAGCGCCACGTCGAGCGGCTGTACCAGGTGGAGCCCAATGCCGAAGCCGTCGCCGCCGCCGCGCCGGATTTGATCGTCGTCGCCGCGACCGGCGGTGATTCGGCGTTGAAACTGTATGACCAGCTGTCCGCCATTGCGCCGACTCTGGTGCTCGACTATGGCGATAAAAGCTGGCAACAGCTGGCCAGCGAGCTCGGCGAGATCACCGGTCATGAAGCCGGCGCCAAACAGGCGGAAGATCGTTTCGAGCAGCGCGTGGAGCAAGTGAAACAGGCGATCGCGCTGCCGCCGCAGCCCACCACTCCGCTGGTGTATGCCGACAACGGCCGCGAGGCCATGCTGTGGACGCCGGGTTCCGCCCAGGGCAAACTGCTGACCCAGCTCGGCTTCCAACTGGCCACCCCGCCGGAAAGCGCCAAAGGCAACACCAGCATGGGTAAACGCCATGACATCATCCAGATCTCCGGCGAAAAAATGGCCGAAGGTCTGAATGGCAAAACCCTGATCCTGTTCGCCACCAATGAGCGCAAAGTGCAAGAGGTGCTGACCAACCCGTTCCTCAAACATCTGGAGCCGGTGGAACAGCGGCACGTCTACGCCGTCGGCAACGATACCTTCCGCCTCGATTACTACAGCGCCACCAACATGCTGAATCAAATCGAACGGTTGTTCAAAAAGCCCTGAATCACGCCGTCGGCAGGTCAGCCCCCTGCCGACACTTTCCGCAAGCGGGGCGAACGTTCACATTCAATCATTTGAAATATCAATAGTTATTAACATCGTCAACGCACCTTTGCCACCAACCGGCGGGTGCATGCGGGCGTAAACTCGTGCTACTATTGCCCCCCCGCATGAACGCAAATAACAATGAGAATAAAAATCATACAGGAGTTACCGGTGTGAACGTACCCACTCCGACTGAGCGGACGCTTTCGTCCGCACCGCACGCAGCTTACGCCAGTGGCTTCAAACGCATCGCCGGGTTCGGTATCGGTTTGGCGCTGTTGCTGCTGTGCATCATGGCCAGCCTGATGCTGGGTTCCAAAGCCATTCCTTTCCATACCGTCTGGCTCAGCCTGCAGGGTGCCGCGAGCGGTTCCGACAGCACCATCATTCTCAATGCCCGGGTGCCCCGTACGCTGGCGGGCATCCTGGCCGGCATGGCGCTCGGCGCTGCCGGCGCGCTGATTCAGGCGCTGACGCGCAACCCGCTGGCCGATCCCGGCGTGCTCGGCATCAACGCCGGCGCCAGCTTCGCCGTGGTCATCGGCATCATGTTTTTCGGCGCCGCCACCACCGAAAGCTACATGGCCTACGCCTTTGCCGGCGCTGCCCTCACCACCCTGCTGGTCTACCTGATCGGCACGCTGGCGGGCGGGCGCATCAACCCGGTGCGGCTGACGCTGGCCGGCGTGGCTATCGGCGCGGTGCTGCTCGGCATCACCACCGGGCTGTCGCTGATCGATCCGCAAACCTTTGACCAACTCCGCTTCTGGCAGGCCGGCACGCTGGATATCCGCACGCTGTCCACGCTGCCGGTCACCGCCCCCGCCATTCTGCTCGGCTGCCTGCTGACGCTGCTCATCGCCCGGCCGCTGAATACCATCGGTATGGGGGAAGATCTGGCGATCGCACTCGGCGCGCGCGTGGTGCTGACTCAGGTGATCGCGGTGATCGCCATCACGCTGCTGTGCGGCGCGGCAACCGCCACCGTCGGCCCAATCAGTTTCATCGGCCTGATGGTGCCGCATATCGCCCGCTGGTGGGTCGGCCCCGACCAGCGCTGGATCCTGCCCTACTCCATGCTGCTGGCGCCGATTTTACTGCTGTGCGCCGACGTGGTCGGCCGCTTGCTGGCGGCCGGTGAACTGCGGGTTTCCATCGTGGCGGCCTTCATCGGCGCGCCGGTGCTGATCTGGCTGGTGCGCCGCAAGAAAACGCTGGGGGGTCTGTGATGAGTCTGCCGCATACGCTGCATATCGGCCGCCCGGACGGCGTCATCAACGGGCGCCTGCCGCTGCGCCTGCTGTTGGTCAATCTTTCGCTGCTGGCGCTGTGTCTGGCGATGGCCGTCGCCGCCCTGTGCTACGGCACGCTGCAGCTCTCGCTGGAGCAGGTTTTTGCCGCGCTCAGCGGCGAGGCGCCGAAAAACCTGGTGACCGTGGTCACCCAATGGCGCTTGCCGCGCATCGCCATGGCGCTGTTGTTAGGCGCCGCGCTCGGCATGAGCGGCGCCATTTTCCAGTCAATTATCCGCAACCCGCTCGGCAGCCCGGACGTGATCGGCTTTAACATGGGGGCTTACACCGGCGCGCTGATCGCCATCACCCTGTTCAACGGCGGCTACTATTACATCGCCGGCGGCGCGCTGGCCGGCGGCATTCTCGCCGCGCTGGCCATCTATCTGCTGGCCTGGCGGCAAGGTATCGCCGGCTTCCGGTTGATCATCGTCGGCATCGCCATCAGCGCGGTGCTGGTCTCCACCAATACCTGGCTGATCATCACCGCCTCGCTCGAGCGCGCCATGGACGCCGCCATGTGGCAGGCCGGTTCGCTCAACGGCATGACCTGGCAAAAAGCCCAGCCCGCCACGGCGTTCATCGTGCTGGCGGCCGCCGCCGCGCTGCTGATGGGCAAACGGCTGCAGCTGCTGGAAATGGGCGATGACACGGCGCGCGCGCTGGGCGTTAACGCCGAAGGCAGCCGGCTGTGGCTGATGCTGTTCGGCGTCACCCTCACCGCCGCCGTCACCGCCACCGCCGGGCCGATTTCCTTTATCGCGCTGGCGGCACCGCAGATCGCCCGTCGCCTCGCCGGCCAATCCTCGGTCACCCTGACCTCCTCGGCGCTGATGGGCGCGGCGTTGCTGCTCGGCGCCGACGTGGTGTCCCAACATCTTTTCGCGCCGATCCAACTGCCGGTCGGGGTTGTGACCGTCTGCATCGGCGGCCTGTACCTGATTTGGCTGCTCATCCGAGAGGCCCGCAGATAATGAAGAGTGATAATGCCATGAGCCACCGCCTGCACGCCTCGCACCTGAAGCTGGGCTACGACAATAAAATCATCGCTGACGATCTGAGCGTGGCGATCCCCGACGGCGCCTTCACGGTGATTGTCGGGCCGAACGCCTGCGGCAAATCGACGCTGTTGCGCGCCCTGTGCCGCCTGCTGAAACCCAGCGCCGGCGAGGTGATGCTGGACGGCAAGAACATCAGCAGCTTCGCTACCAAGGCGCTGGCGCGCGAGCTTGGGCTGCTGCCGCAAACTTCGATCGCGCCGGACAGCATCACCGTGACGGACCTGGTGTCGCGCGGCCGCTATCCGCACCAGAGCCTGCTGAAACAATGGACGCAGGCCGACAAACAGGCGGTGGAAGCCGCCATGGCGGCCACCAACGTCAACCAGCTGGCGGATCGCAGCGTCGACGAGCTGTCCGGCGGGCAGCGTCAGCGCGTCTGGGTAGCGATGGCGCTGGCGCAGCAAACGCCGCTGCTGCTGCTGGATGAGCCGACCACCTATCTGGACATCGCGCACCAGATCGAGCTGCTGGATCTGTTCCGCCAGCTCAACCGCGAGCGCGGTCAAACCCTGATCGCGGTGCTGCACGATCTCAACCACGCCTGCCGCTATGCCGATCACATCATCGCCATGCGCGACGGCAAGATCGTGGCGGAAGGGAAACCGGCGGAGATCATCACCGCCGAACTGGTGGAGCGGGTGTTCGGCATGCCGTGCATGATCATCGACGATCCGCTGTCCCACACGCCGCTGGTGATCCCGCGCGGCCGCTACCACTGCGACGCGCCGCAGGCATGAAAAAGGCCGGGTTACCCCGGCCTCTTGGTTATTTCTCCAGCGACACCTGTTTGAAGATGTGTTTGCCGAACGGGTCTATCTCGTAGCCTTTCACTTCCTTGCGCACCGGTTCGAAGATGGTCGAGTGCGCGATCATCAGCGCCGGCATCTGATCGTGCATCACCACCTGCGCCTGCTGATACATCGCCACCCGTTTGGCGTGATCGTTCTCCTCGCGCGCCTGCAGGATCAACTGGTCGAACGGTTTGTAGCACCATTTCGCCGAGTTGGAGCCGCCGAGCGAAGCGCAGGTGAACAGCGGGCCGAAGAAGTTGTCCGGATCGCCGTTGGCGGTGGTCCAGCCCATCAGCGCGGTCTGGTGTTCGCCGTTTTTAATCCGCTGTAAATACTCGCCCCACTCGAAGGTGACGATTTTGGCGCGCACGCCGATCTTGGCCCAGTCGGCCTGGATCATCTCCGCCATCCGCTTGGCGTTGGGGTTATAGGGCCGCTGCACCGGCATCGCCCACAGATCGATATCGAACCCCTGCCCCAGCCCGGCCTCCTGCAGCAGCTGCTTCGCCCGCTCCGGCGAATACGGATAATCTTCAAGCTGCGCGTTGCTGCCCCATTGGGTCGGCGGCAGCAGATTCTTGGCCGGCTGGCCGGCGCCGTGGAACACCGCGTCGATGATCGCCGGCTTGTTGACAGCCAGTGCCAACGCCTGGCGCACCTTGACGTTATCCAACGGCTTCTTCTGGGTGTTGAACGCCAGGAAGCC
Organism: Serratia sp. CY76391; assembly: GCF_052166695.1. Taxonomy (NCBI): domain Bacteria; kingdom Pseudomonadati; phylum Pseudomonadota; class Gammaproteobacteria; order Enterobacterales; family Yersiniaceae; genus Serratia; species Serratia sp. CY76391. The sequence goes on from NZ_JBJNOJ010000012.1 coordinate 192,568, forward strand.
GATATTCAGGCCGGATTTTTCCATCACCTGCAGGTTGCCGTCCTGCCGCATGCGCGCCAGATCCGCCGGGTTGGGGAACGGCATCACCTGGCACTCGTTCTTTTGCAATTTGGCGTAACGCACCGTCGCATCCGGCGTGATCGAGAACACCAGCCGATCGATCTTCGGTTTGCCTTCCCAGTAGCGGTCGAACGCCTTGTAGAGGATTTTTGCGTCCTTCTGGTACTGCACCAGCTGGAACGGCCCGGTGCCGATAGGATCGTTGTCCACCCGCTGCGGCGTGCCGGCCTTCAGCATCGCGTCGGCATATTCCGCCGATAAAATGGTGGCGAAGTACATGCCCAGATCGGCAACGAACGGCGCCTCGGCGCGGGAGAGCTCAAAGCGCACGGTGTGGTCATCCACCTTGACGATCCGGTCAATCAGCGTGCCGAACTCCATCGACTCGAAGTTGGTGTAGGCACCGTTGGAGACCTTGTGATACGGGTTGTTGGCGTCCTTCTGGCGCATAAACGAGAAGATGACGTCATCCGCGTTGAAATCGCGGGTGGGGGTAAAATATTTATTGCTCTGGAATGCCACGCCCTTGCGCAGGTGGAAGGTATAGCGCTTGCCGTCTTCGCTGACCTCCCAGCTTTCCGCCAGGCTGGGTTGTAGCTCGACGGTACCGGGTTTGAAATCCACCAGCCGGTTGTAGATCGCCGCCGAACTGGCATCCACCGTGGTGCCGGAGGTGAACAGCTGCGGGTTGAAACCTTCCGGCGAGCCTTCAGAACAGTAGACCAGCGTATTGGCTCGCGCGCCGCCGGCAATCGCCAACGCCAGCAGCCCGATCGTTATTGCTTTTCTTTTCATTGCGCTATCCCCAGTGGTGAAAAAACAGCCCAACGGATAGCAATAAATCATGCAGTTAGCGATGTAAAGGACAAATTCCGCGCATAAAAATGGGCAGGCGCGCAAGCGGCCTGCCCCGGTGAAACCACGCGATGATGAAATTAAATCATCTGGCTGAAGTTCATCTGCGCCATCAGCTTATAGTTGTCGGCGTAGTCGACCGGAATGGCCACCACCACCGGCCCCTGGATCGCCATCGCCTTGCGCAGCATCGGCCGCAGATCGTCCACCGACTGCACGGCGAAACCGACCGCGCCGCAGGATTCCGCATAGGCCTTGAAGTCGATCGGCCCGAACTCCACGCCGGATTTGCGCTGGTATTTGTTCACTTCCTGCATCTCCACCATGTTGTAAGCGTTATCGACCCAGATCACGTGCACGATGTTATTTTTCAGCCGCACCGCGGTCTCCAGCTCCATGCTCGACTGCATGAAGCCGCCGTCGCCGGAGATCGACACCACCTTGTCGCCGGGGCGCACCAATGCCGCGCCGATGGCCCACGGCAGCGCCACCCCCATGGTTTGTTGGCCGTTGGAGATCAACAGCTGGCGGGCGCGGAAGCTGTAAAGATAGCGGGCGATCCAGATGTGGAAGCTACCCATGTCCACGCACAGCGTCACGTCGTCGCTGACGATGTCCTGCAGCTCCTTGACGATGCGCAGCGGGTGGATCGGCATGCCGCCGCGGCGCGCGGCGCGCTCCGCCAGTTCTGTGCGCTGGCGGCCGAGATCGGTGAGGATCAGCTCCACCTCCGACGGCACGCAGACCGCCTCATTGAACGTTTCGGTCATCATGTTCAGCGTGGCGCTGATGTTGCCCACCAGTTCGACGTCCGGCCGATAGCAGGTGTCTATATCCGCCGGCAGCACGTCGATGTGCACCAGTTTCAGCCGCCCATGACTGTTCCACATGCAGGGATCGTATTCGATCGGATCATAGCCGACGCTCACCACCAGATCGGCCTTCTGCAACAGCTGATCGGCCGGCTGATTGTTGAACAGGCCAACGCGGCCGGCGAAACGGGCGAAGTGGTTGACGTCGATCACTCCCGCCGCCTGATAGGTACCGACCACCGGCATGTGGGTGCGGTACAGCAGATGGCGCACCGCTTCGCTGTTCTCCGGCCGGCTGGCCTGCAAACCGAGCAGCAATACCGGGCATTTGGCCTGGCGGATCAGCTTCACCGCCGCCTGGATGTCGTCCGCCGCCGCGGCCCCCATGCGCGGCAAGCGGCAGCCGGCCAACACCGGCGCGCTGACCGGTTCATTGACGATATCCATCGGCAGGCTGACGAACGAGGCTCCCGGCCGGCCAAACTCGGCGCGGCGGAAGGCGTTGGCGATCACCTCGGAAATCGCCGAACCGGCATGCACTTCGGCGCAATACTTGGTCACCGGCCGGAACATGCTGACGGTATCCATGCTCTGGTGCGTCTGCTTCAGGCTGTCGGCGCGCTTCACCGCCCCGCCAAAGGCCACTACCGCGTCCCCCTCCGAGGTGGCGGTGGCCAGCCCGGTGATCAGGTTGGAACTGCCCGGCCCGGAGGTGACCAGCGCCACCCCGGCCTTGCCGGTCAGGCGGCCGACCGCCGCCGCCATAAAGGCCGCGTTGGCCTCATGCCGCACCACCACCGTTTCAATCGATGGCGCGTCCTCCAGCGAGTCGAACACCCGGTCGATCTTGGCGCCCGGAATGCCGAAAACGTGTTTGACGCCCTGCGCTTCCAGGTTTTTCACCACCAAGTCGGCGCCGCATTGCCAGTCATTGCCTGTTTTTTCCTGTGCCATGGTTCCACCTCCTAAGAAAACGATCGCCGGGGTTAACCCTCGGCGGAACGAATCGCGCGATCCAAATCCTCTGGGCAGAGGTTGGCGCGCAAGAAATCCGCATCATGCGGCAACTGAAGATTAAGACGGGTGATGACGCCGAACTGCAGGCGGCCATGATCGAGCTGGTAGTCCAGCACGTGGCCGCCGCCGCTGCGGTCGTCGGTAACGAAGTGTTCGTGATAGCCGGCGACGCCGATGCCCTGCATGTAATCCGGCGAGCGGAAGCCGACCAGCGTGCCGCGCCGTTGATGAAACGAGAAGGTCGGCTGCTCTTCTATCGCTTCCAGCATCGGGCGATAGGGCCGCTCCTGGCGCGGCACGGTGCGGGTTTCCACGTGGCTGAACTCACCGTCAACCCGCACCGCGCAAAACAGGTTCGGCGAGGCGACCTGTTCATCGATGCATTGGTGCAGCTGCGCCTTGGTGATCGGCCGGTCGAACTGCTGGCTGATACTGGGCTGGAAAAAGGTGACGACGGCGAAAGGGGTTTTCTGTTGCAAACCGGCTGGGCGGGCGCTGCCGTCGGCGCGCAGCTGGTGTATTTCCTGGTCGAAAGCGATCAGTTCGCCGTCCAGGTGATTGAAGGTGCCGAGGCCGAAATCACCGTGTTTGAGCAACTCGGCAATGGTGGTTTCACCCTCGTAGACCCCGTCGATGAGCGCGCTCATCAGCGAGATTTGATAGATTTCGCCCTCCCCGGCGTTGATCGACTGCCTGGCAAAACCCTGCGCCAAATGGCGCGCACAGGAACACCCGTGTTTTTCGTTCATGACTCACTCCTCCACCAGCGCGGGATCGCGATCCTGCGCGTTCAAAAGACCCACCGACGGTGGGCCAAGATGCCCCCCAAGGCGCGTTCATCAGTTGGAACGATTCAGCCTGAGGCGACAAAAAAACCGGCACGGCTGGCCGGCCGATATCCAGAACCCACGGCATGACGTGTGAAAGTAAAGGCTCACTAATCATTAATGCCGAGTCGGATATCAAATTGAACGGTTAATCTGGTGTTGGAGCGACAATCAACTCCGCAGGCGGCTCATGCAGCCTGGGAAAAACATCTGTTATTTAGTGCTAAGCGCCGCGAGGTTTATGCGTTTTCTCTCTATACGGCCGGGATGCGGCGGCGTTGAAGCCCGCCGTCAACCCGCAGCCAGAGTAGCCGCAGCGCCGCCGACAGAGAAGCGGGTATTCATAAGAAACGCTTTTGCATATAATGCAAAAATGAATGACGCCCGTTATGTTGAACATCTGCCGATCTTTCTCGACGTGGCCCGCCTGGGCAGCTTTTCCGCCGCCGCTCGCCGGCTGGGCATGGTGCCCTCCTCGCTGGTGCGCCATATCGACGCCCTGGAAAGCGCGCTCGGCGCCACGCTGTTCGTCCGCTCCACCCGTGGGCTGCTGCTGACCGACGCCGGCGAGCTGCTGCTGACGCGCGCCGCCGCGCTGATGACGGACATTACCGGCATTCACGCCGAGCTGAACGCGCTGAACGAAACGCCGCAGGGCACGCTGCGCATCAGCTGCCTGCCGACCTTCGGCAAAACCTATGTGCTGCCGCTGCTGCCGACGCTGGCGGAACGCTATCCGCAGCTGTCTATCGATCTCGATCTGACCGAACGCCAGACCGATCCGACGCAGGAACGGCTGGATGCCGCCCTCCGCATCGGCGAGCAGAAGGACAGCGCGCTGTACGCCAGCCGCATCGCCACCCAACGCTGGGTGATGTGCGCCAGCCCCGCCTACGTCGCCCGCTATGGCCTGCCGAGCGATCTGGAAGCGTTGCCGCAGCATCGGCTAATCGCCCGCTACCACAAACAGCAGCCGGCCTGCTGGGCGCAGATCCTCGACGCGGCGCTGATGAGCCGCTGCACCATGGCGCTGCGCTGCGACGACTTCACCGCGCAGCGCCAGGCGGCGCTGCTCGGCCTCGGCATTGCCTTCCTGCCCAACTGGGTGGTGGGGCCGGACGTGCAGAATGGGCGACTGGTTCAGATGCTCGAAGATCCGCGCCATGAGCAGCAAGGCATCTATCTGCTACGCCCGATGGCGAAGGTGTCCGCCCGGCTGGCGGCCTTCACTGCCCTGCTGCAGCAAACCCTCGGTCAGCCGCCCAGCTGGGGGTAAAGCGGTGTCACCCGGTTGTGCAGCGCCGGATTGTCGCTCTCGTCCTTCAGCTCGATGCCGCTCAGCCGCCGCTGGAACGCCTGCTCCAGCAGCCAGGCCAGACGGAACGCCGCCTGCGGGTAATCCAGCCCCTCCGGCCGCACGTTGGAGATGCAGTTACGCTCGGCGTCCGTTCTGCGCGCATTCGGCTCCCAGGTCAAATAAATGCCCAGGCTGTCCGGCGACGACAGCCCCGGCCGTTCGCCGATCAGCACCGCCACCGCCCGGGCCTGCAGGCATTCGCCAATCTCATCCCCCAGCGCCACCCGCGCCTGATGCGCCAACACCACCGGTGAGACGCTCAGCCCCAGCGTATCGAGATAGGGCCGAAGCGCCTGCAGCAGCGGCAGCGCCTGGCGGTGCACCGCTTTGGAAGAGAGGCCGTCCGCCACCGCCAGCAGCAGATCGACTCGGCGCGATGGTGAGCCGAGCAGCAGGCTGCGGCTGTCCGACGCCAATCGCCGCCCCAGATCCGGACGGCGCAGATAGGCGGCGCGGTCGGCGGCCTGGCTGTGCACCGCCAGCGAGGGCCAACCGGCCTGATGCAAATCCGCCGCCAACCGCTCGCTGTCGAAAGGCTGATGCACCGCGTCGCGTGCCTGGGCATGGGCCAGGCCGAAGCGCAGCAGCTCGTCGGTCGGCAGGCTGGCGCCGGTGCGCCCCAACGCGATGCGCGCGTCGGTAAAGGCGCGCAGCGAGTCCCAACTGTTGACGTGAACCGGTTTGCTCATGTCCGTTCTCCCTGCAGCGCCAGCAATAGCGGGTGATTGGCGGCGGCGTCGCGCAGCCGTCCGCGTTCATCGGTGATGTTCATCGCCGCCAGCCAGGCGGCGAACTCCGGCGCGTGCTTCAGCCCCAGCAGTTCACGGATATAGAGCGCGTCGTGGAACGAAGTGCTTTGGTAATTGAGCATGATGTCGTCCGCGCCCGGCACGCCGATCAGGAACGTCAACCCGGCGGCGGCCAACAGCGTCAGCAGCGTGTCCATGTCGTCCTGATCGGCTTCGGCATGGTTGGTGTAGCAGACGTCGCAGCCCAGCGGCAGGCCGAGCAGCTTGCCGCAGAAATGATCCTCCAGCCCGGCGCGGATAATTTGTTTGCCGTCATACAGGTATTCGGGGCCGATAAACCCCACCACGGTGTTGATCAGCAGCGGCGAGAAATGGCGCGCCACCGCATAGGCGCGCGCCTCGCAGGTCTGCTGATCGACGCCGTGATGCGCGTTGGCCGACAGGCAACTGCCCTGCCCGGTTTCGAAATACATCACGTTATCGCCCAGCGTGCCGCGCCTGAGGCTCAGCGCCGCCTGCTGCGCCTCCGCCAGCAGCGCCAGGCTGATGCCGAAACCGCGGTTGGCTGCCTCGGTGCCGGCGATCGACTGAAACACCAGATCCACCGGCGCGCCGCGCTCTATCAGCCGCAGCGTGTTGGTCACGTGGGTCAGCACGCAGGATTGGGTGGGTATGGCGAAGCGCTGGATCACGTCGTCCAGCATGTAGTTGAGCTTTTCCAGCAGCGGCAGGCTGTCGCTGGCCGGATTGATGCCGACCACCGCGTCGCCGCTGCCGTACAACAGACCGTCCAGCATGCTGGCGGCGATGCCCTGCAGGCTGTCGGTCGGGTGATTGGGCTGCAGCCGCACGCTGAGGTGGCCCGGCAGACCGATGGTATTGCGAAAGCGCGTCACCACCCGGCATTTCTTCGCCACCAGGATCAGATCCTGATTGCGCATGATCTTGCTTACCGCCGCCGCCATCTCCGGCGTAATGCCGGCGGCCACCTGCGCCAGCATGGCGCTGTCCGCCTGCTCGCTCAGCAGCCAGTCGCGAAAATCGCCGACCGTGAGGTGCGAGATGGGCTCAAAGGCGGCGGCGTCGTGGCTGTCGATAATCAGGCGCGTCACCTCGTCCTGTTCGTACGGCACCAGCACCTGCTGCAGGAACGCCTTGAGCGGCACATCCGCCAGCGCGATGCGCGCCGCCATGCGCTCTTCGGCGCTCTCCGCCGCCACCTCCGCCAGATAATCGCCGGAACGCGCCGGCGATGCTTTCGCCATCAGCTGGCGCAGATCGCCAAAGCGATAGCCGCGTTGGCCCACCGTTGCCTGAAACATAGCCCCCTCCCTTGCCCTGCGTGACGAGATAAAAGCCCTGCACCAAGTGTAGTCAGTGGGAAAAGAAAATTATTTTGCACGCGATCGCCGCCATCACGCTTTCCCCCATTTCACCCGTTGTCGCTTCGGGTTACAGTAGCCGCGAAAACAGGAGGGGTGATGGATCCGCAACGGCAAATTATCGACTGGCTGCAACAAGATAACGCACGCATGGCAGCCCTGCGCACCGTGCGCCGGCTCGGCCTGAATGACTGGTGCCTCGGCGCCGGCTTTGTGCGCAATCTGGTGTGGGATCGGCGCCATGGCTATACGGAGCCCACGCCGCTCAACGATATCGACGTGATCCACTTCGATGCGGAGCGTGCGGACGCTGAGCGCGATCGCATGCTGGAGGCGCGGCTGCAACAGTGGCTGCCGCGACCTTGGTCGGTCAAGAACCAGGCGCGCATGCACCTGCGCGGCGGCCGGGCGCCTTATCGCGACAGCGAAGAGGCCATCAGCTTCTGGACCGAAGTGGAAACGGCGATCGGCGCGCGCCTGAACGCCGACGACAGCATCACGCTGGTGGCCCCCTTCGGGCTCGCGGCGCTGTTCGACGACACCATTACCTTCAACGCGAAAAACGGCGATCGCGCGGCCTATGCCCAGCGCGTGCTCGACAAAGGCTGGCTGCAGCGTTGGCCGCGCCTGCGGCAGGTAAAGATTTAGCCGCCGCTGCCGATACCCTGAACAGCGAGATCCAGACTCAGGGAGAGCATTCATGTCGACCACCATCACCATGATCGTACCGATCAAAAATACCGTTCCCGGCGTCAGCAACGTGTTTAGCGCGCCGGGCCATCAGGGCGAACTGCTGATGGCCAAACCGGTCAACAACCAGCCGCAAGGCGGCAAGATGGAGAAAAACGAACGCGCCAACGGCAATGACGAACCGGTCAACCTCAACGAAAGCCGCGCCTCGGCCCGCATCAAGGCGCTGAACCGGCAGATTCAGTCGCTGCAGCAAAAGTTGGTGGATCTAAAGGACTCCGACGCCGATCCTAAGGAAATCGAAAAGCAGAAACAGCTGATCGAAGCGCAGATCAAGATGTTGCAAGCTGAGATCGCACGTATCCAGAAAGAAGAAATGGAAAAGCAGCAGCAGGAGCAAATGGAAAAAGCCGCGGCGCAAGCCGGCGACGGCGTAAACCGCCCGACGCCGCTCAACGCGGTGGACGTCTATATCTGAGTCAATATGCCGCGTTTTCCTGCCGGCGCTGGTGCAGCAGCGCCGCCTGCTGACGCGCCACCTGCCAGATGGCCTCCGCCGCCGGCGTCAGCGAGCGGTTCTTGCGCCGCACCAGCATCAACGCGCGGTTGATCTCCGGCTCCAGCCGACGCACCCGGAGCCGCCCCCCTTCCGGCAACGGCAGCGCCAACGCCGGGAAAATGCTGATACCGATCCCCTCCGCCACCATCGGGAACAGCGTGGCCGGATGGCCGATTTCCTGCACTACCTGCGCCTCCACGCCCTGCTGTCTCAGCGCACTGTCGATCAGCGGTCGGCTGCCCGACGCATAGTCCTGCAACACCAGGCGGCAACCGTTCAGCGCCGACCAATGCACCGCCTGCTGCGCCGCGAACGGATGATCGTCGCGGCACAGCAGCAGAAACGGTTCATGCAGCACCGCTTCGCACTCCAGATCCACCGCCTGCACCGGATCAACCACGATGCCGAAATCCACCTCCGCGTTGCGCACGCTGTGCAGCACCTGCTGCTGCGCCTGATCGCGCAGCATGATGCGGATCTCCGGGTATTCGCGCTCGCCGGCGGCGATGCACTGCGGCATCAGATGGGCGGAAATGGTCTGGCTCGTCGCCACCCGCACCGTGCCGCTGCGCTGTACGCCAAAGCTGCGCACATCCAGCAGAGTGGTCTGCAGCTCGTCCAGCAACCGTTCGACCCGGTTGGCCAGCCGCAGGCCGGCATCGGTCAACACCACTTCACGCGTGGTGCGATCCAGCAGGCGCACGCCGACCTCCGCTTCCAGCTCTTTCACGCTGTGGCTGACCGCCGATTGCGTCAGACCAATCGCCTCACCGGCGCGGCTGAAACTGCCGTGGCGAGCGATGGCGACAAACACCCGCAGCTGTTTGAGTGAGTAATTCATGTGTTTTATTCATATATGAATTAAATAAATCAATTTAATTATTATATCCCCGCGCGGGAGAATAGCCCCATCGATTTTCTACCCTGAGCGCACCGCCATGAGATTTCTGCCCGATCGTTTTACCCTGACGCTGATCGCCACCGTACTGCTGGCGTCGTTCCTGCCGGCACGCGGCGAGTTCGTCGGCTGGCTCAACGCCCTGACCATCGCCGCCATCGCCCTGCTGTTCTTCATGCACGGCGCCAAGCTGTCGCGCGAGGCCATCCTGGCCGGCAGCAACAACTGGCGGCTGCATCTGTGGGTGATGTTCAGCACCTTCATCATTTTTCCGGCGCTGGGTATGCTGTTCGCCTGGTGGGCGCCGATCGACGTCAGCCCCGAGCTGTACGCCGGTTTCATCTACCTGTGCATCCTGCCCGCCACCGTGCAGTCGGCCATCGCCTTCACCTCGCTGGCGGGCGGCAACGTGGCGGCGGCGGTGTGCAGCGCCTCCGCCTCCAGCCTGCTGGGGATCTTCGTGTCGCCGCTGTTGGTCGGCCTACTGATGAATGTGCACGGCGATACCGGCAGCCTGCGGCAGGTGGGCTCGATCGTGCTGCAGCTGCTGGTGCCGTTCGTCGCCGGCCACCTGCTGCGGCCGCTGATCGGCGGCTGGATCGAGCGCCATCGCCCGCTGATCGGCAAAACCGACCAGACCTCGATTTTGCTGGTGGTGTACGCCGCCTTCAGCGAAGCGGTGACGCACGGCATCTGGCATCAGGTAGGGCTTGGTTCGCTGGCGTTTATCGTCGGCGGCAGCATCGTGCTGCTGGCGATCGTGCTGGTGGTGAATACCTACATGGCGCGCTGGCTGGGGTTCAGCAAGGCGGACGAGATCACCATCGTGTTTTGCGGCTCGAAGAAGAGCCTGGCGAACGGCATTCCGATGGCCAATATCCTGTTCCCGACGGCAACGGTGGGGATCATGGTGCTGCCGCTGATGGTGTTTCATCAGGTGCAGTTGATGACCTGCGCAGTGCTGGCCAAAAGATACCAGCGCAAGCAACGGGCGCAACAGGCGGTGCCCAACGCACAGACGTCGCGCGGGTAAAAAAAAGACGGGCCGAGGCCCGTCAGATCAGCTTTTCTTCAGCGGCTTGACCAGGTGATCAAGCCCTTCGATTTTAATCGCCAGCGTCATCTCCATCAGCATGCCGAGCTTGCCTTTGGGGAATTCGCCCTTACGGGCGAACCACAGCAGGTACTCTTCGGGCAGGTCGATCAGCACCCGCCCCTGGTACTTGCCGAACGGCATCACGGTATTGGCGATCTCCAGCAGGTTTTCCTTTTCCATCAGTCACCCAGCAGGCGGATCATTTCCGCTTCGTCGATCACGGCGATACCCAGCTCCTGCGCCTTCGCCAGTTTGGAGCCGGCCGCCTCGCCGGCGATCACCAGATCGGTTTTCTTCGACACGCTGCCGCTGACCTTGGCGCCCAGCGCCGTCAGGCGATCTTTGGCCTCGTCGCGCGAAAGCTGGCTCAGCGAGCCGGTCAGCACCACAGTTTTGCCGGCGAACGGGCTGTCGATCTCTTCCGCCACCACCACCACCGGCGCCGGCCAATGAATGCCGATCTCGGCGCCCACCAGCTCGTTGATCACCTGCTGATTGAGCGCTTCATCGAGGAAGTTGCGGGTGTGTTTGGCCACCACTTCACCGACGTCCGGCACTTCTTTCAACGCCTCGATATCGGCGGCGAACAGCTTCTCCAGCGAACCGAAATGCGCCGCCAGGTTGGCGGCGGTCGCCTCACCGACCTCGCGAATGCCGAGCGCATACAGGAAACGGGCGAAGGTGGTCTGCTTGGATTTTTCCAACGCGTTGACCAGATTCTGCGCCGATTTCGGCCCCATGCGATCCAGACCGGTCAGAATGCCGGCGGACAGGCGGAACAGATCGGCCGGGTTCTTCACGTACTCCTTGTCCACCAGCTGCTCGATGATCTTGTCGCCCATGCCCTCGACGTCCAGCGCGCGACGGGAAACGAAGTGCTTCAACGCCTCTTTGCGCTGCGCGCCGCAGATCAACCCGCCGGTGCAGCGCGCCACGGCCTCGCCTTCCACGCGCTCAACGTCGGAGCCGCACACCGGACAGTGTAGCGGGAACACCACTTCGCGCGCATCCTGCGGCCGACGGTCTTCCAGCACCCCCACCACCTGCGGGATCACGTCGCCGGCGCGGCGCACGATCACCGTATCGCCGATGCGCAGCCCCAGGCGTTCAATTTCATCAGCGTTGTGCAAGGTCGCGTTGCTGACGGTCACCCCGGCCACCAGCACCGGCTCAAGGCGCGCCACCGGCGTAATCGCACCGGTGCGGCCAACCTGAAACTCCACTTCGCGCACCACGGTGATCTGCTCCTGCGCCGGGAATTTGAACGCCGTCGCCCAGCGCGGCGCACGCGCCACGAAGCCCAGCGTTTCCTGCAGATCGATATCGTCAATCTTGATCACCACGCCGTCGATATCGAAACCGAGCTGTGCGCGGTCCTGCTCGACCTGGCGATAGAACGCCAGCACTTCCTCGCTGCCGGTGCGGCGCTGGGCGCGATCGCTGACCGGCAGGCCCCAGGCCTTGAACTGCATCAGGCGCTCAAAGTGGCTGCGCGGCAGCTCGCCGCCTTCCAGCAGGCCAACGCCATAGCAGAAGAAGGTCAGCGGGCGTTTAGCGGTAATGCGCGGATCGAGCTGGCGCAGCGAGCCGGCGGCGGCGTTGCGCGGGTTGGCGAATACCTTGCCGTCTTTGCGCCGGGCTTCTTCGTTCATCTGTTCGAAACCGGCCTGCGGCATGAACACTTCGCCACGCACTTCCAGCCGGCGCGGGATGTTGTCGCCGGTCAGGCGCAGCGGGATGGCGCGAATGGTGCGCACGTTGGTAGTGATGTTCTCGCCGGTGGTGCCGTCGCCGCGCGTCGCCGCGCGCACCAGCTCGCCGTCTTCGTACAGCAGGCTGACCGCCAGGCCATCCAGCTTCAGCTCGCAGCAAAAGGTCAGCGGATCGCTGCTCTTGAGCCTGTCCTGCACGCGCTTGTAAAACGCCAGGAAGCTCTCTTCGTCAAACACGTTGTCCAGCGACAGCATCGGCACTTCGTGGCGCACCTGGTCGAACGCCGCCAGCGGCGCCGCGCCCACGCGCTGGGTCGGCGAATCGGCGGTGATCAGCTCCGGATGCTCGCTCTCCAGCTCGCGCAGCTCGCGCATCAGGCGGTCATATTCCGCATCCGGCACTTCCGGCGCATCCAGCACATGATACTGGTATTCATGATGGCGCAGTGTGGCTCGTAGTTGATTGATTTGTTGGATTATCGATTCCATGGCTCACCATCAAAGATAAAAAACCCCCGGCTAGCGGGGGCTTTGTTGTTACGGATGTTCAGTGCGCGCGGCAACCCGGTCAGGCGTTGTTTTCCAACACTTCACGGATACGCGCTTTGTAGGTTTCCAGCTTCTGCGGCGTCATCATGCGACGCTCGTCGTCCAGCACCACGCCGCCCACGTCGTCGGCGATGCGCTGTGCCGACTGCAACATCAGCTTGAAGTTCTGATTGGCGTCGCCGTAAGACGGCACCATCATGAACATCGACACGCCCGGCGTGGAGAAGTCGGACATCATGTCAGGATCGAACGACCCCGGCTTGACCATGTTCGCCAGGCTGAACAGCACCGGGCCGCTGCCGGCCGGGCTGATATGGCGGTGGAAGATGCCCATCTCGCCAAACTGGAAGCCCGCCTGCAACACGCTCTGCAGCAGCACTTCGCCGCCGATTACGCCGCCCTGATGGGCCGCGACGTGCAGCACCAGCACGGTCTCTTTCAGCTTGGCCTGAATTGGCGCAGCCGCCGGCTGTTGTGGCTGTGGCGCAGGCTCCTGCGCCGGCTTCACTTCCGGCGCGGGCTGCACAGGGGCCGGTTCGGCGTGGAATGCCGGTTCAGCCCCCTGCGGCGCCTCATGTTCATGCGGCAGATCGTCGACGCGCGGCTCACGGCGCGCGGCCGGTTGCGGTTGCTGCGGTTCGGCCGGTTCTTCGTCCGGCGCGTAGTTGTTCAGCAGGATGTCATCGTACTCCGGCCGCTGAGACAGCGGAGGCGTCGTCTGATGAGCGGCCGGCTGAACGGCGCGGGGCGCAGGCGCAGCCGCCGGAGCGGGCTTCGGCGCGGCCACAGGTTCTTCGCGTGCGGCATCGAAATGGCCGAATGACGGCTCGTCTTGCGGGTGAGCGGCGCGTACGCGCACCTCACCGACGCCTTCTTCGAGATCGTCGATCGGAGTTTGTTCACGTTCCTTTTGGGAACGTTTGGCTGGGCGATCGCGGAAGAGCGCTGACCGTTCTTTGCGACTGGTCCACAGACCGTGCAATAACAGCGCTATTATGGCGATCGCGCCAACAACGATTAATATCAGACGCAAATCCTGCATCATTGCTATCTCTGTTGTTCCAATACATTGCCACCGCGGCAAACATTCACTCTTTAACTCTATTTGCCCGCGCACACAAGTGCAAGTCCGTGCTGAACTTTATGCCAATAAAGATGATTATACTGCCTTTTTCTGCTGGTTTTTCAGCCAACCCTACCCTAGCCAGTGGAAAATCATCCCTATATGATAATGATGCCTGTTCAGACAACGAGATAACTTAAGATATGTCCTATACGCAGCCCTCTCCCCGATCGACCAGCGGCATTCACTATTTCGCCGAAGGCTGGCGCCTGATTTCACGCCCGGGGATTAAACGCTATGTGGTCCTGCCGTTGCTGGTCAACGTGCTGCTGATGGGCTCCGCTTTCTGGTGGCTGTTCAGCCGCCTCGGCGACTGGATCCCGGCGATGATGAGCCACGTTCCCGACTGGCTGCAATGGTTGAGCTACCTGCTGTGGCCGCTGGCGGTCATTTCGGTGCTGCTGGTGTTCAGCTATCTGTTCAGCACCATCACCAATCTTATTGCCGCGCCGTTCTGCGGCCTGCTGGCCGAACAGCTCGAAGGCAGCCTGACCGGCAAACCGCTGCCGGATACCGGCCTGCTTGGCATCGCCAAAGATCTGCCGCGCATCATGGCGCGCGAATGGCGCAAGCTGATGTATTACCTGCCACGCGCGCTGCTGCTGCTGGCGCTGTACTTCGTGCCCGGTATCGGCCAGACGGTGGCGCCGGTGCTGTGGTTCCTGTTCAGCGCCTGGATGCTGGCGATCCAGTATTGCGACTATCCGTTCGACAACCACAAGGTGAGCTTTGCCGACATGCGCCGCGCACTGCGCCAGCACAAAACCGACAACCTGCAGTTCGGCGCGCTGGTCAGCCTGTTCACCATGATCCCGATCCTCAATCTGGTGATCCTGCCGGTCGCCGTCTGCGGCGCCACCGCGATGTGGGTCGATCGCTACCGCTCGCAATTCGTCCGATAACCGCCGTTTTTTGCCGCCGACAGCGCGGAAATTTTCGACAGGGCGCGCATTTCGCGCCCTTATCATTGTGCTTAAAACTTATTTCCTAATAACATATAGATATACCAATTCTTTACTTCCCTGCCGGTACTGTTAGCGTATGCTTTCGATGTTCCCCACATTTTCATAGAGTTAAAGGACGGGCTATGAGCAAGATATATGAAGACAACTCATTAACAATCGGCCATACGCCGCTGGTTCGTCTGAACCGTATCGGCAACGGACGCATTCTGGCCAAGGTTGAATCACGCAACCCGAGCTTCAGCGTCAAATGCCGCATCGGTGCCAATATGATTTGGGATGCGGAACAACGCGGCGTGCTGACCGCCGGTAAAGAACTGGTGGAGCCGACCAGCGGCAACACCGGCATCGCGCTGGCCTTCGTGGCCGCCGCGCGCGGTTACAAGCTGACGCTGACCATGCCGGAAACCATGAGCATCGAGCGCCGCAAGCTGCTCAAAGCGCTGGGCGCCAACCTGGTGCTGACCGAAGGGGCGAAAGGCATGAAAGGCGCCATCGCCAAGGCGGAAGAGATCGTCGCTACCGATCCGAACCGTTACTTGATCCTGCAACAGTTCAGCAACCCGGCCAACCCGGCCATCCATGAAAAAACCACCGGCCCGGAAATCTGGGAAGACACCGACGGGGAAGTCGACGTGTTCATCTCCGGCGTCGGCACCGGCGGCACGCTGACCGGCGTCAGCCGCTACATCAAGAACACCAAAGGCAAAGCCATCACCACCGTGGCGGTAGAGCCGACCGACTCGCCGGTCATCAGCCAGGCGCTGGCCGGTGAAGAACTGAAGCCGGGCCCGCACAAGATCCAGGGCATCGGCGCCGGCTTCATTCCGGGCAACCTCGATCTGGATCTGGTGGATCGCGTCGAGAAAGTCTCCAACGACGAAGCCATCAGCATGGCGCGCCGCCTGATGGACGAAGAAGGCATCCTGGCGGGCATCTCCTCCGGCGCAGCGGTCGCGGCGGCGGTGAAACTGGCCGAAGAACCGGCGTTCGCCGACAAGACTATCGTGGTCATCCTGCCCTCTTCCGGCGAACGTTATCTCAGCACCGCGCTGTTCGCCGATCTGTTCACCGAGCAGGAATTGCAGCAGTAATTCCGCCACTGCACAAATCGCTAAAAAAGCACCCTGTGGGGTGCTTTTTTGTGGACTGGATCAAACTTTATAGCAGTCCAAGATTGCTTTTGCCCGTCGCCTTTAGTATTTAACGGTGCATTATTTCGATGCGCAAAATTAATCACTCTCCGAGCCCGGTCGAGGCTGAATCGATTTACTCATCTGTCGCCGACGCGGCGAATCGGGCATAATGGGGAGCGGATTGGAACGACGTCTAAAGCCGAGTTTTTTGATCTGAAGTGCCTAACGCGTCGTTTTCTGTTGCATCAACGTTCGCCCCTGTCCATAGTCAGGCGCTATAACCAGACAAGTTAAAGTCAGCCCCCTGGGCTAAACTTTAACTCCACAACATTAATCCAATAAGTTGGGGAAACATCAATGTTCCAGCAAGAAGTTACTATTACCGCTCCGAATGGTCTGCATACTCGCCCTGCCGCTCAGTTCGTTAAAGAAGCCAAAGGCTTCACGTCTGACATCACCGTGACCTCCAACGGCAAAAGCGCCAGCGCTAAAAGCCTGTTCAAACTGCAAACTCTGGGGCTGACTCAAGGGACCGTAGTGACCATCTCCGCTGAAGGTGAAGACGAGCAGAAAGCCGTTGAGCACTTGGTAAAACTGATGGCAGAGCTTGAGTAATCGGCCCGTCTTTTTAGTTAACACCAGTCAAGAGTAAGGTAGGGTTATGATTTCAGGCATTTTAGTATCACCGGGCATCGCTTTTGGTAAGGCTCTCTTGCTGAAAGAAGACGACATCGTCATCAACCGGAAGAAAATCTCTGCTGATCAAGTAGAGCAGGAAGTCTCGCGTTTTCTGGCCGGCCGCGCGAAAGCGTCCGAACAGCTGGAAGCGATCAAGACCAAAGCTGGCGAAACCTTCGGCGAAGAGAAGGAAGCTATCTTCGAAGGCCACATCATGTTGCTGGAAGACGAAGAGCTTGAGCAGGAAATCATAGCCCTAATCAAAGACGATCTGGCCTCCGCAGACGCCGCCGCCTACACCGTGATCGAAGGTCAGGCGAAAGCGCTGGAAGAGCTGGACGACGAATACCTGAAAGAACGCGCCGCCGACGTGCGCGACATCGGCAAGCGCCTGCTGCAGAACATTCTGGGCATGCCTATCGTCGATCTGGGCTCCATTCAGGACGAAGTGATCCTGGTGGCCACCGATCTGACCCCGTCCGAGACCGCGCAGCTGAACCTGGACAAAGTGCTGGGCTTCATCACCGATCTCGGCGGCCGCACCTCCCACACCTCCATCATGGCGCGCTCCCTGGAGCTGCCGGCGATCGTCGGCACCAGCGACGTGACCAAGCAGGTGAAAAACGACGACTACCTGATTCTGGACGCGGTTAACAACCAGATTTACGTTAACCCGACCGCTGACGTTATCGATCAGCTGAAAGCCGCCCAGAACCAATACATCACCGAGAAAAACGATCTGGCCAAGCTGAAGGACCTGCCGGCGATTACGCTGGACGGCCATCAGGTTGAAGTCTGCGCCAACATCGGCACCGTGCGCGACGTCGCGGGTGCAGAGCGCAACGGCGCGGAAGGCGTCGGCCTGTATCGTACCGAGTTCCTGTTCATGGACCGCGACTCGCTGCCGACCGAAGACGAGCAGTTCCAGGCTTATAAAGCCGTGGCGGAAGCCATGGGCTCGCAGGCGGTGATCGTCCGCACCATGGACATCGGCGGCGACAAAGACCTGCCGTACATGAACCTGCCGAAGGAAGAGAACCCGTTCCTTGGCTGGCGCGCCATCCGCATTGCGATGGACCGCCGTGAAATCCTGCACGCCCAGCTGCGCGCTATCCTGCGCGCCTCGGCGTTCGGCAAACTGCGCATCATGTTCCCGATGATCATCTCCGTGGAAGAAGTGCGCGATCTGAAAGGCGAAATCGAGACGCTGAAGGCGCAGCTGCGCGAAGAAGGCAAGGCGTTTGACGAGAGCATCGAAGTGGGCGTGATGGTGGAAACACCGGCTGCGGCGGTCATCGCTCACCACCTGGCGAAAGAAGTCGACTTCTTTAGTATTGGGACAAACGATCTAACCCAGTATACTCTGGCGGTAGATCGCGGCAACGAGCTGATTTCTCATCTCTATAACCCGATGTCCCCATCAGTGCTTGGCCTGATCAAACAGGTTATTGATGCATCTCACGCGGAAGGCAAGTGGACCGGCATGTGCGGCGAACTGGCTGGCGATGAGCGTGCTACACTGTTGTTATTGGGCATGGGGCTGGATGAGTTCAGCATGAGTGCGATTTCAATCCCGCGCATCAAGAAAATTATTCGTAACACGAATTTCGAAGATGTGAAGGCGTTGGCAGCGCAGGCCTTGGCACAGCCAACGGCACAAGACCTGATGAATTGCGTCAATAAATTCATCGAAGAAAAAACGCTCTGCTAAACTTCCACGACACTGGAACGCCGCCCAATTTAATGCTTAGGAGAAGATCATGGGTTTGTTCGATAAACTGAAATCTCTGGTTTCTGATGACAAGAAAGACACGGGCACTATCGAGATCGTCGCTCCCCTTTCTGGCGAAATCGTCAATATCGAAGATGTGCCGGACGTAGTGTTCGCTGAAAAAATCGTTGGCGACGGTATCGCCATCAAACCGGCCGGCAACAAAATGGTTGCTCCGGTTGACGGCACCATCGGCAAGATTTTCGAAACCAACCATGCATTCTCTATCGAATCCGACAGCGGCATTGAGCTGTTCGTCCACTTCGGCATCGATACCGTAGAACTGAAAGGCGAAGGCTTCAAACGCATCGCCGAAGAAGGCCAGCGCGTCAAGAAAGGCGACGTCGTTATCGAGTTCAACCTGCCACTGCTGGAAGAAAAAGCCAAGTCTACCCTGACGCCGGTCGTTATCTCCAACATGGACGAGATCAAAGAGCTGATCAAACTGTCGGGCAGCGTGACCGTTGGCGAAACCCCGATCATCCGCATCAAGAAGTAATCGCGAATGAGCAAGATAAACGGCGCCCTCGGCGCCGTTTTTTTTATCCCTTCGGGGTATCCCCATCTCGCTGCGTCATGACGACCAGCGCGGCACGCGCAGAGTGATGATCAGCCCCTCTTTGTCGCCGTTACGCGCCTCAACCTGGCCGCCGTGCGCCAGCACTACCTTGCGGGTAATCGCCAGCCCCAGGCCGTAACCCTTGCCCGACAGCGCCGACTTCACGCGCACGAACGGATCGAAGATGCTCGACAGCTTCGACTCCTCGACGCCCGGCCCCTGATCGCTGACGGCGATCTGAAACTGATTCTCGACGCGCGACAGCGCCACCGTCACCCGCTGGCCGTGACTGGAGAAGCGCAGCGCATTACGCACGACGTTATCCACCGCACGCCGCATCAGCTCCGCATTGCCCTTGACGGTGTACTCCACGTCCGATTCGGCCTGCAGCACGATATCCACGCCGGGCACCTGCGCCTCGTAGCGCGCATCGCTCACCACCGCGTCCACCAGACCATACAGATCGAAATACTCTTCGTCCGGCAAGCTGCTGTGTTCGGTACGCGACAGCGCCAGCAGTTCGCCGATCATTTTGTCCAACCGCCCCGACTCATGTTCGATGCGCTTGAGCGAGGTTTCTACGTTGCCGGCATTCTGCCGCGCCAGACCGATGGCCAACTGCAGGCGCGCCAACGGTGAACGCAGCTCGTGCGAGACGTCGTGCAGCAACTGCTCGCGGGCGCTGACCAGCAGCTCCAGCCGCTCGGCCATGGTATCGAAATCGCGCGCCACGTCAGACAGCTCGTCATGACGCCGCCGCATATTCGGGTACAGCCGCACCGACAGATCGCCCTGCGCCACCCGATCCAGGCCGCCGCGCAGCTGGCGCATCGGCCGGGTCAGGTTCCAGGCCAGCACGGCGCTGAACAGCAAACCGCCCAGCCCGCCGACCCACAACATCGGCGCAGGAATGTTGAAGAAGTGGGAACGCCGCTCCGGCCGATACTCTTCCCGCAGCCCGCGCACGTTATAACTCAGCCAGTAACCCTGCCCTTCTCCGGTCTGCACCCAAGCGGAAATCGCTTTCGTCATCCGTCGCCCTTCAAACACCGGTTCTTCCGGCTCAGGCGGCGGTTGGGTCATCGGCGTAACGGACAGCAGACGCCTGTCATCCTCGGGCCAGTCGCGCATCAGCGCTTCCAGCGCCGGCATGCCGCCGCTGCGCAATTGGGTGGCGGCGGAGGTCAGCTGCAGGCCGATCGCCCGCCGCGCCATGGCGTTCTCCGGCGGCACATAGCGATCGCCATAAAGAGAAAACGCCACCCACAGGGCCTGCGTCATGATGAGAAAGGTCAGCCAAAAGCCGAGCAAAATTTTCCAGAACAATCTTCCGCGCATGTCAGGTTACCGGATGCGATAGCCGATGCTGCGCACCGTCTCGATGCTGAGCTTACTGCCGGCCAACGCGCTCAGCTTCTGGCGGATATTGCTGATATGCACGTCCACGCTGCGATCATAGGCCTCGCGCGGGCGCCCCAGCCCCTTCTCGGACAGTTCGTCCTTCGATACCACGCGATCCGGCGCGCGCAGCAACAGCTCCAACAGATTGAATTCCGAAGCGGTCAGATCAAACGCCTTACCGCGCCATTCGCTGCTGCGGGTTGAAGGGTTCAACGTCAGCTCGCCGAAGCTGATGGCTGCCTCATCCTCCGCCTCTTGCGGCCGCTCTTCGAAACGGCGCAGCACCGCGCGCAGACGCGCCACCAATTCGCGCGGGTAGCACGGTTTGGGCATGTAATCGTCGGCGCCCATCTCCAGGCCAATCACCCGATCGATGTTGTCGCCTTTGGCGGTCAGCATGATGATCGGCAGCCGGCTCTTTTTACGCACGTCGCGCAGCACGTCGATGCCGCTCATGTCCGGCAGCATGATGTCGAGGATCATCGCGGTATAGTCGCCCGACAGCGCGCCCTCTACCCCCGCCTTGCCGGTCAGCACCAGCGTGGCGTCGAAGCCTTCGCCCGTCAGGTATTCGCTCAGCATGGTGCCAAGCTCCAGGTCATCGTCGACCAGTAAAATTTTCATGCCTTGCTCCTTCACCGATTTTCGTTATTTTCCCGCCAATTCCGCCGGCCCGCAGCCGGTTTTACTCAATCCTTACACATCGCTCTTGGCGTCTCGCCACCGTTAGTGTGGCCGCTGTCGCGCGATTTCTCTACTTCAGTCATGGCATTGGCGCACGAGCAAGCGGCAGCTACCACGCAAGCGAGGCTGCCGTCTGTCGGAAGGAAAGGGGGAAAGATTCTCCCGACGGAACATACCGCCGGGAAGGAACGGTCAGTCGAACACGCCGGTGGAGAGGTAACGGTCGCCGCGATCGCAGACGATCGCCACCACCACGCTGCCGGGATTAGCCGCCGCGACGCGCAGGGCGCCGGCCACCGCACCGCCGGAGCTGACGCCGCAGAAAATGCCTTCACGCTGCGCCAGCTGGCGCATGGTCTGCTCGGCATCGCGCTGCTCGATATCCAACACCTGATCCACCAGCTCCGGGCGGAAAATACCCGGCAGGTAAGCGGGCGCCCAACGGCGAATGCCGGGGATGCTGCTGCCTTCCGCCGGCTGCAGGCCAATGATCTGCACCTGCGGATTCTGGCTCTTCAGGTAACCGCCCACGCCGGTAATGGTGCCGGTGGTGCCCATGCTGGAAACGAAGTGCGTGATGCGCCCTTCGGTCTGGCGCCAGATCTCCGGGCCGGTGGTGGTGAAGTGGGCATAGGGATTGTCGAAATTGTTAAACTGATCCAGCACCTTGCCCTGTCCCTGGCGCTGCATCTCCAGCGCCAGATCGCGCGCCCCTTCCATCCCCTGCTCACGGCTGACCAGGATCAGTTCCGCACCGTAGGCGCGCATCGCCGCCTGCCGCTCCAGGCTCATGTTCTCCGGCATCAGTAGCTTCAGCGCATAGCCTTTCAATGCAGCAATCATCGCCAGTGCAATGCCGGTGTTGCCGCTGGTAGCCTCGATCAGCACGTCGCCGGGCTTGATCTCACCGCGCAGCTCCGCCTGCTGGATCATCGCCAACGCGGCGCGATCCTTCACCGATCCCGCCGGGTTATTGCCTTCCAGTTTGACCCATACCTCGCTGCCCGCCTGGGCGGCCAGCCGTTGCAGTTGTACCAGCGGGGTATTCCCGATGCATTGTTCGAGCGTTGTCACGATCTTTGCCTGTGTGTTGGTGTGCGTAAAGTAAAAAGGCAACCCCGGGGTTGCCTTAAAGAAAAGGACTGGCTAAAACCTATCAGGCGCTTTTGGCTAACGCAACAGGTTGCAGCAGTTGATCGCCGGCATACAGCCGCGCATTGAGGCTGCCGACGTAATAACGGCCGCCGCGCACCGGCGTGGCGTTACCTTCCGGCAGCACTATGCTTATCGGTTCCTGGTGCCAGCCAATCGGCTGCACCGTCAGCTGCCAGAAATGGCCGCGCGGGCTGACTTCCAACACCTGAACCGGCAGTGGGCAGCGCTCGCTGCTCTCGGTCGCCACTTCCATTTCCCACGGGCGCAGGAACAGATCGACGCTGCCCTGATGCATCGGCTGGAACGACAGCGGCCACTGGTGCGCGCCGACGAACAGCTGGGAGCCGCGAATTTCGCCGTTCAGACGGTTCACTTCCCCCATAAACTCCAGCACGAAGCGGCTGGCCGGCTCGCGCATAATCTCCTCCGGCGAGCCAACCTGCTCGATATTGCCCTGGCTCATCACCACGATGCGGTCGGCCACTTCCATCGCCTCTTCCTGATCGTGGGTGACGAACACGCTGGTGAACTTCAGCTCTTCATGCAGCTGGCGCAGCCATCGACGCAGCTCTTTGCGCACCTGCGCATCCAGCGCGCCGAACGGTTCATCCAGCAGCAGAATCTGCGGTTCCACCGCCAGGGCGCGCGCCAGCGCTACGCGCTGTTTCTGTCCGCCGGACAGCTGCGACGGGTAGCGATTGGCTAAATGGCCAAGCTGCACCATGTCCAGCAACTGAGTGACTTTCTGTTTGATCGCCGCGGCGTTCGGCCGCTCGCGGCGCGGCAGCACGGTCAGGCCGAAGGCGATGTTATCGAACACCGTCATGTGGCGGAACAGCGCATAGTGCTGAAACACGAAGCCCACGCGCCTGTCGCGCGCGTGCATGTGGCTGACGTCGGTGCCGTGGAAGCCCAGCTTGCCGCCGCTCTGGCTTTCCAGCCCGGCGATGATGCGCAGCAGCGTGGTCTTGCCGGAGCCGGATGGCCCGAGCAGCGCCACCATCTCGCCGGAAGCAATATCGAGCGAGATATCGTTCAATACCTTGGTGCGACCGAAGTACTTGTTGATGCCGTTAATCTCAATGCTCATGATTTTCCTCCCGCTCGAGACGCGCGTTTTGACGTTCCAGACGCCACTGCAGCGCGCTCTTCAAAAATAGGGTAACGATCGCCATCAGGGTCAACAGGGCGGCGGCGGTAAAGGCCCCGACGGTGTTGTAATCCTGCTGCAACAGCTCGACCTGCAGCGGCAGGCTGTAGGTTTCGCCGCGAATCGAACCGGACACCACCGACACCGCGCCGAACTCGCCGATGGCGCGCGCGTTGGTCAGCACCACGCCGTACAGCAGCGCCCAGCGAATGTTGGGCAGCGTCACGCGGCGGAACATCTGCCAACCGGACGCCCCCAGCAGAATGGCGGCCTCGTCTTCCTGGCTGCCCTGGCTGAGCATCATCGGCACCAGCTCGCGCACCACGAAAGGACAGGTGACGAAGATGGTCACCAGCACCATGCCCGGCCAGGAGAACATGATCTGGATGTTATGCGCATCCAGCCAGCCGCCCAGCAGGCCGTTGCTGCCGTAAAACAACAGATAAATCAGCCCCGCCACCACCGGTGAGACGGCGAACGGGATATCGATCAGCGTCAGCAGCAACTGGCGGCCGGGGAAGGTGAAACGCGTCACCAGCCACGCCAGCAACGTGCCGAACACCAGGTTGAACGGCACGGTGATCAGCGCGATCAAGACCGTCAGCCAGATGGCGTGCAGCATGTCCGGATCGAGCAAGTTGCTCCACATCGCGCCAACCCCTTTGGAGAAGGCCTCGGCGAAAATCGACATCATCGGCACCACCAGCAGCAGCACCGAAAACAGCGTGCCGATGGCGATCAACGTCCACTTGCCCCAGTTGACGCGCGGGCGCTCGGCGCCGTTGAAGGCGGAAACATCAGCCATCAGTGCCCTCCTCCCAAACGTCTGCCGAAGCGGCTTTGCAAGACGTTAATGCTGAACAGCAGCAGCAGCGACGCCGCCAGGATCACCGAGGCGATGGCGCTGGCCGCCGGGTAATCGAACTCCTGCAAACGCACAAAAATCATCAGCGAGGTCACTTCCGTCTTCCAGGCGATGTTGCCGGCGATGAAAATCACCGCGCCGAACTCGCCCAGGCTGCGGGTAAAGGAAATGGCGGTGCCGGCCAGCAGCGCCGGCGCCACCTCAGGCAACACCACGCGGCGAAAGCTCTGCCAGCGCGTGGCGCCCAGAGTCTCGGCCGCCTCTTCGTATTCCGGCCCCAGCTCTTCCAAAACCGGCTGCACGGTGCGCACCACAAACGGCAGGCTGGTGAACGCCATCGCCACCGCGATCCCAAGCCAGGTGAAGGTGACCTTAATGTCAAAGTGCGCCAGCCACTGACCGTACCAGCCCGTGGTGGAAAACAGACCGGCCAGCGTCAGGCCGGCCACCGCCGTCGGCAGCGCGAACGGCAGATCGATCAGGCCGTCCAGCAGCGAACGGCCGGGAAAACGGTAGCGCGTCAGGATCCAGGCCATCAGCATGCCGAACACCGCGTTGAACAGGCTGGCGACGCCGGCGGCCAGCAGCGTCACTTTGTACGCCGCCACCACCTGCGGGTTGGAAATCACTTCCCAGTACTGCGCCAGGCTCATCTGCGCCAGCTGCATCACCAGCGCACTGAGCGGCAGCAGCAGGATCAAACAGGTATAAAACAGGCTGCTGCCGAGGCTGAGGCCAAATCCGGGCAACACCCGCTTACTGGACGACAACGCCAACATTTACTTGCGCCCTGCCGCTAACAGCTGATCCAGCTCGCCGCCGGTGGCGAAGTGGGTTTTCATCACCTGCGGCCAGCCGCCGAATTGATCTTCCACGCGGAACAGTTGGGTGTCCGGGAATTGCCCCTTGGCCGCCGCCATCGCTTTCTGGTCATACACGCGGTAGTAGAAACTGGTGATCACCTGCTGCGCCGCCGGGCTGTAGAGGTAGTTCAGATAGGCTTTGGCCGCCTGCTCGGTGCCGTTGCGCGCTACGTTTTTGTCGACCCAGGCCACCGGGAACTCCGCCAGAATATCGACCGGCGGCACGATCACTTCGTACTTGTCTTCACCGTATTGCTTGCGGATGTTGTTCACTTCGGACTCGAAGCTGATCAGCACGTCGCCCAAACCGCGCTCGACGAAGGTGGTGGTCGCGCCGCGGCCGCCGGTATCGAACACCAGCACGTTTTTCAGGAAACGGGTCATGAAGGCGCGGGTCTTGGCCGCATCGTTGCCGTCGGCCTGGCTGGCGGCGCCCCAGGCGGCCAGATAGGTGTAACGGCCGTTGCCGGAGGTTTTCGGGTTCGGGAACACCAGCTTCACGTCGTCACGCACCAGATCGTTCCAGGTGTGGATGCCCTTCGGGTTGTCCTTGCGCACCAGAAACGCCATGGTGGAATAGAACGGCGAGCTGTTGTTCGGCAGGCGCGCCTGCCAGTCTGCCGGGATCAGCTGCCCGCGATCGTGCAGGATCTGCACGTCGGTGACCTGGTTGTAGGTCACCACGTCGGCGCGCAGGCCCTGCAGGATCGCCAGCGCCTGCTTCGACGAGCCGGCGTGCGATTGTTTGATGGTCAGCTTGTCGTTCGGATGCTGTTGATTCCACTGCTGTTCAAAGCCGGGATTCAGCGCGACGAACAATTCACGGGAAACGTCATAAGAGCTGTTCAGCAATTCCGCCGCCGACGCGGCGCCGCTCGCCAACAGCGCAGCCGCCAGCCAACCTTTCAGCACGAGATTTTTAACCCGGTTTTGTTTCATTCTGCACCTTATCACTGAGTCATTCCTTCAGGCTTTCGCCTTATTGACGACCAGTGTATTTATAACTCGGTGCGGAGCTGTAACGCTTTTATATACCGTTTAGTGATTTACAAGCATCAAACGCTATAAGGCAGGGAATGCGAGGCGTTTTGGGAAGGGAAAACAGACCGAAGCCGGACGCGCCGGCTTCGGCGACGGCGTCAAAGTGACAGCAGGCGCGTCAGCGATGGCGCAAAGTAGTAGCTGCCGGTCACCGCACGGCTGAAGCGCAACATCGCGTCGCGTTTGCCGTCCAGATCGCCGAACATGCTCAGCAGCTGCTGCTCGATATTGTGCAAGCGCGCACAATAGGCGATGAAGAACAGGCCGTGCTTGCCGCTGGCGGTGCCGTAAGGCAGGCTCTGGCGCAAAATTTTCAGGCCCTTGCCGTTCTCTTTCAGATCGACGCGGCTGACGTGCGAAGTATCCGGGCGCTGATCGGCCGGCAGCTCTTCGCTGTCGTGCTTGGTGCGGCCGATGATCTGCTCCTGCTGTTCGGTGGTAAAGCGCTGCCACTGGCGCAGGTTGTGCTCGTAGCGTTGCACCAGCACATAGCTGCCGCCGGCGTCCTCTTCGCCTTCGGCGATCGTCGCCACTGCCGGGCGCTGGTCGCCCTGCGGGTTTTCGGTGCCGTCGATGAAGCCGCTCAGATCGCGCTCTTCCACCCAGCGGAAGCCGTGGGTTTCTTCTTCAATCTTGATGACATTGCCGAACGCCGCCAGCGCCGCCTGCGCCAGCGTGAAGTTGACGTCGTGGCGCAGCGACTGGATGTGGATCAGCATATCGCGCTGGGTGGCCGGCGCCAGCCCTTTGCCGAGCGGCGTGAACGGCTTCAACTCTTTCGCGCCCTGGCCGCTGGAGAGATCGTGCCAAACGTCGTAACCGAAAGCGATCACCGCGCCGAGGCGCGCATCGGGGAACTGCTGCTGCAGCTCGCTCAGGGTCTGACAAAACTGCTTGCAGCCCTGGCGCAAGTCGGCGAATTCGCCCTGTACGCTGGCTTCCATAAAAATGGCGAAACGGCAGTGCTCCAGCAGAATGCCGCTCTGAACCTGTGTCATGTTGTTATCCTCAATACCAAAACCAGGCAACAGGTATGGCGGTTGACGCGCGGGTTCCCTGTTACAAACGCGCGCTATCATACCGCAAGCGCGGACGATTGCCTTGCAGCAGCGCAAAGAAAATAGGGGTAATGGCTTGAAAAGGCAGGCGCCGCGAACCGGCGCCCGTTGAACACATTACTGCTGCGGCTTGGCGTGCCAGATGATTTTGCTGACCGTCCAGCTTTTCAGGGTGTCGTCCGGCGGAATGATATCCTGCGCCCCGGCCCACTTGCCGCTGAAGATGTAGGTGACGTACTTGCTCTGCTCCGCCACGCACTCCACTTTACCGGCGTCTTCGCCGCTGCCCGGCTTACAGGAGCCGAACGCCTTGCTGTACATATCGCCGAACGGCGTGCCGAGCTTGTTGCCCCACTCCGTCGCCACTTTCGGATCCAGCACGTCCACCCGCTGCAGGCGCCCTTTCGGTTCGCCGGTGATCACCAGTTTCACTTCGTCGCCGGACAGCGCTTGGTAATAAGAGACGATCTGGCCGTTGTTGGTCGCCATGCCGCCGCGCAGGCGGTAGTTGCCGTCCAGCCCGTCATTGATGGCGCTTTCCGACATCGGCGTGCCGGCGTTGAGCTTGCCGACGCCCTTGGCGCCGACCTCCAGGCTGCTGCCGAACCAGTTGAACGGCGACAGACTGGACCAGGAGAAATTGGACATGCTCGAACAGCCGGTCAGTAACAGCGGAAGCCCTAACAACAGGGGGCGAATATTCATCTCTAGCTCCTTAGACATCAATGGCACGGCGCGGTAGCCCGCGCCTGCCGCACTCGGCGTTTTGCTGCATGCCAGCCTCTCACAACGGCCCGCACTACGCCAACGGTTGCCAGCTTGGAGTGCGGAAAATGCGAAAAGTGCCGCACTTCTCGGCAATTAGTCGGCCTGCTCCGGCGGCGCGAAACAGGCTTTCAGGCGCGCATTCAGCAGCAGATAGCTCAGCGCCAGCGCGTCGAGCAACACCAACGCCAGCTCCAGCCCCGGCGGATCGCCGTCCTGGCGCCACAGGCTGAACAGCGAGCCGCCGAGCGACGCCAGCAGCGAGACAGCCAGCCCCCAGCGCCAGCCGCGCCACAGCCGCGGCCATTGGTGGCGACGGCCGCTCAGCAAAAACGCCAGCGCCGCCGGCAGACCGAGCAGCATGCCGTACCAAAAACGTTGGGTATCCGGATAAAACAGCGCCAACAGGCTTTCGCCCTGCTCGCGCGAAACGCCGGCCATCACGAACAACAGCCAGGTGCGCGCCTGCAAAATCAGCACGGCCCAAAATCCCAGCGGCAGCCGCAGCGCGCCATGCTGATCGTAATCGTCCGGGGAAAACCGGGGGGAGAATGGCTTCAACGCTCGTTCCTTGCCACAGAATAAAGACTATGGCTACAGATGGGCGCCGCCAGCGAGAATTTCAATGCGTCGGCTTAAGAAGCTCTTAAGATCGGCGTGTTTTAATCCTTATCACCAAGCAAGCACCCGATATCAGCGGGATGTGATTTTCGATAACGATAAGGAAGCGCAACATGAAAAAACTGACTCTGGCCGCTCTGATCGCGCTGTGCAGCGCACCGGTACTGGCGCAACAAGGCGGGTTCCTCGATCCGGCCGCGCCGCAGGCGCAAACGCAACCCGCTCCGCAGGGCGGTTTCTCCGGCCCCAGCGCGGCGCTGACCACCGTGGACAAGGTGAAATCGCTGAGCGACGACACCTGGGTGATGCTGCAGGGCAACATCGAACAGCGCATCGGCGACGAAACCTATACCTTCCGCGACGCCACCGGCACCCTGACGGTCGATATCGACCGCAAACGCTGGAACGGCCAGACCGTTACGCCGAAAGACAAGGTGCAGTTGGAAGGTAAAGTGGATAAAGACTGGAACAGCCTCGAAGTGGACGTGAAAACCGTCAAAAAGCTGCCGTAATGCGCTGCGGCGGGCGGGCTATACCGCCGTCCGCCGCTCGATCAATATTCCTGATCTTCGATCAGCCGCTTGCCCAGGCTGGTGATGCCCTGGATTTCGTAGCCGAGCTTCTCGTACATCTCAACCACCGTGTCGTTGTCTTCGCGCACCATGATCTGGATTTTCGGGCAGCCGCGGGCGATCAGCTTCTTCTCCAGACGGTTGATCAACGCATTGGCGATGCCGCGCCCGCGATAGTCGGGATGCACCCCGAGGTAATACGCCGAGCCGCGGTGCCCATCATAGCCGCCCATCACCGAACCGACCACTTCGCCGCCGACTTCCGCCACCAGAAACAGCTCCGGATCGTGGTTCAGCTTGCGCTCGATGTCCATCTCCGGATCGTTCCAGGGCCGCAGCAGATCGCAGCGCTCCCACAGGGTAATGACTTCTTCAAAGTCGTCTTGTCGAAATACGCGAATTTCCATCGATGTTGGCCGCTGTTAATTAAGGTGTTTATCTGATTATCGCGTGATTATTCACTTACGCAATATCAAACTGCGATTTAGCGCGCTATTTGCCCGGGAATCGCCGGTAACAAGCGTAATAAATGGAAATAGTTATCGGGTCGATTAATGATTATCAATACGATATAACGTCGCAAAATAGAAACGTCGACGGAGCGTTGCGTCATGAAAAAGCAGGGTAAACCCTTCCTCAATTTTAAACCGCTTACCGTTTCCCCGACGCGACGCCAACTTTTGCTTTCCGGCCTGGCGGTGGCGCTGTTCGGCGTGAAAAGCCAAAACGCCAAGGCGGAAGGCCTGCTGCGCAATCAGCACAGCAAACCGGCGGCGAAACCGGCCGGCGGCAAAAAGCGGGTGATGATCGATCCCGGCCACGGCGGCATCGACTCCGGCGCGGTCGGCCACGAAGGCTCGCAGGAAAAACATATCGTGCTGGAAATCGCCAACCACGTGCGCCGTTTCCTGCATGAGCACGATCACGTCGAGGCGCGCCTGACGCGCGAAGAAGACGAATTCATTCCGCTGTTCCAGCGGGTGGAGATCGCCCACCAGCACCAGGCCGATCTGTTCATTTCGATTCACGCCGACGGTTTCACCAGCCCGTCGGCCTCCGGCGCTTCGGTGTTCGCCCTCTCCAACCGCGGCGCCAGCAGCGCCATGGCGCGCTATCTGTCAAACCGTGAAAACGCCGCGGACGACGTGGCGGGCGGCAAGTACAAGGATCAGGACAACTACCTGCAACAGGTGCTGTTCGATCTGGTGCAAACCGACACCATCAACAACAGCCTGACGCTCGGCCGCCACGTGCTCGGCCAAATTCGCCCGGTGCACCATCTGCACAGCGACAGCACCGAACAGGCGGCGTTCGCGGTGCTGAAATCCCCGTCCATCCCCTCGGTGCTGGTGGAAACCTCGTTCATCACCAACCCGAACGAAGAACGGCTGCTGGGCACCACCGCGTTTCGCGAGAAAATCGCCCGCGCCATCGCGGACGGCATCATCAACTTCTTCGACTATTTCGACGCACACCAACGCAAACCCCGCTGATGCCGCGAGCGGCGAATAAGAGTATACTCAGCGCCTTGTTCAGCCAGACGCTATAAAGACCCCGCATGAGTTTACCTAACATCGCTGAAGTAAAATCCTTCCTGCTGGCGCTGCAGGATCACATCTGCGCGCAGCTCGCCCAGGCCGACGGCGGCGCCGTGTTCACCGAAGACCAATGGACGCGTGAAGAAGGCGGCGGTGGCCGCAGCCGCGTGCTGACCAACGGCGCGGTGTTCGAACAGGCAGGGGTCAACTTCTCGCACGTCTCCGGCGCCACCCTGCCGGCCTCGGCCACTGCGCACCGTCCGGAACTGGCCGGGCGCAGCTTCCAGGCGATGGGCGTCTCGTTGGTTATCCACCCGCTCAGCCCCTATGTACCCACCAGCCACGCCAACGTGCGCTTCTTCATCGCCGAAAAACCGGGCGAGGCGCCGGTGTGGTGGTTCGGCGGCGGTTTTGACCTGACGCCGTTCTACGGTTTCGCAGAGGATGCCGTGCACTGGCACCGCACCGCGGCCGAGCTTTGCGCGCCGTTCGGCGACGAGGTTTACCCTAAATACAAGCAATGGTGCGACGATTACTTCTTCATCAAGCACCGCAACGAAGCGCGCGGCATCGGCGGCCTGTTCTACGACGATCTGAACACCCCTGATTTCGACCATTGTTTCGCCTTCACCCGCGCGGTGGGCCAGGGCTTCCTCGACGCCTATCTGCCGATCGTCGAAAAACGCAAGGCCTTGACCTGGGGCGAGCGCGAGCGCCAGTTCCAGCTGTATCGCCGCGGCCGCTATGTGGAGTTCAACCTGGTGTGGGATCGCGGCACGCTGTTCGGGCTGCAAACCGGCGGGCGCACCGAGTCCATCCTGATGTCGATGCCGCCGTTGGTGCGTTGGGAATATAACTACCAGCCGGAGGCCGACAGCCCGGAAGCGGCGCTGGCGCGCGACTTCCTGCCGGTGCGCGACTGGCTGCAGGAGCCGAAATGATGCAGATTTGGGTCGATGCGGACGCCTGTCCGAACGTGATCAAAGAGGTGCTGTTCCGCGCCGCCGATCGCACCGCCATCACCGTCACGCTGGTGGCGAACCAGCCATTGCGCACGCCGCCGTCGAAGTACATCCGTTCGCTGCAGGTGGCGGCCGGTTTCGACGTGGCCGATGACGAGATCGTGCGCCGCTGCGAAGCGGGCGATCTGGTGATCACCGCCGACATCCCGCTGGCGGCGGAGGTGATAGAGAAAGGGGCGGTGGC
Source organism: Serratia sp. CY76391 (assembly GCF_052166695.1). NCBI lineage: Bacteria > Pseudomonadati > Pseudomonadota > Gammaproteobacteria > Enterobacterales > Yersiniaceae > Serratia > Serratia sp. CY76391. The sequence continues at coordinate 224,279 of NZ_JBJNOJ010000012.1, forward strand.
GTTGAACCCGCGCGGCGAGCGCTATACGCCGGACACCATCCGCGAGCGCCTCAACATGCGCGATTTTATGGATACCCTGCGCGCCAGCGGCATTCAGACCGGCGGCCCGAACGCCCTGAACCAGCGCGACCGCCAGCAGTTCGCCAACGAGCTGGACAAATGGCTGCTGCAGGCGAAACGGGCGCAGTGACTGCGCCCTGCTCTGCTGCGGTTTAGAAGCGCACCTCCCCGCCGAAGATATAAGTCCGCCCACGGGCGGTGTTGGTCGGCGTCTCATACTGCGACTGCGACGGCAGCGAGTTCATCTTGTTCAGCGCGTCCGAATAGTCTCTGTCCATCAGGTTCTGCACGCTGAGCTTCAGCAGCAGATTGCGATTCACCTGATAGGTGCCGTACAGATCGATAATGGTCGGAATATGCGGCGCCGGCTCTTTCAGCAACTGCTCATTCTCATCGTAATCAGAGTCCGGCGACAGGCGTACCGACTTGCCGGTGTATTTCACCACCCCGCCCAGCGTCAGTTTCTCGTCCAGCAGGCGCACCCCGCTGTCCAACGTGAAGTAAAATTCCGGCAGCTCGCTGATATCGCCCGCGCCGAATACGTTGCTGGCCTGGTTGGTCGGCTGGGAGGTATGCTCCTTGCTTAACGACAGTTTGGTGAAGGCGAAACCGGCGTCGTACAGCGCTTCAAGTTCCACCCCGCGCGTTTTGACCGGATCGGGAGCATTGCTGTACATGGTCATGCTGACGTTGATGTCCGCGTTATCCCACTCTTCCTGCGTCGCCTGCGAACGGTTGCACTTCTGACGGTTTTTACACACCAGGTAGGTTTGGCTGGATATGTAGTTTTTGATCTTGGTTTCGAAATAGACCGCTTTCAGCTGGAAGCTGTCCTGCTTGAACAACAGATCGTGGGCATTGGCGTTGAACCCGCCCTGCCAGGTCTCCGCTTTTTCGCCCTTCAGGAACGGGTTCATCGACTGGCCGCCGCTGTTGGCGAAGAACACTTCCTGGATATTCGGCCCGCGCATCGACTTGCTGTAGCTGACGAACGGCTGCAGCCACGGCGTCACCTGCGCCGACAGCATGACCGACGGGTTGAAGCCGTGTTCGTTGCGGTTGATAGTGCCGGCGCCCTGCGGGAAGCACTCTACGCGCTCATCACAGGCCGGCTTGTAGCCGGAGAGGCGATAGGCGGTGTAGTTCAGGTCGAAATTCCCCTGCCAGATGCCGTAGTTGGCCTGCAACCCGCTGTACAGGCTGGAGATATCTTGTTTGCCGGCAATGCCCACCGGCATGCTTTCCGCCTGATCCTGATCCGTCACCAGCCCGGATGCCTTTTTCTTATACTCGTTGCGCACCAGCTTGCCGCCGTAGCTGAAGGCGAAATCAATATCCCGCAGGCTGAAACGGCTGGTGTTATTGATATCCAGCGCATCGGAAATGTTTTTCGCCGTGCTGTCGCTGAACCCCGCCATGTTGTTGGACATGAACTTCTGCTCACCGCGGCTGGTGCTGGCGGTCAGGTTGAAATCGATCAGTTCCGAGAACGGCGCGTAGTGGTATTTGAGGTAAAAATCGTCGCTGTCGATGTGCCGGCGGGTGATTTTATTCAGGTAGCTACGCGCCGACAGTTCGATGCTGTTGAAGGCATCCGGCTTGATGTCCACTTTGAACAGCTGGGATTTCGGGTTCTGGCGGTAGGTTTGATCGACGTTGAACATCTCGCTGTCGAAACCGGCGCCGTTTTTGTAGTTGGAGGTGATGGAGCTGCCGCTGATCGCCGCCATCGCCCCCAGGCTGCCGCCGTCGGCAAAGGCGGCGGTTTTGGCGCCCACGGCGATCATGCCGCTGCGGCCGATGCCGTTATTGCCCACCGAGAACTTGGTGCGCACGCCGAAGGGGTTGTCGGAAAACACCACGTCATCCACGCCGATGGTGCGGAAATTGGCGCTGCCCGCCAGGGCATTCACCCCGTCGGAACCGGTGGCGTTGCCGCGCGCCACGTCGACACCGACGATAAAGTTAGGATCGATCAGCGCCCCGAACTGGCTGGTGGGCATGCCGCCGTGCGCTGCATCGCTCGGGGAGTTGCCGTAGTAGTTCTGCGTGATGCCATCGACCATGGTGTTAACCCGGCCGAAGCCGCTCAGGCCGCGAATATTGACGCTGACCGATCCCTGGCCGGGGTCAATCTGGGTATAGGTGCCCGGCATGCTGCGCAGAATGCTGTCCACCGACTCCAGATTTTTGTTTTCGTCGCGCGAGCTGAACGCGCCAGGCCTCGCCAACGCTTCTTTTTCACTGCTCTTGCCGCCGTCGGCGGCCGAGACGTTAAGCGGGCTGAACGCCACGCTGCCTTTATTATTTTCCGCCTGTTCCTGCGCGGCCGCAGCCGGCCCGTACAGCGCCAGTCCCGCACCGATCAGGCTCGCTATCATTTTGATTTTCATATATCCCCAGAAATAGCCAATAAGGTTTGATGGCCGACAATGCCCAGCAAAAAGCCCGCCGAAACGCGCGGTAAAAGATTGTTATTGTTTTATTGCGCCGCAGCGTGCCGCGGCGCTGAAGGTTATTTCTGCGTCTGCCGATCCGCCGCCAAAATAAAGGCGTACTCCAGCGCGCCGTTTTCCAGCCGCGCCAGGCGGCCCGATTTGCCGCCGTGGCCGGCGGTCATGTCGGTGGAGAGCAGCAACAGCGAATCGCCCTGTTTGAAACGCCGCAGCTTCGCCACCCATTTGGCCGGCTCCCAATACTGCACCTGCGAGTCGTACAAACCGCTGGTGACCAGCAGGTTCGGATAATGCTGCTTGCGCACGTTGTCGTACGGGCTGTAGGACTTCATCAGCGCATAGGCGGCCGGCTGGTGCGGGTTGCCCCACTCCTCGTATTCCCCGGTGGTCAGCGGAATGCTGTCATCCAGCATGGTGGTCACCACGTCGACGAACGGCACCTGCGCCACCACCGCGTTGTACAGCTGCGGCGCCTGATTGATCACCGCCCCCATCAGCAAACCGCCGGCGCTGCCGCCCATGGCGTAGATGCGTCCAGGTTGGCCGTAGCCGCCGTTGATCAACGCCTGGGTGGCGTCGATGAAATCGTTGAAACTGTTCGGTTTGTGCGTCAGCTTGCCCTGTTTGTACCAGCTCTGCCCCAACTCGCCGCCGCCACGCACGTGGATCAGCGCGTAGACGAAGCCGCGATCCAGCAGGCTGATACGGTTGGCGCTGAACGCCGGATCCATGCTCATGCCGTAAGCGCCATAGCCGTAGACCAACAGCGGGTTATGCCCGTTTTTGAACAGCGATTTGCGATACACCAGCGAGACCGGCACCTTCACGCCGTCGCGCGCCGTGATCCAAATGCGTTCGCTGAGATACAGGCTGGGATCGACGCCTTTCACTTCCTGTTGCTTGAGCAGGGTGCGCTCGCCCTTGTTCAGATCCCACTCATAGGTGCGGGTCGGCGTGGTCATCGCCGAATAGCCGTAGCGCAAACGATCGCTGTCCGGCTCGGGGTTATAGCCCAGCCAGGCCATGTAGCTGGCGTCGTCGAACGGGATGGCGCGCTCGGTTTTGCCGTCCCAGCTGATTTGCCGCAGCTGCACCAGCCCGTTGGCGCGTTCCTGCACCACCAGCCAGTCGCGGAACAGGCTGAAGCTTTCCAGCTCGTGCTGCGCCTGCGGCGCAATCAGCGTCTGCCAGGGTTTGCCCGCCGCCGCCGTGCGGTACAGGCCGAAGTTCGGATCCTGATGGTTGGAACGCAGATAGAACTCGCCGCGGTAGTGATCGAGATAATACTCGCGGCCGTTTTGCCGGGCGGTGAACAGCTGCGGCTCGCGCTGCGGCTGGTTGGCGTCGATCAGGCGCACTTCGGAGGTGGTGTTGCCGCTGATGGTGAGTATCAGGTAATCGCGCGAAGAAGAACGGCCGAGGCTGAGGTAGAACGCCGGATCGTTTTCCTGATACACCAGTTTATCTTCCGCCGGCGGCGTACCGTACTGATGGCGGTAGACCTGGTACGGCAGCAGCGTTTGCGGGTGGTTGCGCACGTAGAACAGGGTTTGGTTGTCGTTGGCCCACACCATGTTGCCGGAGGTGTTTTCCAGCGTTTCCGGCGACCAGCGTTCGCTGCCTATCTCGCGCAGGGAAATGCGGTATTGGCGGCGGCCCTGCAGATCTTCGGCCACCGCCTGGCGGCGGTTGTCCTGGCTGACGTCCATCGCCCCCAGGCGATAGTAGGCGTGGCCGGCCGCGCGCTGATTGGCGTCCAGCAAGGTTTGCCACGGCGCGTCGGCGGTGAGCGCCTGGCGCTGATACAGCGCGAAATCTTTACCGGCAGCGTAGCTTTCCTGATAGCGATAGCCGTTGAGCTGATACGGCACCGAACGATCGTCAGGGTTCATGCGGCCCAGCATCTCCTGATACAGCGTGGCGCGCAGCTTCTGGTACGGTGCCATCATCTGCTCGGTGTAGCGGTTCTCCGCCTTCAGGTAGTCCAGCACCTTCGGCTCTTTTCGGCTGTCGTCGCGCAGCCAGTAGTAATCGTCGGTGCGCGTCTCGCCGTGCGCCGTCAGCACTTTCGGCGCGCGCTCCGCCAACGGCGGCTGCGGTTGCGCCAGCGCGGCGCCGGCGAGGCCTAAAGAAAGCCAGAGCGCGGCCGCGATGCGACGGCGCGGGGTAAATAACAGCGGATTCATAATCCCTCACGAAGTTTGAAAAGGCGCACGACGGCGATGCGGCGCCTGCGGGCATTAACGGCGGGCATTCAGCTCCGCCAGATTGAAATCGATTGGCATCATCACCCTGACGGCCCCCTGCTGCAGTATCTCCGGCGGCGGCGGCGGCAACGGCTGCGCGCGCGACACCACCGCTACCGCTTCCCGATCCAGCGACGCGGTGCCGGAACGGATCTGCAGAGTCACGTTCGACACCCGCCCCTGCGCATCGACGCTAAAACTGACCAGCGGCATGCCGCTGCGCCGGCGGTTGCGGGCATCCGGGGGATATTCCTTGATGCGGTTCAGCTTGCCTTTCACCAGGCTCTCCCATGACAGCTTGGCCTGCGCGCTGCTGTTGGCGTCGCTGTTGATCGGGGCTGCAGTGTGGTGGGAGAGCGTCTGCGCCTGCGGCGCGGCGGCGCTGGACGCGGCGGCGTTGCGCGTCTCTTTGGCCTGTTCCTGCGGCTTCGGCTGCGCTTTTTGCGGGGGGCGGTGCTCGGCGCGCTTCTTGTCCGCCGTCACGATTTTCGCTTTATCGGCGCGCGCCAGCTTGGGCAGATCCGGTTGTTGCTGCTGCTCAGCGGGCTGCGCCGCGGCGGACTCCGCCTGCTGCACGCCCAGCGGCAGCGGTTTGCTTTCCGGCGCTTCAATCTGCGCCGCCCAGCTCATCATCACCGCCGGCGGCGGCAGCGCCACCGGCTCCAGCGCCGTCTGCGGCCAATAAAACAGCAGCACCAACGCCGCGTGCGCCGCCAGGGCGAGCAGCAGGCCGCGCGCCCAGCGCGGCTGCGGCAGCTCAAAGGCCGGAAGGGAATAAGACTGACTTAACATAGGGGCATTAGCTTGCTTAATTGCGAATGATTGCAGATCACATTTACTAATGATAATCATTTGCAACTATAATTAACACCCCTTTTCACTGCCTTAACGTATTCATTTCACTGATGGTGTGATCCACAGGTAGTCCGCCGTGTGCGCATCGACCTGTACGCCCGGCTCCGCCAGCATCAGCACCGTCGGCGCCGCCGCCGGTTGCAGATCCCGCACGTGCAGCGGCACGCCCACCGATTTGGCGGCGTGATAGCCGCCGGCGATCAACAGCGCGGGCGTGGGCGCCGCCAGCAAACGTTCCGCCATGCGCCGATCGCGCTGCTGCTGGATCGCCAACATCGCGCGCAGTTGGTCGGCCTCAATCTTGCCGCCGTGCGAAGTGCGGATGGTCTCTTCCAACGCCTTGCGCACCGCCGGCTGCGCCGATAGCTGCCCCGCCGGGAACTGCGGCTGCAGATAGAACGCCGTAATCTCGCTGCGATCCAGGTTGGCCGACCACAGCGGGTAAGGCGCTCGCATCGCCGCCATCGTCACCCCGCCATACAGTTCCCACTTCCAGCCTGGCTGCCAGGCGATCAGCTCCGCCACGCGGCCGTCACGCACTGTGGGGTCGCTCTGCAGCCACTGCTTGACCTTGTCCACCTGCGCCTGCTGGTTCGGGTTGATCATCTCCATCAGCACGCTGCCCTGCGGCCGCCGCTGCGGCAATTGCTGCACCAGCCATTGCTCAATCTGATGGTGGTAAGGATTGTCATGTTTTTCCCCGACGATCACCCGCAGCTGCTGCGCCAATCGCGTCAACAGCTGCTCCGGCGTCAGGCTCGCACCGCTGTGCAGATCGGTGATGATCCCCAAACTCGCGACGTCATTGGCCGGCGCCTTCACCGGCGTTTGGCTGCAGGCGCCGAGCGCCAAGGCCGCCAATAAAATCAGATATCTCATCATGTTGCCCCATTAGCGAAAAGGGCGACATTATAGATAATAATTATCATTTGCATATAGATCCGACTTAACGATTTTTTTACGCGGCGATCGCCGGTGGCGCATTGCGTTAAAAAGGCATTACGGGTATAACCAATAGCCATTCAGATATTTAGACGTCTATACGGATAGATTATTATGCACGCATCGGCGCCCGCCGCAGGGCAGTTCAAACGCAGCATGAAGGCCCGGCACCTGGTGATGCTGTCACTGGGCGGCGTGATCGGCACCGGGCTGTTTTTCAACACCGGCTACATCATCTCCACCACCGGCGCGCTCGGCACGCTGCTGGCCTACCTGATTGGCGCGCTGGTGGTGTACCTGGTGATGCTGTGCCTGGGTGAGCTGTCGGTGGCGATGCCGGAAACCGGCGCCTTTCACGTCTATGCTTCGCGCTATCTGGGGCCGGCCACCGGCTATGCCGTCGCCTGGCTGTATTGGCTCACCTGGACGGTGGCGCTGGGCTCCAGCCTGACCGCCGCCGGATTCTGCATGCAGTACTGGTTCCCGCAGTCGCCGGTGTGGCTGTGGTGCCTGATCTTCTGCGCGGCGATTTTCCTGCTTAACGTCGTGACCACCCGCTTTTTCGCCGAAAGCGAATTCTGGTTTTCGCTGATCAAAGTGGTGACCATTCTGGCGTTCATCATTCTGGGCGGCGCCGCCATGTTCGGCCTGCTGCCGATGAAAGACGGCACGCCGGCGCCGTTCCTGCACAACCTGACCGCTTCCGGCTGGCTGCCGCACGGCACGCTGCCGATCCTGATGACCATGGTGGCGGTGAACTTTGCCTTCTCCGGCACGGAGCTGATCGGCATCGCCGCCGGTGAAACCGAGAACCCGGAGAAAGTCGTGCCGCTGGCGATCCGCACCACGGTGATCCGCCTGATGCTGTTCTTTATCGGCACGGTCTTCGTGCTGGCGGCGTTGATCCCGATGGATCAGGCGGGGATCGTCAAAAGCCCGTTCGTGCTGGTGTTTGAACGCATCGGCGTGCCTTACGCCGCCGATATCTTCAACTTCGTGATCCTGACCGCCATCCTGTCGGCCGCCAACTCCGGCCTGTACGCCTCGGGGCGCATGCTGTGGTCGCTGGCCCACCAGCGCACCCTGCCGGCCTACTTTGCGCGCGTCAATGCGCGCGGCATTCCGATCAACGCCCTGACCTTCAGCATGCTCGGCGGCGTGCTGGCGCTGCTGACCAGCGTGATCGCGCCGGACACGGTGTTCGTCGCCCTGTCGGCGATCTCCGGCTTTGCGGTGGTGGCGGTGTGGCTGAGCATCTGCGCCGCCCACTATGCTTTCCGCCGCGCCTATCTGCGCAGCGGCCAGCCGATAAGCGGCCTGAAATACCGCGCCCCCGGCTATCCATTGACGCCGATCCTCGGCTTTGCGCTGTGCCTGCTGGCCTGTATCGGGCTGGCGTTCGATCCGGAGCAGCGCATTGCGCTCTACTGCGGGCTGCCGTTCGTCGCCCTGTGCTACCTCACCTATTTCCTGACCCGGCGCGCCGGGCAAAAAAATGCTTTGGGAGAACAACATGTCGGTTAACAACCCCGTCGCCCGCCTGCTGGCCGAACAGTCGACGCTGATCCTGGACGGCGCGCTGGCCACCGAACTGGAAGCGCGCGGCTGCGATCTGACCGATCCGCTGTGGTCGGCCAAGGTGCTGATTGAAAATCCCGAGCTTATCTATCAGGTGCATCTCGATTATTTCAACGCCGGCGCTCAATGCGCCATCACCGCCAGCTATCAGGCCACGCCGCAGGGCTTCTTGCGTCGCGGCCTGGATCAGGATCGGTCGCTGGCGCTGATCGCCAAAAGCGTGCAGCTGGCGCAACGCGCGCGCCGCGATTATCTGGCCGAACACCCGCAGGCCGCGCCGCTGCTGATCGCCGGTTCTGTAGGCCCGTACGGCGCCTATCTGGCCGACGGCTCGGAATACCGCGGCGACTATCAGCTGGCGCAGGATGACTTCATTGCCTTCCACCGCCCGCGCCTCGCCGCGCTGGCCGCCGCCGGCGTCGATCTGCTGGCCTGCGAAACGCTGCCGTCGTTCGCTGAACTGCAGGCGCTGCTGACGCTGCTGCAGGAGTTCCCGACGCTCGGCGCCTGGTTCGCCTTCACTCTGCGCGACAGCCAACACCTCAGTGACGGCACGCCGCTGACGGAGGTCATGTCCGCACTGCGCGGCAACCCGCAGGTGCTGGCCATCGGCATCAACTGCATCGCGCTGGACAAGGTCGCCCCGGCGCTGCGTCAGCTGAGCGCGCTGACCGACAAACCGCTGCTGGTCTACCCGAACTCCGGCGAGCATTACGATGCGGTGAGCAAAACCTGGCACGCCTGCGGCGGCGAACACGGCAGCCTGGCCGATCGGGCGGTAGAGTGGCGCGCGCTCGGCGCGCAATTGATCGGCGGCTGTTGCCGCACCACCCCGCAGGATATTCGCGCCATCGCCGCGCGCTGCAAGGCATAAAAAAGCCCCCGGCGCCAACGGCGCAGGGGGCCAGTCATTCAACCCGGCCTTACAGCGGTTCGGTCTGGGCTTCCACCACCGCCAGCGCCACCATGTTGACGATGCGGCGCACCGAGGCGATCGGCGTCAGGATGTGCACCGGCTTGGCGACCCCCATCAGCACCGGCCCGACGGTCACCCCTTCCGAGCAGGAGACGCGCAGCAGGTTGTAACTGATGCGCGCCGCTTCCATGTTCGGCATGATCAGCAGGTTGGCCGAACCTTTCAGCGGGCTGTCCGGCATCAGATCGTGACGAATGCTTTCCACCAGCGCGGCGTCGCCGTGCATTTCGCCGTCGATCTCCAGCTCCGGCGCCAGCTCGTTCACCAGCTCCAGCGTTTTGCGCATCTTGCGCGCCGCCGGGCAATCAGACGAGCCGAAGCTGGAGTGAGACAGCAGCGCCACCTTCGGTTCGATACCGAAGCGGCGCACGGTTTCCGCCGCCATCAGGGTGATCTCCGCCAGCTGCTCCGGCGTCGGATCGTCGTTGACGTAGGTGTCGGCGATAAAGGTGTTGCCGCTCGGCAGCAGCAGCGCGTTCATCGCGCCGGCGACGTGCGCGCCTTCACGGAAGCCGAACACGTTCTTCACCACGTCGTAATGCTCGTGGTAGCTGCCGATGGTGCCGCAGATCATCGCATCCGCTTCGCCGCGGTGCAGCATGATAGCGGCGATCAGCGTCGGGTTGCCGATCACCGCGCGGCGCGCCTGCTCTTGCGAAACGCCGCGGCGTTTCATGATCTGGTAGTACTCGCCCCAGTATTCGTTGAAGCGCGGATCCGACTCGTTGTTCACCACTTCGAAATCTTTGCCCGGCGTCAGCTGCAGGCCCAGCTTTTTCAGGCGCATCTCGATCACGCTCGGACGGCCGACCAGGATCGGGAAAGCCAGCCCCTGCGACACCAGCTCCTGCGTGGCGTGCAGCACGCGTTCTTCCTCGCCTTCCGCCAGCACCACCCGCTTCACCTCTTTGCGCGCCTGCGAGAAGATCGGTTTCATGAACAGGTTGGTTTTGTAGACGAACTCCGCCAGCTTCTCCACATAGGCGTCGAAGTCTTCGATCGGGCGCGTCGCCACGCCGGAATCCATCGCCGCCTTGGCCACCGCCGGCGCGATCTTGACGATCAGACGCGGATCGAACGGTTTCGGAATGATGTATTCCGGCCCGAAGGAGAGATCCTGATCGTCATACGCGGAGGCTACCACGTCGCTCTGTTCCGCCAGCGCCAGATCGGCGATGGCATGCACGCAGGCCAGCTTCATCTCTTCGTTGATGGTGGTGGCGCCCACGTCCAGCGCGCCGCGGAAAATGAACGGGAAGCACAGGACGTTGTTCACCTGGTTCGGGTAGTCGGAACGGCCGGTGCAGATGATGGCGTCCGGGCGCACCGCTTTGGCCAGCGGCGGCAGAATTTCCGGTTCCGGGTTGGCCAGCGCCATGATCAGCGGATCGCGCGCCATGGTTTTCACCATATCCTGCGTCAGCACGCCCGGGCCGGAGCAGCCGAGGAAGATGTCGGCGTTCGGGATGGCGTCGCCCAACGTGCGCTGGCCGTTATCCTCGATGGCGTAGGCGGCTTTGGTCTGTTCCATATTGGCGTCGCGGCCTTTATAGATGACGCCCTTGGAGTCGCAGACGGTGATGTTCTGCTGACGCAGCCCCAGCGCCACCAGCAAGTTCAGGCAGGCGATGGACGCCGCGCCGGCGCCGGACACCACCAGCCGCACGTCGGAGATGTTCTTCTTCACCACGCGCAGGCCGTTGAGCACCGCGGCGGTGGTAATGATCGCCGTGCCGTGCTGGTCGTCGTGGAACACCGGGATCTTCATGCGCTCACGCAGTTTCTGTTCGATGTAGAAACACTCCGGCGCCTTGATGTCTTCCAGGTTGATGCCGCCGAAGGTCGGTTCCAGCGCGGCGATAATGTCGATTAATTTGTCAGGGTTATGCTCATCCACTTCGATATCAAATACATCGATACCGGAAAACTTCTTGAACAAAACGCCCTTGCCTTCCATCACCGGCTTACCGGCCAACGCGCCGATATTGCCCAGACCCAGTACCGCCGTGCCGTTGGAAATCACCGCCACCAGGTTGCCGCGCGCGGTGTATTTGTAGGCCGCCAGCGGATCTTCGGCGATCTCGAGGCAAGGCGCGGCGACGCCCGGCGAATAGGCCAGCGCCAGATCGCGCTGAGTCGCCAACGGTTTGGTAGGGGAAACCTGGATCTTCCCTGGGACAGGAAACTGATGGAAATCAAGGGCACTCTGTTTGAGCTGTTCGTCCATTATGGATTCCTTTGTTTTTTGCTTTTATGTTGAGGTAAGGCTTTGAGGCTGCGCCCTGCCGTGGGCCATGGCGCCCAATTACAATGACAGGGCACAGCCTTGAAGTATAGTGAGAGAAACATCACAAACTTTGAAGCGCGCCATAACCTTGGTCGAAAGAGCGTTTTAAAAGTAAAAAAAGAAGGCCTGCGGGACGAGCAGAGAAACGCCGCCGTCAGCGCGGCGGCAGCGTGGCGCGCCAGGCGTTGAGCGTCTCCACCTGGCCGGCGCAAATGTGTAACGAGGTTTGTAACGCCAGGGCATAGCTCACCGCATCGCCCCAGGTCTCCCCCTGCAGTTGCGGCTGCTCACAGGGCGCGAACACCGACTCAGGGGGCAACAGCGGCACGGCCTGCGGCGCCGGCGGCCGGGCGCAGGAGCTCAAACACAGCGCCAGGCAGAGGCTGAGCGGCGCAGGGATCGTTTTTAATCGCTTCACGGTATTTCCTCTGATAAGCCTCGTGTTGCTGGCGCAGCTGCTGTTCCTGCCGCTGCTGCGCCGCCATCAGCGCACGATTTTGCGCATCCTGGGTCTGCAGGGTGGCGATCAGCCCCGCCTGCTGCGCCAGGCTTTTTTGCAATTCCGCCGCCTGTTGCCGCGCGGACGCCAACTGGTGCGACAGCAACGTGCTGTAGCCGCCGAGGCAGATGGCCGCCAGCAACAGCAGCAGCAACCCGCCCTGCATCAGTTTCTGCAGCCAGCCACTCATGCCGGATAGTCCCGAAACGGCAGCTGGAAGTGCGGGCCGTCCTTGAGGGTCTTCCATTCGCCGCCCCATTCGACGTTGATGCCGCATTCACGCGCCGCGCGCCGCACCGCCACCGCAATTTGCGCGTAGTAATCCCACTCCCAGGAGACCACGCCCGCCGGCATCGCCACCACGTCCACCGCGTGCCCGGTCAGGTGGCGGCTGCGCAGCGTTTGGCTGTTGCCGGCGCGCACCATTTCCCGCTGGCGCGCCATGCTGCGCAGCCCCTCGCTGACGGAAAACGGCACCAGCGAATAACGCAGCGCCAGGCGAATAACGCGCACCAGATCCGGGTGCACGCCGCGCAGATTCTCTTCGCTGCGGGCGGTAAAGCGAATCTCTTCGATGTCATTTAACATTTTTAAACCCCGTTTTTTTGCCGATGAATTTTTTAATTAAGGCGTTGATGTAATCCGCCCCCATAAAACCAATCAGTACGCTGGCCAAATTCGCCCACTTTAATTCCAGGCCCATCAACGCCAGCGCATCGCGCACCGTCCAGGCCAATAACGCGCACATCGCCGCATTCAATAAGCGTCGCCGAATGCCCACGTTGCGGTAGGCGCCATGTAATAGCGCCATCACGCCGGCCAGAATGGCGTTCAATACCGGCTGAAGATATTCACATACTCGCTGGACTATTAAGCCAACAGCGTCAGGCTCTATGCTGGACATAGCTCATCTCCTTTTTATTTTTAATTAAATGCCAATCACGGCCGGTGGGACATCGGATAATCAGAATCTAGTTAAGGATGCTATTACAAAGCAAATGAATAAATACAGGCCCTATGGTCGAATTCATTCACGCTGAACGTTGGCACAACACATAAACGCCAAGACAGGCGGCAGTGAATAAAAAATTCATTCTTATGGTGATTTATTTCGACTTTTGTTTTTACGAAAAATAAACATTAATGGCGGTGGGAAATACTTCCCCATCATAAAAACATCCACTCTGGAGAAATACTATGTCCACACGCAAAGCCGTTATTGGGTATTATTTTATTCCAACCAACCAAATCAATAATTACACCGAGTCCGATACCTCTATCGTGCCGTTCCCGGTTTCCAACATTACGCCGGCCAAAGCCAAACAGCTGACGCACATCAACTTCTCGTTCCTGGATATCAACAGCAACCTGGAATGCGCCTGGGATCCGGCCACCAACGACGCCAAGGCGCGCGATGTGGTCAACCGTTTGACCGCGCTCAAAGCGCATAACCCCAGCCTGCGCATCATGTTCTCCATCGGCGGCTGGTACTACTCCAACGATCTGGGCGTCTCGCACGCCAACTACGTCAACGCGGTGAAAACCCCGGCGTCGCGCGCCAAGTTCGCCCAATCCTGCGTGCGCATCATGAAGGATTACGGCTTCGACGGCGTGGACATCGACTGGGAGTATCCGCAGGCGGCAGAAGTGGACGGTTTCATCGCCGCGCTGCAGGAGATCCGCACCTTGCTGAACCAGCAAACCATCACGGACGGCCGCCAGGCGTTGCCGTATCAGTTGACCATCGCCGGCGCCGGCGGCGCCTTCTTCCTGTCGCGCTATTACAGCAAGCTGGCGCAGATCGTCGCGCCGCTCGATTACATCAACCTGATGACCTACGATCTGGCCGGCCCCTGGGAGAAGGTAACCAACCACCAGGCGGCGCTGTTCGGCGATGCGGCCGGGCCGACCTTCTACAACGCGCTGCGCGAAGCCAACCTGGGCTGGAGCTGGGAAGAGCTGACCCGCGCCTTCCCCAGCCCGTTCAGCCTGACGGTCGACGCCGCCGTGCAGCAGCACCTGATGATGGAAGGCGTGCCGAGCGCCAAAATCGTCATGGGCGTGCCCTTCTACGGCCGCGCCTTCAAGGGCGTCAGCGGTGGCAACGGTGGGCAATACAGCAGCCACAGCACGCCGGGCGAAGATCCGTATCCGAGCACCGACTACTGGCTGGTGGGCTGCGAAGAGTGCGTGCGCGACAAGGATCCGCGCATCGCCTCCTATCGCCAGTTGGAGCAGATGCTGCAGGGCAACTACGGCTATCAGCGGTTGTGGAACGACAAGACCAAAACCCCTTATCTGTATCATGCGCAGAACGGGCTGTTCGTCACCTATGACGATGCCGAGAGCTTCAAATACAAAGCGAAGTACATCAAGCAGCAGCAGCTGGGCGGCGTGATGTTCTGGCATCTGGGGCAAGACAACCGCAACGGCGATCTGCTGGCCGCGCTGGATCGCTATTTCAACGCCGCGGACTACGACGACAGCCAACTGGATATGGGCACCGGGCTGCGCTACACCGGCGTCGGCCCCGGCAACCTGCCTATCATGACCGCGCCGGCTTATGTGCCGGGCACCACTTACGCACAGGGCGCGCTGGTGTCCTACCAGGGTTACGTCTGGCAGACCAAATGGGGTTACATCACCTCTGCGCCGGGTTCAGACAGCGCCTGGCTGAAGGTGGGCCGCGTAGCGTAAACCATAAAAAAACCCCGTAGCCGAATGCTGCGGGGTTTTCATTGAGTTAACCGTTTGATTTTCGCGTCCCTTCGTCTCTATTCCTTCAGTTGTGGCACCATGGATAACCGCCATCCCGCACCACTTCGCGGCCCATCAGGCTGTAGACATCGCTTTTGCGCGTCAGCCGCTCATGCCACCAGTTAAACCCGGCGCCCTTGCTGGCCGGATGCCACGCCAGCCAAATCATTTCGTCGCCCTTTTGCATCTCCACCGGCACCGTCACCAGTTCGCCGCTGGCCAGTTCCTTTTCGATCAGCGCAGGCGGCAGAAAAGCGTGGCCGATGCCGCGTTTGAGCAGCGCCAGGTTGCTTTCCACGTCGCATACCACCAGTTGACGCTGCAAGGGCAGCGTGCCGTGATTGCGCTTGGGCAGCTCATGGCTGCTGTCGGCGATCACCACCACGATGTCGTTCAACCGCTGCTTCTTGCATACCGGCTTTCTCTGCGCCGCGAACGGGTGCGAAGGCGATACGCACAGCACAAAGTTGAGCTTGCCGAGCATCAGGGTTTTGGCCTGCACGCTGTCGGGAATTTGGCCGATGGCGATGATCAGATCCGCCCGGTTGTTCTTCAGCGCATCCCAGGTGCCGTTCAACGCTTCCCGCTGCACCGAGATATTGGCGTTCGGGCAATGTTGAATATAGTCGCGGATATCCTGCGTCAGCGTTTCCAGCGGGAAGAAGGTGTCTACCGCCAGGCGGATATTATTGTCCAGCTTGGGGATGTTGCGCACCCGGCTTTCCAGATCCTGCACCGCATTTAAAATCCAACTGCCTTCCTGCAGGAGAAATTCCCCTTCATCCGTCAGGGTAATCATGGGGCCATTGCGATGAAAAAGTTTCACGCAGAGTTTGCTTTCAATATTGGAAACCCGATAAGAGATCGCCGAAGGCGTTTTATGCAGCGCCTCCGCCGCCATAGAGAAAGATCCGGTGTTCTTGATGGTGCTGATTATTTTAATCGCGTCCAGGGATAATCTAGTCATACAAATTCCTCTTTAAAATAAAATAAGAAAAATGACACTAAATTCCCAAGGTGGTGGCGCACAAAAATCGATCAAATCAAACAAGGGTACTCAACGCAACAAGCAATATACTTCATAAATGAGAGCGCTATCTTAAATACTATTCATCACTACTTGATATAAATTTCATCATAGCGCCGTGCTTTTGCACTGTGACAGTTAAATAAATTCGGCCTAACGATCAAAGATTGTCATCATAATATTTTTCGTTAATAGTCGGTAAAACATTCCGATCTACGGCCAAACCAGAATGGTAAAAATAAAACAAGCCGACAGAAATGGTTATTTCCAATTGCGTTATTAGTCTCTCATTTTGTCGGTGAAATACGCTCAACTTACAACATAATTTCAGTCAGGAGTGACTTATGAACAAAACTTCCCGTACCCTGCTCTCTCTGGGCCTGCTGAGCGCGGCCATGTTCGGCGTTTCACAACAGGCGAATGCTCACGGTTATGTCGAATCGCCGGCCAGCCGCGCCTATCAGTGCAAACTGCAGCTCAACACGCAGTGCGGCAGCGTGCAGTATGAACCGCAGAGCGTCGAAGGCCTGAAAGGCTTCCCGCAGGCCGGCCCGGCTGACGGCCATATCGCCAGCGCCGACAAGTCCACCTTCTTCGAACTGGATCAGCAAACGCCGACGCGCTGGAACAAGCTCAACCTGAAAACCGGCCCGAACTCCTTTACCTGGAAGCTGACCGCGCGTCACAGCACCACCAGCTGGCGCTATTTCATCACCAAGCCGAACTGGGACGCTTCGCAGCCGCTGACCCGCGCTTCCTTTGACCTGACGCCGTTCTGCCAGTTCAACGACGGCGGCGCCATCCCTGCCGCACAGGTCACCCACCAGTGCAACATACCGGCAGATCGCAGCGGTTCGCACGTGATCCTTGCCGTGTGGGACATAGCCGACACCGCTAACGCCTTCTATCAGGCGATCGACGTCAACCTGAGCAAATAATCGGTCAAATAAGGAGATCGTTGAGGGTTCAGCCTGGCGCTGAACCCTTTTTTGCAGGTGCCGCTATTGCGACATGTTGAGGATAGTGCGCACATTGAGCGCGCTGGTGGCGATAATGTCGATGGCGCCGGTGCGCAAAGCGCCCAAAATCGCCAACGCCTTGGTATTCTCGGAAGCAATGGCGATCACGCAAGGGATTTTGCGCAGCTCATCAATGCTCAGCCCGATCACTCTGTCATTCATCACCGTGTCGACATGCTGCCCCTGAGCATTGAAAAAGTCATAGCCGGCAATGTCGCCGATCACGCCCTGATTGAGGCTGGCGTCGATAATCTCGTGCGGCGTAAACCACCCCAACTTCACCATATAACTGTTTTCATTCATGTCGCCAATGCCGACTAACGCCACATCGGCCTTACGCGCACGATCCAGCGTTTCCTTAATCGTGCCGTTCTGCATGAAGGCGTCTTTCAGCGCGCGATTTTCGACGTAGGCCGGCGCATAGAGCGTCTCGCTGCTGCCGCCGAACTTCTTCGCCAGACGCCGGCTGATATGGTCGGCGTTGATCGCGTCGCCCGGACGGTGGGTGCCGCCGATGCCGCAGATGAACTTGCAGTTGCGTTCCGCCACACTGCCGACATGATCGGCGATCGCCGCCACGTTGCGTCCCTGGCCGACCGCCAACACCATATCGTCTTTCAGCGACATCGCCAGATAATTGGATACCAGCGCCGCCACCTGCCGACGCTGTTCCTCTTCGTCCTGATGGTCGAGCGCGATCAACGCGCGGCTGATGGGAAAACGTTCCATCATCTGCTGTTCCAGCCGGGTGCTGAATACCGGGTGATAACGCACGTTGATCTCGACGATGCCTTCTTCCTTGGCGCGCTTGAGCAAACGGCCGACTTTGATCCGTGAGATGCCGAACTTTTTGGCGATCTCTTCCTGCGTGATCTCATCCTGATAATAAGCAACGGCGATTTCGGTCAGCAGTTCGTTATCCTGGGACACAGTTTGTTTTTCCATCCGTTAGACGTTTCCCCACGGCAGGCCGGTTGATGATGGCGGAGGGACGATACACGCCCCTCCGACAAGGCTGAATGCCCGCTAGTATAACGCGTTCAGGCGGCAACGGTATTCAGTCGTTGCTCCACCTCGTCCGCCAATCGGGTCAAGAGCAGGCAGCAAGATACCGCGCCGGCGTCCAGTACGCCGCGCGAACGCTCGCCCAGACGGCTGGCACGGCCGATTTTCGCCACCAGCTCGCGGGTGGAGTCCCGCCCGCGCTCTGCGGCGATTTTCATTTGTTCCAGCGCAGCGGCGAAGTCGTCACCGCGCCCCACCGCCTGCTCAAATGCCGCCACCGCCGGTATCAGCGTATCCATCAGACACTTGTCGCCCACGCCCGCGCTGCTGATGTCCTGCAGTTCGCGCAACCCGCCGTGCAACATCGCCAAAAATGCCTGCTTGTCCAGCACGCTGCGCTCACGGACGCTCTCCGCCATGCCCATGAACAGGCTGCCGTACAGCGGCCCCATCGAACCGCCGATGCCCTCCATCAGCGCATCCGATACCGCATCGAACGCCTGCGCCAGCGTGAGCTCGCGGCCGCGAATGGCATCGCCGCACATCGCGAATCCCTTCGACATATTAATGCCGTGGTCACCGTCGCCGATGGCGCCGTCGATTTCGCTCAGGTATTCGCGGTTGCTGACAATGGTTTCTATCAGCCCCGTAACGATCTCACTGCCGTACCGGGTTGAAATTTGTTCCGTCATGATTCACTCCACCTGGGTTAAGCCTAAAGATTGCGCCGGCATGTCCAGCAGCGTTTTCAGTTCGTCATCCAGCGTCATCAGCGTCAGCGTCACGCCCATCATTTCCAGCGACGTGAAGTAATTGCCGACGTAGCGCCGGTGCACCCGCACGCCTTTCGCCGTCAACCGACGCTCTATTTCGGCATAATAGATATACAGCTCCATCACCGGCGTGGCGCCAAGCCCGGAGATCAGCAACGCCACCTCCTGCCCCTGTTCCAGCGGCATGTCGTTGAGCACGAAATCGAGCATGGTGCCGGCCATCGCCGACGCCGATTGGATCGGCGATACCTCTATGCCCGGCTCGCCGTGATGGCCGATGCCGATCTCCATCTTGCCGTCTTCGATATGAAAATTGGGTTTGCCGACCGCGGGAATGGTGCAGGAACTGAGGCCGACGCCGATCGAACGACACCGGTCGATGGCCTTTTGCGCCGCGCCGATCACGCCATCCAGATCGTATCCCTTGGCCGCCGCCGCCGCGCCGACCTTCCACATCAGAATTTCGCCGGCCACGCCGCGCCGTTTATCGATCTCACTGGCCGGCGCCGAGGCGACGTCATCGTTGGCCACCACGGTTTTCACCCGTATGCCGGCCGCCGTGGCCTTCTTGATCGCCATCTTGACGTTCATGTTGTCGCCGGCGTAGTTGCCGTACAGGCAAGCGACGCCCGCACCGCTGTCCGCCGCCTTGAAGGCGTCGAGAAAAGCCCCCGCCGTAGGCGATGAGAAAATCTCGCCAATCGCGACGGCATCCAGCATGTTTTTGCCGACATACCCCAGGAACGCCGGCTCGTGGCCGGAACCGCCGCCGGTGACGATGCCCACTTTGCCGGCGATCGGCGCAGGCGGATATTTCAACACCCGCGCATTGTCGGTGGCGGCATAATAGTTCGGGTGGGCCAGCCTGTAGCCCTGAATGGCGTCTTCTACTACGTGATCGGGATCGTTAATGATTCTGTTCATCGCGGCCTCTCTGTCGCCTGAATAAGAAATTATTGAATGGTGTAACCGCCGTCGACCACCAGGTTGGCGCCGGTGATCATCGCCGCCGCGTCGCCGGCCAAAAACAGGGCGCTGGCGGCGATATCTTGCGGCTCGGCGAAACGCCGCAGCGGGATTTTCTGCTTCATTTGTTCCGCCACCTCGCCTGACCAGGCCTTACGGCCCAGCTCCGTCAAAACCACGGTGGGCGAAATGGCGTTGACCCGCACGTTGTGCGGCCCCCACTCCAGCGCCAACACCTGGGTCAGACCGATTACGCCCGCCTTGCTGGCGCAATAGGCCAAATGATTAGGCAAAGCCACCACCCCGGCCTGCGAGGCGAGATTGATGATGCTGCCGCCGCGCTGGCGAATGAAACGGCGCCCCACCGCCTGGCAGGTAAGAAACACGCCTTTCAGATTGACCGCCAGGGTTGCATCCCACGCCGTTTCCGGCAGCTCCTCGGCCGGATGCAGCGCGACGATGCCGGCGCTGTTGACCAGCACGTCCAGCCGCCCGAAATGCGCCTCAATCTGCGCTATCGCCCGCTCCACCGACGCGGCATCGGTGACGTCGGCCACGACGCCCACCGCCGCCTCGGCGTCCAGCTGTCGCGCCACTTCCGCAACCTGCGGCGCCCGATCGAGCAGCGCCACGCGCGCGCCGTTTTGCAGATAGCGTTCGGCAATAGCGAGACCGATCCCCGCAGCGCCGCCGGTAATCAGCGCCACCTTGCCCTGCAGCGAGAGCTCGCGCGGCGCCGTAGTTTGATGATTAATCATAAATTTCCCCTTAAAACTGTGAACTTCACCCTCGGTCAGGATATTTTCGCCAAACTCGCGCCGCGTTCTTCCTGCGCC
Source organism: Serratia sp. CY76391 (assembly GCF_052166695.1). NCBI lineage: Bacteria > Pseudomonadati > Pseudomonadota > Gammaproteobacteria > Enterobacterales > Yersiniaceae > Serratia > Serratia sp. CY76391. The sequence goes on from NZ_JBJNOJ010000012.1 coordinate 244,561, forward strand.
GTCGCGCTTTCTTTCGGCAGCGTGACAAATTTCATCAGCACACCGCTGAACAGGTACAAACCGGTAAAGATCCAGATCACGCCAACGGTGCCGAGGCTGCCGATAAACAGCCCCACCACCGCCGGGCCGACAAAGGTGCTAAGGCCGGCGCCCAGATTGAGAATCGACATCGCCGCGCCCTTATTGTCCGGCGCCAGCGACGGCATGATGGCCGACAGCGGCACGAACGCCGCCAGGCAGGCGCCGAACAACCCGGCGGCGCAAACGGTCAACAGGTAGTTGGCGCCGAAGAATTGCGGCACGTAGTAGAACATCAGCGTGGTCAAGGCACAGCCGACGCAGCCAAACCACATCACCACATTGCGCCAGCCGAGCCCGTCGCTGATCACGCCGAAAATCAGGTTGAAAATGATGTTGACCGTCCACAGCGCGGCGTACATCTGCAGCCAATGCGTGCGGGTGAACCCCATATCCATCATGTACATGGGCATGAATACGACGAAGCCGTATGCCGCGGAGGTATTAATGGTGCGCACGATGCCGCCCAGGCCGATCTTCGGGTTTTCAAACGCGATGGTGATGCCCTTCAAGACGTAACCCAGCGACGCCTTTTCACGGTTGCTGCTCTGTGCCGCGCCGTCGTCGCGATTGAGCATCAGCGCAATCACCGCGCCCAGCACGACGAAAATCAGCGCACTCCACAGCGTGTGGAGCTCGCCGAGATAAGGCAGCATGATGCTGGAATACAGCACACCCAGCACGCTGAGCCCGCCGCTGTAGACGAACCAGAAAATCCCCACCGCCGACCCCAGCCTTTCCGGCGGCGCCTCATACGCCACCCACACCAGAAAACCGTAGGCGAACAACGGATAACCCAAGCCGCGCAGCGCATAGGTCGGCACCATGATCGCCAGGTTGTTGCTCGGCAGGCCGAACGTCAAAAAACACACCGAACCGAACAGAAACAGCAGCAGGCCGGCCAACATCACCCGCCGGGCGGTAAAGATTTCCGCCAACACGCCGGAAAACCAGGCGGCGATGGCGGCCGCAAAGCCATAAACGCTGAACAGCAGCGCCGATTCCTGAATGCTCAGCCCTTTGCCAATCAAATAAGGCGACAGCCAGCCCTGTTCCAGCCCTTCGCCCATCATGAACACCAACACGCCGGCATAGCCCAGCAGCAGTTTCGGTGACAGACCAATGCGATGAATCAGTCCATGCAACATAGAACACCCCAGCACATGTGATTATGGAGGCGCAGGCTCGCCCGCACCCGAGGAACGACGCAGGTTTCAGAGGTTTGGATTAAGCACCACTTTGATTGAACCGATGCCGCGCTTCATCAGCTCGAAGCCCTCGGCGAACTGTTCCAGCGGCAGCGTATGCGTCACCACGCCTTCGGTCGGCAGATCGCCATTGGCGATGCCTTCGATCACCAGCGGATAGCAGTAAGGGCCGAGATGCGAACCGAGCACGTCCAGTTCCTTACGGTCGCTGATGATGCTCCAGTCGACGGTCACCGGATCCTTGAACACGGAAAATTCGACGAAGGTGCCGAGCTTGCGGATCAGCGTCAGGCCCTGTTCCACGGACTTCTGTGCGCCGGTCGCCTCGATGTAGATGTCGCAGCCGTAGCCGTCGGTCATCGCTTTAACCGCGGCGGGCACGTCGTCACGGGTCGGGTTCAGCGTCACATCCGCGCCGAAGCGCTTCGCCAGCGCCAGACGCTCGTCGGACAGATCCAGTACCACCAGCTTCGAGGGCCCGGACTTTTTGATGGCCCCGATCATGCCCAGCCCCAGGGTGCCGGCGCCGGCCAGCACCACGACATCGCCCAGTTTGATATTGGCGCGTTGCACCGCATGGAAGGAGCAAGCATAGGGTTCGATCAGAATGGCTTTTTCGATCGGCAGGTCGGCCGGCACATGATAGTTAATCGCCTCTTTGGTGAACTTCATGTACTCGGCCATGCCGCCATTGACGTTTTTCTGGAAACCGTACAGGTCATGCTTTTCGCACATCCAATACTGACCGCGGTTGCAGAAGCGGCATTGCCAGCAGGGAACGATTTGTTCTGATATCACGCGATCGCCGAGATTGAAGCCCTCGACGCCTTCACCGTACCCCACGACATGGCCGATAAATTCGTGGCCGGGGATCATCGGCGCCTTGATGTACGCCGGTTGTTTTTCATCGCCCCAGAAGCTGGGCGCCCCTTCGAACGCTTTAACATCACCGGCGCAGATGCCGCAGGCCTCGATCTTCACCAGGATCTCTTTCGGGCCGATCTTCGGTACCGGCACCTGTTCCAGGCGGTAATCTTTCGGGGCGTACGCCACAACCGCCTTCATGATCTCGGGGATACCGGCCGCCATTTTCGCCTCTGTTATGCAGGTCTGACACATAGCACTCTCCTCTGGTAGGGAAACCTTTCTGATCATTAATACAAACAAAGAACAAATGAACACTAACGCCATGCATTCAATTTGCCCACAGTGAACTTATCAAAGTGTGATATCGCTCAAATACCCGTCTCCACTAGAGTGAATAACGATTAAAAGCCCTTTTTTAGTGACTGATATCACCTTTTACAGTGGCAAACTGAAAATCCAGGCAAAAAACAAAAGAACGCAGATTGAACATTTGATTAAACAGGGATACGGTAATGAACGTGGCGCCACCAAGGATCGCCACCCTTTTCGTTACCAATCAGGAGACCGCTATGCTGCCTATCGCCATCGGCGCCGATGATGCCGCCATTGAACTGAAAGATCTGATCGTTGCCCACCTGCAACAACGGGACATCCCCGTCATTGACTACACGACGGATCGCGCCGCAGAAACGGGGATCTATCCCGATATCGCCTATCGCGTCGCGCAGGCGATACGGGAGGAAAAACATCGGCGGGGCATCCTGCTGTGCGGCACCGGCATCGGTATGAGCATCGTGGCCAATAAAGTGCCCGGCATTCGTGCGGCGCAATGTCACGATACCTACTCCGCCCAGCGGGCGCGCAAAAGCAATGATGCTCAGATCATCACGCTGGGCGCGCGGGTCATCGGTGCCGAACTGGCGAAAACCATCGTCGATGCCTGGCTGGAATCGGAGTTTGAAGGGGGAGGATCGGCGCCGAAAGTCGAGCGGATCGGCTATTACGAAAACGCGGCCGGACGGCGTTAAACCGCCTGCCGTCTCGATGGCGGTCGCGCGCAAGCCGCGCTCCGCCTGGGTTTATTCGGCATTCATTGTTATTATCCATCGCAACAATCAGAAAAAGCGCATTTTCATTCTCGATCCGATGATGCAGTGTGTTCCCCCTATGATGAAAAAGGTTCTCATTTCCCTACATTGAGCTTGGTCAAGGAGCTTATCAATGAATCAATTAGACGCACTCAAGCAGCTGACCACGGTGGTCGCCGACAGCGGCGATATCGAATCCATCCGCCAGTTCGAACCCCAGGACGCCACCACCAACCCTTCGCTGATCCTGAAAGCCGCCGCGCTGCCGCAGTACAAGGCGCTGATCACCGAAGCGTTGGAGTATGCCCGCCGCCAGGGCGGCAGCAAGGAAACCCAGCTGATCAACGCCAGCGATAAGCTGGCGGTCAATATCGGCGTCGAGATCCTCAAAAGCGTGCCGGGCCGCATCTCCACCGAAGTGGACGCCCGCCTGTCGTTCGACCGCGGCATGTGCGTCGCCAAAGCGCGCAAACTGATCGCCATGTACCAAGAACAAGGCATCGACAAATCGCGCATCCTGATCAAACTGGCTTCCACCTGGGAAGGCATCAAAGCCGCCGAGGAGCTGGAAAAAGAAGGCATCAACACCAACCTGACGCTGCTGTTCTCCTTCGCCCAGGCTCGCGCCTGCGCCGAAGCCGGCGTGTATCTGATCTCGCCGTTCGTCGGCCGCATCTATGACTGGTACCAGGCTAAACAGCCTGCCGCCGACTACGACGCCGATCAGGATCCGGGCGTGAAGTCGGTGCGTACCATCTATGAATACTACAAGCGTCATCGTTACCAGACGGTGATCATGGGCGCCAGCTTCCGCAAGGTTGAGCAAATTCTGGCGCTGGCCGGCTGCGATCGCCTGACCATCGCGCCAAACCTGCTGGAACAGCTGAAAAACAGCGAGCAGCCGGTCGAACGCAAGCTGACCCCGTCTACCGAGGGCTTCCACCAACCTGCCCCGCTGGCCGAAGCGGAGTTCCGCTGGCTGCACAATCAGGACGCCATGGCGGTGGAAAAACTCGCCGAAGGCATTCGCCTGTTCGCCGTCGACCAGCAGAAGCTGGAAGACATGTTGGCCGCTCAACTGTAATCGCACTGGAGTTTCGTTATGTCTTCTCGTAAAGAGCTTGCCAACGCTATCCGCGCACTCAGCATGGACGCCGTACAAAAAGCAAATTCCGGCCACCCGGGGGCCCCTATGGGCATGGCGGACATCGCCGAAGTCCTGTGGCGTGACTACCTCAACCACAACCCGAC
>NZ_JBJNOJ010000013.1:0-237220 GCF_052166695.1 Serratia sp. CY76391
GGCGCCATCGTGGGCATGACCACCTTCGGTGAGTCGGCGCCGGCGGAGCAGCTGTTCGCCGAGTTCGGCTTCACCGTGGACAACGTGGTGGCGAAGGCGCAGGCGCTGCTGAAGTAAGCGGCCTGGCGCCAGCCGATAAAAAAGCCGGTCATGATGACCGGCTTTTTTTATGGGCGGAAATCGCGCTTACGACGCGGCGTTGGCGCTTTCGACGCCGCGCACACGGTCGTAAGCCGCCGCCAGCAACAGCACCAGCAGCGTAGGCTGCAGCCAGACCAGCCCCTGTTCGGCCAGCGGCAGCTTATCGAACCAGGCGGGCAGCAGGTCGCTGAAGCTGGAGGCCTTCAGGCCGTCGGCCAGACCAAACACCAGGCTGGTGGCGATCACTGGCGCAAAGACGCGCCTGGCGCTGCGCCAGCGGTTCTGGCTGAAGCTGAGCAACACCAGCGCGATGCAGGGCGGGTAGATCGCCGTCAGCACCGGCAGCGAGACGCGGATCAGATTGGCCAGCCCCATGTTGGAAACCAGCATGGCGAAGAGGGCGAGGATGACCACCAGCGTGCGGTAAGAGAGCGGCAGGTAGCGTGAGAAGAAGTCTGCGCAGGCGCAGGTCATGCCAACCGCCGTTACCAGGCAGGCGATGAACATCAGCACCGCCATAAAGACGCTGCCCAGATCGCCGAAGGTGTGCTGTACATAGGCGTGCAGGATTGAAGCGCCATCCTGAGCACCGCTGCCGACCAGGCTGCCGCTGCCGGCGCCGAGTTTGAACATGCAGATATAGACCAGCGTCAGGCCGACGCCGGCGATCAGGCTGGCCCACAGCGTATAACGCAGCAGCAACCCGCTGTCGCTGACGCCGCGCGAGCGGGCGGCGGTAACGATAATCGAACCGAACATCAGCGCCGACAGCGTGTCCATGGTTTGATAACCCTGTACGAAGCCGGTGGAAAACGCCGAGGCCTGATAGCTGCCGACGGCGGAGAGCGGCGCGCCTGCGGGCCAGATCAGGGCGGCGATGCCGAGCGCGGCCAGCGCCAGAATTTTCAGCGGCGCCAGAATATGGCCGACGTTATCGAGCAACCGTCCGGGATATAGCGACACAATCATCGCCAGGGTAAAGAACAGCAGGCTGTAGATGAACTGCGGCAGGGCGCCGTCGCCGGTGAAAGGCGCAATGCCGAGGGCGAAAGAGACATTGGCGGTTCGCGGCGTGGCGAACAGCGGGCCGAGCGCCAGATAGCAGACGGTCGCCAGCAGCAGGCCGGCGGTGCGGCCGATGGGGCCGGTAAGCAGGCTGATGCTGCCGCCGACGCGCGCCAACGCGATCACGGCGATCACCGGCAGGGCGACGGCGGTCACCATAAACCCGAGGGCGGCCGGCCACAGATGTTCGCCGGACTGCAGCCCCACCAGCGGCGGGAAAATGATGTTGCCGGCGCCGACAAACAGGGCAAAGGTCATAAAGCCCAGGGCGATAATGTCTTTCGGGGATAAACTCTTGGTCATAACGGTATGGCACTGCCTGTATTCATGAAATAAACGGGCCGCCTGCAGAGGGCTGGCGCGTGGGGCAGCGAGCGCCCGCAAAAATTTTCGTCCGGCAGGATATAATAATTCGGCGACAAAAACCTGATTAATCCAGAGCTGTTTATCCTGGCGTGAACCGGCCGCACAGAGGGATCCTGGCGGCCGGCCCGGCAGCGCGTTAGCTCGCGCGCGCCACCATGTCTATCGACAGCGGGATTTCGATATGCGGCTTGAAAGAGTCATACGCGAAAGAGACGTGGCCGTCTTCGACCGGTTTGCGGGTGAAAAAGATCAGCATATCGCGGGTTGAATCCTTACGTTTGTCCTGCGCTTTTACCGGAGAGAGGCTGTGTTTGCGCTCGTGGTCGACAATCAGCAGGGTGTCGAGGAAATGCCGATGCTGTATTTCGCCCAAAATCCATTCGGGCCGGGCCCGATCGAATTTGATCCCGCTGGTTTCGCGCATATCGTGAATAAAGGTCTTGGCGCTGTCGTCGGTCATGTTGTCGCAGCCGAGGAAGGTTGTCATGGTGTGGTCGACGCCGTCGCTGTGCACGCCTTCCAGCGCCGGTTCGCCCAGCATCTGCGGCGTGGTGACGGTGCGCAGGTTGAATACGGTGCAGACGAACTTGTTGATCTTCTGATTAAGCCGGGGGCGCGGCGTCACGCCCACGCCATCGATCACGTAGGCTTTGAATTTCATCAGCGCCTGAAAGGCCGTATTCAACTGCAGATCGTCGTTGATGCCGCGGAAATGGCGCACCTTTCCCGAATCGTAGCGGATGAAGTCTTCCTCGACCGAGAGCACGAAAGGCTGGAACTCCAGCCGCTCAATCCGGGCGCGATCGAAGTCGAAACAGAAACGGCCGTTTCTGGACTTGCGGAAAGGCAGCGTGGGATCGTCCGCCAGATTGGCGCTGACCTGCTGCAGCCTGGCGAAATCTTCCGGCCGCGCGCCCAGCGCCAGCAGGATTGCCTGCATGGTAGCGCCGGGGATAAAGGCTGAACGGTGTTCCTGGTATGCCTTCTTAACTTCATCAAGCAGAGATAACTGTCGCATTTCTCGGTGGCCTCACGAATGATGGGGCGGTTATAAAATCTTGCTGCCTATCTCCACGTCGAAATCGGGTTTCAGCAAGACGGTGCCTTGATCCCTAGTGACCGCGGCAAGAACCAGCACTTCGGATTTAAATCCGGCAACCCGCCTGGCGGGGAAATTAACGACGGAGATGACTTTTCTGCCAAGCAGGTCATCTTCCTGATAGTTTTCGCATAATTGTGCCGAGCTGTTTTTAATGCCAATTTCCTCGCCGAAATCAATGCGCAGCTTATAGGCGGGTTTTAACGCCTTGTCGTTATATTCCACGGAAATAATTTCGCCAATACGCATATCCAGTTTCATAAAATCAGTGATTTCGGCCATGAGTCAGTCCCGTTAATTAAATGGCTTCAGAAAGGCTAGCAAAGGGGAATTATCCCGACAATGTCGCCAAGAGGGGAATATTTATACTCGATGTAGCAATTAATTTACATTGTCGTAACGTAGCGTAATTAATTATAAGCTTGATGAATTATATGAAATTGAAACTTCATTATTCACCGGTAATTATGTGCACCATCTGAACTTGGGCGTCCGCTCGGCACTGTTAAGCCCGTGTTAAATTGGTTAGTATGCCTTTATTCATCAACCGCATTCTTTCAGGTAGTGATATGGAAATAACCCCGCGTGAAAAACGCGATCGGCGAAAGGCATTTATCGCGCCGTTTTTCCTGATATTAATTTGGTCGACGGGTTTTATTGCCGCGCGGGCGGTGGCGGATCATGCCGATCCCAACCTTTTCCTGACCTTTCGCTTTTTGATCGCCGCCGCGGTATTCGCTTTGCTGGCATTGCACTGCGCCTGGCCCAAGGGGCGGCAGTTCGTGATGCACCTGCTGACCGGCATGTTGATGAATGGCGTTTATCTCGCTGCAAGCTGGTGGGCGGTAGCGAACGGCCTGGCGGCCGGGGTGATGTCGCTGATCGGCGGCTTGCAGCCGCTGTTCACCGCGCTGATTTTCGCGTTGGTGCTGCGCAAATCGATAGGGTTACGCTCCTGGGCCGGGCTGGCGATCGGCTTTATCGGCGTTGCGCTGGTGCTTTCTCCCCGGCTGACCGGCATTGATGTCGGCAATATGGCGCTGTTGCCGATCCTGATGGGGTTTGGCAGCATCGTCGCGCTGACGATCGGCATCATGGTGCAGAAGTCTTCGCTGGCGGCGGCCGATCTGCGGGCGGCGGGCGCCATTCAGCACCTCGGCGCGGCGATCGTGACCGGCGCGTTGGCTGCCGTGATGGGCTCCGGCGCCTGGGACAATTCGCCGACGCTGTGGTTCTCGCTGCTGTGGTCGGCCGGCGTGTTGTCGCTGGGCGGCACCGCGCTGTTCATCTGGATGGTGCGCCACGGCGATTTGACTCGCATTACCGCGCTGATGCTGCTGGTGCCGCCGGCGGCAGCGCTGCAGGCTTATGCGCTGTTTGGCGAGGCGCTGTCGCTGGTGCAGTTGGCGGGGTTTACCTTGACCCTGCTGGGGGTCGCCATCGTACAGCGAATTCGCCTGCTGCGGCGTTCTCGCCTGGCCGAATAGTTTGCGACTGGAAGTGCCGTAAAGCCCGCGCTGCCGGGCTTTTTTATTGGCTGAAAAACGTCCAACCTCACAAAACCGAAAGATAACAAAGCAACGCCGTTGCCTCGTCACAGTTATTAACTATATGTTAATTTTTGGTTTATTAAATGTGATCAGGGGATGGATGATGATGATGAAAAAAATCAGCGCGACCGTAGCGGCAATCACCTTGCTGGGCTCCGTTTCCGCCTATGCGGCCTTCCCGGCGGGCTACCCCGCCGACTATCAGAAACTGGTCGACGGCGCGAAGAAAGAAGGCAAGGTGGTGATTTACTCGACCACCGACACCAAGGCGGCGGCGCCGCTGATCCAGGGGTTTGAGGCGTTGTATCCGGGCATCAAGGTCGAATACAACGACATGAACAGCACCGAACTGTATAACCGCTTCATCAGCGAGCAGGCGGCCGGCGGCACCAGCGGCGACCTGGTGTGGAGTTCGTCGATGGACACCATTTTGAAACTGGCGGGCGATTACGCGCAGGAGTATGCCTCTCCGGAGCGGGCTCAGCTGCCGAAATGGGCGGTATGGCAAGATAAAGTGTATGGCACCACCTATGAGCCGGTGGTGTTCATCTATAACAAACGCCTGATCCCGCAGGGCGATGTGCCGGATTCGCACGCGGCGTTGGCCAAGCTGATCGCCGGCCAGACGGACAAATTCAAGAAGAAAGTCACCACTTACGACATCGAAAAATCCGGCGTTGGCTTCATGCTGTCGGTGCAGGACTTCAAGGCCGATCCCAACTACTTCAAAACGCTGGCCGACGTGGCCAAGGGCGGGTTGGCGGTGCAATCCTCCACCGGCACCATGATGGAACGCGTTTCCTCCGGTGAAAACCTGATCGGCTTCAATATCCTCGGTTCGTACGCCGAGGCCCGCGCCAAGAGCGACCCGTCGCTCGGCATTGTCTATCCGAAAGACTATACCCTGGTGCTGTCGCGCGTGAGCTTCATCAGCAAAGAGGCCGGCAACCCTAACGCCGCCAAGCTGTGGTTCGACTACGTGCTGTCGGAGAAAGGGCAAAATATTCTCGCCAATCAGGCTGATATCCCTTCGATCCGCAACGATGTCGAAGGCAAGAACGACATCGACGGCATGACCAAGCTGCTGGGCAACGCGCTCAAGCCGATCCCGGTCGACGACAGCCTGCTGGAGTATCTGCAGCCGGCCAAGCGTCTCGACTACATCAAACAATGGCGCGCCGCCGCGGCGAAATAACAGGGACTGCATTCGGACGCGCGCCTGACGTACAGGCGCGCGCCCTTTGGTCGTCGTTTACAACCATAGGGAGCATTTATGCAAGCATGGCGCAGAAAGTGGCAGAGCCTGCCGCGCGGCCTGGTGGTGTTGATAACCGCGCTGGTTATCTATGTCCCCCTGTCGTTTATCATCATTCAAAGCTTCCTCTCGGCACCGTTTTTCTCTCCTTCCAAGGTCTTCAGCCTTGAGGCCTTCGAGTTCATCTTTACCGATCCGGATTTTTACAAAGCGCTGAAAAGCGGCTTTATTCTGGCATTCGGCCTGGTGATTATCGCCATCCCGCTCGGCGGTATTTTGGCCTTCCTGATGGTGCGCACCGATCTGCCGGGGCGGCGAATCATCGAACCGCTGATTCTGGTGCCGATCTTCGTGTCGCCGATGGTGCTGGGTTTCGGTTACGTGGTGGCGGCGGGGCCGGTAGGCTTCTTCTCGCTGTGGGCGGAGGCGCTGCTGGGCTTCGTGCCGTGGAACATCTACTCAATGGCCAGCATCGTGGTGATAGCCGGATTGACGCACGTGCCCCACGCCTACCTGTACATCTCCTCGGCGCTGCGCAGCGTGGGTTCCGACGTTGAAGAAGCGGCGCGCACCGCCGGCGCCACGCCGCTGCAGGTGATGACCGCCGTCAGTCTGCCGATGGTGCGGCCGTCTATCTTGTACGCCGGGGTGCTGCTGTTCTTCCTCGGGCTGGAAGTGTTCGGCCTGATGCTGGTGCTGGGCGATCCGGAAGGCAACCTGGTGCTGGCGACCTACCTGTACCAGTTGACCAACAAGCTGGGCACGCCGTCTTACCATCTGATGGCGGCGGTGGCGGTGGTGCTGATTTGCATCACTATTCCGTTGGTGATGCTGCAGCGCCGGCTGATGCGCACTGCCAACCGCTTTGTCACCGTCAAGGGCAAAGCCTCGCAGGCCCGCGCGCTGCCGCTGGGTAAATGGCGCTGGGTGGCCGGCGCGGTGGTGGTGTTCTGGCTGACCGTGACCATCGGCGTGCCGCTGATCGGCGTGGTGCTGCGCGCCTTTATCTCCAACTGGGGCGTGGGCGTGTCTGTCTGGGACGAACTGTCGATCAACACCTTTCGCACCATCTGGGCGCAGCCCAACCTGCTGCGCGCCATCGTCAACTCGATGGCGATCGGGGTGATCGGCGGGGCACTGGCGGTGGCGTGCTACCTGTTTATCGGCATCGCGATGCACCGCAAGCCGGATGGCGCCACGCGCTTCCTCGACTACAGCGTGCTGGTGCCGCGCGCGGTGCCGGGGCTGCTGGCCGGTTTGGCGTTTCTGTGGGTGTTCCTGTTCCTGCCGATGTGGCTGGACAAATCGCTCAAGGAAGGCTGGCTGTCGGCGTTGCCGATGGCCGAGTGGCTGCGTGCTAACTGGATTGTCTGGCTGCGTTCGCTGCGCAGCACCATCTTCAGCGTCTGGCTGGCCTACACCGTAGTATGGATGGCCTACGGCCTGCGGCTGATCTCTTCCACGTTGCTGCAGGTGGGGCCGGAGCTGGAAGAGGCGGCGCGTAGCGCCGGCGCCAGCCGCGGCCAGATCACCCGCCACGTCACCATTCCGCTGTCGCGCTATGGCCTGATCGGCTCCTGGCTGCTGATGTTCCTGATTTTTGAACGCGAATATTCCACCGGGGTGTATCTGCTGTCTCCGGGCACGGAAACCATCGGCTCGATGCTGGTTTCTCTGTGGGCCGCGGGCGCTATCGATATCGTCGCCGCGCTGTCGTTCATCAATATTCTGCTGGTGGTGCTGGGGCTGGGGATCGCCTTGCGCTTTGGAGTGAAATTACATGATTGAACTTTCGGTAGAGAATCTGCATTTGACCTATGGCGACAACCCGGTGCTGAAAGGGGTGTCGATGGATCTGAAACGGGGCGAAGTGGTCTCGTTGCTGGGCCCGTCGGGCAGTGGCAAAACCACGCTGCTGCGGGCGGTGGCCGGGCTGGAGAAACCGAGCCAGGGGCGGATCGTCATCGGCAACAGCGCGGTGTACAACGGCAGCGCGCGCAGCGAAATTCCCGCCGAAGAGCGCAACCTGGGGTTGGTGTTTCAGTCCTACGCCCTGTGGCCGCATAAAACGGTGTTTGAGAACGTCGCTTACCCGCTGAAGCTGCGTAAGACCGGCTCGGCGGAAATCGCCCAGCGGGTACAGGCGGTGCTGGATCAGCTCGGGCTGGGGCATTTAGCCAAGCGGCACCCGCACCAGCTTTCCGGCGGCCAGCAGCAGCGTGTGGCGATCGGGCGTGCGCTGGTCTACAACCCGCCGGTGATCCTGCTGGATGAGCCGCTGTCCAATCTCGACGCCAAGCTGCGCGAAGAAGCGCGGGTATTCCTGCGCGAGCTGATCATCAAGCTCGGTCTGTCGGCGCTGATGGTGACCCACGATCAGAACGAGGCGATGGCCATTTCCGATCGCATCCTGCTGCTCAATAACGGCAAAATCGAACAGCAGGGCACGCCGCAGGAGATGTACGGCTCGCCCACCACGCTGTTCACCGCCGAGTTCATGGGCAGCAACAACCGCTTGCCGGGCAAGGTTGTCGCGCTGGAAGGCGACAGGGCGCGCATCGAAGGCAAGGATTGGGCTCTGTGGGGCAAAGCGGGCGCAGGCGTGCAGGTCGGGCAGGAGGGCACGGCGGTGATCCGCGTGGAGCGCGTGCAGTTGGGCGAAGATCCGCAGGGCAACCAGCTTGAGCTGCCGTTGTTGACCAGCATGTATCTTGGCGATCGCTGGGAATACCTGTTCCGCACCGTGGCCGAAGACTTCGTGGTGCGCGCCTATGGGCATGAGGCGCGCGATCGGGCGCTGTGCCGGCTCTCCCTGCCGGCCGAGCATCTGTGGATATTCCCGAAAGCCTAACCAGGACGCCCGCCGATGCGGGCGCTCCTTTTACAAATCCAGCACCAGCCGGCTGCCTTTGGCGCGCGAGCAGCAAATCAACAGGGTTTGCTGCGCCGCGCGTTCTTCGTCGCTGAGATACTGATCGCGGTGGTCGGCTTCCCCCTCGACGATGCGGGTTTCACAGGTGCCGCAAATGCCTTCGCGGCACAGGCACTCGACCCTGGCCGCCTTGCTGTTTTCCAGCGCCTGCAGGATGGTCATGTCTTCCGCCACTTCAAGTTCAATACCCGACCGGGCCAGCACCAGCGTAAAGGCGCCGCCCGCCGTGTCTTCGGCGGCAAAGGCTTCGCTGTGTAAACGCGCGGCGTCGATACCCCGTTCGGCGGCGATCCGGTAGACCGCTTCGTTCAGCGCCGCCGGGCCGCAGACATAGATATGGGCGCCGGGTTCCACGTCGGCCAGCGTGCGCGCCAGATCCAACCGGCCGCCAAGGCTGGAGATATGGCAACTGACGTTGTCTGCGAACGGCGCTTGCGTCAGCTGCTGCTGGAAGGCATTGTGCTCTTCACTGTGGAAGCAGTAGTGCAGATGGTAGCGTTGGCCGCTGCGTTGCAGCTCATGCAGATGGGCCATAAACGGCGTGATGCCGATGCCGCCGGCGATCAACACGTGATGCTGTGCCTCCGGCGCCAGCGCGAACAGGTTATTCGGGGTGCTGATGGTCAGCGTATCGCCGATCGCCAGCCGATCGTGCATGAAGTCGGAACCGCCTTTGGAAGGGGACTCGCGCCGAACGGCGATCTGGTAACGGTCGAGCTCGAACGGTGAGCTGAGCAGCGAATAAGCGTTGCTGTAGCGCTGCTCGCCGTCCAGCATTTGCACGATGATGTGGCTGCCGCCGCTGAAGGCGGGCAGTGGCCGGCCTTGCGGATCCGCCAGGGTAAAGCGCTTGACCTGTGCGGTGACGGTTTCGATGTCGACGACGCGAACATCAAGCATCTGATAGCTGGTCATTCATTGGCTCCAAAGCGCGGGCGTCCCCGCGCATAAAAAAGTTATACCGCCTGGCACAGGTATTTGAGCTCCAGATAGTCTTCGATGCCGTATTCGGAGCCTTCACGCCCCAGGCCTGACTGTTTCACTCCGCCGAACGGCGCCACCTCGTTGGAGATAAGCCCAGTATTGATGCCGACCATGCCGTACTCCAGCCGCTCCGAAACGCGCCAGATGCGCGCCGCATCGCGGGTGTAGAAGTAGGCGGCCAATCCGTAGATGGTGTCGTTGGCCTGGCGGATCGCCTCGGCTTCGTCATCGAATATCACCAGCGGCGCGACCGGGCCGAAGATCTCTTCTTCCAGCAGTAGCGAGCCGGGCTGCACGTTGCCCAGCACCGTCGGGGTGAAGAAATTGCCGCCCAGCGCGTGCGGCGTGGCGCCAGTCAGCACCTGAGCGCCTTTGCTCTGCGCGTCATCGAGCAGCTCCAGCACCTTGTCGCGCGCCTTGCGGTTGATCAGCGGGCCTATTTGCACGCCCGGTTCGAAGCCGTTGCCGACCTGCAGCGCCGCCACGCGGGCGACAAACTTCTCGGCGAACTGCGGGTAAACGCCGCGCTGCACGTAGAAACGGTTGACGCAGACGCAGGTCTGCCCGGCGTTGCGGTATTTGGCGATCAGCGCGCCTTCCACCGCGGCATCGATGTCCGCATCGTCAAACACGATGAACGGCGCGTTGCCGCCCAGCTCCAGCGACACTTTCTTGATGGTGTCCGAGCTCTGGCGCATCAGCAGCCTGCCCACCGGCGTGGAGCCGGTAAAGCTGAGTTTGCGCACCTGCGGGTGGCGGGTCAGCTCGGCGCCGATCGCCTGCGAGTTGCCGGTCACTACGTTGAACACCCCGGCGGGAATGCCGGCGCGCTCGGCCAGTTCGGCCATCGCCAGCGCCGAATAAGGGGTTTCGTTGGCGGGTTTGACCACCAGTGTGCAGCCGGCCGCCAGCGCCGGCGCGGCCTTGCGGGTGATCATCGCCGCCGGGAAGTTCCAGGGCGTGATCGCCGCGCACACGCCGATGCCCTGCTTCAGCACCATCAGGCGTTTATCGCTGCTCGGCGAGGGGATGATGTCGCCATTGGTGCGCTTGGCCTGTTCGGCGAACCATTCGATAAAGGAGGCGGCGTAGCGGATTTCGCCCAGCGATTCCGCCAGCGGTTTGCCTTGTTCCAGCGTCATCAGGCTGGCCAGATCCTGCTGGTGTTCCAGCATCAGTTCGAACCAGCGGCGCAGCAGCTGCGCGCGCTGTTGCGCCGGCAGCGCGCGCCAGCCTTCCAGCGCCTGCTGGGCGGCGTCGATCGCCGATTGGGTTTCGGCCGTCGCCATGTTGGGCACGCTGCCGATGAGTTGGCCGGTGGCGGGATCGCTCACCGGCAGGGTTTCCTGGTTGTCGGCGTCGCGCCATTGGCCGTTGATGTAGGCCTGTTGGCGGAATAGCGCCCGATCGGAAATATTCACGAGAACCTCACAAGTCAGGGGAAGGGGCCCTTGGGCCCCGTCGCATCAGGGTTGATAAACCTGCGCCAGCAGGTTGTGGAAGTGGGCGATGCCGTGCTCGCTGACGCCACTGCCGGCGCCGTCGGCCATGATGCGCCCCTGGCCGCGATAGCCGCGCGATTTGAGGCCTTTTTGCACGCTCTCCACCAGCCGCAAATCTTCCGGGCGGAACACGTCGCGGTACCAGTCGATCAGTTTGAGCTGTTCGTCGCTCAAATCGGCGTTGGTGAAGTAGATGTCGTAGTGCTGCAGGGTGGTTTCCGCATCGACCGGGAACTCATAGATCACCGTCATCATGCCTTCCAGCGGCGGCATGTTGAACATGGTGCACGGCCACAGCCAGATGCCGTGGAAGCTGGCTTCTTTACCCTCTTCAAACTTGAACGACTGCTCGGAAGGGCGGGCGTAGCCGAACTGCAGCGTCCAGTTGCCGTGCAGGGTGTGCCAGTAGCGGTCGACCTGCACCGAGTCGGCGAAGCCGGGGTGCGCCGGGCCACAGTGGTAGCACTCGAGGTAGTTGTCGACGATGTTCTTCCAGTTGGCCGGGGTACGGGTGACGAAGCGCGCCGCCAGCTTGAGATCGTCGACCTGCGGGCAGGCTTCGCGCACTTTGGCGCCGAGGCCCGGCAGTTGGTCCTCCACCGTGCCGGCCTGCGAGTCCATATTGACGTAAATAAACCCGGCGTATTCTTCGACCCGCACCGGTATCAGGTGCGAGTTTTCTTTATCGAAGTTCTGCACGTTTTCACAGTTGCGCGCGTGCGCCAACTCGCCGTCCAGCTTGAACGCCCAGGCGTGGTAAGGGCAGGTGATGACGTTTTTCGCCCGGCCGTCGCCCGCCAGCAGCTGGTGGCCGCGGTGCGGGCAGACGTTGTAAAAGGCGCGCAGCACTTTGTCGCGGCCGCGCACCACCAGAATGTTTTCACCGATGATCTCACGGGTGATGTAGTCGTTCGGTTCGGCGAGCTCGCTGCGGTGCGCCACGCAGATCCAACTGGTGGCGAACACCTGCTCTTTTTCGTGCTCGAACGCCGCCTGGTGGGTATAAAAGCGGGCCGGAATGGTGTAAGCCTCGCGGGCGTCGGCGCAGAAATCTTTCGGTAAGGTAAATTCAGGGATCAGAGTGCTCATAAGTTAACCTTCCTCTTTTCTTATTGTCATTTCGCCATAGGGCGCGGTTGATACGACGATGGAGCGGAGAGTTCGGCGGCCGGCGGCGCGTCTGGCAGCGCCGGCGGGCTGCTTTCGATCAGGTGCGCCGGGATGGCCGCGTAGTCCTGTTTCAGCCAGCGGGCAAAGCCGTAGGTTTTCACCAGCAGCACCAGCAGGAACGGCAGCGCGGTCAGGATCACCGTGGTTTTCATGGTGTCCAGCGAGGCGCCGGTAAACAGGATCGACAGCGGGATCAGGGTGATTACCACGCACCAGAACAGGCGCAGCATCGGGCTGGGATCTTGCCCTTCCTGCAGGTTGCGGGTGCTGGTGGCGGCCATGGTGTAGGCCACGGCGTCCATGTGCGAGGCCAGGAAAATGATCATGATGAACAGATAGGCGGCCAGGAACAGCTTGCCGAGCGGCAGCGCCGTCAGCAGCATCTGCACGGCGGTTTCGCCGCCCTGAGTGCTGAGGATCTCCGGCACGTTGAGCTGCCCGCTGATGAACTGGTGCATGGCGTAACTTTCCAGCGAGCCGAAGAAGAACCAGCAGCCGAGGGTGCTGCCGAGCAGCAACGCCCAGATCACCTCTTTAATCTTGCGGCCGCGCGAGACGCGGGTGACGAACATCGCCACGCCCGGGGTATAGGAGATCCACCACAGCCAGTAGAACACCGTCCAGCTGCGGCTGAAGCTGCCGTCGCCCATCGGGTCGGTGAACAGGCTCATCTGCAGGAAGTTTTGCGCCGTCAGGCCGATGGCGTTGATGGTGTTGTTGATGGTGAACTCGGTGGGGCCGACCAGCAGCACCAGCCCGGCGAAGGCGAAGGCGCCCCAGCCGACCATTTTGCTCAGGCGCTGCATGCCGCCGTCGATGCCGATGTAAGAGCTGAGACAGAAGATCACTGCCGCCAGCAGGATCACCGTCGCCTGTACCGTGAAGTTATCCGGGATGCCGGTCAATGCCGTCAGCCCGCGGGTAAAGGTGGAGGCCGTCAGCACCAGCGAAATGGTGAGGGCGCCGACGGTGGCGACCAGGAAAATCAGATCCACCATCCGCCCGATCGGACCGTTGGCACGCACGCCGGTGATGGCGGCAATGATCCCCGACAGGCTGAGCCCTTTGTTCTTACGCACGTGGAAGTGGTAGGCCATGATCAGCGAGGCGAGGGCGTAGGTCGCCCAGGCGCTCAGGCCCCAGTGGAAGAAGGAGTAGCTGATGCTGTATTCCAGCGCCTTTGGGGTGCGCGGCGCGATGTTCAGCCCCGGCGTTTGGTAGTAATACGCCCATTCCATCACCCCCCAGTACAGGGTGGACGAGCCCAGGCCGGCGCAGATGAACATGAACAGCCAGGCCAGCGTGGAGTATTGCGGTTTGCCTTCGCCGAGGCGGATGTTGCCGTATTTGCTCAACGCCAGATACAGCACCACCAGCAGGGCGATCAGCACCAGGATTTGAATGGTTGAACCGAACAGCCGGGTGACGCCGTTGAAAATGGTGTTGGCGATAAGCGCGGATTGAGCCGGAAAGAGCATCAGGCAAATGGCGATCAGCGCAATACTGCACAGGCTGATGGCGATGAGCGTGACATCCTTTTTAGGGGTGCTCTGCATGGGAGTGAACTCCTGTTATCGGTGGTGGGCCGGTGCGCGAAGCGTAGGGTGCGCCCGGGCCTTGTTGGTTTGAACCCTTTGTTTTGTTACACCGCGAGGAGCAAACGCCCCGACAGAACGCCACCGGAAATGTTTACTCTTCATTAACATTTTTGAGTGTGCACAAATTACAGGAGGGCCACAATTGGGGCATCTGTAAAAGGATAAAACACAGTATGTAAACAATTTGTTGTGATCTTGACCGGGGTATTGGCGTGCTTTCTGCGGTGATTTTCAGTGGATTTGCGGCGGCGATCGAAGCGGAAAAACGGACGTGGCAAAGCAGGGCGCGAAAGGGCGCCCTGCGCAGGAAAATCAACGGCGTTTAGCGTTGCAGCAGGGCGGCGATCGCCTGGCCGACTTGCTGGGTGGAGGCGTCGCCGCGCATGTCCGGCGTGCGCGGCCCGTCGGCGATAATGCGCTCAATCGCCTGCAGGATGCCGTCGTGCGCCTGGCGGTAGCGGGCATCGCCGTCGCCGAGGAAATCCAGCATCATCGCGCCGCTCCAGATCATGGCGATCGGGTTGGCGATGTTCTTGCCGAAAATGTCCGGCGCCGAGCCGTGTACCGGCTCGAACAGCGACGGGAAGTTGCGTTCCGGGTTCAGGTTGGCCGACGGCGCGATGCCGATGGTGCCGGTACAGGCCGGGCCGAGATCCGACAAAATATCGCCGAACAGGTTGGAAGCCACCACCACGTCGAAGCGTTCGGGGTTCAGCACGAAGCGCGCGCACAGAATATCGATGTGCTGTTTATCCCAGGCGATATCAGGGTATTGGCGCGCCATCTCCGCCACGCGCTCATCCCAGTACGGCATGCTGATGGCCATGCCGTTGGACTTGGTGGCGGCGGTCAGACGCTTGCGCGGGCGCTGCTGCGCCAGCTCAAAGGCGTACTTGAGGATGCGGTCCACGCCCTGACGGGTGAACACCGACTCCTGGATCACCATCTCGCGTTCGGTGCCTTCGAACATCCGTCCGCCGAGCGAGGAGTATTCCCCTTCGGTATTTTCGCGCACCACGTAGAAATCGATATCGCCCGGCTGCTTGTTCGCCAGCGGGCAGGGCACGCCGGGAAACAGCCGCACCGGACGCAGGTTGACGTACTGTTCGAAGTCGCGCCGGAATTTCAGCAGCGAACCCCACAGCGAGATATGATCGGGCACCGTGTCCGGCCAGCCGACGGCGCCGAAATAGATGGCGTCGAAGCCCTTGAGCTGCTCAAACCAATCGTCCGGCATCATCTGGCCGTGGTGCTGGTAGTAGTCGCAGCTGGCCCACTCGAAGGTGTCGAATTCCAACGACAGATCCCAGCGCGCCGCCGCCGCCTGCAATACCCGTATGCCTTCCGGCAACACTTCCCGTCCGATACCGTCCCCGGGGATAGCGGCAATCTTGTAAGTTTTGCTCATACAGAGGTCTCATTTGTAGGTAGGGGAGATTGACAACACTCTTATCCTATAATTGACTAACTGTTAATCAATCGCGAAAACGGTGAAACATAAAACACGAATCATGAACAATATGCCGATCCTGAGTGACCTGCGGGTGTTCGTGCTGGTGGCGCGTCGCGCCGGGTTCGCCGCCGCCGCCGAAGAGCTGGGCGTTTCGCCTGCCTTTATCAGCAAGCGCATCGCGCTGTTGGAGAAGGCGCTGGACGTGTCGTTGCTGCACCGCACCACGCGGCGGGTGGCGATCACCGAAGACGGCGAACGCATCTACGAATGGGCGCAGCGCATTCTCAACGATGTCGATCAGATGATGGACGAACTGTCCGAGGTGCGCCAGGCGCCGCAGGGCATGCTGCGCGTGGTCAGCAGCTTCGGCTTCGGCCGGCGTTTCGTGGCACCGGCGCTGTCGGCGCTGGCGCGGCAGTACCCGCAGCTGGAGCTGCGGCTCGACGTGTCCGATCGGCTGGTGGATCTGGTCAGCGAAGGATTCGATCTGGATATCCGCATCGGCGACGATATCGCCCCCAATTTGATTGCGCGCAAGCTGGCGGACAATCAGCGCATCCTGTGCGCTTCGCCGGCGTACCTGCAGCGCCACGGCGTGCCGAAAAATCCGGCTGAGCTGGCGGGCCGCACTTGTTTGGTGATCAAGGAACGCGATCACCCGTTCGGGCTGTGGCGGCTGCAGGGGCCGGGCGGCGAAGAGACGGTGAAGGTGACGGGGGCGCTGGCGTCGAACCACGGCGAAATCGTGCACCAGTGGTGCCTGGACGGGCAGGGCGTCGCGCTGCGTTCCGCCTGGGACGTGAAAGAGAACATCGACAGCGGCCGGCTGGTGCACATCCTGCCGGAGTATTATCAGCCGGCCAACATCTGGGCGGTATACGTTTCCCGGCTGGCAACGTCGGCGAAAGTGCGGGTGACGGTCGAATTTTTGCGCGACTATTTCCGCGAGCACTACGGCGAAACGGGGGCGGCAAGCGAAAATCCACCGCGATCTTAAGGCCAAAAATGTGCGCCAGATCATCTTATGCTCGTAAAACTCCCCTCCGTTACTTGTGGGACTGTTGCACCTGTTCCTTTTGCCAAAACTTTGGTTTATGCTCAGCTGAAGCGTTTCAGTTGAGGCACTCTTCGACAGAAACGCCGATGTGACGGCGGCGAAAAGCCGCTGAAGCGCGGGAATAATGCAAACGCGGCGATTCACAGCGGGCGGTGCGATCCACTACTCTATGCGGGTTAGTGAGACAACCAGTCAGCGCCGACCGGTGCCGGTGAGCCAACCCGGCGTGGACGGCCCTTTTTCAGGAGCAGCATGACCATCCGCATAGCGATAAACGGCTTTGGCCGCATCGGCCGCAGCGTATTGCGCGCACTGTACGAATCGGGACGACGGGCGGAAATCTCCGTGGTGGCGATCAACGAGCTGGCGAACGCCGAGGGCATGGCCCATCTGCTGAAGTACGACTCCAGCCACGGCCGCTTCGCCTGGGATGTGCGGCAGGAGTGCGACACGCTGAGCGTCGGGGACGACGCGATTCGCCTGTTGCATCAGCCGGCGGTGGAGCAGTTGCCCTGGGGCGAATTGGGCGTCGACGTGGTGCTGGACTGCAGCGGCGTGTACGGCAGCCGGGCGGATGGCGAAGCCCATCTGGCGGCGGGGGCGAAGAAAGTGCTGTTCGCCCACCCGGGCGGCAACGATCTGGACGCCACCATCGTGTTCGGCGTCAACCATCAGACGCTGCTGGCGGAACATCGCATCGTGTCCAACGCCTCGTGCACCACCAACTGCATTATTCCGGTGATCAAACTGCTGGACGACGCCTACAGCATCGAATCCGGCACCGTGACCACCATTCACTCGGCGATGAACGATCAGCCGGTGATCGACGCGTATCACGCGGATTTGCGGCGCACCCGCGCGGCGAGCCAGTCGATCATTCCGGTCGATACCAAGCTGGCCGCGGGCATCACCCGCATCTTCCCGCAGTTTTGCGACCGCTTCGAGGCGATCTCGGTGCGCGTGCCGACCATTAACGTGACGGCTATCGATCTGAGCGTCAGCGTGAGCGCCGCGGTGAAGGTGGCGGAGGTCAACCAGCTGTTGCAAAAGGCCGCACGGGAATCATTTCGTGGTATAGTTGACTACACGGAATTACCATTGGTCTCGATCGATTTTAACCATGACCCGCACAGCGCTATCGTCGACGGTACGCAGACCCGGGTCAGCGGGCAGCACCTGATAAAGACCTTGGTCTGGTGCGACAATGAATGGGGCTTTGCCAATCGGATGTTGGATACAACACGGGCAATGGCCGCCAGCGGTTTCTAGTACGGCGGCGCCGGCGTGATTGGCGCGCTGCTCAGGCAATTTTATAGAGATTCAATAAAGAGGGTTCACCATGTCTGTAATTAAGATGACCGATCTGGATCTGGCGGGTAAACGCGTACTGATCCGCTCCGATCTGAACGTGCCGGTAAAAGACGGTAAAGTGACTTCCGACGCGCGTATCCGCGCTTCCCTGCCGACTATCGAAGCTGCGCTGAAGCAAGGCGCCCGCGTGATGGTAACCTCCCACCTGGGTCGTCCTACCGAAGGCGAGTACAACGAAGAATTCTCCCTGCTGCCTGTGGTCAACTACCTGAAAGACCACCTGAAATCCCCAGTGCGTCTGGCGAAGGATTATCTGGATGGCGTCGACGTCGCCGAAGGCGAACTGGTGGTGCTGGAAAACGTCCGCTTCAACAAGGGCGAGAAGAAAGACGACGAAACCCTGTCCAAGAAATACGCGGCGCTGTGCGACGTGTACGTGATGGATGCATTCGGCACCGCGCACCGCGCGCAGGCTTCCACCCACGGCGTGGGCAAGTTCGCGCCTGTCGCCTGTGCCGGCCCGCTGCTGTCCGCCGAACTGGAAGCGCTGGGCAAAGCGCTGGGCAACCCGGCCCGTCCGATGGTCGCCATCGTGGGCGGTTCTAAAGTCTCCACCAAACTGACCGTGCTGGATTCCCTGTCCAAAATCGCCGATCAGCTGATCGTCGGCGGCGGCATCGCCAACACCTTCGTGGCGGCGCAGGGCAACAACGTGGGCCAGTCCCTGTACGAACCTGACCTGATCCCGAACGCGCAGAAACTGCTGGAAACCTGCGACATTCCGGTGCCGACCGACGTGCGCGTAGCGACCGAGTTCTCCGAAACCGCAACCGCGACCGTGAAGCCGGCGAGCGAGATCCAGGACAACGAGCAAATTCTGGATATGGGCGACGTCTCTGCCGAGCGTCTGGCCGTTATCCTGAAGAACGCCAAGACCATTCTGTGGAATGGCCCGGTTGGCGTATTCGAGTTCCCTAACTTCCGTAAGGGCACCGAAATTGTCGCCCGCGCGATCGCCGATAGCGACGCTTTCTCTATCGCTGGCGGCGGCGACACTCTGGCAGCCATCGATCTGTTCGGTATCGCTGACAAAATTTCCTACATCTCCACCGGCGGTGGCGCATTCCTGGAATTCGTTGAAGGGAAACCGCTGCCTGCAGTCGTGATGCTGGAAGAGCGCGCTAAGCAGTAATTCAGACAACGGGAGGCGAAAGCCGCCCGTTTGTTTTATACCGCGCGGCTAACGCTGCGCGGCGTGAAAACATCGATTTACATCCATCTACGGCCGACGAAACAGGACAAAGTAACATGTCTAAAATTTTTGATTTCGTAAAACCGGGTGTCATCACGGGTGATGACGTTCAGAAAGTCTTCGCAGTTGCTAAAGAGAACAACTTTGCGCTGCCAGCGGTAAACTGCGTGGGTACCGACTCCATCAACGCAGTGCTGGAAGCTGCGGCTAAAGTGCGCGCGCCGGTCATCGTTCAGTTCTCCAACGGCGGCGCCGCGTTCATCGCCGGCAAAGGCGTGAAGACCGATGTGCCTCAGGGCGCAGCGATTCTGGGCGCTATCTCCGGCGCACACCACGTTCACCAGATGGCTGAACACTACGGCGTGCCGGTGATCCTGCACACCGACCACTGCGCGAAGAAACTGCTGCCATGGCTGGACGGCCTGCTGGACGCCGGCGAGAAGCACTTCGCCGCTACCGGCAAACCGCTGTTCTCTTCCCACATGATCGATCTGTCTGAAGAATCTCTGGAAGAAAACATCGAGATCTGCAGCGCCTACCTGAAGCGCATGGCCAAAATCGGCATGACGCTGGAAATCGAACTGGGCTGCACCGGCGGTGAAGAAGATGGCGTGGACAACAGCCATATGGACGCTTCCGCGCTGTACACCCAGCCGGAAGACGTGGCTTACGCGTACGAAAAACTGAACGCCATCAGCCCGCGCTTCACCATCGCAGCCTCGTTCGGTAACGTGCACGGCGTGTACAAGCCAGGTAACGTTAAGCTGACTCCGACCATCCTGCGCGATTCTCAGAAATACGTTTCCGAGAAATTCAACCTGCCGCATAACAGCCTGAACTTCGTGTTCCACGGCGGTTCCGGTTCCAGCGATGCGGAAATCAAAGAGTCCGTCAGCTACGGCGTGATCAAGATGAACATTGACACCGACACCCAATGGGCGACCTGGGACGGCATCCTGCAGTACTACAAAGCGAACGAAGCTTACCTGCAGGGCCAGCTGGGCAACCCGAAAGGCGCCGATCAGCCGAACAAGAAATACTACGATCCACGCGTCTGGCTGCGCGCAGCGCAGACCAGCATGGTGACGCGTCTGGAGCAGGCCTTCAAAGATCTGAACGCGGTAGACGTTCTGTAATCTTCGGCACCTGTTGCACGATGCAAAAGGCTCCCTGCGGGGAGCCTTGTTGTTTATGACAAGCCTGATGGCGTTGCCTGGCTTGCCGTTGGCAAAATATAAAAAATAAGGAAAATCAATTTATTGATTTTCGGCTGATGATCACAAAGGAGGAAAAACCACGTTTTTTCCTCCTTTGTTTGTGATTTAAAGGCTCCCTGCGGGGAGCCTTTTTCGTTTTCAGCTCAGCAAGCCGGCGCCGACGTTGATGGACAGGCCCAGGATCAGCATGTTGAACACGAACGAAATGACCGACTGCACGAGCGCGATTCTACGCACCTCCGCGGCGCCGACCGCCACGTCGGCGGTTTGCGACGCGACCGCGATGGTGAAGGAGAAGTAGGCGAAGTCCAGATAGGTCGGCTCGGTGAGGTTGCCGGGGAACAGCAGCGGCAAAGGATCCTGCTGTGCGCCCTGGCGATAAAACTGATGAGCATAGTGCATGGTGAAGGCAGTTGGCAGCAGCAGCCAGGAGACCGCCAGCGTTCCGCCGGTTAGTGCCAGATGCAGGGTTTTCAGCGAGTCGCTGGCCTGTTTGGCGCTGCTCAATTCGAACAGGATCGCCAGAATGCTCACCAGACAACCGAAACTGACCAGCGCCAACACTGTGCTGGCGCTTTCATCCTGTCGCCGGGCGATCTGGCGAATGTGCTGCGGCGTGCTGACCAACATCAGCCGCCAGAGAAACAGCAGATAGAGCCAGGCCAGCGTATTCCAGCCGATCATCAAACGCTGCAGCAACGAGAGCTGGGCGGGCAGAAGCAGGAAGCACAACAGCCCGGCGCCGACGGAAAACAGCAGCCTGGGCCGCACTTGCCAATAGTGTTTAAGCGAAGAGCGAATGTGCATGAAGAACGGATCCCTTGTCGTGAAATGGCCAACGCGCTGTTTTCAGCATAGAAGAAGCGGCGGGCGGTTTCGGCTATTTTTAACGCTGACGGTTGGCATGAGCCTTTAATGTTGGTTACCCTTAGGCGGTGGTTTCCTACTGGCTGACGAAGCCAGTGTATTTTTGCAAGTTTCTCCCGTTAGGGACTGAGTTAGGACGACACGAATGAAAGATTTGAATGTAGTAGACGGCATCAACGGTGCCGGCGACTGGTTGGTGAAGAACCAGGATCTGTTGATCCAGTATGCGGTGAATATCGTCGCCGCCATCGTTATCCTGATCATCGGTTCGATCGTGGCGCGCGTGGTTGGCAATGCGCTGAACCGCGTAATGAAGCTGCGCGGCATCGACGCCACGGTGGCGGACTTCCTGTCGGCGATCGTGCGCTACGGCGTGCTGGCATTCACCTTCATCGCGGTGCTGGGGCGCGTCGGCGTGCAGACCACCTCGGTGATCGCCGTGCTGGGTGCCGCCGGTTTGGCCGTCGGCCTGGCGTTGCAAGGCTCGCTGTCCAACTTCGCCGCCGGCGTGCTGCTGGTGATCTTCCGCCCGCTGCGCGTGGGTGAGTATGTCGATCTGGGCGGCGTGGCCGGTACCGTCGATCAGGTGCAGATTTTCTCCACCACCCTGCGTACCGCAGACAACAAAACCATCGTGGTGCCGAACGGTAAAATCATCGCCGGCAACATCATCAACTATTCCCGCGAACCGAACCGCCGCGTGGACATCGTGGTAGGCGTGGCCTACAACGCCGATATCGATGTGGTGAAGAAGGTGTTGGGCGACGTGATCGCCGCCGACAAGCGCATCATGCACGCTAAAGGCGTGACCGTGCGTCTGAACGAGATGGCGCCGTCCTCTCTGAACTTCGTGACCCGTTCCTGGACCACTAACGCGGAATACTGGAACGTGTACTTCGATCTGATGGAAAACTTCAAGCGCGCGCTGGATGCCCACAACATCGGCATTCCGTTCCCGCAGATGGACGTGCACCTGTATCGCACTGAAGACGCTTCCGCCAAGGCGGAATAACAGAGAAGGGGGCCTTGGCCCCCTTTTTTATTGCAGGCCGAGACGTCACTGATGGCGCCTCGGCCTTTTATTTTCCGCGAGTTCAGATGCCGGCCGCCGGCTCCGTGAGCGGCGCGCGGCGGCGCAGGCTGAGGCGATAGAGCAGGAAGATGGCGACGGCGCCCAGCAGCGCCGGCAGCGCCAGCCAGAGGAAGAACACTTCCGCCGATCCGGCGGCGGTCATCATCCAGGCGCCGAGCATCGAGCCGACGATCGAGCCGAAGCGGCCGTTGGCCATGGCCCAGCTGACGCCGGTCACGCGGGCTGCGGTCGGGTAAAGGGTGGCGGAGACCAGGTTCAGGCCGTTTTGCGCACCGGCCACGCCGAAGCCAATCAGGAACACGACGGCGGCCAGCGTGTAGACGTCGCCCATCAGATACCCGGTCGCGCCGATCACCAGCGCTGCGCCCAGGTAGGAGACGGCCAGCACGCGGTAGGGCCCGACCCGGTCCATCAGCAGCGCCATCAGGATGGCGCCCAGGGTGCCGCCGAGCGGCACCATCGCCCCGATGCGCGAGGCGTGGGCGATATCGTAACCGGCGTCTTTGAGGATCGTCGGCAGCCAGCTGGTGAGCAGGTAGAACACGAACAGCGAGCAGAAGAACGCCGCCCACAGCAGCAGGGTGCGCACGGCGCGCCCTTCGATAAACAGGTGCGAGATCGGCGACCTGGCCTGTGCCGGGCGCTCGTCATCGACGATGGTGACCCCCGTCCAACGCTGGCCGGTGATACGCTCGACCACCCGGCGCAGCCGATCGGCATGTTTGGCGTTGGCGGCCATAAAGCGTACCGACTCGGGCATCTGCCAGGCCAGCAGCGGCAGCAGCGCCAATGGCGCAATGCCGCCGACCAGCAGCAGGCCGCGCCAGCCGAACGCCGGGATGATCTGCCCGGCCAGCAGGCCGCCCAGGGCCAACCCGGCGGTAAAGCCGCTCCAGCTCAGGGTGACCATCAGCATGCGGCGGCGCGCCGGTGAGTACTCCGAGCTGAGGGTGATGCAGGTCGGTATCGCGCCCCCGAGGCCAATGCCGGTGATAAAGCGCAACCAGGTCAGGGATTCTATCGATTGCGTATAGGCCGAAGCCAGGGTGCAGCCGCCAAACACCAGCACCGCGACGAGCAGCACGCGTTTGCGGCCGATGGCGTCGGCGATCGGCCCGAACAGCAGGCTGCCGATCAGCAGACCGAACAGCCCCGCGCCGAAGGCGGGGGAGAGCTGCGCAGGCAGCAGATCCCACTCTTCGCGCAGCGCCGGGGCGATATAGCCGATGATGGCGGTATCGAAGCCGTCCAGCAGGGCGATGAGGAAACATAAGGTCAGGATCAGGATTTGGTAGGGTGAGATCCTGGCGCGATCGATGATTTCGCTGATGCGAGCGGTATCTGGGCTCATGAGGGTTCCACTGTTATTAAGCTGTTGTGGGCTGGCTGAGGGGCCGTTCAGGCCGCTGTGGCTGGCATCGCGTAGAAACCCGAGTATACACCAGAGGGGGGGCGTTGCGGGGAGCGGGAGTTGATGATCATCGCCCGCCGCAGGAGGTACCTGTGGCGGGCGCTTGGCAAGGTTATTTGGCCAGCAGTTCCCGGCGCACGATCTCGGCGCCTGCACTTAAGGCATTCAGCTTGCCGCGGGCGACCTGACGAGGCAGAGGGGCCATGCCGCAGTTGGTCGACGGATAGAGCTTGTCGGCATCGACAAACTGCAGCGCCTTACGCAGCGTAGCGGCCACTTCTTCCGGCGTCTCAACTGCATGATTCGCCACATCAATGGCGCCGACCATCACTTTCTTTCCGCGAATCAGTTCAAGCAGCTCCATCGGCACGTGCGAGTTATGGCACTCCAACGAGATAATATCGATAGTCGACGTTTGCAGCTTGGGAAACGCCTCTTCATATTGCCGCCACTCAGAGCCCAGCGTCTTTTTCCAGTCGGTATTGGCCTTAATGCCGTATCCATAGCAGATATGTACGGCCGTTTCACACTTAAGCCCTTCAACGGCTCTTTCCAGGGCGGCGATGCCCCAGTCATTCACCTCGTCAAAGAACACGTTAAATGCGGGCTCATCAAACTGAATAATGTCGACGCCGGCGGCCTCAAGCTCTTTGGCTTCCTGATTGAGGATCTTGGCGAACTCCCAGGCCAATTTCTCGCGGCTTTTATAGTGGTTGTCATAAAGCGTGTCGATCATGGTCATCGGCCCCGGCAGGGCCCATTTAATCGGCTGCTGGGTCAGCTGGCGTAAAAATTTGGCGTCTTCAACGAAAACGGGCTTTTGACGCGAGACCGCCCCCACCACGGTTGGCACGCTCGCCTCGTAGCGATTGCGGATTTTAACCACTTCGCGTTTCTCGAAATCGACGCCGCTGAGATGCTCGATAAACGTCGTGACGAAGTGCTGGCGCGTTTGCTCGCCATCGCTGACGATATCGATGCCGGCCTGTTGTTGCTCTGCCAGCGACAAACGCAGGGCGTCTTGCTTGCCTTCGATTAATTCTTCATTTTGCAATTTCCAGGGCGACCACAGGGTCTCCGGTTGGGCCAGCCAGACCGGTTTGGGTAAGCTGCCGGCGGTCGATGTGGGGAGCAATATTTTCATGATAGGTGACCTGTATTTAAGTGAATCAAAGCGCGTAGTGAGCAGACCATTGCTCAAGAATAGGCTTGTAGGGTTTGATAAATTGCTCTTCCGTAAATTTCCCCTGCTCAATCGCTAACTGGCTACGCTCTTCGCGATCGTAAACAATCTTGGTTAATGAATGATCCTGGTTATTCAGGCTTGGCTGATAGCATTGCCCCGCCGCCGAGTTGGCATTGTAAATTTCAGGCCGATAGATTTTTTGGAAGGTCTCCATCGTGCTGATGGTACCAATCAGCTCCAGATCGGTGTAATCGCTCAGCAAATCCCCGGGGAAATAAAACGCCAGGGGCGCGACGCTATTTTTCGGCATGAAGTAGCGCACCTGCAGACCCATTTTTTTAAAATACCGGTCGGTCAGCGAAGCGCCGTCTTGCCGATACTCGTCGCCCAAGATCGGGTGTTGATTGCCCGTCCGATGATAGGTGTCTTTGCTGGACACGCTGAGGCAGATCACCGGCGGTTTGCTGAAATTCTCATGGTATTCGTTTGAATTGACGAAGTGCTTAAAGATATTGCCGTGCAAATCGCCGAAATCATCCGGAATGGTAAATTCCGCCGTGTTTTTATTGTGCGCCGGCAGCAAGACGCTAAAGTCGTAATCGCGCACGTAAGAGGAGAAATTGTTCCCGACGATGCCCTCGATACGCGTTTGCGTTTTTTTATCAAGGATGTTGGTTTTCAGGATTTCTATCACCGGGAAGCTGGCGCTGTGATCTTCAATGCGCATCTCAACCGAAATGATTTCAAGCTCGACCGCATAGCGATCGGCCTTGGGGTTATCCCAATGCGCCAACGAATTGAAGCGGTTGTTAATCATCACCAGCGTGTTGCGCAGGTTCTCCCGGCGATTTTCCCCTCTGGCCAAATTGGCGAAGTTGGTGGTGATACGCGTATTTTCAGAAGGGTTATAATCTTCATCGAAAGAACTGCTCTTAATCGTAAAGGTAAAGTCTCTATTCATCGTCTTATAGCATCCTGTTATATGATATGAAGGCTGGTTTTATCCATTTATTTCAATGGCTTGTTTTTCTATTTTTTCATTCAGCCGATTTCATATTGTCTGTCGTTAATGAGGTCTATTTTTGCCAGAGTCCCGGTGGGAGTGAAAGAGACTTAATTTCATTACCACATGAGCCACATTCATGATCTGGGGTTCAGGTGGGTTTGCCGCCGTCGCCCTGCGGTGCAAGCCGCCCGGCAAGCTGGTGCAGCCTGAAAAATTACGGGTATAATCCCCCCATGACCCCAAGGCTTCAGACACGAACATGACAAAACTCACCTTACAAGAGCAGATGCTCAAAGCGGGCTTGGTAACCAGCAAGAAAATGGCCAAAGTCCAGAGAACGGCTAAAAAATCACGCGTTCAGGCACGCGAAGCCAGAGAGGCGGTGGAAGAGAATAAAAAGGCGCAGCTTGAGCGCGATAAGCAACTGAGCGAGCAGCAAAAGCAGGCCGCGCTGTCCAAAGAATACAAGGCGCAGGTGAAGCAGCTGATCGAGATGAACCGCATCGTCCTGGCGAAAGGCGATATCGGTTTCAACTTCACCGACGGTAACCTGATCAAGAAAATCCTGGTGGATAAAGCGACCCAGACGCAGCTGATCAATGGCCGCCTCGCCATTGCCCGCTTGGTTGTCGAGAGCCGCGAAGAGTGTGAATATGCGATTATCCCCGCGAGCGTCGCCGATAAAATCGCGCAGCGCGATGCGGCCAGCATAGTGCTGCACAGTGCGCTGAGTCAGGAAGAGCAGGATGAAGACGATCCGTACGCCGACTTTAAAGTGCCCGACGATTTGATGTGGTAAGCCGCGTTCAGAACGGCGCGGCGTGACGAGCGGCTATCCGCTCTCCGCTGATGGGGTGTACAAAGTCCAGCTCGCTGGCGTGCAGCATCAGCCGCGGCGTCTGCTCGGTACCCGGCAGCAGGCGCCCGCCATACAGATCGCAACCTAAAATAGGATGGCCCAATTGCCGGCTGTGAATACGCAGCTGGTGGGTGCGTCCGGTCTCCGGGGTGAGCTGCACCCGCGTCAGCGGCAGCGAGATCCCGCCTTCCGTTTCACGATAAAAACGCTCGATGACCCGATAGCGGGAGCGGGCGGGCTTGCCGTGGAGGGCGCAAATCGACATCAGTGGGAACAGCGCCGGATCTTTGGCGATCGCCGCGTCTATTACTCCTTCGTTATCCGCCAGATGGCCGCAGAGCAGCGCGCTGTACACTTTGCCGACGGTGCGTTCGCTGAACTGCCGGCAGAGCGCGGCGTTGACGGCCCTGTTGCGGGCCACCACCATCAAACCGGACGTGCCGAAATCCAGGCGGTGCGCCAGGGCGCAGCCGGGGAACAGCTGTACCAGCCGATGGTGCACCGAATCGAGATTCTGCGGATTTTTGCCCGAGAGGCTGAGCAGCCCGGCCGGCTTATTGATCAGCGCCAGATGATCGTCCTGATAGAGGATCTCTATCTGGTCATGGCATGGCGGGGCGATAAAGGTATCGGTGATCGTAGACATCGGGCGACCGGCTGGAGGGGTGGGGGCGGATGATAGCGAATTTCGCGTCGATGAGCGAATTTGACGGCGCAATCCCGCCGCTTGGAGTATTAGTGCTTCTGATACTGGATTAGAAACATCAATTTCACCTAATGATCGCTTCCTCGTATGATGCGCGTGTTGACCGATACGCGCCCACGTCCGGCGCCTTTTATCATTCGAGGAATCTCCCATGTTAGCCGTCTTCCTGCAGGGTTTTGCCCTGAGCGCCGCCATGATCCTGCCGCTGGGCCCGCAGAACGTATTCGTGATGAATCAGGGCATTCGCCGTCAGTACCATCTGATGATCGCCTCATTGTGCGCACTGAGCGATATCGTGCTGATCTGCGCCGGTATTTTCGGCGGCAGCGCGTTGCTGACCCGCTCGCCGCTGCTGTTGGCGCTGGTCACCTGGGGCGGTGTGGCGTTTCTGCTGTGGTACGGCTGGGGCGCGTTCCGTTCCGCCTTCAGCCCGCAACCGGCGCAGGCCGCGGCGCAGGAGCTGGCGCAGAGCCGCTGGCGCATCGTGGTCACCATGCTGGCGGTCACCTGGCTGAATCCGCACGTCTATCTGGACACTTTCGTGGTGCTCGGCAGCCTGGGCGGACAGCTAACGGCGGATGTGCGCTCCTGGTTCGCGCTTGGCGCGGTCAGCGCGTCGGTCGTGTGGTTCTTCGGGCTGGCGCTGCTGGCCTCCTGGCTGGCGCCGTGGCTGAATACGCAGCGGGCGCAGCGCATCATCAATGCGCTGGTCGGGCTGGTGATGTGGGGCATCGCGCTGCAGCTGGCCTGGCAGGGGGCAAATTTATAAGAATTTGTCACTAATCCGAATTCAAAACGCCGTGCGATATGCTACGTTTGATGCTAGGAATCCGGCGGTTCTCGCAGGGAAAAGCCGGCGATCAGAGACAGCCTGTCATTAAGGAGACACTGTGAAGCTAAAAGCATTGGCTATGGCCGCAATGGTCGGATTAGGGACGCTACCGATGGCGCTGCAGGCGGCTGAATTGCCTGAAGGGCCGCACGTCGTCACCTCCGGCACCGCCAGCGTGGACGCCACGCCGGATATCGCCACCCTGGCGATCGAGGTAAGCGTTTCCTCCAAAGACGCCGCCCAGGCGAAGAAGCAGGTAGACGAGCGCGTGGCGCAGTACTTTGATTTCCTGCAGAAAAACAACATCGAGAAGAAAGACATCAGCGCCGCCAACCTGCGCACTCAGCCAGAATATGACTACCTGAAAACCGGCGAGTCGGTGCTGAAGGGTTACCGGGCGGTGCGCCAGGTGCAGGTCACCCTGCGCCAGTTGGACAAGCTGAACGAGTTGCTGGATGGCGCGCTGAAATCCGGCCTGAACGAGATCCGCGCGGTGGAGCTGGGCGTCGCCAAACCGGACGTGTATCGCGAGCAGGCGCGGCAAAAAGCGATCGAGAACGCGACTCAGCAGGCCGAATCCCTGGCCAAGGGCTTCCACGCCAAGCTGGGGCCGGTGTACAGCATTCGCTACCGGGTCGCCAACTACCAGCCGATGCCGGTGGCGCGGATGTATAAGGCGGCCGGCGCGGCGGCGGAAAACGACGCGGCACAAACCTATGAACAGCAAAGCATTCACTTCGACGATCAGGTGGATGTGGTGTTTGAGCTGCAGCGTAACGCCGCGCAGTAAGGGTGTGGTATTGAAGAAAAGGTTCGCTGCGGCGAACCTTTTTTCGTTTTAATCCTGGCGCAATACCTGATGCCCGTGCTCCAGCAACGCGTCGGTCACTTTACGCATCATGCGGCTCTCCGGCGCGAAGCGGTGCCAGTACAGCATGCGGCGCTGGTACAACCCCGGCGTCAGATCGATCAGTTCGCCGGATGCCAGCTCCTTTTCGATCTGCAGATGCGGGATCATACAGCAGGTGGTGCCCTGACGCGCCAGCTGGACGAAGGCTTCCGATGAGTTCACGATGTGGCAGGGCACGCTGCCCGGCGACAGATCGAAGTTCTGCTGCAGGAATGCCTGGTGCATGTCGTCGAGATGGTCGAAGGCCACCGCCGGCGCTTTCAACAGCGCGGAGCGGGTAACGCCGTTGGGGAAGTAACGTTCGGCGAAGCCGCTGGAGGCCACAAACAGGTAGTCCAGCGCCCCCAGCCGATCCACCAGGCAGCTCGGCAGCGGCTGCGGCTGAATACTCACCGCGCCCACCACCTCACCGCGGCGCAGCCGCTCCTGGGTGCGGGTTTCATCTTCCACCTGCAGATTCAGGCGAATGGGGGAGTCCGCCAGCACCGGCTTCAGCGCCGGCAGCAGCCAGGTCGCCAGACTGTCGGCGTTGACCGCCAGCGACAGCAGCAGCGGCGTATCGACACCGGTGTCGTTGCCCAGCCACTCTTCTTCCAGCAGCTCCACCTGGTGCAGCAGCGCCAGCAGCTTTTGCCCTTGTTCGGTCGGGCGCGGCGGCACGGTACGAACCAGCAGCGGTTGGCCGAACAGGTTTTCCAGCTGTTTGATGCGTTGGGATACCGCCGATTGCGTGATACAGAGTTTTTGCGCGGCGCGCTCGAAGCCGCGCTCACGGATCACCGCGTCCAGCGCTTGCAGCGTACGATAGTCTGGGCGTTTCATCGGAAAGATATCCCTTAAATTAGAATGATACCGGCACTATGCCACATTTTACGCATGGCGCAGGTGGAAAAATCACGCCCCCAGCTCGCCGCCAGGCGGGTAAAAATGCGGGCTGCGGTAAATAAGTGTGATCCTGCCGGCGTGAAAAACAGCGTTTTACCCTATAATACGCACACGTTTTCGTACAGAGGCAAGGGACATATTATGACGCAGGATGAACTGAAAAAAGCGGTGGGCTGGGCGGCGCTGGAATACGTGACGCCGGGCACCATCGTCGGGGTCGGCACCGGCTCTACCGCCGCCCACTTTATTGA
Organism: Serratia sp. CY76391; assembly: GCF_052166695.1. Lineage (NCBI taxonomy): Bacteria > Pseudomonadati > Pseudomonadota > Gammaproteobacteria > Enterobacterales > Yersiniaceae > Serratia > Serratia sp. CY76391. The sequence goes on from NZ_JBJNOJ010000013.1 coordinate 29,959, forward strand.
CGCGCTGGGCTCCATCAAGCACCAGATCGAAGGCGCGGTGTCCAGCTCCGATGCCTCCACCGCCAAGCTGAAAAGCCTCGGCATCCACGTGTTCGACAGCAACGAAGTGGACTCGCTCGATATCTACGTGGACGGCGCGGACGAAATCAACGGCCATATGCAGATGATCAAGGGCGGCGGCGCGGCGCTGACGCGCGAGAAGATCATTGCCGCCATTGCCAAGAAATTTATCTGCATCGTCGACGCCAGCAAGCAGGTGGACGTGCTGGGCAAGTTCCCGCTGCCGGTGGAAGTGATCCCGATGGCTCGCTCTTACGTGGCGCGTGAGCTGGTGAAACTCGGCGGCCTGCCGGAGTATCGCCAGAACGTGGTGACCGACAACGGCAACGTGATCCTCGATGTGCATAACCTGAGCATTACCGACGCCGTGGCGCTGGAGAACAAGATCAACGGCATCGCCGGCGTGGTGACCGTGGGGTTGTTCGCCAACCGTGGCGCGGACGTGGCGCTGGTCGGCACCCCGGAAGGCGTGAAAGTGGTCAAATAAGCTTCTGCCGTTTGTGGCCCGGCGGTGCCGGGCCGCATAATTCTTCGGTTAAAATATCTTTTCTGAAAAACGGCAAATTTGGTGACTTATGTCACATTGTGAAAACTGACTCCCCAAAGCTTCTGCCGAAAACTTTCCCTATGGCATTTTCTGTCGTAAACCGCCATCAACGCTGCGCCTTGTCCTGCCGGGCAGGCAATCGTTTGTATTGCCGCCCGCGTTATTTTTGTTATGTTGGATGGGAGCTGTGTCGTCACAGCCGCTTCTGAAGTCTGAACATAGGGTCGGGTAAATGGCAAAAGTATCATTGGAGAAAGACAGGATTAAATTCCTGTTGGTGGAAGGGGTTCATCAGAGCACGGTCGATAATTTGCGTGCCGCCGGTTATACCAACATCGAATACCACAAGGGTGCGTTAGACACCGAATCGTTGAAGGCATCCATCCGCGATGCACACTTCGTCGGCATCCGATCGCGTACGCATCTGACCGAAGAGGTGTTCGCCGCCGCAGAAAAACTGGTGGCGGTGGGGTGCTTCTGCATCGGCACCAACCAGGTTGATCTGAAAGCGGCGACCAAACGCGGTATTCCGGTCTTCAACGCTCCCTTCTCCAATACCCGATCCGTGGCCGAAATGGTGCTGGGCGAGCTGCTGTTGATGCTGCGCGGCATTCCGGCTGCCAACGCCAAGGCGCACCGCGGCGTGTGGCACAAACTGGCCGTGGGCTCCTATGAGGCGCGCGGCAAAAAACTGGGCATCATCGGCTACGGCCATATCGGCACCCAACTGGGCATTCTGGCCGAAGGGCTGGGCATGAAGGTGTTCTTCTACGACATCGAGAACAAGCTGCCGCTGGGCAATGCGCAGCAGGTGCGCCATCTGTCCGATCTGCTCAATATGAGCGACGTGGTGACGCTGCACGTGCCGGAAACGCCATCGACCAAAAATATGATGGGGGCGGAAGAACTGGCGCTGATGAAACCGGGCGCCATTCTGATCAACGCCTCGCGCGGCACCGTGGTGGATATTCCCGCGCTGTGCGACGCGCTGGCCAGCAATCACCTGGCGGGCGCGGCGATCGACGTCTTCCCGGAAGAGCCGGCGACCAACAGCGATCCGTTCAACTCGCCGCTGTGTGAGTTCGACAACGTGCTGCTGACGCCGCACATCGGCGGTTCCACCCAGGAAGCGCAGGAGAACATCGGCGACGAAGTGGCCGGCAAGCTGGCGAAATACTCCGACAACGGATCGACTCTGTCCGCCGTCAACTTCCCGGAAGTGTCGCTGCCGGCGCATGGCCCGAACGCCAGCCGCCTGCTGCACATCCACGAAAACCGTCCGGGCGTGCTGACGCAGATTAACCAGATCTTTGCCGAAGAGGGAGTTAACATCGCCGCACAGTATCTGCAAACCGGGCCGGAAATCGGCTATGTGGTGATCGACATCGAAGCGGAAACCGCGCGCGCCGACGCCGCGCTGCAGCGTATGAAGGCCATCGACGGCACCATCCGCGCCCGCCTGCTGTTCTGATTCGGCGGCATGCCGCAACGAAAAAGGCCGGAGCGATCCGGCCTTTTGCTATTTTGGCTCATGCCACGCCCAGCTGCAGAGCGGGGTGAGGATTTCCGGCAGCGGGATATCCCAGTGTTCGGTCGGCAGATGCTCCACCTGCTGGCAATCATGGGCCAGGCCGATGGGATAGGGGCCGCCGCTGCGCCAGTTTTGCAGGGTGCGATCGTAAAAGCCGCCACCCATGCCCAGACGCTGCCCGGTATGATCGAACGCCACCAGCGGTGTCAGCACCACCTCCAGTTCACCCAGCGGCAACACCTTGCGCACATCGAGGCGCGGTTCGAGAATATTGAAGCGATTGCGCACCAGCGGCGTTTCCGGCGCATAGCGCAGGAACAGCAGGTGGCCCGGGCTGAAAGGATGCAGCACCGGCAGGTAAACCCGTTTGCCGAGCGTCCACAGCCGTTCGATCAGCGGCCCGGTATCGAGTTCGCCGTCAAACGACAAAAACACCGCGATGCTGTGCGCCGCCTGAATGCGTTCATGCGTGACGAGGCGTTCGGCTATCTTTTCTGCGGCAAAGCGTTGCTGGCCCGGCGTAAGCTCGCGCCGACGTTGGCGAATGAGTTGACGAATGGTTTGGCGCTGCTGCGCGAATTGGGGTTGAAAAGGCATCGTATCAGGCTTGCTCTGTGTGGTGTTCAGCACACATAAACCGCTGAGAAGGGGAATCTCCGAGATGCCGTCGCAGGCTGTAACCCTTGAACCCATGGTTCAAGGTGAACGTGCCGTCGCAATCTTAAGGCTTCTCGGCGCACCGAGCGTGCTCACCGATCGCGGAGCAACACATTCTGTTTGTACTAAATATCGGCTCAGGGGACTGGCCCGCTGGCGAACATCTCAGAGAAATTTTGTACTCGTTGCCGAAACTTTGATTTCAACAACTTAAGTTATTCGAATTGTGCATCCTGACGTTCAGAGATGCGACCTTGTTCAAGCAGCGCTTGTTCAATGGTCTGCTGCAGCATCCGTATGCGTTGTTCCATATTGGACGCGTAGTCACGGGTTTTCAACCGTTCTTGAGCAAGTTCGTGACAGACGTTCAATGCCGCGATGAAAACCAGTTGCTCAGTATTGGAGACTCTAGTGCGAACTTTAAGATCTTGCAACCGTTGGTTAAGATCGTCCGCCGCCATATTCAACGCATCTTGTTGTTCTGGCGGGCAATTGACTCTTAACGAGCGGCCAAAAATTTGAATATCTACCGGTTGTGCAGACATGCCACCTTCCTGCCTAAATTTCGCGCCAGCCTTGTCCGCCCTGGCCGGGTCGTCAAAGCGGGCGCCACTATATATACCTCGGTACCAAGATACAACCCCTTTTTCAGTACCTGGTTGTAATCTACTGTGGCGCACATTGCCAGTCAAAAAAGGGTTTCAAAATGCGTATTTACCGCACTTTCGTCACCCGCCGGCGCAGTGTGAAACCTGCCACATCGCGATTATAACTAGCCACTGAGGTGTCGCGCTTATCTGGTATAGCGACGGACCTTGGTGGTAGCATAACACGAACTTATCCTGCCAACGATGACGAATGCGCATGTCTATACAGAATACATTTCCAAGTTACCAATCTTTAACCGTGGCCCTCAACCAGCAGTCGGTGGCGCTGACCGCGGCAGAAATGCACGGCCTGATCAGCGGCCTGCTGTGTGGCGGCAGCCGTGACGCCGGCTGGCAGGCACTGGTGCACGATCTGACCAACGAAGGCGTCGCCTTCCCACAGGCGCTCAGCCAACCGCTGCAGCAGCTGTATGAAGCGACGCGTGACACGCTGGAAGATGACGAATTCCTGTTCCAACTGATGCTGCCTGAAGGGGAGATCGTCAGCGTGTTCGATCGCGCCGACGCGCTGGCTGGTTGGGTCAACCACTTCCTGCTCGGGCTGGGCATGATGCAGCCGAAGCTGGCTCAGGTGAAAGACGAAGTCGGTGAAGCGATCGACGATCTGCGCAACATCGCGCAACTGGGCTACGACGAAGACGAAGATCAGGAAGAATTGGAACAGTCGTTGGAAGAAGTGGCGGAGTATGTGCGGGTCGCCGCCATCATGTGCCACGGCGAATTCACCCGTCACAAACCGACGGCGCCGGAAAATATCAAACCGACGCTGCACTAAACGTTCTATCGCCCCTCCGCCGGCGGTGCGGATGGCATGATTTCAGGAGAAGGTAATGACTCAGCAGGAATTCAACAACCGCCGCCAGGCGCTGTTGGCGAAAATGGCGCCGGCCAGCGCGGCGGTTATTTTCTCTGCGCCGGAAACGACGCGCAGTGCAGATTCAGACTATCCCTACCGGCAGAACAGCGATTTTTGGTACCTAACCGGCTTCAATGAGCCGGAAGCGGTGCTGGTACTGATTAAAAGCGACGAAACGCACAACCACAGCGTGTTGTTCAACCGGGTGCGCGATTTGACGGCGGAAATCTGGTTTGGCCGCCGCCTGGGGCAAGACGCCGCACCGGCAAAGCTGGGCGTGGATCGCGCGCTGCCGTTCGATGAAATCAATGACCAACTGCACCTGCTGCTCAATGGCCTGGATGCGGTCTACCACGCGCAGGGCGAATACGCCTATGCCGATCAGATCCTGTTCGGCGCGTTGGACAAGCTGCGCAAGGGGTTCCGCCAGAATCTGCAGGCGCCTGCCACCGTGACCGACTGGCGGCCGTGGCTGCACGACATGCGCCTGTTCAAATCGCCCGAAGAGCTGGCGGTGATGCGCCGCGCCGGTGAGATCAGCGCGTTGGCGCATACCCGCGCGATGGAAAAATGCCGCCCGGGCATGTTCGAATATCAGCTGGAAGCAGAAATTCATCATGAGTTCACCCGCCTCGGCGCTCGCTATCCGTCTTACAACACCATCGTCGGCAGCGGCGAAAACGGCTGCATCCTGCACTACACCGAGAACGAGAGCCAGATGCGCGACGGCGATCTGGTGCTGATCGACGCCGGTTGCGAGTTCCAGGGGTATGCCGGCGACATCACCCGCACCTTCCCGGTCAACGGCAAGTTCAGCCGGCCGCAGCGAGCAGTGTACGATATCGTGCTGGCGTCGCTGCAGCGTGCGCTGGAGCTGTTTAAGCCCGGCACCAGCATCCGCGAAGTCAACGACGAAGTGGTGCGCATCATGGTGGTCGGGCTGGTGGAGCTGGGCGTATTGAAAGGTGAAGTCGATCAATTGATCGCCGAGCAGGCTCACCGTCAGTTCTTTATGCATGGGTTGAGCCACTGGTTGGGTCTCGACGTGCACGACGTTGGCCACTATGGCACGCCGAGCCGCGATCGGCTGCTGGAGCCGGGCATGGTGCTGACCGTGGAACCGGGGCTGTATATCGCGCCGGATGCGGACGTGCCGGAGGAATACCGCGGCATCGGCATCCGCATCGAGGACGACATCGTGATCACCGCCGACGGCAATGAAAACCTGACCGCCACCGTGGTGAAAGACGCCGATGCCATCGAGGCCTTGATGGCGGCGGCAAGGTCATAGCATGAGCGTCATTATCGTTGGTGGCGGTATGGCGGGCGCGACGCTGGCGCTGGCTATCTCGTCGCTTACTCAGGGAAGAATGGCGGTGGATCTGGTCGAGGCGACCCGGCCGGACGACCGCAGCCATCCTGGCTTTGACGCCCGCGCCATCGCTTTGGCGCAGGGCACCTGCCAACAGCTGGCGCGCATCGGCGTTTGGCCGGCGCTGCGCGACTGCGCCACGCCGATCACTCAGGTGCACGTCAGCGATCGCGGTCACGCCGGTTTCGTTAATCTGCAGGCGCAGGATTATCAGGTCGATGCGCTCGGCCAGGTGATCGAACTGCACGACGCCGGGCAGCGGCTGTTCGCGCTGCTGGCGAAGGCGCCGGGCGTCACGCTGCACTGCCCCGCGCGGGTGGTGGACGTGATTCGCACCGCGGAGCGGGCGGAAGTGCTGCTGGACAACGGCCAGCGTCTGCGTGGGCAGCTGCTGGTGGCGGCCGACGGCTCACGTTCGGCGCTGGCGCAGGCCTGCAACGTGCAGTGGCGGCAGGAGGACTATCCGCAGTTCGCCACCATCGCCAACGTCACCACGGCGGAAGATCCGCAGGGGCGCGCCTTTGAACGCTTTACCCGTTATGGGCCGCTGGCGCTGTTGCCGATGTCACAGGGGCGCAGTTCGCTGGTGTGGTGCCATGCGCGCGAAGATCGCGCCCGGGTGGATGCCTGGGACGACGCGCGTTTTATCGCCGAGCTGCAACAGGCCTTCGGCTGGCGGCTGGGGCGCATCCTCAAGGCCGGTAAGCGGCACAGTTATCCACTTGGCTTGCTGACCGCCGATCGTCATGTCAGCCACCGGCTGGCGCTGGTGGGCAACGCGGCGCAGACGCTGCATCCGATCGCCGGGCAGGGGTTCAACCTTGGTCTGCGCGATGTGATGTCGCTGGCGGAAACGCTGGCGGAAGCGATGAACAGCGGCGAAGACGCCGGCGGTTATGCGCTGCTGAGCCGCTATCAGCAGCGGCGGCAAAACGATCAGCAGGCAACGATCGGCGTGACCGACGGATTGATCCGCCTGTTCGCCAACCGTTATGCCCCGCTGGTGTTCGGCCGCAATCTGGGGCTGATGGCGATGGAGCGTTTGCCGGCGGTGCGCGACGCCTTCGCCAAGCGCACATTGGGCTGGGTGGAACGTTAGACACAGAATCGGGCGCCCTGTGGCGCGCCCAAAAACGCGGCGTGGCAAGGCGTCGCGCGTTATTTAAGGAAATCGAGCAGCATGCAATCATTTGACGTGATTATCGCCGGTGGCGGTATGGTGGGGCTGGCGTTGGCCTGCGGCCTGCAGGGCAGCGGGCTGCGCGTAGCGGTGCTGGAGCAGCGCCAGCCGGATATGGCGCCGCCGTCGGAGCAGCCTGCGCTGCGCGTTTCCGCCATCAATGCCGCCAGCGAGCGTTTGCTGCAGCATATCGGCGTGTGGGACGACATCCTCCAGCAGCGCGCCAGCGCCTACAACGCGATGGAAGTGTGGGATCGCGATAGCTTCGGCAAAATCGCCTTCCGCGGCGACGAGTGCGGTTTCAGCCATCTCGGCCACATCATCGAAAATTCGGTGATCCAGCAGGCGCTGTGGAAGCGCGCCGAAAGCCTGTCGGACATCACGCTGATTACCCCGGCCGCGCTCAAGCAGGTGGCGTGGGGCGAGAATGACGCCTTCATCACGCTGGAGGACGGCCGTATGCTGACCGCCCGGTTGGTGATTGGCGCCGACGGCGCCCAGTCGTGGCTGCGCCAGCATGCCGATATCCCGCTTACCTTCTGGGACTATCGCCACCACGCGTTGGTGGCCACCATCCGCACCGAAGAGCCGCATCAGGCCACGGCGCGGCAAATTTTCCACGGCGACGGCATTCTGGCGTTCCTGCCGTTCAGCGATCCGCAATTGAGCTCCATCGTCTGGTCGGTCGCGCCGGAAGATGCTGAGCGTCTCAAGCAGCTGGAGCCGGAACAATTCAACCGCGAACTGGCGATGGCCTTCGATATGCGGCTGGGCGCCTGCAGCCTGGAAAGCGAACGGCTGGCGTTCCCGCTGACCGGCCGCTATGCGCGCAGCTTCGCGGCGCACCGCCTGGCGCTGGTGGGCGATGCGGCGCATACCGTGCATCCGCTGGCCGGACAGGGCGTGAACCTGGGCTTTATGGACGCCGCCGAGCTGATTTCCGAACTGCGCCGCCTGCAGCGGCAGGGCAAGGATATTGGCCAGCACCTCTATCTGCGCCGCTATGAGCGCCGCCGCAAACACGGCGCGGCGGTGATGTTGGCCAGCATGCAGGGTTTCCGCGAACTGTTCGACGGCAACCACCCGGCCAAAAAGCTGCTGCGCGACGTGGGGCTGCGGCTGGCGGACAGCCTGCCTGGCGTCAAGCCTAAGCTGGTGCGTCAGGCGATGGGCCTGAACGATCTGCCCGAGTGGCTTGCCTGACACCTGCCTTCTGCGAGCCCGCAGCGGGCTCGCGCTTCTCGCCTTATGCCATCGCGTTTCCTTATATAACCCTTCATTTGAAATAATCTAATTTCAGCCGCTTTTTATCATTACTTTTTCTAATTCCATGTTCGATTATCAAAAGTCCGGATCCCATATGCGGCCATAGGTTTGTTATATAAGTTCGGCGTTTTGCCGCTTTAATTGTTAATTTTGTGCCTTAAGGCGCATTTTTCCAGTGAAAAACTCTGCACACTAGCCCGGCACTTTACCTCCCCGGAACGGCGATGAGCCTATTTTAACTTATGGTTAATGTGGTCGTTCGGTGATAAGTTCGGGGGAAAGGTATCGTTTGCGTCACGGCGGTTGCACGCAGTTTTCGCCCGTCCCGGCGCAGCATTTGTGTTGAGCAGTCAGTGCGCCATGGCGATCGGGCCGCGAGCCAGGCTCCGCCGCATTGCGTGGCAGCACCCTAACTTCTAGCGACGAGTGGAAAGAGGGAAAAGATGGCAAAGCAAACCCCACTGTACGACCAGCACGTGGCGTGCGGTGCGCGCATGGTAGACTTTCACGGCTGGATGATGCCGCTGCACTACGGCTCGCAGCTCGATGAGCACCACGCGGTGCGTCAGGATGCCGGCATGTTCGACGTGTCTCACATGACCATCGTGGATCTGCACGGCGCTCGCACCCGCGAGTTCCTGCGCTACCTGCTGGCGAACGACGTCGCCAAACTGACCCAACCCGGCAAGGCGCTGTACACCGGCATGCTGAATGCCTCCGGCGGCGTGATCGACGACCTGATCGTTTATTTCCTCACTGAAGACTATTTCCGCCTGGTGGTGAACTCCGCCACCCGCGACAAAGACCTGGCCTGGATTGAAGAGCACGCCGCGCCGTATGGCGTCGCGCTGACGGTGCGCGACGATCTGGCGCTGATTGCGGTGCAGGGCCCGCAGGCCAAAGAGCGCGCCGGCACCCTGTTCACCCCGGAACAAAAAAGCGCGGTCGAAGGCATGAAGCCATTCTTCGGCGTGCAGGCCGGCGAGCTGTTCATCGCCACCACCGGTTACACCGGCGAGGCCGGCTATGAGATCGCGCTGCCGAAAGAGCAGGCGGCGGATTTCTGGCAAAAATTGCTGGCCGCGAGCGTCAAGCCGGCCGGTCTGGGCGCGCGCGACACCCTGCGCCTGGAAGCGGGCATGAACCTCTACGGGCAAGAGATGGACGAGGGCGTTTCGCCGCTCGCCGCCAACATGGGCTGGACCATCGCCTGGCAGCCGGAAGATCGCCGTTTCATCGGCCGCGAAGCGCTGGAACAACAGCGCGAGCAGGGCACCGAGCAACTGGTCGGCTTGATCATGACGGAAAAAGGCGTATTACGTAATGAGCTGCCGGTGCGTTTCACCGACGCGGCGGGGCAAACCCACGAAGGCGTGATCACCAGCGGTTCGTTCTCCCCGACGCTGGGCTTCAGCATCGCGCTGGCGCGCGTGCCGGCGGGCATCGGCGAGCAGGCCATCGTGCAGATCCGCAACCGCGAGATGCCGGTCAAAGTGACCAAGCCCGGTTTCGTTCGCGCCGGCAAGCCGCTGACAAATTGATTTTTTATTGATTGATTCTTTATTTCTTCGAAGGAGTAACCGGCGATGAGCAATGTGCCAACAGAATTGAAATACGCATCCTCTCACGAGTGGGTTCGCGCAGAAGGTAACGGCGTTTACACCGTAGGCATCACCGAACACGCGCAGGAACTGCTGGGCGATATGGTGTTTGTCGATCTGCCGGAAGTGGGCCGCACAGTCGCCGCCGGTGAAGACTGCGCCGTGGCGGAATCCGTCAAGGCGGCGTCGGACATCTACGCGCCAATCAGCGGTGAAATCGTGGCGGTGAACGCCGAGCTGGAAAGCTCCCCGGAGCTGGTGAACAGCGAACCTTACGGTGACGGCTTCCTGTTCCAGATTAAAGCCTCCGACGAAGGCGAGCTGGCGAACCTGCTGGACGCCGCGGCTTATCAGGCCTCGATCGACGAGTAATCGTGCCCACGCCCCAGGCCTTTCGGCCGGGGCGTTTTAGTTACCGTTCAAGCTATATCCCGTATCACGCAAGCATTCAGGAATTTGTAGCAATGACTCAGACACTCAGCCAACTCGAACACAGCGAAGCGTTCATCGAACGCCACATCGGCTCTTCTGCGGAACAACGCCAGGAGTTGCTGGCAGCGGTGGGCGCTCGCTCGCTCAGCGCGCTGATCCAACAGATCGTGCCGGCGGACATTCAGCTGCCGGGGCCGCCGCCGGTTGGCGACGCGGCGACCGAACACCAGGCGCTGGCTGAGCTGAAGGCGATCGCCTCGCAGAATCAGCGCTACAAATCCTATATCGGCATGGGCTACAGCGCCGTGCTGACGCCGCCGGTGATCCTGCGCAATATGCTGGAAAACCCGGGCTGGTACACCGCTTACACCCCTTATCAGCCGGAAGTGTCGCAGGGCCGTCTGGAAGCGCTGCTGAACTTCCAGACCGTGACCCTCGATCTGACCGGCCTGGATCTGGCCTCCGCATCGCTGCTGGATGAAGCCACCGCCGCCGCCGAGGCGATGGCGTTGGCCAAACGCGCCAGCAAGCTGAAAGACGCCAACCGCTTCTTCGTGGCTGACGACGTGCATCCGCAGACGCTGGACGTGGTGCGCACCCGCGCCGAAACCTTCGGCTTCGACGTCATCGTCGATAAAGCGGAAAAAGTGCTGGAGCTGGACGGCGTGTTCGGCGTGCTGCTGCAGCAGGTGGGCACCACCGGTGAACTGCACGACTACAGCGCGCTGCTGGCCGAACTGAAATCGCGCAAAATCATCACCAGCGTGGCTGCCGACATCATGGCCCTGGTGCTGCTGACCGCGCCGGGCAAGCAGGGCGCCGACGTGGTGTTCGGCTCCGCGCAGCGCTTCGGCGTGCCGATGGGCTACGGCGGCCCGCACGCCGCCTTCTTCGCCTGCCGCGACGAGTTCAAGCGCTCGATGCCGGGCCGCATCATCGGCGTTTCCCGCGATGCCGCCGGCAACACCGCGCTGCGCATGGCGATGCAGACTCGCGAGCAGCATATCCGCCGCGAGAAAGCCAACTCGAATATCTGTACCTCGCAGGTGCTGCTGGCCAACATCGCCAGTCTGTATGCGGTGTATCACGGCCCGCAAGGGCTGCAGCGCATCGCCGGGCGCATCCACCGCCTGACCGACATCCTGGCCTCCGGGCTGCAGAAGGCCGGCCTGACGCTGCGCCACAACACCTGGTTCGACACCCTGACCGTTGAAGTGAAAGACAAGGCGGCGGTGCTGGAGCGCGCGCTGAGCTTCGGCATCAACCTGCGTACCGACATCCACGGCGCCGTCGGCATCACGCTGGATGAAGCCACCTCGCGTGAAGACGTGCAAACGCTGTTCGCACTGCTGGCGGGCGACAATCACGGTCTGGACATCGACGCGCTGGACGCGGCGGTGAGCAAAAACAGCCAATCGATCCCGGCCGCTATGCTGCGCCAGGATCCGATCCTGACCCACCCGGTATTCAACCGCTATCACAGCGAAACCGAGATGATGCGTTACATGCATCGCTTGGAGCGCAAGGATCTGGCGCTGAACCAGGCGATGATCCCGCTGGGTTCCTGCACCATGAAATTGAACGCCGCGGCGGAAATGATCCCGATCACCTGGCCTGAATTCTCCGAACTGCACCCGTTCTGCCCGCCGGAGCAGGCGGCCGGTTACCAGCAGATGATCGGCCAACTGTCTCAGTGGCTGGTGCAGCTGACCGGCTATGACGCGGTGTGCATGCAGCCGAACTCCGGCGCGCAGGGCGAATACGCCGGCCTGCTGGCGATCCGCCGCTACCACGAAAGCCGCAACGAAGCGGGCCGTCACGTCTGCCTGATCCCGAGCTCGGCGCACGGCACCAACCCGGCCTCTGCCCAGATGGCGGGCATGAGCGTGGTGGTGGTGGCCTGCGACAAGAACGGCAACATCGATCTGCATGATCTGCGCGTCAAGGCGGAGCAGGCAGGCGAAGAACTCTCTTGCATCATGGTGACCTACCCGTCGACCCACGGCGTGTATGAAGAAACCATCCGTGAAGTGTGCCAGATCGTGCATCAGTTCGGCGGTCAGGTGTATCTCGACGGCGCCAACATGAACGCCCAGGTGGGCATCACCACGCCTGGCTACATCGGCGCGGACGTTTCGCACCTCAACCTGCATAAGACCTTCTGCATCCCGCACGGCGGCGGCGGCCCGGGCATGGGCCCTATCGGCGTGAAAGCGCACCTGGCGCCGTTCGTGCCGGGCCACAGCGTGGTGCAGATCGACGGCGTGACCACCCAGCAGGGCGCGGTCTCCGCGGCGCCGTTCGGCAGCGCCTCCATCCTGCCTATCAGTTGGATGTACATCCGCATGATGGGCGCGGAAGGCCTGAAGCAGGCCAGCCAGATGGCGATCCTGAACGCCAACTACATCGCTACCCGTCTGAAAGACGCGTATCCGATTCTGTATACCGGCCGCGATCACCGCGTGGCGCACGAATGCATCCTCGACATTCGTCCGCTGAAGGAAGAGACCGGCATCAGCGAAATGGACATCGCCAAGCGCCTGATCGACTTCGGTTTCCACGCCCCGACCATGTCGTTCCCGGTGGCGGGCACGCTGATGGTCGAGCCGACCGAGTCGGAAAGCAAGGTGGAGCTGGATCGCTTTATCGATGCGATGCTGGCGATCCGCAGCGAAATCGACCGCGTCGCCAAGGGCGAATGGCCGTTGGAAGACAACCCGCTGGTGAATGCGCCGCACGTGCAGGCGGAGCTGGTCAACGACTGGCAGCACCCGTACAGCCGCGAGCTGGCGGTGTTCCCGGTGGCCGGCGTACGCGAGAACAAGTACTGGCCGAGCGTTAAGCGTCTGGACGACGTGTACGGCGACCGTAACCTGTTCTGCTCTTGCGTGCCGATGAGCGATTACGAATAACACGTTCGGCAAAGTTTGTGTTTGGGGGACACCGCATCATGCGGTGTCCCTTTTTATTTTATCGCGGCCTATTCTTTCCTGTACGTTCCCACGATTTGAGGAGTCATCATGCAAGCGGCAATCGTAACAGCGCTGGGGCAAGCCCCGGTTTTCGGCACCTTTGAGGAGCCCCAGGCGCAGGCGAATGAAGTGCCGATCGACGTTCTGGCGGCCGGCATCAAGCAGCTGGATCGCGCCACCGTCGCCGGCACTCATTATTCCAGCCCGAAGCAATTGCCGATCGTGCCCGGCACCGACGGCGTGGGCCGTACGGCGGACGGGCAACGGGTGTACTTCGCCTCTTTCCGTCGCCCTTACGGCGCGATGGCAGAGCGCAGCGTCGCGTCCTGGACGGTGCCGGTGCCGGAGACGGTGGACGACGCCACGGCGGCCGCGCTGATCAATCCGGCCTTCGCCGCCTGGCTGCCGCTGCGTTGGCGGGCGGATCTGCAGCCCGGAGAAACGGTGCTGATCATTGGCGCCACCGGCACCTCGGGCAAGCTGGCGGTCGCGGCGGCGCGTCAGGCGGGAGCCGGGCGCATCGTTGCCGCCGGTCGGCGCCTGAGCGTGCTGGAAACATTGGGCGCAGACGCCACGGTGGATCTGAGCCTGCAGGGCGAGGCGCTGGCGCAGGCCTTCGCGGCGGCGGCGGGGCCGGGTGGTTATCAGGTGATTGTCGATTACATTTGGGGCCCGGCGACCGAAGCGCTGCTGGCGACGCTCAATAATCACGATCTCTCGTCTTACGCCGGGGGGCGCGGCATTCGCTTGGTCAACGTCGGCTCGATGGCCGCGCCGGACATCCGGCTGCCGGCGGCGGTGCTGCGCAGCAATCAGCTGCAGATCCTCGGCAGCGGCACCGGCAACTTCCCGCCGATCCCGGAGATGCAGCGCTACGCGACCGAGATTTTGGCGCTGGCGGCGACGGGAGCGCTCACCGTCGAGACGCAGGAGCACGCGCTGGCGGATATCAACGAGGTGTGGGATCTGAACAAGAAAAGCGACGTGCGTTCGGTGATACGCATCGCCCGTTAATCCCGGCCGCTAGCGGCAGAGGCAGACCAGGTGAATGTCCTCCGGCTCACGGGCGAACAATTCGGTATCCGGCTGTTCGATGAGCCGGCAGCCCTGCGCCAGATAGAAGTCTACGGTGCTTTTGTTGGGAATGGAGGAGACGTACAGCCCGGCGGCGCCTTCTTGCGCCGCCTGCCGCAGGCAGAGCTGGAACAGCTGCTTGCCTAACCCCTGGCCGCGTTGGTGCGCGCTGACGTAAAAGAACAGCAATTGGCGCAGATCTTGCCGCGGGCCGCGCGGCTCGGTGTCCAGTGCCGCCGCTGCCACGATCTCCTCGCCTTCGAACAGCGCGAAGAACGCGCCGCCGCGATCGAAGCACGCTTCGTGGATCGGCGTATAGGTTTCCCGATCGTGCGGATCCCAGCCGCGCACATCGTAGTAGTCCGGGTAGGGGTGTAGCTTGCCGTCCTGCAGGCGATACAGAGTGTCGATAATTTCGCTGCGGTCGATATCCCATAGCCGGTCGAGTTGCTGCCGTTGCAGCAGTACAGGGGCGATCATGCTCGTGGTTAACTCTCAATCTGTGGCCGGTAACTTTCCGGCAAATCGATGATAAAGCCGATGCCGCGATCGTCGAGGCCTTCGGTGACGCGCAGCTGCGCGCCGATTTTGTCGGCCAGGTTGCGGGCGATGGCCAATCCCAGCCCGCTGCCGGTCTGCTGCGTGCCGGGCACGCGGTAAAAGCGCTCAAACAGGCGCGGAAGGTGCTCTTCGTTCACCCCGGGGCCGTTGTCGCGCAATGTAATATAGCAGCCGAGCGGCGCCAGCGAGCGGATATTGGCTTCGATGCGGCTGCCGGGCGGCGCATACTTGAGCGCATTGTCCAGCAGGTTGGTGAAGATGGCGATCAGCGCATGGCGGTCGGTACTCACCACCACCTCCTCGCTGCCGTCGAGCGACAGTTCGACATCTTTTTCCAGCGCATAGGGGACGTGCTGCGCTATGCATTTGCCGATCTCCGCATAGATATCCACCGCCTCAATCTTCAGCGGAAAATCTTCCGCCTCCAGCTTGGCCAGGTTGATCAGCTGGCGTGACAGCGACGCCGCGCGGTCCAGCCCTTGCTGCATGTCGCCGATGATTTCCCGGCGTTCCTGCTGCTCGCTGACCTGAGTCAGCAAATGCAGCTGCGCCAGCACGGCGGCGATCGGCGTGCGCAACTCGTGCGCGGCGTCGGCCATAAATCGTTTCTCGCGCTGATTGGCGGCGTCGATGCGCGCCATCAGTTTGTTGACCTCCATCACCACCGGCCGGATTTCCTGATACTGCTCGCTGACGTTGATCGGCGACAGGTTGCCGGGCTGACGATCGGAAATGGTGCGGGCGATCTGGCGCAGCGGCCGCAGGCTGAAATAGGCGGTAAACAGCAAGGTGATGATGATAGCCGCCAGAATGCCCAGCAGCGGCACGGCGGTGCTCTCCGCCGGGTTGCCGAACAGCGTGGTGCGATCGTTGAACGATTCGCCGACGATCACCCGGTACTGGCGATTCTCGCTCCAGCTGCCGGCGAGATGCCAGTTGGCGCCGGCGTAATTGACCGAGCCGGACAGCACCGAAGGCGGCAGGCGCAGCGGCTCTCCCTGCGTTTGCGAACTGTAAAGCACCCGGTTGTCTCGATCGTAAACCACAAACAGCGGGTGATAGTCGATTTCATCCTGCATGCCGTTATTGATGGAATCAATGTACATGCCTTCAATGGTCTTGATGATGCTGCGGTAATCGATATGGTCAGTGCCGGTTTCGTCGAGAATATTGGCGATGCCTGCAGCGACGATGCGTTGCTGGTTATCGAAATATTTCTCCATGTCGGGGTAATACCAATATTTCACCCAGGCGACGAGGAGCCCCCACAATAATAAAATGGCCAGCACCTGGAAAATAATGGTACGCATAAAGAAGGATTTGAAACCGATCATTTCGCTACTCTTTCTTCAGCAAATAACCAATGCCGCGTACGGTAATAATTCTTTCTTTACCGATCTTGCGCCGTAAATTATGCATGTGCACTTCCAGCGAGTTGCTTTCCACGCTGTCGCCGTGGCCGAACAGCCGCTGTTCCAACACCGCTTTGCGCACCACGGTACCGGCGCAGCGCATCAGTTCGTGCAGCAGGTGATACTCTTTTTTCGACAGCATCAGCAGTTCGTTATCCAGCATGGCCTGATGGTTGACCGGATCGAGATACAGCGCGCCGAGGCTCCAGGTTTGTGACGCGAAGCCCGCCATGCGCCGGTTGACCGCCTTGACGCGCGAGATGAGTTCGGGCAGCGCAAAGGGTTTGGCCAGAAAGTCGTCCGCGCCGGAATCCAGGCTGTTCACCAGGCTTTCAATGCGGTCGCGGGCGGTCAGGATGATGATCGGGATATTTTGCCCGGTGGCGCGCCAGGCGATCAGCCTCTGCAAACCGTCACCGTCCGGCAGCGTGAGATCCAGCAGCATCAAATCGAACCCGCCGGATGAAAGTTTATTTTCCGCGTCGACGAGCAGGCGCACCCAGCACAAATTAAAGCCGGCCAGCTCCAATGCTCGGCACAGCGCCTTGCCTAATTGCAGGTCGTCTTCCACCAACAGTATGTTCACGTTATTTCCGCTGAGATCCTTGAGTCGCGCTTATCTAACTATAACGCTGACGGGAAGACAACGGGGAAACCTGCGCTGCCTGCACGTTCTTAAGCAAACCTTAATCTGGCTTTAATCTCGCGTTAAGGGAACGAGAGGGGATTTCAGTTATTTTGCTGCCATTCGAAATCATGGCTGAGGGAGCGAAACATGCAGACTGACGGTTCCCCGCTCGCGGGCGCCTCGCGGCGGCTGATGTATTCAGGCGTGGCGATGCTGCTCGTGCTGTTGATGCTGTCGTTTCGCGGCGATGTGCACAGCCCTGCTCACAAAGGCCTGCATGCTTCCGGTTTGCAGCGGGGCCATCAGGTGGCGGTAACGGACGCCTCCGGCTGCGCGAAATATCGGATTAAAAAGCTGCTGCGCCGCCTGGCTCAGCTCTGAAGCGTTTTCTAGAGCGCCGCTCTATACTCTGACTGGCAAACGGGGAGCCTGTGCGCAGGCCGTTATTTTTATATCGCCAACCAGAGAAAAAATACGATGACGAAAGTGGCATTGGTGACTGGCGCAAGCCGGGGAATTGGCCGCGCGACCGCTTTGCTGCTGGCCCGGCAGGGCTATGCGGTGGGCGTGAATTACCTGCGTGACGAAAGTGCGGCGCGGCAGGTGGTGGCGGAGATTGAGACGCAGGGCGGTAAGGCGCTGGCATTGCAGGCTGACGTGGCCGACGAAGCGCAGGTGATGGCGATGTTCGGCGCACTGGATGCCGGGCTGGGCACGCTCAGCGCGCTGGTCAACAACGCCGGCATTCTGTTCCAGCAGGCGAACATTGAACAGTTGACCGCCGAGCGCATCAATCAGGTGCTCGGCACCAACGTTACCGGTTACTTCCTGTGTTGCCGCGAGGCGGTGAAGCGCATGGCGCTGCGCTATGGCGGGCGGGGCGGCGCCATCGTCAACGTTTCCTCCGCGGCGTCCCGACTGGGGGCTGCGGGAGAGTACGTCGACTATGCCGCCTCGAAAGGCGCCGTCGATACGCTGACCATCGGGTTATCGCGGGAAGTGGCGGCGCAGGGCATTCGCGTCAACGGCGTGCGGCCCGGATTCATCTATACCGAGATGCACGCCAGCGGCGGCGAGCCTGGCCGGGTGGATCGCGTGAAGGACAGTTTGCCTATGCAGCGCGGCGGCCAGCCGCAGGAAGTGGCGGAGGCGATCGCCTGGTTGCTGTCTGACGCCGCATCTTACGTGACCGGCACCTTTATCGAGGCCGCAGGCGGGCGATAGAGGGGCATTCTTGGGGGGATGAGTCAGGATAACCTCATTGCAGGATACCGTTTTACTCGGCGCTCGGTCAAAACCACACAAACGGTCATTAACGGTCATGCTGCGGAGCGTGGAATTGTGACCGTTTACCGTTTCTCTCCTGTTTACCTCAGGCGTACGCGCATCATAACTGCCTGTTACTCCACACTTTCGTAATTATTCATTTCATTTCCTTCCCGATTTTTTTGACAACTATCACATCGCGATCGTTGACCGATCGCAGGGCGATGCGCTTTGCGTCCGCGCGCAAAACGCGGCGCGGCAAATCGATATCGTAATCAACGTTGTGGAGGAGAAAAGAAACATGCTGCCTGTAGAACGTCATCGCTTTATCACCGAAGTCTTGAGCCAGCGCGGCCGCGTGATGGTGCAGGAGGTGGCGCAGCTGTGCCACATCTCTATCGAGACGGCGCGGCGTGATCTGGCCTTGCTTGAACGGCGCGGCCTGCTGCTGCGCAGCCACGGTGGCGCGGTGTTCGTCGAGCCGCCGGCGGTGGAGAAAACCTATGTGCCCGCCGAGATAGACCAGGGGGAATCTTTCCGCCAGCGCAGCAACGAGGCGCCGGAACAGAAGACGCGCATTGCCAAACGCGCGCTGGAATTTATCGCGCCGGGGGACTGCCTGCTGCTGGACAGCAGTTCCACCAGTTGGTTTTTGGCGCGCCAACTGCCGGATATCTCGCTGGTGGTGCTGACCAACTCGCTGCACATCATCCAGACGCTGGCCTGCAAGGCCAACGTGCGCACCATCGGCCTGGGGGGCGAGTATTCCGCCAAGTACGAGGATTTTATCGGCGTGCTGGCGGAGCAGATGCTGAAGGAGTTCGTGATCAACAAGCTGTTTTTCTCCTGCCACGGCATCTGCCAGGACGGCGGCATCCGCGAAAGCAATGAGCACCATGCGCGGCTGAAGCAGCAGATGCTGCTGGCGTCGGAACGCAAGTTCCTGCTGGTGGACAGCAACAAGTTCGGCCGCCGCTCGTTCGCCCGCATTTGTCATTACCGGGAAATAGACACGCTGATCACCGACAGGCTCAGCGACGACGAATTTCGTCAGGAACTGGCCTGGAACAACGTCGACGTGATTGAAGTTTCACCCGCCGCGAAAAGGGCGGCGCGATAACAACAATGAAAACCCTTATTACAGCCAACACTTGTGGAGAGAGAACAATGAAAAAATCCGTACTGGTCGGTCTGTTTGCCTCGCTGCTGCTGTCGGTCTCCGCGCAGGCGGCGGACAAGCTGAAAATGGGCGTGGTGGTGAAGATCGGCGGCATTCCCTGGTTCAACGCCATGGAGGCCGGCATCAAAAGCGAGGGCGCCAAACGCGGCATCGACGCCTGGATGGTCGGGCCGACGGCGGCGGATCCGGCACTGCAGGTGCGCGCCATCGAGGATCTGATCGCGCAGAAGGTGGACATCATCGGCGTGGTGCCGAATGACGCCCGGGTGCTGGAGCCGGTGCTCAAGCGCGCGCAGGAAGCGGGCATCAAGGTGATCGTGCACGAATCCCCCGGCCAGAAGTACGCCGACTGGGATTTTGAGCTGGTGGACGCCTCGCAGCACGGGGTCAACCACATGAAAGCACTGGCCGCCTGCATGAAAGAGCAGGGCAAGTACGCGGTATACGTCGGCAGCCTGACGGTGCCGCTGCACATCACCTGGTCGGACTCGGCCATCAACTACCAGAAGCAGCACTACCCGAACATGCAACTGGTGGGCGACAAGTTCGGCGTGGGGGAATCGCTGGATGACAGCGTGCGCACCACCAACGATCTGATGGCCAAATATCCCGATCTGAAAGGCGTGCTGGCGTTCGGCTCGCAGGGGCCGATCGGCGCCGGGCGCGCGGTGCTCAACCGCGGCAAAAGCAACGATATCTGCGTCATCGGGCCGTTCAGCCCGGGCCAGGGCGCTTCGCTGGTCAATCGCGGCGCCATCAAGGGCGGTTACATCTGGAATCCGATGGTGGCCGGCGAAGTGTTCGTGCGCATCGCCGACATGATGCACAAGGGGGAAAAAATCACCGACGGCATGACCATCGAAGGCATGGGCAAGGTGCAGGTGGATGCGCAGCAGCACACCATTCTGGGCAACGCCACCGAAAGCCTGGATAAGCAAAACCTGCCGAAACTGGTGAAGATGGGGCTGTAATCATGGCGATTTCCGGCAATACGGCAACGCAGGGCGCGCCGCTTATCGAACTGCAACAGCTGTCGATGACCTTTGGCGGGCAGCGAGCGCTGAACGATATTTCATTGGCGCTGATGCCGGGGGAGGTGCACTGTCTGGCCGGCACCAACGGCTGCGGCAAGAGCACGCTGATCAAGGCGATCGCCGGCGTCTATCAGCCGGACGACGGCAGCCGCATTACCCTCGATGGGCAAACCTTCGGCCGGCTGTCGCCGGATCAGGCGCGCGCCTTCGGCATTCAGGTGATCTATCAGGATCTGTCGCTGTTTCCCAACCTGACGGTGGCGGAAAACATCGCCTTCGAACACAACCTGCGCGGGTTGCTGGGTTGGCACCGCCCGGCGCGGCTGCGGCGCGCCGCCGAACGCCAGCTGCAATCGCTGAGTTTCAATCTGGATCTCGACAAACGGGTGGCGGAGCTGCCGATCGCGCAGCGCCAACAGGTGGCGATCTGCCGCGCGCTGGTGGCGCAGGCGCGGCTGGTGATCATGGACGAACCGACCGCTTCGCTGACCCGCACCGAGGTCAACCAACTGCTGCGCACGGTGGACTATCTGAAAGCGCAGGGCATCTGCGTGGTGTTCGTCAGCCACCGGCTGGACGAGGTGCTGGAGATCTCGGATCGCGTCACGGTGATCCGCGACGGCAACAAAGTCGGTACCTGGCCGGCGGCGCAGATCACCGGCGATCGTCTGACCGAGCTGATGACCGGTCTGAAGCTGGACTATCACCTGAAAGCGCCCAGCCTGAATAAGGATCGGGTGATGCTGGAGGCGGATCGCCTCAGCCGCGCTGGGCAGTATCAGGATGTGAGCTTCCGTCTGCATCAGGGGGAGGTGCTCGGTCTGTGCGGGCTGCTCGGCTCCGGGCGTACCGAGCTGGCGCTGAGCCTGTTCGGCATGACCCGGCCGGACAGCGGCAAACTCTACCTCGACAGCAAACCGGTGCGCTTTCGCGGCCATGAGGACGCGATCAAGGCCGGCATCGGCTACGTCTCGGAGGATCGCCTGACGCTGGGGCTGGTGCAGCAACAGTCGGTGGCGGATAACGCGGTGCTGACCATTCTCGATAAGCTGCGCGGGCGTTTTCGCCTGATCGACGATTACCGCAAGAATCGCATCGTCGCGGAGTGGATCGCCAAGCTCGGCGTGCGGGTGGCGGATCCGGAGCAGGCGGTTTCGACGTTGTCCGGCGGCAATCAGCAAAAGATCGTGCTGGCCAAGTGGGTGCTGACCCAGCCGCGGATCTTGATCCTCGACTCGCCGACCGTCGGCGTCGACGTCGGTGCCAAGGCCAGCATCTACCAACTGATCCATCTGCTGGCGCAGGAGGGGATCGCCATTTTGCTGATCTCCGACGAGGTGCCGGAGGTGTATTACAACTGCGATCGGGTGCTGCACTTCAGCGGCGGCAGCGTGATCGGTGAATACCTGCCGGGGCAGGTGAGCCAGCAACAGCTGGCGGAGGCGGTCAATGCGTAGATTCAGTTTGAAACCGAGCGGCAACGAAGGCTATCTGGCCTGGGTGTTGCTGCTGACGGTCATGGTCTTTTCACTGCTTAGCGATCGGTTTTTAACGGTGCAAAACCTGCTCGATCTCAGCGAAAGCTATGCGGTGAGCGGTATTTTCGCCCTCGGCCTGTTTGTAGTGCTGGTGACCGGCGGCATCGATATCTCCTTCGCCGCAGTCGCCTCGGTGGTGCAGTACCTGATCGCCACGCTGGCGACCCACTACGGCCTGGCCAGCCCGGCGGGCAGCATTCTGCTGGCGTTGGCGATCGGCGCCGCGCTGGGCATGGTCAACGCGCTGCTGATCTACTGCCTGCGCATCGTCTCGATCATCGTCACCATCAGCATGCAGGCGTTGTTGTTCGGCATGCTGATGTGGCTGACCAACGGCCGCAGCCTGTACGCATTGCCGGACTGGTGGACGCTGCCGCGCAGCGTGCTGCCGTTCCAGCTGGGTGAACAGAGCTATCAGCTCGGTTTGCCGACGCTGGTGATGCTGGCGGTGGCGCTGTTGACCTGGCTGCTGCTGAACAAAACGCACCTCGGGCGCCAGCTGTTTGCCGTGGGCGGTGATGCGGAATCGGCGCGGCGCATCGGCATCCGAGTTGGCCTGCTGCATTTGTTCGCCTATGGCTATCTGGGCGCGATGGCGGCGATCGGCGGCCTGGTGCAGGTGTATCGCATGGGGGAAGTGGTGCCCAACGCGCTGGTGGGCGGGGAGCTCGACGTGCTGGCGGCGGCGGTGCTGGGCGGCGCCAGCCTGAACGGCGGCAAGGGCAGCGTGGTCGGCACGCTGATGGGCGTCTTCCTGATCGGCGTGCTGAAAAACGGCCTCAACCTGATCGGCGTGTCCAGCTACTTCATGAACGTGGTGATCGGTCTGGTGATCGTCGCGGCGATCACCGTCACCCACTACAAGAAACGCAAAGAAACCGACGTCGGTTTCGCCTGAGGAGCACCTGATGGGCAACAACCTGAAATTTCGTCCGGACGGGGTCGCCGTCGGTCTGCTGGCATTGCTGCTGGCGGTGGTGCTGGCCTTTAGCCTGCTGATGCCGGGGCGCTTCTTCAGCGGCGCCACCTTCACCAGCGTGGCATTCCAGCTGCCGGAGCTGGGCCTGCTGACGCTGGCGATGTTCATCCCGATCCTCAGCGGTGGCCTGAACCTGTGCATTATTGCCAGCGCCAACCTGACCAGCCTGCTGATGGCCTGGCTGTTCATCAGCTACCTGCCGGCGGATGCCGGGCTGGGTTTGCAGGCGCTGTGGCTGGCGTTGGCGCTGGCGGCGGCGATGCTGTTGGCCGGGCTTATCGGCGCGGCGACCGGCGCGCTGGTGGCCTACGTCGGCGCGCATCCGATTCTGGTGACGCTGGCCACCATGACCACGGTCAACGGCATCGGCATCTACCTGACGCGCGGCGCGGCCCTGAGCGGCATGCCGGAGATCGTGCGGTTTATCGGCGCTGAGCGCGTGCTGGGCGTGCCGGTACCGCTGTGGATCTTCCTGGTGGTCGCCGCCTTGCTGGCGCTGTTCTTGCAGAAAACCCGGCTCGGCAAATGCATCTACATGAGCGGCAGCAACATCAACGCCACCCACTTCAGCGGCGTGAATACCCATCGGGTGTTGATCGCCATTTACACCCTCTCCAGCCTGCTGTGCGTCATTGCCGGACTGGTGATGATGGCGCGCTTCAACTCGGCGCGCATGGGTTACGGCGACTCCTACCTGCTGCTCACGGTGCTGGCGATCATTCTGGGCGGCACCGATCCGTTCGGCGGTTTTGGCCGGGTCAGCGGCGTGGTGTTGGCGCTGATCGTGCTGCAGGTGATCGCGACCGGTTTGAACCTGATGAACGTCAGCCCGCATTTCAGTCTGGCGATGTGGGGCGCGGTGCTGATCGCGGTGCTGGCGCTGAAGTTTTTCCGCCATCGCTATCGGCAGCGGCGGGCGATGCGCCGCAGCGCGGCCCAGGCCAGAATCGCGGCGGGCCACTGATCCCTTTTCCCTTTTGCGCAGGATAACGCTAATGAAATACCAGATTTCACCTTCACTGATGTGCATGAACCTGATGGATATCCGGCAGCAATTGGCGGTGCTGAATCGCCGCGCCGATATGCTGCATATCGACATCATGGACGGGCACTACGTTAAAAACATCACGCTGTCGCCGTTCTTTATCGAACAGATCCGCCCGCATACCTCGTTGTTGCTGGACGTGCATTTGATGGTGGAGAACCCGACCGATTTTATCGAGCCGATCGCCCGCGCCGGGGCGGACTTTATCTGCCCGCACGCCGAAACCATCAACCGCGACGCGTTCCGCGTGATCAATCAAATCCGCGCGCTGGGCAAAAAAGTGGGGGTGGTGCTGAACCCGGCCACGCCGGTGGAGTTTATTCGCCACTACCTTCACCTGCTGGACAAGGTCACCGTCATGACCGTCGATCCGGGCTATGCCGGGCAGCCTTTCATTCCCGAAATGCTGGACAAGATCCGCCAGTTGCGCGATCTGAAAAGCCAACAAAATCTGCGCTATCTGATCGAGATCGACGGATCCTGCAACCAACGTACTTATCGCGATCTGATGGGCGCCGGCGCGGAAGTGTTGATCGTCGGCAGCTCCGGGTTGTTCAATCTCGATCCGGATCTGGAGGCGGCATGGGAAAAAATGCTGGATCAGATGCGGCAGGCGGCCTGAGGCGGGGGACATGATGCAGCATTTTCTTGGCGTTGACGTTGGCGGCACCAATACCCGCCTGCTGTTGATGGATGATGACGGCGAGTTTAGCGCTTACCGCAAGATAGCGACCGCCGACTGGGCACAGCAGGCCGATCCGCTGGCGGCGTTGGGCCGCCTGATCGCCGGGCATAGCCAGGATCGTCAGGTGGCGCAGGTGATGCTTGGGTTGCCGGGGATCCTCAGCCGCGATCGCTCGCGGGTGCTGTCGCTGCCGTTCATTCCGGCGCTGGATGCCCAGCCGGTGGCGGCGCTGTTGGCCGATTTGCTGGCGCTGCCGGTGCGAATGGACAAGGACGTCAACCATCTGCTGTGGTGGGATTTGCAGCAGCTGCCGGCGCTGCCGCAGGTGGCGGTAGGGCTGTATCTGGGCACCGGCATGGGCAACAGCCTGTGGCTGAACGGCGATTTTTACCACGGGGCGCATGGCGCCGCCGGCGAGTTGGGGCATATTCCCTGGCCGGGCCATCTGGGCGAGTGCCCGTGCGGCAAACGGGGCTGCGTCGAGAGTTTGACCTCCGGCCATTGGCTGACCGGCTGGGCGTGCGCCAACGCGGCGCAAACGCCGTTCGACCGGCTGTTCGAACGCCATGGCGATCATCCGGATTTGCAGCGTTTCGTTGAACGATTGGCGCAGACCATCGCCATTGAAATGAATGTGATCGATCCCCAACGGCTGATCCTGGGCGGCGGCGTGATCGCCATGCGCGGTTTTCCGTTGGCGCGGCTGGAGCAAGAGATCCGCCGTCATCTGCGCGGGCCGCAGCCGGCACAGGGACTGGCGATCTCCATCAGCCGCCTGACCGATGAAACCGGCAGCAAAGGCGCTTGTCTGGCAGCCCGGCGCCACCTCCAATTGAGCAGGGAGTACCAGCAATGAAAGGCAAAGTCTGCGTGTTCGGTTCGTTCAACCTGGATATCGTCGCCGGCATGGCGCGGTTTCCGCAGCCCGGCGAATCGCTGATCGCCCGTAACAGTATGATGGGGGCGGGCGGCAAGGGTGCCAACCAGGCCACCGCCGCGCTGCGCGCCGGGGCGCGGGTGCATTATATCGGCAAGGTGGGGCGCGACGACTTCGGCACCTTCGCCCGGCGTCATCTCGCTGCCGCCGGCTTCGATGCGGTGACGCTGTTCTCGACCGGCGATTGCCCGACCGGCAATGCGCTTATCTACGTTGCCGGCGAGGATGCGGAGAACATGATCGCCGTCGATCCCGGCGCCAACCTGACGGTCAGCGAGGACGAGGTGCGCCAGTGCCGCCCGGCGATCGCCGCGGCGGATATTCTGTTGACCCAGCTGGAGAACAACCTGCCGGCGATCGAACAAGTGATCGCCATCGCCCGCGAGGCGCGGACGTTCATCATTCTCAACCCGGCGCCGTTTCAGCCGGTGCCGGACAGCCTGCTGGCGCAGGTCGATCTGCTGACGCCCAACGCCACCGAATGCACGTTGCTGACCGGCGTGCCGGTGCGGGATGTGGCTTCGGCGCGTCAGGCGGCGCAGGTGTTGCACGCCAAGGGCATTCGTTTGCTGATCGTGACCTTGGGCACGCAGGGGGCGTTGTTCTCGGACGGGGAAAACAGCGAGCTGATCCCGGCGTTTCCGGCGCAGCCGAAAGACACCACCGGCGCGGGGGATGCGTTTAACGGCGCTCTGGCGGCGCAGCTGGCGAATCAGGTGCCGTTAGCCGATGCGGCGCGCTTCGCCGCCGCCTACGCGGCGGTCTGCGTGGAACGCGCCGGGGCGGCGGGGTCGATGCCGAGTTATGAGGAGGCGTTGGAACGCCAGCAGGCGTTCGCTTGACGTTGACGGGCTGCGGCGCAGAGGCGGCAGCCCGGCTCCCTTACTTCAACCAGCCTTTGCGCTGCGCGTCCCGCAGATGTTGCTCCGTGTTCCTGCCATAAAGCGGTGAAATACTCATACAGTGCGCCTGGCAGCATGCCAATAGATGGCGCGCCGCCGGCACTCCCTGATCGCGGATCGCCGCTGGCCTGCATTCGGGGGGCGGGGGGATTACTGAGCGCGCTGTGGGCGGTGATTGCCGCGAAGGAGAGGGCGAATAAACCGTAGTAACTTTCACGCCGGGTCAAAGCCCGGCGTGAAAGTTAAGCAATGATAAATAACAGCTATGCAGCGACGGCATCGTGAGTAAAGCTGCCAATGCCATTAACCTCCAGAACAGGTGAATCGTAATGGGCCATTTTGAAGGCATTGTCGCTTGTGAGACCAAAAATAATGTCATCGTTGTCCAAACTGTGATTCAGGTTCTTATCCACCATTACAAAATAGGATCCATTCAACGACAAGGCGCTGACTTCGCTCAATGTCCCCTGGCTGTGGCCCTGAGTGACTTTAGAGACCAGTTCAATGAACAATTGTTGCGGAGTCGTATTCGTCTGAACATTCATTCCGGAGAGTAGCACTGTCAGGTCATTCAGAGATAAACTGCCGACGAGATCGATAGTCTTGCTGCCACCTGCGGAAAAGAGCCACTGCCGATCGACATCACCGACGACAATGTTGTCGCCTTCAACCCATGATGCATTTTGCGCGCTGCTGTTTTCGTAATCGTTAAAGGTGACCATGTTATCAATGGTACTGTGGCTGAATACCACCGTATCCGCGCCTTGGCCGGTTGCCAGACTTGTATTGCCCATTACGTTGTAGAGATGATTAGCCTGGATGCCGTTGGTCGTGGGGGCGTCGTTAGCGATCGACAGTTGGTAACCGGCCATTTGGGACATGATGGTAGCGTATCCCGTCAGTCCGCCTAATTGTTTTAGCACCTGATAGAACAACCCGCCGCCGGTTCCCCCTTGTTCCAGGGTCAAATTCAGTGGTGCGCTATTAGCCATGTGACTGGTGATAGATTTCAATTCTTCGCTGAAATTGTTTTTGATGGTGAGGTTAAGCGCCTTATCACCAGTAATGTTAATTTCACTGATATGGTTGTCATGGCCCTCAAGGCGTAGGGTATTTTCCGCATCCCCTTTAGATGAAATTTCCAAAAACTCTCTGACCTCCGGAATGTCAGAGTCAATATAGACAGTATCGGTTTTGAACGATAAGGTACCGGCATCAGCGTGAGTGATATTCTTTGCATCAAAAGTGATGGTCATCACTGGCGAAAAGTTTTTATAGCGGTAATCGGGAGCGTACTCAAAGGTAATATGGCTGTTTTCACCGGCATTACCGGTGATTTCCAGGGCGCGTTGGCTAAAAGGGGCATCCATAAATGAATCTACCGGCACATTAATCACCGTAACGTTATCGGCAAAGCCAGACAGCGCAAAACCGTATGAACCCGTAAAGCCGTTTGGCATTCCCCACGCAGGATCCCAAAGTTCGGGGGCTTTCAGGTCGGTGACATGCGTATAATCCTTGTTGTGTATGTTAGCGATAGAGGGATCGGCCAAGAGGCCTATATCAAATACATGCCTGCCCTCGTTGCCGACTAATTGTCCGTCAACGTAGATAGAACCCGTACCTCGATAACCCGCCAAATCGATCTGGGGAAAAAGCGTAAAGTTACCTACATTGGTGGCAATCGTGCCGGAAAGCGCACCATCGACACCCGTAGTGAGATAAACATTCTTGGTGATAAGGTTAGCCGCTAATACCGAGCCTTGATCATACCCCTTAATTTTGAACGTATCGCTAACGCTATTGGCGCCGTCATTGATGCTATTGCCTTGCCATTGCACATTGATATTTTTTGCAAAATTGAATCGAAGCACACCGGTGGCATGCACCATATCTGCATCTGCTGTGATGATGATGTTTTGATTGTTTCCAGTAATAGGACTGACCAAGGTGACATTCGGGTTTTTCAGGAATATATTAATATTATTGAGTGCTTGAGCGAACAACTTCAGCAAAACACTTTCAGTACCGTCGATGGTAAGAGTATGCCACCCATTGAATCGACTAATATCGATAGTGCCTGATTTTACGACGTTCAGCGTAATGTCATTCAGCATGGATAACTCAGCGTTGGAGATAATATGTTCGACGCCATGATTATTTATTATCCCTGTTAACTCTCCGTTTTCACCACTTTTTGTCAGTATGCCCTGTTTGACATAGTTTAAGTTGGCTCCGATCTTTTGTTCGAATTGTTGGACAGCATAACTGCCTGGTGCTCCGCCATTGCCTGCAATAATACTCTCATTAGCACGGAAGTGCGCCAATACAGCCAGTGTCGCCTTCAGTGCATCGTTGCCACTTTCGTTCATAATTGCGACAGACTCGGCTGTCGTCATGGGTCTTCCCCATAGGTTATTGAATATTATCTGGTACGAGGAGGCTTTGGCGAAAGCAGGTTGCTTAGAGAACATGGCGAGGATGTCACTCTCAGATCGCCCAGCGGCTAATTGCTTACTGTAGGTATCCAATGCATTGGCATCAATATAATAACCGGCAATGCTCAAGTATATTGCAGTTATGGCTTCCTGATACTTCGGTGCGGGTAACTCTCCAGCAGCATAAACATGAGTGTTAGCCAAAAAAATTGCTTTAGCATCAGCATGAACGCTGGTTTCATCATTGCGGATATCATTAATCATGCGTACTATGACATCACCACGGCTTTCCGTATTGATATTTAATTCGGTAATATATTTTTGTAGTTGGTCGTTATCGGGGGCTGATCCAAAAATATTTTCATAGATTTTGATGACGAAATCATTGTCGCTAAGGTTAGACAACGTTTTTTTACCTTCGACAAACTTTTGTGCAATCAAATTTAACTGTTCAGGGTGACTGTTTATCACATTACCCCAATAGTTTATGCCATCGGACGTCATCGTGGATTTCACTGCATAATAAAAACCTTGCACCCATTCAGCCCCGTCTGATACTGAGCTGTTAAAAGAGGGGAATAGCGTTTGATTAACGGTTTCAATCAACGCAGTTTGTTGTTCTTGCAAGAGGCTTTCTTGCCCGGAGTAGTGCAGAAGATCGTTGCTCATGTAAGCGGCAAGGCTACCGAGATCACCTCTTCTCTCCAATAGGCTGAGAAGATAAGTGAGTGTTTTCTCTGATGCGTAGGTACCATGAATATTGTGATAAATAAACTGTACTTGTTCGCGTTCATTTAACTCTGACAGGCGTGATTGACCTAATTCAGAATTGATTAATTTATTGGCTAATACAGAAAGGGAGAGGTTTTCTTGAGTTAGTTTTTTTGAAAAATAATCAATATCTTTAATGTCGGCTTTTTTTCCTATAATGGCATAAAATAATGCGGCGACATCGCGTTGAACGAATATTGAGCTCATGAATTTCCCCAAAGAAATGGATTCGCAAAAGGTAAGTAAAGGAGAGAACCTTGGGATAAGCAAGTATGAGACAGGCTACGTGCCGGGGCTGGGAGTATAAGTGGTTTTGCCTTGTACTGACCGTTACGATGGAGGCTAAAAGCAAGCTATGGCGCCTCCGGGGATGAGGCGGCACTGTGAAATCAATAGGCTGCAGTGTACTCACTGCAGCAGATACAATTACTTCAACCAGCCTTTGCGCTGCGCGTCCCGCAGATGTTGCTCCATATGGTGCCACAGCTCGGGGTGTACGTCGGCGATCGACGCATTGCGCGCCAGCACCTGCTCCAGACTGATGCCGTTTTCTACCCAGCTCTGGCCTTCATTGTGCAGGTTCATCAGCATCGGCATGGTGCGATCCAGCAGCAAGGCAAAGCGGGCATCGGCGCTCTCGCCGTCTTCATATTCCTGCCATAAAGCGGTGAAATACTCGCGCTGAGCCTCCGGCAACATGCCGAACAGACGGCGCGCCGCCGCCACTTCCTGATCGTGGATCGCCGCGCGGGCAGCCAGATCGTAGACCAGCACGTCGCCGGCGTCGATTTCCACGATGTCATGCAGCAGCGCCATCTGGATCACGCGCTGAATGTCTACGTCATCACCGGCGTAGGGCGCCAGACTCATGGCGGCGATGGCGAAATGCCAGCTGTGTTCGGCGGAGTTTTCCTGGCGCTGGGTGCCCAGTACCTTGGTGCGGCGTTGTACGCCTTTTAACTTATCGATTTCCATCAGGAACTGGATGGCCTGGGTCATTGAACCGAAATCTAACGCGGGTACAGCGGATGACATGGTGTAAACCTCAAGGTGGGTGGGTTGAAGCCTGACGATTGTAGACCAGCGGGCGGGGGATTTCGATGGTTACACGTGTTCACATTTTTATTTTAGCGTACACGTGTACACTGGAATTATTCTCAGTTAAGCTGCTTTGCGTTAATTTCGCACAAAGCAGGGCATTTTGAGGGGTTGCGCGTTATGGGGAAAACGGACGTAGTGAAAGCCGGGAACAATAAGATTGTCACCGCGGCTTATCCGTGGGCGGAAG
Source organism: Serratia sp. CY76391 (assembly GCF_052166695.1). Lineage (NCBI taxonomy): Bacteria > Pseudomonadati > Pseudomonadota > Gammaproteobacteria > Enterobacterales > Yersiniaceae > Serratia > Serratia sp. CY76391. The sequence continues at coordinate 60,839 of NZ_JBJNOJ010000013.1, forward strand.
AGATCGCCAACAGCATCAGCCACGGCATTGGGCTGGTGTTCGGTATCGTCGGCCTGGTATTGCTGCTGGTGCAGGCGGTGAATACCGGCGCCGATGCGACGGCCATCACCAGTTACAGCCTGTACGGCGGCAGCATGATCCTGCTGTTTCTCGCTTCTACGCTGTACCATGCGATCCCGCATCAAAAGGCCAAGCATTGGCTGAAAAAATTTGACCACTGCGCTATTTATCTCCTGATTGCCGGCACTTACACCCCGTTCTTGCTGGTAGGGCTGGATTCGCCGCTGGCGAAGGGCCTGATGGCGGTAATCTGGGGGTTGGCGCTACTCGGCGTGCTGTTCAAACTGGCCTTCGCCCACCGTTTTGAAGCTCTGTCGTTGGTGACCTACCTGACGATGGGCTGGCTGTCGCTGATCGTGATTTATCAGCTGGTTACGCGGCTGGAGGCCGGCGGCGTCACGCTGCTGGCGATCGGTGGGGTGGTCTACACCCTGGGCGTGATTTTCTATGCCTCCAAGCGCATTCGCTTTGGCCACGCCATCTGGCACGGCTTCGTGCTCGGCGGCAGCGCCTGCCACTTCATGGCGATCTACCTGTACGTCTAAGCGTTGCCGCTACGTCTGAATGCGTATTGAACTAGCGCCTCTTTTGTTTTAAAAAAGAGGCGCTTGCTTCTTTCGGGTATCCAGCAAGCCCGTTCCTTCATTTCTGAGCCCGCATACCGTTTCTTTAACCTCTGTTCAGGACTCACCAAGATGATCGTTCGCTTATCCAAAGCGCTGCTGGTCTGCGCTATCGCCTTGTTCGCTTCGCTGGTGGCCTTCGGTAACCTCACCGACTACGGCTCCAACTTCGCCTTCGTGCGCCACGTCTTTATGATGGACACTGTATTCCCCGAGGCCACCATCGGCTACCGCTCGATACAGACGCCGTGGCTGCATCACGCCGGTTATATTTTCATCATTGCGTTGGAGAGTCTGACCGCGCTGCTGTGCTGGATTGGTGGCCTGCGCCTGCTGGGCGGCCTGAAACTGCCCGCCAACGCCTTCAACGGCCGCAAAAAATGGGCGGTAGCGGGGCTGACGCTGGGCTTCCTTACCTGGCAGGTCGGTTTTATGTCGATTGGAGGGGAGTGGTTCGGCATGTGGATGTCGCAGCAATGGAACGGTGTACCGAGCGCGTTTCGCTTCTTCGTCACCATCATCTTGGTGCTGATCTATCTGGTGCAGCGCGACGGGGAGTTGGACGAGTAACAAAGATGGCCGCAGGCAGGGGGCCTGCGGCCGACGGATTATTTCTCTTCAGCCAGCGAGTAGGGCAACGGTTTGATCGCCAGCTGGCTGGCGGCATCGTCGCGCACCCGCAGCTTGCTGTCGGCATCCAGATCGTTGTTCATCACCACCTGCACCCACAGCGTACCGTCGGCTAACTGGCTCGACGCCAGTACGGTGCCGGTGCGGCGCCAGTTTTCCCCCAGCTGCAGCTCCAGATCTTCCGCCGCCTGCGGGGCGCGGGCCGCTTTACCTTCCAGCCAGTAGAGCGCACGTTTGTTGGCGCCGCGGAACTTGGCGCGCGCCACCATCTCCTGGCCGGTATAGCAGCCCTTGCTGAAACTGATGCCTTCCAGCGCCTGGAGGTTGGTGGCCTGCGGGATCAGCTGCGCGCTGTTGGCGGCGTCGATAACCGGATAACCGGCTTCGATCTCCAGCGCCAGCCACTGGTTGCTGTCATTCCGTTCCGCCTGGTCATGCAGTTTGCCGATCAGCTGTTCGGCTACGGCGGGGCGGGTCACCAGCAGAAAACGCTCCGCCGGCGCATTGAAGTGCAGAATCGTGGTCTCGCCGTCCTGCACCACCGGGTGCTCGGCGCTCGGCAGCGTGGCGAACAGGCCCGCCAGCGCGGCGCGCGCCTGGAAACCGGCGACGCCCAGCAATACCGCGTCATTATCGGCGGCGATGGTGACTTTGGAGAACACCGCATATTTTTTGATTTCCGCCAGTTGGCTGTCCAGCACGCTGCGGCGTTCCAGATAGGCGAAGCCTTCGCCGCGGTGGAACAGACGCAGGTTGCTCCACATTTTGCCCTTGGCGTCGCAGTGGGCGCACAGCACGTGTTGATCGGCCGCCAGCGCGTCGATGTCCGCCGTCACCTGGCCCTGGAGATATTTCACCGTGTCCGGCCCGTTCAGCGTCACCAGCGCCCAATCTTCCAGCGAGATCAGCGTCAGGGGCAGATGGGTGGAAGCGGAGGGCTGACGGGGTGGGAATGGAATGTTATGCGCCATAGTAAGTTCCTGCTCAACGTTTAGCTTACCTGAAGGGTATTGAGTCCATGGTAAAAGAGGCGGCGGGCTTTGCAAACTGTTATTCGCGCCGCGGCGCCGGGGGGCGCTTTTTTTGGCATTTTGCGCTTTATTGCGTTTTCCGCCACAAAGCGCCTTCCCGGCGTGTATGTCAAATTGTTACTCTATAGACTTGTGGCCAGGGCACCCTTGCACACAGACCCCCGGCTGATGGAATTATATTGCGACGGCGTTGCCATACAGTGTGTCATTTGAACCCTGCGCTGGCGCTGCCGCGCTGAAAAGAGGTGAGTCATAACAACATGGATATTAACAACAAAGCACGTATTCACTGGGCTTGCCGCCGTGGCATGCGTGAGCTGGACATCTCCATCATGCCGTTCTTCGAATATGAATACGACAGCCTGAATGACGCGGACAAGGCGCTGTTCATCCGCCTGCTGGAGTGCGACGATCCCGATTTGTTCAACTGGCTGATGAATCATGGCGCGCCGCAGGACGGCGAGCTGCAGAGAATGGTGACCCTGATCCAAACGCGAAATAAAGACCGTGGCCCAGTGGCGATGTGATATCCGCATTTCCTGGCGCACCCAGCTGTTTTCACTGTTGACCCACGGCGTTCTGATCCTGCTGATCCTGATTTCGCCCTGGCCGGAAGGCTTTGGCCCGCTCTGGCTGGTGCTGCTGACGCTGGTGGTGTTTCAGTGCATCCGCAGCCAGAAACGCATCGCCGCGGTGCAGGGCGAGCTGCGGCTGCTGGCGGATCGGCGTTTCAGCTGGCACGGCCGCGAGTGGCGGCTGGCGAAAAAACCGTGGATGCCGGGTTACGGCATGCTGTTGACGCTGCAGCCGATGGAAGGCAAAAAGCGCCGCCGGCTGTGGCTGGCTTCCGACTGCATGAGCAAAGAGGAATGGCGCCACCTGCGGCAGCTGTTGTTGTATCCGCCGGCGGGTGACGGCGAACAAGGTTGATAGGGGGCGCCGGCGCGAATCATGCCGCCGGCGCTCGGCGTTGGGGGGAACGCCCGATAGCGGCTACAGCAGCGGCTCCATTTCCAACAGGATCTGTTCGCACCATTGCTGCAGGCGCTCTTCGCTCAGATCGTATTGGTTGACCTCATCGAGCGCCAGGCCGACGAAGTGTTTGCCGTCGGCGCTCAGCGGTTTGGGGCTGGTGAACTCGAAACCCTCTGTGGGCCAGAAGCCGATGAACTGTACGCCCAGCGGCGCGATGTGATCGTGCAGCATGCCCAGCGCATCGAGGAACCACTCACCGTAACCGAGCTGATCGCCCATGCCGTACATGGCGACGATTTTGCCTTTCAGATCCAGCGTCGCCAGCTGCGGCCAGATCGCTTCCCAGTCTTCCTGCAGTTCGCCGAAATCCCAGGTCGGGATGCCGAGGATCAGAATGGAATAGTCCTCCATCAGCTTGGGCGAGACGTCTTTCAGGTTGTGCAGGTCGACCAGGTCTTCACCCAGAATCTCACGGATTTTTTCTGCCGCCATTTCGGTGTAGCAGGTGCTGGAGCCGTAAAACAGACCAATCTTCATGTGTAAACCGTTACGTTGCTGTTTAGAGAATTGCAGCGAGTATACCTGATTTGCCCCGGCTTAAGGCATAATGGCGCGGGTGGAAATGCAACAAAGAGAGGACCGCGTGCAACAGCAAGACAATGCGCTGATTGAACAATTCCTGGATGCGCTGTGGCTTGAGCGCAATCTGGCGGAAAATACGCTGGCCTCCTATCGGCTGGATTTGCAGGCCCTGGGCGCCTGGCTTGGCCAGCAGAAGACCGATTTGCTGCAGGCGCAGGCGCTGGATCTGCAGGCGTTTCTCGCCGAGCGGGTGGATGGCGGTTACAAGGCCACCAGCTCCGCGCGTTTGTTGAGCGCCATGAGGCGCCTGTTTCAATATCTGTACCGCGAAAAGCTGCGCGCCGACGATCCCACCGCGCAGCTGGCGTCCCCCAAACTGCCGCAGCGCTTGCCGAAGGATCTGAGCGAGGCGCAGGTCGATGCGTTGCTGCAGGCGCCCTGCGTCGATCAGCCGCTGGAGCTGCGCGACAAGGCGATGCTCGAAGTATTGTACGCCACCGGGCTGCGGGTTTCCGAGCTGGTGGGGCTGAACATCAGCGACGTCAGCCTGCGTCAGGGCGTGGTGCGGGTGATCGGCAAGGGCAACAAGGAGCGGCTGGTGCCGCTGGGCGAAGAGGCGGTCTACTGGATCGAAAATTATCTGGAGCACGGCCGCCCATGGCTGGTCAACGGCCAGACGCTGGATGTGCTGTTCCCCAGCACCCGCTGCCAGCAAATGACCCGACAGACGTTCTGGCATCGCATCAAACACTATGCCATCCTTGCGGGCATCGACAGCGAGCGTCTGTCGCCGCACGTGTTGCGGCACGCGTTCGCTACCCATTTGCTGAACCATGGGGCCGATCTCCGTGTCGTGCAGATGTTGTTAGGGCACAGCGATCTCTCGACCACGCAAATTTATACTCATGTAGCGACCGAACGACTGAAACAGCTACATCAACAGCATCACCCGCGCGCCTGAGCGGCGGGTTCGAAAGGATTGGAATAATGAAAAAAGGTTTAATGCTGCTTTCACTGCTGGTGGCCTCGGTGGCCGGCGCCGCCCATGCCGATGACGCGGCGATCAAAAAAGCGCTCGCCAGCCTGGGCATCCAGCAGGCGGACGTGCAGCCTTCACCGGTCAACGGCCTGAAAACCGTGCTGACCGACAGCGGCGTGCTGTACGCCTCCGAAGACGGCAAGCACATCCTGCAGGGCCCGCTGTTCGACGTCAGCGGCAAAGAGCCGGTCAACGTGACCAACCAACTGCTGAGCAGCAAGATGGACGCGCTGAAAGATCAGATGATCGTCTACAAGGCGCCGAAAGAGAAACATGTGATCACCGTGTTCACCGACATCACCTGCGGTTACTGTCACAAGCTGCATCAGCAGATGAAAGAGTACAACGATCTGGGTATTACCGTGCGTTACCTGGCATTCCCGCGCCAGGGGCTGGCATCCCAGGCTGAAAAAGACATGCAGTCGATCTGGTGCACCGCCGACAAGGCCAAGGCGTTCGACGCCGCCATGAAGGGCGACGCCGTTTCTCCGGCGACCTGTAAAACCGACATCAGCAAGCATTACGAGCTGGGCGTACAGTTCGGCATTCAGGGCACGCCGGCCATCATCCTGGAAAACGGCATGATGATCCCGGGCTATCAGGGGCCGAAAGAGATGGCCGCCATGCTGGATGCGCACCAGGCCGCCACCAAAGCCGGTGGTTAATCGCCGGTGAGTATCAAAACGCAACTACGCCGCCGCCCGGCGGCGGACGACACGCATCTGCCCGCCAGTTTGCCGCCGCTGCTGCGTCGGCTTTACGCCCTGCGTGGCGTGCAGGCTGAGCAAGAGCTGGAACGCAGCGTCAAGGGCATGCTGCCCTGGCAACAGCTGGACGGTATCGATGACGCCGTCAGCCTGCTGCAACAGGCGCTGGCCGACGGCCGCCGCATCATGGTGGTGGGCGATTTCGACGCCGACGGCGCCACTAGCACCGCGCTGACGGTGTTGGCGCTGCGCAGCATGGGCGGCGCAGCCGTCGATTATCTGGTGCCAAACCGCTTCGAAGACGGCTACGGCCTGAGTCCTGAAGTGGTGGAGCAGGCGGCGGCGCGCGGCGCAGAACTCATTGTCACCGTCGATAACGGCATCTCCTCCCACGCCGGCGTCGATGTGGCGCACGCCAAGGGCATGCAGGTGCTGGTGACCGATCACCACCTGCCGGGCGAGACCCTGCCGGCGGCCGAAGCGATCGTTAACCCCAACCTGCGCGGCTGCGCCTTCCCGTCCAAATCGCTGGCTGGGGTAGGCGTCGCGTTCTACCTGATGCTGGCGCTGCGCGCCCGCCTGCGGGACAGCGGCTGGTTCGAGCAGCGCGCGCTGGCGATGCCCAACCTGGCGGAACTGCTGGACTTGGTGGCACTCGGCACCGTGGCCGACGTGGTGCCGCTGGACGCCAACAACCGCATTCTGGTGTATCAGGGGTTAAACCGCATCCGCGCCGGGAAATGCCGCCCGGGCATCCGCGCGCTGCTTGAAGTGGCCAACCGTGACGCCCGCCAGCTGGCGGCCAACGATCTCGGTTTCGCCCTCGGCCCGCGCCTCAACGCCGCCGGCCGGCTGGACGACATGTCGATCGGCGTGGCGCTGCTGCTGAGCGACGACATTGCGCAGGCGCGCATGCTGGCCAACGATCTCGATGCGCTGAACCAGACGCGCCGCGAGATAGAGCAGGGCATGCAGGTGGAAGCCCTACAGCTGTGCGATCAGCTGGAGCGCACCAGCACCGAGCTGCCTTACGGGTTGGCGATGTATCACCCGGAATGGCACCAGGGCGTGGTGGGCATCCTCGCTTCGCGTATCAAAGAGCGTTTCCACCGCCCGGTGATCGCGTTCGCGCCGGCGGGTGACGGCATCCTGAAGGGCTCCGGCCGTTCGGTGCCCGGCCTGCACATGCGCGACGCGCTGGAGCGGCTGGATATGCTGAATCCCGGGCTGATGATGAAGTTCGGCGGCCACGCGATGGCGGCCGGGCTGTCGCTGGAAGAAGCCAAATTTGACGAGTTCCGCCAGCGTTTCGGCGAGCTGGTGGGGGAGTGGCTCGATCCGGCGATGCTGGAAGGGGTTATCTGGTCCGACGGCGAACTGGCGATGCAGGAGCTGTCGCTGACCACGGCGGAGCTGCTGCGCGAGGGCGGCCCGTGGGGCCAGGCTTTCCCGGAACCGACCTTCGACGGCAAGTTCCGCATCCTGCAGCAGCGGCTGGTGGGCGAGAAACACCTGAAGCTGATGGTGGAACCGCTCGGCGGCGGCCCGCTGCTCGACGGCATCGCGTTCAACGTGGACACCACGCTGTGGCCGGACAGCAGCGTGCGCGAGGTGGAACTGGCCTACAAGCTCGACGTCAACGAGTTTCGCGGCAACCGCAACGTGCAACTGCTGATCCAGCATCTTTGGCCGCGCTGAGGCGAAATTGAACACAATTCGGGGATTGGGCTCTCCAATCCCCGGCATCCTTCCCGATCGCCACAAAAACTGACCAACTCGCTATAAACTGCCGCCCGGATCCGTTAGAATTAGCGGTTCCAATGGCATTCCGCCATCGACGACATCAACGTAAAAGAACGAAACCATGTTTGAAATTAACCCGGTAAAAAACCGAATTCAGGACCTGTCCGAGCGGACTGCGGTTCTTAGGGGGTATCTTTGACTATGATGCCAAGAAGGAACGCCTAGAAGAAGTCAACGCCGAGCTGGAGCAGCCGGACGTCTGGAACGAGCCGGAGCGCGCGCAGGCGCTCGGCAAAGAGCGCGCCGCGCTGGAAGCCATCGTTGAAACCATCGATCAACTGGAGCAAGGCGGCGAAGACGTCGGCGGGCTGCTGGAACTGGCGGTGGAAGCCGACGATGAAGAGACCTTCAACGAAGCGGTCGCCGAGCTGGATCAACTGATTAGCAAGCTGGATCAGTTGGAATTCCGCCGCATGTTCTCCGGCGAATACGACAGCGCCGACTGCTACCTGGATATCCAGGCCGGCTCCGGCGGCACCGAAGCGCAGGACTGGGCCAGCATGCTGCTGCGCATGTACCTGCGCTGGGCTGAAGCCAAGGGCTTCAAGACCGAAGTGATCGAAGAGTCCGACGGCGACGTCGCGGGCCTGAAATCGGCCACCATCAAGATCATCGGCGACTACGCGTTCGGCTGGTTGCGCACTGAAACCGGCGTGCATCGCCTGGTGCGCAAGAGCCCGTTCGACTCCGGCGGCCGTCGCCACACCTCGTTCAGCTCGGTGTTCATCTACCCGGAAGTCGACGACGATATCGATATCGAAATCAACCCGGCGGATCTGCGTATCGACGTGTACCGCGCCTCCGGTGCGGGCGGTCAGCACGTCAACAAAACCGAATCCGCTGTACGTATTACTCACCTGCCAACCAACATCGTGGTGCAGTGCCAGAACGATCGTTCTCAGCATAAGAACAAGGATCAAGCGTTTAAACAGCTGCGAGCCAAGCTGTACGAGTTTGAGATGCAAAAGAAAAATGCTGATAAGCAGACGATGGAAGACAACAAGTCCGACATCGGCTGGGGCAGCCAAATCCGTTCTTACGTGCTGGATGACTCCCGCATCAAGGATTTGCGCACCAACGTCGAAACGCGTAACACGCAGGCCGTACTGGATGGCGACCTGGATAAATTCATTGAGGCAAGTTTGAAAGCCGGGTTATGAGGAATAGAAATGTCTGAACAACAAGTACAGGGCGCCGATCAGGCGCTGGATCTCAATAACGAACTGCAGTCCCGCCGCGAGAAACTGGCCGGCCTGCGTGAGAACGGCATTGCGTTCCCGAACGACTTCCGTCGCGACTCCACCTCCGACAAACTGCACGCCGCGTACGGCGATAAAGACAACGAAGAGCTGGAAGCGCTGGGCGTAGAAGTGACCGTCGCCGGACGCATGATGACCCGCCGCATTATGGGCAAGGCATCCTTCGTTACGCTGCAGGACGTGGGCGGCCGCATTCAGCTGTACGTCGCGCGCGACGATCTGGCTGAAGGCGTGTACAACGAGCAGTTCAAGAAGTGGGACCTGGGCGATATCCTCGGCGCGCGCGGCAAGCTGTTCAAAACCAAGACCGGCGAACTGTCGATCCACTGCACCGAACTGCGTCTGCTGACCAAAGCGCTGCGCCCGCTGCCGGACAAATTCCACGGCCTGGCGGATCAGGAAACCCGTTACCGCCAGCGTTACCTGGATCTGATCGCCAACGAAGAATCGCGCAACACCTTCAAGGTGCGTTCGCAGGTGATGTCCGCTATCCGTAACTTCATGGTGGAACGCGGCTTCATGGAAGTCGAAACCCCGATGATGCAGGTGATCCCGGGCGGCGCGTCTGCGCGTCCGTTCATCACCCACCACAATGCGCTGGATATCGACATGTACCTGCGCATCGCGCCGGAACTGTATCTGAAGCGTCTGGTGGTCGGCGGCTTCGAACGCGTGTTCGAAATCAACCGCAACTTCCGCAACGAAGGCGTTTCTCCGCGTCATAACCCAGAGTTCACCATGATGGAACTCTACATGGCTTACGCGGATTACAAAGACCTGATCGAGCTGACCGAGACCCTGTTCCGCACCCTGACCGAGAAAGTGCTGGGCACCTCTCAGGTGCAGTATGGCGATGAAGTGTTCGACTTCGGCAAGCCGTTCGAGAAGCTGACCATGACCGAGGCGATCAAGAAATACCGTCCGGAAACCGATCTGGCTGACCTGGCCGACATGGGCAAAGCGGTGGCCATCGCCGAATCCATCGGCATCAAGGTTGAGAAGAGCTGGGGCCTGGGCCGCGTCGTGACCGAGATCTTCGAAGAAGTGGCGGAAAGCCATCTGATTCAGCCGACCTTCATCACCGAGTACCCGGCTGAAGTGTCGCCGCTGGCGCGCCGCAACGACGTGAACCCGGAAATCACCGACCGCTTCGAGTTCTTCATCGGCGGCCGTGAAATCGGCAACGGCTTCTCCGAGCTGAACGACGCCGAAGACCAGGCGCAACGTTTCGCCGATCAGGTGAATGCTAAAGACGCCGGCGACGACGAAGCGATGTTCTACGACGAAGACTACGTCACCGCGCTGGAGCACGGCCTGCCGCCGACCGCCGGTCTGGGCATCGGTATCGACCGCATGGTGATGCTGTTCACCAACAGCCACACCATCCGTGACGTGATTCTGTTCCCGGCGATGCGCCCACAGAAATAATCCCGTTTAGCGTGCAACAACCGGTGCAGGCGACTGCGCCGGTTTTTTTTCGTCTACGGGACTTAACCGCTTAAAACATCGACAGTTACGCGCCATCTCCGCTTGCCCGCCGCCGATAACCGGTTATAATGCCTGTCGCACACCGATGCGGGTGTAGTTCAATGGTAGAACGGCAGCTTCCCAAGCTGCATACGAGGGTTCGATTCCCTTCACCCGCTCCAATCTCCCTATGCATCACCCCCATTGAGCTATAACCGTTTTTAGAAAAGCTGATTCTCAACGATTGCATCACCGTTTGGTGCGGGTTGGCGTGTGAGTCGCTCAAGCCATTGGCCTGGCATTTAACCGCGATAACACAACGCGCCGCCCAATCCTGATGCGGGTGTGAGCCGCCGTTGCTGCCCACAGCGCGCCATTACCGTTTAACTCCACTTCTGTTTAACCCCGGATGGCAGGCGGTTGTCCGTTTCTTCGCAGGAGCGGTCGCATTCTTTCGGCAGCAGGAAGGTGATACTTCCTGCCAGCAACAGCGATGCCGCCAGCGCGCAAACCGCGACGTTCTGTCCGTACAGATAAATCATGACGCCGACCAGATAGGGGCCGCAAAACCCACCGAGGTTGCCCAGCCCGTTGATCACCCCGCGTGCGCTGCCCGCCACTTCCGCCGCCGCAATGCGTCCGGGAATTGACCAGAAGGGGCTGGTCGCCGCTTTAAGGAAGAAGCCGCACACCACCAGCGCGATATAGGCGGCCACCACGTGCTCATGCAGGATCACCGAGGCTATCAGCGCCGCTGCAAAACAGTACAGGGAGATCCTGACCCACAAACGGCGTTTACCGCTGCGATCGCTGAGCATCGAAATCACATAAATCCCCGCCAGAGTGGCAACAAACGGCAGGATTGCCAATACCCCAACATTGGCCATGCTGCCACCGGTCAGGTTTTTCAAGATGGTGGGCAGCCACAACGTATACCCATAGTCCCCGGTCTGGTAAAAGAAATTCAGCACGACCAGGCGCATCAATCCCTTGTTGCGAAACACCGCTTTTAACGGCGCTTTGGCCGCCGGCGTCATCCCTTCCCGCGCTTTGCGCTCCCGGGCCAGTTCGGTCAATAAATAGTCGCGTTCCTTCGCCGGCAGCCAACGCGCTTCTTCCGGACGGTCACTGATCACCAGCCACCAAATGGTCAACACCACGACCGACAACAAGCCTTCGATAATGAACAGCCAGCGCCAGTCGAGAGTGGCAATAATGGCGCCGGAAACCGGGGCGGTCAGCATCCCCCCTAGTGGGGCAAACATCATGACAAAGGCATTGGCGCGCCCCAGTTCTTTTTCCGGGAACCAATTGCTTACCATGGTCAGCACGACGGGCAACATTCCCCCTTCGGAGATCCCGAGAATAAAACGCAGCACGAGCAGTTGATATTCATGGGTGACGAATCCGGTGGCGATAGAGACAATCGCCCAGGCCACGAGCGACCAGGCGATAAAACGTTTCCCGCTACCGTAAACCGCAAGTCGTCCGCCAGGGATTTGCAGAAATAAATAACCAATAAAAAAGATACCGCTGGCCACGCCAGCCATCTGGCTGGTAATGCCTAAATCCTGTTCCATACCGCCCGGCAGAGCAAAGCTGATATTAACGCGATCCATAAATGAAATAATACAGGTGATAAGGATCGGCGCGATAACCCGCAGCCAGCGAGTTCCTGGTATTTTATCGGTCATAATAGCGTCTCGATGATATCCGCCATTCACAGAGGATATTGTGTTGGCGGATAAAAATGATTATTCGTAACTCAAACGATCATTTTTATTTAATTAACCCAGGAATATCCTGATGTGAAAAATAACCTGCCAGATTATCCAAAACGGATTGGCTCATTCCCTGACGAGTTTCTACGGTAGCGCTGGCCACATGGGGTTGAAGCAGAACATTCTCGAGAGCAAAGAACGCTGTCGGGACATGGGGTTCGTTTTCAAAGACGTCCAGAGCGGCCCCGGCGATAACATGATTTTGTAACGCCTTTATCAGCGCCGCCTCATCGACCAGGCTGCCGCGGGCGATATTGATAAGCCAGGCGCGTTCGGGCATGGCGTTAAATACGCTGGCATCAATAATCCCGCGGTTTTCCGCACTGCCGGATGCCGCGATCACCAGGAAATCACTCTGTGCTGCGAGCGTGTGCAGATCGGCGCACCACTGGTAATCCAGGCCGTCTTTGCGCTGGCGATCAGTATACAGGATGGTCATATCGAAGCCTTTCGCCCGGCGGGCGATGGCTTGGCCGATATTCCCCATGCCGAAAATACCGATGCGTTTGCCGCTCACTTTGGTCGCCAGCGGTGGCGGCGTCGTTTCCCAGCGGCCTTCGCGTACAAATCGGTCCCCTTGGCAGAGGCGGCGGCTGGCGGACAGCATTAGCCCCAGAGCCAGATCTGCCACATCATCGGTCAGCACGCCGGCGGTGATCCCGACGCTGATATGGCGTTCCCGGATGTAGTTGAGATCGATAGCGTCGGTTCCCACGCCAAAGACAGCAATCATGCCCACCTGCGGCAACTGCTCCAGCGTCTCTCGGGTTACCCCCACATCACCACGGGTGACCACCGCCTGAACGTCTGCGCCATGGCGAACCAGGAAGGCTGGAATATCTGATTGTTCATAGAGACGGAATACCCGGTAGCGGGCGTCCAACGCGGCTTGCAAAGCATCCATCACCGGCGCGATAAGTAAAATGGTAGGTTGAGTGTCAGTGTGCATCGTTGCGATCCTGTCTGAAAATAGGGGATACCCTGTATCAGACGTTTTTTTACCGCTTATTTTTGCGATCTGCATCACGCCAAAGAGTGTTAAAAAAGCATGTTACTGCTGGCGTGATCTCGTGTGCAATTTCGTGGTTTCTGTCAGTGACTATCGGGGAAAATAACCCATTATGCCCGTAGGGGAAGAAGGCGGAATCGATCGATTTTGGTGAGAGCGGTGAATATCCAGTGATTTTCTGCCGTGGATCACAGGATAAGTAACGTCGTTTCGTAACACTTAATTAAGTGACTTTTGTCACAGTTTTAAGCGGCTAAAAACCGTGAGATAGGCCATGACTTATTTCACCATACCGAATAGCCTTTCAGGTGGAGTTTACTCACAGTGGTGATAGGTTGTAAATATTAACAACAAAGCGGTTTGCTTTGTTGCTTATTCATAGTGGCGCCCGTAGAACGATCTAATAGCGATTCTACCGTAATTACACCGAGATTGCCTGTTGCCATAAAAATACCCAGTTATTGTTCTTGTCGGTGAAATGCCGAATCGATATCTACCAGAGAAAATATTATGATCATTGATGCCTTAACCACTGCCGTAAATAATAGATTCTATCCGGCAGCCATTCGAAAAATGCTGGCCAGCATTATTGAAAGTGAGCCGTACAATTTACCTGTCGGCCACTATCAGGTGCAGGGTAAACAGATGTTCTTTAACGTCGTTGAAGGGGAAACCAAACTATTGGCCGACCAGAAGCCGGAGTTTCATCGCCAGTATCTGGATATCCATCTTGTCCTGGAAGGGAGAGAAGTGATTGGCGCCGGGGTTCTGGGGCTGCCTTTGCCCCTGAGTGAGCCATTTAACGAGGCGCACGACCTTGGGTTTAGCCCGGCGATCCCCGGTGAGACTCTCATCCATCTGCAACCCGGTGAACTGGCCGTTATCTTTCCGGGGGAGCTGCATCGCCCGATGAGTACCTGCACAACGCCGGCAGTTCTGCGTAAAATTGTGGCGAAAATCGACGGCGCCCTGCTGACGTAGCAAGACGTTCAGCGGCGGCTGGTATCGCTACTTCAGGCTGCCCGGCGGAAAGCCTTGCTCATCCGCCGTCTGCAGCGACTCTGAAGAATACGCCTTTCCCGTCAAAGCCATAGCCCTAACTTTTAAAAATTGAGTTGGGTTGAATAAATGTACGGCAGAGATTACACCGTATTATTTACAGGGATATTTGCTTCAGGTTCAGATTACATCATTAAAGGCCGGAGTTTACCTCTGTAGTCGATGTAGCCAATCTCATAACGCCTTGATCTTTTAATGCGGTTCCTCCCCATTAGCACAATTTTTGATTTTGGTTTGCCTGCGTTCTGATAGATATTAAAAAAACTATATAAAAATAAATTATTTCGGAGCTAATAATGTCGTTGCAAATCGTGCTTACCCGCAGGGAGGCGCTGGGGAAAATGGTGGGCGTCATCGTCGCCGCCAGCCTGTTGCCTTATTCAAATATAACCTATGCCGAACGGGCGCAAATTGCTGCCTCGCCCGTTGAATACGCGCAATTTTTGCAAATTTCGAGAAAAATTACCGAGTTTGACGATTTGGACGTCACACTCTCCGCCCGCTATTTTTCCGCACTGCGCGAACATTTTCCGCAGTTGAACTCGCAACTCAACGCCCTGTTCATCCTGAGCCAGCAAGCCACCGATGCGGAAGCCTTGAACCGACATGCGATTGAACAGGGGCAGAGGGAGCTTATCCAGGCGATCGTGACCGCGTGGTATACCGGAACCGTAGATCCTTCAAACGCTGAGCAGGGTCAGTTGATTAGTTATAAAGAGGCGCTGATGTATCGCACGGTTCAGGATGCCCTGATTGTGCCGACCTGGTGCAATTTTGGCCCGCTGTGGTGGACCGGCTTGCCGCCGGGCGTTACCCGCCAACCTTCCATTCCCGCAACAGATTTACCTGCCGTAGCCGATAAAAAATATGAGGACCGCGTGTGAAAAGCCCAATAATTAATGCTTCCGGCGATGCAGAGGCCGATGTCGTCATTGTCGGTTCCGGTATTGTGGGCGGTCTGATGGCGGATGCTTTGGTGAGCCAGGGCTACTCGGTGCTGGTACTTGAGGCAGGCCCGCGCATTGAGCGCGCACAGGCTGTGGAAAACTGGCGCAATATGCCACTGCACAATCGTGCGGGGTCGGATTTTCAGGGGCTTTACCCGCAATCGGAGTACGCCACCGCGCCGCTCTATTTCCCGGAGAACGACTATATCAAACTGACCGGCCCCAATGGCTCAGGCTTTAAACAGGGCTATTTGCGTGTGGTGGGGGGAACCACCTGGCACTGGGCCGCTTCTTGCTGGCGCAACCATCCCAATGATTTTCGCATGAAATCCCTCTATGGCGTGGGGAGAGACTGGCCTATTTCCTACGAAGATATCGAACCGTGGTACGCGAAAGCCGAAGAGGAAATAGGCGTTGCCGGCCCGAATAATCCGGAGTGGCAGTCCCCTGCGGAACGCAGCGGGCCTTACCCGATGGACATGGTGCCCTGGGCCTACGGCGACAGACGCATTGCTGAGATTGTTAATCCTCACGGTTTTAAATCGGTGCCCATTCCGCAAGGCCGCAGCACCCGGCCCTGGAACGGACGGCCCACCTGCTGCGGCAATAACAATTGCCAGCCGATTTGCCCGATCGGGGCGATGTACAACGGCATTCACCACGTTGAACGGGCCGAACACAAGGGGGCGAAGGTGATCCCCGAGGCGGTGGTGTACAAAATTGACACCGACGACAATAACCGCGTCACCGCCGTTCACTGGTACGACACGGCGCATAACTCCCATCGGGCGATCGGTAAAACGTTCGTTCTGGCCTGCAATGGGATTGAGAACCCGCGCTTACTGCTGCTGGCGGCCAACGAAAAGAACCCGAACGGCATCGCGAACAGCTCGGATCAGGTGGGGCGCAACATGATGGATCACTCTGGCCTGCACTGCTCCTTCCTGGCGCGAGAGGCCCTGTGGGTTGGCCGCGGCCCGGCGCAGAGCAGCTGCATGGTGGGGTATCGTGACGGCGCGTTCCGCAGCGACCACTCCGCCAACAAGATCATCATCAACAATATCAACCGGGTGATCCCCTCCGCCCTTGAAGTACTGAAAACGGGCAAGGTCGGCAAGGCGCTGCAGGATGAAGTGCGTGACCGCGCCAGCCGCTCGGTGGATCTCTCCATCAGCCTGGAACCGCTGCCGGACCCGAACAACCGTCTGACCCTGAGCCCCACCCGCAAAGACAAGCATGGCCTGGCCTGCCCGGACATACACTACGACGTCGGCGATTACGTGCGCAAAGGGCTGGAAGTGGTCAAAACCCAGCTACGGCAGATTGGCGACTTGTTTGATGCGCAAGAGTTTGTGATTAACGACAAGCTGAATGCCAACAACCACATTATGGGCGGCACGATCATGGGCAGCGACCCCACGAACTCGGTGGTGAACGGCAATTGCCGCGCCCACGATCATGACAACCTTTGGATCCCGGGTGGAGGCGCCATGGTTTCAGCCAGCGTTGTCAACACCACGTTGACAATGGCGGCGCTTGGACTCAAGGCGGCCAATGACGTACTGCGCGCCCTGGAGAGCAAATGAATAAAATCACCCACTCGCTGGCAGCGACGCTGCTGCTGGGAAGCGGCTTCGCGGCGCATGCCCAGGACGGCGATCTGATCGCTAGAGGGCAAGCGCTGGCTATCGCCTCGGACTGCATGGCCTGCCATACGAATACGCAGCAGCAGGGCAAGCCTTTTGCCGGGGGATACGGCATTGCTTCTCCCATGGGCACTATCTACGCCACCAATATAACCCCATCGGTAAAATACGGCATCGGTGGCTATTCTGAAGCGGCGTTTGCCGAGGTTCTGCGCTCTGGGATCCGGCAAGATGGGACGTATCTCTATCCGGCAATGCCTTACACCGCCTATACCCGTCTGAGTGATGACGAGATCCACGCGTTGTATACCTATTTCATGCATGGCGTTGCCCCGGTCGATGAGCCGGCCAAGCGCCAAACCGATCTGCCGTTTCCGTTCAACATCCGCCTCTCCATGGCGGTGTGGAACATGCTTTATTTGGACGATCGGCGTTTCACCCCGGATGTGACGAAAGGTGAGGCGTGGAACGAGGGGGCCGCGCTGGTGCAGGGCCCGGCTCACTGCGGAACCTGTCATACGCCGCGTAATGTGCTGATGGCGGAAGACAATTCGCGCTTCCTGATGGGGGCATCGTTGGGGGCTTGGTACGCGCCGAATATCACCGCCGATCGCCAGGAAGGGATCGGCGACTGGAGCGAGCAGGAGTTAGTGGACTACCTGAAAACCGGTCGGGCGGAAGGGCGTGCACAAGCTGCGGGGCCAATGGCTGAAGCCGTTGAGCACAGCTTCCAATACCTGACCGACCGGCAGCTGCGGGCGATTGCAACTTACCTGAAGACCGTGCCGTCACAGGGCGAGGGGCGCCAGGGCAATGGCCTTGGTCAGGCGCACTACAACGTTGAGCACCATCTCCGCGGCATGGATTCGCCCAACGCCAACCACACGCTCAATAGCGGCGAGGCGCTCTACAGCGGCTACTGCGCCAGTTGCCATCAGCCTGACGGCAGCGGCAGTTTGAACCAGGCCTATCCTTCGCTATTCAACAACTCCACCACGGCCGCGAGCAATCCGTCAAACCTGATTGCCGCCATTTTACAGGGAGTTGATCGCCGGGTTGACGGCAAGCACGTCCTGATGCCGAGCTTTGGCGCCGGTTCCTATGTCGGAGAACTGACGGATAAGCAGGTTGCCGATATCGCTAACTTCGTGCTGCAGAAATACGGCAACAGCGCGCTGAGCGTGAGCGAGGCCGACGTGAGTGAAGTTCGCGCCGGGGGCCCGAAACCGCTGTTGGCGCGCGCACAGCCGATGATTCTGCCTGGCATGGCCGTCGCGGCGGTCGTCATTATTCTGCTGGTCCTATTCTGGCTCCGGCGCCGCAAGACACGTTAAGGGGGCGTTCGGTCAGGTGGGTGGCGCCATCTGGCCGAATTTCTGGTCGGGATAGCGAGTGACGTTCTTCTGACGGCGCGGGTAGCTATGGCCAGTGCTGAAGTCACTGGCGGGGAAAGCTATATTGTCTCCCCCATTGACAGGCGGAAGTGGAGATCGACACGTTCAATGGTCGGCAGCCCTTTAATTTTTTTTATTATGATTTCTGTCGCCACTTTCCCCATCTCATAGCGTGGCGTCAGTACGCTGGCTAACCGAGGGGTGATGATCTGCCCGATCTCAAGACCGTGAAATCCGGCAATGGCAATTTGCGCTGGAACGCTGATACCGTTTGCCAGGCATTCCTGTAACACGCCAACGGCCAGATCGTCGTTGGTACAGAGAATTCCATCCATATCCGGATACATCTGGCTCGCAAGCGTCATCATGCCTGTCCCAATCGAAATGGAAGAGATCTTATTGGGGGAAATACGACCGGTAGGTAAATCATGGTTAGCCATTGCCTGACAATATCCCGTGTAACGCTGTTCATCGCGGATATCAGACATTGAACCAAAATAGATAATGCGTTTTTTACCGCTGGCCAGCAACATGGTGGTCATATCGTAGCCGGCTTTCACATTATCAAAACCCACGTTAATTCGATCTGCATTGCCTGACAGCCCCATGATTTCAGCAACGGGTATTTTTGCCGTCTTCAGGAATTTTTCCGCCCGCAGACTATGGACCGACTCGGTCAGCAGCAGCCCTTTGATCTTAAAAGCCAGGATCGCGGCAATTTGCTCCTCTTCGCGTTTGCTGTTGTAGTCATAATTGACGACCAGCGTCTGATAACCCTGTACAGACGTCACGGATTCAATGCCGGCGAGGACATCAGCAAATATCAGATTGTTAAAAGAGGGAACCAGAACGCCGATGAGGGGAGGGCTATTGGAATAGAGGGCGGGATTGTCAGGATCGGCCTGATAGCCGACTTCCTCGATCACGGCGGCGATGCGCGCAGCGGTTTCCGGTTTAACCCTGTCCGGCGTGCGCAGATAGCGGCTGACCGTCATTTTGGTGACACCAGCCAGTACAGCAATGTCATTTAACGTAATGCGCTGCGACTTCACCATTCATACTCATCTGATCCAGACCGTGTTTGTCATTATGCCCACTGCCGAGTCAAAAGAGAATGCGCGCAATGTGCTGCCTCCGCCGTATCCGGTGACAACCGCACGATGCGCCGATCCCGGTCTCTTTTCCCGTTCCGGCATTATATGTTCGTTATCTTCGCATTTCGTAACGCGGGAAAAGAAAGGCACGCATCTGTGCGCCGTGGACGCGGTGGAAGAAAAGACCGGCAGTTTGATACCTTATTCGGCCCGCCCAATAAGATGAACGGGCCGATATGGCCGGGTTAACTGAGAATATCTTCGGCGATCACGTTGAACAGCGTATCGATCTCGCCCTGAGTGTTGTAGTGCATCATGCCGATGCGCAGCACGCCGCCGTCCTGCAGCCCCAGCTGTTGCACCAAGCCCAACGCATAGAAATGCCCGCTGCCGGCGCAGATGTTGTGCTGCCCCAGGCGGCGGGCGATCGCGTCAGGCGTATGGCCGCTGAAGGTCAGGGCGAAGGTCGGCGTGCGGCGTGCGCTGTCCGCCCGGGGGTTGCCATAAAGCCGCACGCCGTCGAGTTGCTGCAGCCGTTGCAAAAAGTGACTGCACAGCGCCTCTTCATGCCGGTGGTAGGCGGCGAAGCTCTCCTGCAGACGCTGCCTTAACGGCGCACCGGGCGTGCCCCACTGCGCCAGATACTCGATAGCGGCCGCGACGCCGGCCAGCGCTTCGAAGCTTTGCGTGCCGGTCTCGAAACGGCCGGGACCGACGTCGGTGGCCGGCTCGACCTTGTAAGGGCGCAGGCGCTGCAACCACTTTGGCGCGATGTAGGCCATGCCGACGTGCGGGCCAAAGAACTTGTAGGCGGAGCACACCAGGAAGTCACAGCCCAGCGCCTGCACGTCAATCAGGTTGTGCGGCGCATAGTGCACGGCGTCGACATACACCTGCGCGCCGACCCGATGCGCGGCTTCGACGATGGTTTTGATATCGACGATGCTGCCGGTGACGTTGGAGGCGTAGCTGACCGCCACCAGACGAGTGTTGGTGTTGATGCGCTCGCACACTTTCGCGGCATCCAATGCGCAGTCGGCGCTCTCCAGCGGTATCTGATGCACCGCGGCCCCTTTGTCGGCGGCAGCCTGCTGCCAGCTGGAGACGTTGGCGTAGTGATCCAGTGCGGTGACGATGACTTCATCGCCGGCCTGCCAGTCGCGGCTGATGATGCGGCTGAGATGGAAAGTCAGCGTGGTCATGTTCATGCCGAAGACGATGTTGTCGGGCGACGGCGCATTTAACAAGGCGCGCACCGATTCCCGCGCCTGGCCCATCACCTCGCCGGTGACCCGGCTCGAGAAATAGTGGCCGCCCAGGTTGGCGTTGTACCTTCCCAGGTAGTCGGTCATTTTTTCCAGCACGCCCCGTGAAACCTGCGCACCGCCGGGGCCGTCGAAAAAGATGGCCGGTTTGCCGTCGATCTGCTGTGACAGCGCGCTGAACTGGGCGCGGGCGAGCTCGGGGGTAAAGGTCATGCTTTCTCCCCCCGCGCGGTGAGGACAAAGAGATCCAAATGACCTTCTTCTTCCGGGCTCACGGCGTTGATCGGCGTGGCGTTGTGCCACAGTTTGCTGTCCGCCAGCAGCACGGCTTCACCGTCCGCCAGCGCTTTTTTAAAGAAAGGGGCGTGGTGGCTGTCGTCATACAGCATGATTTCACCGCCGACGATGTTGTGCCGATGAATGGCGATCATTGCGATATGGTCGAAACCGTCCTGGTGAATGCCTTCCGGCGCCACCTGGGTGTCTTTCTCGATGGCGACCACGCGCATCTGGTGGATCTCTATCTCGGCGCCTTCCGGCAGTTCGTTGCTTTCTGCAAACAGGTTGCACATCTCCGCCATGCCGGCGCTCTGCAACACGGCGCTGTCGATAGGTTCGAAGCGGCGTACCACATTGCCCTGGAAGTGGTTGATCTGATCCGACTGCATGAAGGTGCGCGGCCCCACTTCGGCGACGTTGGGGTTGAGGTATTTAACGACCGAATAACGGCGCAGGCGATATTTGCCGTCGGCGTGTTGCGTGTGGGGCAAGGAGGAGAACGATGGCATCAGCTGTTGGGTGGCTTGCGGGCTTAGTACAGTCATACTTATTACGTTTTCGTGTTTCTGTAACATAATCACCTCTAATAATAATAATTTCTGATGTTGTAGGGGGTAATTCGATTGAATTGTAGACGACTCTATAACCAACGCAATTTAGCGGTGGCGAGGTGTGACGGCGGTCGTAAAGTGGGGTGAAAAGCAGAGAGATAAAATAGCGAAAAGTCGGTTGGCTCTACGATGAAACGGCGCGGCAGCTTGCCCGCACCGACAGGTATGAAGCGATGAGCGCGCGGCCCTTATGCTTAGAACGTCTCGAAATACAGCTCACGCAACAGCCAGGATATTTCGTTATTGGTGCGGTTTAGGACGTCAATTCTGTGAACCCCTATCGCTTCTGCGCGCAGATCGAGCAGCAAGTTGCGAATCTGCCGGAATAACGGGGTTTGCGGGTTGGGTTTAGCCAACTGCTGGCCGCACAGTTTGATACCGGCGTCGCAACCGGTGGCGATGTCCGTCAGGCAGCACGGGCAGGTGGTATTTTGGCGCGCCATATTGCGGCATTGTTGCCCGATTACCTGATTGAAATGGCGTAATTGCAGGCAGACTTCCCGCGAGTTCAACGGGTTGGAATGGGTTGTCATCGGTTTCAGCTCCCTTGTCTGCGCCTATATTGGCACTTACCGATGAAGATAACCACGGACAAGCCGAGGGGGTATCGCCTTGTTTTGTCTGGAAGCAACAAAAGCGATGAGGCCCGCGATGGCGGGCCGGTAGCGTCAGGCGCGTTTAAACAGATTCGCCGCCTGGAACAGTGCAAAGGAGCTGACCAGCATTTCGATGCCGACGATCGCCGTCACCAGCGTGACCGACGCCGCCGGGCCTGAGCCGATCAGCATCCAGGCGATGATCAAATCGAGTACGCCAATGACGAACTGCAGCCAGTTGCCCGGCAATCCGCGGCGTATATAGCCGGCCGCCAGGCGCGCGATGCCGCCGAGCGCGAACAGCACGGCAAGGTAGACCGCCAGCGCCAGAATGCCCGCCAGCGGGCTGGTGATGAACACATAACCGATAATCAGGTAGGCCACGCCCAGCAGAATGCCGCCGATCATCGGCCAGGTATTCTGCGCCCGGTTGGCGATCATGGCGATAATCAGCCCGGCGCCGCTCAACAGCAGCAGGACGCCGACCACGATGCTCAACGCCGCGCCGGAGGCGAAAGGGTTGACCAGGCACAGTATGCCGCCCGCCAGCAGCAGGAAGGCGATGATCAGCAGGGTGGTGCGTTGCTTTTTGAGCAGTTCTTCGCTCAGGAGGGGCAGATTATTGCGGTCGAGGTTCAACATGACAGTACTCCATTTCGTCGTTGTGTAATTAATCAGTCATCCTTACCTGTTTAGCATAGACCGTCTGGGGGTTTTTGACTGACCCGGCGCAAATGTTACACTGTGCGGCTGACGCGTATCAGAACCGAAAAGACGATTGGGGACAGGATTTGAGCACAGGAAGCAAGCTGGCGAGGTGGCGCCGCATCGCGGTGTGTCTGACATTGGGGCTGCTGTTGGCCGGATGTTCGGGTAAAAACACCTACAACCGCGACTACGACAAACTGCCGAAGGGCAGCTACACCGGCAAGTCCTACACCGTCAAACGGGGCGATACGCTGTATTACATCGCCTGGATCACCGACAGCGAAGTCAGCGATCTGGCCAGAATCAACAAGATACGCCCGCCCTATAATCTGGAAGTGGGGCAAAAGCTGCGGCTGAGCGGCGGCGCGCCGACCAAAACCGCCGCCACGCGCCGTAAAACATCCTCGTCTTCCGCCGCGATCGCCAAGCAAACGCCGCCGCCGGGCGCCGCACGTTGCTGGCGCTGGCCGACCAGCGGCCGGATCGTGCAGGCGTACTCCAATGCCGATGGCGGCAACAAGGGCATCGACATCGCCGGTAAACGCGGCCAGCCGATCTATGCTTCCGCCAAGGGCAAAGTGGTGTATGTCGGCAACCAGCTGCGCGGCTACGGCAACCTGATCATGATTAAGCACGGCGAAGACTTCATTACCGCCTATGCGCACAACGACACCACGTTGGTGCGCAACGGCCAGGATGTGAAAGCGGGGCAGAAGATCGGCACCATGGGCAGCACCGGCACCGATTCGGTGTTCCTGCACTTCCAAATCCGCTACCGCGCCACCGCGCTCGATCCGCAGCGCTATCTGCCGCCGCAGGGTTCGTCGCCGTCCTGTTAACGTCAATCCGGCTCCTTGCGGAGCCGGATGTCAGCTATTTCAGCGGCAGATAGAGATCGGTCACCAGTTCATATTCCGCCACCTCGTGCACGAAGTTGTGGTAGTGGAAATAGAGCGGAAAATCGCGCAGCTCCTCGCCGCTGGCCGGCAACCACTCGCTGTAAAGATAGCGGGCGCTTTCCGAGAGCCCATCCAGCGATCCGAGATGGCGCAGCACCGCGCAGCGCCCGGCCGGCAGCGTGCCGTTCACCACGCCGAAGGCGTTGTCCTCCGGGATCGGCGCAGTGACCTCCCCGCAGATGTAGAAGCGGAAGTCCTGCGCTTCGGTGGTGGCCGGATCGTGCGGTGCGATACCGTAAGTGCGGCTGCTTCTGACCGGCGACAGGCCGCTGGTTTTGCGCCACTCGATAAAGCGTGCGGCGGTTTCGTTGACCAGCGCGGACGGGCCGCGGTGTTCGATCATCGCCACCGGCGTGGCCGGGAAGTCGAGAATGTCTACCTTCATGGGTTGTTTCCTTTTGTGTTTCGGCTCGGGAAAGCGCTGTTGCCAATCGATCCAGGCCGGCCGTTTGCGAAACTGGCTTGGCGTTTGGCTGAACGCCTGTTTGAAGGCGCGGCTGAAGGACTCCGGGTTTTGAAAACCGGCGTCCAGCGCGATGTCAATCACCGGCTCCAGCGGGTTATACGCCAGGCGGTACGAGGCGCGTTTGAGCCTCATCCACTGGATATAACGCCACACCGAGATGCCACAATACGCGCTAAACTGGCGTTGAAAGTGAAAGCGCGAAAAGTGGGCCACTTCGCTCAGTTTTTCGACGGTGAGCGCCTCGTCCAGGTGGCGGTCGATATAGTCAAAGACCAGCGCAAAGCGCTTTGCATACGTCTGGGTCATGTGATTGTCTCCTCCATGCCTGAACTTTGCCCGAGCCGCCGCCGCTTCTCCTGACGGATGATGCTGAGTTATCGCTGCAGGAAAACGAAATGGTGCGGCGTTTGCCGCCGGCCAGGCCAAACTCATAACCCCCGCGCGGCTGTGCGCCGCGATCCCGACCGAGAAGATGAATATTACATGATGGATCGTTCCCGTTTGCTGAAATTCCTGCTGCCCTATCTGTGGCCGAAAGACAACCCGCGGCTGCGGGGGTATCTGGTGGTGGCCTTCGTGTTCATGGTGGCGGCCAAGGTCAGCACCACGCTGGTGCCGCTGGCCTACAAAGCGATGGTCGATGCGCTGAGCGGCGAGACGGCGAAAATGCTGGCGGTACCGCTGGGGCTGATCGTCGCCTACGGCGTGGCGCGGGTGGGCGGCGCGCTGTTTGAGGAACTGCGCAACGTGATGTTTATCCACGTCAGCCAGAACGCCACACGCCTGTTGGGCGTGCGGGTGTTCCGCCAGCTGCATGCGCTGAGCCTGCGTTTCCATCTGGAGCGCCAGACCGGCGGATTATCGTTGTCCATCGAGCGCGGCACTCAGGCGGTGTCCACGGTGCTGTCGCGGCTGCTGTTCTCCATCGTGCCGATCCTGTTCGAGCTCTCGCTGGTCACGGCGATCATGTGGCATATGCTGAACGGCTGGTTCGCGCTGGCGATCCTGACGACGGTCGGCTGCTACATCCTGTTCACCGTGTTGGCGGTCAGCTGGCGCACCCGCTTTCGCCGCGAGCTCAACAAGGCCAACGCCGACGCCAACAGCAAATCCATCGACAGCCTGCTGAACTATGAGACCGTGAAGTACTTCGGCAATGAAGAGTTCGAGGCCGAGCGTTTCGACCTGTCGCGCCGGCTGTACGAATACGCCGCCATCAAGAACCAATTCAGTTTTACGGCGATCAACCTGGGGCAAACCGCCATTATTTCGATCGGACTGATCGTGATGATGACCATGGCGGCGCGGGGCATTACGCAGGGGACGATGACGGTCGGCGACTTCGTGCTGGTCAACGCCTATCTGCTGCAGCTGTATCAGCCGCTGAACTTCTTCGGCTTTATTTATTCCGAGGTGCGCCAGGCGCTGATCGACATGGAGAACATGTTCGATCTGCTGCAGGAACCGCGTGAGATCGTCGATAGCCCGGATGCGCAGCCGCTGCGCCTCGATCGCGGCGAAGTGAGGTTCGACGCGGTCAGCTTCGGTTACGACACGCGCCGGCCGATCCTCAAGCAGGTGAGTTTTACCATTCCGGCGGGCCACACGGTGGCGGTGGTCGGCGCCTCCGGCGCGGGCAAGTCCACGCTGTCGCGCCTGCTGTTCCGCTTTTACGACGTGCAGGGGGGCGCTATTACCCTCGACGGCCAGGACATTCGCCAACTGACCCAGGCCAGCCTGCGTCAGGCGATCGGCATCGTGCCGCAGGATACGGTGCTGTTCAACGATACGTTGCGTTATAACATCGGTTACGGCAAAACCGGCTCCAGCGATGAAGATATCGAGCGGGCGGCGCGGCTGGCGCATATCCATGATTTTATCGTCGGTCTGCCCGACGGTTATGACACCCGGGTGGGTGAGCGTGGGCTGAAGCTGTCGGGCGGGGAAAAGCAGCGGGTGGCGATTGCGCGTACCATTCTGAAAAATCCGGCCATCCTGGTGTTTGACGAGGCGACCAGCGCGCTGGATACCCAGACCGAGCGCGAAATCCAGGGGCACCTGCGCGAGGTGAGCCGCAACCACACCACGCTGGTGATCGCCCATCGGCTCTCCACCGTGGTGGATGCCGATGAAATTATCGTGCTGGAGGCGGGGGAGATCGTCGAGCGCGGGGGGCACGAGGCGTTGCTGGCCGCGAACGGCCGCTACGCCGCCATGTGGCAAACCCAGTACAGCGAAGAGCAGGAACCGCACTGACGGAGCCGTTCACGTTCACCTCAGCGGCTGAGCGGCGTTGAGCCGCTGCGCCACGTAGTCGCAGGCGATGCGGCAGTCCTGCTTTAGGTCTGTCTCGTCGCCGGCCAGGCTGCCGCGCAGCCAAAGCCCATCGATCATCGCCGCCAGCCCGCGCGCCGCGTCGCGCGCCTGCTGCAGCGGCAGCTCGCGGCGGAACTGGCTGCATATATTGGAATAGAGCCGCCGATCGTTGGCGCGCTGCAGGCGGCGCAGCACCGGCTGATGCATGCTGGCGGCCCAGAAGTCGAGCCAGGCGCGCATGGACACGGCGTTGGTTTGGCTGGGGTGGAAGTTGCCCTGGATAATGGCGAACAGCTGTGACTGGCTGTCGCTCGCCGCTTGCGCGCGGCACTCGGCCACCGCGTCGCGCAGATCGCGCAGGGTCTTGCGCATGGTGGCGCTCAGCAACCCCTCTTTATCGCCAAAATAGTGGCTGACGATGCCGGTCGACAGCCCGGCTTCTTTCGCGACCTGAGACAGGGTGACGCCGGCCAGCCCGACGACGTTTATGGTCTCGAAGGCGGCGTTAATCAACTGCTCCTTACGCTGCTCCGGAATGTCTCTTCGGTACATATTTTCCTCAACTGATAGGCCAATCACACTTTGGATTTGATTGATTGAACGGTCAATCAATACTCTCTATGCTGCGAAAATGTCAAATAAATGGCGATAAAATGTTAATTAAAAGTTGCATTTAAATCGTCTGTCTTTCGCATCATGGAAGCCTGCCAATGACAACAAAAACTCCTCCATCGCTTGACGAAGAACCTGTCAGATTGAATGTCCCGGTATTTTTCGGCTCGGCGGCGGTGATCCTGCTGCTGGGATCGCTGGTCGTGCTGTTTCCCGCAGCCAGCAAACAGTGGTTGAACGTCGCGCAAAGTTGGGTTGCCGACGTGTTCGGCTGGTACTACATGCTGTTGATGGTCGCCTGCATGGTGTTCGTCTTCTGGCTGGCGCTGTCGCGCTTCGGCCATATTCGCCTCAGCCAGGATGACGAACCGCCGCAGTTCAGCTATCCCTCGTGGGTGGCGATGCTGTTCTCATCGGGCATCGGCATTGCGCTGGTGTACTACGGCGCCTATGAACCGCTGGATCATTTCTTGTCGCCACCGGAAGGCAGCGGCGGCACCGTGCAGGCGGCACGGCAGGCGATGGCGCTGACCTTTTTGCACTGGGGGCTGCACGGCTGGGCGCTGTATGCGCTGATCGCCACCGCGCTGGCCTATTTCGCCTATTGCCGCGGCCTGCCGTTGGCGCTGCGCTCTGCGTTATACCCGATCTTCGGCGAGCGCACCCACGGCGGCGCCGGCCATCTGGTGGACAGCTTCGGCATTCTGGTGACGGTGATTTCGATGGTAACCAACCTGGGGATCGGCGCGCTGCTGGTTAACTCGGGGCTGTTTTATCTGTTCGCTATTCCGCAAAGCACCGGCGTGTTGCTGGCGCTAATCGTGGTGATGATGGTGGTGGCCACGCTGGCGGCGGTCACCGGCGTCGAGAAGGGCATTGCGATGCTGTCGAACATCAACGTCGGCTTCCTGTGCCTGTTGCTGCTGTTCGTGTTTCTGGCCGGCCCGACGCTGAATCTGCTCAACGGCATGTTGCAGAACCTCGGCGATTATGTCACTTCGCTGGTCAGCCGCAGCTTCGATATGTATCTGTACGGCAAGGCGCGCCAGTGGCAGGGCGCCTGGACGTTGTTCTATTGGGCCTGGTGGGTGGCGTGGGCGCCGTTTGTCGGGCTGTTCATCGCGCGCATTTCCAAAGGGCGCACCATTCGTGAATTGATCTTCGGTGTGTTGCTGATCCCGCTGGGCTTCACGCTGGCGTGGCTGTCGATCTTCGGCAATACCGCCATCAGCCTGGTGTTGGAAGGCGGGCAGGCGATCCTCGGGCAGGTGGCGCAAAGCGATCCGCCGATGGCGGTGTTCAAGCTGTTCGAATACCTGCCCTATACCCAGCTGACAGCCGGTTTTGTGGTAGCGATCAGTTTCGTGCTGTTCCTGACGCCGGTTGATTCCGGCACGCTGATGATAGCGAACCTCTCCTGCCAGGGCGGTTCCGCCCACGATGACGCGCCGGCCTGGCTGCGGGTATTTTGGGCGGCGGTCACCACGTTGATCTGCGCCGGGTTGCTGTACGCCGGCAGTTTCAGCGCGATGCAGACCGCGGTGGTGCTGTGCGGCCTGCCGTTCTCGGCGGTGATCGTGTTGTACATGGTCAGCCTGCGCAAGGATCTGCGCGGTTACGCCATGACGCCGGCGCTCCCTTGAGGCGGCTTATTCGTCCGCGCGCGGCCGGTGATGCACGTATTCGATAATCGTGCCGTCCGGCAGGCGCGCATTGAAACAGGCGCCGGTGGGCACTTCCACCGGGCCAAAGAAGATATCGGCCCCGGCGGCCAGCAGCCGCTGGTGGTAAGGATAAATGTCATCGACCAGCAACGTGCCGACGGTGCTGCGGAAAGGACGCAGGCTTTCTTCCGAGCCTTCCAGGATCAGAAACGGCCCCACCGCCGCCAGTACCAGCCGATGTTCGGGAAAGTCGAAACGCATATCCGCTTCCACGCCGTGCAGCTGCTCGTAAAACGCGATGGCGCGGTCAATCTCGCCTTCGTCGACGTAGACCCGGATCAGCACGCGCGGCTCGCGCAGCGATGAAGAGTCGGCAGTTTTGCGCCAAAAACCCGCTTCTGTCAGTTTTGCCGTCATTGCTCATTCCTCATGGTGGCTCGTTGCCCCGTCATCATGCCGCCGTTTGGCCGCAGGGATTAGACTGAGTTGTTATGAACTAGCAGCGGCGGAAATAAAAAAGCCCCGCTCAGGTCGGAATAGCGGGCTAAAGCGGGTGTCAGGCGCGATGGAATTCCGGCAACACCAGTTGACCGATCTCCTGCATCGTCTCTTCCAGCGGCCGCTGGTTGCGGCGGAAATGCAGGCCGATGTGGTTGACCCCGGCGTCACGCATGGCGCTCAGTTCCTGAATCAATCCATTGCGGCCGCTCTTGATGCCGAAGCGATGGCGCTGAATCGGCGCGTCGGCGTTATCGGTAAGGTCGAGATGAATAAAGCTGACGTAGGGCTTGTCACCGGCTACGTTACGCCAGAGTTTGACTCGCGAAACGTGGTCCGCAGGCGTGCCGGGATACGACAGCCAGCCATCCATATTTTTGCCCACCCACTCGGGCGTTTGTTGCGCCAGCCCGGCGACCAGCAGCGGCGGCGGCGGCGTGGCCGGCAGCAGGCGCAATCCGGGCTGGAGCGCGCTGTCGGCTTCACCTTTGAGAATGCCGACGCTGGTGCGGAAGTTTTCACCGCGCGCGGCGTAATCGGCGCCGAACAGCGGGTACTCCACGGGGCGATCGCCGCTGGCGACGCCGAGCAGCAGACGATCGCCGCTCAGCGTTTGCAGCGTGGCAGCCGCTTTGCGCACCAGCCAAGGCTGGCGCAGCGGCAGCACCACGGCCGCGGTGCCCAGCAGAATATTGCGCGTCAGGCTGGACAGGTAGCCGAGGTAGGTAAAGGTCTCAAACACCTGCGCGGCGTCGCCGAAGTCAGGATCGTACAGCGGCACGTCGCGAACCCAGGCGGCGCGAAAGCCGAGCTCATCGGCCAGCTTGATGCGCGCAGCGTGTTCACTCATGTCCGGCACGCCGAACGGCCGCCCGTCCTGCTGGCGTTTCAGCTGTCCGCTGGTGGACCAATCATTGTCCAACGGCAGCTCAATACCGATGGAAAGCGGCTCCCGGGTTAGTCTTTCGATGCTCATGTGTCACTCCGTCTCAGGCCTTGCGGCGCGGTGTCGAACGATGGCACGAAGTGTTGCATGACGATTAATTGAGATAAACAGCCCTAATCGCAATAGATAATTGCTGTTGCGAGCATAATTACTTTGCAGGATACGGCATGATTGCCGTGATTTACGTCACGCTCTGCGCTTTTGCTATTGTCCAGATGAAATTATGTAACTCTGCCAATAGCCTTTCCCTCATAAGAGTTAGTTTGTTGTACGGCAATAAAATAAAACTAAATGATTCAATAGATAAAAATAAGACTGAATATTCCCCAGCGTTCATTCAACACGGGTAAAAAATTAATAAGCCTGAAGAGTGATCGCTGAGATTATTCGAAAATGGCGTGAAAATAGGCGTTTTTAACCGAAGAAAAATACCCGTTATTATTTTATTGCCTGTAAAAACAGAGGGGTAAAATATCTTTTTGTGATAATACGATTTTAAAATAGTACCGAACAAAAACTTCATTCGTCTCTAAGAAAGCGCCGGTTGACAGACCGCCGGCTTACGATAATTTTATGTCATTAACATGTTAATGAGTTGTTGCTGTGACGGAGGGCCAATATCTCTCTTGGCCGTGCGCTTAACATACTTATGCCATGGCGGCTTGCCATTCATAAGTTAACTTATGGACAAATGACGCTATGAATACATCGCCAGCGGCACGCAGAGCATTAAGTGAAGAGAACCGGTTGCTGATTATTTTATTTTTCGTTTTCGGCTGCGTGTTTGTCGACCGTCTGACCATCTCGTTTCTGTTTCCGATGATTGCCGCCGACCTCAAGCTCAGCAACGTGCATCTCGGCACCCTGTCGGCGGTGCTGGCGTTAACCTGGGCGCTGTCTGGTGCCGGGCTGGGGGCGATAGCCGATCGCTTTAATATCCGTAAGCCGATGCTGATCCTGTCGATCCTGGTGTTTTCGCTGTTCTCCGCGCTGTCGGGGCTGGTCAGCGGGTTTGCCATGTTATTGATCTTCCGGGCGCTGATGGGGATTGCTGAGGGGCCGGTATTGCCGATCGCGCAATCGTTGATGGTGGAAAAATCGCAGCCGCAGCGCCGCGGTTTCAACATGGGATTGATCCAGGGCGCGGCGCCGGGATTGTTGGGCGGTATTATCGCGCCGCCGCTGATCATCTATCTGGCGCAGAAGTGGGGCTGGAGCATGGCGTTTCACCTGACCGCCGTGCCGGGCATCATTCTGGCGTGGCTGATCTATCGCTATGTGAACGGCAAGAAGTATCCCGCTTTCAGCGCCGCGCCGGCGGCCGACAAGGCGGCGAACAAAGGTGCTTACGGCGAGTTGTTCAAAATCAAGAACGTGGCGCTGTGCATTCTGATCTCCTGTGTGTTCGTCACCTGGTTCATGATCATCATTACCTTCACCCCCAACTTTTTGGTGACCGACCGCGGCTTCGGTGAAGGCACGATGGGCGGCATCATGAGCGCCATCGGCGCCGCCTGGGTGTTCTGGGGCGTGGCGGTGCCGGCGATTTCCGATCGCTTCGGCCGCAAGCCGACGCTGATCTTCTTTTCGCTGCTGGCGGTGTGCTGCCCGCTGTTTTTGAGCTACGTCGCCAATCCGTGGCTGCTGGGCGTGCTGGTGTTCCTGTCTTATACCGGCCTTGGCTGTTTCACGCTGTTTATGGCCACCATCCCGTCTGAAACGGTGTCGCCGGCGCGCATCGCTACCGCGTTGGGGCTGGTGATGGGAATTGGCGAGGTGATTGGCGGCTGCCTGGCGCCGTTTATCGCCGGGCTGATCGCCGATCGCTACGGGCTGGTCAGCGTGATGTGGCTGGCGGCCGCCGGCGCCGTGTGCGCCGGCGTACTGAGTTGTTTTCTCGATGAAACCGCCCCTGCCGTGGTGAACCGCCGAGCGGTGAAACCGGCGGGCGTCGCCGACGTCTGAGGCGATTTTCATCCCATTTAATCAAGGAGAGCGAAGATGTCAGCAGAACCATCCGTACTGAATCAAAATGCCGAACCGGACTGGAAGAATTACGACGATTTCGCGCGCGGCATCGACACCAATCGGCTGCCGGGCACTCAGGACTGGCGCGGCAAAACGTTGCAGATCGCCTTTGAAGACGGCGGGGAAATCACGCTGCGTTTCAGCGCCGATCGGCAGCGGGTGCTGTGGGCCTGGGGCGGGGAGAGCGGCGAGGACGCTTACGAAGAGGTGCAAACCTCCGCCGCGCGCTATTTCTTCAATATTCCGCTGCAGACGCCGGGCAACGAATGCCTGACGCTGGTGCTCAACCGCGACAGCGGCCGGGCGCTGCTGGTGCGCAGCTCGTTGCTGCCCGAGCAAACGGTGGAAAAGGGATCCCGCCTTAAGCAAAGCTTCCACGTTGGGCAGATTGCCGGCGTCACGCCGGGCGGCGTCGCGCCGCATCTGACCCGCGAGCTGATCGGTTATCGCACGCTGAATGTCTACAGCCCCAACCACTATTACGAACACTTCTACGTCAACACCGAGCGCTACGCCTGGCAAAACCTGCGCGGCGAACAATTCGGCCACGGCGACATGGACTACGCCACTTACTACAAATTTGAGGACGAGATGTTCCTGTTCACCTTCCGGGAAAAGATTATCCCGGTGTGCTCGGTGTTCTTCTTCGACTTTATCTCCGGGCGCTGCACCGGCACCTTCCTCGGGTTGGACGCCGCCGGCCGGGTGTTGGTGTCACCGGCCGGGGCGTTCATCAGCAAGATGAGCTACAACGCCTACCCGGAAGGGGTACAGCCGCTTTGATTCAGGCGTTTCTGACCAGCGATCCGGCGTTGATCTCCGCAATGGTTTTCGCGCCGGTGAGCGTCATGGCGACGCGCATCTCTTTGTCGATCAGATCCAGCAAGTTAGCCACCCCGGCTTCGCCGGCCGCCGCCAGCGCATAGACGAAGGCGCGCCCCAGCAGCACGCTGTCGGCGCCCAGCGCGATCATGCGCACCACGTCCAGGCCGCTGCGGATGCCGGAATCGGCCAGTAAGGTAATGTCGCCTTTCACCGCGTCGGCGATCGCCGGCATGGCGCGCGCGGTCGACAGCACGCCGTCCAGCTGGCGGCCGCCGTGGTTGGAGACGATGATGCCGTCGGCGCCGAAGCGCACTGCGTCTTTGGCGTCTTCCGGATCCAGAATGCCTTTGATGATCATCGGGCCGTCCCAGAATTCGCGGATCCACTCCAGATCTTTCCAGGAAATCGACGGATCGAAGTTGGCGCCCAGCCAGCCGATGTAGTCTTCCAGGCTGGTCGGTTTGCCGCGGTAGGCCGAGACGTTGCCCAGATCGTGCGGCTTGCCGAACAGGCCGACATCCCAGGCCCACTGCGGATGGGTAAACGCCTGCAGCACGCGGCGCAGGGCGGCGTTAGGGCCACTCATCCCCGAATGGGCGTCGCGATAACGGGCGCCCGGCACCGGCATGTCGACGGTGAACACCAGCGTTTTCACGCCGGCGGCCTTGGCGCGCTCCAGCGCGTTGCGCATAAAGCCGCGATCTTTCAGCACGTAGAGCTGGAACCACATCGGCCGATCGATCGCCGGCGCCACCTCTTCGATCGGGCAGACCGACACGGTGGACAGCGTGAACGGAATGCCTTTTTTGGCCGCGGCGCGCGCGGCCTGCACTTCGCCGCGGCGGGCGTACATGCCGGTCAGCCCCACCGGCCCCAGCGCCACCGGCATCGCCAGCTGCTCGCCGAACAGCGTGGTCTCCAGGCTGAGTTCGGACATATTGCGCAGCACGCGCTGGCGCAAGGCAATATCGGCCAGATCCGCGGTATTGCGCTTCAGCGTATGCTCCGCGTAGGCCCCGCCGTCGATGTAGTGAAACAGAAACGGCGGCAGTTTGGCCTGGGCGGCGGCCCGGTAGTCGGTTGACGCGGAGATGATCATAGTGTTTACCTTCTTGTCTTGCTTGCGATAACGAGTATTCAGTCAGAGCGTTAGGATCGCCGCCATGGCGGCGGCGATCCCGCCGTACGCCAGCATCGGCAGTACGGTCTTTCTGATGATTTTGCCTTCGGCGTTGCCGATCCCGAGGATCGAACAGACCGCGATAATGTTGTTCAGGCACACCATGTTGCCCATGGCGCCGCCGACGGACTGCAAGGCCAGCGTCAGGTTGACGTCAAGACCGCTGCTCTGGGCGATCGACTGCTGAATGCCGCCGAACGTCAGGTTCGAAACGGTATTGGAGCCGGAGAAGAACGAGCCCAGCGCGCCGAGGAACGACGAGAACAGCAGCCAGCTGTCGCCGGTCAGCGCCGCCAGCGCTTTGCCGATCAGGATCACCGGCGCGTTGTCGCCGCCCTGCATCATCAGGTTGACCATCACCAGCGCGCCGAACAGCGCAATAAAGGGCCGCGCGATGCGCCCGCCGGTTTCGCTGAACATTTGCCGCACCTGGCCGCCATTCAGCCGGAACAACGGAATGCACAGCAGCACCACCAACAGGAACGGGATCAGCGCCGGGACATACAGCGTTTTGTAGCCGGCGGCGGCGGAGGTACCCAGCACCTGCTGCAGTTCGACGATCAGCGCCCGGCTGATGCGGAGCTCTCCGAGCCAGCCGAGGTTTTCCCGCCACAGCAGCGCGGTGTTGTTGAGCAGCGCTTTGAGGCCCAGCTGGTGGACGCGCGTCACTATCAGAATAGCAATCAGCAGCAGGGTCGGGGTCATGGCCTTGACCACCTGCATGAACGGCACCGCCTGCCCGGTGCTCTGCGGTTTGTCGCCGCGGGCGAGGCCGATGCCGCCGCGCGCCAGCAGCACCGAGAGCGCCAGGCCGATCGCGCCGCCGACCAGCGCCGGGAACTCATAGTTCACCTGGGCCAGCAGCAGATAGGGCACAGTGCAGCTCAGCACGCTGAGCAGGATAAACGGCAGGTTACGGCAGATATCCCGCCAGGAAACGATAAAGCGCAGTGCCAGCAGAGGAATGACGAAGCCGGCGACGAAGTGGATCAGCGCGGTTTGCCGGCCGATCTCCAGCAGGCTGGCGTCCGACAGGCCGAGATTGGCAAAGCCGAACCAGGTAGGGGTGCCCACGGCGCCGAAGGAGACCGGTACCGAGTTCATCACCAGCGTCAGCAGGGCGACGCGCAGCGGGTTGAAGCCCAGCCCGACCAGAATCGGCGCGGCGATGGCGGCCGGGGTGCCGAAGCCGCTGGCGCCCTCGATCATAAAGGCGAACGCCCAGCCGATAATCATCAGTTGGGCCACGGGATTGGGGCTGATGGTTTCCAGCCAGCGGCGCACCACGTTTTCCGCGCCGCTTACCTGCATCAGTTTGTTGAGCAGGATGGCGCCGGCAATGATGGTGATCGGCGTCAGCGTCGACACCAGCGCGGTGATGATATTGGCATGCAGCAGCCGCAGCGAGGCATCGAACCACAGGAGCTGTACGGCATACACCACGGCGGCCGTCAGCGGCAGAGCGAGGTAAGAGGGCACGCCATTCCTTTTGGTCATCATCCAAATCAGCAGGACGATGGGCGCAATACTGAAAAGCAGGGGCATAAGATCCTCAGGGTTATTATTTTTATGGGCAGAGATATGTAGCTGAAAGGTTAATTACCGCAACATTTTCATTCTAATCACAACGTTGGCGACGACGCCATGCGGTAATTTTTTAACATCGGTGAACGGCGCCGGCGGTGGGAAACTGGCCGGCAGGAGGCGTTAAATTAACTGCTTTAAAATCAGTTTGATAGGAAGCGTTTTTGTGTGATGAATGCGTGAGTTCACATTAATTAAGCGGTAATGTTCAATAGTTCATGTCCAAAAATGCGGTAATCCCCGCGTCTTTTTACGGCCGCAGGGAAATAATCAGAGCAGGGAACTCAAAAATAATGGCTGATATTTTGGTAGGAACCGATGATATGTTCGATCAGCAGACGGGTTTTTAACGGCAGATTGCGGGTGTAAGGATAAACGGCGTAAATGCCCAGCACTTTGCCGCAGTGGCCGGCCAGGATCTCCGTCAGTTTACCGTCCTGCAAATCTTCATACACCATGCAGCGCGGCACCATGGCGATGCCGTGGCCGCCGATCACCGCTTTGCGGATCGCCCGCGCATTGTTGGCCGACAGGTTGCCGTTAACCTGCAGCTCGTAGATGTCGTTGCGCCCCGGCCGCTTCATCAGCCAGTTGGCGGTGCCGCTCTCCTGGTAGGTGTAGGTCAGGCAGTTGTGGCTCAGCAGATCGTCGGCGCTGCGCGGTTCCGGGTGGCTTTCCAGGTAGCCCGGCGAGCAGACGATCACCCAGCGGGAATCGAAGATCGGCCGGGCAATCAGGCTGGAGTCCGGCATGGTGCCGGTCCGGATCGCCAGATCGATGCCTTCTTCTACCAGATCGACGAAGCGGTTTTCCAGCCGCATTTCGACCTTCAGGCTGGGATGCAGGGCGCAAAATTCCGCCACGCTTTCGCTCAGCAACAGCTCGCCCGAAATGGTCGGCACCGACATACGGATGGTGCCGGTCAACTCTTCGCTCTTTTCGCTGACGGCGTACAGCGCCTCCTGCACTTTGGCGCCGATCTCTTTGGCCTGCTGGTAGAGCGCCTGGCCGCTTTCGGTCAGCGTCAGGCTGCGGGTGGTGCGGTACAGCAGGCGGGCACCCAGCGATTTTTCCAGCCGCCCGATGCGTTTGCTGACCACCGAGCTGGTGATGCCGGCGCTCTCCGCGGCCTTGCTGAACGACCCGCAGTCGACAATCAGGGCAAACAGAATCAGGTCGTTGGCGTATTCGTGAGTGGCGAGCATGGGCATCCTAAGAGTGAGAGTCCTGTTGCCCAGTGTAAGTCCGGCGCGGCAGGAAGCAATCTTTTCAGCCTGTTTCCAGCGCCGATTAACTGGTCGGATCTGAATTTTTCTTGGTTAATTACCTCTTAAACTGAGAATTATCCTTCAAATAAATCATGGCTATTCCTGGGGTGGAATTAACTTTTATGTTTTTATAAGCGATTAAATTAGAATAATCCTTGTATCAAGCGTTACTTATTTCACTAAGGCTGCGTCCTGGTGTAAATAATTGTATTGATCTGCTTGTATGAGAGGGCTATTATTTTTTTCGCAGCGCTCTCATTGTTATCAATTAAATGTTTTTCAATGTATTGAAGAATTACTCTGTCTTGCAGGCAGAGTGATGGGTAGTGTTTTTATCTTTTAATGTATATAAGGATATTGTAATGAAGAAAATCAATCTGTCTGAAGCGGAAAACATCGTCGGCGGTACTTTTGTGTGTACCAAGGAATTCGCCTGGGTGGGCAGCGGCAACAATAGAACCTGCCAACTGGTGAAAACCTGTGCGAATAAATTCGGTGGTGTCCAGAAGTACTACTATCCGGCACCGACGGCGAGCTGCCCGACTAATCCAACCACGCCAAGCTAAGGCGGGTAGACCACCTGCATTTGGATGAGTGGTGGGCAGGCGGGCAGCGTTCACGCTGTCCCGCCTGATATCGGGCGAAGCAGTCGTCTTTAGCTTTTTATTATTTACGGTGTTAATTCTTTTACACACGTTCACTCTGCCAAGTGAATATTAACTAATGCGCAGGATGCGTCCGTTATGTATAAA
The DNA here is from genome assembly GCF_052166695.1 of Serratia sp. CY76391. Classification (NCBI taxonomy): domain Bacteria; kingdom Pseudomonadati; phylum Pseudomonadota; class Gammaproteobacteria; order Enterobacterales; family Yersiniaceae; genus Serratia; species Serratia sp. CY76391. The sequence goes on from NZ_JBJNOJ010000013.1 coordinate 98,502, forward strand.
CGTCCCTTGCTTTTTATCAGCTACACGCTCGTTATTATTTTCGCCTCTTCTTTTTTGACCGCGCTTTATTTCCAGCATTACGTTATGGCCTCGCCGGCGGCGGAAAGCCTGAGTTTTCTCTCTTCGGAAAAAGTCGAGCAAAGCCCGTTGCAAGACGACAATACGATTGTCGAAGTGTTCTCTTACGCCTGTCACTATTGTGAAGTCAACGAAAGCGGCGTAGCCGAGCTGGAAAAACGCTTACCGGCGGGGGCCAAATTGGTGCGTTTGCATCTCAGCGACGACGATCACGCCGGCATGGCGGCCTTTGCGCCCCTCTTCGCCACCCTGACGGTCATGGGGATCGAGGCGCAGCACCGTCCCGCCGCTTACCGCGCCATTATCAAAGAAAACCTCAATCTGGCGGATGAAAAGCAGCTCAGCGCCTGGTTGGTAGCCAACGGCATCGACGAGGCCGCTTATCAGCGGGCCAGAGATTCAGAGCGGGTCAAGGAACTGTTGGCGTATATGACGGCGGTGAGTCGTTATTACCAGGTCAACGCGACCCCCAGCTTTATCGTCAATCGCAAATGGCTGGCGTTGCAAGACCGCGAGTTTTCCGCTTTCAGCCAGCAACTGCTGTCGCTGTTGCAGCACGATAAGCCGCTGGCCCCCTGATGCGCCTGCTCGCGGTTCGAGGCTATCTGGCCTGGCGTAACGGCCTGGACACCGTGGCGCGTCTCTCGGCTGTCCGCACCGGGGTGAGCCGGAGTCTGACGTGTGCTCTGCTGCGGCGCATGGATTATCGCCTGTGGCTGGAGATGCAGAGGCGGTTGAGGTGGGGTCTGCAGCAACGCCGTTTTCGCCACCGGCAAGCGGTCGCTGAAGCGAATCGCCAAAGTCTGTTGGGCGACGGCCGGCTGGACTTCGCCTGGCTGATGCAGCGGCGGCAATGGCTGGATTTGGCGGCGCTCCAGGCCCGCAACGCCGCGTTGATGGAACGTTTGGCGCAGTGCACCTCACAGCTCAATCAGGTGGTGGAGCCGCTGCATCGCGCCGGGGTGCCGGTGTTGTTGGCGCCGATGCACACGGTTTCCGACGTATTGGCGACGCTGGTCGGCGCGGGCGTTTATCCCGGGCGGGCAACGGTGATCGTTTCCGGCGACGTACAGACGTTAGCGCGGCGAGCGCCTGAGGGGGAATGGCGACAGCGGCTCGACTATTGCTCGATTCACGACGATCCCCGGCATATTGCCGGCACCTTGTCGCAGGCGCTGTTGGAGGCGGCGGAGCATCGGCGCAACATCATCCTCTTCCCCGACATCACGCCGGATTACACCTTGAACAGCACCCGGGACGCCTCGGCCAAACTGGCTTGCCGTTTGTTCAACCGGCCGGCGCATTTGCACAGCGGCATCGTTCGATTATCCCGGGCGATGCGGGCTCGGGTGGTGTGCTATTCGCTTTATTACGATCGCGGCGTTCGTATTCACATAGAGGAACCGATTGCCACAGAGCAGGTCGGCCGCGCCGTGCCGGAAATCGTCGAGCGCACCCTGCGGCGACATGCTGATGATTGGCTGCTGTGGCATTCGCACTCTTTATTTTTTATCAACGAATAAGTCAGGGATATCACTACGCATGGAAAACACCCTCCCTACGCCGGTCTTGCAGAGCGAAATCAATGAATGCGGGCTGGCCTGCATCGCCATGCTGGCGGAAACGCAGGGCGTTCGCGCGCCATTGACGGAACTGCGTGAGCGTTACCCCGCTTCGCAACACGGCACTTCGCTGGCGACGCTGTGCGCCATTTTAGGGGAGCTGGCGTTGCCGGCTTATCCGGTGGCGTTCGAGCACCGGGATCTGGCGGCGCTGCCTCTACCGGCGATTCTGCATTACGGCGCGGGCCACTATGTACTGCTGGCATATCGTCAGGGCGGTTACGTTTGCGTAATGAATCCGGCGTTGGGGCAACAGCTGCTGCCCTACGCCGCCCTGAAAGCGGAAATCAGCGGCTACGCATTGGTGCTCGAACGCGACGATTTACCGTCCACCGCCCCAGCCGTGCGGAGCCGCCGACGGGGCGCTTTCGCCAGTTTAAGCCTGAAGGATACCGCCGGCATCGCCGGCATTTATCGCCTGGCGGCGATGACGTTTCTTATCTCGCTGACGCTGTTCATCATGCCGATGATGGTCGCCAGCGCGATCAATCAGGTGTTCGCCATGGCCGGTGAGATCGCATTCCCTTACGCCTACTATCTGCTGGCGTTTGTGGCATCCACGGCGCTGGCTCTGATGGCGCGCATCATCACCGAGCGTTTTATCAAAAACTTCGTGTTGCTGCACGGCGCCGCCGGCTTTTCCCGCCTGTTGGAAAATTCGCTGAATTTCTTCAGCAAGCGCGCGCCCGGCGAGATTTTCAGCCGTTTCACCAGCTGGCAGATGGCCGCCGGCCAGAAAATCGAACTGGATAACGGCCTGCGTACCGACTGGATCATCGGAGCTATCGCACTGGCGGTGATGGGCTATTTGAGCCCGGTGCTGGCGCTGGTGCCGGTTGTCGGCATGCTGCTGATGGGGGCGGTCAGCGTTTGGGCCATTTATCGCGATCGCCACTTCACCCAGCAGTTGCAGGTGAGAGGGGCGGCGCAGAATGATTTTATTCTGGAAACCATTCAAGGGTTTTCGACCATCAAGTCCGCCGGTTTGGCTGGCCAGCGGCAGGAAGGGTTCGCCGAACATGCCCGTTCGCTGTTCAACTGCCTGCAGCGGCAAAAGATCTATGAGCAGGTCAAAGGCAGCATTTATCAACTGATTGGCAGCCTGGAAATGGTGGTGTTCATGCTGCTGGCGTTGCCGTTGCTCAAAGGGGGCGAGCTCAGCTTGGGGGCCTTCTTCGCCTACAGTTTTCTGCGCGAAATCTTTACCTCTTACACCAGCAAGATCTTTTTTGCCGTCCTGCAGAAAAACCAACTGCACGTTATCGATGAACGTGCGCGGGATCTGTTTCCTGCCGTATCTCTGCGTACCGGGTCTGGCGACGAAAGCGTGAACCATTTTGATGTGCAGTTGGCGTATCGGGGGGTGAGCTTCGCTTACGACGCCGGCCAACCGGTTTTACGCGACCTGTCGTTGACGCTGGAACGAGGCGAGTGCATCGCTATCTGCGGCGGTTCCGGCGCGGGCAAGAGCACCTTGCTGAAGGTGCTCGCCTGTCTGCTGACGCCGCAGCGGGGGGAGCTGAGTCTGGATGGGCGCACACTGGCAAACGCCGCCGCGCAGCGGCTGTTCTTCCTGCAAAGCCAGGAGGACATTCTGTTCAATGCCTCTGTGTTGCAGAACATCACGCTGTTCGCGCCGTCGGCGCCGGGCCAGCAACGGCAGGTGGAACAGGTGCTGCGCAGCTTGGGGCTGGCGGACGCGGTGGCGCAGCTGCCGGGCGGCGTGAACGCTCTGGTACGGGAGAGCCATGCCGGGCTGTCGCTGGGGCAGCGGCAGCGTCTGTTGCTGGCGCGCGCCATGTATAGCCGTTGCCCGGTGTTGGTGCTGGACGAGCCAACGGCGAATCTGGATGAAAAGACCGCGGCGGCGGTGATGTCGGCTCTGGTAGCGCATTGCCGCGAGAAGGGTAAAACCCTGGTGACCGTGACACATAACCCGCGGCTGTTGCCGTTGTTTGGTCGGGTTTTACGCATGTCTCAGGGCAGGCTGGTGGCTGAAGCCACCGTCGATGCCAGGGCAAATGATTGTGCTGAGGCAGGGTGACGTGGCTGGAAAGAGACGCTGGGGACGAGCGGCATGGCTGATGGTTGTCTTGCTGACGCTGTTGTTGGGCGGGCTGTCTTTGTTGAATCGCGCCCCTGAGCCCGAGGTGCCGCAGACGGCGCGCGTCGATCGCGGTGACATCGAAAAAAGCGTCTTGGCGACCGGGATTCTGAAACCGCTTCGGCAGGTGAACGTTGGCGCGCAGGTCAACGGTCAATTGAAAAAACTGTATGTCAAACAGGGGGACAGGGTGACTCAGGGGCAGCTCTTGGCCGAGATAGATCCGACGCTGCAACTTAACGAACTGCGCAAGTCGCAGGCCGAATTACGCAGCGCGCAGGCGCAGAAATTGGCGAGTCAGGCGCAGCTCAAGCAGTACCAGTTGGAGCTGACGCGGCAAAGGGCGCTGGCGCGCGACCGCGCCGGCGTGGCCAGCGATTTGGAAAAAGCGCAGGCGCAGCGCGACGCGCAACTGGCGCAGTTGAAAGTGAACGAGTCGCAGATCGTCCAGGCCGAAGTGGCGCAGGAAACCGCCAGGGCCAATCTGGCTTTTACCCGTATTACTGCCCCTATCGACGGCGAGGTGCTGGGCATCGTCACCCAAGAAGGGCAAACCATCGTCTCGTCGCAAAGCGCGCCGACCATTTTAGTGATGGCAGACGTGGATACGATGATGGTGCATACCCGCATATCGGAAAATGACATCTTGCAGGTGAAGACGGGGCAGCCGCTGTGGTTTTACGTCGCCGCCGATCCCCGCCGCCGATATGAGGGGGCCATGGGCGCGATACAGCAGGCACCGCCGGAGGCGCTGGAAACCGACCCACTGGGCAGGAATTCAAGCCAGCAAACGGCGGCGGTGTATTACAACGGCGTGTTTGCCGTCGCCAATGGCGAACGTCGACTGCGCACCTCGATGACGGCGCAGGTATTTATCATTACCGAACGTGCACAGGGAGTGGTGCGGGTGCCGATGGCTGCGCTGGGTGCGGCATTGGATGAAGGGGGTTACCAGGTCAAGGTGTTGGAAGGTGAGCAGACCGTGGTACGCCGAGTGCGTATCGGTACCCGCGATCGTCGCTATGCCGAAGTGCTGGAAGGGCTGAGCGCAGGGGAACGGGTGCTGCTGGAGCAGCAGCCTGATGCGGAGGACGACCATGTCAGCTAGCACGGATCCCATTATCGTTTTGGATAACGTTTCGCGCGAGTTTCAGACCGGGGAGCAGAAAATTGCGGTCCTCAAACGCGTTTCCCTGAGCATTCAGCGGGGGGAAATGGTCGCTATCGTCGGCGCCTCCGGTTCTGGAAAATCGACGCTGATGAACATTATCGGCTGTCTGGACAAGCCTTCTCAGGGCGATGTGCACATCAACGGGGTGGATATTGGGCAAGCCGACGGCGATCGCCTGGCGCAGCTTCGCAGCCGGCATATCGGCTTTATCTTCCAGCGCTATCATCTGATGCCTTACCTGACCGCCTGCGAGAATGTGGCGATCCCGGCGCTGTATACCGCCATGCCGGCCGCAGAACGTCGTCAGCGGGCAGCGCATTTGTTGACTCGGCTCGGGTTGGCGCAGCGCGGCGGTCATCGCCCGGCGCAGCTTTCAGGTGGGCAACAGCAGCGGGTCAGTATTGCACGCGCCCTGATGAACGGTGCGGAAATCATTTTGGCCGATGAACCGACCGGCGCGCTGGATAGCGCCAGCGGTCAGGCGTTGATGGCCATTTTGCACGAGCTGAACGCGGTTGGGCATACCGTGGTCATCGTGACACACGATCGGCGGATCGCCGAGCAGGCACGGCGGATCATTGAGATCGGCGACGGCGAGATCGTGGCGGATCGTTGCCATGATGCCGCCCGACAGCATTCTACGTTCGAACGGCCGCTACCGCTGGTGGCACCCCTGAAGCGCATGGCGCCGGGCGTGGCGCTGAAAGAGGCTGTCAGTATGGCCTGGCGGGCATTGCTGGGGCATCGTGGCCGGGCCGTGTTGTCGATGCTCGGCATCATTATCGGCATTGCGGCAGTGGTCTCCGCCATCGCCATCGGTGAAGGCACGCGGCGTAATATTCTCAATGAAATCAGTCAGCTTGGCACAAGCACGTTGGAGATTCGCCCTGGCCTCGGGTGGGAAAAATCGCGCCCCGATTTTGCGCGTTCGCTGAGCGCGCGTGATGCAGCATTGCTGGCGGCGATGCCTTACGTCGACAGCATCTCGCCGGTGATCGGCACCCAACTGCTGGCCGTTCGCGAAAGCAAACAGGTGCCACTCGCCGTGATGGGCGTCGGCGAGGGGTATTTCCGCACGCAGGGCATTCGGCTGCTTTCCGGTGGCCTGTTTACTGCGCAGGATCTGAGTGAGCGCGCACCGGTGGCGGTGATCGATCCCTTGCTGCAACAGGCTCTGTTTTCTTCCCGGCAAGATCCGGTGGGCGCGGTGTTGCTGATAACGGGTGTGCCTTATCGGGTGATCGGCGTCGCGCAGCGCCGCGGCGCACAATATGCCGGTTCTCAACCGCTTGCCTGGCTGCCCTATACCTCCCTGACTGGTCGCATCACCGGCGATATGCCGCTGGAATCCATTGTGATGCGAGTGAATGAAAAACTGACGCTGGAAGAGGCGGGGAGGGAGGTGACCCGGCGTTTGATGGTGGAACACGGGCGGCGGGATTTCTTCACTCTGACCGACGATCAGCTGACGCAATCCATTCAGCGTGCCTCAGACTCCATGCAGTTGCTGATTACCGCGATTGCTGCCATCTCGCTGCTGGTGGGCGGCGTGGGGGTAATGAACATCATGCTGGTCTCGGTGACGGAACGGACCCATGAGATCGGCATTCGATTGGCGGTGGGCGCCGCTGAGAAAGACATTATGCGGCAGTTTTTAATTGAGGCGGTGGTGATCTGCAGCCTGGGGGGCGTGTTGGGGATCGCCTGCGCCGCGCTGGTTAAAGGGGCTCTGAGCGGATTGGCGCCGCAGGTAACGATGATCTTTACCTGGCCGCCGTTGCTGCTGGCCTGCGGATTCTCGGCGTTGATCGGTGTCGGGTTTGGGTTCTTTCCCGCTCGCACCGCCGCGCGCCTGCAGCCGGTGGAGGCGCTGGCGCGAGAATGAGCCGACTTCTGGTTTGCGGGCTGGTGATGCTGTCGCTGAGCGCCTGCGGATGGCGGCCGATCGACCCCACGTCGCCACCGTCGCTGCCGCCGCAGTGGCGTGTGGTCGATGAACGTTCCGGTTCACTGCGGGCGGGCATCACCTGGTGGGAAAACTTCAATGATCCGCAACTGTCCGCGCTGATCGATGGCGTACTGATCGCGAATCAGGATCTGGCGCTGGCCGGATTGCAGTGGCGCGAGGCCGTGTTGGAGGCCGGATTAGCGCAGGGCAATTTGACGCCGGATCTGGCCGCCAGCCTGAGCGGCCGCAATACCCGAACGTTGCGGAGCACGGCTACGCCGCAGGAAAGCTACCGTGCGGGGCTTTCTCTGAGCTATGAGCTGGATTTATGGGGCAAGCTGGCACGTATTCGCGAACAGGCCGAATGGCTGGCCGTCGCCTCGGAGTTGGACCGGCGCAATACCGCGTTGACCTTGATCGGTGCGACCGCGCGCGGGTATTGGCAGATTGCCGATTTGAATCAGCACGTCACCCATCAGCAACAGGCGCTGGCGATCGCGTGTGAAACTTTGCGGCTGGTGAGGGCTCGTCACACCGCCGGCGACGTTGGCCAATTCGAACTGTTGCAGGCGGGACAAAGTCTGTTGGCGCGAGAGAATCAGCTGCATGAGCTGGAGCGACAGCGGGAAGATGCGCGTAACTCGTTGGCGTTATTGTTCGGGCGATCGCCGCTGCTGCGCTATAGCGAACGGCGTTCGTTGCCGCTTGAAGAGGTGGCTGTCGTACAGCGCCAGCCGGCGAAGGTGATTGCGCGCAGGCCGGATGTTCAGGCGGCAGAGCGCCGCCTGAGAGCGGCGCTGGCCGGAGCGGAGGCGGCCAGATTGAGTTTTTATCCGGCGCTGAGTCTGGAGGCTGGGTTGGATGCCGGCAGCGGGCTTTTCCGCCGGTGGTTCAGTGAACCTTCGCGTTCGCTGGGCGCAACGTTGACGCTGCCGTTTATCGAATGGCGCAAGATGCGTTTGTCCAGCGACAAAGCGGCGTTGCAGGCGCAGCGGGCGGAGATTCAATTTCGCGATGCGGTCTACCGCGCGCTGGCCGATGTGGACAACGCCATGCGACAACGTCTGGAAGCACAGCGGCAAATCGGCAACCAGCGGCGGCATCTGGCGATGAGCCGACAAGCCGTGGCGTTGGCGCGGCATCAATATCAGGCCGGTTCCGTCGCGCTGCAAACGCTGCTGGATGCGCAAGAAGCAGTGTTGACCAGCGAAAATTCGCTGTCGGCGCTGCAATATCGCTACCTGAACGCCACGATGCAGCTCTGGCTGGCACTGGGCGGCAACGAGGCTTTCGCATCGGGGCAAGGAGAATAAGCATGGAGAAAATAAGGCGAGTGGTGGTCACCGGTTACGGTGCCGTCACCGCGCTGGGAGGCAACGTGCAGCAAAACTGGCAGGCTATCATGGCCAGCCGCCTGGCCTATCGTTATCACGATAAATCGGCGGCGGGGATCCACGCGCGCTTTTTTGCTTTGCTGGAGTCTGAACCACCGCTGGAGGGCGTTGCCGCGCGGGTAAGCCGCCGCTTGCCCAGATTCGCCAGGTTGGCGCTTGCCGCAGCCGCGGAGGCGATCGAAATGGCTTTTTCATCCAGTTTTGTGGGGCCCGCGCACTTTTATTCGTCGTTGGAGTGCGGGGCGATTATCGGCAGCGGCTGGGGCGGCCAGGATGAGATCATGCAAAACAATGCGGACTATCTGCAATCCGGACTGGGGCAGCTGTTTGGCTGTTTTCACGCGATGCCCAATATCGCGACCGCCATATGTGGCCAGCATTGGTTGCTGCGGGGCTATCAAGGCTCGCCGGCGGCGGCCTGCGCGACCGGCGGCATTGCGATTGGCGATGCGTTTGAGGTGATACGCAGCGGTCGCGCTTCAATGATGCTGGCCGGTGCCTCGGAGTCGTTGCGCGGCAACGGCGCGATCTGGAATATGGATGCGTTGCGTTTGTTGAGCCGGGAGCAAAAGGATATCACTAAAGCCAGTTGCCCGTTTAGTCGGGAACGCAACGGTTTCGTCCTGGCGGAAGGTGCCGCCGTGTTATGCCTTGAGGAACGGGAAGCGGCTTTAGCGCGCGGTGCGACGATTTTGGGCGAAATCAAAGGATACGGCAACTTTTCAGATGCTTTTGATCTTACCGCGCCGTCGAAGGATCCTCAGGCTAAGGTGAAAACCCTACGGCGGGCTTTGGAGCAGGCGGGGCTCGGCAGCCATGAGATCGACTATATCAATGCGCATGGTACGTCTACGCCGCAAAACGACGTGAATGAAACCGAAGCGATCAAGGCGGCGCTGGGACGCGATGCTTATCGCATACCGATTTCCAGCACGAAATCCTATACCGGGCACCTGCTTGGCGCATCCGGCAGCTTTGAGGCCATCGTCTGCCTGCAAGCATTACAGCAACAAATGATGCCGGCAACCTGCCATTTGCACGAGACCGATCCCGAATGCGATCTTGATTATATTCGCGAAGGGCATCGGCACGGTCGTCTGCGTAATGTCATGAGCCTCAGCTTCGGTTTCGGCGGCGCCAATGCGGCGCTGATATTTGGCAATCACTATGGATAACGTTAGAACGTATGGACAAATATCATCGGTTATATGAGGCGATTTGCGGCCTGTTGCATGAGGCCAGAGGGCTGGAGAGAACGATGCTGTCGGCGGATATGCCGCTACAGCAGCTTGGGCTGGACAGCCTGGATTATATGGAGCTGATGTTGTTGGTTCGGCGAGAATTCGGCATTACGCTCACTGCGGAAATGCTGATCGAGCATCCTGAGTTGACCCTCGGCGAATTGTGCCACGTGATAATCCGTCAATAATTTCATCCCCCCAGGCGATCGCTTGTTGAGGTAAAGCCTGGGTTTTTCGTCTGTTGTAACTGCTATTTCATCCTTACCCTTCCTGTTTCACTCTATTATCGATATCCATAATTATTAATGCTTATTCGTCAGGTTAATATGAACCCGTGGTGGTTTTTTATTCACCTTTGGGCGGTGTTATAAATGGCGAGTGTTAATGACATGGCGATGTTTTTTTAGGAATATTCTTTGTTTTGCCGGTTAATTTATCAATCTTACTCTACATCGTGCCCGGTAGTGATAATGCAAGCTAAAGCAAACAGGGACCTGCGCGGTGATAATACCGGGGATCTGCGGAACCCATTCACAATAGCGCCTCACAGGGGCGGCTGGCGCCGGTGATAATAACGCCTGTCGCGCTGTTCGCATTTGGCAAATCCGCTATACTCCGCGCTGGATGCAGGAACCTATCCATAAGCCAGGGGCTACCCTGAGTGTCCATTGTGGTGATGTAAAAGGAAAATGACAGCCACATTTTTCCTCTCAAAGTAATGAGGTTGTATGTCTAATCGTAAACATCTGACGCCTTCCGAAGTGGAGAGACTGCTTGAGGTCACGCTGCATGGAAAGAATCCAGAACGCGATTATTGTTTGATTTACATGTGTTTTATTCATGGGTGTCGCGCCAGTGAAATAGGGGGATGGCGTTTGTCGGATATCGATCTGGAGGGCGGTAATATCTATGTGCATCGGTTGAAAAATGGCTTTTCCACCGTGCATCCGCTTTATCTGCGCGAAAGGCAATGTCTGCGGCGCTGGTTGGATAAGCGTCAGCGGCACCGCTGGGCCGATCGGGAGTGGCTGTTCCTTTCCAACCGTGGCGGCCGTCTGTCGCGCCAACGGATTTACGGGTTGATTCGCCATTACAGCAAGGCTGCCAAATTGGAGGTCAACGCTCATCCACATATGCTGCGGCATGGCTGTGGATTTGCATTGGCGGACCGCGGTATCGATACCCGTTTAATCCAGGATTACCTCGGGCACCGAAATATCCAGAATACGGTGATTTATACCGCCAGCAATGCGCAGCGCTTTAAGGAAATTTGGTAAGTATGATTTAAGTTAATAACGTTAAGGAGTCACTTTGAACTAAACTGAAACATACTGTAAGGACGCGTAAAAACAATGTCAATATTCCCATGCTCCCTTTCCTGTTTAAAGCTTAATTTCATTTAAAAACAGTGTATTGCGATTTAACCTCCTGTCATGCCTTCCCTCTGATTCTAAGTAAAATCCTAATCAAAGTTCCACGGCTTTAAATCATTGAGTTAACACCTTGGTTTTTTAGTCTGATTTGTCAGTCACTCATCACTATATTAGTTTTTAATTCCGATAAATTAATGTTTTTTGGTTTTAAAAACCAAAGGAGTCACTTTAGTTCAAAATGAATCGTTTGGATGAATGAGCTTGGTGCCATTAATCAGTCTGGCTAAAGCCCCCCATATTCATGGAACTAAATAAAAGGAATGACATTAAGGATATGTCGGAAATAAACCCATGCATATTTTGCATATTTTTAAGGAAAGTAGGATGAAAAAGAATCTGTTGGCTGTAGCTGTACTGACCGCGTCCGCATTTATCCCCTCTGCATTTGCTGCTGACGGCGCGCTGAATATCACTGGCACCATTACCGATCAGTCTTGCACTGTCGATCCGGATTCCCAAAACAAGCAGGTCGCTTTGGGCAAGATCGCCAAAAATGCCTTCACCCTGTCTAAAACCGCCGGCGCCAAAGCGTTCAATCTGGTGCTGAAAAATTGCCCGGCCACTGTCACCGGCGCCACCGTGCGTTTTGATGGTACCCAGGTGCAGGGGCAGTCCGGGCTGCTGCAACTGACCGGCGCCGGCACTGCCGGGGTCGCGGGCGGTATTGGCGTGCAACTGCTGGACGACGGCAGCAACGTGTTAAATATCGGCAACGATTCCCGCGTCTATACGCTGGCAGAGAACAAAGACAACGTTCTGGGCTTTGTCGCGCGTTATTTCGCTTATGACAGCGTTTCCGTCGGTAGTGCCAACGCTACGGCCAACTTCACCATCGTTTATCAGTAAGGCCATGCCGTTACGGCGGCGGAACAGCTAGAAAAATGAGCCAGAGAGCGTGTCCTCTGGCTCTTATTCATCGGTGATGGAAACGGGAAGAAAGAGAATGAAAGCTGGATACTTTGCGCTGACGGCGGCGTTGTTGATGACGCTTTGGGCTCCGGTACAGGCCGGCGTGGTCGTGGGTGGAACGCGCCTCATCTACGACGGCGGTAAAAAAGAGTCTGCTCTGAATATCAGTAATCCGGATGCGGTGCCTTATCTGATCCAATCCTGGGTCGATGCGCAAGAAGGCGATAGCGCGAAAGCGCCTTTTATCATCACGCCGCCGCTATTTCGTTTAGATGGCGGCCAAAATAACCTGCTGCGCGTGGTGCGCGCAGGTGGCAATTTACCGACGGACAGAGAGTCGCTGTATTGGCTGAATGTGAAGGCGATCCCTTCGGTGGAAAAGAAAGAAAACACGTTGCAGATCGCCATCAAGACCCGCATCAAGTTGATTTACCGCCCGCAGGGACTCGCCGGCAATCTGGAGGAGGCGGCCGGTAAAGTGACGTGGCGGCGCAGTGGCGATCGTCTGCAGGTGACCAACCCTTCTCCCTACTACCTCACCTTTTTCAATTTGAAGCTGAATGGCCACGCCATTACCGGCAACACCATGGTAGCGCCGCAGGCGAGCGCCAGTTTCCCGCTGCCGACGGCGAGCGGTGCAGGTGGCAGCCTGAGCTGGCAAATCATTAACGACTATGGCGGCACCGGCCAGAACTTTACCAGCACGTTATAACCGGGCAGCGGTGCGTGTTTTTTTGCTCCGGGATAACGCTGGAGCTGGGGTTCGGCTTACCTGATTTTTTGTCGGGCCGAGCCAATCGGGACAGGGAGTTAAAAGGATGAATAACCCGAATTGCATTGGTTTACCAGGAGCGCGATCGGTTCTTGCCGGCCTGATGTCTTGCCAGGTGGCGCTGCTGAGCTCGATCGGCACGGCTTATGCACGCGATTATTTCAACCCGGCGTTGCTGGAAATTGATAATCCGGCGCTGCGAGGCGCCGATCTCTCCGTGTTTGAGGAGAACAGCAGCCAGGCGCCCGGGAGCTATCGGGTCGATCTTTACCTGAATGGCGAACAGATCGACAGCCTTGACGTCGAGTTCCGGCTTATGCCGGGAGTCGGCGGTAAGCAAGCGCTACAACCTTGTTTCAGCACGGAAAAATTGGCTGAATTGGGCGTCAGGGTTGCTATGTTCCCGGCGATGGTGCCTGGGGATAGCTGCGTCAACCTTGCGCAGGCCATTCCACAGGCCTCTGCGGTATTCTTGTTCAATCAGCTGAGGCTGAATTTGAGTATTCCACAGGCGGCGTTGCGCTTGAATGCGCGCGACTACGTTTCCCCGGATAAATGGGATTCCGGCATACCGGCGCTGTTGGTCAATTACAACTTCAGCGGTGCCAATAGCCATATGCGCGACAGCGAACGGCAAAACAATAATAACTATTATCTCAATCTGCGTTCGGGCATCAACTGGGGTGCCTGGCGCCTGCGTAACTATTCGATCTGGAATCATTACACCGGCGGCTCTTCTTCCTGGCGCTCAATCAATACCTACCTGCAGCGCGATATCGTTGCGTTGCAAAGCCGCCTGATCCTGGGGGACAGCGCGACGTCCAACGATGTATTCGACAGCGTGCAGTTCCGCGGTGGGCAGTTGGCCTCTGAAGACGACATCCTGCCGGACAGCATGAAAGGGTACTCGCCGGTAGTACGCGGGATCGCACGCACTAATGCGCAAATAGTCATCCGGCAAAACGGCTACGTGATTTATCAAAGCTATGTGCCGCCGGGGGCATTTGAAATTACCGATCTGTATCCCACGGGCGGCAGCGGCGACCTGAATGTGAACGTGCGTGAGGCTGATGGCCAGGAGCAGCATTTTGTGGTGCCTTACGCCGTGGTGCCGGTATTGCAGCGCGAAGGGCGGTTTAAATACAGCCTGACCAGCGGGAAATACCGTTCATACAGCGGCGGCGTTGATGAACGCCCGTTCAGCCAGGCAACCGGGATCTACGGTCTGCCATGGGGGGCCACGCTGTATGGCGGCGTGCAGGCGGCCAGTAAATATCAGTCTCTGGCGTGGGGCTGGGGGCAGAACCTGGGGGCGATGGGCGCGCTGTCTGCCGATGTCACCCAAGCCTGGACCAAACAGGAAACCCGGCCGAAGGAACAGGGGCAGTCATGGCGCCTACGCTACGGTAAAAACTTCATTGAGACCGGCACCAACTTTAGCTTGGCCAGCTACCGCTACTCCACGCGCGGTTTTTATAACCTGCAAGAGGCGCTGGAGAGTTACGGCGGCAACAGTGCTATCTATAACGATCACAAGAAGAGCCGTGCCGAGCTGACGATGAGCCAGAGCCTGTGGGATTTGGGGGGAACGCTGTCGCTCAGCCTGTTTAACGAAGACTACTGGGACGGCAATCGCCGCTCGCAATCGGTCACCCTCAGTTACAACAACAGCTGGGAAGCTGTCAGTTACGGGCTGAATTACACCTTCAACCAGAATGGCTACGACAGTAACGGCAATCGAAGCAACATCCGTGACCATATCGTGGCTTTCAACGTCAGCGTGCCGCTCAGCAAATGGCTGCCAGGCAGCTATGCCACCTACAACATGAACACCAGCCGCAATGGTGCTACCAGCAACAACCTCGGATTGAGCGGTACTGCCCTGCCGGGCAACAACCTGAACTACAGCATCAGCCAGGGCTATACCGGCCGGGGCGTAGGGGCGAACGGCAATATTCAGGCGGATTATAAAGGCGCCCTCGCTGAGTGGAACCTGGGTTATGACTACGATCGCCATCGGCAGCAGGTGAACTACGGCGTGCAGGGCGGCGTTCTGGTGCACCAAAACGGCGTCACGCTGTCGCAGCCGTTGGGCGATACGGTGGCGTTGGTGCAGGCGCCCGGTGCCGCAGGGGTTGATGTCCTGAACCAGACCGGGGTCAGCACCGACTGGCGCGGTTATGCGGTTGTACCTTACCTGACGCCTTATCGGCGCAATATCGTCGGATTGGACGGTGAATCTTTCGCCGATGACGTCGACATGACGCTGAGCAGCCAAACGGTGATCCCAACCCGCGGCGCCGTGGTGCGCGCCCGCTTCAATCCGGACGTCGGTGCCCGCGTGTTGATGACCTTGCTGACGCGCAGTGGCAATCCGGTGCCGTTCGGCGCCACCGTCAGCAATCTCAACAGCCCTTCTGACAATGCCGGCATCGTCGGCGACGGTGGCCAGGTTTATCTGGCCGGCCTGGCGGAGAGTGGGCAGCTGCGGGTGAAGTGGGGCAATGACGCGGCTCAGCAATGTCAGGCCAACTATCAATTGGCTAATCAGCCCGAGAGCGGTGGGATTCGTCTCGTTAACGGGCAGTGTTTATAAGGTGCATATGATGACGACAGGAATATTGTTTCAACGAAGAATTATCGTCGGCGGACTATTGGCGTGCGCAATGCTGGGTGCTCAAAAGGCGCAAGCCGCTTTAGGGCAGTGTACCCCTATCGCGGGTACTCATGCATTTTCATTCTTCTTTTCCCCAAGTTTAACCGACCCGTCTCAGAACGTGACGGGGCGAATTATTAGTAATGCAGCCGGTAACAACTGGAACTTGTCTGGTTCGTATTACGTAAAATGCGAGTGCCAGCAACGTACGGCATCCTATGTTACCGCCAAGGTGGCGCTGAGCGATCCAGTATTCAGCGAAAACCAACTGACTTATTACGCACTGAATGAGTATTTGGGCGTTGCCAGTGAGGTCTACGTGGCGGGTTATCGTAACGAGTACATCCCCACACCGTTTGAAAATGAAACAAATAAAAAAACCGATATGGATGGAGATGACGAATCCTGCGCTAGCACACCTTACAACAGCGGGGCTCGCGGGCGAATTCACTTGTATTTCCGCCGTCCTTTCGTTGGCGTGACCACTATCCCCAGTACTCGCCTGGTGGACACCTACGTCTCCGTGGCGAGTGGCGTGAAAAGCGATGTGCCGGTCTCTACGGTTTCCATGAGTGGTACCGTCACCGTGCCGCAGAGTTGTGAAATCAGCCCGCAAACGATCACGGTCGATTTTGGCGACATCTTGACGTCGAATATCCAAACCAAGGGCGCGATACCGCCCCGTTTTACCCCAGAAGAGAGAACGCTGACGCTGGCCTGCCGCAATATTTCCGCCGGCGTCAAGGTCAGCCTGTCATTCCGTGGCGAGGCTGACGACAGCATGCCAGAGGCGCTGAAGACCAGCAATCAAGATATCGGCGTGATGATTAAGGATATGCAGGGCAATGTGATTCCACCACAAAGCGGGCGCTTGCCGATCGATAACTTCCAATATCCCAACCAGAGTGGCAGTTCACGGATCAGCATCTATCCGATAAACACTACTGGACAAGCCCCTTCAGTGGGGCAGTTCAATGCAACGGCGACCATTCAGGCAGAAATTCAATAAACGGATATTTCAACGGTAGCGGGCCGTGCCCGGCGTTTAACGAGAAGGAATAAAGTATGGGGAAAGCTATTAGCGGTATCAGCTGCAAATTGGCGCTGGCTGGCCTGCTGCTCTTGGCCATGCCGACAGCGCAAGCCACATCAAAACTAGTCATTACCGGCAACATCAAAGCGGCGCCCTGCGAAATCGACGGCGCGAACGGCACGATTTCGGTCAATCTGGGGGATGACATTTCCGCCGCCGTCCTGGCGACCTCCGGAGCCTCCAGCCCTTGGGTGGAGTTCCCTTTGACGCTAAAAAACTGCCCGAGCACCACCACGTCGGTTGTCGCGACCTTCAGCGGGACGGCCGCTGAGGAAAGCGCCAGCTTATACAAAAGCACTGGCAGTTCTCGCCGGGTACAAATTGAATTGCAAAACAATCAGGGAGCAAACCTGGGCAATGGCAAGAGCATGACCCAGTCAGTTAACCAAGCGACGCATGAAGCCAAATTCAATTTGCGGGCGCGGGCATACAGCACCAATGGTGGTTCTACACCTGGCTCGATAGACGGCGCTCTGCAGGTCACTTTTGTCTATCAGTAGACAAAAAGATCGTCCTAATTGGAATGCTAACGACAGATTTAAGGTGATGATATGAATAGTAATTATCCCTATGGAACGGCTTTGGCGGCCGGTAAGGCAACGACGGGGGCCGTGGCCATCATGGAGCCCTGCCTTATCACTGCGTTGGGGATGAGAAATCGCTTGATTGAGTCCTGCGGCCTGCAGCCCGACAACGTTCGGCAGGTGACGAACCTGGTGGCATTGAGAACCTTATTCACTCAGCATGTGCATCGCTTATTGGTGATGGATTTGTGCGGTAAATCAGAGTCGGTATTGGACGGTTTCCGGTTGATCGCTGAAGTACGCGAAAACTCGCCGGACACCGCGATAATTATTTGTACGGCACTGGATGAACCCAGGCTGCTACGGCAACTGATCGCCTCCGGCATCCGTGGCCTGATGTTGAAGCAGGAACCGGCCATTGCGTTGACTCACTGCGTCCAACAGGTTTTGACGGGCTGCAGCAGTTTCAGCCACCGGGTGCGTCAGCGTCAATTGCATGAGGCGGCGGCCGACAAGCCTCTGACGGCGAAGGAACTGGATGTGCTGACCCAGCTGTTTTCCGGTAAAAGCGTAACCAACGTGGCGTTAACGATGTGCCGTGATATACGCACCGTCAGCACGCATAAGCGCAATGCGATGTTGAAGTTGGGATTTCACAGCGATGGGGAATTGTACCTTCAGGGGAAATGGATGGCTGCGCAAGGTTCATCCTTTGTTCGCTAGGCAAGCGTGCGATGCCTCTCGGGTAAGCAAGCATAGGAGCAGATTATGCATTCATGGCGTCAGCAGCCGCTGAACATAGCGTTAATGGACAGATGTCCATTAACGCTGGAGGGGTTGGCGAGTTTTCTAAAAACGCTGCCAACCCAGGCAAAAGTTGTCGTAAAAGAAACCAGCGTTCGCGCGGTGGCGGATAGTGTGGTCTATCAGCAGGCTGACGTGCTGATTAGCGAGATGGACGGTGAAGATGAAACGGTGGCTCAGGGCAGAGAAACGTTGCTTGCCTTGTGCACGCAGCTACCCGAATTGCGGGTAATCGTCTATACCCGCTGCCAGAATGCAGAAGAGGTGGGGCGTCTGTTGAACCAGCCCAATATCAGCATCGTCGCCAGAGATGACGCTTTGCCGCTGGTGGCGGAGTTTTTTAATCGGGTCTTGCTTGGGGAGCGAGTGTTGAGCCCACAGATAGGGACTTTTCTGGCACCCTCGGTTAGCGGAGATGAGGTGTTCACCCGAAAGCTGACTCGCTGCGAGACTGATGTGTTGGCCTTTTTGTTCAACGGCATGAGCCTGCGGCAAATCGCCGAATTGCAACGCCGCAGCATCAAGACGATCAGCGCGCATAAATGCAGTGCCATGCGCAAACTGCAGGTGAAGAATGACAGTGAACTGTTTTCATTGCACGGCAATATTACGCGACAATTTGGCGGGAAGTGGTCAAAGGGGACTTAATCGTTAATGACAGGGTGTAAACCGGTAGCCTGGGCGTTGAAAAAACAATCAAACAAGTGTTCCCCTGGGCGGGTGGATGAAAGCAGCTCGGCGTTGGAATAGTGCTGAATTAGAGCGTTGTTGGCGTGCCGGGCTGCATTTTCCCATCCGATATTTTTTACCGTACTCGATGTGCACGTTAAAAGAAGATGAGTGCCTGCATCGTTATTTTCATCGTAAAATTAAATGCTGATCGTGCGGAATCGCTCTACATTGGTTGCGGTGTAGATCACCGTATTCTGGATATTTTTGTGCCCTAAATAATCCTGAATCAAGCGCGTATCGACCCCGTTATCTGCAAGCGCGTAGCCGCAGGAGTGTCGCAGCATGTGAGGATGAACCTGAACGCTAATACCGGCCATTTCACCGTACATTCTCATTAGGCGATACAGTTGCTGACGTGAAATTTGCCCGCCGTGGCGCGACAGAAATAACCATGGGGAATTGGCGTCAGGATAGTTTGCCCGCTGGGCCAGCCAGTTTAACAGCGCCTGGCGTTCTCGCGGCTGAATGGGGTGCTGCACGGAAAAACCGTTCTTTAGCCGAGATATATGGATCCGATGGGAGGTAAGATCAATATCTTGCAGGCGTAATGATCGCAGTTCGCTCACCCGCAAGCCGTGAATGAAGCACATTAATAGTAAACAACGATCTCGAATGCTATTTTTACCCTCATGCACGGCGGCAATCAGTTGTTCAATTTCAATCTGGCTAAGGAATTTCCTTTTTTTCATTTTCCTTTCCTGCGTATCTGGTACTGGCGATTTCCATTATGAAGTTTTATTAAAACATTGGAACATAATAGGCGGCAAAGGAAATAAATAATTTTATTTTCTAATGCATGGGTTTATTTTATCTTTTTCTTTTTGTTATTTTTTTAGTGAATGTATTTTGATTTTATAGATCTATTTTCTTTAGCAGCTTATTTAATTGGCGAATATTTAGCGCCCAGAGCGAACGATGCTGCGAATTGGCCGCCGGCAGGCGGCAACGGCGATAACGCCTTTCCCCGACCTGTGCTAAACTGTGATGAGAATTCGTCTTGATCTCATTCTCACGCCGCTTACAATGCCTGCCAGATCGCGACTTCAGAGGTTTTTCATGGAACTGCTACGGGTGGTTTATCACCAGTATCGTTGGCCATTTCTGGCGGTTATGGCATTGACCATGACCAGCGCCGGCTTAGGCATCGGTATCATTGCGTTTATCAATCAATATCTGATGGACGCCGGCGGCGATGCATTGGCTGTGCTGCCGATGTTTCTCGCCCTGCTGGCATTGCTAATGGCGGTCACGCTGGGATCGCAATTGGCGCTGACGACATTGGGCCATTACTTCGTCTACCGCCTGCGCGGGCAGTTAGTGAAGCGCATCCTGGATACCGATATTGAGCGCCTTGAACAGTTAGGCAGTGCCTCATTGTTGGCCAGTCTCTCCAGCGATGTCCGCAATATCACCGTCGCCTTCGTGCGCTTGCCCGAACTGGTGCAAGGGGTGATTTTAACCCTGGGGTCGGCGGCCTATCTGGGGTGGCTATCACCGAAAATGCTGGCGGTGACGGCGGTGTGGGTCGCGGTCACCGTGGTGGGCAGCGGTTGCCTGGTCTCGCGGGTTTATCGCCATATGGCCAGTTTGCGCGAGTCGGAAGAGCGTCTCTATCATCATTATGAATCGGTGATTGACGGTCGCAAGGAACTGACGTTAAACCGCAAGCGAGCGCAGGCGCTGTACGAACAGACCTATCAACCCGATGCGCAAGCTTACCGCCACCATATCATTCGCGCCGATACCTTCCATTTGAGTGCGCTCAACTGGTCAAATATCATGATGTTGGGGGCGATCGGACTGGTGTTCTTTATGGCTAACAGCCTGGGATGGGCGAACTCGGCGGTGGCCGCCACGTATTCCCTGACGCTGCTGTTCTTGCGCACGCCATTACTGCAGGCGGTCGGGGCGTTTCCGACGCTGGTCAGCGCCGAAGTTGCTTTCAACAAGCTGAAGACGCTACGCCTGGCCGAGTACCAACCGGCGTTCCCTGCCGCCGCCGGCCGTTCCTGGCAGACGCTGGAGCTGCGCGACGTGGTTTTTCACTATGCCGATACGGAGCAACAACCCGGTTTTGCCGTCGGGCCGCTTAATCTGATGCTGCGGCGTGGCGAGCTGATCTTTTTGATCGGCGGCAACGGCAGCGGCAAGTCAACGCTGGCGATGCTGTTGACCGGGTTGTACCGGCCGGTGAGCGGGCACATCGTTCTGGATGGCGTCGCGCAGACCGCGGCGGATATGCCGGACTATCGTCGGCTGTTTTCGGCGATTTTCACCGATTTTCATCCGTTCGATCGTTTGCAAGGGCCGGAAGGCGGCGAACCCGATGCGGAACTGGTCGCCGGCTGGCTCGAGCGGTTGAATATGAAAAGCAAGCTGCAGTTCGACGGCGCCAGGGTGACTAACCCGCAACTGTCGCAGGGGCAGCGCAAGCGCCTGGCTTTGCTGCTGGCCGTGGCGGAACAGCGCGATATCTTGCTGTTGGATGAATGGGCCGCGGATCAGGATCCGCAATTCCGGCGCATTTTCTATCGCGAGCTGTTGCCAGAACTGCGCGCGCTGGGCAAAACGGTGTTTGCCATCAGCCATGACGATCACTATTTCGAACATGCCGATCGGCTGCTTGAGATGCGCTCGGGTCATTTACGTGAGCTGACCGGCAGCGAGCGTGAACACGCCAGCCGGGATTCCGTCAGCAGAATTGGTTAACTCACGCCGGCCCGAGCGAGACCAAAGCGGGCCGGTGCTTCTCTCCGTATGATCCCAGTACGTCGCTTCATTTTATCCCCCGCCTTCAGCGCTGTCTGTTGCCGATTTGGCTTATGGCCAGTCAAATAATTGATAGTTGAATCATTTACCAGTGGTTTAATTTTGACCACTCAAGGTATGGCACACTGCACGTTCGGTCGCCTATCAATTCAAGTTATCGCCTGCCGATAACAGTGATATCCACGGTGCCGTTCTTACTGAGGCGGTGATGCAGGTCTATGGCTAGCAGCTGTTTTTTAAATTTCCATAGGAAAAAACGACTTTATCGATCGTTAAAACAGATCAATAATTATTATTTGAATGGTTTAATCTATTGGTTGAGGGCGCTGTGGTGAGCAAGGATGGATCGGATATCAAACGTAGAGCATGGCTGTGTGTGTTTATCGGTAGCGGGCTGTTCTGGCTGTTAACCGCCGCCGTGATTTACTGGTTACTGAGTTAGCAGGTTAAGCAGGAAGGCGATTCGTGAACAAAAAGCAGGCTAAAAACCGTGAGGGCGCTGAGCGTCGCGCACAGTCCAAAATTCCGCCGTCATGGGTGCTGAGCGATGAGCAGCGCGCCTTTATTGATGATTTATGGCAGGACACCGACTCTGAGCCCGTGCGGCCCCCATTGCGCCGCAGCGTTAGCTGATCACGCGGCTGCGGCCGGCCAGCGCGCCGAACAGCATTTGCAAGACGGTCAGGCCCAGCAGGGCGATCAACGGCAAGCGCCAGCCTTCCGTCAGATCGTGCAGCAGGCCGAACAGGGTGGGCCCCAGCGCCGCCAACAGATAACCGACGGATTGCGCCATACCCGACAGCAGCGTCGCCTGATGATGATGCTGACTGCGCAATCCAAAGAACGACAGCGCCAGCACCAGTGAACTCCCCGCCCCCAACCCGGCAAACGTCAGCCACACCAGTGAACTGGCGGGTTGCACCAATAATCCCCCGACGCCGATGAAGATCAGCAGCGAGCTGCCCAACGCTATCGCCCGCTGATCGCGCGCCCGCGGCAAAATCACCACCATGACAAAGTTGGCGACGATCGCTACCACCTGGTAAACGAACAGTTCGAAACCCGCC
The DNA here is from genome assembly GCF_052166695.1 of Serratia sp. CY76391. NCBI lineage: Bacteria > Pseudomonadati > Pseudomonadota > Gammaproteobacteria > Enterobacterales > Yersiniaceae > Serratia > Serratia sp. CY76391. Next base: position 120,819 of record NZ_JBJNOJ010000013.1, read on the forward strand.
TGCTGAGCGGAGGTGCCGTGGCTGGCGGCAAAAGCGCTGAACCAGCCGATGATGGTGTAGAAGGCGATCGATTGCAGCCCCATGAACATCGCCACTTGCCAACCCAGCGCGCTGCCCCAGGGGGAGCGATAGCGTTGCGGCTCCGTCGGCTGCGGCTCTTTAGCGGCGGGTGTGGTGGAGCGCCGCAGCTGCGGCAACCACACCAGCAGCGCCAACAGCGCAGGCAAGCCCCAGCATAACAAGGAGAACCGCCAGCCAAGGTCGGCCAGCGAAGCCAGTGGCACGGCCAAACCGGAAGCGATGGCGGCAACCAGCGACATCACCGCCGCATAGGCGGCGATCATCGCGGCGGCGCGATGCGGGAAATCTCTTTTCACCAGCGTCGGCAGCACCACGTTGGCGAAGGCGATGGCGGCGCCGATCAGGATGCTGCCCGGCCATAGCATGGCGTCTTGCGGCAGGGAGCGCAGGGTGATGCCGCAGATCAGCAGCGCGAGGGCGAGGCCCAAGGTGCGCTCGATACCGATGCGTTTCGCCAGCGCCGGGGTCAATGGCGAGAGGATGGCGAACAGGATCAGCGGCAGCGAATTGATCAGGCCGGCGGCGGTGGCGGACAACGCCAGCTGTTGCTGGATCTGCTCCAGCAGCGGGCCGACGCTGGTCAGGGCGGCGCGCAAATTGGCCGCGATCAGCATAATGCCGACGATCAGCAGAATAGGGCGGTGTAACCGGCGACGCGGGGTCGCGGTGGACGCTGGGGGTGAAGCGGGTTGCGGCATGGGTTCCTCGCACCAGGGCATGCAGTCAATCAGTGCTGCATGGCGTGATGCGTTGATTGACGTTAACGCTTACGTACCGAAAATCGACGGTATCCGTTCGCCAGTGTAGGGAAGATGGCTCGTGCTGACAAGGGGACGGCCCGGCGGGATGGCGGCGGTTAATCCCCGCTGGCCGACGGATAATTGCCATTATGTGATCCTGGTCACTGAGTGAACTAAAAGTCATGGCGCGGGGCGCACCATGCGTCGCTTTCGCTTTCCGTGCAGCCCACGCCTCAGCGCTCCGGGGGGTATCGCCCGTCATGGCATTTCACTTTTCCCCCCTTCCGCTTTTAGGCTTTTCGATCCGTTTCGATTCGAAAGGTTTTTTGGCGGTTTTTTTGCTAAAACGGGGCTGTAAGCCCGATCACAATTTCATTGCTTTCGCTTTGCTGTAATGCCAGCGCAGTAGAGCGAAAGCCATCTTCTCCCCGGCGATGCCGGAAACCTGAGGACCGCAGCTCATGCCAGTGAATACCGCAAAGCGACGTGAACACATTATCGATCTGTTATGCGAACACGGCAGCGTGCGCGTGGAGCAGCTCAGCAAACAGTTTGCGGTATCCACGGTGACGATCCGCAACGATCTGCGCTTTCTGGAACGAAAAGGGTGTGCGCTGCGCGCTTACGGCGGCGCGATGCTCAATCAGCAATTCGCTTTCGATCGGCCGCTGCGGGACAAAGGGCGGTTGAATCGCGACGTCAAAACGCTGATCGCCAACGCGGCGGCCGGCTATGTGCGCGACGGCGATGCGCTGATCCTCGATTCCGGTTCAACCACCGCGCAGATCGTGCCGTTCCTGAAGGGGCGGCGCGATCTGGTGGTGATGACCAATGCGCTGAACATTGCCTACGAGCTTTCGGGAAACGACGGGGTGGAAGTCATGGTGCTGGGGGGCAGCGTGCGCCGCAACTCTTACTCGCTCTACGGTCCGGCTGCCGAGCAGCAATTGCGTCAGTACCGCTTCGACAAACTGTTTTTGGGCGTCGACGGGTTCGATCTGAGCGCCGGCATCACCACGCCTCACCCCGGTGAAGCGCACCTCAATCGCGTGATGTGCGAGGTGGCGCGCGAGATTATCGCGGTGGCGGATGCCAGCAAATTCGGTCGCAAAAGCTTTTGCATGATTCGCGAAGCCGGACAAATCCATCGGCTGATCACCGACAGCCGTCTTCCGGACGATTACGAGCGGGCGTTAACCGAGCTGGGCGTTGAGGTCATCATCGCCGATCGGTAGCACGGCGCCTGCATGGGGGCTTCATGCAGCAGTTGTTACAGCTTGTCGAGCAGCACAAGGCCGGTATGCCGGTCGGGATCTTTTCCGTCTGTTCCGCCCATCCCTGGGTTCTGAAGGCCGCGCTGCGGCAGGCCAAAGCGCGTGGCACGCCGGTGTTGGTGGAGGCGACGTCCAATCAGGTCAATCAGTTCGGCGGCTATACCGGCCAAACGGCGACCCAGTTCCGCGATGCGCTGTGGCGTCTGGCGGATGAGGTGGGCCTGGCGCGCGAGCGCGTGTGGCTGGGCGGCGATCATCTGGGGCCCAATGCTTGGCAAGATCGCCCGGCTCAGGAAGCGATGGCGCTGGCGGAAACCTTGATAGACGATTACGTTCGCGCCGGATTTCGCAAAATTCACCTCGATTGTTCCATGTCGTGCGCCGATGATCCCTCGCCTCTGGGGGATGCCACGGTTGCCGAGCGGGCGGCGCGTTTGTGCGCGGTAGCGGAACGCGCCTGGGCGCAGAGCGGCGGTGAAGCGCCGGTCTATGTGATCGGCACCGAAGTGCCGGTGCCGGGCGGCGCGCAGGAGGCGCTGGCGGGTCTGCAGGTCACCACGCCGCAGGCGGTGGCGCAAACGCTGGAAACACATCGTATCGCCTGGCAAAAGGCCGAGCTGAACGATGCCTGGCAGCGAACTATCGCGCTGGTGGTGCAGCCGGGCGTCGAGTTCGATCACCACAGCGTTGAGCACTACCAGCCACAGCGCGCCGACGCATTGAGCCATTTCATTGAACGGCAGCCGGGCATGATCTATGAAGCGCACTCCACGGACTATCAGCCGCCGCAGGCCTACCGCCAACTGGTGCGCGATCATTTCGCCATCCTGAAGGTGGGGCCGGCGCTGACCTTTGCGCTGCGCGAAGCGCTGTTCGCCCTCGATCGCATCGAACGCGAATGGCTGGGGGAACGCCAGTCGGCGCAGCTGTGCGCCACGCTGGAGCAGGTGATGCGCGAGCAGCCGCAGCAGTGGAGCCGCTATTACCACGGCACGCCGCACCAACAGTACCTCGATCGCCACTACAGCCTGAGCGATCGGGTGCGTTACTACTGGCCGCAGCCGCAGGTGCAGCAGGCGGTCGACGGTTTGCTGGACAACCTGCGCCGCAGCCCGGCGCCGCTGGCGCTGCTCAGCCAGTACCTGCCGGATCAGGCGCGGGCGCTGAACGCCGGCGAATTGAGCGCCGATCCGCAGGAGTGGGTGCTGCATAAAGTGACGCAGGTGCTCGACGATTACCACGCCGCCTGTTACCCGGAGGGCCGCTGATATGCCGAACATTTTAATGACCCGCATCGACAATCGCCTGGTGCACGGCCAGGTAGGCGTGACCTGGACCAATACCCTCGGCGCCAACCTGGTGGTGGTGGCCAACGACGAGGCCGCCGCCGATCCGGTGCAGCAGAACCTGATGGACATGGTGGTGGCGGAAGGGGTGCAGACCCGTTATTTCACGCTGCAGAAAACCATTGACGTGATCCACAAGGCGGCGGATCGGCAGAAGATCTTTCTGGTGTGCAAAACGCCGCAGGATGTGTTGACGCTGGTGCGCGGCGGGGTGCCTATCCGTTTCGTCAACGTCGGCAATATGCACTTCGCCGAGGGGAAGCGGCAGGTGCACAAAACGGTGTCGCTGGACGACGGCGACGTGGCCGCGTTCCGCGCGCTGGCGGAGCTGGGCGTGGAGTGCGAAGTGCGCCGGGTGCCGGATGAAGCGGGTGAGGCGATCGGCAAACTGCTCTTTTGAGCCTGGGGGAAAGCATGTTGACGGATGCGTTATTGATTGCGCTGTTGGCCGGGCTGGCGGGGGTTGACCTGTTCGACGGTCTGACCCACTTCCACCGGCCGGTGGTGATGGGGCCGCTGGTGGGGCTGATTTTGGGCGATGTCTACACCGGGTTGCTGGTGGGCGGCACGCTGGAGCTGGTGTGGATGGGGATGGTGCCGCTGGCGGGCGCCCAACCGCCGAACGTGGTGATCGGCGGGGTGATCGGCACCGCATTCGCCATTCTGACCAAGGCCGATCCTAAAGTGGCGATCGGCGTGGCGGTGCCGTTCTCGATTGCGGTGCAGGGCTGCATCACGCTGCTGTTTACGTTGTTCTCACCGATGATGCACCGCTGCGATCGCATGGTGAAAGCGCTGAACTGGCGCGGTATCGAACGGGTGAACTATCTCGGCATCAGCATTCTGTTCATCTTCTATTTCGTGGTGGCGTTCCTGCCGATTTACTTCGGCGCCGATGCGGCCAGCGCCATGGTGCAGAAAGCGCCGGGCTGGCTGCTGGACGGGCTGGCGGTGGCGGGCGGCATGATGCCGGCGATCGGTTTCTCGCTGCTGATGAAAGTGATGATGAAAAAAACCTACGTGGCCTATTTTATCCTCGGTTTCATCTCGGTCACGTTTCTCAAGCTGCCGATCCTGGCGGTGGCGCTGGGGGCTCTGGCGATCGCTCTGATCGACTTCTTCAACACGCAACGCGGCGCGGCAGAGGCAACCGCCCGGCCCGCTCCGCAGGAGGACGCCGAAGATGGCATTTAACGATTCCGACGATCTGCTGGCGCAAAAAGCCGAGCAGCGCATGGCTCAGGCGCTGGCCACCAGCCAGGTGGAACAGGACGATTATCTGGACAGCCAGCCCGCCGAAGCGCTGACGCGCGGCGACATCAACCGCATGGCCTGGCGTTCGCTGCTGTTGCAGGCGTCGTTCAACTACGAGCGCATGCAGGCGGGCGGCTGGCTGTATCAGCTGATCCCCGGGCTGCGCAAGATCCACCGCAACCCGCAGGATCTGGCCAACTCGATGAAGATGCACATGGAATTTATCAACGTGCACCCGTTCGACGTCACCTTCCTGTCCGGTTTGGTGCTGGCGATGGAGCAGAACAAGGAGAAGATCTCCACCATTCGCGCAGTGAAAGTGGCGCTGATGGGGCCGCTCGGCGGTATCGGCGACGCGCTGTTTTGGCTGACGCTGCTGCCGATCTGCGCCGGCATAGGCGCTTCGCTGGCATTGGAGGGCAGCCTGTTCGGGCCGATCGTTTTCCTGCTGCTGTTCAACCTGTTCCACTTCGGCCTGCGTTTTGGGCTGGCGCACTACGGCTACCAGGCCGGCACCAGCGCGCTGGCGCTGCTGAAGACCCACACCCGGCGCATTTCGCACGCTGCCTCCATTGTCGGCATGACGGTGATCGGCGCGCTGGTGGCCTCGTATGTGCATCTGTCCACGCCGCTGGTGATGCATGCCGGCAAGGCCAGCGTGGCGCTGCAGACCGACGTGCTGGACAAGCTGATGCCCAACTTGTTGCCGCTGTGTTTCACGCTGCTCATTTTCTTCCTGATGAAGCGCGGATTCTCGCCGGTGAAGCTGATTGGCGTCACCGTAGCGATCGGCGTGGTGGGCAAATTTATCGGTATTTTGTGAGGAGCGGGCTATGCCAGGCATTGTGATTACCGGCCACGGCGGCTTTGCCACCGGGCTGTTGCAGGCGATGGAACAGGTGGTGGGGCCGCAGCGGCACTGTGCGGCGGTCGATTTCCCCGAACAGATGAGTACCGCGCAGCTCAACGACGCCTTACGCTCGGCGCTGGCGGCGGTGGCGCAGCCGGACGGTGTGGTGTTCCTGACCGATATGCTCGGCGGTTCGCCGTTTCGCAGCGCCTGCGAGCTGGCGGATGCGCAGGGGGATTGTGAAGTGCTCACCGGCGTCAACATGCAGTTGGCGGCGGAAATGATGCTGGAGCGCGATGGGCTGAGCCTGGATGAATTTCGCGAGATGGCTTTGGCGTGCGGTAAACGCGGGCTGACCAGTCTGTGGCATGAACGCCGCCGGGTGAAGTGCGAAGACGCGCAGGCCGACGGCATCTGAACGAAAACCGGGCGCGCTTGCGCCCGGCTTCGTGAGTTATGCCGGCAACGGGCTCAGCGCCAGGCGCGCCGGTTGGTCTTCGCCGCGGCTGAAGCGCCAGCAGGTCTGGTGGTACTTCGCCACGCTGTTGCGGTGCGCTACGCTGATCAGCGTCATGTCCGGCAGTTCATCCACCAGCAGGCAGTACATCAGTTGCTCGGTTTCGTCGTCCAGCGCGCTGGTGGCTTCGTCGAGGAACAGGAGGCTCGGGCGAATCAACAGGGCGCGGGCGAACGCCAGCCGCTGTTGCTCACCCGGCGACAGGCGATGGCTCCAGTTGGCGGAGGTATCCAGCCAGCGCTGCAGGTGTTTCAGACGGCAGTTTTCCAGCACCCGCATCAACTGTTCGTCGCTGTATTCTGACGCCAGGCTCGGGTAGCTCAGCGCCTCGCGCAGCGTGCCGATCGGAATGTAGCTGCGCTGGGGCAGGAACAGCGCGTTGGCGTTGGCCGCCACCCCGATGGCGCCCGCGCCGTAAGGCCAGATACCGGCGATGGCCCGCAGCAGCGTCGACTTGCCGCAGCCGGAAGGGCCGACGATCAGCAGGCGATCGCCGCGTTGCAGCGTCATCTCGGCGCCGGCCAGCAGCGGTTGGCCGTCGGGCAAGTTCAGGCTGAGGTTATCCAGCGTCAACGGATGGGCGCTCTCTTCCCGCAACTGAATGCCGCGCGGCTGATGGTGAACCTGATCGACAGCGGCGTTGAAGCCGGCCAAACGGTTAACGCAGGCTTTCCAGGTCGCCAAGTCGTTAAACGCGTCGATAAACCACGACAGCGCACCCTGCACCTGGCCGAAGGCCGAGGCGATCTGCATCAGGCCGCCCATCTGAATGGCGCCGGAGAAGTAGCGCGGCGCCGCCACCAGCAGGGGAAACACGATGGCGAACTGGCCGTAGAAGTTGGTGGCGATGTTCAGCCGCCGGGTGATGCGCATGATCGCCCACCAGTTGCTGCGAATGGTGTCGAAACGGTCACCCAACTGTTGCGCCTCGCGCGGTTCGCCGTGGTATAGCGCAATGGCGTCGTTATTTTCGCGGATGCGGATCAGGCCGAAACGGAAGTTCGCTTCATACCGCTCCTGGTTAAAGCCCAGCATGACCAGCGGTTTGCCGACCCACCAGATCAGCAGCGATCCCAGCACCGCATACAGCAGCGCGAACCACACCATATAGCCGGGCAAGGTGATGGCGTGTTGACCGAGCGCGAAGGTCATCGGCCCGCTGACGTGCCATAAAATGTCGATAAAGGAAAACAGCGTCACCAGGCTGGAGAGCAGCCCGAGCGACAGTGACAGGGTATATTGGGTCAATACGTTGAGATCTTCGGCGATACGCTGATCGGGGTTATCGACGATCTGCTGCTGCTCGGTATGGTAATACGCCTGGTGCGCCAGCCATTTTCCCATGAACTTTTCCGTCATCCAGCGCCGCCAGCGCATCTGCAGCCCCTGAGTCAGGTAGATCTTGTAGACCGCCAGCACGATGAAGATCAGCGCCAGGTAGGTGAAGCGCCACAGCTGCGCCTTGAACACCGGGTAGTTTTTGTTCTGCAACGCATCGTAGAACACCTGGTTCCACTGGTTGATCTGCACGCTGATATAGACCAGACCGAGCGACAGGATGACGATGGCGATCAGCATCGCCCAGGCGCGCCATCGCTCCTCAGACACCCAAAAGGGTTTGATCAGCTGCCACACGGCGTGTTTCTGCAAGGGGGTTGCGTTCATAACGGCTCGATAATTGCGGTATTTTCTTCAGCATGGGCTGCGGGCCGGTAACAAACAAACCGCGACTGTAAGCAGTTTTGACTCGGCTAACCGTTTGAAATAAGGCGGCTGAATCGTCAGCGGCGCGCTGGCAGGCGCAATTGCGGCATACACTCCGGCGTAGGGCGGTTATACTGGCGCCGAATTTTTGCAGAAAGGATAAACGATGAAGGCTTGGTTTCCCCTGTTGCTGACCTGCGGCGTCTTCGCCAGCGCCCGGGCCTGGGCGCACATTGACGAGCCGGACATCGCCGCCGACTGCCAAAAGGTGGCGAGCTACGCCGAACTGGGAAAAAAGGCCTATCAGCGGCAGGATTACGCCAAAGCCGCCGACATCTTTCGCGATCAGGCGGCCTGGAGCGAGTTTTGCGGCTTGAGCGAGCAGGCTGTCGCCACGGCTTACAACAACGTGGCGTTGTCGCTGATGCACGCCGGCGAATTGCTCAAGGCGCAGGCCTATCTGGCGCTGGCGCCGCACGACGACAAATCGCAGCACAACCTGAGCCTGTTGCGTCAACGGTTGGCGCAGCGGCCGCAGCCGCAGGGGCCGGGCGGCGTGTACTGGCAATACGCCGGGCGAGGCGTGTGGAGCGAAGTGGTGGTGAAGCCGCAGGGCGAGCGCTGGTTGATCGATTTTTCCGGCTACGCCATGCCGCAGATGGGGCTGTATTACGGGCCGAACATGGGGGACTTCTCCGCCGAGCTGCCGATCGAACACGGCAAGGCTGTCTACCACCAGCATGAAGCGGAAAGCGCGCAGGTCTGCGACGTGACGATGGAGTTTGGCGAGCAAGCGTTGGAAATGCACACGCGGGGCGATTGCGGGTTCGGCCACAACGTGCGGGCGGAAGGGCGGTTCGTGCGGGTAGAATGACCCGCCCCGACGATCGGGGCGAGCAGGGTTATGCCAGCGCGGCGGCGCCCAGCAGGTTCTTCCAGGCTTCCACATTACCCAGATAGTTGCCGGCTGGCAGCAGATGCAGGCGGCCATCACTATCCTGCAGCGCAAAGGTCGGGAAGCCCTGGCCTTGCACTTTGGCCAGCAGCGCCCGGCTTTCCGCGATGTGTTGCGCGGTCGGTGCGCCGCTGTTGAAGCGCATTTCGGCGATAAACGCCGCCGAAGGCAACCCCAGCTCTTTCGCCAACGCCTCCAGCACTGGTGTATCGGCGATGCGCCGGCCTTCCTTATAGTGCGCCTGCTGAATGCGGTGCAACATATCCAGCCCGCGTCCAGACAGCTTTTCCGCCGCCAGGATAGCGGTGATCGGCGGTTCGGAATCCATCACCGCCGTGGTGTCGCGCAGCAGGCCGTTGAAATAGGCTTCGCCGAACGGCTGGCCCGTCATTTCGGCGATGCGTTTGTCGTGCGGAATGACGTAGTTGCGCCACTCGTCTGTGATCTGGCGGCGATTGTTGCCGGTCATCATGCCGCCGGCGTGCGGTACGATCTTCAGCCCGGGGAGGCTCTGAGCCGCTTTCACCAGCGGCGCGGCGCCGTAGCACCAGCCGCACAGCGGATCGAAAATGTAATGCAGAGTGGTTTCGGTCATTTTTACTCCTCGTCTGGCGCGCGGCAGCTCGCCGCGGCGCCAGGGCTGGCTCAATCACGCACGGGCGCTTATTGCGGCCACTTCATCTCGCCTTTCAGCACTTTCGCGCTCAGTTCCAGGCTCGATTCGTCTTTCAGCGTCGGGTAGTGCTTTTTCATCGCTTCAATCAGCGCGGCGGAATCCTTGGCCTTCGGCAGTTCGGCTTCCAGCGTGGTCAGGTATTTTTGGGTAAAGTGCACCGATGCCAGCGTCTGTGCGGCGCCCGGCAGGAAGTGGCCCGGCACGACGACCTGCGGCTTCAGCGCTTCGATGTTTTTCAGCGTCTGCTGCCAGTGCTGGCGCGATTCCACGGTCTGGTTGTCGGCGATCCACGGATGGATATTGTCACCGGCGACCGCGACGCCGCCCACGACCGCTTTCAGCGCCGGGATCCAGACGAAGGTGCGATCGGGGGTCGGGCCGTTCAGGCCTTTCACTTCCACTTTCTGGCCGTCGATGGTGAAGCTGTCGCCCTGCAGCGGCTGCGGCACGATCACGGTTTTCGGCGCGTTGTCTTTCAGGATCGGGCCCCAATAGGCGACTTTGCCGTCTTTGGTGGCGTTGATGTCCTTGATGGTGCCAGGCGAAGCGATGATTTTCGCCTCCGGGAAGGCCGCTTTAATCACGTCCAGACCGAAATAGAAATCCGGGTCTGAGTGGCTGATATAAACGGTGGTCAGCTTCTTGCCGGTCGCCTTGATCTTTTTCACCAGCTCTTCGGCATCGTTACGCTGGAACTGAGCGTCAATCAGCGCCACTTCGTGTTGGCCGCTGACGATTTCGGAAGACACCGGGAACACGCTTTTCTCGCCCGGGTTATACACTTCCATGGTCAGGGTATCGGCAGCGGTGGCGTAGGTGCTCAGGGTGGCGACGCCGGTGAAGGCCAGAGTTAACAGTGATTTCTTAAACATGGGCAGAGGTCCTTAGGTATCGGTTAATGTTGTAACGATGTTAGGTTGCATAAAGCGATAGAAAAACCGGATAATAAGCAATTATTCGTTGCATAAATCGGACTAATCATGGATCGCATTACCGCCGCTGAAGTTTTTGTCACCATCGTCGATCGCGGCAGCATGATCGCCGCCGCGGAAACGCTGGAGATGTCGCGCGCGATGGTGACGCGCTACCTGGCGCAGATGGAGCAATGGGCCGGCGCGCGTTTACTGCACCGCACTACCCGTAAGCTTAGTCTGACCGACGCCGGTGAGCGTACTCTGGAACGTTGCCGACAAATGCTGGCGCTGGCGGGAGAGATCGACCTGGTGGAGGAAGGGCAGAGCGACGAACTGCGCGGCCTGCTGCGCATTACCTGTTCGCAGTCGCTCGGGCAAACGGCGCTGGTGGGGGCGGTCGCTCAGTATCTGAAGCGTCACCCGCAGGTGGCGGTCGATCTGCAGATGAACAACCGGGCGGTGAACCTGGTGGAAGAGCGCATCGATCTGGCGCTGCGCATCACCAACGAGCTGGATCCCAACCTGATCGCCCGTCCGCTGTCCACCTGCGCATCGGTGGTGTGCGCCGCGCCGGCGTATCTGGCGGCACACGGCACCCCGCGCCAACCGCAGGATCTGGCGTTGCACAACTGCCTGACCTACTCCTATTTCGGCAAAAGCCTGTGGCACTTCGATGCTCAGGGGGTGAAATCGGCGGTGGCGGTCAGCGGCAACCTGAGCGCCAACGAGTCGGTGGTGTTGATGGCCGGCACGGTGCAGGGCGCGGGCATTTCCATGCAGCCCTATTATTCGGCGGCCCCGCTGCTGGCCAGCGGCGAACTGGTCGAATTGTTGCCGGATTACCGGCCGCAGTCGATGGGCATCTACGGCATCTACACCTCGCGTCGCCAGATGCCCGCCACCTTGCGCACCATGCTGGACTTTCTGGTGGAGTGGTTCGCCACCGATCCGCAGTGGCAGGCGACGCTGCGCTAAGGTCTCGGCAATATTCCCTGGCCGCTTTCAGCGCCTGACAGCGGCGGCCAGGCGGGCGGAGAAGCGTGCCGCCTGCTGATGCAGATGGTCGATAAAGGCCGTGACCAGCGCCGATGAAGGGCGGTGCAGCGGCCGGATCAGGCTGACGGTGAACGGCACGTCGATGCTGAACGGCCGCACGTGCACGCCGCTGCCGGCATAGTCGAGCGCCGTCAGCGGGTTAACGATCGACACCCCCACGCCGGCTCTCACCATGGCGCACACCGACGCCGCACTGTGCGTTTCCATCACCATGCGGCGCTCGACGCCCTGTTCGCCGAACAGCGCATCCAGCAAGTGACGATAGCTGTCGGTGCTCGACAGACTGATAAAGTTCTGCCCGGTGAAGTCCTGCGGCGTCAGCTGGTCTTTTACCAGCAGCGGGTGGCCCGTCGGCAGCACGCACACTTCGTTCAACGTCATCAGCGTCACCCGTTCGGTGCCCGCCGGCGTGAGGGTGGTTTCCGTCAGCCCGAGATCGTGGCGCTGGGCAGACAGCCACTCTTCCAGCAGCGGCGACTCTTGCGGGATCACGCTGAAGCTGACTTCCGGATAACGTTCGATAAAGGGCTGGCACACCGCCGGCAGCAGCGATTGGGAGAATACCGGCAGGCACACGATCGACAGCTGCGCCTGCTGAAACTGGCGGATGCCGGCGGCGGCGTTGACGATGCGATCGAGGCCGTAATAGGAGCGCTGTACCTCTTCGAACAACCGTAACCCTTGCACGGTGGGGGACAAACGCCCGCGCACCCGGTCGAACAGCTGCAGCCGAATCAGCTTTTCAAAGCGCGCCAGCTCGCGGCTGACGGTCGGTTGCGAGGTTTGCAGCAGGGCTGCCGCCTCGGTCAGGTTGCCGGTGGTCATCACCGCCCGAAAGATTTCGATCTGCCGCAAAGAGATACTGTGCATGGCGAGGCCGCTCGACTGTAGAGAAAGCCATATCATAAATGAATAGACTACGGCTAAATAGATATTTTCCACTCGATTCAGCGTGCGGCACTATGGCTTTATCTGCCGTCATTTTCGAATTGGGAATATCGCCATGCCACGCCCGTTGCACGACACCTCCACCGCGTTGAACGCCGCTAACCTGCTGGCCTTGCCGCAGCGTTTCGGTTGCCCGGTCTGGGCCTATGATGCTGACATCATCAGCCAGCGCATCGCTCAGCTGCGCCACTTCGACACCATTCGTTTCGCGCAGAAGGCCTGTTCGAACATTCATATTTTGCGCTTGATGCGCGAGCAGGGCGTGAAGGTGGATTCGGTGTCGCTGGGCGAGCTCGAACGGGCGCTGCAGGCCGGTTTTCAACCGGGCGGCGAACCGAGCGAGATCGTGTTTACCGCGGACGTGTTGGATCACGCCACGCTGGCGCGCGTCAGCGAATTGAAGATCCCGGTTAACGCAGGTTCCATCGACATGCTGGATCAGCTCGGCAAGGTTTCCGCAGGGCACCCGGTGTGGCTGCGCGTTAACCCGGGATTTGGCCACGGCCACAGCCAGAAAACCAACACCGGCGGCGAGAACAGCAAGCACGGCATCTGGTATGCCGACCTGCCGCAGGCGGTGGAGAAGATCCGCCGCTACGGCCTGCAACTGATCGGCGTGCACATGCACATCGGTTCCGGCGTCGATTACCAGCATCTGGAGCGCGTCTGCGATGCGATGGTGCAGCAGGTGATCGATCTCGGTCATGACATCAGCGCCATTTCCGCCGGCGGCGGCCTGTCTATCCCGTATCAGTACGGTGAAGAGGCGATCGATACCGAACACTATTTCGGTTTGTGGAACCGGGCGCGTGAACGCATCGCCGCGCATCTGGGGCATCCGGTACAGCTGGAGATCGAACCCGGGCGTTTCCTGATGGCGGAAGCGGGCGTATTGGTGGCCGAGGTGCGGGCGGTAAAAGACATGGGCAGCCGCCACTTCGTGCTGGTGGACGCCGGTTTTAACGATCTGATGCGCCCGGCAATGTACGGCAGCTATCATCATATTTCGCTGTTGCCGGCCGATGGGCGCGATACCTCGGGGCAAGCGCTGCGCGAAACGGTGATCGCCGGGCCGCTGTGCGAATCCGGCGACGTGTTCACCCAGCAGGCGGGCGGTGGCGTGGAAACCCGCGAGCTGCCGCCGGTGCAGATCGGCGATTATCTGGTGTTCCACGACACCGGCGCCTACGGCGCATCGATGTCCTCCAACTACAACAGCCGTCCGCTGTTGCCTGAAGTGCTGTTCGAAAACGGCGAGCCGCGTTTGATCCGCCGCCGCCAAACCATCGAAGAGCTGATCGCGCTGGAGCTTATCTGATCAGCGGGCGGGCGCTTTGCGCCCGCTTCACAGCGTCATGCGGCGGTGCTGGCCATTGGGCAATTGCACATCCAGCGACAGCGTGCCGCCCATCGCCTCGATATAGCGTTTGAGCGACGACAGTTTGATTTCGCTGCCGCGCTTTTCCAAATTGGCGACGGAGGGTTGGCTGATGCCGAGCCGCTTCGCCAATTCAACCTGAGAAACCGCCAACTCTTCCCTCAGCATCGCCAGCCGCAGCTCGAAAATCTCCTGGTCCGCTTTTTGCCTGGCGGCGGCAACGACGGCGGGATCGAGTTTATCGATCAGTTGGGATAAAGGTTTGGCCATCTGCACTACCTCCGGGTTGCCAGATAATGTGAAAACTCCATGGCCGCGATGGGCACATGCGCTGGTAAAAGCGTTTGTCGCCGGTTTTATCGCCGCCGCACAGCAATACCGCTTGCCGCTGTGGATCAAAGGCGAAAAACACCCTGAAAGGGCGCCCGCGATGTTGAATGCGCAGCTCCTTCAACTGCCGGACCGCGTCGGAAAAATGCAGCGTATCGGCATGCGGCCGCGCCAATTGCGGGCCGAACGTCTGCAATTTGTAGATCGCCGCCAGGATGCTTGTTTGCTGGGCGTTGTTCAGCGCTAAAAACCAGTCGTCAAACCGTTCGACGGTCACCACTTGCCACATGATGCGCTCAGAATATAGCTTTTATGCTATATAGTGTAAAGGTTATTATGCCAACAATATGCACGAACGCTGGGAGCGGAAAAAATCCAAAAGCGGGAAATGCGGCGGGCTGCGCAATCTGAGCGCATGGGTGACGGCTCACCCATGCGGCGGCGGGAATTACGGCTGTTCGTGCGCGTTGTTGAGGGTGGCGACCGAGTGGCGGCGCACCAGCGTTGGGCTGAACATGTTGGTGATTTCCGGCAGCGGTTGCCGGTTGGCCAGCGCCAGCGCCAGCTCCGCCGCCTGGGTCGCCATCGCCACGATCGGGTAGCGAATGGTGGTCAGGCGCGGCCGAAGATAGCGCGAAATCAGCACGTCGTCGAAACCGATCAGCGAAATTTCCCCCGGTACGTCGACGCTGTTATCGCTCAGCACCGAAAGCGCGCCGGCGGCCATCGGATCGTTGTAGCAGGTAATGGCGGAGAACGAACGGCCGCGGCCGAGCAATTCGGTCATCGCCTGTTCGCCGCCGATTTCGTCCGGTTCGCCATAGGCGATCAGCTTTTCATCCACCGCAATATCGTGTTCCCGCAGCGCGTCGAGATAGCCCTGCAGCCGGTCGGTGGCGTCGGAAATCTGGTGGGTGGAGCAGATGATGGCGATGCGCTGATGCCCTTGCTGGATCAGATGACGGGTTGCCAGCCAGGCGCCGTAGCGATCGTCGAGCGCCACGCAGCGCGTTTCGAAGCCCGGCAGCGTGCGGTTGATCAGCACCATGCCCGGGATCTGTTGCATCCAGCCGCAAAGTTCCTGATCGCTCAGCCTTTTGGCGTGCACCACCAGCGCTTCGCAGCGGTGCCGCACCAGCTGTTCAATCGCCTGACGCTCTTTTTCGGCGTCGTGGTAACCGTTGCCAATCAGCAGAAAATTGTGGGTGGCGTAGGCCACCTGCTCGACCGCCTTGACCATCGCGCCGAAGAAGGGATCGGAAACGTCGGAGACGATCAGCCCCAGCGTCTCGGTGGATTGCTGCGCCAGCGCCCGAGCGTTGGCGTTAGGGTGATACTGCAGCTGTTCCATCGCGGCCTGCACCGCGGTGCGCGACCCTTCGCTGGCCTTGGGGGAATTGTTTATCACGCGGGATACCGTGGCCACGGAAACCCCCGCCAGCCTGGCAACATCCTTTATCGTAGCCATATCAGTCAACACATCCTGGGTAATCGCTTACATCCCCCAGTTTTGCGGAAAAAAACCGGGGCTGCAAGCGGTCTCGTGCGCAACTTGTGGCGGCGGTTGCAGAATCTCTTCGAGTCTGTACGCATAACCAACTGCTACCGAACGATAGCGCAATTTGTACGTTGGCACCGGCGGCGGGCTGAGGTAACGTCTGTGCATTCCGATTTGCGCCGAGAACGCCATGTCCATTAAACGCTATCCGCAGCTCGCCCATTGGGGGGCTTATACCGCCGTGGTTGAAGACGGCCGGCTTATCCGTTGTGAACCCTTCGTCGACGATCCCGACCCTTCGCCGCTGCTCGATTCCATCGCGCCGATGGTTTACTCCGACAAGCGCATTCGCAAGCCGGCGGTGCGCCGCTCGTGGCTGCAAAAGCGCGAGGGCAGCGACCGTACGCTGCGCGGCAGGGAAGATTTCGTCGAGGTGGACTGGGAATTGGCGCTCGATTTGGTGGCGCAGGAGAATCGCCGGGTGCGCGAGCGCTACGGCGCCTCCGGGTTGTTTACCGGCTCTTATGGCTGGTCGTCGGCCGGGCGGCTGCACCATGCCCGCTCGCTGGTGCGGCGGTTCTATTTCAGCGGCGGCGGCGGGGTCGATCAGCAGGGCAACTACAGCTGGGGCGCGGCGCAGTTCTTTCTGCCGTATGTGATCGGCACTTTCTCGCCGTTGACCGGGCGCGTCACCAGTTGGCCGAGCGTGGTGGAGCATTGCGAGCTGTTTGTGGCGTTTGGTGGGTTGGCGCTGAAAAACGCTCAGGTCTCTTCCGGCGGTGCGGCGGAACATGCGCTCAAGCCCTGGCTGCAAAAGCTGGCGCGCAAGGGCACGCCGGTGGTCAACATCAGCCCGATGCGCGATGATTGCCCCGAGTTCGTCAATGCGGAATGGATCCCGATCCGGCCGAATACCGACGTGGCGCTGATGCTGGCGCTGGCTTACGAAATCCAGCGGCTGGGCGCGCAGGATGAAGCCTTCCTGCACAGCCACTGCGTGGGTTATCAACAGTTGGCGGAATACCTGAACGGCGTGAGCGACGGCGTGGCGAAAACGCCGGCCTGGGCCAGCGCCATCACCGGCATTCCGACGGCGCGCATAGCGCTGCTGGCGCGGCAGCTGATCGGCGTGCGCAGTTTTATCACCTGTTCCTACTCCGTGCAGCGCGCGCATCGTGGCGAGCAACCGTACTGGATGATGATCGCGCTGTCGGCGATGCTGGGTCAGGTGGGGCTGCCGGGTGGCGGTTTTTCGTTCGGCCACGGCTCAATGAACGGCGTCGGCAACCCGCGCGTGGATACCCCCGCGCCGACCATGCCGGTAGGGGATAACCCGGCCGGGCTGGCGATCCCGGTGGCGCGCATCTGCGACATGCTGTTGCACCCCGGCGAAGCCTATCAATTTTGCGGCGAGACGCGGCATTATCCGGATATCCATCTGGTGCATTGGGCCGGCGGCAACCCGTTCCATCACCATCAGCAGTTGAATCGGCTGGTGGAAGGTTGGCAGAAGCCGGATACGGTGATCGTCCAAGATATCTGGTGGACGGCGGCAGCCAAAATGGCGGATATCGTGTTGCCGGTCACCAGTTCGCTGGAGCGCAACGACATCGGCGGCTCGTCGCGCGATCGTTACGTGCTGGCGATGCATCAGGCCATTGCGCCGCAGCATCAGGCGCGCAACGATTTCGATATCTTCGCCGATCTGGCCGAGCGTCTCGGTTATCGCGAGCGCTTTACCGAAAACCGCGATGAGCGCGCCTGGATCGAAGCTATCTATCGGCAATGCGGCGTGTCGCAGCAGCGCGCCGGCGTCGCCTGGCCCGAGTTTGAGGCGTTCTGGCAACGGGGCTATGTCGAGCTGCCCGCGCCGGCTAAAGAGTTTGTATTTTTTGACGCGTTTCGCGCCGATCCCCAGGTTAACCCGCTGCAAACGCCCAGCGGCAAGATCGAATTGTTCAGCGAGCGGATCGCCGGCTACCGCTACGAAGATTTCGCTCCGCATCCGCAGTGGCGGCCGCCGGTGGAGTGGCTGGGTGCGCCGCAGGCCAAAAACTGGCCGCTGCACCTGATCTCCATTCAACCGAGCGATCGCCTACATAGCCAGATGGATCCGGCGCCGCTGGCGCAGGGCAACAAGACCGCCGGGCGCGAAACCCTGTATATGCATCCGGACGATGCGGCGCCGCGCGGCGTGGCGGACGGCGCCGAAGTGCTGGTCAGCAATGCGCGCGGCAGCTGTCTGGCGGGGGTATCGCTCACCGATGGTGTGACGCGCGGCGTGGTGTTGATGGCGACCGGTGCCTGGTTCGAGCCGGGTTTCGACGCGCAGCGCCGGCCGCTCGAGCAGGCGGGCAACCCGAACGTGCTGACGCTGGATATCGGCACCTCGCCGCTGACGCAGGGGCCGAACGCCATGAGCTGTCTGGTCGAGGTCAGCGCGCGATGAGGGAAGATTTCACGTCTGGGTCACTGGCTCGTCGTTGTTATATTTATTTTTTCGTCGCTGCGGGAAGGTTTAAGTTTCATTGAGTTATTACAGCAGATCGCGGGAAATTTACAGCTGGTTGCATTTGGAGCAGAACTCTTGCGATTCGACGGTAGTTTCCTGCACGCCATCTCTCTAGAGTAGGTGATCCCAGAGGTATTGATTGGTGAGAAATCAGCATACTCTGTATGTTGAAGCCATTTTCAATTGCACCAACCTACGCGGATGCGTAGGTTTTTTTTTGCCTGCCATATAGTATTCTTTTCCCTACAACGATTTACGCCTCCATGGCCAAGGGAGAAGGGCATGATCTTTTCACTGCTGCGCGCGCTGTTTCGCCTGTTGTTTCGGGTACGGGTCGAAGGGGACGTCCAGCACTTCGAACGGCAAAAATTACTGATTACGCCGAACCACGTCTCTTTCCTTGATGGCGTACTGCTGGCGCTGTTCCTGCCGATAAAACCGGTGTTTGCGGTCTATGCCAGCATCGGCGAGAGCTGGTTTATGCGCTGGCTGCGGCCTTACATCGATTTCGTCTCGCTCGATCCCACCAAGCCGATGGCCATCAAGCAGCTGGTGCGCATGGTCGAACAGGGACGGCCGATCGTGGTGTTCCCTGAAGGGCGCATCACCGTGACCGGCGCGCTGATGAAAATCTACGACGGCGCGGCGTTTATCGCCGCCAAATCGGGCGCGACCGTGGTGCCGGTGCGGATCGACGGCCCCGAATTCAGCCCGTTCGGCCGCATGGCCGGGGTGTTCAAGATCCGCTGGTTTCCGCAAATCAGCATCCGCATCTTGCCGCCGACCACGCTGCCGATGCCGGAGGCGCCGCGTGCGCGCGAGCGGCGGGCGCTGGCGGGCGATCGGCTGATGCAGATCATGATGCGGGCGCGCATGGAGACGCGCGAACCGCAGACGCTGTTCCATGCCTTGCTGGCGGCGCAGCAGCGCTATGGGCGCCGCAAGCCCTGTATCGAAGACATCGCTTTCAAAGAGGACAGCTACCAAACGCTGATCAAGAAATCGCTGGGCGTCAGCCGCATTCTGCAGCGCTTTACCGCCGAAGGGGAGCACGTCGGGCTGCTGTTGCCCAACGCCACCATCACCGCGGCGGCGATCTTCGGCGCTTCGCTGCGCAACCGTATTCCGGCGATGCTCAACTACACCGCCGGCGCCAACGGCCTGAACAGCGCGATGACCGCCGCCGGCATCAAGACCATCGTCACCTCGCGCCAGTTCCTGGAGAAGGGCAAGCTGACCCATCTGCCGGAGCAGGTGACGCAGGCCAACTGGGTGTATCTGGAGGATCTGAAAGACACCGTTACGCTGGCGGACAAGCTGTGGATCCTGCGGCACTTGCTGCAACCGCAGCGCGCGGCGTTGCCGCAACGCCCGGAGGACGCGGCGCTGATCTTGTTCACTTCCGGCTCCGAAGGCCACCCCAAGGGCGTGGTGCATTCGCATGCCAGCCTGCTGGCCAACGTAGAACAAATTCGCACCATCGCCGATTTCACGCCGCGCGACCGTTTCATGTCATCGCTGCCATTGTTCCACTCGTTCGGCCTGACGGTGGGGCTGCTGACGCCGCTTCTCACCGGCAGCCGCATTTTCCTCTACCCCAGCCCGCTGCACTATCGCGTGGTGCCGGAGTTGGTGTATGACCGTAACTGCACGGTGCTGTTCGGCACGGCGACCTTCCTCAACAACTATGCGCGTTTCGCGCATCCGTATGATTTTGCTCGCCTGCGCTATGTGGTGGCCGGCGCGGAGAAACTGGCGGACAGCACCAAACAGATCTATCAGGATAAATACGGCATCCGCATTCTGGAAGGCTATGGCGTGACCGAGTGCGCGCCGGTGGTGTCGATCAACGTGCCGCTGGCGACCAAGGTGGGCACCGTTGGCCGCATCATGCCGCAGATGGAGGCGCGTTTGATCGCGGTGCCGGGCATCGATAACGGCGGCCGCCTGCAGCTGAAGGGGCCGAATATCATGAAAGGCTATCTGCGGGTTGAACGTCCCGGTGAGCTGGAACCGCCGGCGGCGGAAGATGCGAACGGTGTGCTGCAGCCGGGTTGGTATGATACCGGCGATATCGTCAGCCTGGATGAGCAGGGTTACTGCACCATTCGCGGACGCGTGAAGCGCTTCGCCAAGCTGGCGGGCGAGATGGTGTCGCTGGAGAGCGTCGAATTGCTGGCGCAACGGCTGTCGCCGGAAAAACTGCATGCCGCCACGGTCAAAAGCGACAGCAGCAAAGGCGAGGCGCTGGTGCTGTTCACCACCGATCCCGCCATTACCCGCGAGGCATTGCTGCGGGTGGCGCGCGAGCTGGGCAGCCCGGAGCTGGCGGTGCCGCGCGATATTCGCCTGTTGAAAACGCTGCCGGTGCTCGGCAGCGGCAAACCTGATTTCGTCACCCTACGTCATATGGCTGAACAGCCGGAGAGTGCCTGATGAATCCTTCGACCGAATCCCCTTTGTTGTCACGCGGCATGATCGCCGTGATCAGCGCGCAGTTCCTCTCGGCGTTCGGCGACAATGCGTTGCTGTTCGCCACGCTGGCGCTGATCAAGCAGCAGCTGTATCCGGACTGGAGCCAGCCGATCCTGCAGATGGCCTTCGTCGCCACCTATATCATCCTGGCGCCGTTTGTCGGCCAGGTGGCCGACAGCTTCGCCAAAGGGCGGGTGATGATGTTCGCCAACGCGCTGAAGCTGGCGGGGGCATTGGTGATCTGTTTTGGGGGGAACCCGTTTCTGGGTTACAGCCTGGTCGGCGTGGGGGCCGCCGCGTATTCTCCGGCCAAATACGGCATTCTGGGCGAGATCACCAGCGGCGAGAAGCTGGTCAAGGCCAACGGCCTGATGGAGGCCTCGACCATCGCCGCCATTCTGACCGGTTCGGTGGCCGGCGGTATTCTGGCGGACTGGCACGTGGTCGCGGCGCTGGCGGCCTGCGCGTTGGTTTACGCGGGGGCGGTGGTCGCCAACCTGTATATTCCACGTCTGGCGGCGGCGCGCCCAGGGGCTTCATGGCGGCCGCGGGCCATGACGAACAGTTTCTTTACCGCCTGCGTCACATTATGGCGCGATGGGCAGACGCGTTTCTCATTGATTGGCACCAGCCTGTTTTGGGGGGCCGGCGTGACGCTGCGTTTTCTGTTGGTGCTGTGGGTGCCGGTGGCGCTTGGCATCGCCGATAACGCCACGCCGACGCTGCTGAACGCCATGGTGGCCGTCGGCATCGTGGTGGGCGCCGGCGCCGCCGCACGCTTCGTCACGCTGAAGACGGTGAAGCGCTGCATGCCGGCCGGGATCCTTATCGGCGTCGCGGTCGCGGTGTTTGCGTTGCAAACGACCATGCTCAATGCCTACGTCTTGCTGGCGATCATCGGCATGCTGGGGGGCTTCTTCGTGGTGCCGCTCAATGCGTTGCTGCAGGAGCGGGGCAAACATTCGGTCGGCGCCGGCAATGCGATCGCGGTGCAAAACCTGGGTGAAAACGCCGCCATGTTACTGATGCTGAGCCTGTATTCTTTGGTCGTGAAGCTGGGCGTGCCGGTGGTGGGCGTCGGCGTAGGGTTTGGCGTAGTGTTTGCGCTGGCGATTAGCGCGTTGTGGTGGTCGCAGCGGCGGTGAAACGGGGCGCAGCCAGGCTGCGCCCTCAGGCTATCAAGGCGCCGGAATGGTAAACCGGGTGTGGATTTCTTCGAGCGCCTGCAGCACGTCCTCATCCAGAATCACGTCGAGGCTGTCGAGGTTGATTTTCAACTGCTCCACCGAGGTGGCGCCCAGCAGAGTGCTGGCGACGAACGGCTGCTGACGCACGAAGGCCAAGGCCATCTGTGAAGGATCCAGCCCATGTTTTTTGGCCAGCGCCACGTATTCGGCGATCGCCAACTGGGTTTGCTGCCCTGAATAACGGTTGAAGCGGGTGAACAGCGTATTGCGCGCGCCGGCCGGTTTTGCGCCGTTGAGGTATTTACCGCTCAGGGTGCCGAACGCCAGGCTGGAATAGGCCAGCAGTTCCACCCCTTCGTGCTGGCTGATCTCGGCCAGGCCAATCTCAAAGCTGCGGTTCAGCAGACTGTACGGGTTTTGAATCGACACGATGCGTGGCAGCTCATGTTTCTCCGCCAGCTGCAGGTAGCGCATCACGCCCCAAGGCGTTTCATTGGAAACCCCGATATAGCGAATTTTACCGGCGCGCACCTGCTCGGTCAGCGCCTCCAGGGTTTCCAGCAGCGTGACCGTAGCTTTGTCATCGGTATATTGATAGTTGAGTTTGCCAAAGCAGTTGGTGGCGCGCTGCGGCCAGTGCAATTGATAAAGATCGAGATAATCGGTGTTCAGCCGTTTGAGGCTGGCGTCCAGCGCGGCGCGGATGTTTTTGCGATCGAGCGCCTGCTGCGGGCGGATGCTGCTGTCGGTGCCGCGCACCGGGCCCGAAACTTTGCTGGCCAGGACGATTTTTTCGCGATTACCGCGCGCCTTGATCCAACTGCCGATATAGCTCTCGGTCAGGCCCTGGGTTTCCGGGCGAGGCGGCACCGGGTACAGTTCGGCGGTGTCTATCAGGTTCACGCCTGCGGCCAATGCATAGTCCAGTTGCGCATGGGCGTCGGCTTCGCTGTTCTGTTCGCCAAAGGTCATGGTGCCCAGTCCCAGCACGCTCACTTCTAAAGAACTGTGGGGAATACGGTGGTATTGCATTAACGGCCTTCCTTTCTTGTTAGCGCTGACGGGCCGCGCGGCCCGGTGAAACAGGAGCCCAATTCAGAAGACGGCGCAAAGTCCGTCGGGCGGCGATGTCGCCTTTCCTGACTATAACCAAGCGGTGAAGATGGGGGAAGCGGATTCAGTGCGGAGACGAATGAGGGCTACCGCGCTTGAACGGGCGATAGCCGGCGAGCGGTGATTAGCGTTCGATAACCTGGGAAACCTGATCGCCGTTGATCTGGCGGTGGTTGCCTTTCTCGTCTTTATAACTGATGAGTCCGGTGTCTTCGTCGATCTCTGGTTTGCCTTGCGTCAGGATCATGTTGCCGTCTTTGGTCGCCATGACGTAGTCGCTGGAACATCCCGCCAAACCGGCCGCCATCACCAGCGCAGACACTGCCATTACCCACTTTTTCATCCTGCGGATCCTCGATTATGCAGAAAACAATGTTCTTTCAAGATTAGCAAACTCTTGGCTGAGAGCGTCTCAGATAAGTCTTTATCTGATAAGAAAAACTGAAATGAGGGGGGGCAACGAAATGGCGGAAGCCGCCGATGGCGGCCTCCGCGTAGGGTTATTCCGGCGAACGGTTTTTCTTGCTGCGCATCAGATTGAGCGCTTCTACCGACATGGAGAAGAACATGGCGAAGTAGATGTAGCCTTTCGGCACGTGCACCTGGAAGCTTTCCAGCATCAGCGTGAAGCCCACCAGGATCAGGAACGCCAGCGCCAGCATTTTTACCGACGGATGGCGGTTGACGAATTCGCCGATCGGCCGGGCGGCGAACATCATCACGCCGACGGCGATCACCACCGCCGCCATCATGATGAACAGATGGTCGGAAAGGCCCACGGCGGTAATCACCGAATCCAGACTGAAGATGATATCCAACAGCATGATTTGCACGATCGCGCCGAAGAAGCTGTGCACCTTGGTGTGGTGCTCTTCTTCCGACCCTTCGATGGTTTCGTGGATCTCTTTGCTGGCTTTCCAGATCAGGAACAGTCCCCCCAGCAGCAGGATCAGATCGCGGGCGGAAATGGCGTGATCCAGCACGGTGAACAGCGGGTGCGTCAAGCGGATCACCCAGGCGATGGAGGCCAGCAGCGCCAGGCGCATCAGCATGGCAGCGGCCAGCCCGAGCCGGCGAGCTTTGTTCTGTTGCGCTTTGGGCAACTTGGCTACCACCAGCGACAGAAAAATGATGTTATCAATACCCAGTACGATCTCAAGAATGGTTAGCGTACCTAACGCTAACCAGGCATTGGGATCCATAATCCATTCGAACATTGTCCGACACACCTTAATAAATGCAAAGCGTGAATTATACGCGTTTATCGCGGCGCTGACAGGGCTAGCTAAACCAGAGTTAAACGAAATCGCCTAGATTGAGAAATGTCTTGCCAGCAGCGCGCTGGTAAAACCCTTTTTCAGATAGAAACCGCGCGGCAGCGTCATGATAGGTTGCCCCTGTTCGCCGATGGCTTCGGTGAGCGCCTTGTTGTTGGCCGCTTTGGGGCGCAGTTGCAGCACTTCGCCGTGGCGTGCGGTGATGCGTTCTACGTGACCGAGCACAATCAGATCCATCAGCTCTTCCCAATCGCGGCGCAACCTCTCTTCTTCTGCAGCGCTCGGGCTCCACAGCAGCGGCGAACCGACGCGGCGCTGCGCCAGCGGGATTTGCCGTTCGCCCTCTACCGGTATCCACAACACGCGCGCCAGCTTGTGGCGAACGTGGCTGCTGGCCCAGGTGACACCGCTGTTGCCGGTGAGCGGGGCCACGCAGACGAAAGTGGTCTCCAGCGGTTTGCCGGCGGCGTCGACAGGAATGGTTTTCAGCTCAATGCCCAGCTCGGGAAAGTCCTGTTCCGGTTTGCTGCCGGCCATGGCGCCGAGGTACAGCTCCAGCAGCATGCCCACCCAGCCTTTATCGCGTTTCAGATCCTTGGGGATCGGCAACTGCGCGCGGGCGGCCAGTTCGCCAAAGCTGAAGCCGGCCAGCGCCTGAGCGCGCTCGAACAGCTGCCGTTCATTTTCCGGCGGGGGCGGCAGAGGGGATAAAAACGCCATAAATCAAGCCTGTCGAATTTGGTTGAAAAACGTACTGCAAAGATACACGGGAAACGGTAACCCCAGTCGCCTGGGGAAAAGAATAATAGTAGCATGATTTTACATGATTTTTTTTCTTTCCCTGCGCGGGCGGCAATGCACCCACGAGGCTTGTTCACCTGAAGCCACCGACAATAAACAGGATCTTACACCTATTTATCCACAGATTTATGGGATAACCCAAATTTTTACCGATCACTGGTTCAATTTACAGCCTTGACTCGGGCGTTTTTTTACGAACTTGTCCGTTTTGTGCGTAACTTGCCCGGATAATCTGTGGATAAAAACGGCGTTGGTGGATCTTTCGCCAGGGTAAGATCCTTACCGTGCATAGATCACATTTTTGCCCTGTATATAACTGTGGAATATTGGTTAATTATATGTTTTTATGAAAAATATTGTTTTTTCGGTGTGAGGAGGGATTTTCGGGGACGAGAGTTTTACCGGCTTATCCCTCGAGTTCTACACACACCTATCCACAGAAAAAGTGAATAAAACCGGTCTGAAATGCCGATGCATGTTTATAACTTTGCCTATATCTGTGAGTTATCCCAATGTTATCCGGCCCGCAGCGCCGTAAAGCAGTGGTTTACCGCCTGTAGCTTGTGTGAAACAATCAGGACATCTATGCGAATTTAAGCTTATCGAGGTAGTCCGGTGATCGATGATGATGGCTACCGCCCGAATGTTGGTATCGTAATCTGTAATCGTCAGGGGCAGGTCCTATGGGCCCGCCGTTACGGTCAGCACTCCTGGCAGTTTCCCCAAGGTGGGATTAACCCTGGCGAAACTGCGGAGCAGGCGATGTACCGTGAGCTGTTCGAAGAAGTGGGGCTGAGTAAAAAGGATGTGCGCATCCTGGCTTCGACCCGCAACTGGTTGCGCTATAAATTGCCGAAACGTTTGGTGCGTTGGGACACAAAGCCGGTTTGTATCGGCCAAAAGCAAAAATGGTTTTTGTTGCAGCTACTGTGCAATGACGCTGATATCAACATGCAGCGCAGCAGCACGCCGGAGTTCGACGGTTGGCGCTGGGTGAGCTTCTGGTATCCGGTGCGCCAGGTGGTGTCGTTCAAACGCGACGTCTACCGCCGGGTGATGAAAGAATTCGCCGTGACCGTGATGCCGATGCAAGAGCAGGCGGCGCCGCGGCAGGCCCCCGCTTATCGCCGAAAGAGAGGTTAAGTTAAGCCGACTATGCTCACGCGCTTGCGAGAAATTGTAGAGAAGGTGGCCGCGGCGGCCAGTCTGACGGATGCGCTGGATCTGCTGGTCAATGAAACCTGTCTGGCGATGGACACCGAAGTGTGCTCCATTTACCTGGCGGACAACGATCGCCGCTGTTACTACCTGATGGCCACGCGCGGGCTGAAAAAGCCGCGTGGGCGCACTATCGCATTGGCGTTTGACGAGGGCGTCGTCGGGTTGGTCGGCCGCCGAGCCGAGCCTATCAACCTGGCCGATGCCCAAAGCCATCCCAGCTTCAAGTACGTTCCGCAGGTCAAAGAGGATCGCTTCCGATCCTTCCTTGGGGTGCCGATCATTCACCGGCGCCAGCTGTTGGGGGTGTTGGTGGTGCAGCAGCGCGAGCTGCGCCAGTTCGACGAAAGCGAAGAGTCGTTCATGGTCACCCTGGCCACGCAGATGGCCGGGATCCTTTCACAGTCGCAGCTTAATGCCATTTTCGGCCAGTATCGCCAAACGCGCGTGCGCGCGCTGGCGGCCTCGCCCGGCGTGGCGGTGGCGGAAGGGTGGCAGGACAGTAGCCAGCCTTCGCTCGATCAGGTTTACCGCGCGTCGACGCTGGACACCGCCAGCGAGCGCGAGCGCCTGACGTTGGCGCTGGAAGAGGCCGGCGCGGAATTTCGCCGCTTCAGCAAGCGTTTTGCCGCCAGCTCGCAAAAAGAGAGCGCGGCGATCTTCGATCTTTATTCTCACCTGCTAAACGACGCCCGCCTCAAGCGCGAATTGTTCGCCGAAATTGACAACGGCTCGGTGGCGGAATGGGCGGTGAAGCAGGTGATAGAAGCCTTTGCTGAACAGTTCGCCAAACTGCAGGACACCTATATGCGCGAGCGCGGCAGTGACCTGCGCGCGCTGGGCCAGCGCCTGCTGTTCCACCTCGACGACACCACCCAGGGCGCCACCCAGTGGCCGGCGCGTTTTGTGCTGGTGGCGGATGAACTGACCGCGACATTGCTGGCCGAAGTGCCGCAGGATCGCCTGGTCGGCGTGGTCGTGCGCGACGGTGCCGCCAACTCGCATGCGGCGATTTTGGTGCGGGCGATGGGGGTGCCGACGGTGATGGGCGCCGACATCCAGCCTTCTCTGCTCAGCCAGCGGCTGCTGATCGTTGATGGGTATCGCGGCGAACTGCTGGTCGATCCTGAGCCGGTGCTGGTGCAGGAATACCAACGGCTGATCAGCGAAGAACAGGAACTGAGCAAGCTGGCGGAAGACGACGTCGAACAGCCGGCGCAGTTGAAAAGCGGCGAACGCGTTCAGGTGATGCTGAACGCCGGCCTCAGCCCGGAACATGAACAGCTGTTGGGCGGCCGGGTGGACGGCGTGGGGTTGTACCGCACTGAAATTCCGTTCATGTTGCAAAGCGGTTTCCCTTCCGAAGAAGAACAGGTCGCGCAGTATCAAGGCATGCTGCAGCTTTACCCCAACAAACCGGTCACGTTGCGCACGCTGGACATCGGCGCCGACAAGCAACTGCCCTACATGCCGATCAGCGAAGAAAATCCCTGCCTGGGCTGGCGTGGCATTCGCATCACTCTGGACCAGCCGGAGATCTTTTTGATACAGGTGCGCGCCATGCTGCGCGCCAATGCTGGCACCGGCAACCTGGGCATTTTGCTGCCGATGGTCACCAGCCTGGAAGAGGTCGATGAGGCCAAGCGCCTGATTGACCGAGCCGGGCGCGAGGTGGAAGAGGTGCTCGGCTACGCGATCCCGAAACCGAAAATCGGCGTGATGCTGGAAGTGCCGTCGATGATTTTCCTGATCCCGCATTTGGCCGGGCGTGTCGACTTCATCTCGGTAGGCACCAACGATTTGACCCAGTACCTGCTGGCGGTGGATCGCAACAACACGCGGGTAGCCTCGCTGTACGACAGCCTGCATCCCGCGATGTTGCAGGTGCTGAAGCTGATCGCCGAACAGGGGAACGCGGCCGGGCTGCAGCTTAGCCTGTGCGGTGAGTTGGCCGGCGATCCTATGGGCGCGCTGTTGTTGGTGGGCATGGGCTATCGCAATCTGAGCATGAACGGACGCAGCGTGGCGCGCATCAAATACCTGCTGCGGCATATCGACCTGGCCGACGCCGAAATGCTGGCTCACCGGGTGTTGAACACCCAGATGACCACCGAAGTGCGCCATCTGGTGGCGGCGTTTATGGAGCGGCGCGGCATGGGCGGGCTGATCCGCGGGGGCCGATAACCGCCGCGCGGTGTGATTTTTTTACAGAACTTTTCCCGCGCTGCCGGCCCGGACCGCGCTAAGCCTATGTTATGATGCGCAACCTCAGCGCGGCGCATGTTCGTCGTCTTGCAGATTGCAGCGGCCAATGCTGCCGCTTGCAAGGCGCGGGATAATCTCCGTCGCCGCTTGGCACCTGCCGCCCCCGCATGGGGAAAAATAACAGACATGTTGTGGTGATAGATGAGCAATAGCTATCTGGCGTTTCCTAAATTTGATCCGGTCATTTTCTCCATTGGCCCGGTTTCTCTGCATTGGTACGGCCTGATGTACCTGGTCGGCTTCGTTTTTGCCATGTGGCTGGCGGTGCGCCGCGCCAACAAGCCGGGCAGCGGCTGGACCAAAGACGAAGTGGAAAACCTGCTCTACGCCGGCTTCCTGGGCGTATTCGTCGGCGGCCGCGTAGGCTATGTGCTGTTCTACAACCTGCCGCTGTTCCTGGATAATCCGCTCTATCTGTTTAAAGTCTGGGATGGCGGCATGTCGTTCCACGGCGGATTGATGGGGGTGATACTGGTGATGTTCTGGTTCGCTCGCCGCACCAAACGCACCTTCTTCCAGGTTTCCGATTTTATCGCGCCATTGATCCCATTCGGCCTGGGCGCCGGCCGCCTCGGCAATTTTATCAACGGCGAGCTATGGGGCCGCGTGACCACCGACACCCCTTGGGCGATGTTGTTCCCAAGTTCGCGCAGCGAAGACGTGGCTCTCGCCGCCGCCGATCCTTCCCTGCTGCCGCTGCTGAATCAGTATGGCGTGCTGCCGCGCCATCCGTCGCAGCTGTATGAGCTGCTGCTGGAAGGCGTAGTGCTGTTTATCATTCTGAACCTGTTCATCCGCAAGCCGCGGCCGATGGGCGCCGTATCAGGCCTGTTCCTGATCGGTTATGGCGCATTCCGCATCATCGTCGAAGCGTTCCGCCAGCCGGATGCTCAGCTCGGCCTGTTCGACGGCGTGATCAGCATGGGGCAGATCCTGTCCATCCCAATGGTGGTGGCCGGTGTTATTATGATGATTTGGGCGTACCGTCGTCGCCCACAGCAACAAGTGTCGTGAGGGACAAATGAAACAGTATCTGGATTTGATGAACAAGGTGCTCGCCGAGGGCACCCCTAAAGCCGACCGTACCGGCACTGGCACATTGTCGATTTTCGGCCACCAGATGCGTTTCAACTTGCAGGAAGGTTTCCCGTTGGTGACCACCAAGAAATGTCATCTGCGTTCGATCATTCATGAGCTGTTATGGTTCCTGAACGGCGATACCAACATCGCCTACCTGGGTGACAACAAGGTCACCATTTGGGACGAGTGGGCCGATGAAAACGGCGATCTCGGCCCGGTGTACGGCAAACAGTGGCGCGCCTGGGGCGCAGCGGACGGCCGTCAGATCGATCAGCTGAGCAACGTGCTCCAGCAGCTGAAACAAGATCCGGATTCGCGCCGCATCATCGTTTCTGCCTGGAACGTCGGCGAGCTGGATCAGATGGCGTTGGCGCCGTGCCACGCGTTCTTCCAGTTCTACGTGGCGGACGGCAAGCTCTCTTGCCAGCTGTACCAGCGTTCCTGCGACGTGTTCCTCGGCCTGCCGTTCAACATCGCCAGCTACGCGCTGTTGGTGCATATGATGGCGCAGCAGTGCGATTTGGATGTGGGCGATTTCGTCTGGACCGGCGGCGATACCCACCTGTACAGCAACCACATGGAACAGACTCAGCTGCAACTGACGCGTGAACCCCGTCCGTTGCCGAAGCTGGTGATCAAACGCAAACCGGCTTCACTGTTCGATTACCGTTTCGAAGACTTCGAGATCGAAGGTTACGATCCGCATCCGGCCATCAAGGCGCCGGTAGCGATCTGACCTTAACCGCATCACACCAGGGGCGCAGCGATTGCGCCCCTTTTTTTATCCGCATTGCGTACCGCGCCGCATTTTTTTGTCGCGGTCTGCCGTCGTAGAGAAAACATTGCGCAGCTTGCCGCAAGGCTTGCGCATGCGGCTTTACCGCGTTGTTACGGCCCTTACACTGGCGGCATGAACGACAATACGCTCTCGAACATCGATGATCGCCAACGGGGCATGACGCTAATTGAGCTATTGGCGGCGATCCTGATCGCCGGCATGCTCACCGGCTGGGGCGTCGGGCAATGGCGCTATCATCAGCAAGCGCTGCGGCTGGAACATACGGCCCAGCAGCTGCTGGCGTTTTTGCTGCGACTGCAGGCGGACGCCAACTGGCGCAACCGCACGACGCTGCTGTGGTTCAAAAATGGCACGCCCTGGTGCCTGGGCGGCGGTGTGCCGCCGCCGGATTGCGCTTCCGCCGAGGGTTCCGTTTTCTCACCGTCTTACCGCGACGTCGTTTTGAGCGGCTACACCGACAAAGAGATCGGGTTTTACGGCTTGCGCAATACCGCGCAGGCGGGGCACATCCTGCTCAGCAACGAGGCAGGCGGCCTGCGGCTGGTGCTGTCCGCCCGAGGGCGGCTGCGTTTGTGCAGCGAAGGGCTCCGGATAAGGGGGATCGCGCCATGCTGACTGTCGAACGCGGTTTTACCTTGCCGGAGGTGATGTTGGCGCTGGTGTTCGGCAGCGTGATCGCGCTCGGCGCCGCGAAAACCTACCCGCTGTTGCGTCAGCAAAACGTGGCCGTCGGCCAGCATTTTCGACTGGAGTCAACGCTGCGGCAACTGGCGTTCGGCATCGAGAAAGACCTGCGCCGTGCCGGTTTCTGTGCCGGGCAGTGCGCCGGCCACCCGCTGCTGATCGGCCAGGCGGCGGGAGAAGCGGCGGGCAGCTGCGTTATCGTTGCCTACGACATCACCCGCAGCGGGCAATGGCTCACCTCGGGCGAGGATGCAGGTTATTTCGGTTATCGGCTGCGCAATGGCGGCCTGGAAGGGCAGCGCGGCGTAAGCCAATGCGACGGCGGCGGTTGGGAGCGGCTGCTCGATCAGGACGAAGTGCGCATTGAGCGGTTTCATGTGGCGATAGAGCGCGGGGAGCATGGCGGTGCGCTGGCCCGTTTGACTCTGGCGGGGCGCTCTGTCGGCGATGCGCGTATCAGGCGCAGCCTGAGCGGGAGCGTCGAAATGGCGGCGTTGCCATGAACCGGCGGAGCCAGCGAGGCGGCAGCTCTTTGGCGGCGGTAATGTTGCTGCTGGCGTTGGGGTTGATGTTGCTCAATGCCCAGCACCGGCAATTGGATAACGCGCTGTTACTGGCCGCCGATCAGCAGCGCTACCTCCAGGCTTACAATCAGGCCGCTTCGGCGCTGAGTTGGGGCATGAGCCAGCGTTGGCCGCGCGCCGAGCTGAGTGCGGCGGCCTGGTTATGCAGGCAGCGCGTGGAACTGACGGCTTGCGCTCGGCTGTCAGCCAGAGCGGGCATGGTGACGATACGCGGCCTTGGTGAGATGCGCGGCGGTGAGCCGCTTTGGCTGTATCAATGGGGCGCGTTTGACGGTGCGGAATCGGTCGGCAGGGTGCAAGCGCAGCCGGGCGATCGGCTGGATTTTTGCCCCGAGAAAAGGTTGGCCGACTGTGACGGCTAACGCTCGGGCAGCGCGGATATCCCGCAACGGCTTCAGCCTGCCGGAAGTGTTGGTGGCGGCATTATTGTTCTCGGTGTCGCTGCTGGGCTTGTTACAGTATCATCAGGTGCTGTTGCAGTCGTTCCAGCGCCAGTGGCACTACCGGCAAGCCTGGGTGATGGCGCATCAGCAGTTGGAGGCGTTCGCCGTCACCGGTCGGCTCGATGCCGAACCGCTGCCGGAAGGCTGGCGACGCGAGACGGCGTTCGACGGCGCGGATGCGGATTGCCGCCGATTGACGGTCAGAGCACAAACTCCGCAACGGCAGTGGGCGACGCTGAGCCGCTGGTATTGCACCCGTTTTTGAGCCGGTACGTATCTTGTTTTAAAGGAGCCATCATGTTCACGGTTTATCATTCCAATCAGCTGGATTTATTGAAAACGCTGACCAGCGCGCTGATAGCCAGAGATCCGTTGGCCGATCCTTTTCAACAGGAAGTGGTGCTGGTTCAGAGCCCCGGTATGGCGCAATGGCTGCAGATGCAGCTGGCGGAACAGTTCGGTATCGCCGCCAATGTCGCGTTTCCGCTGCCGGCGACCTTCATTTGGGACATGTTCACCCGCGTATTGCCGGATATCCCGAAAGAGAGCGCCTTTAGCAAGGACGCCATGACCTGGAAGCTGATGTGGCTGCTGCCGGAGATGCTGACCCAGCCGGCGTTTGCGCCACTGCAGCACTATCTCACCGATGACGGCGACAAGCGAAAAATCCATCAATTGGCCGGCCGGGTCGCCGACCTGTTCGACCAGTATTTGGTTTATCGCCCGCAGTGGCTGGAGAGCTGGCAGCGCGGCGAACGCATCGACGGTCTGCCCGAGGCTCAGCAGTGGCAGGCGCCGCTCTGGGCGCGGCTGGTGGAGTACACGCGCGAATTGGGGCAGCCGGAATGGCACCGCGCCAATCTGTACAGCCGCTTTATCCACGCGCTGGAGCAGGCAACAACGTGCCCGCCCGGTTTGCCGCCGCGGGTGTTTATCTGCGGCATCTCGGCGTTGCCGCCGGTCTATCTGGAAGCGTTGCAGGCGCTGGGGCGGCATATCGACATCCACCTGATGTTCACCAACCCTTGTCGTTATTACTGGGGCGACATTCAGGATTACGCTTTCCTGGCCCGCTTGCAGAGCCGCAAGCGCCGTCACTATCATCAGGCGTGCGAGCAAGGGCTGTTTCGCGAGCCGGCTGACGCGGCGCGTCTGTTTGACGCTGAAGGGCAGCAGCAGCTCAGTAACCCGCTGCTGGCCTCCTGGGGCAAGCTCGGGCGCGATCACCTTTACCTGCTGTCGCAGATGGAAGGGGCGCAAGAGGTCGACGCCTTTGTCGATATCCCGGCGGATACCATGCTGCACGCCGTTCAACGCGATATGCTGGAGCTGGAAGATCACGCGGTGATCGGCATCACGGCGGAAACGCTGGAAAGCAGCTTCAGCAAACGTCCGCTTGATGAGAACGACCGCTCCCTCAGCCTGCACGCCTGTCACAGCCCACAGCGGGAAGTGGAGGTGCTGCACGATCAACTGCTGACCATGCTCGCGCAGGATCCCGCGTTGACGCCGCGCGACATCATCGTGATGGTGGCGGATATCGACAGCTATACGCCTTATATTCAGGCTGTGTTCGGCAATGCTCCCGCCGAGCGCTACCTGCCGTTCGCCATTTCTGACCGTAAAGCGCGACAGGCGCATCCGGCTTTGCAGGCGTTCATCTCACTGCTCGATTTGCCGCAAAGCCGCTTTACCTCGGAACAGGTGCTGGCGTTGCTGGAGGTGCCGGCCCTGGCCGCCCGTTTCGCCATTGGCGAAGAGGGGCTGCGCCTGCTGCGTCACTGGGTCGGTGAATCCGGCGTGCGCTGGGGCCTGGACGATGATAACGTGCGCGAACTGGATCTGCCCGCCACCGGCCAGCACACCTGGCGATTCGGCATTACGCGCATGCTGCTCGGTTACGCGATGGACAGCAACGCCGGCGATTGGCAGGGCATTTTGCCTTACGACGAGTCGAGCGGGTTGGTCGCCGAACTGGCGGGGCAGTTGGCGGATCTGCTGGCCCAATTGAGCCATTGGCGGCAAGTCTTGAGCGAAGCGCGCTCGCTCGAGGCGTGGTTACCGCTGTGTCGGCAACTGCTGGATGCCTTCTTCGCAGCGGACAGCGACACCGAAGTGGTGTTGGCGCTGATCGAACAGCAGTGGCAGCAGGCCATCAATTTTGGCCTGGCGGCGCGCTATCCCGATGAGGTGCCGTTGACCATTCTGCGCGACGACCTGGCGGCGCGCCTCGATCAGGAGCGCATCAGCCAGCGCTTCCTCGCCGGGCAAATCAACTTCTGTACGCTGATGCCGATGCGTTCCATTCCGTTCAAGGTGGTGTGTCTGCTGGGCATGAACGACGGCGTGTATCCGCGCACGCTGCCGCCGCTGGGCTTTGATCTGATGGCGCAGCAGGTCAAACGCGGCGACCGCAGCCGCCGCGATGACGACCGCTATCTGTTCCTGGAAGCGATTTTGTCCGCTCAGCAGCGGCTATATATCAGCTTCATCGGCCGTTCCATTCAGGACAACAGCCCGCGCTACCCTTCGGTGCTGGTCACTGAGCTGCTTGAGTACCTGGAGCAAAGCTATTGCCTGCCGGGAGATGAGGAACTCAGCGCAGACGATAGCGCCCGGCGGGTTGGTGAGCACTTGCTGAAGTGGCATGCGCGCATGCCGTTCGCCGCCGAGAATTTTTTGCCGGGCTCGGAAGCGCAAAGCTATGCCGCCGAGTGGCTGCCCGCCGCCGACGGGCGCGGTGCGGCGCACCCGGCCTTCAACCAGCCGCTGCCCGCCGAAACGCTGCAGCAAATAGCGTTGGAGGAGCTGCTGCGGTTTTACCGCCATCCGATTCGCGCGTTTTTCCAGCTGCGTTTGGGCGTCAGTTTTATTCTGGAAGAGACCGAGCTGCCGGACGAAGAGCCCTTCACGCTGGATAACCTCAGCCGCTACCAGTTCAACAGCCAACTGCTGAATACCCTGATCGACGGTGACGATCCCGAACGGTTGTTCCAGCGGGTACGTGCCGCCGGCGGCTTGCCCTATGGCGCCTTCGGCGAGATCTATTGGCAAAAGCAGCAGGAAGAGATTAGCGAACTGGCCGAACAGGTGCGTGCGGAACGCGCAGAGAGCCATAGCCTGGAGCTGGATATCGATATTGCCGGCGTACGTCTCAGCGGCTGGCTGCATCAGGTGCAGGATGACGGCCTGTTGCGCTGGCGGCCCGCCACGTTGTCGGCGGTGGACGGCATATTGCTGTGGCTGGAGCACCTGGTGTACTGCCGCGCCGGCGGCACCGGCGAGAGCCGCATCTACGGCCGCAAGAACTCCGCCTGGCGCTTTGCCGCGCTGGCGCCTGAAGAGGCACAGGCGCAGCTGGCGGAACTGCTGGCGGGCTATCAGCGCGGTCTGAGCCAGCCGCTGTTGTTGCTGAACAAGAGCGGCTGGGCATGGTTGAGCCAGTGTTATCTGCCGGAAACGCAGCAAATCGACTGGGAGGAAGAAGCGCAAATTAAGGCACGCGCCAAATTGCTGCAGGCCTGGCAGGGCGATCAGCGCATTCCCGGAGAAGGGGAAGATCCCTACGTGCAGCGAGTATTCCGCCAATTGGATAATGAATACTTAGCACAAATACTGGCCGAAACAGAGCGTTATCTGCTGCCGGTGGCGCGACATAATCTGGGGTAACAATCCCCCGGTGGTGCTGTACGGCGGGAGGTGGTAAAAATAACGAAGGTTATATTCAACCATTGGGGTGATTCCCGGTCTTACATAACGTACAGGCATATACACGCCGTGTTTCGGGCCGCCACATTGGCGAAGAACCCGGCGAGTACAGATTTGGTTATGTGGTTTTGATGCACGTCGCCAACGTCAGGGAGTGGGCGTAGCGACGTCAGAATAGGGGTTTATTTTGGACATGCGCAGACAGTTGGCCCGTATCACCGGGCTGGTATTATTGGCTATGTGTTGGGCACCGTTGAGTTGGGCCGCGCAAGGATGGCAACCGCTGACGGAGAAGATCAACAAGAGCGAACACGATCCGCGTCAGTATGAAGCAATCAAGTTGGCTAACGGCATGACGGTGTTGCTGGTGTCCGATGCCCAGGCGCCGAAATCGCTGGCGGCGCTGGCATTGCCGGTTGGGTCGCTCGAAGATCCGAACAGCCAACTGGGATTGGCGCACTATCTGGAACATATGGTGCTGATGGGCTCCAAACGCTATCCAGAGCCGGAAAACCTGTCCGAATTCCTGAAAAAGCACGGCGGCAGCCACAACGCCAGCACGGCCTCTTATCGCACCGCCTTCTATCTGGAAGTGGAAAATGACGCGCTGGAGCCGGCGGTCGACCGCATGGCCGACGCCATTGCCGAGCCGCTGCTGGATCCGGGCAATGCCGATCGCGAGCGCAACGCGGTGAACGCCGAGTTGACGATGGCGCGTTCGCGCGACGGCATGCGCATGGCGCAGGTCGGCGCGGAAACCCTTAACCCGGCGCACCCGAGCGCGCGCTTCTCCGGCGGCAATCTCGATACGTTGAAAGACAAGCCGGACAGCAAGTTGCACGATGAACTGACCGGCTTCTATAAGCGTTACTATTCCGCCAATCTGATGATGGGCGTTTTGTACGGTAATCAGTCGCTGCCGCAGTTGGCTGACATTGCGGCGAAAACCTTTGGCCGCGTGCCGAATCATGACGCCAGCGTGCCGCCGATCACCGTGCCGGCCGTCACGCCGGAACAGCAGGGCATCATCATTCACTATGTGCCGGCGCAGCCGCGCAAGCAGCTGAAGGTCGAGTTCCGCATCGATAACAACAGCGCCGCGTTTCGCAGCAAAACCGATACCTACATCAGCTACCTGATCGGCAACCGCAGCAAAAACACCCTGTCTGACTGGCTGCAGAAGCAGGGGTTGGCGGACGCCATCAATGCCGGCGCCGATCCGATGGTGGATCGCAACGGCGGCGTCTTCGCCATCAGCGTTTCACTCACTGACAAAGGCCTGGCCCAGCGCGATGAGGTCGTCGCCGCCATTTTCAACTACCTGAAAATGCTGCGCAGCGAGGGCATCAAGCAGAGCTACTTCGATGAAATCTCGCATGTTCTGAACCTGGACTTCCGTTATCCCTCGATCACGCGCGACATGGACTATATCGAATGGCTGGTGGACACCATGCTGCGCGTGCCGGTTGAGCATGCGCTGGACGCGCCTTATCTGGCCGACCGTTATGATCCTAAGGAGATCGCCGAACGCCTGGACGCCATGACGCCGCAAAACGCGCGCATCTGGTTCGTCAGCCCGGATGAACCGCACAACAAGATGGCCTATTTCGTCAACGCGCCTTACCAGGTCGACAAAATCACGCCGCAGCGCTTTACGCAGTGGCAGCAGTTGGAGAGCGGCATTTCCCTGTCGCTGCCGGCGCTCAACCCGTACATCCCGGATGACTTTACCCTGACCAAGCCATCGCACGAGTTCAAAAAACCGGAAATGGTGGTGGATAAACCCGGCCTGCGTGTGTTGTACATGCCGAGTCGTTACTTCGCCGACGAGCCGAAGGCCGACGTCACCGTCGCTTTCCGCAACGCCAAAACCATGGATTCCGCGCGCAATCAGGTGCTGTTCTCGCTGACGGATTATCTGGCCGGCCTCGCGTTGGATCAGTTGAGCTATCAGGCATCGGTTGGTGGGCTGAGCTTCTCGACCTCGCCGAACAACGGTCTGATGTTTAACGCCAACGGTTTCACCCAGCGTTTGCCGCAGTTGCTGACGGCGCTGATCGAGGGCTATTCCAGCTTCACGCCGACGGAAGATCAGTTGGCGCAAGCCAAATCCTGGTATCTGGAGCAGCTGGACGCCGCCGAGAAGGGCAAGGCGTTTGAGCTGGCCATTCAGCCGGTGCAGATGGTTTCCCGCGTGCCGTATTCCGAACGCAGCGAGCGCCGCGAAGTGCTGAAGACGTTAACGCTGAAAGACGTGCTGGCCTATCGCGACAGCCTGCTGGCCGAGGCCACGCCGGAGCTGCTGGTGGTGGGCAACATGAGCAAGCAGCAAGTCGACACGTTGGCGTCGACGCTGAAACATCGTCTGGGCTGTACCGGGAGCGAATGGTGGCACGGCGAAGACGTGGTGGTGGACAAGGATCATCTGGCCAACCTGCAACAGGTGGGCAGCAGCACTGACTCGGCGCTGGCGGCGGTTTATGTGCCGACCGGCTACGACGAAGTGACCGGCATGGCCTACAGTTCGCTGCTGGGGCAGATTATTCAGCCGTGGTTTTACAGCCAGCTGCGCACGCAGGAGCAATTGGGGTACGCGGTCTTCGCCTTCCCGATGTCGGTGGGGCGCCAATGGGGCGTAGGCTTCCTGTTGCAGAGCAACAGCAAACAGCCGGCCTACCTGTACCAGCGCTATCAGGATTTCTACCCGAAAACCGAGAAACGCCTGCGCGACAT
Source organism: Serratia sp. CY76391 (assembly GCF_052166695.1). Taxonomy (NCBI): domain Bacteria; kingdom Pseudomonadati; phylum Pseudomonadota; class Gammaproteobacteria; order Enterobacterales; family Yersiniaceae; genus Serratia; species Serratia sp. CY76391. The sequence continues at coordinate 159,219 of NZ_JBJNOJ010000013.1, forward strand.
GAGCGAGGCGGACTTTGAACAGTACAAACAGGCGCTCATCAATGAGCTGAAACAGCGGCCGCAAACCCTGAGCGAAGAGGCCAGCCGGTTCGCCAACGATTTCGATCGCGGCAACTTCGCCTTCGATACTCGTCAGAAACTGATCGCGCAGGTGCAACAGCTGACGCCGGCCAAACTGGCGGATTATTTCCACCAGGCGGTGATCCAGCCACAGGGGCTGGCGGTGCTGTCGCAGGTTAGCGGCAGCGGGCAAGACAAGGCGGATTACGCGGCGCCTAAGGATTGGGTCACCTATCCGAACGCGTCTGCATTGCAGCAGATCTTGCCGCGTAAAGTGGCAACACCATGATGGAAATTGCCCCGCAGAGGCTGGAGCCGCTGTCGTTGCCGCTGTTTGGCGAACGCCTGATCGAGGCGTCGGCGGGCACCGGCAAAACTTTTACCATTGGCGCGCTGTATCTGCGCTTGCTGCTGGGGTTGGGCGGTGACGCGGCGTTTCCCCGCCCGCTGACGGTCGAAGAAATCCTGGTGGTGACCTTTACCGAGGCCGCCACCGAGGAGCTGCGCGGGCGCATTCGCGACAATATCCACGGGCTGCGCATCGCCTGCGTGCGCGGTAAAGACGCGGAATGCAAAAATCTGCTGTTTTCGGCGCTGATGGAAGAAATTGACGATTTGAGCGACGCCGCCTCACAGTTGCTGGCGGCGGAGCGGCAAATGGACGAAGCGGCGATCTACACCATTCACGGCTTTTGCCAACGGATGCTGACGCACAACGCCTTCGAGTCCGGCATGTTGTTTGAACAAACGCTGGTGCAGGACGAGCTGCCGCTGCGGCGGCAGGCCTGTGCCGATTTCTGGCGCCGCCACTGCTATCCGTTGCCGCTGGGCGTGGCGCGTGCGGTCAGCCAGGAGTGGAGCGGCCCGGAAGCGTTGCTGGCCGATCTTTCCGGTTACCTGCACGGCGAAGCACCGGCGCTGCGTCGGCCGCCGAAGGACGAAGAAACCGTCCTGATGCGCCACGAGCAGATCGTCGCGCGCATCGACGCCATCAAGGCGCAATGGCGGGCGGAGGCGGGCGATCTGGAGGCGTTGATCGCCCAGTCCGGCGTCGATAAGCGCAGCTACAGCAGTAAACACCTGCCGAACTGGCTGAACAAGGTCGGCGAATGGAGCGGGCAGGAGACTCAGGATTACCAACTGCCGAAGGAACTGGATAAATTTCGCCAGTCGGTGCTGCTGGAGAAGACCAAGAAAGGCGAGCCGCCGCGGCATGCGCTGTTCACGGCGATAGATGAGCTGTTCGATGAACCCTTGACGCTGCGCGACCTGATCATGGCGCGTGCGCTCAGCGAGATCCGCACCTCCATTCAGCAGGAAAAACGCCAGCGCGCCGAACTGGGATTTGATGACCTGCTCAGCCGGCTGGACGGCGCCCTGCAAAGCGGCGGCGGCGAACAGCTGGCGCAGGCGATCCGCCAGCGATACCCGGTGGCGATGATTGATGAATTCCAGGATACCGATCCGCAGCAATACCGTATTTTCCAAAAACTTTACGTCGGCCGGCCTGATTGCGGCCTGCTGCTGATCGGCGATCCCAAGCAGGCGATTTACGCCTTTCGCGGCGCCGACATCTTTACCTACATGCGCGCGCGTTCAGAGGTGAGCGCCCACTATACGCTGGAGACCAACTGGCGCTCGTCGCCGTCGATGGTTGCCAGCGTCAATCACCTGTTTTCTCAGGTAGAAAAGCCTTTCCTGTTTGGCCAGATCCCCTTTATTAAGGTTAATGCGGCGGAAAAGAACCAAGGGCTGGCGTTTGAATTGCACGGCACGCCGCAGCCGGCGATGCAGTTCTGGCTGCAGCAGGGGGAAGGCGTGGGTGTAAGTGATTACCAACAGCTGATGGCGCGCCTGTGCGCCACGCAAATTCGCGACTGGCTCAGCGCCGGGCAGCAGGGCCTGGCACGGCTGCAGAGCGGCAAGGCGTCACGGCCGGTACAAGCCTCCGATATCACGGTGCTGGTGCGCAGCCGCAATGAGGCGGCGTTGGTGCGCGATGCGCTGAGCGCGCTGTCTATCCCGTCGGTCTACCTGTCCAACCGCGACAGCGTGTTTGACACCCCGGAGGCCAAAGACCTGCTGTGGTTGTTGCAGGCGGTGTTGGCGCCGGAGCAGGAGCGTACGCTGCGCAGCGCCATGGCCACCGGGCTGATGGGGCTGGACGCGCCGACGCTGGACGGCCTGAGCCGCGATGAGCGCGCCTGGGACGCGCTGGTTAACGAATTCGACAATTACCGCACGCTCTGGCTGCGCCGCGGCGTGTTGCCGATGCTGAGCGAGCTGATGAAAGCGCGTCAGCTGGCGGAGAACCTGTTGGCCAGCGCCGGCGGCGAGCGTCGCTTGACCGACGTGCTGCATCTGGGGGAGCTGTTGCAAGAGGCGGCGGCGCAGCTCGACAGCGAGCATGCGCTGGTGCGCTGGCTGGCGCAGCAGATCGCCCAGCCCAATCGCCAGTCCGACAATCAGCAGCTGCGGCTGGAGAGCGACCGGCATCTGGTGCAGGTGATCACGATTCACAAGTCCAAGGGGCTGGAGTTCGATCTGGTGTGGCTGCCGTTCGTCGGCAACTTCCGCCAGCAGCAACAGGCGCTGTATCACGATCGCCACAGTTTCCAGGCGTTGCTGGATCTCGACGCCAATGAAGAGAGCCAGGCTTGGGCGGAGGAGGAGCGCTTGGCGGAAGATCTGCGTCTGCTGTACGTGGCGCTGACCCGCTCGGTGTACCACTGCAGCATCGGCATCGCGCCGCTGTTCCAGGGCACGCGCAAGAAACAGGGCGATACCGATCTGCACCGCAGCGCATTGGGTTATCTGGTGCAGGGCGGGCAGGCCGGCGACGCCGTGTACCTGCAGGAGCGGCTGCAGCAATTGGCAGGCGGGGGTATCGCGGTGTCGCTGGTTGAACCGCCGGACGAAGAACCCTGGCACCCTCAGGCGGCACTGGCCGAAGCGCTGGCGGCGAAAAGCTTTACCCGGCGGATCCAGGATTTTTGGCGGGTGACCAGCTATACCGGTTTGCAACAGCACGGCGCGAGCCTGATGCAGGATCTGTTGCCGCGTCTGGATGTCGACGCTGCGGGGGAGCGGAGTGAGGAGAGTGAGCCAGCGCTCACACCGCATACCTTCCCGCGCGGCGCAACGCCCGGCACCTTCCTGCACAGCCTGTTCGAAACGCTGGACTTCACCCAGCCGTTGGATGAACAGTGGTTGCTGGCACAGCTGCAACAGCAAGGATTTGCTGAACACTGGCAGCCGATTTTGCTGGCGTGGATGCAGGTATTGCTCAACACGCCGCTCGATGGCAGCGGCGTGACGCTGGCGGCGCTAACGCCGCAGCACAAGCAGGCCGAGCTGCAGTTCTATTTGCCGATCAACCGGCTGTTGCAGGCGAAGGAGCTCGATGCCCTGGTGAAGCGTTACGATCCGCTTTCCGCCCGCTGTCCGGCGCTGGATTTCCATCAGGTGCAGGGCATGCTGAAAGGCTTTATCGACCTGGTGTTCTGTTGGCAGGGCAAATACTACCTGCTGGACTACAAGTCCAACTGGTTGGGGGAAGACAGCAGCGCCTATACCCGGCCGGCGATGGAGCAGGCGATGGCGGAGCATCGTTACGATCTGCAATATCAGCTGTATACGCTGGCGCTGCACCGTTATCTGCGTCATCGGCTGCCGGATTACGATTACCGGCGCCATTTCGGCGGGGTGATTTATCTGTTCCTGCGCGGCGTGGATGCGGCGCACCCGGGCAACGGCATTTTCACCTGTCTTCCCGAGTTTGAGCTGGTGGCGGGGATGGATCGCTTGTTCAGCGGCGAGGCTGCTGCGACGGAGGATGGATCATGATCGCACTGCTGGAGCAGGCGGTGGCGCTTGGCGTGTTGCGCCCGCTGGACGTGCAGTTCGCCCGCGTGGTGGCGAACGAAGACGAACCCGATATTTTGCTGGCCGCCGCCTGCCTGAGCGCAGAGGCGGGGGCCGGTCACGTCTGTCTGATGCTGGAGCAGCTGCAGGCGGATACGCTGTTTGAAGGGCGCCAACCGGCGCTGGCGCTGGCGGTGTGGGAGGCGGCCGGGCGACCGGATAGCGAGCGTTGGCAGCAGCGCCTGGCGGCCAGCGCTGCGGTCGGGGACGGCAGCGATGCTACGCCGCTGGTGCTGCGCGGGCCGCGCTTGTATCTGCAGCGCATGTGGCAAAACGAAGGTGAAGTGGCGGCGTTTATCGGCGGCGAAGGCGAGTCGCTGGCGGTGCCGGAGGCTGAACTGCGCACTATTCTCGACCGCTTGTTCGGTTCGGCGAGCGACGAACCCGATTGGCAGAAGATCGCCGCCGCGGTAGCCGCCACGCGGCGCATTGCTGTCATTTCCGGCGGGCCGGGCACCGGTAAAACCACCACCGTCGCCAAGCTGTTGGCGGCGCTGGTGCAGTTGGATGAAAGCGCGCGCTTGCGCATTCAGCTGGCGGCGCCGACTGGCAAGGCGGCGGCGCGTCTGACGGAGTCGCTTGGCAGCGCCAGCCGTCAGCTGGCGTTGACCCCGGCGCAGCAGGCGCTGTTCCCGACGGAGGCGGCGACGTTACACCGCCTGTTGGGGGCGCAGCCGAACAGTCAACGCATGCGCTATCACCGCGGCAACCGGCTGCATTTGGATGTGCTGGTGGTGGATGAGGCCTCGATGGTCGATCTGCCGATGATGGCGCGCCTGATTGCCGCGCTGCCCGATCGGGCGCGGGTGATTTTCCTTGGCGATCGCGATCAGCTGGCCTCGGTGGAGGCCGGCGCGGTGCTGGGGGACATTTGCCGTTTTGCCGAGCAGGGATACAGCGATGCGCGTGCCGCAGAGCTGAGCCGCCTGACCGGCTGTTCGCTCGCAGGGCAGCAGGCCGACGCGGAAGCGGCGGTGCGCGACAGCCTGTGTTTGCTGCGCAAGAGCTACCGTTTTGACGCTCGATCCGGCATCGGTCAATTGGCGTTGGCGGTCAATGCCGGTGCTGGGGATCGCGCGCTGGCGGCATTAAACGGCCGTTTCGGCGATGTCGCGGGTTATGCGCTGGCGACGAGCGAAGAGTATCAGGCGCTGTTGGACGCGTGCGTGGCGGGCTACCGCGACTATTTGCGGTTGGCCGCCGAGGGCGCGGATGCGGCGGCGGTGCTGGCGGCCTTTAGCCGCTTCCAGGTGCTGTGCGCGCTGCGTGAAGGGCCGTTTGGCGTTGCCGGCCTGAATGAACGTATTGAACTCGGGCTGCAGCGCGCCGGTCTGATCGACCGCAAACCGGGCGTTCTCGGCCGCTGGTATCGGGGGCGGCCGGTGATGATCGGCCGCAACGACAGCGCGCTGGGGTTATTCAATGGGGATATCGGCATTACGCTGCCGGATGAGCGCGGCGAGCTGCGCGTGCATTTCCAACTGCCTGATGGAAGCATCAAGTCGGTGCAGCCGAGCCGTTTGCCGGCGCATGAAACCGCCTATGCCATGACGGTACACAAGTCCCAGGGATCGGAATTTGAGCATACGGTTCTGGTGTTGCCGAACCATTTCTTGCCGGTGCTGACGCGTGAGCTGGTCTATACCGCGATCACCCGTGCGCGTCAGCAGCTCTCACTGTACGCCACGGACGCGGTACTGCTGCGGGCCATTCGTATGCCGACCCAGCGCCGCAGCGGATTGGCTGAACGGCTGCAGGCAACGGAATAAGCGTTGAAGGGGCGCGGCAATGGCCGCGCCGCGGAGATTACAGATCCGCCAGCAGGATTTTGGAACGGCGCTGATAGTTGTACAACGCCTGTTTCTGCATCGGCAGCACGTCGACCTCCGCCGGGGTGAATCCACGCTCCTGGAACCAGTGGATGCTGCGGGTGGTCAGCACGAACAGCTTCTTCAATCCCATCTGCCGCGCCTGGTTTTCCACCCGCTGCAGCAGCATCTCGCCGCGCGAAGAGCTGCGGTAATCGGGATGCACCGCCACGCAGGCCATCTCGCCGATTTTTTCCTCCGGGAACGGGTACAGCGCCGCGCAGGCGATGGTCAGGTTGTCGCGTTCGATAATGGTGAACTTGTCGATCTCCATCTCCAGCTGTTCACGCGAACGGCGCACCAGAATACCCTGCTGTTCGAGCGGCCGAATGAGTTCCAGAATACCGCCGATGTCGTTGATCGTCGCCCGGCGCACCTGTTCGGCGCTCTCCATCACGATTTGGGTGCCGATGCCGTCGCGTGAGAACAGTTCTTGCACCAGCGCGCCGTCCTCCTGATAGCTGATCAGGTGGCTGCGGCGCACGCCGCTGCGGCAGCCTTTCACCGCGCCGCGCAGGAAGCGCACTGTGCCGGAATGGTAGTCACCGCCTTCCTCCAGCTCTTCAAGGCGTTTCTGCGCGTCGTTGGGGAACAGCTCGGAAAGGATGTTGCCTTCTGCGTCGGTCACGCCTTGCGAGGAGCAGAAACCGATCATTTTTTCCGCTTTCAGTTTGATCGCCAGCTGAGTCGCGACTTCTTCCGAAGTCAGGTTGAAGCTCTCGCCGGTGACCGAAACCGCGACCGGGCCGATCAGCACGATGGCGTTGCTGTCGAGCTGACGATGGATCGCTTCTTCATCGATGCGGCGAATGCGGCCACTGTGGCAATAGTCGATGCCGTCATCGACGCCCAGCGGCTGCGCGATGATGAAGTTGCCGCTGACCACGTTAATGTGCGCGCCCTGCAGCGGCGTGTTGTTGAGGCTCATCGACAGCCGGGCGGTAATGTCCAGCTGCAATAAACCGGCCGCCTGCTTGACCAACTCAAGCGTATGGGCGTCGGTCACGCGCGTATGCTTGTGGTAGATCGGCTCATAGTTATGCTGCGCCAGATTGGCGTCGATCTGCGGCCGCGCGCCGTAAACCACCACCAGGCGAATGCCCAGGCTATGCAGCAACCCGATATCGTTGACGATGTTGGAGAAATTCTCGTGTTCGATGGCTTCCCCGCCGAGCATGATGACAAACGTCTTGCCGCGGTGGGCGTTGATATAGGGGACTGAGTGACGGAATCCTTGCACCAGCTCTGTACTACGTTCCTTCACGGCCAAACCTCTTTGCATATTTATACGATATTTTTGTATTTTTATTCTTTTATTGCGCCGATGGCAAGTGGGAAATCGTCATGAAGCGTGCGCTAAGGGCGCTAAATCGTTAATAAATTGAAAAACCATAAAAAGATTTTCTGATGACAGGGCTGGAATGATTGGTTAAAGTTTTCGGCATCCCCATTTCATTGGTGTTTTTTTCATCTGTTGTAAACAGCTATTACTGCCGGAGCCGCATGCCAAACGCTAATCACAATCTGGGCCGCCGTCGTTTATTACAGGGCGTTGCCGCCAGCTGGTTGCTGAGTGTGAGTCGTACGGGCTTCGCCGCATCATCGCACGTGATCGCCGTGCGCGTCTGGCCATCCTCCACCTATACCCGCGTCACGCTGGAATCCAACGTCGAGCTGAAATACAAGCAGTTCGCTCTGACCAATCCCGATCGCGTGGTGGTGGATATCGAAGGCGTGCATCTCAACAGCGTGCTGAAAGGCATCGCCGGGCAGGTGCGCGCCGACGATCCTTATCTCAAGCAGGCGCGCGTCGGCCAGTTCGATCAGAATACCGTGCGGCTGGTGCTGGAGCTCAAACAAAGCGTCAGCCCGCATATTTTCACGCTGGCGCCGGTGCCGGAGTATCGCAACCGTCTGGTGATGGATCTCTACCCGACCAAGGGTGGCAGCGGCGGCGAGGAGTATGATCCGCTACTGGCGTTACTGGAAGATTACAACAAGGGCGATCTGGAGCGCACGCTGCCGCCGGAAGCGCCGCAGGCCGGTAAAGCGGGGCGCGATCGGCCGATCGTCATCATGCTGGATCCCGGCCACGGCGGCGAAGATCCCGGTGCGATCGGCAAGTATAAGACGCGCGAGAAAGACATCGTGCTGCAGATTGCCCGCAAGCTGAGCGCCATGATCAAGCGCGAGCCGAACATGAAAGTGTTCATGACGCGTAATGAAGACGTGTTTATTCCGCTCAAGGTGCGCGTCGCCAAGGCGCGCAAGCAGCGTGCCGATCTGTTCGTTTCGATTCACGCCGACGCCTTCACCAGCCGCTCGGCGCGCGGGTCATCGGTGTTCGCATTGTCCACCAAAGGCGCCACCAGTTCGGCGGCCAAGTTCCTGGCGCAGACGCAGAATGCCTCGGACCAAATCGGCGGCGTCAGCAAGAGCGGCGACCGCTATCTCGACCACACCATGTTCGATCTGATCCAGACCGCGACCATCAACGACAGCCTGAAATTCGGCAAGGAAGTGTTGAACCGGATGGGCAAAATCAACCGGTTGCACAAGAATCGCGTCGATCAGGCCGGTTTTGCGGTGTTGAAGGCGCCGGATATCCCGTCGATCCTGGTGGAAACGGCGTTTATCAGCAACATCGAAGAGGAGCGCAAGCTGCGCACCAGCCATTTCCAGCAGCAGGTGGCGGAGTCGATTCTGGCGGGCATCAAGGCTTATTTCGCCAACGGCGGCGCGCTGGCGAGTCGATAACGGCAGGGCCGGGCGCGAGTCCGGCTGTTTTCGCGGATTGCAGATACAAAAAAACACCCGTCAGGGTGCTTATCTGTTGTCATCAAGAGTTGGTTGCGGGGGCCGGATTTGAACCGACGACCTTCGGGTTATGAGCCCGACGAGCTACCAGGCTGCTCCACCCCGCGTCCGTCTTGATGCGGTATTACGACGAAACCACCGTTCATGTTATGCCGCTGGTACGACATTCGGTTGGTTGCGGGGGCCGGATTTGAACCGACGACCTTCGGGTTATGAGCCCGACGAGCTACCAGGCTGCTCCACCCCGCGTCCGTGTAATACTTTGTTATCGAAACCAAACGAAAAATACCGCCAATGCGGCATCGGTTGGTTGCGGGGGCCGGATTTGAACCGACGACCTTCGGGTTATGAGCCCGACGAGCTACCAGGCTGCTCCACCCCGCGTCCGATGGATGCGCACTATACTCTCCATGCGTTTTGTTGCAAACCCTTTTTGCATTTTATTGCCCTAAACCCGTTTTTCTGCTGAATTTGCCCGCAATTTGCCTTCTTTTTCATCACCATCCTCCGTGCGGCTTTTTTTATTTGCAGCGATTCCTTTATCAATGAGCGTTTGTTATCGTTCAGCCGGTAGATCATATCAGTTTGAGAGTGTGCGCGATGAAAGGACGTTGGGGCAAATACCTGCTGGGCGGGTTGATGGTGGCGGTGTTGGCGGGCTGTTCGTCCAAGCCGACCGATCGGGGTCAGCAATATAAGGACGGCCGTCTGGATCAATCGCTGGAGCTGGTCAATCAGCCCAACGCCAAAGGTTCGCCGGTCAACGCCAAGGATTACTCGGATCAGCTGATGGAGATCAAGTACGCGTCGCCTTCGCTGTTTAACCGCAACAACAGCACCTATCAGGCGGTGCAAAGCTGGATGGCGTCCGGTGCCGACACGCGCATGCTGAGCCAGTACGGCCTCAGCGCTTACCAGATGGAAGGCGTCGACAATTACGGCAACGTGCAGTTTACCGGCTACTATACGCCGGTGGTGCAGGCGCGCTATACCCAACAGGGCGAGTTCCGCTATCCGCTGTACCGCATGCCGCCGAAGGGCAAGGGCCGCTTGCCGGATCGCGCGGGCATCTACTCCGGCGCGCTCGACGATCGCTATATCATCGCTTACACCAACTCGCTGATGGACAACTTCATGATGGAAGTCCAGGGCAGCGGTTATGTCGACTACGGCAACGGCCAGCCGCTGGTGTTCTTCGGCTACGGCGGCAAGAACGGCCACGCCTATCGCAGCATCGGCAAGGTGCTGATCGATCGCGGCGAAGTGGCCAAGGCGGACATGTCGATGCAGGCGATCCGTCAGTGGGCGGATACCCACAGCGCCGCAGAGGTGCGTGAGCTGCTGGAGCAGAACCCGTCGTTCGTGTTCTTCCGCCCGGAAGCTTTTGCGCCGGTGAAAGGCGCCAGTGCGGTGCCGCTGATCGCCAAAGCCTCGGTGGCTTCCGACCGTTCGCTGATCCCGGCGGGCACCACGCTGCTGGCCGAAGTGCCGCTGCTGGACAACAAGGGTAAATTCACGGGAAAATACGAGATGCGTCTGATGGTCGCGCTCGACGTGGGCGGCGCCATCAAGGGCCAGCATTTTGACATGTATCAGGGCATCGGGCCGGAAGCCGGCCACTCGGCGGGGTACTACAACCACTACGGCCGCGTCTGGGTGCTGAAGAACAATGGCGGCGGCCAGCTGTTCAGCGCCAATCAGTCAAACGGCGGCGGTTCGTTGTTGGCCACCCGGTAAACGCGCGCGGTGTGAAAAGATTGACCCGCAAGGGCCGGATTTTCCGGCCCTTATCATTTGCATTACGAAGGTAATTAAAGCGTTATGAGCACAGCTTATTCGGAAGCCTATCTGCAGCGTTTCGGCGGCACGGCGCGGTTGTACGGCCAGCAGGCGCTGGCGGTGTTCGCGCAGGCACACGTCTGCGTGATCGGCATCGGCGGCGTGGGTTCCTGGGCGGCTGAGGCGCTGGCGCGCACCGGCATCGGCGCCATCACCCTGATCGACATGGATGATGTCTGCGTCACCAATACCAATCGTCAAATCCACGCATTGCGTCAGCATGTCGGGCAATCCAAAACCGAGGTGATGGCGGAGCGCATCCTGGCGATTAATCCGGAATGCCGGGTGACCTGCATCGATGATTTCATTACCCCGGACAACGTCGCCGAGCTGCTGGACCATAACTTCAGCTACGTCATCGACGCGATCGACAGCGTGCGGCCGAAGGCGGCGCTGCTGTCCTACTGCCGCCGTTTCAAGATCCCGGTGGTGACTACCGGCGGCGCCGGCGGGCAAATAGACCCGACTAAAATCGAAGTGGCCGATCTGGCGAAGACCATTCAGGATCCGCTGGCCGCCAAACTGCGCGAGCGGCTGAAGCACGATTTCAACGTGGTGAAAAACGGCAAGGGCAAGTTGGGCATCGACTGCGTCTTCTCCAGCGAGCCGCTGGTTTATCCGCAGCCGGACGGCTCGGTATGCGCTTCGCGCAGCACGGCGGAAGGGCCGAAAAGAATGGATTGCAGCGCAGGTTTCGGCGCGGCGACCATGGTTACCGCCACCTTCGGCTTCGTCGCCGTGTCGCACGCGCTGAAAAAGATGGTGGCGAAGGCGGCGCGTCAGGCGTAACGGGCGGCGATCGCCTTTACGGCGGCGGCCAACGCCGCCAGGCCGCTGGCGCGGGTGGCGCTCAGCTGCGCGCGCAATGCCAGGCGGTCGAATAACGCCAGCGGATCCAATGCGGCGATCTGCGGCGGCGTTTTCCCTTCCACTTCGGTCAGCAGCACCGCCAGCAGGCCGCGCACGATGCGGCCTTCGCTGTCGCCATAGAAATGCAGCGTGCCGTCTTCCAGCAACTGGTGCCCCAGCCAGACGCGGTTTTCACAACCGCTCAATGCCATTTCTTCACTGCGCAAGGCTTCCGGCAGCGGCGGTAGCCGTTTTGCGAGCATAATCAGCTGGCGGTAGCGGTCTTCCCACTGTTTCAGCGTGCTGAAGGTGGCGATCAACGCGTCGGCGGTGATCTCTCGGCCAAAAGGATGAGGGGCGAGCATAGCGTCTCCGGGAGTCAAGTCAGTCGGCCAGCAGATCGAGGGCGTGAGTCAACGCGCTGACCAGCGTATCGACGTCCTGTTGAGTATTGTAGGGAGCGAACGACGCGCGCAGCGTGCCGCTGACGCCTAACGCCGCCATCAGCGGCTGCGCGCAGTGCTGGCCGGCGCGCAGCGCAATGCCTTGCTCCGCCAGCAGCGTGACGATGTCGCTGTGGTGTACGCCGGCGATGTCGAACGCCAGCAGGCTGGAACCGGAACTGCGGAAGCTGCGAAACCCCGGCAGCTGCGCCAACCGCTGTTCCGCCCGGTCCGCCAGCTCGCGGCTGTAGCGCTCTGCCGCCGCCATGTCCTGTTCGCTGAGCCAGGTGAGCGCGGCGGCCAACCCCAACACGCCGGCGATGTTCGGCGTGCCGGCTTCGAAGCAGTGCGGCGGCTTTTGCGGGGTAAAGCCGTCGAACGACGCCTGGGTTAGCATCTTTCCCCCTCCTTGCCACGGCGCCATCTGTGCCAGCAGCTCGGCTTTGCCGTACAGTGCGCCAATACCGGTCGGGCCATACAATTTGTGGCCGGAGAAGGCGTAGAAATCGATGTCGAGCCGCTGCACGTCGGCCGGGCCGTGTACCACGCCCTGGGCGCCGTCGATCATCACGCGCGCGCCGGCGGCATGGGCCAGCGCGATAGCCGGCGCCAGATCCGGGCAGCCGCCGGTGACGTTGGACATTTGCCCCAGCGCCAACAGGCGGGTTTTGTCATTGAGCAGGGCGGGCAGCTGCGTCAAATCCGGCAACCGATCGGCGCCGATCGGCAGTTTCACCACCCGCGCGCCGGTTTGCTCCGCCACCATCAGCCAGGGGATCAGGTTGGCGTGGTGTTCCGCTTCGCTCACCAGAATTTCATCATCTGGCTGCAGACGCGGGCGCAGGTAGCTCTGCGCCACCAGGTTGATCGCCTCGGTGGTGCCGCGCGTCCAGACGATGTCGTCGGCCGACGGCGCATTGAGCAACCGTGCGACCTGGCCGCGCGCCTGCTCGAAACGGGCGGTCAGATCCTGTGCCGCCCGATGCTGGCTGCGGTGCACGGTGGCGGCGTCGTCGCGATAAAACTGCTGCGTGGCGTCGATCACCGCCTGCGGTTTCAACGCGGTGGCAGCGCTGTCCAGATAGATGCCGTCCTGCGCGAGCGCGGGAAATTGTTGGCGAAAAAGGCTGGGGTTAAAAGGCGTCATACCCTGATTGTCACTGGCTTGAGTCGATGGGTGATCCTGTCCTATTTTGCCGCCGGAGACAAGCGATCCTGCCTATTAGGACTTATCGCCTGGCAAAACTGAGAAAGTTTGTTATGCTATTAAACGTGCGCTTATTAATCGCATATATACACATAAAAGGTATTTATCAGCATTTAAAACTACAAAGGAGTCCTCAATGAAGAAAACAGCCGCAGTTCTCTCTGCCCTGATGCTTACGTTCACCCTGGCCGCCTGTTCCAGCAACTACGTGATGCATACCAATGACGGACGCACCATTGTCGCTGACGGCAAGCCTAAAGTGGACAACGACACCGGCATGATCAGCTATAAAGACGCCAACGGCGTCGAGCAACAGATCAACCGCGCCGATGTGAAAGAGATGGTTGAAAGCGACCAATAAGCGTCAGGCAAAAAAAAAGCACCGCAAGTTTTGCGGTGCTGCATAAAATCACTATGGACAGACAGGGTAAATGTACAGGAAGTGAAAAAACAGTAGCCTAGCTACCATGTCCGGAATCGCCGGACAATTTGCAAACACAACATCACAACCACAAGCCAAAAGTTCATCGGCGTCCTCGACACCCACTCCCTTTTCGTTCCGGCCCGGGAAGTGCCGCCACTATAGGTATTTGCTGGCGCATCCTCAACGGACAAATTATAATGGCTCGGATAAAAAAAACTAATGGCAATACGCCGTTAGCGTTTACCGATGGCTTGCCACGCAAAGCCGCCCGATTTTCGGCGCCGAATCATTCGGATTAATGTTACACAAAAGTAGCTAATTTAATGTCTAAACGCTTACCTCCCCTCAATGCGCTGCGCGTGTTCGATGCGGCCGCTCGCCACCTGAGTTTCACCAAGGCGGCGGAAGAGCTGTTCGTGACCCAGGCCGCGGTGAGCCACCAGATCAAGTCGCTGGAGGACTTCCTCGGGCTGAAGCTGTTTCGTCGGCGCAACCGCTCGCTGCTGCTGACCGAAGAGGGGCAAAGTTACTACCTCGATATCAAGGAGATCTTCTCTTCGATCAACGAGGCGACGCGCAAGCTGCAGGCGCGCAGCGCCAAGGGGGCATTGACCGTCAGTCTGCCGCCGAGCTTCGCCATTCAGTGGCTGGTGCCGCGCCTTTCCGGCTTTAACTCAGCTTATCCGGGGATCGATGTGCGCATCCAGGCGGTGGACCGCGAAGAAGACAAGCTGGCGGACGACGTCGATGTGGCGATTTTCTACGGCCGCGGCAATTGGCCGGGGCTGCGCGCCGAGCGCCTGTATGCGGAATATCTGCTGCCGGTTTGTTCGCCGAGCCTGCTGACCGGCGATCATCCGCTGAAAACCGCAGACGATCTGGCTTATCATACGTTGCTGCATGACGTTTCACGCCGTGACTGGCTGGCCTATACGCGCCAGCTGGGGTTGCAACACATCAATGTGCAGCAGGGGCCGATCTTCAGCCACAGCGCCATGGTTGTGCAGGCGGCGGTGCACGGCCAGGGCGTGGCGCTGGTGAATAACGTGATGGCGCAAACCGAGATCGAAGCCGGTCGCCTGGTGTGCCCGTTCAACGATGTGTTGGTCAGTAAAAACGCTTTTTATCTGGTATGTCATGACAGCCAGGCAGAACTGGGTAAAATAGCCGCCTTCCGGCAGTGGATCCTGGCGCGCGCCGCCAGCGAACAAGAGAAGTTCCGCTTCCGCTACGAACAATAAGGCCGGCCGCCGCCTTGCCGCGGCCGGTGATTTTTAATGGGATAGATCACGATGAGCAGCCGTTCCATGCTGGTTTTCGCCGCTATCAGCGGCTTTGTGTTTGTCGCGTTGGGCGCATTCGGCGCGCATGTGTTAAGCGGCACGCTGGGCGCCAACGAAATGGCCTGGATCCGCACCGGGCTGGAATATCAGGGGTTCCATACCCTGGCCATCCTGGCGTTGGCGGTCGCGATGCAGCGCCGCGTGAGCCTGTGGTTTTACTGGAGCGGAGCGCTGTTGGCGTTCGGCACCGTGTTGTTCAGCGGCAGCCTCTATTGCCTGGCGCTGTCGCACCTGAAGGTCTGGGTATATATCACGCCGGTTGGCGGCGTGTGCTTCTTGATCGGCTGGATATTGATGTTGATTGGCGCTTTGCGTCTGAGGAAAAAGGCCGAGCGCCATGAATAAGATTGCGTTGTACTGCCGCCCCGGCTTCGAAAAAGAGTGTGCGGCGGAGATCACCGATAAAGCCGCCCAGCTGGAGATTTACGGCTTTGCGCGGGTAAAAGAGCACAGCGGTTACGTGTTGTTCGAATGCTATCAGCCGGACGATGCCGACCGTCTGGCGCGGGAAATTCCGTTCCGCGAACTGATTTTCGCCCGCCAGATGATCGTGGTGGGGGAGCTGCTGCGCGATCTGCCGCCGGAAGATCGGGTATCGCCGATCGTCGGCATGCTGATCGGCGTGGTCGATCGCGGCGGCGAGCTGCGGGTGGAAGTGCCGGACACCAACGAAAGCAAAGAGCTGATGAAGTTCTGCCGCAAGCTGACGGTGCCGCTGCGCGCCGCGATGCGCGAGCAGAAGGTGCTGATGGCGCGCGAGAACCCGACTCGCCCGGTGGTGCATGTATTTTTCATCGCGCCGGGCTGCTGTTACGTCGGTTACTCCTACAGCAACAACAACTCACCGTTCTATATGGGCATTCCGCGTCTGCGTTTCCCGGCTGATGCGCCGAGCCGTTCGACGCTGAAGCTGGAAGAAGCGTTCCATGTGTTCATCCCCGCCGACGAGTGGGACGAGCGCCTGGCCAGCGGCATGCACGCGGTCGATCTGGGGGCTTGCCCGGGCGGCTGGACCTATCAGCTGGTGAAACGCAGCATGATGGTGCATTCGGTGGATAACGGCCCGATGGCACCGAGCCTGATGGAAACCGGCCAGGTGACGCACCACCGCGCCGACGGCTTCAAGTTCGAGCCGAACAGCAGCAAGATCTACTGGCTGGTGTGCGATATGGTGGAGAAACCGGCGAAGGTGACCAGCCTGATGATTCAGTGGCTGGTGAAAGGCTGGTGCCGTGAAGCGATCTTTAACCTCAAGCTGCCGATGAAAAAGCGCTACGAGGAAGTGTCGCAAAACCTGATGAGCATCCGCGAAGCGCTGGGCGCCGCCGGCATCAGCGCTGAAGTGCACGCCAAGCAGCTGTATCACGATCGCGAAGAGATCACCGTACACGTGCGCCGCATGTGGTCGGCGGTGCCGGGCCGCCGCGACGAGCGCGATTAACCGCGTGAAGCGTTGATGAAGGGCGCTGCTTGCAGCGCCCTTATTGTATCGGCAGGCGCAGCTGCTGCAGGTTGCCGTCCAGCGACAGATCGGTGCGCAGCGTGGCGACCCGTTTGCTGACGTAGGCCAGCTCGCGGTGCTGCTCCAGCTTACCGCGCCATTTTTCCGGCACCTGCTCCAGGTGCTGATAAAGCCCGTCCAGACTGCCCGACTGCTGCAGCAGCAGCACGGCGGTTTTCGGTCCGATGCCGGCCACGCCGGGGATCTTGCTGCTGCCGATCCCCGCCAACCCCCAGTAGTCCGGCAGCAGCTGCGGCTGCACGCCAAACTCCTGTTGCACGAAAGGCATATCCAGCCAGCGTTTCTGGAAGTAATCGCGAATTTGTACGTTCGGCGCCAGCAGTTGGCAATAGCCTTTGTCGGTGGAGACGATGGTCACCTGGTGGCCGCCGCCGGCGACCTTCGCCGCCAGCGTGGCCGCCAGATCGTCCGCCTCATTGCCGGGCGAATGCCAGCTGGCGACGCCCAGTTCGGCAAAGGCTTCGCGCAGCTGCGGCATCTCCTGCTGCAGGTTTTCCGGCATCGGCGAGCGCCCGGCCTTGTAGTCCGGCAGAATTTGGTGGCGCCAGCTGTCGCTGCGGTCGTCCTCGTCGAATACCGCCACCGCGTGGGTCGGGCGGCTGTGCTGGAGCAACTGCTGCAGCGCGTGGCGGCAGGCGTTGACGCAAGGGGAGCCCTGCACGGCGTGAATGCGGCGGATGAGGTTCAGGGCGTCGACAATCAGTAGGTGTATCATCATGGGCGGTAAGGTCAGAAAAAACAGGGCGGCCGTAACGCCGCCCGGGATTGAGGGTCAGGCGACGATTTCGTAGCAGGGCACATAGGCGCTGCCCGGCAGCTTCATACGGTGCTGGGCAACAAAGCCCTGCAGCAGGCTGTCCATCTGCTTCATCATTTGCGGTTCGCCGTGCAGCTTGTACGGGCCGAACTGCTCAATGGCGTGGATGCCGTTTTCCTTCACGTTGCCGGCCACGATGCCGGAGAAGGCGCGGCGCAGCGCGGCGGCCAATTGCTCCGGCGGCTGGTTCGGATACAGGTTGAGGTTCGCCATGTTCTCGTGGGTCGGCTCGAACGGCAGCTGCAGATCCGGCGCGATGCGGATCGACCAGTTGAAGCTGTAGGCGTCGCCGGTGTTGCGGCGGTTTTCCTTCACCAGCGGCATGGCTTTTTTCATCTGCCGTGCTACTTCCGCCGGATCGTCGATGATGATGGTGTAGTGACGGCGCGCGGCGTCGCCCAGCGTGTTCATGATGAACTCGTCCAGCACGCGGAAGTAGTCGGCGCTCTCTTTTGGCCCGGTCAGGATCAGCGGCAGCACCTGTTCGCTGTTCTCCGGGTTCATCAGGATACCCAGCAGGTACAGCAGCTCTTCGGCGGTGCCGACGCCGCCCGGGAAGATGATGATGCCGTGCGCGATGCGCACGAAGGCTTCCAGGCGTTTTTCGATGTCCGGCATGATCACCAGCTCGTTCACCAGCGGGTTAGGCGGCTCGGCGGCGATGATTGACGGCTCGGTCATGCCGATGAAGCGGCTGTTGCGGTAACGCTGCTGCGCGTGACCGACCGCCGCGCCTTTCATCGGCGCTTCCATGGCGCCCGGCCCGCAGCCGGTGCAGATGTTGAGCTCGCGCAGGCCCAGCTGGCTGCCGACCTTGCGCGCGTACAGATATTCGTTCTCGTTGATCGAGTGCCCGCCCCAGCACACCACCATGTTGGGATCTTCATCCAGATGCAGCGTGCGCGCATTGCGCAGGATCGAGAACACCAGGTTGGTGATGTGGGCCGAGTTTTCCAGGTTCAGGTGTTGGAAACGGCCGGCGCTGGCGATTTGGCCGTGCACGAACAGGATGTCGCGCAGCACGGCGAACAGGTTGGCCTGCAGCGAACGGATGATGCGGCCGTCGACGAACGCCTCTTCCGGCGGGTTGACCAGCTCCAGCTTCACCCCGCGCTCGCGGCGCAGCACGTTGATGTCGAAGGTTTCATAGCGCGACAGCAGCTGTTTGCTGTTGTCGGTTTGGCTGCCGGAGTTCAACACGGCCAGCGAACAGTTGCGGAACAGGCGGTACAGGTCGCTGCTGGCGGTGCGCTTCAGCATGTCTACTTCCAGCTGCGACAATAAATCCATAGAGCCAAGCGGGCTGATGTGTGTAATCAAGGTAACTCCTTTGCACCCGGTGCGGGGCGGTAGTAATCCATACGCAGCAAAACAGCATCTCGTTATGGTTGGCGTGCTGCGGCGCAGCGGGCGCTCTGCCCGGCCGCAGCCTCGTTTTAACCTTACCGCCGTCCCTGGGCTTTTACCAACATAAACCGCTCGTTAGCTCATTTGTTGAGCAATGTTTCGCACTTATTGGCGCGCCAGGCGGCCGTGTGCGGGAGCGAATACGACGTTGCTGCGCCACGGGTTGATGTCCAGCCCGCCGCGGCGGGTGTAGCGGGCGTAAACCGTCAGGCTTTGCGGCCGGCAGTAGCGCATCAGATCGTTGAAGATGCGCTCGACGCACTGCTCGTGGAATTCGTTGTGGTGGCGGAAGGAGACCAGGTAGCGCAGCAGCGCTTCGCGATCGATCTTGCCGCCGCGGTAGCTTATCTGCACCGAGCCCCAGTCCGGTTGATGGGTGATCAGGCAGTTGGACTTCAGCAGGTGGCTGACCAATTGCTCGTCCACCACCTCTTCACCGGCGGCGTTCAGCAGGTAGTCGGCGTTGAACTCATAATTGTCGATGCGGATATCCTGCTGGTCGATGCAGTCGCCGGCCAGACGGGCGATCGGCGTGCCTTCCAGCTGCTCGACGCTGAACAGGGTGACGCTTACCTCGCCCTGGGCACTGGCAGACAGATCGCGCTGCAGGGTGCTGCGCACCGTTTCCCAATCGGCGAACGGGGTTTGGTTGAAGCTGTTGAGATACAGTTTGAAGCTTTTCGATTCGATCAGGTTCAGGCTGTCGGCGTTGAGGCTGATCTCGCCGACCGCCACCTGCGGCAGCCCGTTGGCGTTCAGCCAGGAGAGTTCGTACAGCGTCCAGATGTCCGCGCCGTGGAAGGGCAGGTTGTCGGGATACAGCCCCAGCGGCTCGCGGTTCATGCTGCGCGGCACCGCCTGCAGCAACGTGGCGTCGTAGCGATCGCGGTAGGCGGTGGGTTTGCCCAGCGTCAGCCCTGACAGGGCCTGGTGGTCTTGATAGGAGGACATCTGCTGTCACCTCGCTCAGAGATAGGTACAATGGCCGTCAGTTTAACGTATGCGAGAAAGAATATGGACCATGATGTATCGCACGCTCTGCGTGAATTCACTCAACGCTATGTCGAGTTGTGGCAGCAAGCGCGCGGCCACGCGCCGGCCAGCCAGGCATTGTACGGCGTGCCGTCGCCCTGCATCGTGGAGAATCGCGAGGACGAGGTGCTGTGGTTGCCGCAGCCTTTCGAGCCGGAGGCGACGCTGGAGAAGGTAGAAGCCGCGCTGGAGCTGCGTTTGCAGCCGGATGCGCACCGTTTTTACACGCAGCAATACGCGGGCGACATGAGCGCGCAATTTGGGGAGCATCGCCTGAGCCTGCTGCAGGTCTGGAGCGAGGAGGATTTTATCCGCCTGCAGGAGAACCTGATCGGTCATCTGGTGACGCAAAAACGTCTCAAGCTGTCGCCAACGCTGTTCCTGGCGACCACCGAATCCGAGATGACGATGGTGTCGCTGTGCAACGTTAGCGGCAACGTGGTGCTGGAACAATTCGGCAGCGATAAGCGCACCTTGTTGGCGGCGACGCTGGGGAATTTCCTCGATGCGCTGCGCCCGGTGCTGGACTGAAGTGCGGCGGATTCGCCGTCGCCCGTGTGAGAGATCTCTCACACGGGCTGTGAGAGATCGCTCTTAATTTTTCCCACCTTTTTCCAGACTATGAGATTATTGTTATCCAGATCAATTGGTTAGAATTTCTTTAGGATAACTCTTAGGCTTAATTTAGTGTGAGACGCCTCCCAAACCCTTGTGATTCCGGGGAATTTAAGCGATCTTATCGTTACCGGAACGGAACCGGCGGAGCAGGAAAGCATCAGGATGATGCAGCTTCAGGACGAAGAAAGGGATGCGCTCAGGCAAGAGCGAAGGATGGCGTCAGGAGATGCCCAGGATGTTTCAGGATAGAAACCAGGGACACCTCCAGGACGGAGATTGAGAGCCGGCACAGGACTGTCGGCGGGTCAGGAAGGCTGAGGAACCGCGTCAGGACGATGCTGCAGGATGATGCAAGGACCACTTGGTCAGGATGGCCGCAGGAAAAGTTTTCAAGGATTGAGCAGGGAGCACACTGTGTAGCGGGATGGCTATAAAACGAACCGGGGGCACTGTTAGCGCAGTGCCCCCAACTTTTTGTTCTATCCCGCCGTGTGTGCTTCTCTGCTTAATCCATCGCCAGCGTTAACCAATCGCGCCCAGCGTATCGCCTGCGCCCTGTTTTTTCGGCAGCAGGAACAGCGTGGCGTAGATATCCAGCAGGTAAATCGCCGCCAGCAGGCTGATAGCGGCGGTGAACGACACCTGCGTCACCAGCGCGCCGATCACCAATGGCCCCAGGCCGCCGACGCCGCGCCCGAGATTGAACAGGATGTTTTGCGCGGTGGCGCGCGCCTGTACCGGGTAAGTATCGGAAATCAACGCGCCGTAGCCGCCTATCATGCCGTTAACGAACATGCCCATCACGGCGCCGGCGAACAACATCAGCATCGGGTCGCTCAACTGGGCGTAGCCGATCACCATCACCACCGCGCCGACCTGATACAGCACGAAAATCTTCCAGCGGGCGAAGCGGTCGGCCAGCACGCCAAACAGCCAGATGCCGAACGTCATGCCCACGACCGTCACCGCTGTCCACAGGCCGGACTTGGTGAGCGAGAAACCAAAGTTTTTCGCCAGGTAAGTCGGCATCCAGATCATCAGCCCGTAGTAACCGAAGTTCTGCACCGAACAGAGAATGAAGATGCCGATGCTGGCCTTGCCGGTGGCGCGATCCTTAAACAGCAGGCGCAAACGCTGCAGGAAGGAAAGCGGCTGCCCGGCGTCTTTCTGCCGCACGAATTCCTCCGGTTCGCCCAGCGTGCGGCGGATCAGGAATGACGCCAGCGCCGGCAGCAGGCCGACCAGGAACATGCCGCGCCAGCCGATGTGTTCCAGCAGCAGCGGCGTCAGGAAAGCGGCCGCCAGCACCCCCAACTGCCAGCCCATGCCGACGTAAGCCGAAGCGCGGTTGCGCTTCTCCGCCGGCCAGGCTTCGGCGATCAGCGCCATGCCGATGCCGAACTCGCCGCCCAGCCCGATGCCCGCCAGGGTGCGATAGGCCAGCAGATCCCAATAGCCTTGCGCCACGGCGCACAGGCCGGTAAACAGGGAAAACATCAGGATGGTGATCGTGAGTACCCGGATACGGCCGAAACGATCGCTGAGGTGGCCAAAGATCACGCCGCCCAGCACCGCGCCGATCAGCGTCCAGGTGACCAGCGAACCGGCGGCCGATGAGGATAATCCCAATTCGATGCTGATGGCCGGCAGCATAAAGCCTAGGATCAGCAGGTCAAACCCGTCCATGGCATAACCGGTGACCGAGGCCAACATGGCCTTACCGGGCGTCGCGTGGTTTTTTTTCTCTGTTATTAAGGACATGAATCTTTATCTGTGTGGTGAATTCGGTGGGCCTATTGTGCCGCGCGACGGCGAACGTCACCAGATAAAAACGGCGAGCTGTCTCAGGCGCGCCGAATTTGGGCTATAAAAATGCTATGCTTTGCCGCCTTTCAGCCAGAGCGCTGAATACCATGATGAAAAGAGATCGGGAATGCAGATGAGTATACATAACCAGGTGCGCCGCAGTTTGCAGGCGATTGAACAATCCATGCGCGATCTGGCGCTGTGGCAGGCCGCGCCCCCTGAGCATGAGGCTTTCTCCAGCACCGAGCCGTTCTGCATCGACAGCATGTCGGCCGAAGCCTGGCTGCAGTGGGTGTTCTTGCCGCGCATGTATGCATTGTTGGACGCCGAGGCGCCGTTGCCGACGCGCTTCGCCATCACGCCTTATTTCGAAGAGGCGTTGAAAGATCGTGAACCGAGCAGTCTGCCGCTGTTGGTGCTGCTGCAGCAGCTGGATTTGATGTTGAATAAAGAGCCGTAATGCGCCGGCGGCGCGCAGATTTTTGCCGCCCGGCAGTGTAGAGTACTCGCGCGGATGCCGGGCAGGAGAGCCGACGGCGTCTTTCGGCTCGGTTTAACCGCGGCGGTTGACCGGGAGCTGCATTAGGATGATGAGGTGCTGCAATAATGGATTTATTAAGGTTTATCCTGCGTTTGCCTTTTACCCTGGTTAAGGGCGTTTGTCTCCTGCTGGGCGGGGCGTTGTCGCTGTTGGGGCGGTTGCTGAGACCGCTGGTCGGCAACCTCAGCTGGCGTGCGCCGGCCTGGTGGGCTGCACTGCCGCGCGGTTTTTTGCGGCTGGAAAGCGGCGTGGATAAACACCCGAAAGCGGTCGGTCTGAGCCTGCTGCTGCTGGCAGGCGTTGCGGGCGGCGCATTTTACGGTTGGCACTGGTGGCAAAACCGGCCCCAACCGATTGAACCGGCGCCGATGGTGGTTCAGGAGATCAACGCCGAGTTGTCCAACCCTGAGCCGATAGACTACGCCGCCGCCCGGCAGGCGCCGCAAACGGTGAGCCTGACCTTCAGCGGCTCGGCTGCGCCGATAACCGCGGCGGGCAAAACCGTGAGCACCGGCATCACTCTGAAACCGTCGGCGGAAGGGCAGTGGGCATGGAGCAATGAGTCGACACTGGTGTTCACGGCGAAAAAGCCGCTGCCGATGGGCGCGAAATATGAGGTGACCCTTGAGCCCGCCACGTTGCTGGCGCCGCAGGTCAAGCTCGCCAAAACCCGTTATGCCTTCACCGTGCCCGCGTTCGATTATCGCCTGGGGCAGGCCGAGTATTACCGCGATCCGCAAAATGCGCAAAAACGCAGCGCGATCTTCAATTTGCAGTTCAACGCGCCGGTTGACGTCGGCAGCTTTGAAAAACAGATTTCACTGGGATTGAAAGAAGGCAGCGCCACCTCCGAGAAGAAGCTGAATTTCTCTCTGGTCTATGACGAGAAAAAACTGAACGCCTGGGTGCATTCCGAGCCGCTGCAGGCGCTGGATCAGGGCGGCGCGGTGCATCTAACCGTCGGCAAGGGCGTTAAATCGACGGCGGCCGGCAATGCGGTCGAAGAGGCGAAAAGCAACTGGGTCAAAGTACCGACGCTGTACAGCCTGGCGCTGAGCGACGCCAGCGTCCAGGTAGTGGACACCGACGGCGGCCAAGGGCAGCGTGCCCTGGTGGTCGGTTTCAGCGATGCGGTGAAGGATAAAGCGCTGGCGCGGGCCGCGAGAGCCTGGCTGCTGCCGCAGCACGATCCGAGCGATGCCGAGGCCGCCAACGATGCCGACGATTTCTATCAATGGACGGTCGACAGCGTTGGTAAAAACGTGCTGGCGCAGGCGACGTCGCTGCCGTTGACGCTTAACGAGGCGGAAGAGGCCTACCAACCGCAGTTCAGCTTCCGTTTCGACGCCCCGGCGCACCGCTTTGTGCTGCTCGAGATCGATAACCAGCTGGTTTCCGCCGGCGGTTACAAAATGCCGAAGAAGGTTTACCGCGTGGTCGAAGTGCCGGAGTTCCCGAAATCGCTGCAGTTCATGTCGCAGGGCTCGCTGCTGTCGGTCAACGGCGACAAGCAGATCAGCGTGGCGGCGCGCAACGTGGCGGGCCTGCGGCTGGACATCAAGCGGGTGATCCCGAGCCAGCTGCAGCACATCGTCTCCTTCAAAAGCCGGGAATACTCCTCCACGGAATTCAACCGGCTCAACGACGAATATTTCACCGAGCATTTCAAATACCAGACGGCGCTCAACAACGAGCGGCCGGGGGAAGTGAACTATCAGGGCATCGATCTTTCCCGCTATCTCTCCACCAACGCCAGTTCCCATCGCGGGGTGTTCCTGCTGACGCTGTCTGAATGGCAGCCGAACCGAAAGCCGGCGGCCGAAGAGGCGGGCGCCGAGCAGGATCAGGAACAGGATGAGAGCGAAGGGGAAGAGCAGCCCGACGTCGGCGATTCGCGCTTTGTGGTGGTGACCGATCTGGGCATCGTCGCCAAGAGCTCGCAGGACAAGACGCGCGACGTCTTTGTGCAGTCGATCCAAAGCGGCGCGCCGGTCAGCGGCGCCACCGTGTCGGTGGTGGCCAAAAACGGCGTGACGTTGCTCAGCCAAACCACCGGCGCCGATGGCCACGTGCGTTTCCCGGCGCTGGATGTCTACACCAACGAGCGCCAGCCGGTGATGTTCCTGGTGGAGAAAGAAGGGGATGTCTCCTTCCTGCCAACCGGCAGCTATAACGATCGCGGGCTGGATTTCTCGCGCTTCGACGTTGCCGGTGAACAAACGCCGACCGATCCGCGCACGCTCAGCAGCTACCTGTTCTCCGATCGCGGCGTTTATCGGCCGGGGGATACCTTTAACATCGGCCTGATCACCCGCGCCGCCGACTGGGGCGTTGGCCTGGCCGGCGTGCCGGTGCGCGCCGAAATCCGCGATCCGCGCGACAAGCTGATGTCCACCGTGCCGCTGACGCTGGGCGCCAGCGGTTTCAACGAGCTGAGCTATACCACCGATGAAAATTCGCCTACCGGCGAGTGGAACGTCTATCTGTATCTGATCGGCAAAAATAACGACACCTCCACGCTGCTCGGCCATACCGCAGTCAATGTGAAGGAGTTCGAACCGGATCAGCTGAAAGTGAAGCTGGCGTTGACGCCTGACCGCCAGCAAGGCTGGGTAAAACCGTCCGAGCTGAAGGCCAGCATCGATGTGCAGAACCTGTTCGGCACCCCGGCGCAGGATCGCCGCGTGACCACCAGGCTGACGCTGCGGCCGATGTATCCGAGCTTCGATCGCTTCCCGGATTATGCGTTCTATGAAAACCGACAAAACAGCGACGGGTTCGAGACCGAGCTGGAAGATCGCACCACCGATGAGCACGGCGCGGCCGATATTCCGCTCGATCTGAAATCCTACGCCGACGCCACCTATCAGCTGCAATTGCTGTCGGAGGCGTTCGTCGCCGGCGGCGGGCGCTCGGTGGCGGCTACCGCCCGCACGCTGGTTTCCCCTTACGATTACCTGATCGGCGTGAAGGCGGACGGCGATCTGGGCTACATCAACCGCGACGCGGAGCGGCATCTGAACGTGATCGCCATCGATCCGGCTCTGAAACAGATCGCCATGCCGAACCTGAAGCAGGTGTTAATCGAGCAGAAATACATTTCGGTGCTGACCAAACAGGATTCGGGCGTTTACAAATACCAGTCGAAGATGAAGGAAGTGCAGCTGTCGGAACAGCCGCTGGCGCTGAGCGAGCAGGGCGCGGATCTGAGGCTGGCGACCGATAAGCCGGGCGACTTCGTGCTGGTGATTGAAGATGCGCAGGGCAAGACGCTCAATCGCGTCGCCTACAGCGTGGCCGGCAACGCCAACCTGAGCCGTTCGCTGGATCGCAATGCCGAACTGAAGCTGAAACTCAACCAGGCGGAATACCAGCCGGGCGAGGAGATCGAGGTGGCGATCAACGCGCCTTATACCGGCAGCGGTTTGATCACCATTGAAAAGGACAAGGTTTACGCCTGGCAGTGGTTCCACACTGACACCACCAGCTCGGTGCAGACGATCCGAGTGCCGGCCGGCATGGAGGGCAACGGCTACATCAACGTGCAGTTCGTGCGCGACATCAACTCCAGCGAGATCTTCATGAGCCCGCTGAGCTACGGCGTGATGCCGTTCAAGATCAGCACCAAGGCGCGCCAAAACAGCCTCGAGGTGACGGCGCCGGAGGTCATCAAGCCGGGTGAAAACCTGACGATGACGGTCAAGACCGATGCGCCGCAGCAGGTGGCGCTGTTCGCCGTCGATGAGGGCATTCTGCAGGTGGCGCGTTACCGCCTGAAGGATCCGCTGGAGTTCTTCTTCAGCAAGCGCGAACTCAACGTGAGCAGCTCGCAGATCCTCGATCTGATCCTGCCGGAATTCAGCAAGCTGATGGCGCTGACCGCGGCGCCGGGCGGCGATGCGGGCGAAGGGCTGGATCTCAACCTCAACCCGTTCAAACGCAAGCGCGACAAGCCGGTGGCCTATTGGTCCGGCATTACCGAAGTCAGCGGCGAGAAGCAGTTCGTCTACCCGGTGCCGGATTATTTCAACGGCAAGATCCGCGTTATGGCGATTTCGGTGACGCCGGAGAAAATCGGCAAGGCGCAAACCGCCGCCACGGTGCGCGACAGCTTTATCATGACGCCGAACGTGCCGGCGATGGTGGCGCCGGGCGACGAGTTCGACGTCAGCCTGGGCGTCAGCAACAACCTCGAAGGGCTGAACGGCCGGTCGGTGGCCATCAACGTCCTGCTGACGCCGCCGCCGCAGTTGGAGGTGGTGGGCAACGCGACGCAAAGCCTGACGCTGGCGGAAAAACGCGAAGGCGTTATCACCTTCCGCCTGCGCGCCAAAGCCGTGCTGGGCGATGCGCCGCTGGTGTTCGACGCCCGTTACGGCGACCAGGCCAGCCGCCGCACCGTCAGCACCTCGGTGCGGCCGGCGGCGCCGTACCGCACCCAGTCGGTGATGGGGCGCATGAGCGGCGGCAGCCAGAACGTCGACGGCCTGCGCCAGATGTTCGACGCTTTCGCGCAGCGCCGGGCGGCGGTGTCGAATTCGCCGCTGGTGCTGACCAGCGGGCTGGCGCAATACCTGGCGGATTACCCGTATTACTGTTCCGAGCAGATCGTCAGCCGCTCCATTCCGCTGATGCTGCAGAGCCGTCATCCGGAGATGAAAAGCAGCCTGAGCCAGGCGGAAGTCAGCAAGCAGCTGCGCAATCTGCTGGGCGTGCTGCGCGCCCGTCAGAACGACAGCGGGGCGATCGGCGCCTGGCGTTCGTCGCCGGATGCCGATCCTTTCGTCACGCCTTATGTGGTGCAGTATCTGCTCGAAGCCAAAGCGGCGGGCTACGCCCTGCCGGAAGGCATGCTGGACGAGGCCAACGGCGCGTTGCGCGAGCTGGCGGCCAGCGGATTCGACGATCTGTATCTGCTGCGCCTGCGCAGCTGGGCGGTTTACCTGCTGACGCTGCAGGGCGAAGTGACCACCAACTCGCTGGCGGCGGTGCAGGATACGCTGCAAAAACGCTATGGCGAAGGGTGGAAAACCGATCTGAGCGCGCTGTATCTGGCTTCTTCCTACCGTCTGTTGAAGATGGACGATGAAGCCGCCGCGCTGTTGCAACCGAGCTGGCAGCAACTGAGCAAGGCGTATGACAGCGCCTGGTGGACGCAGAACTATTTCGATCCGCTGGTGCAGGATGCGACGCGGCTGTATTTGATTACCCGTCACTTCCCTGAGAAGGTGGCGTCGATTCCGCCGCAGGTGCTGGAGAATATGGTCAAAGCACTGAAAGAAGAGCGTTACACCACCTACTCCTCTGCAATGAGCATCCTGGCGCTGGAAAGCTATTCGGCCCAGGTGGCGGCGCAATCCGCCAATGCGGACGCGTTAGGCATCGTGCAGGTGGGCAAAAGCGGCGGCGACCCGCAGCGCATCAGTGAGCTGCAGGGGCTGTTCGTTCAGGGGCAATTTAACGCCGACGCTACCGCCGTGCGTTTCACCAACGGCGGCAGCGCGCCGGCCTGGTATGTGGTGACGCAGGCCGGTTACGATCTGAATGCGCCGCAAAAAGCGCTGTCGCGCGGGATTGAGATCGTCCGCGATTACACCGATGAACAGGGCAAGCCGGTGACGCAGGTGACGCTGGGGCAGAAGATCAACGTCCATCTGAAGGTGCGCGCCAACTCGAAAGAGGGGCAGAGCAACCTGGCGATCGTCGATCTGCTGCCGGGCGGGTTCGAAGTGGTGCAGCAGACGCCGCCGGAGCCGGCCGACGCCGGTGAAGAGAGCGACGATCGCGGCGGCTGGCAGTCGCCGCTGGCCGCATCTGGCTCCACCTGGGCGCCGGACTACAGCGATATCCGCGAAGATCGGGTGATTATCTACGGCAGCGCCGGCACTGAGGTGCAGGAGTTCGTTTATCAAATCAAAGCCACCAATACCGGCAGCTTTATTGTTCCACCGGCCTACGGCGAAGCCATGTACGACCGTGAAGTGCAGGCCATGTCGGCCGGCGGCGGCAAGCTGGTGGTGGTGCCGGCGGGCAACGACTAGGCCATATCCGGCGCCAGGCCAGCGTCTGGCGCCGGAATGCTGAGAACGTATGAAGATCCTGACCGGGCGCGTGCTGCAAAACGGCTTGATGGCGGTGTTTTTACTGGCGCTGCTGTTGGCCGCAATTCGGCTGTGGCCGCATCCGCCCCTGTGGCAGGGGCTGCCGCAGTCTTCCGTTTATTACGACAGGCACGGCGCGCTGCTGCGCATTACGCTGGCCAACGACGATCGCTACCGGCTGTGGATCCCGCTGGAGCAAGTGTCGCCGCTGGCGGTGCGCGGGCTGCTGCTGCACGAAGATCGCTGGTTCTACTATAACCCCGGCTTTAACCCCGTCAGCCTGATGCGCGGCTTCTGGCGCAGCTATGTCGCCGGCGGAAAAATGCAGGGCGGTTCGACCATTAGCATGCAGCTGGCGCGTATGCGCTGGCATCTCAATACCCGCACGCCGGGCGGTAAGCTGCTGCAGGTGCTGCGTGCGGTGCAGCTGGAACTGAGCTACTCCAAGCGCGATATCCTGGAAGCCTATCTGAATTACGCGCCCTACGGCCGCAACATTGAAAGCATCGGCGCCGCCAGCCTGATCTATTTCGCCAAGTCGCCGAAGGATTTGACCCTGCCGGAGGCGCTGACGCTGGCGGTGTTGCCGCAGTCGCCCAGCTACCGTCTGGAGCCGAAAACCGGCGTGCTCGGCGCCGCATTAACGCAGGCGCGCAACCGTCTGTTCCTGCGCTGGCAACAGGTTTACCCCACCGACGCCAGCCAGCAAACGCTGTTCCGCCTGCCGTTGGCGCTGCGGCAGCCTGAACAAGTGCCTTATATCGCACCGCACTTTATCGAACAGCTGCGCCTGCAGACGCAGCAACTGGTGCAGCGCGATACCCGCGTCGACACCACGCTGGACGCCGGGCTGCAGCGGCTGGTCGAACGACAGGTCAACGCCTTTATCGCCCGCAACCGCAGTCGCGGCATCCAAAACGCCGCGGTGCTGCTGGTGGACAGCCGTGATATGGGGGTGCGCGCGCTGGTGGGCTCGGCGGACTATTACAATCGTCCGATTCAGGGGCAGGTGAACGGCACCAACGCCAAGCGTTCGCCGGGATCGACGCTGAAGCCGTTCATCTACGCGCTGGGCATGGAGCAGGGCGTGCTGCATCCGATGACCATTCTGAAAGACGTGCCTTCGTCGTTCGGTGCCTATGCGCCGGAAAACTTCGATCGGCGCTTTCTCGGCCCGGTGACCGCCACCGACGCGCTAAATTTCAGCCGCAATATTCCGGCGGTCTATGTCGCCTCGCAGCTGCGTCAGCCAACCTTTTATCAGTTCTTGCGCCTGACCGGCGTCGCCAATATGGCCAACGAGAGCCACTACGGGCTGTCGCTGGTGTTGGGCGGCGGCGAGGTAACGGCGCAGGAATTGGCGAAGCTGTATGCGCTGCTGGCGAATCGCGGCGAGCTGCGGCCGCTTCGCATGCAGCTGAACCAGGCCGAATCGACGCCGGTACGGCTGCTGAGCGAGGAGGCCAGTTTCATCACGCTGGATATGCTGCGCCAGCACCGGCGGCCGGGCGATACGCTGGCGCAGCGTTCTTCGTCGCTGCCGGTGTACTGGAAGACCGGCACCTCATGGGGCTTTCGCGACGCCTGGAGCGTCGGGATTTTCGGTCCTTACGTGCTGGTGGTGTGGGAAGGCAACTTCGACGGGCGCGGCAACAATGCGTTGGTCGGCGCCGAGGCGGCCGCGCCGCTGTTCTTCAACATCATCGACAGCGTCAATGCCAGTTACCCCGGCCTGCGGGAACCGAAGCATCCGTTCCCCAAACGTCTGCGGCGGGTGGACATTTGTCTCGCCAGCGGCGATCTGCCGACGCCGTGGTGCCAGCAAAAGGGCAAGACCTGGTTCATTCCCGGCAAGTCGCCGATCAAGGTCGACAGCGTTTACCGGCCGGTGGTGCTGGATATTCACAGCGGTGAGGTCGTTTGCCCGCCGTATGATGCGGCGCAGACCCGCACCGAAATCTTTGAGTTCTGGCCTTCCGATCTGGCCAACGTGTTCGCCCAGGCCGGGCTGCCGAAGCGGGCGCCGCCGATCAACCGCTGCAAGGACAACGGCGTCGCCGTCGGCGGCAACGCGCCGCGCATCACTTCGCCGCTGAAAAACACCACCTATACCCTGCGCCAGTCGCAGCAGGGGCGGAATAAAATCGCCTTCAACGCGGTGACGGACGCCGACAGCAAAACGGTGTACTGGTTCGTCGACGATATCTATCTCGGTAGCAGCGCCAGCAAAAAGCCGATCGACTGGCGGCCGATCGACAACGGGCGCTACCGCATTCGGGCGGTGGACGATCGCGGCCGCGCCGATACGCGCCTGGTGACCATCGAATGGGTGAACTAGCGCTGAGCCGCACGCCTGTTATACTCGCGCCCGAAACGGTTATTGACCTGGGAAAGCGATGTGATTGAGATTTTGTATCAGGATGAACACCTGGTGGCGGTGAACAAGCCGTCGGGCTGGTTGGTGCACCGCAGTTGGCTGGATCGTCATGAAACCCGCTTTATGATGCAGACGGTGCGCGATCAGCTCGGGCAGCACGTTTTTACCGTGCACCGTCTCGATCGCCCGACCTCCGGCGTGCTGCTGATGGCGCTGTCCAGCGAGGTGGCGCGCCTGCTGTCGCAGCAGTTCGAACAACATCAGGTTCAGAAAACCTACCATGCGGTGGTGCGGGGTTACGTGCAGGAGGGGGCGACTCTCGATTATCCGCTGACGGCGGAGCTGGACAAAATCGCCGATAAACATGCCGATGCCGATAAGGGGCCGCAGCCGGCGGTGACGCACTACCGGCCGTTGGCGCAGGTGGAGATGCCGGTGGCCGTCGGCCGCTACGACAGCGCGCGTTACAGTCTGGTGGAACTGCAGCCGGAAACCGGCCGCAAACATCAGCTGCGGCGCCATATGGCGCATCTTCGCCATCCGATCATCGGCGACAGCAAACACGGCGATCTGCGGCAGAACCGCGGGATGGCGCAGCATTTCGGTTGCCCGCGCCTGATGTTGCACGCCAGCCATCTGCAGCTGACGCACCCGGTGACCGGCGAGCCGCTGCAGGTAACGGCGCGCTGGGACGAAGCCTGGCAAGGGGTGATGGCGCAGTTCGGCTGGGCAGGGCTATTCCCTGAACTTGCCGGGGTTGAGTTTAGCGCGGCTAACGGTCAGGATAGCTGACAATTTTTAAAGGTAATGAAGGGAGTAGGAGCCATGGCTCAGGTTGGTATCTTCGTGGGAACGGTCTACGGCAATTCGCTGCTGGTGGCGGAAGAGGCGCAAAACATCCTCAGCGAGCAGGGCCATGAGGTCAAACTGTTCGAAGAGGGCACGCTGGAGGCCTGGCAGTATTATCGTCAGCACTACGCGCTGGTGATCACCTCCACCACCGGGCAGGGCGATCTGCCGGACAGCATCGCGCCACTGTTCCACGCTATCCGCGATCAGGTTGGCTATCAGCCGGAGCTGCGCTATGGGCTGATCGCCCTCGGCGACAGCAGCTATGACAACTTCTGCGGCGCCGGGCGCGCGTTCGACGCGCTGCTGCAGGAGCAGGGCGCCACCCGCGTTGGCGAAGTGCTGGAGATCGATGCGATGGAACAGCCGGAACCGGAAGTGGCCGCCTGCCCGTGGGTCGAGCAGTGGGGCACGCTGCTGCAATCGTAAAGTAAAAAGGCGCCGCAAAAGGGCGCCTTGGCGATGATGCGGGTCAACCGATCCGCATTATTTGCCGCGGGTGAGTTTTTCCAGATCGGCTTCGATCTCGGCAATCTTGTGCGACACCACGCCTTCGAGATGGCGCAGGTCGTCGAGGATTTTACGCTTCAGATCCACTTCCACCTGATCGCGCTGGCACAGCTGATCCAGCTCGTCGATCACGTAACGCAGGTTCGGGTTGATCTCGTGAATTTCCTTGTAGCCCTGGCCGGCGTTGTCCGCCACCACGGTTTTACGCTGGCGCGGATACTTGAACTTCACGCTCTTGGCGAAGAACTCGCCCTTGTCCTTGCGGAAATAGATCTTGAGGATGTCGTTGTTCGCCTCTTGACGCAGGCTATAGCGATCGACGTCTTCCGGTTGATTGATGCCCAAACTCTTCAAGTTATCGTACATACTGCGCCCTCTTTAGATGTGATCGTTATATTCCACGACTGCGATTATGGCGGAAAGCGAGATCTGCGACTGTGACTGCCAGCGAAACGCAGACAAAAAAATAGCGGGTGAATCACCCGCTATTTCAATTTAGTCGATAGTACGCAATAACTCATTAATGCCGACTTTACCGCGCGTTTTGGCGTCGACTTTCTTGACGATGACCGCGCAGTACAGGCTGTAAGAACCGTCTTTCGACGGCAGGTTGCCGGAAACCACCACTGAACCCGCCGGCACGCGGCCGTAATGGATTTCGCCGGTCTCGCGGTCATAGATGCGGGTGCTCTGGCCGAGGTAGACGCCCATTGAAATCACCGAACCTTCTTCCACGATCACGCCTTCCACCACTTCAGAGCGCGCGCCGATAAAGCAGTTGTCTTCGATGATGGTCGGGTTGGCCTGCAGCGGCTCCAGCACGCCGCCGATGCCGACGCCGCCGGACAGGTGAACGTTTTTGCCGATCTGTGCGCAAGAACCGACGGTGGCCCAGGTGTCGACCATGGTGCCTTCGTCGACGTAGGCGCCGATGTTAACGTAAGACGGCATCAGCACGGTGTTGCGCGCGATGAACGCGCCCTGGCGCACGGTGGCCGGCGGCACGACGCGGAAGCCTTCCTTCTGGAAGCGCGCTTCGTCGTAGTCGGCGAATTTCATCGGCACTTTGTCGTAGTAGCGGGTTTCCGCGCCGTCCATCACCTTGTTGTCGTTGATGCGGAAAGAGAGCAGCACGGCTTTCTTCAGCCACTGGTGGGTGACCCATTGACCGTCGATCTTCTCGGCGACGCGCAGGGCGCCGCTGTCCAACAGGCCGATCACCTGGTTTACCGCTTCGCGCGTTACGGTGTCTACGTTCGCCGGGGTGATGTCCGCACGGCGTTCGAAGGCGCTTTCAATAACGTTCTGTAATTGCTGCATGCTGTTCTCTTTCCTGATGTTGTCGGTAAAAAGTTACTTGTATCACATTTTATCGTTTGGGGTGAGGGCCTCTGTCAACCGTTGCTCCAACTTTCTGCGCGTTTCTTGGTCGAGCGCGCGCCGCTCGCCGTCGGCCAGGATAAACAAATCCTCGACCCGCTCGCCGATGGTGGAAATGCGCGCGCCGTGCAGCGACAGCCCCAGATCGGCGAACACTTCGCCCACCCGCGCCAGCAGGCCGGGTTGATCGAGCGCGGTCAGCTCCAGGTAGCTGCGGCGATCGGTGTGGGTCGGCAGGAAGGTGACCTCGGTCGGCACGCTGAAGTGGCGCAGCTTGGATGACGGCCGGCGTACGCGCGGCGGCTGGTATTCCCGCTGGGTGATGGCCTGCAACAGCGCCTGGCGGATCGCCGCGTGGCGATCCTGCGCCAGCGGGCTGCCGTCCGGCTCCAGCACGATAAAGGTGTCCATCGCCATACCGTCGCGGTTGGTGAAGATCTGCGCGTCGTGCACGCTCAGGTTGCGGCGATCCATCTCTCCGGCGACGGCGGCGAACAGGTAAGGGCGATCCGGGCTCCAGATGAAGATCTCGGTGCCGCCGCGCGTCGCCTGGCGGCTGACCAGCACCAGCGGCTGGGTGGAGTCGTGGGCCAGCAGGTGGCGGGCATGCCAGGCCAGCTGATTCGGCGAGTGGCGCAGGAAGTAATCGGCGCGGCAGCGGCTCCAGATGCGGTGCAGCGCCTCTTCGTCGATGTTGTCCATGCGCAGCAGCGCCAGCGCCTGCAGGCGATGGTGGCGCACGCGTTCGCGCAGATCCGGGCTGTTTTGCATGCCGCGGCGCAGCTGTTTTTCGGTGGCGAAATACAGCTCGCGCAACAGGCTCTGCTTCCAGCTGTTCCACAGGGTTTCGTTGGTGGCGCAGATATCCGCCACCGTCAGGCACACCAGATAGCGCAGGCGGGTTTCGCTCTGCACTTCGCTGCTGAACTGCTGGATCACCGTCGGATCCTGAATATCGCGGCGCTGCGCGGTGACCGACATCAGCAGGTGGCAGCGTACCAGCCAGGCCACCAGCTGGGTTTCTCGCGAGTTGAGGCCGTGCAGTTCGGCGAACTCCACCACGTCTTCCGCGCCAAGGATCGAGTGATCGCCGCCTCGCCCTTTGGCGATATCGTGGAACAAGGCCGCCAGCAGCAGCAGTTCCGGATGCGGCAGGCGCGGATACAGCTCCACGCACAGCGGATGGCGCGGCCGGGTTTGCGGATCGGCGAAGCTCTCCAGCTTCTGCAGGACTCGGATAGTGTGCTCGTCGACGGTATAGGCGTGGAACAGATCGAACTGCATCTGCCCGACGATCTTGCCCCACTGCGGCATATAGGCCCACAGCACGCTGTGACGGTGCATCGGCACCAGCGCGCGCGACACCGCGCCGGGGTGGCGCAGGATGGCCATAAACAGATCGCGCGCTTCCGGGATGGTGCACAGCGGCTGTTTCAGGTGGCGGCGTGCGTGGCGCAGTTGGCGCACGGTGGTGGAGTAAATGCCCCTGATCTCGCGGTTGCGCACCATCAGGTAGAACATGCGCATGATGGCTTGCGGCTCGCGGATAAACAGCGTTTCGTCGCGCAGATCGATCAGATCGCCGCGCAGCTGGAAATCGTCGTTCAGCGGACGCGGCTTTTCGGTGGCGTCCAGCGCCAGGATGGCTTCGTCGAACAGCTGCAGCAGCATGTGGTTCAGCTCGCTGACGCGCCGCGTCATGCGGTAGAAGTCTTTCATCATGCGCTCGACCGGCTCGTTGCCTTCGCCTTCATAGCGCAGCAGCTGCGCCACGCTGAGCTGACGATCGAACAGCAGACGGTTGTCGTAACGCGGCAGGACCAGATGCAGCGCAAAGCGGATGCGCCACAGGAAGCTCTGGCATTCGTTCAGCTCGTTGCGCTCGGCCTGGGTGAGGAAACCGAAGCCGACCATTTCGTCCAGCGAGGTGGCGCCGAAGTGGCGACGCGCCACCCACAGCAGCGTGTGGATGTCACGCAGGCCACCGGGGCTGCTTTTGATATCCGGTTCCAGGTTATAGCTGGTGCCGTGGTAGCGCTGATGACGCTCCTGTTGCTCGCTGATCTTGGCGTGGAAGAACTGCGGCGAAGGCCAAAAGCCGTCGCTGAAGATATGCTTTTGCATCTGCAGGAACAGCGCAACGTCGCCGCAGATCATGCGCGATTCGATCAGGTTGGTGGCCACGGTCAGATCCGCCAGCCCTTCCAGCAGACACTCTTCCAGGGTGCGCACGCTGTGGCCCACTTCCAGCTTGAGATCCCACAGCAGGGTGATGAATTCGCCGACCCGCTGCGACTGTTGCTCCGTTAGCCGGCGCTGGCTGAGCACCAACACGTCGATATCCGACAGCGGATGCAGCTCGCCGCGGCCGTAGCCGCCGACCGCCACCAGCGCGGTTTCCGGGATATCTTCAAAGCCGTAGAACGTCCACAGCCGGCGCAGCAGGCGATCGATGAAGTCGCTGCGCGCCGCCACCAGGCTTTCGGCGCTGGATCCGGCGTCGAACGCCGCCGCCAGCCACAGCTGGAACTGCTCCAGCCGCTGTTTCAGCAGCGGGCAGGTGAGCTCGTCGTTGCCGTAGACGCTGGGAGAGGCGGGCGGCATCGGCACGGCCGGTTGAAGGAGATTGTCAGACATAGTGCGCAGCCCATAAAAAAGGCCGGCATAAGCCGGCCTGGTGACATTCTGCACGCGGCGTGCGCCGCAGTGCTTACATCTCGTGCGTAATGATGTTGGGGATGGTGTCATCCTTGCGCAACGTCATTATCTCGCAGCCGTTATCAGTGACCACAATAGTATGCTCATACTGCGCCGACAAGCTGCGATCTTTGGTTTTTACCGTCCAGCCGTCTTTCATGGTGCGGATGCGGTAGTCGCCGGCGTTGACCATCGGTTCGATGGTGAAGGCCATGCCCGCCTGCAGCACCACGCCGCCGTCGTCCGCGTCATAGTGCAGTACCTGCGGCTCTTCATGGAACACTTCGCCGATGCCGTGGCCGCAGTACTCGCGCACCACCGAGAATTTCTCGGCCTCGACGAATTGCTGGATGGCCTTGCCCAGGGTGCGCAGACGGATGCCCGGTTTGACCATCTTCAGCGCCAGATACAGGCTTTCCTGAGTGACGCGGCACAGGCGCTCGCCCAGAATGGTTGGTTTGCCGACGATGAACATCTTCGAGGTGTCGCCGTGGAAACCGTCTTTAATCACGGTCACGTCGATGTTGACGATGTCGCCGTCTTTCAGCGTTTTGTCGTCGCTCGGGATGCCGTGGCACACCACTTCGTTCACCGAGATGCACACGGATTTCGGGAAGCCGTGGTAGCCGAGGCAGGCGGAGATGGCCTGCTGTTCGTTGGTGATGTACTCGTGACAGATACGGTCCAGTTCGCCGGTGGTCACGCCAGGTTTGACGTGCGGCTCGATGATCTCCAGCACTTCGGCGGCCAGGCGGCCGGCCACGCGCATTTTTTGGATGTCATCAGGTGTTTTAATTGAGATTGCCATGAAATTCGTCCGCAGGTGTCGTTATCGTCGACAATAAGAAGCAGTGACTTATGGTATCAGCCCGGCCGGGGGCTGCCAAATTTCATTTCCTGACGCCCGGCGAAACGCAACAAAAGTTGGTGTCGGCGGCGGGTTTATGGTATAAAGCGCGCCGGCGATCCGCGACTTGGTTCTTGTGGCCTGGCGGGAATCGGCCGAAAATACTTTAACTGCACTCATTTTGTGTAAATAACACACACGTATCGGCACATCCGCCGGGGTGCCCTGAGGTGACTTGTCGCCGCCAGGGTCGGCGTTATGGGATACGTGGAGGCATAACCCCAATTAATCTATAGAGGTTTAATCATGGCAACTGTTTCCATGCGCGACATGCTCAAGGCTGGTGTTCACTTTGGTCACCAGACCCGTTACTGGAACCCGAAAATGAAGCCTTTCATCTTCGGCGCTCGTAACAAGGTTCACATCATCAACCTGGAGCAGACCGTACCAATGTTCAACGCCGCTCTGGCTGAACTGACCAAGATCTCTTCCCGTAAAGGCAAGATCCTGTTCGTTGGTACCAAGCGCGCAGCAAGCGAAGCGGTAAAAGACGCTGCGAACAGCTGTGACCAGTTCTTCGTGAACCACCGCTGGTTGGGCGGTATGCTGACTAACTGGAAAACCGTTCGTCAGTCCATCAAGCGTTTGAAAGATCTGGAAATCCAGTCTCAAGACGGCACCCTGGACAAGCTGACCAAGAAAGAAGCGCTGATGCGCACTCGTGAACTGGCCAAGCTGGAAAACTCCCTGGGCGGTATCAAAGATATGGGCGGTCTGCCAGACGCACTGTTCGTTATCGATGCCGATCACGAGCACATCGCGATCAAAGAAGCCAACAACCTGGGTATCCCGGTATTCTCTATCGTTGATACCAACTCCAACCCAGACGGCGTTGACTTCATCATCCCTGGTAACGACGACGCAATCCGTGCAGTAAACCTGTACCTGACTGCTGTTGCTGCCGCTGTGCGTGAAGGTCGTTCTCAAGATCTGGCCGTTCAGGCGGAAGAAGGCTTCGTAGAAGCTGAATAATAAGGCAAGCTCGTCACTGAGCCCTTATTAACCAGGTATTGACATATGTTGGTTAGGGGGGCCTGTTAAGGCCCCCTTTGCTTATCTGAATGAGAACTGTCTCCACGCGAGATAACCGAGGAAAAAGAAATGGCTGATATTACCGCTGCCCTGGTAAAAGAACTGCGCGAGCGTACCGGCGCTGGCATGATGGATTGCAAGAAAGCGCTGGTTGAATCCAACGGCGACATCGAACTGGCAATCGAAAACATGCGTAAGTCCGGTGCGATCAAAGCCGCTAAAAAAGCAGGCAACGTGGCTGCTGACGGCGTGATCAAAACCAAGATCGAAGGCAACTACGGCATCATTCTGGAAGTTAACTGCCAGACTGACTTCGTAGCAAAAGACGCCGGTTTCCAGGCGTTCGCCGACAAAGTGCTGGATGCCGCTGTTGCTGGCAAAATCACTGACGTTGACGTGCTGAAAGCGCAGTTCGAAGAAGAGCGCGTAGCGCTGGTGGCAAAAATCGGCGAAAACATCAACATTCGTCGCGTTGCTTCCCTGGAAGGCGAAGTGCTGGGCAGCTACCTGCACGGCGCGCGTATCGGCGTTCTGGTTGCGGCTAAAGGCGCTGACGAAGAGCTGGTTAAGCAAATCGCAATGCACATTGCGGCGAGCAAGCCAGAGTTCGTGAAGCCAGAAGACGTGTCTGCTGAAGTGGTAGAAAAAGAGTACCAGGTTCAGCTGGACATCGCCATGCAGTCCGGCAAGCCGAAAGAAATCGCAGAGAAAATGGTTGAAGGCCGCATGAAGAAATTCACCGGCGAAGTTTCTCTGACCGGTCAGCCTTTCGTTATGGATCCGAGCAAATCCGTTGCTCAGGTGCTGAAAGAGCACAACGCTGACGTGACCAACTTCATTCGCTTCGAAGTGGGCGAAGGCATCGAGAAAGTCGAAACCGACTTCGCTGCTGAAGTTGCCGCGATGAGCAAACAGTCTTAATGACTGTCGATGGAACCGCCGTCTGGCGGTTCCATACTATCCAGCCAGAATTACACCGGTGGCAAGCCCTGCAGCGTGATACTCACCTCAGGCGCGTTTCATCGGCTGAAATCCCCAATACTAATACTGCTTCTTAGGACAGAACACCATGGCAACCAATGCAAAACCCGTATATCAGCGTATTCTGCTTAAACTGAGTGGCGAAGCCCTGCAAGGTGCAGAAGGTTTTGGTATCGACGCCAGCGTTTTGGATCGCATGGCTCAGGAAGTGAAAGAGCTGGTCGAACTGGGAATTCAGGTCGGTGTAGTTATTGGCGGCGGGAACCTGTTCCGCGGCGCGGGCCTGGCGCAAGCCGGCATGAACCGCGTAGTGGGCGACCACATGGGAATGCTGGCTACCGTGATGAACGGCCTGGCTATGCGTGATGCACTGCACCGTGCCTATGTGAACGCCCGCCTGATGTCGGCGATCCCGCTGAACGGCGTGTGTGACAATTACAGTTGGGCAGAGGCGATCAGCCTGCTGCGCAACAACCGCGTGGTGATCTTCTCCGCCGGTACCGGCAACCCGTTCTTCACCACCGATTCCGCCGCTTGCCTGCGCGGCATCGAGATCGAAGCGGACGTGGTGCTGAAAGCCACCAAAGTGGATGGCGTCTACTCCGCCGATCCGGTGAAAAACCCGGATGCGACGCTGTATGAACAATTAACCTATCAGGACGTGCTGGAGCGCGAGCTGAAAGTGATGGATCTGGCGGCGTTTACGCTGGCTCGCGATCACGGTCTGCCGATCCGCGTGTTCAACATGAACAAGCCTGGCGCGCTGCGCCGCGTGGTGATGGGTGAGAACGAAGGTACGCTGATCAGCAAATAAGGCTGTTCACACCCCTTTTCGGAGCGCGTGACGCCAGGCGCCGCGCGCTCTCCGAGTACGATTACGGGCTATACTTGAGTATCGCCTGCCAAGTAACCAGCTTCCAAGGGTTTGCAACGTGACTAATGAAATCAGAAAAGATGCTGATTCACGCATGGAAAAAAGCGTAGAAGCATTCAAAAACCAAATCAGCAAGATCCGCACCGGCCGCGCTTCGCCAAGCATTCTGGACGGCATCATGGTGGAATACTACGGCGCCGCTACGCCGCTGCGTCAACTGGCCAACGTGACCGTGGAAGACTCCCGCACGCTGAAAATCAACGTGTTCGACCGCAGCCTTAGCCAGGCCGTTGAGAAAGCGATCATGAGCTCCGATCTGGGGCTTAACCCGTCTTCCGCCGGTTCTGACATTCGCGTTCCGCTGCCTCCGCTGACCGAAGAACGCCGTAAGGATCTGATCAAGATCGTACGCGGCGAAGCCGAGCAGGGCCGCGTAGCGGTGCGTAACGTGCGTCGCGACGCCAACGACAAGGTCAAGGCGCTGCTGAAAGACAAAGAGATCAGCGAAGACGAAGAACGTCGTTCACAAGACGAGATTCAGAAAATGACCGACGCTTACATCAAGCTGGTCGACGCCGCGTTGGCGGAGAAAGAAAAAGAGCTGATGGATTTCTAATCAGCATCGCGCAGAAAAAAAAGCGTCGCCTGGGCGGCGCTTTGTTTTTTGTGGCGCAGATCCCGTTTCATCGTACTGAAAGATCATGGACAAGCGCTGTCCAAGGTTCCACACTGGAGCACCTCCGATCTCATCAGACAGTTATTCAGAGTGAACTCATGAAGCAACTGACCATTCTTGGCTCGACCGGCTCGGTAGGGACCAGCACCCTGGCCGTGGTCAGGGCGAATCCCGAGCGTTTTGCGATCAAAGCGCTGGTGGCTGGCCGCAACGTCGCGGTTATGGCGCAGCAATGCATCGAATTCCGGCCCGCCTTCGCCGCGATGGCGGATGAAAGCGCCGCCCGCGAGCTGCGCGCCATTCTGGCGGAAAACGGCGTCGCTACCGAGGTATTGGCCGGGGAGCAAGCGGCCTGCGAACTGGCGGCTTTGGACGACGTCGATCAAGTGACGGCGGCCATCGTTGGCGCTGCGGGGCTGTTGCCGACGCTGGCGGCGATCCGCGCAGGCAAGCAGGTGCTGCTGGCCAACAAAGAGTCGCTGGTCACCTGCGGCCGCCTGTTTATGGACGCGGTGCGGCAAAGCCAGGCGCAACTGCTGCCGCTCGACAGCGAGCACAACGCGATTTTTCAGAGTTTGCCTGAGAGTATTCAGCGCCAGTTGGGATACTCTTCACTGGACAGTCATGGTGTTTCGCGCATCGTACTTACCGGCTCCGGCGGCCCGTTCCGCACCACGCCGCTGGAACAGTTCGCCGCGATGACGCCGGATCAAGCCTGCGCCCACCCGAACTGGTCGATGGGGCGCAAGATCTCGGTGGATTCCGCCACCATGATGAACAAAGGTCTGGAATACATTGAGGCCCGCTGGCTGTTTAACGCCTCGGCCGAGCAAATGGAAGTGATCCTGCACCCGCAGTCGGTGATTCACTCGATGGTGCGCTATGCCGACGGCAGCGTGCTGGCGCAGCTGGGTACGCCGGATATGCGCACGCCGATCGCCCACGCGATGGCGTATCCGCAGCGCGTGAACTCCGGCGTGGAAGCGCTGGACT
Source organism: Serratia sp. CY76391 (assembly GCF_052166695.1). Lineage (NCBI taxonomy): Bacteria > Pseudomonadati > Pseudomonadota > Gammaproteobacteria > Enterobacterales > Yersiniaceae > Serratia > Serratia sp. CY76391. The sequence continues at coordinate 201,113 of NZ_JBJNOJ010000013.1, forward strand.
TCTGCCGCATCGGTTCGCTGACCTTCGCTGAACCGGAACGCGAGCGTTATCCTTGCCTGTATTTGGCGATCGAAGCGTTCGAGGCCGGCCAGGCGGCGACCACCGCGCTGAACGCGGCCAACGAAATCGCCGTGGCGGCATTTTTGCAACAGCAGATTCGCTTTACCGACATTGCGGCGGTCAATCGCCAGGTGGTGGAGCGTCTCGCGCTGCAGGAACCGACCAGCATCGAAGCGGTCTTAGACATTGACCGCCAGGCGCGCGCCGCCGCCGAGGAACGCGTTCGCGCGTTGTGCGGCTGATCACGGCGATTATCCGATTTTGCTCGTAATTCGCGCGTGCCGCCGCGGGGCCGTTTGTTCATGCCCCGCTGAGGTGGTATAGTCTGCGCCACCTGTCAGCGGTTATACCGTTGAATTATGGCTCGATTGGCGCCTTGTGCGCCAATGGCGACCCGGCTGCGTCGGGTATCGCGAGGGCAGGCTGAAAGCCGTGTCGGGCACACGGCTTTTTTTGCGCGTAAGGGTCTGATGTTCCGGAAAGGCAGTTATATTTCTATTGAGGAAATAAGTACGAGTTATGTCGTCCGCAAACCAACAAGAGGCTAATCCATCTTCCCCGGGGCCGCGCCATGTCGCCATTATCATGGACGGTAACGGACGCTGGGCCAAACGTCAGGGCAAGTTACGTGTCTTCGGTCATAAAGCAGGGGTGAAATCGGTTCGCCGCGCGGTCAGTTTTGCCGCCAGCCACCATTTAGATGCACTCACGCTTTATGCCTTCAGCAGCGAAAACTGGAACCGTCCGGTGCAGGAAGTCTCTGCCCTGATGGAGCTTTTTGTCCGCGCTTTGGATAGTGAAGTAAAAAGCCTGCATAAACATAACGTCAGGTTGCGGGTAATCGGCGATATTAGCCGGTTCAGCGCGCGTTTGCAGGAGCGGATCCGCCGCTCTGAAACACTGACGGAAAATAACGATGGCCTGACGCTCAATATCGCTGCCAACTACGGCGGCCGTTGGGATATCATTCAGGGAGTAAGGGAACTGGCCGAGCAGGTACGGGGCGGGGAGTTGCACCCGGATCAGATCAGCGAGGAATTATTGAGCGAACGGGTTTGCATGAGCGACCTGGCGCCGGTGGATCTGGTTATCCGCACCGGTGGCGAGCATCGCATCAGTAACTTCCTGCTGTGGCAAATCGCCTATGCTGAACTTTACTTTACTGATGTGCTCTGGCCTGATTTCGATGAACTTGTCTTTGAAGGTGCGCTGAATGCATTTGCACAACGTGAGCGCCGCTTCGGGGGAACAACACCTATCGGCGCCGATGCGTCCTAGGGAGAACTTTTGCTGAAGTATCGCCTCATAACTGCTCTGATTTTAATCCCGATCGTTATCGCGGCGCTGTTCCTGTTGCCGCCGCTGGCCTTTGCTCTGGTAACGCTCGTCGTGTGCATGTTAGCAGCCTGGGAGTGGGGCCAACTGGCCGGTTTTACCTCCCGTTCGCAGCGCATCTGGCTGGCGATACTGTGCGGTTTTCTGCTGGCGCTGATGATGCTCAGCGTTCCCGCTTACCATCACTCCGCACCGCAGATAAGCGGTTCGCTGTGGCTGTCGCTGGCCTGGTGGCTGGCGGCGCTGCTGTTGGTGCTGTTCTATCCCGGCTCGGCCGCCATCTGGCGTAATTCGCGCCCGCTGCGCCTGCTGTTTGGTCTGCTGACCATCGTACCGTTCTTCTGGGGCATGCTGGCGCTGCGCCAGTTCGGCTACGAGCAAAACCCGTTTACCGGCGCCTGGTGGTTGCTGTACGTGATGCTGCTGGTGTGGGGCGCGGATTCCGGCGCTTACATGTTCGGCAAGCTGTTCGGCAAGCATAAACTGGCACCAAAGGTCTCGCCGGGTAAAACCTGGGAAGGGTTGATCGGCGGGCTGTTGACGTCGGCGGTGATCTCCTGGTTGTTCGGCCGCTACGCGCCGCTGAACGTGGTGCCGACCACGCTGCTGGCCTGTTCGGTGATCGCCGCGCTGGCTTCGGTGCTGGGCGATTTGACCGAAAGCATGTTCAAACGCGAAGCGGGCATCAAGGACAGCGGTCATTTGATTCCCGGCCACGGCGGCATACTGGATCGTATCGACAGCCTGACCGCGGCGGTGCCGGTGTTTGCCTGCCTGATGCTGTTGGTGTTTTAATCCGTCAATGACGGAAAGTGAGGGATGATGGTCAGCGTGCTTTGGAACCTGGTGGCGTTTCTGATTGCGCTCGGTATTTTGATTACCGTGCACGAGTTCGGACACTTTTGGGTTGCCCGTCGTTGCGGCGTGCGCGTTGAACGCTTCTCCATCGGCTTCGGCCGGGCGCTGTGGCGCCGCACCGATCGCCAGGGCACCGAGTACGTCATCGCTTTGATTCCGCTCGGTGGCTACGTGAAGATGCTGGACGAGCGCGTGGAGTCGGTGGCGCCGGAAATGCGCCATCAGGCCTTCAACAACAAAACCGTCTGGCAGCGCGCGGCCATCATCAGCGCCGGCCCCATCGCCAACTTCCTGTTTGCTATCCTTGCCTATTGGCTGGTGTTCATCATCGGCGTGCCGAGTTTCCGCCCGGTGATCGGCGAAATCGCGCCGCAATCCATCGCCGCCAAGGCCGAAATTTCGTCTGGCATGGAACTAAAGTCGGTTGACGGTATCGAAACGCCTGATTGGGAGTCAGTTCGTCTGGCGCTGGTGGCGAAGATTGGCGATGCGCAAACCGAAGTCGGCGTCACGCCGTTCGGTTCTTCGCAGGTGGTGACCAAAACCCTGGATTTGCGCCAGTGGAACTTTGAACCGGACAAGCAGGATCCCGTTGTCGCGCTGGGCATTATGCCGCGCGGCCCGCAGATCGAATCCGTGTTGGCGGAAGTACAGCCTAACTCGGCGGCGCAAAAGGCGGGTTTACAAGCGGGGGACAGGATCGTTAAAGTCGATGGTCAGCCGTTGGGTCGTTGGCAGACGCTGGTGAAGCGTATCCACGATGGCCCGGGGCAACCGCTGGCTTTGGAGATTGAAAGAAACGGCGCCCCCTTGTCTTTGACGCTGATACCGGATACAAAGCCGGTGGGAAAAGACAAATCGGTGGGGTTTGCAGGCATCATTCCAAAAGTGCTGCCGCTGCCGGACGAGTATAAAACGATTCGCCAGTATGGACCGTTCCCGGCGCTGTATCAGGCCGGCGACAAGACCTGGCAGCTGATGCGGCTGACGGTCAACATGCTGGGCAAATTAATAACCGGTGATGTAAAGCTGAACAACCTGAGTGGCCCGATCTCGATTGCACAGGGAGCTGGGGCGTCAGCCGGAGTCGGGTTCGTGTATTATCTGATGTTCCTGGCGTTGATTAGCGTCAACCTGGGTATCATCAACCTGTTCCCATTACCGGTGTTAGATGGTGGGCATCTCCTCTTCCTGGCGATAGAAAAGCTGAAGGGTGGGCCGGTTTCCGAGCGAGTACAGGACTACAGCTACCGCATAGGTTCGATCGTGCTGGTGTTGTTGATGGGTCTTGCACTTTTCAATGATTTTTCCCGCCTCTAGGGGCGGGGATAGGTTAGGAAGAACGCATAACAACGATGGCGATGAAAAAGTTGCTCATAGCGTCGCTGCTGTTTGGCAGCGCCACCGTATACGGTGCAGACGGGTTCGTAGTGAAAGACATTCATTTCGAAGGCCTGCAGCGAGTCGCCGTCGGTGCGGCGTTACTCAACATGCCGGTTCGCGTCGGCGATACCGTCACTGACGATGACATCAGTAATACCATCCGTGCCTTGTTTGCCACCGGCAACTTCGAGGACGTGCGCGTGCTGCGCGATGGTAATACCTTGATCGTGCAGGTGAAGGAACGGCCTACCATCGCCAGCATCACTTTCTCCGGCAACAAGTCGGTGAAGGATGACATGCTCAAGCAGAACCTGGAAGCCTCCGGCGTCCGGGTGGGCGAGGCGCTCGACCGCACCACGATCTCCAGCATTGAAAAAGGGCTGGAAGACTTCTACTACAGCGTCGGTAAATACAGCGCCTCGGTGAAAGCCGTAGTCACGCCGTTGCCGCGCAACCGTGTCGACCTGAAGCTGGTGTTCACGGAAGGGGTCTCCGCCAAGATTCAACAAATCAACATCGTCGGCAACCATGCCTTCACCAACGACGAACTGATCTCACGCTTCCAACTGCGTGACGAAGTGCCATGGTGGAACCTGGTCGGCGATCGCAAATACCAGAAGCAAAAACTGGCGGGCGATCTCGAAACCCTGCGCAGCTTCTATCTGGATCGCGGCTATGCCCGCTTCAACATCGATTCTACCCAGGTGAGCCTGACGCCGGATAAAAAAGGCATCTACATCACCATCAACATCACCGAAGGCGAGCAGTACAAGCTTTCCGATGTTGTCGTGAACGGCAATCTGGCCGGCCACTCGGCGGAAGTCGCTCAGATCACCAAAATCGAGCCAGGCGAGCTGTACAACGGCAGCAAGGTGACCAAAATGGAAGACAACATCAAAACGATGTTGGGCCGTTATGGTTACGCCTACCCGCGCGTCGGCACTCAGCCTGAGATCAACGACGCGGATAAAACCGTCAAACTGCACGTCAACGTTGACGCGGGCAACCGCTTCTACGTGCGTCGCATCAAGTTCGAAGGCAACGACACCAGTAAGGATTCCGTACTGCGTCGCGAAATGCGCCAGATGGAAGGCGCCTGGCTCGGCAACGAGCAGGTCGAGCAGGGCAAAGAGCGTCTGAACCGTCTGGGCTACTTCGAAACGGTTGACGTGGAAACCCAGCGCGTGCCGGGCACCGCCGATCAGGTCGATGTGACCTACAAGGTGAAAGAACGCAACACCGGTACCTTCAACTTCGGCGTCGGTTACGGCACCGAGAGCGGCGTCAGTTTCCAGGCGGGCGTGCAGCAGGATAACTGGTTGGGTACCGGGTACTCGGTCGGCATCAGCGGCACCAAGAACGACTATCAGACCTATACCGAACTGTCGGTCACCAACCCGTACTTCACCGTTGACGGTGTGAGCCTGGGCGGCCGCATCTTCTACAACGACTTTAAGGCGGATGACGCGGATCTGTCGGACTATACCAACAAGAGTTACGGTATCGACGGCACGCTGGGCTTCCCGATCAACGAAAACAACTCGTTGCGTACCGGCCTGGGCTACGTCCACAACGGCCTGTCGAACATGCAGCCGCAGATCGCCATGTGGCGTTACCTCGACTCGATGGGCGTGGATGCGAACAAAACCGACCGCGCCAGCTACTCGACCGACGACTTTACGCTGAACCTGGGCTGGACCTACAACAACCTGGACCGCGGCTACTTCCCGACCTCGGGTAACCGCACCACGTTGAACGGCAAGGTCACCATTCCGGGCTCGGACAACGAATACTACAAGGTGACGCTGGACAGCGTACAGTACGTGCCGATCAACGACGATCGCACCTGGGTGCTGTTGGGCCGTGGCCGTCTGGGTTACGCGGATGGGTTGGGCGGCAAGGAAATGCCGTTCTACGAGAACTTCTACGCCGGTGGTTCGAGCACCGTGCGCGGCTTCCAGTCCAACACCATTGGTCCGAAGGCGGTGTACTACAACTCCAACTCGTACCAGTGTCAGTTCAACGCCGGCAGCACGACCTCGCGTCAGAGCATCTGTAGCTCGGATGACGCGGTGGGCGGTAACGCCATGGCGGTCGCCAGCCTGGAGCTGATCACCCCGACGCCGTTCATCAGCGAGAAATACGCCAACTCGGTGCGGACCTCGCTGTTCATCGATGCCGGTACCGTGTGGGATACCAAGTGGAAGAATACCGACGAAACGCTGATGTACGGCGTGCCGGACTACAGCAAGGCCAGCAATATTCGTTCTTCCGCCGGTATCGCGCTGCAGTGGATGTCACCATTGGGGCCATTGGTGTTCTCTTACGCCAACCCGATCAAGAAATACGAAGGCGACAAGTCCGAACAGTTCCAGTTTAACATTGGTAAGACCTGGTAACGGGTCTCGCCTCTGGGCATAACAGTTATTAAGAATCGCAATGGCCAGGCGCCCGCCGGCAGAGGGAGATGATTCTCATTGTTTGGTGGGACAAGTCTGGCAAATTGTGTACTTCAGTGTCATATGACACAAATGGGTGATGGTAAGGAGTTTATAGTGAAAAAGTGGTTGTGTGCCGCAGGCCTCGGTTTAGCAATGGCTGCTTCAGCTGGCGTTCAGGCAGCAGATAAGATCGCTGTCGTTAACGTCTCCAGCATTTTCCAACAGCTGCCGGCCCGCGAAGCGGTCGCTAAACAGCTGGAAAACGAGTTTAAAGGCCGTGCAAGCGAACTCCAGAACATGGAACGTAGCCTGCAGACCAAAATGCAACGTCTGCAGCGTGACGGCGCTACCATGAAAGCCAGCGACCGCAGCAAGTTGGAAAAAGACGTGATGGCGCAACGCGAGCAGTTCTCTCAGAAAGCCCAGGCTTTCGAGCAGGATAACCGCCGTCGCCAGATGGAAGAACGTAACAAGATCCTGAGCCGTATTCAGGACGCGGTGAAATCTGTCGCCAGCAAAGGCGGTTATGACGTGGTGATCGACGCCAACGCCGTTGCCTATGCAGACTCTTCCAAAGATATCACTGCTGACGTGCTGAAACAGGTTAAATAACACATGCTTTCAATTCGACTGGCTGATTTAGCGCAGCAGTTGGATGCACAATTGCACGGTGATGGCGATCTCGTCATCACCGGCATTGCTTCTATGCATTCGGCACAGCCTGGCCAAATCACGTTTTTGTCAAACAGCCGCTATCAAGAGCAGCTGTCTTCCTGCCAGGCAAGCGCCGTGGTGCTTACCGAAGCGGATTTACCACACTGCCGTGCTGCGGCGCTGGTGGTTAAAAACCCTTATCTGACCTACGCGCGCATGGCGCAACTGATGGACACTACGCCGGCACCAGCACAGGATATCGCGCCAAGCGCGGTGATCTCGCCTGAAGCGCAGCTGGGGCAGAACGTCGCCATTGGGGCGAACGCGGTGATTGAGTCGGGTGCGGTGCTTGGCGATAACGTGGTTATCGGCCCGGGCTGCTTCATCGGCAAACACGCACGCATCGGCGCGGGAACGCGTCTGTGGGCGAATGTCACAATTTATCATGCGGTTGAAATCGGCCAGCGCTGCCTGATCCAGTCCGGCACCGTGATCGGCGCGGACGGTTTCGGCTATGCGAACGAGCGCGGCGAATGGATCAAAATCCCTCAGTTGGGCACGGTGATTATCGGCGATCGCGTCGAAATCGGCGCTTGCACCACCATTGACCGCGGCGCTTTGGATAACACCCAAATCGGGAATGGTGTTATCATCGACAACCAATGCCAGATTGCACATAACGTCGTGATTGGCGACAATACCGCCGTCGCCGGCGGTGTGATCATGGCCGGCAGCCTGAAAATCGGCCGCTACTGCCAGATCGGCGGTGCCAGCGTGATCAACGGTCACATGGAGATTGCCGACAAGGTTGTTGTTACCGGAATGGGAATGGTTATGCGACCAATCACCGAACCTGGGGTATACTCTTCGGGCATTCCGTTGCAGCCTAACAAGGTTTGGCGTAAAACCGCTGCGTTGGTGATGAATATCGATGAGATCAGCAAACGCTTGAAAGCTGTCGAACGTAAAGTCGGAAAAGACTAATCATTGCCGCCCGCCCTGGCGGGTACAAAACGAAACGCGTTGGTCGTGAGACCAAAAGCGCAAAGAGATGTTAATTTGCGGCCTGCATGATGATCTCCTTTTGGGGTCAGCGCAGGCCGTGTTGTTGATGCCATCAGTTTTTAGAGACAGGAAGAGTATTTTGACTACTGACACTCATACTCTGGATATTGCAGAAATTTTGGATCTGCTTCCTCACCGTTACCCGTTCTTGCTGGTCGACCGCGTCCTCGAGTTTGAAGAGCACAAATATCTGCGTGCGGTGAAGAACGTATCGGTGAATGAACCGTTTTTCCAGGGCCATTTCCCTGGCAAACCGATTTTCCCAGGCGTATTGATCCTGGAAGCCATGGCGCAGGCCACCGGTATTCTGGCGTTTAAAAGCGTCGGCAAACTGGAGCCGGGCGAGCTGTATTACTTCGCCGGTATCGACGAAGCACGCTTCAAGCGCCCTGTGGTGCCAGGCGATCAGATGGTCATGGAAGTCACCTTCGAGAAAACTCGCCGCGGTCTGACTCGCTTCAAAGGCGTGGCGACCGTTGACGGTAAAATTGTCTGCGAAGCAACCATGATGTGTGCCCGCAGCCGGGAGGCTTAATCCGTGATTGACCAAACCGCCTTTATCCATCCTAGCGCGATAGTCGAAGAAGGCGCCGTGATCGGCGCCAACGTGCATATCGGCCCTTTCTGCTACGTCGGCTCCCAGGTGGAAATCGGCGCCGGCACGGTGCTGAAATCCCACGTGGTGGTGAACGGCATTACCAAGATTGGCTGCGATAATCAGATTTATCAGTTCGCCTCTATCGGCGAAGTGAATCAGGATCTGAAATACGCGGGCGAACCGACGCGCGTTGAAGTGGGCGATCGCAACCGCATCCGCGAAAGCGTGACCATTCATCGCGGCACCGCGCAGGGTACCGGCCTGACTAAAGTGGGCAACGACAACCTGCTGATGGTCAACGTGCACGTCGCCCACGATTGCGTGGTCGGCAATGCTTGCGTGCTGGCCAACAACGCCACGCTGGCGGGGCATGTGGAAATCGACGATCACGCCATCATCGGCGGCATGACGGCGATCCACCAGTTCTGCATTATCGGCGCGCATGTGATGGTAGGCGGTTGTTCCGGTGTCGCTCAGGACGTGCCTCCTTTCGTCATCGCTCAGGGCAACCACGCTACGCCGTTCGGCGTCAACGCGGTCGGCCTGAAGCGCCGCGGTTTTGACAAGGATGAAATGCAGGCAATCCGCAACGCCTACAAAATCCTGTATCGCAGCGAGAAAACGCTGGATGAAGCGAAAGCGGAAATCGAAGCCCTGGCCAAAGAACAGCCGGTGGTGCAGCAATACCTCGATTTCTTCACCCGTTCCACCCGTGGCATCATTCGCTGAGTTATGTCGAATCGTCCATTGACTATCGGACTGGTCGCCGGAGAAACCTCCGGTGACATTCTCGGCGCCGGCTTGATCCGTGCGCTCAAGGCGCAGATCCCCGACGCGCGTTTCGTAGGCGTCGCCGGCCCGCTGATGCAGGCCGAAGGCTGCGAAGCCTGGTACGAAATGGAAGAGCTGGCGGTCATGGGCGTGGTGGAAGTGCTCGAGCGTTTGCCACGCCTGTTGAAGATCCGCAAGGATCTTACCCGCCGCTTCGGTGAGCTGCGGCCGGACGTGTTTGTCGGCATCGACGCGCCGGACTTCAACATCACGCTGGAAGGCCGCCTCAAGCAGCGCGGTATCCGCACCATCCACTATGTCAGCCCTTCCGTGTGGGCCTGGCGACAAAAGCGCGTTTTCAAAATAGGCAAAGCCACCGATCTGGTGCTGGCCTTTCTCCCTTTCGAAAAAGCGTTTTACGATCGTTTCAACGTGCCTTGCCGGTTTATTGGCCACACCATGGCGGACGCCATGCCGTTGCAACCCGACCGGCTGGCGGCGCGCGCTCAGCTTGGCATCGCTCCGCAGGCGCGCTGTCTGGCCTTGCTGCCGGGCAGCCGCGGCGCCGAAGTCGAGATGCTGAGCGCCGATTTCCTCAAAACCGCGCAGCTGCTGCGCACCCGTTATCCCGAGCTGGAAGTGGTGGTGCCGCTGGTCAACGCCAAACGGCGCGAGCAGTTTGAGCGCATCAAGGCCGAGGTTGCACCGGATTTGACCGTACACCTGCTGAATGGGCAGGGGCGCGAAGCGATGATCGCCAGCGACGCGGCGCTGCTGGCATCCGGTACGGCGGCGCTGGAGTGCATGCTGGCCAAGTGCCCGATGGTGGTGGGCTATCGCATGAAACCGTTCACTTTCTGGCTGGCGCAGAAGCTGGTAAAAACGCCTTACGTTTCGCTGCCGAATCTGCTGGCGGGGCGCGAGATCGTCACCGAGCTGTTGCAGCATGACTGCGTGCCGGACAAACTGGCCGCCGCCGTGATGCCGCTGCTGGAAGAGAGCCCGGAAACCGAAGCGTTGAAACACACTTTCCTTACCTTGCACCAAAGCATCCGTTGCGGTGCGGACGAACAGGCCGCTCAGGCTGTGTTGGAGCTGGCGAAAGCATGATTGAACCCTTTATCTATCCCGCTGCCACGCTGATTGCCGGTGTGGATGAAGTGGGCCGTGGCCCGTTGGTCGGCGCGGTGGTCACCGCCGCCGTGATCCTCGATCCGGCGCAGCCGATCGTCGGGCTGGCGGACTCTAAAAAGCTCAGTGAAAAACGCCGCCTGGCGCTGTATGACGAAATCGTCGCCAAGGCGCTCTCCTGGAGCCTGGGGCGCGCCGAACCGGCGGAAATCGACCAACTGAACATTTTGCACGCCACCATGTTGGCGATGCAGCGCGCGGTGGCCGGGTTGCATATCGCGCCGGACATGGTTTTAATCGACGGTAACCGTTGCCCGAGCTTGCCGATGCGTTCGCAGGCGGTGGTGAAGGGCGACAGCCGCGTGGCGGAGATCAGCGCGGCGTCCATTCTGGCGAAGGTCACGCGCGATCGCGAAATGGCCGAGCTGGACAGCGAGTACCCGGACTACGGTTTTGCGCAGCATAAAGGCTACCCGACCGCCTTCCACCTGGAGCGGCTGGCCGCGCTGGGCGCCACCGAGCATCATCGCCGCAGTTTCGCGCCGGTGAAAAGAGCGCTGGCGCTGTAGTCTGCGAGCCTGACCGGCTCGACGATAGCATTAACCCGGGCTCAGCACGCTGAGCCCCTTCAATCAGGTATCTGGAGATGGCCGAACCTCGTTTTATTCACCTGCGCGTCCACAGTGACTACTCCATGATTGATGGATTGGCCAAGACGGCGCCGCTGGTGAAAAGAGCCGCCGCGTTAGCCATGCCTGCACTGGCAATCACCGATTTCACCAACCTGTGCGGGCTGGTGAAATTCTACGGCAGCGCGCACGGCGCCGGGATCAAACCGATCATCGGCGCGGATTTCCATGTGCAAAGCGAAGAGCTGGGCGATGAACTGGCTCAGTTGACGGTGCTGGCCAGCAACAACGAAGGCTACCAGAACCTGACGCTGCTGATTTCCCGCGCCTATCAGCGCGGCTACGGCGCCGCCGGCCCGACTATCGATCGCGACTGGCTGATTGAACATCGCGAAGGGCTGATCCTGCTCTCCGGTGCGCGTCAGGGCGACGTCGGCAAGTTTCTGCTGCGCGGCAACCAGGCGCAGGTGGATCAGTGTCTTGATTTCTACCAGCAGCATTTCCCTGACTGTTACTATCTGGAACTGATCCGCACCGGCCGCCCGAACGAAGAGAACTACCTGCATGCGGCGGTGGCGCTGGCCACCGAGCGCGGTTTGCCGGTGGTGGCCACCAACGACGTGCGTTTCCTGGTGGAAGATGACTTCGACGCTCATGAGATCCGCGTCGCCATCCACGACGGTTTTACGCTGGACGACCCTAAGCGGCCGCGTAACTACAGCCCGCAACAGTACATGCGCAGCGAAGACGAGATGTGCGAGCTGTTCGCCGACATCCCGGAAGCGCTGCTGAACAGCGTCGAAATCGCCAAGCGCTGCAACGTCACCATTCGCCTCGGCGAATACTTCCTGCCGCAGTTCCCGACCGGCGATATGAGCACCGAGGACTTCCTGGTGCTCAAATCGAAAGAGGGGTTGGAAGAGCGTCTGGAGTTCCTGTTCCCCGATCCTGAAGTGCGCGCGCAGCGCCGCCCGGAATATGACGAGCGTCTGGACGTAGAGCTGAAGGTGATCAACCAGATGGGCTTCCCTGGCTACTTCCTGATCGTGATGGAGTTTATCCAGTGGTCGAAGGACAACAACGTGCCGGTGGGCCCGGGGCGCGGCTCCGGCGCCGGTTCGCTGGTGGCCTATGCGTTGAAAATCACCGACCTCGATCCGCTGGAGTTCGATCTGCTGTTCGAACGCTTCCTGAACCCGGAACGTGTCTCAATGCCCGACTTTGACGTCGATTTCTGCATGGAGAAGCGTGACCAGGTGATCGAGCACGTGGCGGAGATGTACGGGCGCGAAGCGGTATCGCAGATCATCACCTTCGGCACCATGGCGGCGAAAGCGGTTATCCGCGACGTGGGCCGCGTGCTGGGGCACCCGTACGGCTTCGTCGATCGCATTTCCAAGCTGGTGCCGCCGGATCCTGGCATGACGCTGGAGAAAGCCTTCGCCGCCGAACCGCAGCTGCCGGAAATTTACGAGGCCGACGAAGAGGTCAAGGCGCTGATCGACATGGCGCGCAAGCTGGAAGGGGTGACGCGCAACGCCGGTAAACACGCCGGGGGCGTGGTGATCGCGCCGACCAAGATCACCGACTTCGCGCCGCTGTACTGCGATGCCGAAGGGAACCACCCGGTGACCCAGTTCGACAAGAACGACGTGGAATACGCCGGGCTGGTGAAGTTCGACTTCCTCGGTCTGCGCACCCTGACCATCATCGACTGGGCGCTGGAGATGATCAACGCCCGGCGCGCCAAGACCGGGCTGGAACCGATCGACATCGCTGCCATTCCGCTCGACGACAAGAAAAGCTTCGACATGCTGCAGCGCTCGGAAACCACGGCGGTGTTCCAGCTTGAATCGCGCGGCATGAAAGATTTGATCAAACGTCTGAAGCCCGACTGCTTCGAAGACATGATCGCACTGGTGGCGCTGTTCCGTCCGGGGCCGCTGCAGTCGGGCATGGTGGATAACTTCATCGACCGCAAACACGGCCGTGAAGAGATCTCCTACCCGGACATTCAGTGGCAGCACGAGTCGCTCAAGCCGGTGCTGGAGCCGACCTACGGCATCATCCTGTATCAGGAACAGGTGATGCAGATTGCCCAGGTGCTGGCCGGCTACACGCTGGGCGGTGCGGACATGCTGCGCCGTGCGATGGGTAAAAAGAACCCGGTCGAAATGGCCAAGCAGCGCGGCGGCTTTGAAGACGGCGCCAAAGCGCGCGGCATCGACGGCGAACTGTCGGTGAAAATCTTCGACCTGGTGGAGAAATTCGCCGGTTATGGCTTCAACAAATCGCACTCCGCCGCCTATGCGCTGGTGTCGTACCAGACTCTGTGGCTGAAGGCCCACTACCCGGCCGAGTTTATGGCGGCGGTGATGACCGCCGATATGGACAACACCGACAAAGTGGTGGGGTTGGTGGACGAATGCTGGCGCATGGGGCTGAAGATCCTGCCGCCGGACATCAACAGCGGCCTGTATCACTTCCACGTCAACGACGACGGCGAGATCGTGTACGGCATCGGCGCCATCAAGGGCGTAGGGGAAGGGCCAATCGAGGCGATTATCGAGGCGCGCAACAGCGGCGAACAAGGTTACTTCAAAGACCTGTTCGATCTCTGCGCGCGCTCCGACATCAAGAAACTGAACCGCCGCATTCTGGAAAAACTGATCATGTCCGGGGCGTTCGATCGCCTTGGGCCGCATCGCGCCGCGTTGATGAATTCGCTCGGCGACGCGTTGAAAGCGGCGGATCAGCATGCGAAAGCCGAAGCTATTGGCCAGGTGGATATGTTTGGCGTGCTGGCGGAAGCGCCGGAGCAGGTGGAGCAATCCTACGCCAATATCGCGCCCTGGCCGGAGCAGGTGGTGCTGGACGGTGAACGGGAAACGCTGGGGCTGTACCTGACCGGCCACCCGATCACCCAGTACCTGAAGGAGATCGAACGTTACGCCGGTGGCCAGCGTTTGAAAGACATGCACCCGACGGATCGGGGCAAAATGACTACCGCCGTCGGGTTGGTGGTTGCCGCGCGGGTGATGGTGACCAAGCGCGGCAACCGCATCGGCATCTGCACGCTGGATGACCGTTCGGGCCGTCTGGAAGTGATGTTATTCACCGAAGCGTTAGAAAAATACCAGCATTTGTTGGAAAAAGACCGTATCCTTATCGCCAGTGGACAGGTCAGCTTTGATGACTTTAGCGGCGGGCTTAAAATGATGGCCCGCGAGGTAATGGACATCAGTGAAGCCCGGGAAAAATACGCTCGCGGGCTTGCTATCTCGCTGACTGACAGGCAAATTGATGACCAGCTTTTGAACCGTCTCCGTCAGTCGTTGGAACCCCATCGATCGGGGACGATTCCAGTGCATCTCTACTATCAACGGGAAGATGCGCGAGCCAAGCTGCGTTTTGGCGCAACCTGGCGCGTGACGCCCACCGACCGCTTGTTGATCGACTTGCGGACGTTGGTAGGCAATGAGCAGGTGGACTTGGAATTTGACTAAAATAGGAATGCTATGAGTCTGAATTTTCTTGATTTTGAACAGCCGATTGCAGAGCTGGAAGCGAAAATTGACTCGCTGACTGCAGTCAGCCGTCAAGACGAAAAATTAGATATTAATCTGGACGAAGAGGTTCAGCGCCTGCGTGAAAAGAGCGTTGAGCTGACGCGCAAGATTTTTGCCGATCTTGGGGCTTGGCAAATTGCCCAATTGGCACGCCACCCGCGCCGTCCTTATACCCTGGATTATATCAAACACATCTTTACCGACTTCGAAGAGTTGGCGGGCGATCGCGCTTACGCTGACGACAAAGCGATCGTCGGTGGCATTGCGCGCCTGGATGGCCGCCCGGTGATGATCATCGGGCACCAGAAAGGCCGTGAAACCAAAGAGAAGATCCGCCGCAACTTCGGCATGCCGGCGCCGGAAGGCTACCGCAAGGCGCTGCGCCTGATGGAAATGGCCGCGCGCTTCAAGATGCCGATCATCACCTTTATTGATACCCCGGGCGCTTATCCGGGCGTGGGCGCGGAAGAACGCGGCCAGTCGGAAGCTATCGCGCGCAACCTGCGTGAGATGTCGCGTCTGAACGTGCCGGTCATCTGCACCGTCATCGGCGAAGGCGGCTCCGGCGGCGCGCTGGCGATCGGCGTGGGCGATAAGGTGAACATGCTGCAGTACAGCACCTACTCGGTGATTTCGCCGGAAGGCTGTGCTTCCATCCTGTGGAAGAGCGCCGATAAGGCCCCGCTGGCCGCAGAAGCGATGGGCATCACCGCACCGCGTCTGAAAGAGCTGAAGCTGATCGACTCGGTGATCCCGGAGCCGCTGGGTTCCGCGCACCGCGACGTGCCGGCGATGGCCGCCGCGCTGAAAGCGCAGCTGCTGGCCGATCTGAAAGATCTGGATGGTCTGAACGACGAAGAGTTGCTCAACCGCCGTTACCAGCGCCTGATGAACTACGGCTACTGCTGAGTTCTGTGCTTCGCTGCAAGAAACCGCCTCCGGGCGGTTTTTTTTTGGCTACACACGGCCGGATTTTCGTGGTGTTATAGAGACTTGGCCGTTAACTGACAGGAGCAGCCGATGAATATCATCGCCATCATGGGCCCGACGGGCGTCTACTACAAAGATGAGCCGATTCGCGAGCTCCACGCTGCGCTGGCCGCCATGGGATTCCAGCTGGTGTACCCCAAAAACAGCGGTGACCTGCTGAAGCTGATCGAAGCCAATGCCCGCATCTGCGGGGTGATCTTCGACTGGGACGACTACAGCCTGGAGCTGTGCAGCGAGATCAACGAGCTGAACGAATACCTGCCGCTGTATGCCTTTATCAATACCCACTCCACCTTCGACGTCAGCCTGCATGAAATGCGCATGGTGCTCTATTTCTTCGAGTACGGCCTGAATGCGGCGGACGACATCGCGCAGCGCATCCAGCAGTACACCGCGGAATACATCGACACCATTACGCCGCCGCTGACCAAGGCGCTGTTCAACTATGTGCGCGAAGGCAAGTACACTTTCTGCACGCCGGGCCACATGGCCGGCACCGCGTTTCAAAAAAGCCCGGTGGGCTGCCTGTTCTATGACTTCTTCGGCGCCAATACCCTGAAGGCCGACATCTCGATTTCGGTTACCGAGCTCGGTTCGCTGCTGGATCACACCGGCCCGCATCTGGAGGCCGAAGAGTATATCGCGCGCACCTTCAACGCCGAGCAGAGCTATCTGGTCACCAACGGCACCTCCACCGCCAACAAGATCGTCGGCATGTATTCGGCGCCGGCGGGCAGCACGGTACTGATCGACCGCAACTGCCACAAATCGCTGTGCCACCTGCTGATGATGAGCGATATCGTGCCGATCTATCTGCGCCCGCTGCGCAACGCCTACGGCATCCTCGGCGGGATCCCGCAGCGCGAGTTCACGCGCGAGAGCATCGCCGCCCGGGTGCAGGCGACGCCGAACGCCACCTGGCCGGTGCACGCGGTGATCACCAACTCCACCTATGACGGCCTGCTGTACAACACCGATTACATCAAGCAGACGCTGGAGGTGCCGTCGATTCACTTCGATTCCGCCTGGGTGCCTTACACCAACTTCCATCCGATTTACGACGGCAAGAGCGGCATGAGCGGCGAGCGGGTGCCCGGCAAGGTTTTCTACGAAACCCAATCCACCCACAAGCTGCTGGCGGCTTTCTCGCAGGCCTCGATGATTCATATCAAGGGCGACTACGACGAGAGCACCTTCAACGAAGCCTACATGATGCACACTACCACTTCGCCGCACTACGGCATCGTGGCGTCGATGGAGACCGCCGCCGCCATGCTGCGCGGCAACCCGGGGCGCCGTTTGATCAACCGTTCGGTGGAGCGCGCGCTGCATTTTCGCCGAGAGGTGCAGCGGCTGCGCGAGGAGAGCGACAGCTGGTTCTTCGATATCTGGCAGCCGGAAGAGATCGATGAGGCGCAGTGCTGGCCGCTGGATCCCGACGACAACTGGCACGGTTTCGGCCAGACCGATCGCGATCATATGTACCTCGATCCGATCAAGGTGACGATCCTGACGCCGGGCATGAATGAGCTGGGCGCGCTGGAGGAAGAGGGGATCCCGGCGGCGCTGGTGGCGAAGTACCTCGACGAACGCGGCATCGTGGTGGAGAAGACCGGGCCGTACAACCTGCTGTTCCTGTTCAGCATCGGCATCGATAAAACCAAGGCGATGAGCCTGCTGCGCGGCCTGACCGACTTCAAGCGCGCCTACGATCTCAACCTGCGGGTGAAGAACATGCTGCCGGATCTGTACGCCGAAGATCCGGATTTCTATCGCCATATGCGCATCCAGGATCTGGCCGCCGGCATTCATCGCCTGATCCGCCAACACGATCTGCCAGGCCTGATGCAGCGGGCGTTCGACGTGCTGCCGGAAATGAAGCTGACGCCGCACCAGATGTTCCAGGAGCAGGTGCGCGGCAATGTCGAAACCTGCGAACTGGATCAGTTGGTGGGCAAGGTGGCGGCCAATATGATCCTGCCTTATCCGCCGGGCGTGCCGTTGGTGATGCCGGGGGAAATGATCACCGAAGAGAGCCGTGCGGTGCTCGATTTCCTGCTGATGCTATGCTCGATCGGTGAGCGCTATCCCGGTTTTGAAACCGATATCCACGGCGCAAAACTGACGGAAGACGGGTGCTATCTGGTGAAGGTGCTGAAAGCCCCGCAGCCATAAGGCCATAACGCGCCCGGCGGTTTGGCAAGATAAGCCGGGCTTTTTCATTGACGGCATCGCCGCCGCTGGATACCGTGCCCCATCAGAATGAACAGGGGAGGGTTCCTATGCTGGCATTACGTCAGGTGCACCACATCGCGATCATTGGCGCGGACTACGCCGCCAGCAAGCGTTTTTACTGCGACATTCTCGGGTTTACCCTGCTGAGCGAAGTCTACCGTGAGGAGCGCGGCTCCTGGAAAGCGGATCTGGCGCTCAACGGGCAATACACCATCGAGCTGTTTTCTTTCCCCTCGCCGCCGGCTCGCGTCAGCCGCCCGGAGGCTTGCGGCCTACGCCATCTGGCGTTCAGCGTCGACGACATCGATCAGGCTATCGCTCATCTGCAGGCGGCCGGCGTTGCCTGCGAACCGGTGCGTGTCGATCCCTACACCCAATCCCGCTTTACCTTTTTCAGCGATCCCGATGGTTTACCGTTAGAATTATACGAGAGTTAACGGCTTAATCGCCTCCCGGCGGCCACAGCCGGGGGCGGTTATGCTATGATCGCGCCCTTGCCCTACATGCCTACAGAGTTATTTCCGCCATGCAAGAGCCTGCTTTTCGCGTCGGGGAGTGGCTGGTTACTCCTGCCGACAACACCATCAGCCGCGATGGTCGCCAGAAAACGCTGGAACCGCGCCTGATCGACATGCTGTGCTATTTCGCCCGGCATCCCGACGTGGTGCTGAGCCGCGACGAGCTGATCGACAACGTCTGGAAGCGCAATATTGTCACCAACCACGTGGTGACCCAATGTATTTCAGAGCTGCGCAAGTACCTGAAAGACGGCGACAGCGACAGTCCGGAATACATTATCACCGTGCCCAAGCGCGGGTATAAGCTGGCGACGTCGGTGATCTGGTGTGAAGAGGGGGAGACACAACCCGCGATTGCACCGGTGCCGCAGATCGCGGTGATTATGCATGAGCCGGAAGACGGCAGCGATGATGAAGAGGATACGCCCTATGTACCGCCGCGCCGGGCAAGCGGCGCGCCTGGCGAAAAGAAGCCGCATTTTTATCGCCGCTCGACGTTCTGGGTGTGGCTGGCGTTTCTGAGTGCGCTGAGCGTCTGCGTGGCGTTTGTCGGCATCGCCACGCTGTCGCAGCGCGTGCCGGTATCGACCATGCCGGTACTGCTCAACCCGCGCGATATCGATATCCGCATTCAGGGCGGCGAGAGCTGCAGCAACTGGATGCCGCAGCTCTCTTATGTGGTGGGCGTCAGCGAGCTGATTACCGATTCGTTGAACACTTACTCGACCTTCCTGGTGCACGACCAGACCAACTACAACTATTCCGGCCCCAGCAACTCGGGCAAGTCGCTGTATATCGAGTTCGTCAATCAGCGCCACTACCGTGCCCAGCAGTGTTTCCTCTCCGTGCGGCTGGTGGATAACGCCGACAGTTCGATCATGTTGGACAAGCGTTACTTCATCACCGCCGATAACCAGCTGAAGATCCAGACCGACTTCCTCGCCAGCCTGTCCGCGGCGCTGAAGCAGCCTTGGCCGCCACAGCTGGAGCAGCGTCTGGCGCAGTTGCTGCCCGACAACGGGCCGTTGCTGCAGCGTTTCTACCAGGCGCATCAGTTGCTGATCCGC
Source organism: Serratia sp. CY76391 (assembly GCF_052166695.1). Taxonomy (NCBI): domain Bacteria; kingdom Pseudomonadati; phylum Pseudomonadota; class Gammaproteobacteria; order Enterobacterales; family Yersiniaceae; genus Serratia; species Serratia sp. CY76391. The sequence continues at coordinate 220,417 of NZ_JBJNOJ010000013.1, forward strand.
GGTGACGCCGATTCGTTGACCCGCGCCAGCGCCCAGCTGAGCGAGCTGATTAACAGCGCGCCGAACTTCCGCTATCTGCTGGCTGAAAAAGCGTTGGTGGATCTGCTGCGCAATTCTTATCAACCGTTCGACAGCCCGGCCTTGGGGCAACTGCGCGCCGATATCAGCCATCTGGCGGCGATCCCCGAATTGAAAAACACGCCGATCATGCAGCAAGTTCTGGCGGTAGATGCCTTGACGCAGGGGCGCATTGACGAAGCGCACCGGGCGATCGATCTGGGGATTGAATTGCAAATGTCGTGGCTGAATTATGTGCTGCTGGGCAAGGTGTATGAAATGCAGGGGCAGAATCATTTGGCGGCGGACTCTTATATTACCGCGTTCAACCTGCGCCCCGGTGAAGATACCTTGCATTGGATCACTAATGGCGTATTCCAGACGTCATTGACCAACGTAGTGCCTTATTTAAATAACTATCAGCGCCAATAATTAACCCAATATCACGCCGCCCTTATTCTTCGGGGATCATGGCGGCGTTATTTATTGGTGAAGTCATGTTGCATGAATGTATTATTTTGCTGCGCGATATTATCTCTTTTTTGCCATTTGTTATGCGTTATTAACCTTGTCATCTTTTTGTTTTTAAATGATGTTTATCTTTTCTTTAGCCTGTCTTTTTATCTTGATGTGTTAATGAAAAACCTCAGGTTATCATTTGTATGATCATGAGCGTAATCTCACTTTATCTTTAGGACTTTATTCCCCCCGATGGTTAGCATCCTGACTATCAAGCCGGCTCATTAAAATCTTTTATTTATGTGCGTGGCTTATAAGAAACGTAAATCAGGAGAAACTGACCATGGCTTCACCCAAGAAAATAGGGCTTATTGCCTGCACCGGCGTGGTCGCCGGTAATATGATGGGGAGCGGGATTGCCTTATTGCCCGCCAACCTGGCGAGTCTCGGATCCATCGCCATTTGGGGATGGGTGATCTCGATTATCGGGGCGATGTCGCTGGCTTATGTGTATGCCCGCCTCGCCACCAAAAACCCACAGCAGGGCGGCCCTATCGCCTACGCCGGTGAAATTTCCCCGGCCTTCGGTTTCCAGACCGGTGTGCTTTATTATCATGCCAACTGGATCGGTAACCTGGCCATCGGCATTACCGCCGTTTCTTATCTCTCCACCTTCTTCCCGGCGCTGAACAACCCGGTGCCCGCCGGCATCGCCTGTATCGCCATCGTGTGGGTCTTCACCTTCGTGAACATGCTGGGCGGAACCTGGGTCAGCCGTTTGACCACCCTGGGCCTGGTGCTGGTGCTGATCCCGGTGATCGTGACCGCCACCCTCGGCTGGCACTGGTTTGACGCCGCCACCTACCAGGCTAACTGGAACACCTCCGGCACCACCGACAGCCATGCGGTCATCAAAAGTATCCTGCTGTGCCTGTGGGCGTTCATCGGCGTGGAATCCGCGGCGGTCAGCACCGGCATGGTGAAAAACCCGAAACGCACCGTACCGCTGGCGACCATGCTCGGCACCGGTCTGGCGGGCATCATCTACATCGCCGCCACCCAGGTGATCAGCGGCATGTTCCCGGCGTCTGAAATGGCCGCCAGCGGCGCGCCGTTCGCCATCAGCGCCTCGGCGATTATGGGCAACTGGGCCGCACCGATGGTTTCCGCCTTCACCGCCTTCGCCTGCCTGACCTCGCTCGGTTCGTGGATGATGCTGGTCGGCCAGGCCGGGGTGCGCGCCGCCAACGACGGCAACTTCCCGAAAGTGTACGGCGAGCTGGATAAAAACGGCATTCCGAAGAAAGGCCTGCTGCTGGCTGGCTGCAAAATGACCGCGCTGATGGTGCTGATCACCCTGATGAGCTCCGCCGGCGGCAAAGCCTCCGACCTGTTCGGCGAGCTGACCGGCATCGCGGTGCTGCTGACCATGCTGCCTTACTTCTACTCCTGCGTAGACCTGATCCGCTTTGAAGGGGTCAACGTGCGCAACCTGCTGAGCCTGATCGCTTCAGTGTGCGGCTGCGGCTTCTGCTTCATCGCGCTGATGGGCGCCAACTCTTTCGAACTGTCCGGCACCTTTATCATCAGCCTGATTATCCTGATGTTCTACGCCCGGAAAATGAATACCCGCCAGGCTGCCAACGCCGCGGCGGTTGATGAAAACACCACGGCCAAAGCGCACTGATTCGCGTCCGCTGACCGACTGAATTTACCCAGCCCCTTTCTTTCCGACCTGTCAGCCGCGACGGGAAGGGGCTTGCTTTGCCAGGAGAAATGCATATGAACGTTATCGCCATCATGAATCACATGGGTGTCTACTTTAAAGAAGAGCCTATCCGTGAACTGCATCAGGCGCTGGAAAGTCTGGATTTCCGCATCGTTTACCCTAACGATCGCGAAGACCTGCTGAAACTGATCGAGAACAACGCCCGCTTGTGTGGGGTGATCTTCGACTGGGACAAATACAACCTGGAGCTGTGCGAAGAGATCAGCCAACTGAACGAGTACATGCCGCTGTACGCATTCGCCAACACCTATTCGACGCTGGACGTCAGCCTGAACGATCTGCGCATGCAGGTGCGCTTCTTCGAATATGCGCTCGGCGCGGCAACCGACATCGCCGCCAAGATCAAACAGAATACCGACGAATATATCGACACCATCCTGCCACCGCTGACCAAGGCGCTGTTCAAATACGTGCGCGAAGGCAAATACACCTTCTGTACGCCGGGCCACATGGGCGGCACCGCGTTCCAGAAAAGCCCGGTCGGCAGCCTGTTCTACGATTTCTTCGGCCCGAATACCATGAAGTCGGATATCTCGATTTCGGTGTCTGAACTGGGATCGCTGCTGGATCACTCCGGCCCGCACAAAGAGGCGGAAGAGTATATTTCTCGCGTGTTCAACGCCGAACGCAGCTACATGGTCACCAACGGCACTTCCACTGCCAACAAGATCGTCGGCATGTATTCGGCGCCGGCGGGCAGCACGGTGCTGATTGACCGTAACTGCCACAAGTCGCTGACTCACCTGATGATGATGAGCGACATCACGCCGATCTATTTCCGCCCGACCCGCAACGCTTACGGCATCCTCGGCGGTATTCCGCAGAGCGAGTTCCAGCGCGCCACCATCGCCAAACGCGTGAAGGACACCCCGAACGCCACCTGGCCGGTGCACGCGGTGATCACCAACTCCACCTATGACGGCCTGCTGTACAACACCGACTTTATCAAGAACACCCTGGACGTGAAGTCTATCCACTTCGACTCCGCCTGGGTGCCTTACACCAATTTCCATCCGATTTATAAAGGCAAGTGTGGCATGAGCGGCGGCCGCGTGGAGGGCAAGGTGATCTATGAAACCCAGTCCACCCACAAACTGCTGGCGGCCTTCTCGCAGGCGTCGATGATCCACGTGAAGGGCGACATTAACGAAGAAACTTTCAATGAAGCCTACATGATGCACACCACCACTTCGCCGCACTACGGCATTGTGGCCTCGACCGAAACCGCCGCGGCGATGATGAAAGGCAACGCCGGCAAGCGCCTGATCCACGGTTCTATCGAACGCGCGATCAAGTTCCGTAAAGAGATCAAACGCCTGAAAGTCGAGTCCGACGGCTGGTTCTTCGACGTCTGGCAGCCGGAGCATATCGATGAGCCGGAATGCTGGCCGCTGCGCTCCGACAGCGCCTGGCACGGTTTCAAGAACATCGACAATGAACACATGTATCTGGACCCAATCAAGGTCACCATTCTGACGCCGGGGATGAGCAAGGAAGGCGAGATGCAGCCGTTCGGCATCCCGGCCAGCATCGTGGCGAAATACCTCGACGAGCGCGGCATCATCGTCGAGAAAACCGGGCCGTACAACCTGCTGTTCCTGTTCAGCATCGGTATCGATAAAACCAAGGCGCTCAGCCTGCTGCGCGCGATGACCGACTTCAAACGCTCGTTCGACCTGAACCTGCGGGTGAAAAACATGCTGCCTTCTCTGTATCAGGAAGCGCCTGATTTCTATGAAAACATGCGCATTCAGGATCTGGCGCAGAACATTCACCGCCTGGTGGAGCAACACAACCTGCCGGACCTGATGTACCGCGCGTTCGAAGTGCTGCCAACCATGGTGATGAACCCGTACCAGGCGTTCCAGAAAGAGCTGCATGGCGAAGTGGAAGAGGTCTATCTGGAAGAGATGGTCGGTAAGGTCAACGCCAACATGATCCTGCCATACCCACCGGGCGTGCCGCTGGTGATGCCGGGTGAGATGCTGACCGAAGAGAGCCGGCCGGTGCTGGAGTTCCTGCAGATGCTGTGCGAAATCGGCGCGCATTATCCGGGCTTTGAAACCGACATTCACGGCGCCTACCGTCAGGCGGACGGACGTTATCGGGTGAAAGTGCTGAAGGCGAAATAACCGCAGCCAAAAACAGGGGAGGCGCTCGCGCTTCCCCTTTGTCGTTCACCGACTGATGGGAGACCACCATGAAAACACCCTCACAGCCGCGCGCAATCTACTATGTCGTAGCGATACAAATTTGGGAATATTTCAGCTTTTACGGCATGCGTGCGTTACTGATCCTCTATCTGACCCACCAACTCGGCTATACCGACAGCCACGCCATCGATCTCTACAGCGCTTACGCTTCGTTAGTTTACGTCACTCCTATTTTGGGCGGCTGGCTCGCCGACCGCCTGCTGGGCAACCGCGTCGCGGTGATCGCCGGCGCGGCGCTGATGACCCTGGGGCATATCGTGCTTGGCCTGAGCGCGGTCTCCGCCCAGTCGCTCTATCTGGCGCTGGCGATCATCATCTGCGGTTACGGCCTGTTCAAATCCAATATCAGCTGCCTGCTGGGCGAGCTGTACCCGGCGCAGGACTCGCGCCGCGAAGGGGGCTTCTCGCTGCTGTACGCCGCCGGCAACGTCGGTTCCATTTTGGCGCCGATCGCCTGTGGGTTGGCGGCCGAGCGCTATGGCTGGCACGTCGGCTTTGCGTTGGCCGGGATCGGCATGTTCGCCGGTCTGGTGATTTTTCTGCTTGGCGGACGCCATTTCCGCCAGACCCGCGGCGTCAATGTGCCGCTGATGCGCGCCAGAAGCCTGGGCCTGCCGCACTGGGGCTGGCTGCTGGCGGCGCTGCTGGCGTCGCCGCTGTTCTTCACGCTGCTGTTTGAACGCGACTGGGCCGGCTATTTGCTCGGGCTGGTGTGCGTGGCGGCGGTGGCGTTGGTGGCGCGCATTATGCTGCGTGCGGACGCCGGCCAGCGGCGGGGGCTGTGGCAGATCATCGTACTGATGCTGCTGGGCACGCTGTTCTGGGCTTTTGCCCAGCAGGGCGGCAGCTCCATCAGCCTGTTTATCGATCACTTCGTCGACCGGCGCTGGTTCGGCTGGACGGTGCCGACCGCGCTGTTCCAGTCGGTTAACGCCTGCGCGGTGATGCTGGGCGGCGTGGCGCTGGCCTGGCTGGCGAGCGGCGGTGGCGCGGGCGACCGGACGCTGCGCATCTGGTGCAAGTTCGCCTTCGGTCTGCTGTTGATCGGCGTCGGCTTTACGCTGATGGCGCTCAATACGCGGCTGCACGGTCCGGGATCGATGGGGCTGATGATCGCCGGTTTGGCGGTGATGGGCTTTGCCGAACTGTTTATCGATCCGGTGGCGATGGCGCAGATCACCCGGCTGAATATCCCCGGCGCCACCGGCGTGTTGACCGGCATCTATATGTTGGCGACCGGCTCGATCGCCAACTATCTGGCGGGCATCATCGCCAATCAGACCGCCGAGGATCACATCGAAGGGGCGGCGATGCAGGCGTATGGCCGCATTTTCGCCCAGATCGGCTGGGGAGCGGCCGGATGCGCGCTGGCGGTGATCGCGGTGCTGGGCGGCTGGTGGCTGCTGACGCGGCGCCAGGCCCGGACGGTTAATGCTTGATTGATGGCGGTAGGCGGGGTTAACGTGCAGCTATGTAGAAGTGACAAAGCCTACCGATGGATACTGATCAATTAACGACGCAGGTGGCGGACCAGCTGGGCGCGCAGCAGCGGCTGCTGGTGGCGTTCAGCGGCGGCCTGGATTCCAGCGTGCTGCTGCATCTGCTGGCGGCGTTGCGCCGCCAACGTCCGGCGCTGCAGCTGCGTGCGCTGCACGTGCATCATGGCCTGAGCGCCTTTGCCGACCGTTGGGTGGAGCATTGCCGCCGCCGCTGCGCCGACTGGCAGGTGCCGCTGACGGTGACGCACGTGCAGGTGGACGCCCGCCAGGGCGGCATCGAAGCGGCGGCGCGTGCGGCGCGCTATGCCGCCTTCAGCGCCGCCCTGGCGGAGGGAGAAGCGCTGCTCACCGCCCAACACCTTGACGATCAAAGCGAAACCTTCCTGTTGGCGCTCAAGCGCGGCAGCGGGCCGGCGGGGTTGTCGGCGATGGCGGCGCGCGCCACGCTGGGCGAGCACTTGCTGTTGCGGCCGTTGCTGGGCTGCTCGCGTCAAACGCTGGAAAGCTACGCGCAGCGCCACGCCTTAAGCTGGATAGATGACGACAGCAATCAGGACACGCGCTTCGATCGCAATTTCCTGCGTTTGCAGGTGTTGCCGCAGCTCAACCAGCGCTGGCCGCACTTCGCTTCGGCGGTGGCGCGCAGCGCCAGCCTGTGCGCCGAGCAGGAGCAGCTGCTGGACGAACTGCTGGCGGAACCGCTGCAAAGCCTGTTGGCGGCGGATCGCTCATTGGCGATCGACGGCCTGACCGACTGTTCGCCGGTACGGCGTTTCGCCTTGTTGCGGCGCTGGATCGCGTTGTTTAACGTCACTATGCCGGCGCGCGAGCAGCTACAGCGCCTGTGGGAGGAGGTGGCACTCAGCCGGGAAGACGCCGAACCGCAGCTGCAGCTCGGCGCCTATCAGATCCGCCGTTTCCGAGGCCGATTGCACCTGTTGCCGCCGCTGGCGGCGCTGCGCGATGTGCATCTGCCCTGGCAGCCTGACCAGCCGCTGACGTTGCCGGACGGGCTGGGGCAGTTGGTTGCCGGTGAGGGCGATCTGGTGCTGCGTGCGCCGCTGTCATCGCAGCGGATCAGCATTCGTTTCGGCGGTGTACAGGGCGCGGTGCGCATCGTGGGGCGCGCCCATTCGCGGCCGATAAAAAAACTGTGGCAGGAGCTGGGGATCCCTCCCTGGCAGCGTGAACGCATCCCGTTGATTTATTATGATGAGCAGCTGATCGCCGCGCTGGGCGTATTCGTCTGTGAGGCGGGGCAGGTGCCGGAAGGCGAACGCCCGTGGCGGCTGCGCTGGAAAAAAAATCATAATCGTGAGGAGCAATGATGAAGTTTGTGGAAATCGCGCTGTTGGCCGCCGGCCTGTTCAGCCTGCCGGCGTTGGCGGCGGGGGATGCGGCCGCCGGTCAGGGGAAAGCCGCCGCCTGTGCGGCCTGCCACGGCGCGCTGGGCAAGGTGACGGTGCCGATGTACCCGAATCTGGCCGGGCAGAACGCCATGTACCTGCAGCACGCGTTGCAGGCGTATAAGAAAGGGGAGCGCAACGGCGGCCAGGCCGAGGTGATGAAAGCCTATGTGTCGGGATTGTCGGATGACGATATCGCCGATCTGGCGGCTTATTACGCCAGCCTGAAGCCCTAAATGACGAGGGCAGCCGTTGGGCTGCCCTGTTGGGATGGGGTTACCGCTGCTCAGTCCGACAGACTGACGACCACGGTACCGATTTCCGGATGACTGAAACTGCTGATATGGTCCAGACGCAGGTCGCGCTGCTGGCCGTTCTGTTCGATGGTCAGATACTCAACGCGTTTCTTTTGCAGCAGGTCGATCGCCTTGGCCTCGATCACTTCTCCGTCGCGTAACTCCAGCTTCAGAATAAGTTTATGCTGACAGGCGAGTTCCAGGTTGTCGTAGTCATCGCAATTGATGGGTTGGTACTCATCATTCATCAACATAGTCGCTCACCAATAAGTTAGCGGCGGCAAAGGCCGCCTGTTCCCTAACGGAGGACGGTAGCGCGTCGTTCGCTGCGACATCGTCCAATGCCTTTAACGCACAAGCCAGCGCATCAGGCACGTAGCCAAGATCTCCACTGCCAATCTCGGCGTAAGTACGGCGTACTAACTCACAGTATTGTTGCACAGTTTCCTCCCTTAAGAACCTCTGCATCATCAAGACCGCTCTCGCGATGAGGCGCAGGCTCTCGGAGTTTTATCCTATCCTAGACGACTATAGCACAGCTGTTATGGAGTTATCAGCACCCCGACACGCCTTTCGTTCTGCGCCGAGCCGGGCTGCGCTGGCGGCGTTCGCCCCTGATCAAGTACACTGTCGCCGAATAATAACGAGGTCACCCATGGCGCTGAAAGCAACCATTTATAAAGCCGCGGTCAATATCGCTGATATGGATCGTCACTTCTATCACGACGCCACGCTGACGCTGGCGCAACACCCGTCCGAAAATGAACAGCGCATGATGCTGCGCCTGTTGGCCTGGATCTGCCATGCCGACGAGCGGCTGGTGTTCACCAAAGGGCTGAGCGCCGACGATGAGCCGGAGATCTGGCAGCGCAACGACCATAACGGGCTGGAAATGTGGATCGAGATGGGGTTGCCCGACGAGAAGCGCATTCGCAAGGCCTGCAACCAGTCGCCGCGCGTGGTGCTGTACGCCTACGGCGAGCGCGCCGCGCACGTGTGGTGGCAGGGAATGCAGGGCAAGGTGGCCGGTTACAAGAACCTGAGCGTGCGTTTCCTCGACGACGAGCAGCTGGCGCGGCTGACGGCGCTGGCCAGCCGCACCATGACGCTGCAGGCGACGCTGCAGGAGGGAACTATTTGGCTGTCCGATGCTCAGAATAGTCTGGAAATCCAGTTTGCCGAGTGGCAGCGGGCGCAGGTGTGACCGGTGCTGGAACTGTCAAGAAACGTCGCCATACCGGATAATGAGCTGGAATTGACGGCGATCCGCGCGCAGGGCGCGGGCGGCCAGCACGTGAACAAAACCTCAACGGCGATCCATTTGCGCTTTGACATCCGGGCATCCAGCCTGCCAGAGTATTATAAGGAAAGGCTGCTGGCGCTGAATCACCATTTAATTACCGCCGATGGCGTAGTGATTATCAAGGCGCAAGAGTATCGCAGTCAGGAATTGAATCGCGAAGCGGCGTTGGCCAGGCTGGTCGCTTTGATTCAGCAGGCGATGGTGGTGGAAAAAACGCGCAAGGCGACCAAGCCGACGAAAGGAGCGAAACTGCGTCGCCTGGAAGGCAAGACGCGTAAAGGCGCCACCAAGGCGCTGCGCGGAAAGGTTCGCACTTAGGAATACATGAACACAGTAGGAGAATAACTGTGAAGAAAATTACGATAGCCCTGTTCTTGGCGGCAGGCGCACTCTCGTTGTTGGGATGCAACAATCATTATCAGCCGAAGGAACAACCGCTGCAGGCGATGCCGCAGAGTTATCAAGGGGTGTTGCCTTGCGCTGATTGCGGCGCTCTGGATACGGCGCTGTTCCTGGATGAAGACGGTACTTTTGTGCTGCAGGAAACCTATCGCGGCAGCAAAGACGGCGATCAGACCTTTGCCGACTACGGCAAATGGGCGCGCACCGCGGATAAGCTGGTGCTGACCGACAGCACCGGCGAGAAACGCTACTTCCGTCCGGTGGGCAAGAGCCTGGAGATGCTGGATCGCAGCGGCGCGCCGATCGAGTCCAAGCTGAATTACCGTCTGGAGCCGGTCGAAAAGCCGTTGCCTAAAACGCCAATGGTGATGAAAGGCAGTTATACCTATATGGCGGATGCGGCGGTGTTCAAGGACTGCGCCACCGGCATCACTTTCCCGGTGGATAACAACATCGCGCTGGAGCAAGGTTACGCCAAAGCCAATAAGACTGCCGGCGAGCCGGTGTTCCTGACCTTCAACGCGCACTTCAGCGTGCAGCCGTCGATGGAAGAGGGGCAGATTGAAAAAGCGGTGGTGCCGGACGGCAAGATCGCGTTCGACCGCAGTAAAAGCTGCAGCAGCAAGTAACGCGTTTCGGATATAAAAAAACCCGCCTAGGCGGGTTTTTTTATTCTCTGGCGATCGGCGCTTAGCGTTTGATCTGGCCCAGCAGGAAATCAACGATTTCGCCGGTTTTGATCATTTGCTTCTCGCCGACGCGGCGGTTCTTGTACTCGATCTCTTCGTTATCGAGGTTACGATCGCCGATAACGATAGAGTGCGGCACGCCGATCAGTTCCATATCCGCGAACATCACGCCCGGACGCTCTTTGCGGTCATCGAGGATCACATCGATGCCGTGGGAGCGCAGGGTGTTGTACAGCTCTTCCGCCAGCGCCTGCACGCGGAATGACTTGTGCATGTTCATCGGCAGGATCGCCACCTGGAACGGCGCGATGGCGTCCGGCCAGATGATGCCGCGTTCGTCGTGGTTCTGCTCGATGGCGGCGGCCACGACGCGCGTGACCCCGATGCCGTAGCAACCCATGGTCAGCACCTGGTTGCGGCCGTCTTCACCCTGCACGGTCGCTTTCATCGCTTCCGAGTACTTGGTGCCGAGCTGGAAGATATGGCCCACTTCGATGCCGCGTTTGATCAGCAGCGTCCCCTGACCGTCCGGGCTGGCGTCGCCTTCCACCACGTTACGGATATCGGCCACCTGCGGCAGCGGCAGATCGCGCTCCCAGTTGATGCCGAAGTAGTGTTTGCCGTCAACGTTGGCGCCGGCGCCGAAATCGCTCATCGCCGCTACGCTGCGATCGGCAACTACCGGCATCGGCAGCTTGACTGGGCCAAGCGAGCCTGGGCCGGCGCCGACGATGGCGCGGATCTCTTCTTCGGTGGCGAAGGTCAGCGGCGCGGCAACCTGCGCCAGCTTCTCGGCCTTGACTTCGTTCAGTTCGTGATCGCCGCGCACCAGCAGGGCGACCAGCTTGTGGCCGCTCTCTTCGGTGGCGCGCACCATCAGCGTCTTCACGGTTTTTTCCACCGGCAGCTGGAATTGCTCGACCAGCTCGGCGATGGTTTTGGCGTTCGGCGTATCCACCAGGCGCAGCTCTTCGCTGGCTGCGGCGCGCGGCTCTGCCGGCGCGACCGCTTCCGCCAGCTCGATGTTAGCGGCGAAATCGGAACCGGTGGAGAACACGATATCGTCTTCACCGCTCTGTGCCAGCACCTGGAATTCGTGCGAGGCGCTGCCGCCGATCGAGCCGGTATCCGCCTGCACCGGGCGGAAATCCAGGCCCATGCGGCTGAAGATTTTGCTGTACGCTTCGTACATTGCGTCGTAAGTCTCCTGCAGAGACTCCTGTGAGGTGTGGAAGGAGTAGGCATCCTTCATCAGGAACTCACGGGAACGCATCACGCCGAAACGCGGGCGCACTTCATCACGGAACTTGGTCTGGATCTGGAAGAAGTTCAGCGGCAGCTGCTTGTACGAGCTGATCTCGTTGCGGATCAGATCGGTGATCACTTCTTCATGCGTCGGGCCCAGTACGAACGGACGATCGCCGCGGTCGACGAAGCGCAGCAGCTCGGGGCCGTATTGCTCCCAACGGCCGCTTTCCTGCCACAGATCGGCAGGCTGAACCACCGGCATGGAAACTTCGATCGCGTTAGCATTGTTCATTTCTTCGCGAACGATGTTTTCAACCTTTTTCAGAACGCGCAGGCCGGTCGGCAGCCAGGTGTAAAGACCGGAGGCCAGCTTGCGGATCATCCCGGCGCGCAGCATCAGCTGGTGGCTGATCACTTCGGCGTCGGCAGGTGTCTCCTTCAGTGTGGAGAGCAGATATTGGCTAGTACGCATGGTGTTTTGGTTCCGTTAGAACTGCAAATTGCATCGGGCTGCCAGAGTGGCGGCCAAAAGTGACAAAAGTGGTTTAGTTTACCAGCGCGAGCGGGTCGCCAAAAGAGAGGCGGCGGAATTTTAACGCGGGTCGAGCGCCAACACTTCGGTGTGGCCGTCCACGACGCGCCAGCGCACGTTGAAATCCAACAGCCAGACGGCGTAATCCCGTTCGATGTCCTCTCCTTTACGATAGGCGGGACGGGGGTCTTGCGCCAGCACCTGGCTGATAAAACGCCTTAATTGCGGGTAGCGCGCCTGATGTTGCTGCAGCTGTTGCTCGGCCTGCGGTGCGAAACGCACGGGCATATCGCCGGCGGGCGCGGCCTGGGCAAAGCCGGCTCGGGCCTGCGGCTGGCTCTCGGCAAACGGCAGATAAGGCTTGATGTCCACCACCGGGGTGCCGTCGACCAGGTCGAGGCTGCCCAGTTCCAGCGCCACTTCACCGTTTTTCACCCGTACGCCCTTCAGCTCAATGAGCGACATGCCGAGCGGGTTGGGGCGGAAGGTGGAGCGGGTGGCGAACACACCCATGCGGGCATTGCCGCCTAAACGCGGCGGACGCACCGTCGGGCGCCAGCCGCCTTCCATGGTTTGATGGAAAATGAACATCACCCACAGATGGCTGAAATCGCTGAGGCCGCGCACCGCTTCCGCCTGGTTGTAAGGCGGCAGCAGCAGCAGTTCACCGCCGCCGTCTTCGACCAGCCCCGGCTGGCGGGGCACGGCGAATTTCTCTTTATAGGGCGAGCGGATCACGCCGATCTGCTCGAAAACGAATTCGGTCATTTGGAGGAGACGTTAAGCGCCGAGCCCTGACAAACGGCCTGTTGATAGCAACCGGCGACGCCGCTGACAATCTGGCAGTCGTGCAGCAGCACGGCGTTGGCCTTCATGTAAGACGCACGGATTTGCATGCGTTTACGGGCGGTGGCCAGATTAGGAGGAGAGTCTTGCACGGTGGTTTGGCACGATTCGCCGGACACTTCACCCAGATCGCGGAACGGCTTGCCCACGAGCTCTTCTGCACTTTTGTACAGTTTTACCGGAGCGGGGCGGGCGGCCGGCGTGGTCTTGGCCGGAGCGGTGGTGGTCGGCTTGCTGGTGCTGCTTGTTGAGGACGGCGCGATACGCTGCGATGAACATCCGGCCAGCGCGAGCGCTAACAAACAGAGAGGTAAAACACGCATTGAGATTCCTCTGCCTTAATGAAAGTGGCGCTATTGAAGCAAGCTATGGCGGAAATAACAAGACGGGCCTTGGCCCGTCTTGCAATTATAGGAATAAAATGGGTGAATAAGCGCTTACCAGCCTTTCACCGCTCCGCCGTTGAAGATTTTGTTGGCGGCCGCGTCAACTTCGTCAGACTGATAGGCCTGAACGAATTTCTTCACGTTTTCCGCATCTTTGTTATCTTCGCGCGCAACCAGCAGGTTGACGTAAGGCGAGTCTTTATCTTCCACGAACAGACCGTCTTTCGCCGGCGTCAGGCCGATCTGGCTGGCGTAGGTGGTGTTGATCACCGCCAGCGCGATCTGCTGATCGTCCAGGGAACGCGGCAGCTGAGGCGCTTCCAGCTCAACCAACTTCAGGTTTTTCGGGTTCTCGGTCACGTCCAGCACGGTCGGCAGCAGGCCAACGCCGTCTTTCAGCTTGATCAGACCAACTTTCTGCAGCAGCAGCAGCGAACGGCCCAGGTTGGTCGGATCGTTAGGCAGCGCGATCTGCGAACCTTCTTTCAGCTCGTCCAGCGATTTGATTTTCTTGGAGTAACCAGCGATCGGGTAAACGAAGGTGTTGCCGACCGGCACCAGCTTGTAACCGCGGTCTTTGATCTGCTGATCGAGATAAGGCTTGTGCTGGAAGGCGTTCAGATCGATATCACCTTTGCTCAGCGCTTCGTTAGGCAGCACGTAGTCGTTGAAGGTGACCAGTTCAACGTCCAGACCGTATTTCTCTTTCGCCACTTTCTGCGCCACTTCAGCCACTTGCTGCTCAGCGCCGACGATCACGCCGACCTTGATGTGGTTCGGATTCTTTTCATCCTGGCCACAGCCCGCCAGAGCCAGCGTGCCGATCAGTGCGCCAATTGCCGCGATGGATTTAAATTTTAACGACATATCCCTTCCTCATTAGACTCGCATTAACATGCGGTGAAACTATTTATGGGTAACGGCTTTGACGATGCGATCGCCGCAGAATTGGATCAGATAAACCAAAACTACCAGTAATACTAATACGGTATTCATCACTGTGGCGTTATAACCGATATAACCGTATTGGTAACCGATTTGGCCCAGGCCGCCGGCGCCGACAGCGCCGCCCATGGCGGAGTAGCCCACCAGGGTGATCAGGGTGATGGTCGCGGCGTTGACCAAGCCCGGCAGGGCTTCCGGCAGCAACACTTTCTTGATGATCTGCATCGGCGTGGCGCCCATGGCGCGCGCGGCTTCCACCAGGCCGGACGGGATCTCCAGCAGGGCGTTTTCCACCATGCGCGCGATGAACGGCGCGGCGCCCACGGTCAACGGCACGATGGCCGCCTGCAGGCCGATCGAGGTGCCGACGATCATGCGGGTAAACGGAATCATCCAAACCAGCAGGATAATGAACGGAATGGAACGGAAGATGTTCACCAGCCCGGACAGGATCTTATACAGCGAATTGTTGGCGATGATCTGCCCCGGGCGGGTGACATACAGCAGCACGCCTACCGGCAGGCCGAGCACGAAACCGAAGAAGCCGGAGACAAAGGTCATCATGACGGTTTCCCACACGCCACGCGCCATCAACCACATCATTGCCTCAGACATAACCCAGAACCTCTACTTTTACCTGATTTTCTTGCAGGAACTTAATCGTCGCCAGCGCGTCTTCGTCGCTGCCGTGCAGCTCCGCCAGCATCACGCCGAATTTCACGCCGCCGGCATAATCCATCTGGGCGCTGATAATGTTGTTGTTCACGTTGAAGCGGCGAGCGGCTTCAGACAGCAGCGGCGCATCGACCGACTGACCGGTGAACTCCAGGCGCAGCAGCGGCTGGCGGTCGCCCTGACGCTCCGGCGACAGGCGCGCGGCGTAGTCGTCCGGGATATCCAGATGCAGCGTGGACTGAATGAACTGTTGGGCCAGCGGGGTTTTCGGGTGTGAGAACACTTCGCTGACGCTGTCTTTTTCAATCAACTGCCCCTGGCTGATGACCGCGACCTGGTCGCAGATGCGTTTCACCACGTCCATTTCGTGGGTGATCAACAGAATGGTCAGGCCCAGCCGGCGGTTGATGTCTTTCAGCAGCTCCAGGATGGAACGGGTGGTGGCCGGATCCAACGCGCTGGTGGCTTCGTCGCACAGTAGCACTTTGGGATTGCTGGCCAGCGCACGGGCGATCGCCACGCGCTGTTTCTGGCCGCCGGACAGATTGGCCGGATAGGCGTCGTGTTTGTCTGCCAGGCCGACCAGCTCCAGTAGTTCGGTCACGCGTTTTTTGATCTCGGCGCGCGGCGTATTGTCCAGCTCCAGCGGCAGCGCCACGTTGCCGAATACCGTGCGGGAAGAGAGCAGGTTGAAGTGCTGGAAGATCATGCCGATTTGGCGACGGGCGCGCGTCAGTTCGCTTTCCGACAGAGACGTCAGATCCTGGCCATCGACCAGCACCTGGCCGGAGGTAGGGCGCTCAAGCATGTTGGCGCAGCGGATCAGCGTGCTTTTACCGGCGCCGGAAGAGCCGATAACGCCATAGATTTGCCCGGCAGGGACGTGAAGGGTCACGTCAGAGAGCGCGGTAATGGTGCGCGAACCCTGCTGGAACACTTTAGTGATGTTAGAAAGTTTAATCATATTCTTCTTATTTTAGCGTGGTTGCCCGTGGCTAGATAAAAGTAAACCTCGGCGTGGAACCAAGGTATGGATCAGATGTTAAGGCGTCTAGACGTCTAAGTCAACGGCCAGCGACGTTCTCCGGCGTTCTCAGTGCGGGGTAAAACATGCGATACTTGTCAGCGTATTCAGCCCCTCAGGAGCAAAGCGGTGACACAAAGCGTTCCAGCAATTTTTCTCGATCGTGACGGTACGATTAACGTTGACCATGGTTATGTCCATGAAATCGACAATTTCCACTTTATTGACGGCGTAATTGACGCCTGTCGCGAACTCAAAAAGATGGGGTTCGCGCTGGTGATGGTGACAAACCAGTCGGGCATTGCGCGCGGCAAGTTCAGCGAAGACCAGTTTATGTACCTGACCGAGTGGATGGACTGGTCGCTGGCCGATCGCGACGTCGACTTCGACGGCATCTATTTCTGCCCGCATCATCCGGAGGCGGTAGTGGAAGAGTATCGTCAGGTCTGTGACTGCCGTAAACCGCAGCCGGGCATGCTGCTGCAAGCGCAGCAGGAATTGAACATCGATATGGCCGCTTCTTATATGGTGGGCGATAAACCGGAAGATATGCAGGCGGCGATCGCGGCCGGCGTCGGCACCAAGGTGCTGGTGCGTACCGGCAAGCCGGTGACGGAGCAGGGTGAAAAGCTGGCCGATTGGGTGCTAAATAGCCTGGCGGACCTGCCGGCAGCCATCAAAAAGCGGGTTTAATAGGCGTTACGCATGAATAGTGAGCGGTCAGATAAAAAATGCATATTATCGCTTGTCATTCTGAACCGGCTCCCTATAATGCGCCTCCATCGACACGGAACATGTGAACAACTTCACAGAGTATCCGGGGTCGCAGAGAAAAAATCCTGAAAATTGGGGTTGACTCTGAAAGGGGAAAGCGTAATATACGCCACCTCGAGTTAGCAAGCGAAAGCGCCTAACTCACTGCTCTTTAACAATTTATCAGACAATCTGTGTGGGCACTCCACAAGACGATATCCAGCATCTTCGGATGCAAAAAAATATCAAGTCTTGAAGAGTGACTAACTGAAGTAAAATTCA
>NZ_JBJNOJ010000014.1:0-210754 GCF_052166695.1 Serratia sp. CY76391
GCGGCAATAGCGCGGTGGTCCCACCTGACCCCATGCCGAACTCAGAAGTGAAACGCCGTAGCGCCGATGGTAGTGTGGGGTCTCCCCATGCGAGAGTAGGACACTGCCAGGCATCAAATAAACGTTATCAGTGTGACGACTGGTAATGCGCAAGTCGCAGAACGTGATTTGCCGGCATCGAAAGATGCAACGTAAAAGAATCGGTGGAGCGGTAGTTCAGTTGGTTAGAATACCTGCCTGTCACGCAGGGGGTCGCGGGTTCGAGCCCCGTCCGTTCCGCCACTTATTTAATTATGCCTGCTTTATTAGCAGGCATAATGTTAAGCGAGATTTAGGGGCGTAGCTCAGTTGGTAGAGCACCGGTCTCCAAAACCGGGTGTCGCGAGTTCGAGTCTCTCCGCCCCTGCCATATTAAGAACCCTTTGCGAAAGCAAAGGGTTTTTTTTTATCTATTATCCGTTTCCTTAGCGCGTTATCGTTTTGGAAAAGAGCGCATCGGCTGCTCTATGCTGATGTTTATCTGATCCGAGTTGCTCCATAACCTTTCGATCTTTACCTCCGCAGAGCTCCTGATTCTCCTACCATTTTGCATTTTCTTCTCTCAGAAGGCGATGGGCGGCTTTTGGCATGATAGACAGCCAAGACCACGGTGGCGGCTTTTAAGGCCGCCATAGCGCTTTAGGCTGCGGTATTTAAAGGTATTTTAAGTAATTGCCGAATCAAAGGTTGTTGATCGCTATTTTGCAACCAGACGGCATACAGTGGGCGGATAATCGGCGGGATCTCGGTGGCGGCCACCAGCTGTGGGTACTCTTTTTCCCAATGGCTGGGTAGGAAAGCGCATCCGCCCGTGGTTTCCAACAGCTGACGCGTCAGGTGAGCGGAGGTGGTGGTAAGCACCGGTACGTTATCACCTTCCAACATGCGGTTTTCCTGTTGGTGGAAGTCGGCTCCCCATTCCAGCTTGATGTAGGGCATTGGGGCCTGTTTGTCACGATAAGCGGATGAGAACAGGCGTAATGAGAAATTGCTCAGCTGCTGGCTGGCCAATTCATCCATCTTCGGCGGTTCAGTGGTGATCAGTAAATCGAGCTGCCTTTCATGCAGTTGTTTTACCAAAGAGTGCCTTAATGCCACCCTGGCTTCTAGCTGCAGCGCCTCGCGTTGTTGATAGAGTGCTTGCAACCAGGGGGTCAGATAGGCCTCCCACAACGAAGCGGTAGCGCCGATCGATAACTCGGTGTGTTGCAGCGAACGCACGACTTCCTTCTTCGCCAACTGCCAGGTGTTCATCAGGCTCTCGGCATAGGGCAGAAGCCGCTCGCCGGCAGGCGTCAGGCGGATGTTATTGCGATGACGGGTAAATAAATTTGCGCCCAACTGGTTTTCTAACTGACGGATGCGGAAACTGACCGCGGACTGCGTTAAGTACAAAGATTCTGCGGCTCTGCCAAAGTGACGCGTTCTACTGACCTCCAAAAAGGTTTTCAGTAATTCGGTATCCACACCTATCTCCAAAAAAATTTGTCGTTAAGATTTAAATGTTTTGTTTTACACGCTGTCAAGCCTATCTAATACTCCGCGCCATAAACAGCACGGCCATAAGAGAATTAGGAGCGTGTCAGATGGCGGATAGCTTCACCACGACCAATCGTTTTTTTGATAATAAACATTACCCTCGCGGGTTCTCCCGTCACGGCGATTTCACCATTAAAGAGGCGCAATTGCTAGAGCGCTTCGGCTACGCGTTTAACGAGTTGGACTCGGGCAAACGCCAGCCGGCCACTGAAGAAGAACGGCTGTTCGTCGCAGTGTGCCGCGGTGAGCGCGAAGCGGCTACCGAGCAGGAAAAAGTATGGGCTAAATATCTGGCGCGCACACGTCGCCCGAAGAAATTCCATACTCTGTCCGGCGGTAAACCGCAGGCTGACGCAGTAGAAGATTACAGCGACAGCGAAGACTAAAGACGATGGGGCCTGCGGGCCCCATTTTCATTCCAGACTGCGATGCAGTTGTAACAGCAGACGGTCCATACTGCGATAGCCCAGTGCTTCGCTGAGGTGGTGCCTGTCGAGTTCAGCATCTCCCGCCAAATCCGCCAGCGTGCGCGCCACTTTCAAGATGCGCTGCCAGGCGCGAACCGATAACCCCAGCGTGTTTAATGTTGCTTCCAAAAACTCGGCGTCAGCCGCCTGCAAAACGCAATCTCGTTCCACTTCGCGGTTGCTCAACAGCGCGTTGACTTTACCGGCGCGTTCGAGCTGCCGGGCGCGTGCCTGCTGCACCCTTTTCCGTACTTGTTCGCTGCTTTCTCCATGGGTTTTCCGATGACTGAGCGTACCCGGCGGCAACAACGGTACTTCGATAGACAGATCGAAACGGTCGAGAAAAGGCCCTGACAGCCGGGCCAGATAGCGCAACACCTGCTGCGGTGAGGCGCGATTGTGCAACCCCTGATAATGCCCTGTCGGGCTGGGGTTCATTGCCGCGATCAGTTGCACCCTGGCGGGGAAACAGACCTTGGCGTTGGCACGTGAAATCACGATCTCGCCGGATTCCAACGGCTCACGCAGCGCATCCAGTACCTTACGCTCGAATTCCGGCAGTTCATCCAGAAACAGCACGCCGTTATGCGCCATCGAGATCTCGCCCGGTCGCGGCAGTGAGCCGCCGCCGACCAATGCCGCCATCGAGGCGCTGTGGTGCGGTGCGCGGAACGGCCTCTGACGCCATGGTAGAGCGGCGGGAATATGATGCTGCAAGCTGGCGACCGCCAGGCTTTCCAGCGCCTCAGTCTCCGTCAGCGGCGGCAGTAAGCCCGTGAGACGGCTGGCGAGCATGGTTTTACCGGTGCCCGGTGGCCCAATCAACAGTAGGTTATGCCCGCCGGCGGCGGCGATCTCTAATGCCCGCTTGGCCTGTTCCTGGCCGATGATGTCGCGCAGGTCGTCGTTTTCGCACGCGTTGTCTGCATCGGGGGGCGTGGCCGCCACCGGCAGTTCGCCTTGGCCGAGCAGAAAAGCGCAGACTTCCAGCAGGTGTTGGGCAGTATGGGAGTGTGACTGCGCGATCAGGCCGACTTCGGCGGCGTTGTCCGTCGAGAGGATCAGTTGCCGCCCGGCATCAGCCGCCGCCAGTGCCGCCGGGATTGCTCCCCTGACCGCGCGCAGTGAGCCGGACAGCGCGAGCTCGCCAAGAAACTCGTAGCGTGCCAACGGTGCGAGGGGTAACTGCTCGGAGGCGGCGAGGATCGCCAGCGCTATCGGCAGATCGTAACGCCCGCCTTCTTTCGGCAGATCGGCGGGGGCCAAATTGACGGTGATGCGCCGGGCGGGAAAGGTGAAACCGTTGTTGATCAGGGCGCTGCGCACCCGATCGCGCGCCTCTTTTACCGTGGTTTCCGGCAGGCCGACCAGCGTCAGGCCGGGCAGGCCATTGCTGATATGCACCTCCACCGTCACGGAAGGGGCCTGAACGCCGATGATGGCGCGGCTATAGATTAACGCCAGTGACATATCGCTCTCCTTGCTGAGGACGACATGATGCGTGATTCATTCTGGCATTGCGCGGCGTTATTGGTGGTTTTTCTAGGGGGTTCGCAGCGTAATTGCTCATTTTCATCGAAGTAAATGAGATTGTGCGAGCCGCCTCGCATCCTGCGGCAATACCCATTAACAATTCGCTGAAGGCTGCAACACATTAGCGGCCCATACACATTGCAATCATAGGGTTAACGGGTGTATTTAACAATTGATTAAAAGAAAAACCACTTCTTTAACAAGCCCCGACCGCCGCCGCATTCTGCCCGGCAGCCGCTAAACCTCCTGACTTCGTACTCTACGGTAGGGATAACACTATGTTTGGTTGGACCCCGCTGCAACGCAACGCGGCAATCGCCAGCTTTTCAAGCTGGACGCTCGACGCTTTCGATTTTTTCGTGCTGGTATTCTTACTCAGCGACATCGCGCAGTCCTTTCACGTCGGTCTGGAACAGGTCACGTTGGCGATTCTGCTCACGCTGGCGGTGCGCCCGATTGGCGCGCTGATCTTCGGGCGTGCGGCAGAAAAATATGGCCGCAAGCCGATCCTGATGTTGAATATCGTCTTCTTCTCGGTGTTTGAGCTGCTCTCCGCCGCTGCGCCCTCGTTGACGGTCTTCTTGCTGTTGCGGGTGTTGTACGGTGTTGCGATGGGCGGCATTTGGGGCGTGGCGTCATCGTTGGCGATGGAAACCATACCGGACCGCTCACGCGGCCTGATGTCGGGTATTTTCCAGGCCGGCTATCCGTTTGGTTATCTGCTGGCGGCGGTGGTGTACGGCCTGCTGTTCGAAACGGTCGGCTGGCGCGGCATGTTCGTCATCGGCGCGGCGCCGATCCTGCTGCTGCCGTTTATTTATTATTGCGTGCAGGAGTCGCCGGTATGGCTGGCGGCGCGTGAACGCAAAGAGAGCACCGCCTTGCTGCCGGTGTTGAAGAGCCACTGGAAGCTGTGCTGCTATCTGGTGCTGCTGATGGCGGCGTTCAATTTCTTCTCCCACGGTACGCAGGATCTGTATCCGGTGTTTCTGAAAGTTCAGCACGGTTTCGACCCTAAAACCGTCAGTATTATCGCCATTAGCTACAATATCGCGTCAATTATCGGCGGTGTTTTCTTCGGTTCGTTGTCAGAAAAGATCGGCCGCAAAAAAGCGATCATCATTGCCGCGCTGTTGGCGCTGCCGGTGATCCCGCTGTGGGCGTTTTCCAGCGGTTCGCTGATGTTGGGGATCGGCGCTTTCCTGATGCAGTTCATGGTGCAGGGCGCCTGGGGCGTGGTGCCGACCTATCTGACCGAGCTGGTGCCGGCCAACACCCGCGCAGTGCTGCCGGGGTTCGTGTACCAGCTGGGTAACCTGATCGCCTCGGTCAACGCCACGCTGCAAGCCACCATCGCCGAGCATCATGGGCATAATTACGGCCTGGCGATGGCGATCGTCGCCGGTACGGTGGCGGTGGCGATCGCCCTGTTGGTGTTCTTCGGCAAGGATACGCGCGGCAAGACGATCACCGACGCGGTAGAAAATCCGGGTATGCGCGCCAACGTGTGAAAGAGGGGCGATTCGCGTGAGGTATGACCAGATTGCGCCGAATAATAACGCAAAAAAAGTGTTGTCATGTCGCGCGCGGCTGTGGTACCTCTGTAAGCATTAGTTCTGAATGAGCACAGTGAACAAACCCATTATGAAAGCCTTTGCCCAAGTGATTAGCCTAGTCGTGATTAGCGTGGTGGTGATTATTATCCCACC
Organism: Serratia sp. CY76391; assembly: GCF_052166695.1. Lineage (NCBI taxonomy): Bacteria > Pseudomonadati > Pseudomonadota > Gammaproteobacteria > Enterobacterales > Yersiniaceae > Serratia > Serratia sp. CY76391. Next base: position 5,288 of record NZ_JBJNOJ010000014.1, read on the forward strand.
GTGCGGGGCTGCACTTGGACGAAGAAAGGCTTAGCAAACAAGCCGGAATCGCAAGAGAACCCCCGCACCGTCAGGTCCGGGGGTTTTTTATTGGCAAGAGAAAAGTGGAGCAAGGGGCAGAGCATGAAAAACAGAACAAAATCCTGCAATTGTCGAAGAAAGGCGGGGAAATAACTATGAATGGCGCTCAGTGGGTAGTTCAAGCGTTGCGTGCGCAGGGTGTGGATACCGTATTCGGCTATCCGGGCGGGGCAATCATGCCGGTGTACGATGCGTTGTATGACGGCGGCGTGGAACACCTGCTGTGCCGCCATGAACAGGGCGCCGCCATGGCCGCCATCGGCTACGCCCGCGCCACCGGCAAAGTCGGTGTCTGTATCGCCACTTCCGGCCCTGGTGCCACCAACCTGATCACCGGCCTGGCTGATGCGCTGCTCGATTCCGTTCCTGTTGTCGCCATCACCGGCCAGGTGGGTTCTGCGCTGATCGGCACCGATGCCTTTCAGGAGATCGATGTTCTCGGCCTGTCTCTGGCCTGCACCAAGCACAGCTTCCTGGTGGAGTCGCTGGACGCCTTGCCGGGCATCATGGCGGAAGCGTTCGCCATCGCCGCAGGCGGCCGCCCCGGCCCGGTGCTGATCGATATCCCGAAAGACATCCAGCTGGCGCAGGGGGACTTGCACCCGCATCTGATGCCGGTTGACGAAGCGCCGGCGTTCCCGGCGGCGGCGTTGGCAGAGGCGGCCGCGCTGCTGGCGCAGGCGCACAAACCGATGCTGTACGTCGGCGGCGGCGTGGGCATGGCGCAGGCGGTGCCGGCGCTGCGTGAATTTATCGCGGTGACCCGCATGCCGAACGTCGCCACCCTGAAGGGGCTGGGCGCGCCGGACGCGCAAGACCCGCTGTATCTCGGCATGTTGGGCATGCATGGCGCCAAGGCTGCCAACCTGGCGGTGCAGGAGTGCGATCTGCTGATCGCCGTCGGCGCGCGTTTCGATGATCGCGTGACCGGCAAACTGAACGCCTTCGCGCCGCACGCCAAAGTGATCCACATGGATATCGACCCGGCGGAAATGAGCAAGCTGCGCCAGGCGCATGTGGCCCTGCAGGGTGATTTGAAAACGTTGCTGCCGGCGTTGCAGCACCCGCTGGACATCGCCGCCTGGCAGCAGCAGGTGACGGCGCTGAAAGCCGAGCACGCCTGCCGCTACGATCACCCCGGCCAGCCGATCTACGCGCCGCTGTTCTTGCGCCAGCTGTCTGACCGCAAGCCGGCCAACAGCGTAGTGACCACCGACGTCGGTCAGCACCAGATGTGGAGCGCGCAGCACATGACGTTCGAGCGTCCGGAGAATTTCATCACCTCCAGCGGCCTCGGCACCATGGGATTCGGCGTGCCGGCCGCGGTAGGCGCTCAGATTGCCCGCCCGCAAGATACGGTGATCTGCGTCTCGGGCGATGGCTCCTTCATGATGAACGTGCAGGAACTGGGCACCATCAAGCGCAAGCAGCTGCCGCTTAAGATCGTGCTGCTGGACAACCAGCGCCTCGGGATGGTGCGTCAATGGCAGCAGCTGTTCTTCGACGGCCGCTACAGCGAAACCAACCTGTCCGATAACCCCGACTTCCTGATGTTGGCCGCCGCCTTCGGCATTCCCGGCCAGCGCATCAGCCGCAAGGATCAGGTGGAGGGCGCCCTCGAGGCGCTGTTCAACACCGAAGGCCCTTATCTGCTGCAGGTCTCTATCGACGAACTCGAAAACGTCTGGCCGCTGGTGCCGCCGGGCGCCGGCAACGAAACCATGTTGGAGGAAATATCATGATGCAGCATCAACTCTCGATCCAGGCGCGTTTTCGCCCCGAAATGTTAGAGCGCGTATTGCGGGTCGTGCGTCATCGCGGCTTTCAGGTTTGTGCTATGAATATGGTTTCCCCGGCCAACGCCGACAGCATCAATATCGAATTGACCGTTGCCAGCCCGCGCCCGGTTGCCCTGTTGTCATCTCAATTAAGTAAACTGATGGACGTCTCCTGCGTCGAGATCCAGCAGCCAACATCACAACAAATACGCGCCTGAGGCGCCGAGAAGGATAAATAACAATGACTAAGAAAGCCGATTACATTTGGTTCAATGGTGAGATGGTTCCTTGGGCCGAGGCCAAAGTGCACGTGATGTCGCACGCGTTGCATTACGGCACGTCGGTATTTGAAGGGGTGCGCTGCTACGACTCGCACTTGGGGCCGGTGGTGTTCCGCCATCGCGAGCATATGCAGCGCCTGCATGATTCAGCGAAAATCTACCGCATGCCGGTTTCGCAAAGCGTCGACGAGCTGATGGAAGCCTGCCGCGCTACGCTGCGCAAGAACAACCTGGTCAGCGCGTACATTCGCCCGCTGGTGTTCGTCGGCGATGTCGGCATGGGCGTCAACCCGCCGGCCGGTTATAAAACGGACGTGATTATCGCGGCGTTTCCTTGGGGCGCTTATTTGGGCGAAGAAGCGCTGGATCAAGGCATCGATGCGATGGTCTCCTCCTGGCACCGCGTCGCGCCGAACACCATCCCGACCGCGGCCAAGGCCGGCGGCAACTATCTTTCCTCCCTGCTGGTGGGCAGCGAAGCGCGCCGCCACGGCTATCAGGAAGGCATCGCGCTCGACGTGCACGGCTACATTTCCGAAGGGGCGGGCGAGAACCTGTTTGAAGTGAAAGACGGCGTGCTCTATACCCCGCCGTTCACCTCGTCGGCGCTGCCGGGCATCACCCGCGACGCGATCATCAAGCTGGCGAAAGACATGGGCTTCGAGGTGCGCGAGCAGGTGCTGTCGCGCGAATCGCTGTACCTGGCCGACGAAGTGTTCATGTCCGGCACCGCGGCGGAAATCACGCCGGTGCGCAGCGTGGACGGCATTCAGGTCGGCATCGGCAAATGCGGCCCGGTGACCAAACAGATCCAACAGGCGTTCTTCGGCCTGTTCAGCGGCAAGACCGAAGACAAATACGGCTGGCTGGATCCGGTAAACCCGTAACGACAAGACTCGCCGCGCAGCGTGGCGGACGACAAGACAGACAAGATAAGAAATATCCAGGCGGTTCGTTCGCCGCCTGCCATAAATACATTTGGAGTGAAAAGAGCATGCCTAAGTACCGTTCCGCCACCACCACCCACGGCCGCAATATGGCGGGTGCCCGCGCATTGTGGCGCGCGACCGGGATGACCGACGCCGATTTCGGCAAGCCGATCATCGCCGTGGTCAACTCCTTTACCCAGTTCGTGCCTGGCCACGTGCATCTGCGCGATCTGGGCAAGCTTGTCGCCGAACAGATTGAAGCCTCCGGCGGCGTGGCCAAAGAGTTCAACACCATCGCGGTGGATGACGGCATCGCCATGGGCCACGGCGGCATGCTCTATTCCCTGCCGTCGCGCGAGCTGATCGCCGACTCGGTCGAATACATGGTGAACGCCCACTGTGCCGACGCGATGGTGTGCATCTCCAACTGCGACAAGATCACCCCGGGTATGCTGATGGCGGCGTTGCGCCTGAACATTCCGGTGATCTTCGTCTCCGGCGGTCCGATGGAAGCCGGCAAGACCAAACTCTCCAACCAGATCATCAAGCTGGATCTGGTGGACGCGATGATCCAGGGCGCGAACCCGAACGTCAGCGACGCCGACAGCGAGCAGATCGAGCGTTCCGCCTGCCCGACCTGCGGCTCTTGCTCCGGCATGTTCACCGCCAACTCGATGAACTGCCTGACCGAAGCGCTGGGCCTGTCGCAGCCGGGCAACGGTTCGCTGCTGGCCACCCACGCCGATCGTAAGGAACTGTTCCTCAACGCCGGCAAGCGCATCGTCGAGCTGACCAAACGCTATTACGAGCAGGACGACGAGAGCGCGCTGCCGCGCAATATCGCCAACAAGGCGGCATTTGAAAATGCCATGACGCTGGACATCGCCATGGGCGGCTCGACCAACACCGTGCTGCACCTGCTGGCTTCGGCGCAGGAAGGCGAGGTGGACTTCACCATGGAGGACATCGATCGCCTGTCGCGCAAAGTGCCGCACCTGTGCAAGGTGGCGCCGAGCACGCAGAAATATCACATGGAAGACGTGCACCGCGCCGGTGGCGTGATCGGCATCCTCGGCGAGCTGGATCGCGCCGGCTTGCTGAACCGCGAGGTGAACAACGTATTGGGGCTGACCCTGCCGCAGACGCTGGAGGCCTACGACGTGATGCTGACCCGCGACGAAAGCGTCAAGAAAATGTACTCCGCCGGGCCGGCCGGTATCCGCACCACGCAGGCATTCTCCCAGGACTGCCGCTGGGATTCTCTGGACACCGACCGCAAGGAAGGCTGCATCCGCACCCGTGAGCACGCCTACAGTCAGGACGGCGGGTTGGCGGTGCTGTACGGCAACCTGGCGGAAAACGGCTGCATCGTCAAAACCGCCGGCGTCGACAAGGAAATCCTCACCTTCCGCGGCCCGGCCAAAGTGTATGAAAGCCAGGATGACGCGGTAGAAGCGATCCTCGGCGGCAAAGTGGTGGCGGGCGACGTAGTGGTGATTCGCTACGAAGGGCCGAAAGGCGGCCCGGGCATGCAGGAAATGCTTTACCCAACCACCTACCTGAAATCGATGGGGCTGGGCAAGGCGTGCGCGCTGATCACCGACGGGCGTTTCTCCGGCGGCACCTCCGGGTTGTCCATCGGTCACGCTTCGCCGGAAGCGGCCAACGGCGGCCTGATCGCCCTGGTGCAGGACGGCGACATGATCGCGATCGACATTCCTCATCGCGGCATCCAGCTGGATGTCAGCGAGCAGGAGCTGGCGGCGCGGCATGAGGCGGAACTGGCGCGCGGCGACGCGGCCTGGACGCCGAAAAACCGTGAACGTCAGGTGTCCTTCGCGCTGCGCGCCTACGCCTCGTTGGCTACCAGCGCCGACAAAGGCGCGGTGCGCGACAAGAGCAAACTGGGGGGATAAGCAGCATGGCGGTCTCTCAACCCCTACCCAGCGCCCCCTGCGGCGCGGAATATCTGCGAGCGGTACTGCGCTCGCCGGTTTACGAGGTGGCGCAAGTCACCCCGTTGCAGGCCATGAGCAAAATCTCTTCGCGCCTCGGCAACACCATTTTGGTGAAGCGCGAAGATCGCCAGCCGGTGCACAGCTTCAAGCTGCGCGGGGCCTATGCGATGATCGCCGGGCTGGACGAAGAGCAGAAGGCGCGCGGCGTCGTGACGGCTTCGGCCGGTAACCACGCGCAGGGCGTCGCCTTCTCCGGTAAACGGCTGGGGATCAAAACGCTGATCGTGATGCCGGTGTCCACTGCGGACATCAAGGTGGATGCGGTGCGCGGCTTCGGCGGCGAAGTGTTGCTGCACGGCGCCAATTTCGACGAGGCCAAGGCGAAGGCGATCGAGCTTTCCCAACAGCAGGGCATGACCTTTGTGCCGCCGTTCGATCACCCGACGGTGATCGCCGGGCAGGGCACGCTGGCGATGGAGCTGCTGCAGCAAGACGCGCATCTGGATCGGGTTTTCGTGCCGGTCGGCGGCGGCGGCCTGGCCGCCGGGGTGGCGGTGCTGATCAAACAGCTGATGCCGCAGATCAAAGTGATCGGCGTCGAAGCGGAAGACTCCGCCTGCCTGCGCGCGGCGCTGGATGCCGGCCATCCGGTGGATCTGGCGCGCGTCGGGCTGTTCGCCGAAGGCGTGGCGGTGAAGCGCATCGGCGACGAAACCTTCCGCCTGTGCCGTGAGTATCTGGACGACGTGATCACCGTGGACAGCGACGCCATCTGCGCGGCGGTCAAAGATCTGTTCGAGGACGTGCGCGCGATTGCCGAACCTTCCGGCGCGCTGGCGTTGGCGGGGCTGAAAAAGTACGTCCAGCAGCACAACATTCAGGGCGAGCGTCTCGCGCACGTGCTGTCCGGCGCCAATCTCAACTTCCACGGGCTGCGCTATGTTTCCGAGCGTTGCGAACTGGGTGAACAGCGCGAAGCGCTGCTGGCGGTGACCATTCCGGAACAGCAGGGCAGCTTCCTCAAGTTCTGCCAGCTGCTGGGCGGGCGCTCGGTGACCGAATTCAACTACCGCTACGCCGATGCCGACAACGCCTGCATTTTCGTCGGCGTGCGGCTGACGCGCGGCCACGCCGAACGGCGGGAGATCATCGACGAACTCAACGCCGGCGGTTATCAGGTGGTGGATCTGTCGGACGATGAGATGGCCAAGCTGCACGTGCGCTACATGGTGGGCGGGCGTCCGTCGAAGCCGCTGCGCGAACGGCTGTTCAGCTTTGAGTTTCCGGAGTCGCCGGGCGCGCTGCTGAAGTTCCTGCAAACGCTGGGCACACACTGGAACATCTCGCTGTTCCACTATCGCAGCCACGGCACCGACTTCGGCCGGGTGCTGGCGGCCTTTGAACTGGCGCAAAGCGAGCCGGAATTCGAGCGGCACCTGCAGGCGCTGGGCTACGATTGCCACGACGAAACCGACAACCCGGCGTTCCGCTTCTTTTTGCAGGGGTGAGCCGGATTGATAAGCAACCGTGACGCGTTAGTCAGTTTATGGGTTGCATGGTTGTGATTTTGTCGTGCATTTTTATACTGCCAAGACTTCTGACGTATAGGGATGCACGACAATGAAAACCGCTTTTTCTACGCCGTTCGGTTCTCCCGAAGACGATTTGACCAACGCCGAATTTGCCCGCCTGTTGGGCAATGCCGGGGTACAAGAGTTCTATCGCGATATTAATCTGCAAGCCTTGCAGGACTCGCTGGACTGCAGCCTCGCTTTTCATGGCGTGGGAATTATTTTTTCCGACGGGCAAAACTCATTTTTAGTCCGCCCGACGCAGCACACCGGTTATTCGAACGCTTCGCAGGTCACCCACGTGGTCATCAGCAAAACGGTGGCTCATACCTCGCGCGTTGCCGCGACCAATACGCTGTCGGAAGCGTTGAGCAAACCCAGCGTCAGCAAAGAGTTGGCCTCGGCCGCGCTGTCGTGCGGAACGCTGCTGGTATCGGTATTTTTACTGGCGTCGGGCAGCGTCGCCGTGCCGTTCACCGGCGGCACCAGCTCTGCGGTGGCTTATCTGGGCTATGCCGGCATGGTCGCCAGCGCGCTGCAGTGTGGCAATGGGCTATACCGCGTCAACAAGCTTTATGACGGGAAAGGCGATGAATTGGCGCAGCTCGACTCTGAGCAGTGGTATATCGCCACCAGCACCGTACTCGATGTGATCTCGCTGGCCAGCGCGGGGGCCGCCCTGAAGGAAGCGACGATGACCTACCGCGCCATGCGCCGCATTTCGGCGCGCAAGGCGACGGAATGGCTGAAAAGCATGCCCCGCAGCGAAAGGAAGCGGCTGACCGAAAACATCATTCGGGCGGAAAATCCGGGAATTTCCAATAACGTCTTGAAAGAAATGGTGAAGAACGGCTTATACCCGAAGCGTTACCCGACGGAAGCGATCCAAAACGGGCTGCGCCAGCAGTTGCATTCGGCGCTCAATAACGCGTTGACGTTCGTGGGCAGCGGCATCAGCGGCACCCTGTCTGCGCCGGTGAATGTGAAAACCACCGGGCAGTATTTTGTAGGCATTATGCAGAAATTGCCGCAGATGGTGAGGTAATGGCGGACTGGATGATTAAACGCCTGATCGCGCAGGGCCGGGAGATGGAAAGCCAAATCGCGGCGCGCGATCGCGCGCTTTTCGCCGGCGTGGATGCGCAGCTTGAGCAGCATTTCCTGACGCCGGGCCAGCGGCTGTCACCGCCGGGCGTCGGCAATGTCATGTTGCTGATGGTATGCCTGACGCTGGGGCTGGCGGGCGTGATGGGCCTGGCCACGGACGTGGCGGCCGCCTGGAGCGGCAAGACTTCCGCCGCCGTTCTCATGGGCAGCGGCGCGATCGTGGCGGTGTGGATGACGCTGATCCTGTTCCAACTGGTGCAGGGGAAAAACAGCGGGGTGGTATTGCTGCAATACTATCTTGGCATGCTCGGTCTGTGTTGCCTTGGCGCCGCAGTAGCGTGGGCTACGGGCATGACCGGCATCGCCACCGTCGCTATGTTGCTGGGGGGCGCGGTGGGTGGTGCGCTATTCAGCAATCGGGCGGCGTTCTATCTCTACGTCGCTTATTTTCGCACGCGTCGGCGCGTGTTTATCAAACGCCGTTGGCAGAGGGAAGATCTGCGCAACACCCGATAAATCGTCAGAACGGAAAAGCTTATGACGCAACCTTTCTCCGGCTTTAGTCAGCAGGGCCTGAATTTCCTGCAGCAGGTGCGGATCGAAAACGATAAGGCGTGGTTCGACGGCAACCGCGACATCTACGATCGCGAGCTGCTGGCGCCGTTCCGCGCGCTGGTGGAGCAGTTGGCTCCCGGCATGCTGGCGATCGATCCGCAGTTCGAGACTCGCCCGGCGATCGGCAAAACGCTGTCGCGCATTCATCGCGATACGCGCTTTTCTCATGATAAATCGCGCTACCGTAGCCGCATGTGGCTGACGTTCAAGCGTCCGAGCAAAGACTGGAAAGACGCGCCGGTGTATTTTTTTGAACTGGGGCCGGACATGTTGCGCTATGGGCTCGGCTACTACAGCGCCAACAAGCCGACCATGGATCTGTTCCGCCATACGCTGAGGCAGCGGCCGCAGCCTTTCCTTGAGGTGGCCGCCTGCTGCCGGCCGCCGTTCGAGCTGGTGGGCGAAAGCTACAAGCGCCCGCTGGTGAAGGAGCAGGCGGCGGAGATCGCCACCTGGTACAACCGCAAATCGTTCGCGGTGATGGTGACTGACAGCGAAGTGGAAAAGCTGTTCAGCGCCGATCTGGCGCCGCGGCTGGCCGGGGCATTTTTGCAGCTTGAGCCGCTCTACCACTGGCTGATGCAGGTAGAGACGATGAAGCAGATCGATCCGGCGGATCTGTAAACCCCGCGTCAGCGGGGATGCAGCAACCGCCAAAAGGCGTCGATCAGCGGATCGCTGAGGCGCTTTTTCTGGACGCAGACCCCCAGCTCGAAGGGTTCGACCATCGAGATGTTATCCAGCTGCGAGATGCGGTTGCGCACCGGCTCCGGGCTGTTATCCACCACCACGCTCGGGATCAGCGCGATGCCGCAGCCCAAAGCGACCATCGACACGATCGCTTCGTGGCCGCCGACGGTGGCGTAAATCAGCGGATTGCTGATGCGGTGGCGGCGGAACCACAGCTCGATGCGTTTTCGCGAAGGGCCGTGTTCCGGCAGGATGAACGGGATCTCGGCCCAGTCGGGCTTGTCGGCAAACGCCTGGCTGCGTACCGCGCAGGGCAGCGCCGGTGCGATCAGCACCAGCGGGATTTCACCGATTTTGGTGAACGCCACGCTGGCGGGCAGCGTTTCCGGCCGGCCGGCGATGCCGAGATCGGCCTCGTTGGACTGCACCTTGTCGACCGCGTCGGCGGCGTCGCCGGTGGTCAGCTTAATTTCTACCAGCGGGTGCTGCGCGCGGAAGCGATCGAGGATCGGCGGCAGGTGGCTGTACGCCGCGGTCACCGAGCAGAACAGCCGCAGTTCGCCGCTCAGCGAAGGGCCGTGCTGGCCGAGCGAGTGCTTCAGCTGCTGATATTGCAGCAGCGTTTGCTGGGCGAATTCTTTCAGCTGTTCGCCGGCGTCGGTGAGCTGCACGGTGCGGTTATCGCGCAGGAACAGCGGCTGCCCGAGGATCTCTTCCAGCCGCTGGATCTGGCGGGAGAGCGTCGACGGGCTGACGTGCATCGCCTTGGCGGTGCGCCCGAAGTGATGGCTTTCGGCCAGATGCAGGAACAGCTTTAAATCACGTAAATCCATATCGATACGCTCGCAGTGAGAGTGTTGCAAAAATTGCAATATCACGTTCTCAATATATCAATTTAAGCAACGCATTTCCTGTTATACATTGAGTTTAACGAATCTCCGCACAGACAGGGCGGGGAATGAAAATAACAATGCAAGACAACATCAAACCGGAGTACCACCATGGCTAACTATTTCAACACATTGAACCTGCGTCAGCAGCTGGCGCAATTGGGTAAATGCCGCTTTATGGCGCGCGACGAATTTGCTGACGAAGCCGGCTACCTGAAAGGTAAAAAGGTGGTGATTGTCGGCTGTGGCGCTCAGGGCCTGAACCAGGGGCTGAACATGCGTGACTCCGGCCTGGATGTCGCCTATGCCCTGCGCAAAGAAGCGATCGACGAAAAGCGCGCTTCCTGGCGCAAGGCGACCGAAAACGGCTTTAAGGTCGGCACCTACGAAGACCTGATCCCACAGGCGGATCTGGTGGTTAACCTGACGCCGGACAAGCAGCACTCTTCCGTGGTGCGTGCGGTGCAGCCGCTGATGAAAGACGGCGCGGCGCTGGGGTATTCCCACGGCTTCAATATCGTTGAAGTGGGCGAGCAGGTGCGCAAAGACATCACCGTGGTGATGGTCGCGCCGAAGTGCCCGGGCACCGAAGTGCGCGAAGAGTACAAGCGCGGCTTCGGCGTGCCGACCCTGATTGCGGTTCACCCGGAAAACGATCCGAAAGGCGAAGGCATGGCGATCGCCAAAGCCTGGGCGGCGGCGACCGGCGGCCACCGCGCCGGCGTGCTGGAATCCTCCTTTGTCGCTGAAGTGAAATCTGATCTGATGGGTGAGCAGACCATTCTGTGCGGCATGCTGCAGGCGGGGTCTCTGCTGTGCTTCGACAAGCTGGTTGCTGAAGGCGCCGATCCGGCTTACGCCGAGAAACTGATTCAGTTCGGCTGGGAAACCATCACCGAAGCGCTGAAGCAGGGTGGCATCACCCTGATGATGGATCGCCTGTCCAACCCGGCCAAGCTGCGTGCCTATGCGCTGTCCGAACAGCTGAAAACCATCATGGCGCCGCTGTTCCAGAAGCACATGGACGACATCATTTCCGGTGCCTTCTCCAGCGGCATGATGGCCGACTGGGCGGAAGACGACGTGAAACTGCTGACCTGGCGCGAAGAGACCGGCAAAACCGCGTTCGAGAATGCGCCGCAGTTTGAAGGCAAGATCAGCGAGCAAGAGTACTTCGATCATGGCGTGCTGATGGTGGCGATGGTGAAAGCGGGCGTTGAGCTGGCGTTCGAAACCATGGTCGATGCCGGCATCATTGAAGAGTCGGCTTACTACGAGTCGCTGCACGAGCTGCCGTTGATCGCCAACACCATTGCGCGTAAGCGTCTGTATGAAATGAACGTGGTCATCTCCGATACCGCGGAGTACGGCAACTACCTGTTCGCCAACGCAGCGGTGCCGTTGCTGAAGGACTTCATGACCACCCTGCAGGCGGGCGATTTGGGCAAAGCCGTGGCGGGTACGGCGGTGGACAACGCGCAGCTGCGCGACGTGAACGAAGCGGTGCGCAGCCACCCAATCGAAACCGTCGGCCGCAAACTGCGTGGCTACATGACCGACATGAAACGTATCGCCGTTGCGGGCTGATTTTCCGCAAGATAAAAAACAAAAGCCGGCTGCAATGCCGGCTTTTTTATGCCTGCGGCGGCGCGATCAGTTGCCGTTCAAGGCCGCGCCGGATCGCGTGTTTGGCGTTGGCGACCCCTAGCTTACGCACCGCATTGCCGATGTGAAACTTCACCGTGCCGGTTTTGATCCCCAGGATCAGCGCGATCTCGTTATAGGTTTTGCCCTGGCTGGCCCAATAGAGAATTTCCCCTTCGCGCGGCGAGAGCCGATCCTTTCGGCCAGCCTCGGCGCTGGCCAACGCAAACGCGTGCTGGTGGGTATCGACCAAGACCATCTGCAGGCAGGCCCTTTCTTCCGCCATTAGCTGCCGCAGTTCGGCGTCATCGGCCGCCGTCGCGCTGATCGACAAGATCGCCAGGTTGTTGTCGTGATCGTGCAAAACAAAGCTGCAACCGTGCACGATGTCGTACTCCCGCGCCTGGCTGAAGATCTTCCGGTAATGCCGATCCTCGGTGGTGAGGGCGGTGTCGTGCCACATAAAGGGCGCACAGCGGCTATGGGCGGCGCGCACGACGGGATCGATGTGCTGATAGCGATTGGCATTGTAGATGTCCAGCCATTCTTGCGGGTAGTTCGATACCAGCAGATGGCGATCGGGATGGTGTTTGTTGAAGGTCAGGTAAGCGTATTTGAATTGGCTAAAGGCCTGTAGCCGGCCGTCAAGATGCAGTCTTGCGGCGACGGCGTTGGCGAATGTGGCGGCCATCGGTAACCTCCCTGTCGTTCGGCGGCTCAGCCCGACCTGCACCAAAGTCCAGCTAGTCAGTGCGGCGGATTGAAATTTATACTCGGCTAATAAATTCAAAAAGACGGCAATGCCAAGACCCGAGCTTAGCAGCTCTGGGCGGAAATAAGCCAACGCCAGGGAAATTCTTTCAATCATCCTCTGATCAATGCTTCTGGGATCCATTGCGTGGGCGGCGGGGGTGACTTCGCCGCCGCCTTATTGATTATGCGGGCATCGCCGCTGCGGGAATGATGGCGCCGCGATGTTGGATCACCGTCGCAGCAAGCTGGTGGCCGCGCTGCGCCGCCTGCTGGGCACCGCCGCCGTTCATGCGCACCGCCAGGTAGCCGGCGCTGAAAGAGTCGCCCGCTGCGGTGGTATCCACCACGCGCTCCGGCGGCAGCGCGATCGCCGGCACCTCAAGCCGCTCCCCCTCCACATTGAACACCAGACAGGCATCCGCGCCGCGTTTGATAACGATCTCGCCGACGCCGAGCGCCTGCGTGCGCGTCACTATCTGTTCAACCGGCTGCGCTCCCCACAGCAATTCTTCGTCATCCAGCGTCAAAAAGGCGATGTCGGTGCAGGCCAGCACCTCGCGGTAGGCCTGCTGCGTTTCCTCACGGCTTGGCCACAGGCGCGGGCGGTAGTTGTTGTCGAAGATCACCTTGCCGCCGTTGGCGCGACAGCGGCGCAGCAACGCCAGCAGCTTCGTGCGGTCGGCAGGCGCGAGGATCGCCAGGCTAATGCCGCTGAGGTACAGGTAATCGAACTGCGCCAGCCGCGCGCACAGTGCGTCGGCCTGCGGTCCAGCAAGCCAATAGCGGGCGGCGGCGTCATTGCGCCAATAGTAGAAAGTGCGTTCGCCGGCGGCGTCGGTTTCGATCACGTACAGGCCCGGCAGCTTGTTGTCGAATTGCTGAATCAACCCGGTCTCGATCTTCTCCTGCCGCCAGGCCTGCAGCATCTCGCCGCTGAAGCTGTCGGTGCCGAGCGCAGTGACGTAATGTACCTGCAACGTCTGTTTCGGCATTTGGCGGGCGAGGTAGACGGCGGTGTTGAGGGTATCGCCGCCAAAGCCGCGCGTCAGCTGTGCGCCCTGCTGCGACAGCTCGATCATGCATTCGCCGATCACGGCGAGGTTTCGGATAGTCATCGTCAATAAGCCCTGGCTAAAGAAGAAGCAACAGCCACCAGTCTCCACGCAAGGCGGTAAGGGAGTCAATAAATTAAAACAGTGTTTTAATTTTTTATGATCGCGATCGGCCAACGCCAACAGGGTGAAGAGGAAAGCGTGCGGCAATTCGTGCTTAAAGTTTTACGCGGCGTGGCCGATAAGTTGGGTAAAGAAACAGCGGCAGCGCTCTCACTTCCCCGCCACGGCGATAGTACCGATGATAACCAATCTGATCTCGGGTCTGCTGGCGCCCTGTTTTGCCCTCTATGCCTGCGCCAAATCGCGGCGCTACTGGCGGCAATGCCGGCGCTTGTATACCTTCCAGCCGATTTATCGCACCAGCGGCGCGCTGTTGGCGGTGGAACTGCTGACGGCGGTATATCACCCGAATGAGCCGGACAAGCGGCAATCCCCGGAACACTATTTTGCCTCGCTCGGCGTCGCCCAGCGTTTGCGGGTGGTTCAGGAACAGCTGGCGTTGTTGCAGCGCTGGCAGGCGTTGTTCACCCGCCATGCGGTGATGGTGTCGGTCAATATCGACGGCATCGCGCTGCAAGCATTGCAGCGTCATAGCGCCTTGCAACGGCAGATCGCCGAGATGCCCTATCTGCGCTTCGAGCTGGTGGAGCACGCCGCAACGGCATCAAGCCGCCCGCTGCAGCAGATTGTCGGCGGCGAGCGGCTGTGGCTGGACGATTTCGGCAGCGGGCTGGCCAACTTCTCCGCCGTCGGTGCCTGGCGCTATCAATACATCAAGGTGGCGCGCGAATTGTTCACCTTGCTCAAACAGTCGGAAGAGGGCGTCCAGCTGCTCGGCACCCTGATCAAAATGATGAACCAGCACAGCGACGGGGTGATCGTCGAAGGCGTGGAAACCGAGCAGGAGTGGCGGCTGGTGCAGCGCTCCGGCGCGTTGGCCGCCCAGGGCTACTACCTTTCCCGTCCGGCGTGCTTTGAAACGCTGCACAGCGTGCCGACGCTGTTCGCCGCACCCGGCGCGCCGGCGTGAACTCCGGCCCATCCTCAGCTAGGCTTAAACGGGGCTGCTAACTCCTTTTCCTTTCATTCGGCAGCCCGATTTATGCGCTGAGGGAGCCGCTATGACAAGAACAGGAAAGGTTTTCAGCTGGCTGGGCGGCATTGTGCTGCTGCTGATCGTCTCGCTGGCGATCTTCATCGCGACCTTCGACTGGAATCGACTCAAGCCCACCATCAACGACAAAGTGTCGGCCGAACTGCGGCGACCGTTTGCCATTCGCGGCGATCTGGGCGTCGACTGGTCGCGCAATCCAGATGAGGGCGGTTGGCGCGCCTGGGTGCCCTGGCCGCATATTCACGCCGAAGACGTGTGGCTGGGTAACCCGAAAAACATGCCCGGCGACAGCATGGTGACGCTGCAGCGCGTCGACGCCAGCATTGCGCCGCTGGCGCTGCTGGGTAAAGAGCTGCTGATCCCGCGCATCTGGCTGAAGCAGCCGAATGCTTCGTTGCAACGCCTGGCCAACGGCGACAACAACTGGACGTTTGACCTGGCCGCCGGCCAGGATCCCAAGCAGCCGCCTTCCGACTGGTCGTTCACCGTTCACGACATCGTATTCGACAAGGGGCAGATCGCCTTTAAAGACGCCACGCTGAAGGCGGATTTTCGCGCCGTCATCGATCCGCTCGGCAAACCGTTGCCGTTCAGCGAAGTGACCGGCAAACAGGGCGGCGACAAGGCCGCCACCCCCGATTACGTTTTCGGCTGGCAGGTGAAAGGCAAATATAACGGTGAACCGTTGAGCGGCAGCGGCAAGATTGGCGGCATGCTGTCGCTGCAGAGCGCCGATTTGCCCTTCCCGCTGCAGGCCGACGTGCGCTCCGGCAGCACCCGGGTGGTGGTCGCGGGCACCTTGTCCGATCCGCTGAACCTCGGCGGCCTGGACGTGCAGTTGAAATTTTCCGGTGAAAGCCTGAGCAACCTCTATGGCCTGACCGGCGTGTTGTTGCCGAATACCCCGCCGTATGCGACCGATGGCCATCTGATGGCTCGTCTGCATCAGCCGGGCGGCGCGGTGTTTGAGTACCAGAAATTCGATGGCAAAATCGGCGACAGCGACATTCACGGCGATTTGAAATACGTTGCCGGCAAACCGCGGCCGACGCTGAGCGGCGCGGTGAACTCCCGGCAGCTGAGGTTGGCGGATCTGGCGCCGCTGATCGGCGCGGACTCCAACGCCGCCAAAGCCGGGCGCGGCGAGAAAAGCCGTCAGCCGGCGGATAAGGTGCTGCCGGTCGAACAGTTTGATACGCAAAGCTGGAGCAAGATGGATGCGGACGTGAAGTTTGCCGCCGCGCGCATTGAACGCGGCAGCGATTTGCCGCTGAGCGATCTGGCCACGCACCTGAAGCTGAACAATGGCGAACTGCGCCTGGATCCGCTGCGCTTCGGCATGGCGGGCGGCAGCCTGAACGCCGTCGTGCGCCTCGACGGCGGCAAAAAGCCGATGCGCGGGCAGGTGGATATGCATGCACGCAAACTTCAGCTTAAACAGCTGTTGCCGAACGTGGAGGCGATGAAGCGCAGCCTCGGGCAGATGAACGGCGACGCCAGGTTGACGGGCAGCGGCAATTCGGTGGCCGAACTGCTGGCGACCAGCAATGGCGACCTGCGCCTGCTGATCAATAACGGGGTGATCAGCCGTAGCCTGATGGAGATCCTCGGTCTGAACGTCGGTAACTATCTGGTGGCGCAGCTGTTCGGTGACGACGTGGTGGGCATCAACTGCGCGGCGGCGGACGTCGGCATCCGCAGCGGCGTCGCCGCGCCGCGGCTGTTCGTGTTCGACACCGAAAACGCGGTGATCAACATCACCGGCAACACCAACCTCGCCACCGAACGGCTGGATTTGTCCATCGATCCGGAAAGCAAGGGTATGCGCGTGCTGACCCTGCGCTCGCCGCTGTACGTGAAAGGCACCTTCAAGCACCCGGACGCCGGGGTCAAAGCCGGGCCGCTGATCGCGCGCGGCGCGGCGGCGGTGGCGTTGGGGGCGGTACTGACGCCGGCGGCGGCGCTGCTGGCGCTGGTCTCGCCCAGTGAGGGCGGCGAGGAGAACCCGTGCGGGCAGATCCTGCGAGAGATGAAAGGCAAAAAATAATCAGGCGTGCGGCGGTGGCGTGAGCAGCCGGCAGTCGTGATCCTGGATCTCTTCCGCCGAAGCCAGGGTAAACGGCAGCAGGCTGCGCTCGGTCGCCAGCAGCAGGAAATCGCCGTCCGGCAGCGCGGTCATCGCCAGGCCGAAGCTGCCCATGCGCCCGTCGGCGCGCGGCAGGCCGGAAGCCAACAGGCGGAAGGCGCCCTGTTGTTCCAGTTCGGCGGGGGTCACCCGCCGCCCCAGATAGTCATGCCCCAACAGGCCGCCGGGCAGCGGTTGCCATTGCTCGATGAAATCGGGGCCAATCTGCGCCAGCCGCTGTTTTACCGCCGGCGACAGGCAGGAGATATGAATGTGCAGCTGGTTTTGCGTGCGGCCATATTCCGAGTTGATCGCCAGTGAAATGTCGCCGTCGTCGATCGGTTTGCCATAGCGTTCCGCCATCACGTGGCGCGCGCGCCAGGCCTGGGCGAAGAAATTCGGCGTGGCGGCCTCCAGCACCGCCGGGCTTTCGATACCGGTGATTTTGGCGCTGGGCATCAGCAGGTATTGCAGCGGCCCGTTGCGATCTTTAAACACCACGAAACCGGCTGGCACATCCACCTGCGCGCAGGGCGCCGGGTTGTCATGCGCTTGCTGATTGGGCAGACATTGCTGGCTGACGATGCGCCACAGCGCATCGGGATGGTCAGGCTTCAACCCGTAATAGAGCGCGATGGCGAGAGCCGCCAGCAGCGCAACGCAGACAAATACCCCACGACGCAGAGACATCGGCCGATCCTGTTACCGAGAGAAACATTCAGAATAGCCCGGTTTTATGACAGGAAACGAACAACGCGTGCGGCCCCCCGCAGTGAGGGGGCCGCAGAGGATCACAGCGACTGGTGGCGGGTTTCTTTCATCAGCAGCAGCGCCAGCAGCGTCAGCCCGGCCATCGCCGCCAGGTACATGCCGACGTAGAACAGCCCGTAGTGGGCCGCCAGCCAGGTGGCGATATAAGGCGCCACGGACGCGCCGAGGATCGACGCGACGTTGTAGGAGAATGACGCGCCGGTATAGCGCACTTCGGTAGGGAACAGCTCCGGCAGCAGCGCGCCCATCGGGCCAAAGGTCAGCCCCATGATGCTCAGGCCGCACAGCAGGAAGCCCATCACCAGCGCCTGGTTGCCGGAACCCAGCAGGGTCGGGAACAGGAACGCGAAGCCGATCATCAGCAGGGTAATGGCGATCATGGTCTTGCGGCGGCCGAACGCGTCCGCCAGCAGACCGGCGATCGGCACCATCACGCCGAAACCGATCACCGCCACCATCAGCATCCACAGGAAGCTGTTGCGGGAGTAACCGAGCCCGAGCGGCTGCGGCGCGGTGCCGTAGGTCATCGAATATACCGTCATCAGATAAAACAGCGTGTAGGTCGCCAGCATGATGAAGGTGCCGAGGATGGTGGCTTTCAGATGCTTGCTCAGCAGTGTGCCGAGCGGCACTTTCACCTGTTTGCCAGCCTTGGCCGCTTTGGCGAACACCGGCGTTTCATGCAGCGATACCCGCACATACAGGCCAATCAGCACCAATGCGGCGGAGAGGATGAACGGCACGCGCCAGCCCCATTCCATAAACTGCTGGTCGCTCAGCAGCCACGAGAGCAGCAGGAAGGTGCCGTTGGCGAAGAAGAAACCGATAGGCGCCCCTAACTGGGGGAAGGAGCCGTACAGCGCGCGCTTTTTGGCCGGCGCGTTCTCCGTCGCCAGCAGAGCTGCGCCGCCCCATTCGCCGCCCAGCCCCAGCCCCTGCCCAAAGCGCGCCAGCGCCAGCAGGATAGGGGCGAAGATGCCGATGGTTTCATAGCTCGGCAGCAGGCCGATCA
Organism: Serratia sp. CY76391; assembly: GCF_052166695.1. Lineage (NCBI taxonomy): Bacteria > Pseudomonadati > Pseudomonadota > Gammaproteobacteria > Enterobacterales > Yersiniaceae > Serratia > Serratia sp. CY76391. The sequence continues at coordinate 23,722 of NZ_JBJNOJ010000014.1, forward strand.
GCACGGTGGAAATCCCCATGGTCAGCAGCGAGGCGACCAGCGTCACCTTGCGCCCCACGCGATCGCCGAAGTGGCCGAACAGCGCAGAGCCGATAGGGCGCGCGACAAAGGCGACGGCGAAGGTGGCCAGCGACTGCAGCGTTGCGGTGGTCGGGTCGCCCTGCGGGAAGAAGATGTGCGGGAACACGATCACCGCGGCGGTGGCGTAGATGTAGAAGTCGAAAAACTCGATGGCGGTGCCGACCAGCGAGGCGACGATGACTTTCCCGCGGGAGTTCACCGGTGTGGACGCGTCGTCGGCGTCGAGTGGGGGTGCGATGGTGGCTTGCATATCTATTTCTTATTGTTGGAGGGGGTAAAAATCCATCTTAGTGACAGCATTCCGCCTTTTCAACGCTGGAACTCTGGGCAGCGCCGCCACTAACCGGTTAAAAAGACTAATGTTTTACCTGGCTTCTTTTCTGTAGCGTTAAACGTTGAGAAATGGGGTTCATGCAGCGGGAATGGCTGTAAAAACGGGAAAGAAAAGTGATTGGGTAGTTTGTTATGCTGGTTTTTCGAATTCCATGCCGCATGATTTAGAGGGATTGACTGGTTTTCTGCTTATTAACCAGAGGAAAGTGCCGGCGCGTGCGATAACACCGGCACGATTGCATGGCTTCAGCGTGCCGGCGGCTCGCGTTCCGGCAAGGCTTTGTCGCCTTTGTAGTCGGCCGTTGCGATCCAGGCGGCGCAAAACAGCGTCAGGCGGGCGAAGAAGTAGAAGAACGCCATCAGCCCGATCACCGAGCCGAAGGCCGCGCCGGAAGGCGATTTCGCCACCTGCGGCAGCGTCATCGTCATCACGAACTTGATCACCTCAAAGCCGATAGCCGCAAGCAAGGTGCCGCGCAGCAGCGCTTTTTTCTTCGGTTTGTGGCGTGGCAGCATCCAGAAAATCCACAGGAACAGCAGATAGTTGGCGAAGATCGAGATCGACAGTGCGATCGTCGTCAGCGCCGGCCGCAGCCATTCGATGCCGTCCAACCCCAGCGCGTTGACGATCGCCGCCTGCGCCGACCCGGCGACCGAGGTCAGCGACAGCGTGATGATCAGCGCGACCACCAGGCCGGTCAGCGAGATGAAATCGCGGGTGTACTTGAAATAGATTTTCTCCTGATCCTGCGGATTGCGCTCCCAGACATCGCGTGACTGCGCGCGGATCGCTTCGCGCAGGTTGCCCATCCAACTGATGCCGGAATAGAGCGCCAGCGCCAGACCGGTCAACCCCACGGTGGTGCGCTGCTGAATGGCGGTATTGACGGTGTTCTTCAGCGTGCTGGCCAGCGTCGGATCGCTGATGCTGCCGACGATCCGGTTGATCAAGCGGGCCAGCAGATCCGGGTTGGAAGCCAGCACGAAACCGGCGGCGGCGAACGACACCATCAGGATCGGGATCAGCGAGAGGAATGAAAAGTAGGTGATGGCGGCGCCGAACTGGCTGCCCAGCCGATCGTTAAAGCGTTCGGCGGCGCGCAGCAGGTGAGCCACGCTCGGCCAGGCTTTGATGCGTTCAATCAGACGTGAAAAACCGCTGATGCGGCGGTCGAGCGTCTCATGGCCGGTCTTGATGGCGATAAGCGGCTTCGGCGGCGTGTCTTGTGCGGGCTGGCGGCGTTCCTGGTCTGGTCCTCTAGGCATTACTTCACGATTTCCTTAACGTTAAACGGCATGTATCAGCGTTGATTATAGCCAAAGCCCTGCGGCGTTTTGAGCGCCGGGGCGGCAAACGGTCAATTTCCGAGCTTAACGCGTTAGCGCCCGGCATGAAATGCCGGGGATGGTGCGATAGGTAAAATTCCTATGAAAACCCCGTGGCGCCTCGGTTTTTTTCACTTCTCTACCTCCAATTTTTATCTGTTTCGTCGGCGAGAAAGCGTTTACTCATGATGTGGCGTCGCGCTTTGCCGCTCGCCGCTCCGCTGCAGCCGTAGGGGCTGGAACGGTCTCATCCGTCATCAACAGAAAAACTGGAAGGTCTTATGAAATTGCTTAATCACCCCACCTGTCGTCCGTTTACCGAAGCGGGCAATCTGTCGCAGATCTCCGCCTACTATGAAGAGGGGCGGCACATTATGTGGATGCTGCTGCGCGCCGCGCCGCGCCCCTGCTTCAACCAGGCGTTGATTGAAGACATCATGACGTTGGCGCAGGCGGCGAAGGAGTCTTCGCTGCGGTTCGACTTCTGGGTCACCGGCTCGCTGGTGCCGAACATGTTCAACGTCGGTGGCGATCTGCAGTTCTTCGCCGAAGCGATCAAAAACCGCAAGCGTGAGGCGATGATGGCCTACGCGCGCGCCTGCATCGACTGCGTGCATGCGGCGGCGCGCGGTTTCGACACCGGCGCGGTCAGCATTGCGATGGTTGAAGGCAGTGCGCTGGGCGGCGGTTTTGAAGCGGCGCTGGCGCACCATTTCGTATTGGCGCAAAACAATGCGCGCATGGGCTTCCCGGAGATTGCGTTCAACCTGTTTCCCGGCATGGGGGGTTACTCGCTGGTGGCGCGCAAGGCGGGCATGCGCTTGGCTGAGGAGCTGATTTGGGGCGGCGAGTCGCACACCGCAGAGTGGTTCGAGAGCCGCGGGCTGGTAGACCAGCTGTTCCAACCCGGCGACGCTTACCTGGCGACGCGCACCTTCATTGATACCATCCGGCCGAAGCTCAACGGCATGCGCGCCATGCTGCGGGCGCGTCAGCGCGTGTTGCAGCTGACGCGTTCCGAGCTGATGGACATTACCGAAGATTGGGTGCACTCGGCCTTTACCATTGAGGAAAAAGACCGTGCCTACATTGAGCGGCTGGTGATGTTGCAGGATCGCCATACCCTGAACCTGCGTCGTGCCGGCTAACGTTAACGCGCCCGCCTCATGCGGAGGGTGAGCGCGGGCGATAGGACTGCAGCCAATGCTCCAGCTGTTCCGGGAGCATTGGCCGCGCGAACAGAAAGCCCTGTTTTTCGTCCACGCCGACTTCGTCGAGGAAGTGGTTTTCGCTCTCGGTCTCCACCCCTTCGGCGATCACGCGGAAGGCCAACGCCTCCGCCGCCGCGACGATCGCGCGTACCAGCGATTGCGATACCGGATTGAAATTCACCCCGCGCACGAAGCTTTTATCCAGCTTGATGGCGTCCAGAGGAATGCGTGCCAGCTGCGCCAACGATGAATAGCCGGTGCCAAAGTCGTCAAGATGCACCTGCGCGCCCAGTTCGCGCAGCCGGGTGATCAGCGCGCGCGCGCGATTCTCGTCTTCAATCAGGCTGCTTTCGGTCAACTCGAAGTCCAGCAGACAGGGGGCCATGCGGTGACGGTGCAGCACCCCGAGGAGGTCGTTGACGATGCTGTCATCGGCCAGCTGACGGGCAGAGAGGTTGACCGCCACCCGCAGATTCAATCCCTGCTCTTGCCACTGCGCTGCCTGCCCGGCGGCGGTTTGCAGCACCCATTGGCCCAACTGGCCGATCAGGCCGGACTCCTCGGCGTAGGAGATGAACTGCAGCGGCGGGATCAGGCCGCGCTCCGGCGAATCCCAGCGCACCAGCGCTTCCACGCTGTGCACTTCACCGCTGTGCGCGTCGATTTTAGGCTGGTAATACAGCACCAGCTGATTTTGCTCCAACCCTTTGCGCAGATTGGTGTCCAGCCACATGTACTCGGCGACGCGTTTGTTCATCTCCGGCGAGAAGACGGTATAGGTGCGTTTTCCGTGCTCCTTGGCGACGTACATGGCGGTATCGGCGCTGCGGATCAGGCTGTCGAGATCGTTGCCGTGCTCCGGGCACAGCGCGATGCCGATCGAACAGCCGGTATACACCTCAATCAGGCCGATGCGAAAAGGGGTCTTCAGCCTGTCGATAATGCGCTGCGCCAGCGTTTGCAGGCGCTCGCGATCGCTTTGTGGCGCCAGCACCAAGAATTCGTCGCCGCCGAGGCGGGCGAGCACTTGATCCGGGCTCAGGCAGCCGAGGATCGCCAGCGCGACCTCGACCAGCAGCCGATCGCCGAACATATGGCCGTAGGCGTCGTTGACCTTTTTGAAGTTGTCGAGATCGAGGTACACCAGGCCGAAACTCTCTTCGCCGCGCGTGGCGATGGCGTGATTTATCTTGTCCTGTATGGCGTTACGGTTCGGCAGGCCGGTGATGAGATCGGTGTTGGCCAGCACCCGTAGCCGCTCTTGCGCGCGGCGTTCTTCGGTGATGTCGGTACCGGAGCAGATCAGAAAGACTTCGTTTTTTCCGCTGCCGCTGTGCACGAATTTGTTGCGAAACAGGAACAGCCGTTCACCCTTGACCGTCTTTACCCAGCGTTCCACCTCATAGGACGAACCGTTGCGAAAGAAGCCGGCGATGTTGCGCCGCGAAGCGGCGGCTTCTTCCGGGCTCATAAACAGTTGGAAAACGTTTTTGCCGATCACCTCGTGTTCGTGCAGCCCGGTGTACTCCTCGCTCAGCCGGTTGAAGCGCTGGATGCGGCCGTGTTGATCGACGATCACGATCACCGAGTTGGCTTCGGACACCACCTGCTCGGCGAAGGAGAGGCCGTGCACCAGGTCGCGCGCCACGGATTGGGTGTCGCTGAAGGCGGAAGCGGTGCCCGCCCATTCGAGGTTGTTGACGCGGCGCCCGACCAGATGCAGATGCAGCGGTTCACCGGCTAGCGTAATGGTCAGCTCAAGGCTGGCGGTCACGCCGGTCAGACGGCGGATTTTCGCCGCTTCCATAGCGCTGAGCGCCACCGCGACATGAGCTTTGCCCTTAATAGCGGACAGCTCCAGGGCATTGCTGTCAAACGCCAGCCGCCAGTGGGGGCTTTGGGTGCCGAAGTGAGCGCTAAGAAGCTCAGGGCCTTGGTCTGCGGGCATGACGATTCCTCAAAAGAGCACGGGCGGGCGGCCGGCACAGCGCCGGGCAGCCTGTTGGCCCGAAAGCGATCGCCGTACGCATCTGTGCATCATATAACAGGTTTTCACAGGCGGGGCGGGTGATGGAAACTATTATATAAGCAATGATTAGTTTTGCGGTGTAAACGTCGCCCGGCGGCCGCTTGCCTTAAAGTGTAGGAGAACATCGGATCGTGTGATGCTTAGTGATTTTCCCTGCTATCGGAAAACGGTTGATACAAGGTTGCCGTGCAGGTGAGTAAATTATAGCGGTGAGGGGAAAGCGGAAAAATAACTCCACCGGGGGGATTTTTGCCGAGAAATTAAAATTTCCATCAAATAAACGCCATCTTCATAGTTTTTTCATAATTGGTGAATAAATCCGAGCCGGGTTTTAAAAAGTTTACACACCCTCGCATTACTTGAAATTTATCAGCCTATTATTATCTCCGACAACGAATGAGCCTGTTAACGAACAGCGCTCCTGATGAAGAAAATTTTTAAGGAAATGATTATGCGTAAATTGACGGCTTTATTTATTGCTTCCACGCTGGCTCTGGGTTCTGCTTCCGCGGCGTTCGCCGCCGATACGGCGACGGCCCCGGCGGCGGATGCGGCGCCGATGAAAATGATGCATCACAAGGGTGAAGGCAAAGGCGGCCCGTTCGCCGGGCTGAACCTGACCGAGCAGCAGCGCCAGCAGATGCGCGATATTATGAAAGAGTCGCACCAGAAGCGCGGGCCGGGCATGAAAGAGGAGCGCCAGGCGTTGCACAATCTGGTCGCTTCCGACAGCTTTGACGAAGCGAAGGCGAAGGCACAAATTGACGCGATCGGCAAAGCGCAATCCGAACGCATGCTGGCACGCGCCAAAGCGGAAAATAAAATGTATAACCTGCTGACGCCTGAGCAGAAAAAACAATACAATGAGAATTATCAGAAACGCGAGCAAAAGATGATGGACCACATGAATAAAATGAAGGAGCAGATGCCCTCCGGTCAGTAATATCCGCTCGCGGTGAATAATAAAGGGCCAGGCTATTTGTCTGGCCCTTTTTTATTTGGCGTTATCACCGGCAGGTTCTGCAGTGAGTGATAATCATTCCCCGCCGACAATGTGCCGGAACTGTTCGGCAACGGCCTGTGCAAAGCGCGGGTCGTTAATATGATAAGGCGTTTTTATCAGCCGGCGTTTGTCGGTGGCGTATACCGTCTCCTCCAGCGCTTGCGTAAAGGCGGCCAGCGCCGCCGGATCCCAGAACGGTTGACCGGGCGCATCCAAAGCCGATACGCCGCCCGCCGGGATAACGAAACGCACTTCGCCCGCGCAGGCGTTGATTTTTTCGCCCATCCAACGCCCCATTAACGCATTCTCCCGCGCGCTGGTGCGCACCAGCGTCACTTGCGGGTTGTGATGGTGACGCAGACGGTTGGCATAGCGAGCCGGCACCGTATTCGGCGCGCCGAAGTTGATCATGTCTATCGCGCCGCAGGAGAGCACGCACGGGATGCCGGTACGCGCGATGGCACCGAAACGATCCGTATTGCAGGGCAGCACACCGCCAAACAGGTAATCGGCCACTTCGGTAGTGGTTAAATCGATGGCGCCGTGCAGTTGGCGGTTATCGATCAGTTTTTCCAACGATCTGCCGCCGCTGCCGGTCGCATGAAACGTCAGACAATCCCATTGTGTTCCCAGTTCGGCAACTAACGCCTGAACGCAGGGCGTGGTGACGCCAAACGTCGTCAGGCCGATCGCGGGTTTGTTGTCGTGATAGTCGACGGCGGCGAAGTGCACTGCGCCGGCTATCTGGCGCGCTGCGTTGCTCAGCACCCGTCGCGAGATGCGGTTCAGGCCGGCGAGATCGGTGACCGAATACAGCATGTTGATATCACTGGCGCCGACATAGGCGGAAACGTCTCCCGCCGCCATGCTCGAGACCATCACTTTCGGCAGGCCGATCGGCAGCTGCTGCATGGCCGGCGTGATGATGGCGGTGCCGCCGGAGCCGCCCAGGCCAAGCAAGGCGGCGATATCGCGGCGCGTCAGGATAAAACGTTCGAAAGCGGTCGCCATGGCGGCGATCGCCTGGCCGCGACTGGCGCAGAAGACCGCGTCGGCGCCCGCCGGATGGTGGCGTGCGACGTCCTCTGGACCGATATCGGCCGGGGAGTCAAACGGCAAGCGACGAGTGGAAAGATCGACGGTTCGCGTGGGTAAATTCAGGGCAGCGATCAGCCGCCGTACATACTCCAGCTCTTGTCCTTTCGTATCTGCTGTGGTAGCAATATAGACAAAATTTGAAGTGTATTTCATGCATTTTCCTGGGGTGTTTCTAATTTTTATTTAAAAATCATTTTGTTATATTTTTTAGGGTGCCCTGGTGTTGGCGTTTAAATTAAATTGATTAATGTATTTATATAATGAGACGGCAGTATCATTTTTGCAAGGGCAGCTCAGTGCAAAATGGGACTCCTGTCTCATTTTTGAGCTTTTCAACGTGGCCGGCGCTTTGCCGGCAGCCAGTCGACAGAGGCGCATCCTCTGTTGCGCAAGCGTGTGCAGATGCATGAGGTTTATGTGCCGATAGATGCCTTTCCCACCCCGTTTGATCCTTCACTGACTTCCACCCGGGCAAAAACCTACCGTTTGTTGCTGGCCAGTGCGATGACGCTGTATGACGAAGGGGCGTTTCCTTCGATCACCGAACTGGCGGCGCATGCGCAGGTATCGCGTGCGACGGCCTACCGCTATTTTCCGACCCAGAGTGCGCTGATTAGCGCCGTGGTGGCGGAAAGCCTGGGGCCTATTCTGGAATGGCGCCCGCAAGACGATGACGCCCTGAAACGCATCCAGCAGTTGCTGACTTTCGCCTATCCTCAGATGGAGCGGCACGAGGGAGCATTGCGCGCGGCGCTGCAGCTCTCTTTGCAACAGTGGGCGCACGCGACGCCGGGCGAGAAATTCGTGCGCGGCAACCGCAAGCGTCTGTTGGCGCTGGCGGTGGAACCGCTACAGGGCAAACTGCCGCCGGGCTCTCTGCAGAGAGTGATTCATGCTTTCTCGCTGATTTACGGCTCGGAGGTGTTTCTGGTGCTGAAAGATATCTGGGGGCTGGAGCTTGAGGGCATTCAGGACGTCACGCAATGGATGGCCAAAGCCATTCTGCGTCAGGCGGAAGAGGACGCGACGAACTGCAAAAAAACATCAGCAGGATAATCCAATTTTTGCCGATGGCCGAGTGAAAAACCAGCATAATTCACTGAGTGAATATTGGCAAAATTTATAATTAAAAGTGATAAAAGACGCCTGTTAAGCACTTTTCAGTCGGCCGCACGCTTCATGTCTGCCTGGATTATATTTTTATTTATCAGTAAATTATAATTTATCCCTTCACTTATTATCGCCGTTTCGATACCGGTAAAAGTCATTGTCATTTCTTATCGGCACTGGCCTGATTCACCCCTGAAACATTCTCTCCTCCCGTCGAACTGCCGGATGACACATTAAGCGCACTTGAGATTGTTGTGCTTTATTTATTTGGTGTTACCAAACTGTTACACAAAAAATCTTATAAAACATTTGCAAACAACAACGGACGGTATCTGGGATGGAGAAGAAACGTAGAGGAGTCAAATCCGCTCGGGCGGCCTTCGGCTGGCCTGAAATCGGAGTTCATCGCGCACAATGGAGCGCGATGCTGATCTGCCTGACGGCGATTGGCGGGGCGCAGGCCTCCAGCTATATAGAGAACGGCAAAGCGGGCGATCCGGCCAGCTGGCGCAGCAGTGAGTTCAATGCAGAATGGGGGCTGGGGGCGATCCACGCCGACCAGGCCTACGCCGCCGGTTATACCGGAAAAGGCATCAAACTTGGCATTTTCGATCAGCCGGTTTACGCCAAGCACCCGGAGTTCGCCGGTGAGAATAAGGTGATCAATCTGGTTACCAAAGGCATCCGTGAATACACCGATCCCTATATTCCGGTGAAAAAAGGCGATGATTTCCGCTATGACGGCACGCCGAGCGTGGATTCCGATGGCACGCTCGGTTCGCACGGCACCCACGTGGGCGGCATCGCCGCCGGCAGCCGAGACGGCGGCGCCATGCACGGCGTGGCGTTCAACGCGCAGATCATCAGCGCGGAGAACGGCGATCCCGGCCCGGAGGACGGCATCATCCTCGGCAACGACGGCGCGGTGTATAAGGCCGGCTGGGATGCGCTGGTGGCCAGCGGCGCGCGCATCATCAACAACAGCTGGGGCATCGGCATTACCGAAAAGTTTGATGAGGGCGGTTATGACCCGGCTTATCCGCATTTCACAGTAAACGATGCGCAAAAGCAGTTTGATCAGATCAAACAGATCCTCGGTACCAAGCCTGGCGGCGCCTATCAGGGTGCGATCGACGCGGCCCGCAGCGGCGTGGTCACCATCTTCGCCGCCGGTAACGACGGCAATCTGAATAACCCCGATGCCATGGCCGGTCTGGCCTATTTTGTGCCGGAGATTGCACCGAACTGGCTGTCGGTCGCCAGCTTACAGGACCCGACCAATACCGGCGATTACAGCATCAGCACCTTCTCTTCTCGCTGCGGTTATACCGCCAGCTTCTGCGTCTCGGCGCCGGGCACCCGGGTATACAGCTCGGTAATCGAAGGCACCAGCCTAGAGAATCTGACAACCGGCTACGCCAAATACAGCGGCACCTCGATGGCGGCGCCGCACGTGGCCGGCAGCGTCGCGGTGCTGATGGAGCGCTTCCCGTATCTGAGTGGCGCACAGGTGGCGGAAGTGCTGAAAACCACCGCCACCGATATGGGCGCGCCGGGCATCGACGCGCTCTACGGCTGGGGGATGATCAACCTGGGCAAAGCCATCAACGGCCCGGGCATGTTGGTGACTGCCGAAGATATTCCTGCGGAGTTCCGTATTCCGGATCCGACGGGCGTGGCCTACGGCCCGACCCAGTTTGTGGTGGATCTGCCGGGCGTCGGCGCGGTGCTGGACAAGGGTAAACCGACCGAGCGCGTCTGCAGCGATGTGCTGTGCGGCCTGGATTTCTGGAGTAACGACATCTCCGGCCATGGCGGCCTGACCAAACAGGGCATCGGTACGTTGGTACTGACCGGTAACAACACCTATGCCGGCCCGACGCTGGTTAATCAGGGGCGGCTGGCGATCAATGGCTCGGTCACCTCGGCCGTCAGCGTGCAGAACGGCGGCATCGTCGGCGGCAGCGGCACGGTCGGTTCGCTGACCACCCGCCGCGGCGGCACCGTGGCGCCGGGCAACTCGATCGGTACCCTGAACGTGGCGGGCAACGTCAGCTTCGAGCCGGGTTCGCGCTACGCGGTGGAAGTGGGGCCGAACGGCCAGAGCGATCGGATCCAGAGCAGCGGAGCGGCGACGATCGGCGGCGGTGAGGTGGCGGTCACGCTGGAGAACAGCAGCAACCTGCTGACGCAAAGCGAGGTGCGCAGCCTGCTGGGCCAGCAGTACACCATCCTGAGCGCGCAGCAGGGGGTGAGCGGGCAGTTTGACGCGGTGGCGCCGAACTACCTGTTCCTCGGCACCGGGCTGAGCTACCAGCCGAATGGGGTGACGCTGAGCGTCGGGCGCAACGACACAAGCTTCGCCAGCGTGGCGCAGACGTCGAACGAGCGGGCGGTGGCGGCGGCGGCGGATGCGCTGGCGGCGGGCAACCCGGTGTACGAAAGCGTTCTCAACAGCGGCACGGCGGGCGAGGCGCGGCAGGCGTTCCGCCAGCTGTCGGGGCAAATCCATGCGGACATCGCGTCGGCGCTGGTGAACGATAGCCGCTACCTGCGTGAGGCGCTGAACGGGCGTCTGCGTCAGGCGGAAGGGCTGGCGAGCTCGTCGGCCATCAAGGCGGACGAGGACGGCGCCTGGGCGCAGCTGCTGGGGGCGTGGGACCATGCATCGGGCGACGCCAACGCCACGGGTTACCAGGCCTCGACCTACGGGGTGCTGGTGGGGCTGGACTCGGCGGCGGCGGCCGACTGGCGGCTGGGGGTGGCGACCGGCTACACCCGCACCTCGCTGCACGGCGGGTACGGGTCGAAGGCGGACAGCGACAACTACCACCTGGCGGCGTACGGCGACAAGCAGTTTGGCGCGCTGGCGCTGCGCGGCGGGGCGGGCTACACCTGGCACCGCATCGATACCAAGCGGTCGGTGAATTACGGGATGCAGTCGGACCGCGACACGGCGAAGTACAGCGCGCGCACCGAGCAGCTGTTCGCGGAAGCGGGTTACAGCGTGAAGGGTGAGTGGCTGAACCTGGAGCCGTTCGTCAACCTGGCGTACGTGAACTTTGAAAACAACGGCATCGCGGAAAGCGGCGGCGCAGCGGCGCTGCGCGGCGACAAGCAGCACACCGACGCGACGGTGTCGACGCTGGGGCTGCGCGCGGACACTGAGTGGCAGGTGAGCCCGGGCACGACGGTGGCGCTGCGCAGCGAACTGGGGTGGCAACACCAGTACGGCGGGCTGGAGCGTGGCTCCGGGCTGCGGTTCAACGGCGGCAACGCGCCGTTCGTGGTGGACAGCGTGCCGGTGTCGCGTGACGGCATGGTGCTGAAGGCGGGGGCGGAAGTGGCGGTGAACGAGAACGCCTCGCTGTCGCTGGGCTACGGCGGGCTGCTGTCGCAGAACCATCAGGACAACAGCGTCAACGCCGGCTTCACCTGGCGCTTCTAAGCCAAGCGGTCATTACAGGGTCAACGGAGCCGGCATGCCGGCTCCGTTTTTATTTGCGGCTGCGGGGTGAGTCCGTATGATGGCGCGGCGCCAGGGCAATAAAAAACCGGGACCCTGACGGATCCCGGCTTAAAAGTGGGTAAAACAGATTAGCGCTAAAGGCTCAAGCCCCGTTTTGCTTATGCAGTCCAAGCGATGTGAGCATCGTCTCAGTAGCGGCAACGGAACAAATTTTCCCTGGTGTTACTATGGTTATTATTAAAAATCGTGCTGGTGTTATTTTTTATAGTGTATTGCTGTATGTCTCTTTTGATACCATGTTTGACGATACAACATGGTATGTCAAGCAACGTTTTTAACGCATAATTGCATGGGATGCTAGTTTTAGGTGTGGCTTTTTCAGCAGAAATAATCAAAACGACTGATAAATCAGTAAAAAAAATCGAAGGAACAAATGGATAACAATCATCAAAAATTCGATTCACAGTCGATTGCCAATCGGGTCAGGGAGCTGTTTTTACATTACGGGATTGGAAAACGTCAGCATGCCCGCGAACTCAGCCGCATCTTGGATCTGAGTTTTTCACATGCGCACCGCAAATTGAAAGGGCAAAGCCCCTGGACGCTGGAACAGATCAACAGCGTCGCGGCCGCGTTGGGAGAAACGCCGGCGGCGATCGCCGATTTGAGCGCTGAACACGAGACGACCGAGCCAAACATGGCGCGTGATGCCATCTTTTTCGTGGCGGGGGTGGCGATACCTTGCGTCGGGCACATTGGCGACGAACTTTCTGCCGGGCGGCCGGCGGAATTTGTGGCGCTGCGTGTGGAGGGGCAATGGCATATCTATCGCGCCGATGAGGCGCCGGCAGGTCTGCGTTACGGCGTCGAACTGATAGAAATCCGGCCCGGCTACGGCGATGACGAGCGGTTGAGCATCGCGGTATTGGACGATTCGCATCAGGCGGCCGATGAGCTGGCCAAGTACCTCGGCGGCTGCGGTTTCAACGCAGTGGCGTTTTACGATGTCGACAGCTTCTGCCAAGCGTTGCAGCAAAGCCTGTTCGACGGTTACGTGGTGGACTGGCTGATCGGTGAGGAAACGGCGGATCGCTGTATCGCCACCATCCGCGCTTCCGACAACCCGGACGCGCCGGTACTGGTGCTGACCGGCGAACTGGGCACCGACCGACGCGAGTCGGAGATCGCTCAGGCGATGCGCGAGTATGATGTGCTCGGCCCTTATGAAAAACCGGTGCGGCTCCATGTGATCGAAGCCGCACTGCAACGCTGTTTTAATCTTTAGCGGGGAACACCTCGGCCAGTGCGCTCGACAGCGCATCCAGCCGAACCGGTTTCATCAGGTAGTTATCGAACAGGGCGCGCTGATCCGCCGTCAGCTGCTCCGGCGTATAGGCGCTGATGCCGATGATTGGCACATGGCGGTTGGGGCCGCGACGATTGCGCAGCTGCCTGGCCAGGGCGGCGCCGTCGATGCCCGGCATCTGCAGATCCAGCAACAGTGCGTCGTAAGGGCGTCTGAGCAGCTTCTGCAACGCGCGCTCCGGCGAGTCGCACAGTTCGTGCTGGTAACCCAGCTTATCCAGCAACGCCGCAAAGGCGTCACCCACCGACTTGTTGTCATCCACCACCAGCACCTGCTGCGGTTTCTGCTGCAGAGAGGTATTGGCGGTGGCGGGCTCGTCGGCGCGTTCTTCTTCACTGATCTGCACCGGAATGCTGACGATAAAGGTGCTGCCCTTCTTGATTTCGCTGTACACCGTGATGGTGCCGTTGAGCAGCGTCACCAGGCCGTGCACGATCGCCAGCCCCATCCCCACGCCGGCATACTGTTTGGTATGCGACTGATCCAACTGGGTAAAGGGTTTGAAGATCTGATCGAGCTGGTCTTTTTCGATACCGATGCCGGTGTCGGTCACTTCGATGATCAACGAATTGCCGCCCGGCTGGCGGCGCAGGCAGCTGTGCAGCGTAATGCTGCCGCTTTCGGTGTATTTGTAGGCGTTGGTCAGCAGGTTAACGATAATCTGCCGGATGCGCAGCGGATCGGAGTGCACCAACAGGTGGCTGCACTCCACTTCGCAGCTCAGTTTGACCTGCTCTTTGCGGGTCAGGGTGGCGATTTCGTTGGCGGTTTCCGCGATCAGCTTCTGCGCGTCGAACGGCACGATGCGCAGCTCCATCATGCCGCTGTCGAGGTGCGCGTAGTCGGTCAGATCCTTCATCTGGCTTTCGATTTGCTGCGCGGCGGTCTCCAGCCGCTGGAAAGTGTCCGCATGCTCCGCCGACACCCGGGTGTTCACCAGCACGTCGATGGCCGACATCACGCTCTGCAATGAGGTGCGCAGCTCGTGGCCGATGGCGCCGAGGAAGGCGTTTTTGGTGCGTGTCGCTTTCTCCGCCTCAATGGCCTTGGCCTGCTGGCGAATGGTCAGCCGCTGCTGGCGGAACACGATCAGGGTGATGGCGATCAGCGCGATCACCGAGAACATGACGATCACCAGCCCATAGAAAATGATGTGCCGTTTCTCGATGTAGTCCTCATAGGCGGCGGTGCGCTGCTTCACCTCGGCGTGGTCGGTCAGGTTGGCCATTTCGATGGCGTAAGGCTTGATGGCCTTCATGGCCGCGAAAACCTGGCTGAAGTCGATTTTCGGGTTATCCAGCAGTTTATCGATGCGATCCATCTGCAGGCGCATCTGCTTGACCACTTCCGGGTAGCCCGGCTCGGCGTACAGCGGTTGCGTGGATTCGGAGACGGTTTCCAGCACGTAAAAGCGCGAATAGAGGATTTCGAATCGCAGCCGCAGGTTGTCGTTGTCCACCTGCGGCGCGTGGCTCTGCTGCTCGACGAACGTGTCGAATTCCGCCAGCTTGATGGAGAACTTGGCGATCGACCAGGAGTAGTTCTCCTGCGTGCCGGCGATGGCATACAGCCCTTTCTTCGACAGGGTGGCGCTGTAGTAATAGAGCGTGACGGTCGAAGCCACCAGAAACAGCGCGGCAAAGATGGCCGGTATCGCCAGCCTGCTGCCGTTCTTAAAGGTCGTCAGCTTCATTTGATCACGATCCTGTCGACTTGCCAGATAAAGCGTGAATTATACAACGGCGAGTTCAGCTCAGGCCCGGCGGCGTCGCGCGGGTAAACCAGGAACAGCGGGCCGAAGTTTCTGAGCTTCAGCATTTCCCCGTCCATCTTGTAGGCCAGGATCATGTTGTATTTCTTGACGTCGGACAGCGGCACGTCGATGTAATAATCGTTCAGCGCGTAGAAAGTCAGCGTCTCGCCCTTGGCGCCGACGCGCTCCAGGATATCGGCCACCGAAATCCCTTCAAATTTTCTCTGCGGCGTCCAGGAAGTGGAGGTGGTGATGCTGCGCACCGGCATCGCCAACAGCTGCTTATCGGTGAACAGATAGCTTTTTTTGACCGGGTCGGTCACGTTGTCGATCTTGCCCGCCACTTCCAGGGTAAAGCTGAGCGCGCTGCTCTGGGCGATAATCAGAGCCACGCAGGCCATCGCAAGGGTTTTGCATAGTTTGAACAGCATCGGCGTTCTCCAGAGGCGCGGGGAGGTTTGTATCAGTCCCGCTAATTTATCAGGCAGAATAATGGCAGAAAAAGCAGGCGGGTGCGAAGGGAATAGTAAACCGCACAAAAAGAACAGGCCGGTATTTACGCCGGCCTGAGAGTGGGGTAACCGTAGCGGTTAGCGCATGGTGACGAACTCTTCCGCCGCGGTTGGGTGGATCGCCACGGTGTTGTCGAAGTCCTTCTTGGTGGCGCCCATCTTCACCGCCACCGCGAAGCCCTGCAGGATTTCATCCATGCCGAAGCCGATGCCGTGCAGGCCGACGATTTTCTCTTCTTTGCCCGCGCACACCAGCTTCATGCGGCACGGCTGGCGGTGCTGCGTCACGGCGCTGTACATGGCGGTGAAGGAGGATTTGTACACCTTCACGTTGTCCGCACCGAACTTCTCGATGGCTTCCGGCTCGGTCAGGCCGACGGTGCCGATCGGCGGGTGGCTGAACACCACGGTGGCGATGTTGCTGTAGTCCAGGTGTTCGTCCGGCTTGTTGTTGAACAGGCGTTCGGACAGGCGGCGGCCGGCGGCCACGGCGACCGGGGTCAGCTCTACCGCGCCGGTGTTGTCACCCACCGCGTAGATGCCTTTGACGTTGGTGTTCTGGAACTTATCGACGTCGATGTAGCCTTTCTCATTGGTTTTCACCCCGGTAACGCCGAGGTTCAGGTTGTCGGTCGCCGGTTCGCGGCCGATGGCCCAGATCAGGCAGTCGACGGTGAATGCTTTGCCGTTTTCCAGCTGCAGCGTCAGGCTGCCGTCGGCGTTCTTGACGATCGCTTTCGGCACCGATTCGGTGTGCAGGCTTGGCCCTTCGGTGTTCATTACTTCCACCAGGGTTTCGACGATCATCGGATCGAAGCTGCGCAGCGGCGCGTGCTTGCGCACGAACAGGTGCGTTTCGGCGCCCAGCGCGTTCAGCACGCCGGCGATTTCCACGGCGATATAGCCGGCGCCGACTACGGCGACGCGTTTCGGCATGGCGTCCAGCTCAAAGAAGCCGTCGGAGTCGATGCCGTATTCAGCACCTGGAATAGCCGGATGGCTCGGGCGGCCGCCGGTGGCGATCAGGATGTGGTCGGCGGTGATGGTCTCGCCGTTCACTTCCACGGTGTGCGCATCCACGAAGCGCGCGAAGCCTTTGATCACGTCGACCTTGTTCTTGCCCAGCACGTTATCGTAGGAGTTGTGGATGCGATCGATATAGGCGGTGCGGTTGGCGACCAGCTTTTTCCAATCGAAGGCGTTGACGGTGGTGTCGAAGCCGTAGTCCGGGCCGTACTGATGGATGGCCTCGGCGATTTGCGCCGCGTGCCACATGACTTTCTTCGGTACACAACCCACGTTTACACAGGTGCCGCCCAGCTCTTTGGCTTCAATCAGCGCACACTTTTGGCCGTACATGGCTGCCCGGTTGATCGATGCGATACCGCCGCTGCCGCCGCCAATTGCTAGATAATCGTAATGTTTCGTCATCTGGGATTTCCATGAGTTGTGAATTTGAAGAGGGTAAGAGTTTAACGCCTGACCGGGGTTTGTCGCAAAGATTGCGTCGATGGCTGCGATAGGCGGACGCAGGGCGCGGCAAACCGCGCCCTGATGGGGATTATTCCGGTACCACCCAGTTCACCAGATGGTGGCCGATGCCCGACGGCACCAGCACCTTGTGCAGCCACGGCAGCACGTTCTTCATCTGCTGTTCCAGCTTCCACGGCGGGTTGATGACGATCATGCCGGAGGCGGTCATGCCGCGCTGATCGCTGTCGGGTTTCACCGCCAGCTCGATCTGCAGGATGCGGCGAATGCCGGTGGCTTCCAGATCGCGCAGCATGCGTTTGATCTGCTGGCGCATCACCACCGGGTACCACAGCGCATAGGTGCCGGTGGCGAAACGCTTGTAGCCTTCCTGAATGCCTTTGACCACGTCCTGGTAATCGGTCTTCATTTCATACGGCGGGTCCATCAGGATCAGACCACGGCGCGACGGTGGCGGCAGCTGGGATTTCAGCTGCAGATAGCCGTCGGCGCGCTGCACTTTGGCGCGCTCGTCTTTCTGGAACTCGCTGCGCAGCAGTGGGTAATCGCTCGGGTGCAGCTCGGTCAGGTGAATTTTATCCTGCGGGCGCAGCAGCTGGCGGGCGATCAGCGGCGAGCCGGGATAGTAGCGCAGCGTGCCGGAACGGTTGAAGTTGTGCACCACGCTCATGTAGGCCGCCAGCTCTTCCGGCAGATCGTCGCGTTGCCACAGCAAACCGATGCCTTCCAGGTATTCGCCGGTGCGCTCGGCGTGTTCGCCGCTGAGCTGATAACGGCCCGCGCCCGAGTGGGTATCCAGATACAGGAACGGCTTCTCTTTTTCCTTCAGCGACTCGATGATCAGGCTCTGAACGGTGTGCTTGAGCACGTCGGCGTGGTTGCCGGCGTGGAAACTGTGGCGATAACTTAACATGACGGGTGGCGGTTCCTTGTGCTCCGCAGGCGGAGCATTCAATGCAATAAGGCTTATAATCTGCACAGTATAAACTGTCTGGCCGGGAAAAACCGGACTCCGTTGCCGCAGACGTTAACAGAAAGGGACAGGACGATGAGCAAACAGGCGATTTTGGCGAATTACCCCGACGCGGCGCGCTGGGCGTTCGGCGACGGCCCCGCGTTAGCCGACGAACTGTTGGGATTGGTGCTGAGCGGGGATAAAACCGCCACCTGCAGTTCCTATGCGAGCTATCGTCGGGAACAAACCCCGAGGATCGGCGATTACAGCATCGTTCTCGATGGCCGCGGCGAACCGGCCTGCGTGATCAGAACCCTGGCGCTGCGCCTGGTGCGCTACGACCAGGTGACCGCCGAGATGGCGGCCAAAGAGGGCGAAGGCGACAAAAGCCTGGCGTTTTGGCGCGAGGGGCATCAGGCATTCTTTACCCGCGAGGGCACTTTTGCGCCGGACATGTGGCTGGTGTTCGAAGAATTCGAACGGGTTGAAACGCTGTGAATCACAAGGAGAAAGGATGAGCTGCATTTTTTGCGACATCGTGGCGGGCAAGGCGCCGTGCCATAAAATCTGGGAAGACGACGACCATCTGGCGTTCCTGTCCATCTTTCCCAACACCGACGGTTTCAGCGTGGTGATCCCCAAGGCGCACTACCCGAGCTACGCGTTTGAGCTGCCGGACGAGGTGCTGAGCGCGCTGATGCTGGCGACCAAGCGGGTGGCGCGGCAACTGGATCGCGCGTTCGACGACGTCGGCCGCTGCGGCATGGTGTTCGAGGGCTACGGCGTCGACCATGTGCATGCCAAACTGATCCCGCTGCACGGCACCGCGTCGCTGGAGCAGTGGCGGCCGATCGAATCGACCTCGCCGAAGTTTTTCACGCGTTACGAAGGCTATATCTCCTCCCACGACGCGGCGCGCGCCGACGACGAGCAGCTGGCGGCGCTGGCCGCCCGCATTCGCCAATGCGCCGTTTAAGGCACGAACGATCAACGCCGGGCATTGATTTTCCTGTTGCCCGGCTCCATGTTAGAGATTCATACGCATTTTAAGGCTCGCCTGTGCGGCGGGCCCAACGCTAATCAGGACTGCCCTATGACAAATCCGTTGCTGACCCCGTTTTCCCTGCCGCCTTTCTCGGCGATCCGCCCTGAAGATATCGTGCCAGCGGTGCAATCCGCGCTGGCGGACTGCCGCGCCGCGGTAGAGCGCGTGGTCGCGCAGCCGGGGCCGTTCACCTGGGACAATCTGTGTCAGCCGCTGGCGGAGTCGGACGATCGCCTGTCGCGCATCTGGTCGCCGATCGGGCACCTGAACTCGGTGAAAAACAGCCCGGAGCTGCGCGCCGCCTATGAGCAGGCGCTGCCGCTGCTGTCCGAGTACGGCACCTGGGTCGGCCAGCACGAAGGGCTGTACCAGGCCTACCGCAGCCTGAAAGAGGGCGCGGCGTTCGAGGCGCTGAGCGTGCCGCAGCGCAAGGCGGTGGACAACGCGCTGCGCGATTTCGAACTGTCGGGCATCGGCCTGTCGGCGGATAAACAGCAGCGCTACGGCGAGATCGTCGCGCGCCTGTCCGAACTGGGTTCCACCTACAGTAATAACGTGCTCGACGCCACCATGGGCTGGAGCAAACTGATTACCGACGAAGCGGAACTGAGCGGCCTGCCGGAAAGCGCCCTGGCACAGGCGCAGGCGATGGCGCAGGCCAAAGAGCAAGACGGCTGGTTGCTGACGCTGGACATGCCGAGCTACCTGCCGGTGCTGACCTACGCCGACAACCGCGCGCTGCGCGAAGAGATGTACCGCGCCTTCGCCACCCGCGCCTCCGATCAGGGGCCGAACGCCGGCAAATGGGACAACAGCGAAGTGATGGCGGAAACGCTGGCGCTGCGCCACGAGCTGGCTCAGCTGCTGGGCTTCGATACCTACGCCGACAAGTCGCTGGCGACCAAAATGGCGGAGAGCCCGGAGCAGGTGATCGGCTTCCTGAGCGATCTGGCCAAGCGCGCCCGCCCGCAGGCCGAGCAGGAGCTGGCGCAGCTGCGCGCCTTCGCCAAACAGCACTATGGCGTGGACGAGCTCGAAGCCTGGGATATCACCTATTACGGCGAAAAACAGAAGCAGCACCTGTTCTCCATCAGCGACGAGCAGCTGCGCCCGTACTTCCCGGAGCAGCGGGTGGTGGAAGGGCTGTTCGAAGTGGTGAAACGCATCTACGGCATCACCGCCAAAGAGCGTAAAGACGTGGATACCTGGCATCCGGACGTGCGCTTCTTCGATCTGTTCGACGCTAACGGCGAGCTGCGCGGCAGTTTCTACCTCGATCTGTACGCCCGCGAAAACAAACGCGGCGGCGCCTGGATGGACGACTGCGTCGGCAGCCTGCGCAAGGCCGACGGCACGTTGCAAAAACCGGTCGCTTACCTGACCTGTAACTTCAACCGCCCGCTGGGCGACCAGCCGGCGCTGTTCACCCATAACGAAGTGACGACGCTGTTCCACGAATTCGGCCACGGTTTGCATCACATGCTGACGCAGATCGATACCGCCGGCGTCTCCGGCATCAACGGGGTGCCGTGGGATGCGGTCGAGCTGCCGAGCCAGTTTATGGAAAACTGGTGCTGGGAACCGGAAGCGCTGGCGTTTATCTCCGGCCACTATCAGAGCGGCGAGCCGCTGCCGAAGGAAATGCTCGACAAGCTGCTGGCGGCCAAGAATTACCAGGCGGCGCTGTTTATCCTGCGCCAGCTGGAGTTCGGCCTGTTCGATTTCCGCATGCACTTCGAATACAGCCCGGAGAAAGGGGCGCAGATCCTGCCGACGCTGGCGGAAGTGAAGAAAATGGTGGCGGTGGTACCTTCGCCGAGCTGGGGCCGCTTCCCGCACGCCTTCAGCCACATCTTCGCCGGCGGCTACGCGGCAGGTTACTACAGCTACCTGTGGGCGGAAGTGCTGTCGGCCGACGCCTACTCGCGCTTCGAAGAAGAGGGGATTTTCAACGCCGAGACCGGCAAATCCTTCCTCGACAACATCCTGTCGCGCGGCGGTTCGGAAGAGCCGATGGCGCTGTTCAAACGCTTCCGTGGCCGCGAGCCGCAGCTGGATGCTATGCTGCGCCATTACGGCATTAAAGGATAACCCGACACGTGAGCGTGTGTTTATTGTGTGAAGCAGGCGCCGATCCCGGCGCCTTGTCTGTTTTGGCGCAGCGCTGGCGGCTGGCGTCTGACGACGACGCGCCGATGGCGCTGGTACTGACCCCGCAGCGGCTGGAGCTGCGTAAGCGCGACGAGCCGAAGCTGGGCGGGATCTATGTCGATTTCGTCTCCGGCGCCATGGCGCACCGGCGCCGCTTCGGCGGCGGCCGCGGCGAGGCGGTGGCCAAGGCGGTCGGCATCAAGGGCAGTTACCTGCCGGACGTGGTGGACGCCACCGCCGGGCTGGGGCGCGACGCCTTCGTGCTGGCGGCGTTGGGCTGCCGGGTGCGGATGCTGGAACGCAATCCGGTGGTGGCGGCATTGCTGGACGACGGCCTGCAGCGCGGCTATCAGGATGCGGAAATCGGCCCGTGGCTGCGTGAACGCCTGACGCTGTTGCACGCCTCCAGCCTGACGGCGCTGGCGGATCTCAGCCCGCGCCCCGAGGTGGTGTATCTCGATCCGATGTTCCCGCACAAGCAGAAAAGCGCGCTGGTGAAGAAAGAGATGCGGGTGTTTCAATCGCTGGTGGGCAGCGACGATGACGCCGACGGCCTGCTGGAACCGGCGCGCCGTTTGGCCACCAAGCGCGTGGTGGTGAAACGCCCGGACTACGCGCCGCCGCTGGCCGACGTGCCGGCGCACGCCGCCACGCTGACCAAAAGCCACCGTTTCGATATCTACATGCCGCTGTAATGTCTGCCGAGCCCGCCGTGTCGGGCTCTCAATTTTCCTCTCGCAAACTTTTCCCCACGCCGCCGCCCGGATGCACCGCCAGCAAGGCGCTCTTGTCGTAACCGCTGCGTGCCATCAGGCAGGCGCAGGCGGCGTCGAAGATCGCCAACACCAGCACAATTGAGGTGGTGGCCAGCATGTTCAGCGGATCTATCTCCTTCTGCACCCCGGTAGCGATCGTCAGCTGCGCCGCCTGCGCGATGGCGGAATGCGGGTTTTCCGTCACCGCGATCAGCGTCACCCCCTTGGCCTGCAGCGTCGGCAGCAGGCGGGTCAGCTCGTCGGAATTGCCGCCGCGCGAGATCAGGATCAGCAGATCGTCGGCGCGCAGGAAGCCCAGATCGCCGTGCGCCGCGCCGGTGGCGTCGAGATAGATCGCCGGCCGCTCCGCGCAGGCCAGCATATGGGCTATCTTGCGCGCCGCAATCCCCGAGGTGCCGACGCCGGTGACGGCGATTTTACCGCGGCAGTCGGCCAGCAGCGCCAGCAGCCGCTGCCAGGTGTGCGCGTCGAGGCGTTCGCCCAGCTGCGCCAGCTCTTGGCTGTAGGTTTGCCAGCCCTGTACGGCCTGCCGCCACTCCTGCTGCATCACGCCTCCTCCTGCATCAACCGGCGGTATTTCATGTGGTCGTTGTACAGCTCGTGGAACACCCGGTATTTACGGTCGTAATAGCTTTTTATCTGGTTGGTCTGCGGCGTGACCGTCTTGCCGATGCGGCTCATGGCGCTCATCGCCTCCGGCAAGGTGTCGAACACGCCGGCCGCCACGGTGCCCATCATCGCGCCGCCCAGCAGCATCGCTTCGCTCTCCTCCGGCAGCAGCATGGCGCAGCCGGTGGCGTTGGCGTGCTCCTGCACGAAGATCGGGTTCTTGGTGCCGCCGCCGCTGGCCATGATGGTGTCGATGCTGTAGCCGCTGTGGTTCATGGTTTCGATGATGTGGCGAGTGCCGAGCGCGATGGCCTGAATGGTGGCCAGGTAGTGCAGCGCCATATCTTCCGGCGTGCGCGACAGCTTCAGCCCGGTCAGGATGCCGGTCAGCGTCGGGTTGGCACGCGGCGAGCGGTTGCCGTGGAAGTACGGCAGCATATGAATGTCCTGCGTCAGGAAGGCGATGTTCTCCGGCTCGCCGGCCATGCGGCGCAGAATGGCGTTCAGCACCTCATAGATGGTCTGGCCCTGGGTTTTCGCCTGCGCCAGCAGCTCCTGATAGCACGGATGCGACTGGATGACGTGGTCGATCAGCGCGCCGGTAGCGGACTGGCCGCCCTCGTTCAGCCAGTATTCCGGCAGGATCGCCGAGTAATACGGCCCCCAGACGCCGCCGATAAAGCGCGCGGTGCGCGACATCGCCATATGGCCGGTGGAGGTGCCGCCGATCAGCGCGACGCGGCGGTTGAAGTCGGCCACCTCGCCGGAGACGCCGGTGGCGCCCAGCGTGCCGAGGGTGCCGGCGTGCGCGTCGATGATCGATACGCTCACCGCCGTGCCGGCGATCAGCCCCATCTCGCTGGCGGCACGCTGGGTCAGACCGTGGCCCAGCGGCTCGCCCATCATTTTAACGTCGCTGCCGATCTTGGCCGCGTCATGTTCCAGCACGTCTTCCAGCCCGATCTGCTGGAAGTAGCTCTTGTCCCAACGCTGCTCGTGGCCGAGATAGGTCCACTTGCACACCGTCGAGCACAGCGAACGGGTGGCGTCCTGGGTGGCGCGCCAGGTGAGAAAGTCCGGCAGATCGAACAGGTAGCCGGCGTTGGCCCAGGTGGTGGGCATGTGCTGTTTCAACCACAGCAGTTTCGGCGTCTGCATCTCCGGCGAAATGATGCCGCCGACGAAGTCCAGCACCCGGTGTTTGGTGGCGTTGATGCGCTCGGCCTGGGCGATCGCCCGGTGATCCATCCACACGATGATGTTCTGCTCGGTTCGGCCGGAGGGGCTGACGGTCAGCGGTTTGCCCTCTTTATCCAGCACCACCAGCGAACAGGTGGCGTCGAAGCCCAACCCCTTGACCTGGATTGGGTTGATGTCGGCCTGGTTGACCGCGTCGCGCACCGCATTGCACACCGCCTGCCAGATGTTATCCGACGACTGCTCGACGAAATCCGCCTTCGGCCGGTACAGATCGATGGCCCGGCTGGCCTGGCCGACCATGCGCCCATTGAGATCGAATACGCCTGCGCGCGCGCTTCCGGTGCCCACATCTACGCCAATAAAATAGCTCGCCATTATCTGTTTTCTCCTAAGCTTTTCGATTCTGTAACGCGATAAACAGGATCAGCACGCCGCCCCACAGGGCCATGGTCAGGTAGCTGCTGACCCCCAGCAAATTGAGGCCGCTTTCCAACATTTGCAGCACGATCAGCGCCAGCACCAGCCCCAGAATGCGGCCGAAACCGCCGTCCGGGTTGATGCCGCCCAGCACCGAGGCCAGAATGGTCACCAGCAGATAAGATTCGCCGTAGCCGGCCTTGGCCGAGTTGAACTTGGCCATCATCAGCAGCGCGGCGCCCCAGCCGAGCAGCGCCGACAGGATGTACACCGCGATCTGCACCCGCGCGGTGTTCACGCCGCTAAAGCGGGTGGCCTGCTCGTTGGAGCCGATCAGGTACAGGCTGCGGCCCAGCGTGGTGTGCTCCAGCAGCAGCCACAGACCTACCGCCACCAGCAGGAACAGGATCAGCGCCACCGGTACGCCGAGCACGGCGCCGTTGCCGAGAAATTGAATCGCCGCCGGGAAGCCGGAGATCACCGCGCCGTTGGACAGCAGGATGTTCAGGCCGGTGATCAGCGTCATGGTGCCGAGCGAGGCGAGGATCGGCGAAACGCCGATCCAGGCTACCAGCACGCCGTTCAGCGCGCCGATCGCCACCGCCACCAACAGGCCGGCCAACAGCGCCAGCGCCAGGAACAGCGGCTGGTCGGGATGGCTGACTATGATCGCCGCCATCACCAGCGAACAGGCGTTGGCGCCGGCGATGATCGACAGGTTGATGCCGCCGGTCAGCATGGTGATGCCCATGCCGAGCGCCAGTAGGCCGAGGATCGGCAGCTGCGAGGCGATCGACTGGAAGTTGCCGAGGCTGAAGAAGCGCGATCCGAGCAGCCCGGCGAACAGCAGCGCCACCGCGATGATGATCGCGCCCTGCAGGCGAATGATCCGATCGTTTGGGATCAACCGAGTTAACTGCGTCATGTCAGATCTCCTTGAGCAGCTTGCGTTTTTCGTTCCAGGCGGTGGTGCTGATGCTGATCAAAATGATCGCGCCGCTGAATACCTGGTGCCAATAGGCCGAGACGCTGAGCAGCGTCAGCCCGTTTTGCAGGAAGGCCAGCAGCACCACGCCGAGCAGGGTGCCGGTCAACGATCCGCGGCCGCCGCTCATGCTGGTGCCGCCCAGCACCACCGCCGCCAATACCGTCAGCTCGAAACCGAGCAGCGAGTTGGGCGCCACCGACTGGGTGATCTGCGCCTGCACCACCGCCGCGACGCCGGCCAGAATGCCCATATAGCCGTAGACGCAAAAATGCAGCCGCAGCAGGTTCAATCCCAGGCGCGACGCCGCGTCGCGATTGCCGCCCATGGCGTAGATCTGGCGTCCCAGCCGGGTGCGGTTCATCAGCACGCCGGTGACGACGATGGTCGCCAGCAGGCACAGCAGCGGCAACGTCAGGCCGTAGTCGTAGCCGTCGGCGCCCTGGAACGAGAACCAGTTAATGCCGTTCATGAACCAGTCCGGGAAGCCGTACAGCCAGGTGCCGTTGGTGGCGTATACCAGCAGGCCGTAGAACAGGTTAAGGGTGGCGATGGTGATGATGATCGCCGGCACCTTCAGCCAGTACACCAGGAAACCGTTCACCAGCCCGAGCAGCAGGCCGACGCCAATCGCCAGGGCGAACGCCAGCGGGAAGCTGCCGCCGTGCTGGATCACCCAGCTGGCCATCACATACTGCGCGATGGCGGTGACCGCCGGGAACGATATGTCGATGCCGCCGGCGATCAGCACCACGAACAGCCCGCAGGCCAGGATGCCGAGAATGGCGTAGCTGGTGGCGACGTCGGTCAGGTTGCCGAGCGTCAGAAACTCGTCGGTGCCGGCGCTCAGGCCGATGCCCAACAGCAGCACCAGCAGGCCGAGATAAAACTCGTGCCGCCCGGCCAGGCGGGCCAATAATGACTTATCCATTCACCACCTCGGCGATCTGTTGTTCGGTACTCTGGTGCGGCGCGAATTCGGCGATCAGTTCGCCCTTGCGCATCACCATCACCCGATGGCTGTTGTAATAGGCTTCCGGGATCTCGTCGCAGATCATCAGCACCGCCATGCCCAGCTGCGCCAGATCGCGGGCGATCTGGTAGATCCCCTCTTTGTTGGCGATGTCCACGCCGACGGTAGGCGAGTCGAGGATCAGGATCTTCGGCTGGGTCGCCACCCACTTGGCGATGGCGATACGCTGGGCGTTGCCGCCGGACAGGGTTTTCACCGGCAATGCGCTGTCGGACACCTTAATGTTCAAATCGCGGATCAGCCGGTTGACCAGCTCGGTCGCCTTGGCGTGATCCAGCAATCCAAACGAGGTATGCAGCCGATCGAAGACGGTGACGATGGTGTTGTCGTAGATCGATTGCTCCATGATCAACCCCTGCGTCAGACGATCCTCCGACACATAGCCGATGCCGTGGCGCACCGCTTCGCGGTTGTTGTGCAGCTGCACCGCCCGGCCTTCGATGCGGATCTCGCCGCTGTCCGGCCGCGTCATGCCGAACAGGCTGAGGCACAGTTCGGTGCGGCCGGCGCCGAGCAGGCCGACGATCGAGACGATCTCGCCGCCGCGCAGCGCCAGATTGACGTTGCGGTATTTTTCGCCGCGGCTGAGGTTGCGCACCTCGAGCAGCGGCGCCTGTTCGGCCGGCGGCAGTGGCGGTAGCGGGCTGTAGTGGAAGCGTTGGCCGGTCATCAGGAACGCCAGTTCATGGCTGTCCAGTTCGCTGGCCGGCCAGGTGCCCACCAGCTTGCCGTCGCGCATCACGCTGATGCGATCGGCGACTTCCATCACTTCGTCCAATCGGTGGCTGACGAACACCACGCAGATGCCGGCTGCTTTCAATTCGTTGACCACCCGCAGCAGGCCATCGACCTCCTGGCGGGTCAGCGAGGCGGTCGGTTCGTCCATGATAACCAACCGCGCTTCGGCGGCGATGGCGCGGCAAATCGCCACCAGCTGCCGATCGGCGATCGACAGTTTTTCCACCTTTTTATCGGGATCGATGCGCACGCCGACCCGCGCCATGGCGTCCAGCGCCGTCTGGCGCATCACCCGCTTGCGCACCCAGAAGCGGCCGCCGGGCAGGTAACGATGGATGGCGATGTTTTCCGCCACCGTCAGGTTAGGGAACAGCGACAGGTCTTGGTAGATCACCTGTATGCCGTAATAACCGGACAGCTGCGGCGTCAGGGCGTGGAAGAGTTTGCCTTCCAGCGAAATATTGGCGCCTTTTTCCGGCTGATAGACGCCGGAGATGATTTTAATGATGGTGCTTTTGCCGCAGCCGTTTTGCCCGGCCAGGCAGTGCACTTCGCCTTTATTCAGCGTCAGGTTGATCTGGTCTAATGCCAGCACGCCTGGGAATCGCTTGCTGATATTCTCCAGGGTGATAAATGCGGGGGAGGCTGTCATAACGTTAACCTGTGCTTGCGTAGCGGCCGAAGCCCTGGGCGCAGCAGGCTGCGCCCCTACGAGGGTTTAACTACTTTCCCGGTGTGGCGAAATTACGCGAAAAATCAGAATCCGAGCGATTGGGCGTTGTCTTTGGTCACTTCCAAAATCTTATTAAACCGAATCACTTTGTGTTCCATATCGACGTCGGCCTTGCCGAGGCCCTCGATCGACAGGTCTTTGTTCACGTCCTTGCCCTGCAGCAGCTGGTCGGCCACCGTCACCAGCGCATAACCGGCGTCTTTCGGATCCCACAGCAGCGCTTTCTTGATGTCGCCGCGCATCAGGTAAGGAGCGGCCTGCGCCGGCATGGCGATGCCCACCACCGCGATTTTGTCCTTGGCGCGCTTCTTGGCCACCGCCTGGCCGGCGCCGATCGGGCCGAGCGAACCAAAGCCGATGATGCCCTTCATCTGCGGATAGGTTTTCATCAGATCCAGCGTGGTGGCGTAGGATTTGTCGATGCTTTCCGCCACCGGCAAGCGCGAGGTGACTTCAAACATGTCCGGGTATTTTTCTTTCTGATACTTGATGGCGGAATCGGCCCAGGCGTTGTGCAGCGGCACGGTCAGCGAGCCGACGTAGATCGCGTAGCCGCCTTTGCCGCCCATGTCTTTCGCCAGTTCATCGACGTTGGCCTGCGCGTATTTCTCGCTGTCGATGGTCTCGATGTCCCACTGGCCGATCTGTTGGTCCGGGGATTCATGGGTCAGCACCACGATGCCTTTGTCGCGCGCTTTTTTCAGCACCGGCTCCAGCACTTTGGCGTCGTTCGGCACCACGATGATGGCGTTGACGTTCTTGGCGATCAGATCCTCAATCACCTTGACCTGTGCGGCCGGATCCGGCGTAGAAGGGCCGGTCTGGTAGGCGTTGACGTCGAGTTTTTTCGCCGCTTCGTTGACGCCCACTTCCATGCGGTTGAACCACGGAATGCCGGTCACTTTGGCGACCACGGCAATCTCATATTTATCAGCGGCGAACACAGGTGTTGTCGATAACATGCACGCAGAAACCACACATGCATTTAATAATGCGAGGTTAAATTTCATTAGCTGTACCTTTTTTTATCTGTAGGGGTGGCGGTTTTTCCACCGCTGCAGATTACAAAGGAATGGAAGAGGGGGCGTAGCCGAAGTTAACGAAATGTGATCTGCGCACATTTAAGTAAAATATTGGCGGTTTTAGTGTTAAATAAATGTTTAATTATTCGGTGGTGGTAAATTTACTACCAACCAAACGGTTGTAAATAACTTTTTATTAACTTTTAATTAACGTTCTTGCATCATTTTGATGGCTTGGACGCGGAAAAAAATGCCGGCGAAGGAGCCGGCATTGAAGCATTTAATCGATGTGTGAACAAGATCACCATTGCGCCCGATTACAGCACGCCCTGCGCCAGCATCGCCTCCGCAACCTTAACGAAACCGGCGATATTCGCGCCGTGTACATAGTGGGTTTGCTTGCCCTCGCCGCCGTATTCCACGCAGGCATGGTGAATATCCGCCATGATATGTTGTAAACGTACATCCACTTTTTCCGCCCGCCAGCCGATGCGCGCGGCGTTTTGCGCCATCTCCAGCCCCGAGGTGGCCACGCCGCCGGCGTTGGCCGCCTTGCCGGGCGCGAACAGCACCCCGGCGTCAAGGAAGGCGTCGGTGGCCTGGATGGTGGTCGGCATGTTGGCGCCTTCCGCCACCGCTTTCACCCCGTTGCGGATCAGCGTCTGCGCCGCCTCGAGATCCAGCTCGTTCTGGGTGGCGCACGGCAGGGCGATATCCACCGGCACGCTCCACGGCTGCTGGCCCGCCAGATACGTCAGACCGCGCTCACGGGCATAGTCCGCCACCCGGCCGTAACGCTGGTTCTTGATCTCCGCCAGGTGCGCCAGCTTCTCGGTGGTGAAACCGTCTTCGTCAACCAGGGTGCCGCCGGAATCCGATACGGTGATCACGCGCGCATCCAGCTCCAGCGCTTTCTCGATGGTGTACTGCGCCACGTTGCCGGAGCCGGATACCGCCACCCGCATGCCCTCAAAGCCCAGGCCGTGGCGCTGCAGCATGGCGTCGGTAAAGTACACCAGGCCGTAGCCGGTCGCCTCGGGGCGGATCAGGCTGCCGCCGAAGGAGAGGCCCTTGCCGGTAAACACACAGGCGGTGTTGTTGGACAGTTTTTTCATCATGCCGGCCATAAAGCCGACTTCACGGCCGCCGACGCCGATGTCGCCGGCCGGCACGTCGGTGTCCGGGCCCAAGTGGCGATACAGTTCGGTCATCAGCGCCTGGCAGAAGCGCATGATCTCGCCCTGGCTTTTGCCCTTGGGATCGAAATCGGAGCCGCCTTTGCCGCCGCCCATCGGCAGGGTGGTCAGCGCATTCTTGAAGGTCTGCTCAAAACCGAGGAACTTCAGGATCGACAGGTTTACCGACGGGTGGAAGCGCATGCCGCCCTTGTAGGGGCCGATGGCCGAGTTGAACTGCACGCGGAAGGCGCGGTTGACCTGCACTTGGCCGCGATCGTCCACCCAGCTGACGCGGAACTGAATAATACGCTCGGGCTCCACCAGGCGCTCCAGCAGCGCCTGTTCGCGATAGCGCGGGTTGCGCTCGATAAATGGCCACAGCGAGGTGAACACTTCGCGCACCGCCTGCAGATATTCCGGCTGGTGAGGGTTATGGCGTTGTAACGAGGACAGGAAAGACTCTACCGATACGGCATATTCCATGGATAACTCCTTTTCGCATTAAATTTCCCCCGCTATTTCTTATAAATATGGGTATAGGCGATGCTCGGGGGAGGATGTTGTGTCTTTAGCGACTATATCATCGGAGGGCGGTTGATTATCAAGCGATTAATCGGCGTGGCGGCATGAAAAACGCCCGCAGGGCGCGGGCGTTGGTCAGTTAAGTTAGCAAACGCTTACTTTATTCGTCTTCTTCATCGCGCAGCGGCACGATCAGCATATCGATGTGCACGGTATTGATCAGCTGGCGCGCGGAAGACATCAGCTTGCTCCAGAAGTCCTGATGGTGGCCGCACAGCACCAGGTCCATATCGTATTTCTTGATGGCGTCCACCAGCACCTGCGCCAGATCGCCGCTGCCGCTCAGGGTCTCGGTGATCGGGTAGCCGGCGTTTTGCGACAGCTCGGTCAGCGCCTGATGGGTTTCTTCAGAGATGCGTTTTTGCATGTCGCCGAGATTGACGTCGATAAGGCCGGTATAGAGGTCGGAATAGTTGACATCGACGTGGATCAGAGAAACTTTGGCGTTATACGGCCGCGCCATAGAGACGGCTTTTTCTACCAGGATCTTGCTTTCCGGGGATAGGTCTACCGCGATCAATATGTGTTTGTAAGCCATAAGAATACTCCTTCCATAAACATGCCGATTAAAAAGGGTTAGCAGGCGTTCCGTGTACCCGCCTGGCGCTGTTGGTTCCATAGTATCATTCGGATAACGCAATGATATGTTGGGGCGATCACACTGCGCCGCATCGAAAATCTCTGCGCACGATACCTTTTGTTGTACACCCGCGTGGCGTAAAAGCCTATGGGTTATGCGGGTTTTAACGGTCTGACCGCTTGAATTATAAGCGTTATTAAACAAAGTATAGCGCTAAATGTGCAATCAGCGCTCCAGATGCGGCTGCAACAGGCTTTCAAACCACTCATGAAACACCGCCAAACGGCGGGAACGCTGGCGGCGATGGGGGTAGATCAGGGCGATCGGCATGGAGGCGGCGCGGTAACCGGGCAGGACTTCCACCAGTTCACCGGCGTCGAGCAGGTGTTGTACGTCGTAGCGCGGGATTTGCATCAGCCCCAGCCCGGCGCGGCAGCAGGCGATATAGCTTTCGGCGTTGTTGACCACCACCCGGCTGGGCAGTTCGAGCCGTTGCGTATGGCCGTCGCCGGTCAGGTATTCCCAGGGGGATTCGCGGCCGGTTCTGGGCGAGGCGTAGCCGATGCTCCAGTGCCCCTCGGCAAGATCGCCGGGGTGGAGCGGATGACCGAATTCGCTCAGGTAGGCGGGGCTGGCGCAGTTGATCAGCGCGATATGGCCGAGCGGGCGCATCACCAGGCTGCTGTCGTGCAGATCGCCGACGCGCACTGCGCAGTCGACCCCCTCCTGCACCAGATCGATGGCGCGATCGGCGGAGCCGAGCACCAGCTGCAGGTGAGGATGGCGCCGCAGCAAGCCGGGCAGCGCCGGAGCGATCAGCCGGCGGGCGATGCGGCTCGGCACATCGACGCTGAGCCGCCCGGAGGCCTGCCGTTGGCTGGCCTGAAACGACTGATCGATATCCTCCACCTCGGCCAGCAGCGGGCGCAGCCGTTCGAGCAGCTGTTCGCCGTCGGCGGTCAGCCGCACTTGCCGTGTGGTGCGGTGCAGCAGGCGCACGCCCAGCTGCGTTTCCAGTTGCTGAACGGCGGCGGACACCGAGGCGCGCGGCACCTCCAGCGCATGGGCCGCCCGGATAAAGCTGCCCATTTCCGCCACCTGTACGAATACGCGGTATTGATTGAATCTGTCCATCTCGTTGACCTGCTGTTCCTTGGCGCCGTTCCCGACAGAAAGTGTAGCCGCATGGCGCGGTTGCGCGCGAGCAGGTGCGGGGGCCTCTCCGCCCCCGTCGAACTATTTGGTGGTGTAGCCGCCGTTGATCAGGATGGTTTGGCCGGTTACCCACCAGCCGTCGCTGACCAGATGGCGGATGAACGGCACCACGTCTTCGATATCGGTCAGGCCGGTTTTGCTGAACGGCGACAGCGCCGCCGCCGTTTTGTGGTAGGCCACGGCGTCCGCACCCTCTGCCGGGTAGAAGAACGGGGTATCCATCGGGCCGGGGCCGACCGCCGTCACGGAGATACCGCGTTCGCCGAACTCCTTGGCGGCGGCGCGGGTGAAGTGCTCCACCGGCGCTTTGGTGCCGGCATAAGCGGCGTAGAACGGCGTGAAGGCGCCGAGCAGCGAGGTGACCAGCGTGCAGATTTTACCGTTGTCGTTAAGGTGCTTGCCCGCCTCTTTCAGAAAGAAGAACGCGGTTTTGGCGTTGACTGCCGTCATCTCGTCGTACTCGGCTTCGCTGATGTCGATCATCGGCTTTTTCAACACCTTGCCGACGGTATTGATGGCGATATCCGGCTTGCCGACGGCGGCGACCGCATCGGCGAACAGCTTCTCGACCGCGCCTGCGGTGGTGAGATCGGCCTGCAGCGCGACACCTTGCGCGCCGGTGGCCTGAATGGCGGCGACGGTTTTTTCCGCTTCGGCTTTGGACGCGGCGCTGTTGTA
Source organism: Serratia sp. CY76391 (assembly GCF_052166695.1). NCBI lineage: Bacteria > Pseudomonadati > Pseudomonadota > Gammaproteobacteria > Enterobacterales > Yersiniaceae > Serratia > Serratia sp. CY76391. The sequence continues at coordinate 56,401 of NZ_JBJNOJ010000014.1, forward strand.
GTGGATCACCACCGCTTTGGCGCCTTGTTCAGCCAAATCGCGCGCGATCAGCCCGCCGAGGTTTTTGGCGCCGCCGGCGATGAGGACGGTTTTTCCCTTGATTGAATGGTTTGCCATAACAGTTTCCTTGGATGAGCGTAACGGAAACCTGAGTCTAGCCAGCGTGGGGGGAAAGATCAGCGGCGTGGCGCGGGATAGACTATCCAGAAAAGCGACATAATCGAAACGGACGGTTATCGCTTATAACGCCCCGGCAGGTGACTTTTCGGCACAGGGCGGTAAATTTTATCCACTGCTCAGGCCAGTTTGCGTTCCATTAACCTACAATGATGAATATGGGCCTCACCATTTCTCCTCTGAGTAGAACCATGCCGTGCAAATCTCTCTGTGCGGCGCGGCAACGTCTTTGGAGGCGGTGGGTTATGGGCGTGGCCCGTGCAGGCAAAAAAAGGGGATGAGAGCGGTAAGCTCCAGCAGAGTATCGGGTAATGAGGTAGGGCGGTTGGACCCGGCGGATGGCCGCGGATAACAACGCCTTGAGGGGGTAATCATGATCAGTACCGTCGCGCTGTTTTGGGCCTTATGTGTGGTGTGTGTGGTAAACATGGTGCGGTATTACTCTTCTCTGCGCGCGTTGCTGGTGGTATTGCGCGGCTGTGACCCGTTGCTGTACCAATACGTCGACGGCGGCGGCTTCTTCACCGCCCACGGCCAACCCAGCAAGCAACTGAGGCTGGTGCGCTATATCTTCGCGCAGCGCTATGTCGAACACCACGATCCGGAGTTTATTCGCCGCTGTGAGCGGGTGCGCGGGCAGTTTATGCTGACCTCGGCCCTGTGCGGCCTGGTGGTCATCTGCCTGATAGCGATGATGATTTGGTATTAATGCCTTTCTGTTTCCCTTGATGCAGGCAAAAAAAAGGCGGCCCTGCGGCCGCCTTCCTCATGATGCTTATCGCTTAGATCAGCTTCAACGCAATCCAATACAGCGCACCGGAAAGCAGAATCGAGATTGGCAGGGTCAGTACCCAGGCCAACAGGATGTTCTTCACGGTTTTGCTCTGCACGCCGCCGCCGTCCACGATCATCGTCCCGGCAACCGCCGAAGAGAGGACGTGGGTGGTGGAGACCGGCATGCCGGTATAACTCGCCACGCCGATCGACAGCGCCGCGGTCATCTGGGCCGATACGCCCTGGGCGTAGGTCATGCCTTTCTTGCCGATCTTCTCGCCGATGGTGGTGGCCACGCGTTTCCAGCCCACCATAGTACCGAGCGACAGCGCCAGCGCGACGGCGACGATGATCCACATCGGCGCGTACTCGACGGTCTGCAGCAGATCCTGACGCAGGTCCTTCAGGAAGCGCTGGTCGGCGGATGAGGTTTCCGGCAGCTTGGCGACTTTATCCGCCGTGTCGGTCACGCACATCAGCAGGCGGCGCAGGTGGCTGCGCTGGTCAACCGTCAGCTGATCGTAGCTTTGCAGGTTGGTCAGCATGCCCTGAGCCAGCTCGATCGCCGGCATGGCGCGCGAACTGTCGCAGTGGAACTCGGCCGGTTTGCCAGACGCAGCTTCGTCATCCGGGCTTGGCAGCAGCGGCGTCAGCGACACCGCATGCGACAGCGCGTCGCCGTGCTGCTGGTAATATTGCTGCAGGTGGGTCACGGCGTCACGCGTACGGGTGATGTCATAACCGGTTGCATTCATATTGACCACGAAGCCGGCCGGCGCAACGCCGATCAACACCAGCATGATAAGGCCGATGCCTTTCTGGCCGTCGTTGGCGCCGTGCGAGAAGCTGACGCCAATCGCCGACAGGATCAGCGCGATACGGGTCCAGAACGGCGGCTTGCGTTTGCCGTCGACCTTTTCACGTTCCGCAGGGGTCATGTGGATACGCTGGCGTTTCTTGGTGCCACTCCAATAGCGGCGCAAGGCGAACACCATCACTCCCGCCACCATCATGCCGACCAGCGGCGAGAACAGCAGAGAAAGGAAAATGCCAATCATTTTCGGGACGTTAAGCGCATCCACTACCGAAGTGTGGGTCATCAGGGCGTTGGTTAAACCGACACCGATGATTGCGCCTATCAGCGTATGGGAACTGGAGGCCGGCAGACCGAAATACCAGGTGCCGAGGTTCCAGATGATTGCCGCCAACAGCATGGAGAAGACCATGGCTAATCCGTGTGCTGAACTGACGTTCAACAACAGATCGGTAGGCAGCAAGTGGACGATGGCGTAAGCAACACTCAAACCGCCGAGCATTACGCCAAGAAAGTTGAACAAACCTGCCATCACGACCGCAAGTTGCGAGCGCATGGCGCGGGTATAAATAACTGTAGCGACCGCATTGGCCGTATCATGAAAACCGTTGATGGCTTCATAAAACAACACGAACAACAATGCGAGAATTAACATCAGGCCGGTATGGAAATCCAGGCCAGCGAACAAATGCAGCATAAGCGTTACGCCAGTTTGTGGACATGAACGCCGCGCATTATCAGTGACAACCGGGGCCGGGGAAAAGGAAAATATGACGTTTTTTTGATTTGGACATGACGAAACGATGACGCGCCTATAACAAAAATATTGAATATCAACGCTTTATTCTCCTCTGACCTCTGTAATATTTTCTTACTGTGGCGTTGGCGGCGCCGGGGCTTTACAATCTGCCGCCGTGAATTTGGCGGTGACCGGCGGCGAAACGGCGTAATATGGCGCTCTTTTGTCGCGATTGTGGTTTTGATAAGTGAGGCTCAGGTGGAACAGTTTGATGTCGTAGTGATTGGGGCGGGTGCCGCCGGCATGTTTTGCGCCGCGCAGGCGGGGCAACTCGGTTGCCGCGTGTTGCTGCTCGACAACGGCAAAAAACCGGGCCGCAAGATCCTGATGTCCGGCGGCGGGCGCTGCAACTTTACCAACATGTACGCCGAACCGGCGGCCTATCTGTCGAACAACCCGCACTTCTGCAAGTCGGCGCTGGCGCGCTACACCCAGTGGGACTTCATCGATCTGATCAACCGCTACGGCATCGCCTACCATGAAAAAACGCTGGGGCAGCTGTTCTGCGACGATTCGGCGCAGCAGGTGGTGGATCTGCTGGTCAAAGAGTGCGAGCTGGGTCAGGTGACGATGCGCCTGCGCAGCGAAGTGCTGGGCGTGGAGAAAACCGAGAACGGCTACCAGCTGGCGCTCAATGGCGAAAAAGTAAGTGCTCGCTCACTTGTGGTGGCCAGCGGCGGATTATCCATGCCGGGGTTGGGCGCCTCGCCGTTCGGTTACAAACTGGCGGAGCAGTTCGGCCTCAGGGTGCTGCCGACGCGCGCCGGGCTGGTGCCTTTTACCCTGCATAAGCCGCTGCTGGAGCATGTGCAAACGCTGTCCGGCGTGTCGGTGCCGGCGGTGATCACCGCCGAGAACGGCGTCAGCTTCCGTGAAAGCATCCTGTTCACCCATCGCGGTCTCTCCGGCCCGGCGGTATTGCAGCTGTCCAGCTACTGGCAACCGGGTGAGTATGTGAGCGTTAACTTACTTCCTGAGCTGGATCTGGCGGGCTTCCTGGATAACCAACGCCAAGAGCACCCGAACCAAAGCCTGAAAAACACTCTGGCGCTGCATTTGCCGAAGCGGCTGGTGGAGTGCTTGCAGACCCTGGGACAACTGCCGGAGGCGACGCTGAAGCAGCTGAATGCGCCGCAACAAGCGGCGCTGGTTGATCTGTTGCAGAACTGGCGCGTGCAGCCGAACGGCACCGAAGGCTACCGCACGGCGGAAGTGACGCTCGGCGGCGTCGACACCAACGAACTTTCTTCCAAGACGATGGAGGCCCACAAGGTGCCGGGGCTCTATTTCATCGGCGAAGTGGTGGACGTGACCGGGTGGCTGGGTGGCTACAACTTCCAGTGGGCCTGGAGTTCGGCCTGGGCCTGTGCCCAGGCGCTGGCGGCGCAGGGGCGTTAAAACCCGCTCAGCCTTGACACGTGCCGGGTCACATTGGCCCGGCCTTGAGCTGATTCATTAATTTCATTTTAGTGTTGCCGTCGAGAAAACTCGCCTCCAGCGCCTGTCGGTTGCTGCGGTTAAAATCGTCATCCTGCCAGCCGAAGGCGTCATGCAACAGCTGGTACTCCTTGTTCAGCGTGGTGTCGGCGACGGTGCGCGCATCGGTATTCACGTTCAGCCGCACTCCCATCCTTTTCAGCCGATCTATCGGATGATCGTCGATGCTGTCGAACAGATTGCAGACGAGATTGCAGCTGGGGCAGATCTCGAGCAGGACGCCGGTGGCTATCAGACGCTCGATAAGGGCAGCATCCTCGATGCTCCTGACGCCGTGGCCGATGCGCGACACCTGTAGCTGCTCCAGCGTTTCCCGTACGCTGTCGGCGCCCTTCGCCTCGCCGGCGTGGGCGATGACGTTGCCGCCGGCTTCGCGCACCGCCCGAAAGGCCGCTACGTGATTGGCCAGCGGGTAACGCGCTTCATCGGCGGCCAAATCCAGCGCCACCACGCCGCTTCCCTGATAATCGATAACCAGTTTCGCCGTTTGCAGGCTGGCGGCCGCGTCGAAATGTCGCAGCGTACACAGGATCAGCCCGGCGGCGATGCCGTAAGCCCGTGATGCGTGATGCATGGCCGCCAGCACCGTCTCGACCACCGCTTCGCCGGTTAATCCCAGCCGGGTATGCAGCAGCGGCGCGAAGCGCAGCTCGGCATAGATGACATTATCCGCCGCCAACTGCGCGAATAAGTCCTCGACGGCCAGCGTTATCGCCTGGCGTGTCTGTAATAGATCTATTTGCGGCGCTATCTTGCTTAAAAAGTTCCCCAGATCGGCGCATCGCTTCGGCGCGATAAATTGCCGATTAAATGCCGCTCTGGTTATTTGCGGGTCGACCTTTTTGACATAGTGGTAGCTTAAACAGGTATCCAAATGGACGTGTAATTCCACTTTCTTCAATTTTCTTGGATCGAATTTCATAAGGGCCACTTATTTCATTAACGGCTGAGATAACAACGAAAACAGTTTTTCTTTAAACAGGCCGGGTTTGATGCGGGTGATCACGCGCGCATTGGCCGGTTCGTCGGTCAGGTGGGTGGAATCGATGACGTAATGGCCGTAAGACCTTTCACTTTTATATTCAACCCAGGAATACGCCTCCAGACTGGTTTCGACGATGTCCGGGTAGAGCGCCACCGCCATGGTGGTCGGATCGGGCAAATCAAAGCCTTTACGTTCGGTGCGCATGGCGTTGAACGCCATCAGTGTGCGATTGCAGCGCACGGCAAAGCGCCCCAGTTCGCCGAGATTATTCAATCGCTCTATATCGCGTTCGTTGATAAATGCTTCCCCCATGCCGATCTCCCAGCCAACGAGGGTGAGCGGCAGCCCGGCAGTGAGCACCAGATGCGCGGCCTCGGCATCGGCGTAAAAATTAAATTCGGCCAGCGGGGTGATATTGCCGGGCATCAGCCCGGAACCGCCCATCACATAAACCCTCTTCACTTTTTCGGCCAGCGTGGGCGCTTTCAGCACCGCCATCGCGAGATTGGTCAACGGCCCGAGGGTGACGATTTCCAGCTCGCCATTGAGCCGTGCGGCGCAGTCGATGATGGCGTCCACGGCATGAACGGGTTCGGCGCTCTGGCGCGGATCGGGCAAGGCCATGTCGCCCATGCCGTCTTCGCCGTGAATATGGTGCGAATGATAACGCGTTCGGAAAAGCGGTTTCGCCATGCCGGCATAAACCGGGGGCGCATAGGTTCCCGCTTTTTCCACGCAGATAAGTGCATTTTTGACGCACTGTTCAAGCGGGCAGTTTCCCGCGACGGTGGTGATCGCTTCCACCTTCACGTCGGGTGCGCGCAACGCCATCAGCAGCGCGACGGCATCGTCGGAAGCAGTATCGGTATCTATCAAAATATGTCGCATGGCCATCTCCTCGGGTGGGCTATACGGAGAAAGTACCCAGACGACCTAAGGCAAAAAAGGTCAGATGTCCTTTTTCGTTCTGAAGCGCGTCGGCTATGCTGAACGCAGTCGAAAGCGAGGATGTAAGACGTTTAAGGATGAGCCCTGGGAGTGAATCGCCTTGAAAACGGTCGGTGACAGCAAGCTAAAAGAAGCTTTTATCGACGCTCACGATCTGCGAACGGCGCTTTCGCCCACGCTGCTCGCCGCACTGCGCCTGGTCAGCGTCGAAGCCGGCGAATACCTGGTGACGCAAAGCGATCGTTTGACCCACCTGTTTTTTCTCGTGCAGGGAAAATTGCAGGTTGAGAATTTTGATGTGAATGGCGCGCACATTGTCTTTTCCTTCGAAACGGATTTCTCGGTGATTGGCGATCTGGAGCTGTTCTCCCAGGCGCAGCGCACGCTGTTCAGCACCGTGCAGGCGGTGACCGACGCGCTGCTCCTCGCGGCACCGATAGAGGCCATCAACAATCACGCCCTGAGCGACCCGGCGTTCCTCACCTTTATCTGCCGGCAATTGAGCAATAAGCTGCTGAATGCCTCTTTGCTGCATGCGAACGGCGTTTTTACGGCGGAGTATAAACTGCGAAAATTTTTATTATTCAAGATAAAGAACGAAGGGGAATTGATTGAGCTGGAAAACCGGGAGGCGCTGGCGGCGAGATTGGGCATCTCCGTCAGACAGCTGAGCCGCGCGCTGGCGCAGCTCGCGACGGACGGCATCATTCAATTTAAAAACAGATCACTGCGGGTGACGGATCGCCAACGGCTGTCCGACATCAACGGGAGCGCCAGGATCTAGCCGATCGCCGGCCCCTTCAATTCCACGCGATTGCCGTCCGGATCGCTGAAATAAATGGACGGGCCGTCGCCTTCAGCGCCATAGCGCGATTCGGCGGGATCAACGCCGATCCCCTGCGATCGCAGATAGGCCAACAGCTCGTCCTCGTTGAAAGGATCGATGCGCAGGCAGATGTGATCGACATTTTGCCGGTGAGGATCGGGCGCCGTGCCGCCTTTTTTCCCCAACACGCCGTTAATATCCACCAGATCGATCATGGCCGCTCCGGCGCGCAGGTGCATCAGCCCCAAATCCGGCCGCTGTTTGGCGATATCACAGCCGACGATCCGGGTATAAAAATGCAGGCTTTTCTGCATATCGCGCACGCGCAGCACCACATGGTCGATAGTTCTCAGGCTGAAAGGGCGCACGGCCATCTCCTCAAACGGAAGTCTCCTTTACAGCATAAACGGCGCTGGCGGATTTATCCTGCTCCAGAGCTAAAGCAAAAAAACGGCCGATGGTTTTCACCATCGGCCGTAAGCGTGAGGAGTGTTCACGCATTAGCGCGGGAAGTTGCCGCTCAGCGCATCCAGGCCATCCTGGTAGATGCCATGGAACAGGGCGACGGCTTCGTCGTCGCTGATATTGACCGGCGTGAAGCTGCCCGACCACTCCACGCGCGCCACGTTGGCGTCGTCGGTGGCGTGTACCGACAGGGTGGACAGGTAATTCACCACCGGGAACGGCGCCTGCATGATGGAGTAGCTGTAGCTGCGTTGACGGTTGTCGAACGCTTCCAGCCGCTCGATAACGGTGCCGCCGTCAGAGGTCGTCAAAGTGCGCACGCGGCCGCCTTCAGAAACGACGCTTTTCGGAATGAACGGCAGCCAGTCAGGCAGGGCGTCGAAGCCGCCGATCAGTTGCCATACGGTGTCGGCGGATGCCGGGATGTTCATAGATACGGATGTAGTAGCCATTTTCTTTCTCTCTTGATATCGGTTTAGGGTACGGAATTACATTGCCAGGGTGTCGACGACGCCGCCGTCGACGCGCAGCGCCGCACCGGTAGTGGCCGAAGACAGCGGGGACGCAAGGTAAACGGCCAGGTTGGCCACTTCATCGACGTCCGCCGCGCGTTGAATGATGGAGCTTGGGCGTTCGGTTTTAACGAACTCGTCGGCCTGATCGCGCGCGCTGCGCCCGGATTTGGCCGCCGCTTCCGCCAGCATCTCCTGCAGGCCTTCGGTAAAGGTTGGCCCTGGCAGGATGGCGTTGACCGTCACGCCGGTGCCGGCGAGGCGTTTCGCCAGGCCGTGAGATACCGCCAGGTTGGCGCTTTTGGTCACGCCGTAGTTGATCATATCCGCCGGGATGGCGACGCCGGATTCGGACGACACGAAAATAATGCGTCCCCAGCCCTGTTCGGTCATGCTCTGCGCGTAGTGGCGCGCCAGACGCACGCCCGAGAGAACGTTGACGTTATAGAAGTGCATCCACTCGCTGTCGGGCACGGTAAAGAAGTCTTTATCGTTGAAAATACCGAGGTTGTTGACCAGCACGTCGGCTTTCGGTTCCGCGGCGAACAGGGTTGCAGCCCCTTGTTCGGTGCCGAGATCGGCGACCACGCCGCGTACCTGCGCGCCGGGCACGTTGGCGCTGATGTCGGCGATGGCGTTATCGACCCCGGCTTTCTGACGGCCGACGATCACCACGGTGGCGCCCGTTTTGGCAAGCCCGCGCGCGATGCCGAGACCGATGCCGGAGGTGGAGCCGCTGACGACGGCGACTTTGCCTGAAAGATCCAGTTTCATCATGTATATCACTCTGTCATGTGGGTAATGGGGCCGGGGGCCGGCCCCATAAAACTTAACGAATCGGCAGCGGCGCGTTGTCGGCCACCAGTTTCTGGCGGCGCATCTCCGCCCAGAACTCAGCCGGGATCACTGCATCCAGCGCAGCCAGATCTTCGGCCATGCGGCCAGGACGGCTCGAACCGGGGATCACGGCGGCGACGGCCGGGTTAGCCAGCGCAAACTGCAGCGCAGCGGCTTTGACGTCTACCTGGAAGCGAGCGGCGATCTCTTTGATTTTCGCGACTTGCTGGCGAATAGCCGGGGACGCTTTCTGATATTCGAAATGTTCGCCGCCGGCCAGCACGCCGGAGCTGTATGGGCCGCCGACGACGATATCGACATTCTGTTCCAGCGCTTCCGGCATCAGGCGTTGCAGGGCGCGTTCGTGATCCAGCAGGCTGTAGCGGCCGGCCAGCAGGAAGGCATCCGGTTTCGGCTCATCAAGCGCCAGCGTCAGTTCGCAAGGCTCGACGCGGTTGACCCCGAGGCCCCAGGCTTTGATCACGCCTTCGTCACGCAGGCGGGACAGTGCGCGGAAGGCGCCGGTACGGGCGATATTGAACTGTTCCAGCCAGCTGTCGCCGTAGAAATCCTGAGCGACGTCGTGGATCCAGACGATATCCAGACGGTCGGTTTTAAGACGCTTCAGGCTGTGTTCAATGGAACGAAGCGTGCCGTCTTCCGAGTAGTCGTTCAGGATCTTGTTTTTCAAACCGTGTTCGAACAGGCCGCCTTTCTCACCCAGATCGCGGGCGGCGGGATCTTCCATTTCGTCCAGCATGATGCGGCCCACTTTGGTGCTCAGTACGAACTCATCGCGTGGGTACTGAGAGAGCGCTTCGCCCATGCGAATTTCCGACAGGCCGGAACCGTAAAGCGGTGCGGTGTCGAAGTAGCGGATGCCCAAGTCCCAGGCGCTGGTTACGGTAGCCAGCGCTTCTTCTTCTGGAATGGCGCGGAACATATTGCCGAGCGGCGCGCCGCCCAAACCGATCTTGCCGGGTAAAATATTTTTGATGCTCATGGTGAATCCTCAATTCGTTATCTTTTCAGGGAAACTAGTGGGGCTCATACAGCGTCTGCCCCGTCACGAGGCTAAAGATAACTTGGCAAGTTGTGACTTGATAGGACATAATTTGTCTAAGTTAAGTCCTTTTAGGTCTCACATGATCGATTTACGTCAGTTGAAATACTTTGTGGCGGTGGCGGAAGAAGAGCACGTCGGCCGCGCCGCCGAACGGCTGCACATTTCCCAGTCACCGCTGAGCCGGCAGATTTCCCAACTTGAGGAACGTCTGGGTTTGATGCTGTTCGAGCGCAATCAGCAGCGCATCCGCCTGACCGCCGACGGCCAGACGTTTCTGGCCGAAACCCGCGCGCTGTTGACGCACGCCACCCGGCTCGAGTCGCTTGGGCGCCGTCTGGGGCGCGGGGAAGACGGCGGGCTGTGCATTGGCTATATCGAAAATGCGATGCACTCCGGCGTATTGTCGAACGCATTGCGGTCGCTGCGGGTTTCCCGGCCGGATGTGCACATCGTGCTTTACAGCCAGCCTTCTTTCATACAGCTGGAAGGGCTGCGGCAGCGCAGCCTGGACGTGGCGCTGGTCAATACGGTGCCGGATCGCGCGGATCCGGATTTTGAATATACGCAGGTGCTGGACGATCGCATGCTGTTGGCCTTGCCGCAGGCCCATCCGCTGGCGGAGCGAGAGACGCTGCTGCCGGCGGATCTCACCGATCAGGCCTGGATTTCGGTGCTGCACAAGGAGGATGCCCATTCGCGCGACGACTTCGTGGCGGCCTGTGTGAAGGCCGGGTTCGATCCGGATATTCGGCTGGAAGCGGGCGAGCCGCTGACTGCGTTGGGGCTGGTCGCCGCCGGGTTGGGGATGACGTTGATCCAGCACAGCCTGCGGCATAACGCGCCGCAAGGCGTGGTGCTGCGCGAGCTGCCCTGGATGCAATACACTACGCAGCTGTGGGCCGTGTGGCACAAGGCCAACCTGCGCCCGCTGGTCACCCACTTTCGCGAAGTGATGTCGGCCGGGCCGGCCTGCCACTGACTGCGCGGCGGTGTCCGGCCCGGATGGCGTCCGCTATGACTCAGCGCGCAGGGCGGCGACGATCGCCGCCAGTGCGGCGCGTTGCTCGTCTGCCAGCGCGGGCTGCGCCTGCGCGGCATTTTCCGCCAGCAGGGTCTGCAGGCCGATCAGCCAGTCATAGATATAAAATGCGGTATTTTTGGTTGGCGTCGGTGCCAGCCGGGTGAGCCGCTGCTGGCCGCTCCAGTCCACCGCCGGCTGCGGCGGCAGGGTGAAGATCGGTTGGCCGGGATTGACGCGGCTCTCAGGGCGAGTTGCCGCATCGCGCCGCTGGAAGCCGAGCCAGGCGACGAAGTCGCCCAACAGCGCCAACGCCTGGCTGATCTGCCGATCTTCCCCCTGTTCCGGCAGGCCGCCGGCGCACAGCACGCGCTCCAGCTCATCATCGAGCCGCTGGCGGCAGGCGGCGCCGATCAACGCATCAACCAGCAGTTCGAGATGCGGTTTGTCGATGCCGAGCAGATCCAGCAACCGGCGGCTGTCCGGCAGGCTGCGCAGATGGTTGATCCAATCCGCGAATATCCGCGCGGCAAAGGGTGACGTGGGGGGCTCGCCGGGCGCCGGGGTTTCCGGTGCGCCGAACAGATCGATGTCGAGCCCGAACGGCGCAGGCGTCGCCGGGGTCGGCGCGGCGTGCTGCTGTTGCTGGTAAAGCTGGCGCAGCGTATCGCGCTGGGGCAACAATCGTTCCAGCAGTTCGCCGTGGCGGCCGGCCTGCGCTTGCAGCGCGCGCAGCAGCTGTTGGGCGCGTTGCTGGGTCGCGTATGGATCGGCGGCGGTGAGCCAGTTGCCGAGCAGGCTTTCCGTCAGCTCGCGCTGCAACTCTTCGCGCAGCTCGAGCAGGCGCGCTTGCTTGTGGGCCGGGCGCGCCTGTGCGGCCAGGTAGTTCACCATGCGGCGGCAATCCTGCTCATCCAGCGCCAGCAGTGTGGCCCAGCTGTCGCCGGGCTCGCCGACCTGGCGCTGAACGGCGTCGTCAGGGCGCGGTTTGCCTTCCTGGCGTGGGTCGAATGGCGTGATCGCCCAGATTAAACCGGGTTTGCGGCGCTGGCGCAGCGCCGGGGTTTCCCCCTGGGTGTGGTCGACCCAACCGGCGAGCGCCTGGCCGATGCGCGCGGCGTCCTGCGGCGTGGCGGCGGCATCGGCCACCAGCAGCAGGTTGGCGTGCAGGCCGTCCGCGCAGCGGGCCAGCAAATGGGCGCGTTTCGCCTGTTGCAGCCGCTGCGTCGGTTCCGCCTGCGGGCGGGCGCAGCTGCCGGGCAGGTCGATCAGTGCCACGTCGGCGGGCAGGCCCGCCTGCGCGGTTTGCGGCAGAACGGTGGTGACTTCGGCGGTCAGCCAGACCAGATCGCTCAGCGCGATCTCCCGTTCACCGCCGTGTTCGGCCATCACGACGATTGCCGTGTTTTCCGGTGCGGCGCTCGCGGTCAGCAGCGTCAAGGCGCGGCGCGGGGCATGAACCTGCCGGCTGTCACCGAGGGCATGCAGCGTGTGTGCCAGCTGGCGATAATGCGTCGTCAGCGTCGGTTCCTCTCCCCACAGCGGCGCAAACAGGCGCGCGCGATCGTCGATGCTCAGCTGCGGCGCCAGCGCTACGGCCTGCGGCCAGAAATGCCTGTCCAGCGTCTGTTGCCCCTTGTCGCCGTGGCGGCGTTGGCTATCCCACAGCGCCAGCACATCGCCGTCGCTGAGGCCGTCGGGGGCGATGGCTTGGCGGTGGCGCGCCAGCGTTTGCAGATGGCCGGCGATCGCGCGGGCGTCCCAGTCCAGCCGGAAGCCGCCCATCGCGGCGGCATCGAGCGTGATGGCCAGCCACTGCGCTTCATTGAGCAGGGCGAGGGCGATCGGATACTCGGCGGGCCCCGCCTCGGCCGCCGTGCAGTAGCGCACCGCGAGCGAAAGGTCCGCGTTGAAGCGCTTTGCGCCAGGCGCCAGCGCCGCCAGCAGATGGGCCTTGGCGGCGGCGTTGTGGCCATACAAACCGATGGCGACCTGCGCAGGGCATGTGTTTTCCAACCGTGCGGCGCGGTTATGGCAACGGCGCAGACGCTGTATCAGGCGATCGGCCTCCCGCTCCAGGCGAGGGGATTGGCGGCGCGCGGCGTCCACCCAGTCGATCGCCTGCAATATGCCGGCGCTGAGCGCGTTATTCGGGGCCGCTGGGGCGAAGGTTTGCGTGTTCATCGTGGGTAAATGCTCCCGCTGTCTATCCAGTAGTGGGTCGCGCCGGAGGCGCTGGCAGCCAGGGTATTGAGTTTCAGTTGCAGGTGGTGCGCCGGGACGGGGCTGCCGTCGGCCAGCAGCGCCTGCGCGATCTTGACGCTCTCAGCGCCCTGTTCGGCGCTGGCGGTGATGGCCAGCCGCAGGCCGATCACCGCATCGCCGGCCAGCTTGCGCGCCAGTTGGGCGTCATTGATGGTCAGCGTATAGAGCGGCGAGGCCGGCCAGCGTTCGTTGTCCAATTGGCGGAACCCCAGGCGCAGCGGACCGCGCAGCTGGAAGCTGCCGGCGGGATCGAGCGCGAAATCGGCGCGATCCAGATCGATGTCGCGGTAATAGACGTTATCGTCCGCCAGCATGTTGTTACCGTCCAGCATGCCCAGATAACGAATGGTGGAGTAGGGCTGGAAATCCCCGACGTTGAAGTAAAAGCTCTCCAGCCGCAGGTCGATCGCCAGCAGGCACAGCATGGCGCCCACCGCGGCGGTGGATTTCGGGTTGTCGATGCGGCCGCGTTTGTTGAACGGGTACCAGCTGCGGGTGTGGTAGCCCTCAAGCGGCAGAATGCGGCTGGCGGGCAGCGGCTGCAGATGGCGCAGCAGCGCCTGCACGCCGGGGAAACGCGCCGGACGGCCGGTCAACAGCAGTACGTCGCAGGTATACAGCGCCACCACCTCGGCCAGCAGGCGCAGGCAGCGGCCGATGCCGATGCGATCGGACAAGAAGGCGGCGTGCAGATCGGCCAGGCGGATCACCAGCGGGGTGTGCAGGATATCGAAGGCGTTGCTGTCGGCTTCGCGCTGCACTTCGCCGTTGATAAACGCCAGCACCTGCGGCGTCGGCGGCTGCGGCAGCAGATCGCCCAGGCTGGCGGCGATTTCCGCCCGGTTGTCCAGCGGGTCGTATTCTTCATAGGCGCCGAGCAGCGCGCGTCCGGCGGGCATGAAGATCTGCAGCGCGGCCTGCTGACGCAGGGTGGAAAGCCCGTCCATGCGCCCTTCGTTGCCGAACAGCCTGTCCATCAGCGCCGGGGCGGCGCTCACGCCGGCGGTTTCGAATGCCTGCTGCACGGCGGGCAGGATAAACTGCTGGATGGCGTCCAGCAGGATATCGTCGCCGGCGACTTTAAAGCCCTCGCGGAACAGCAGGCGCGGGTTGATTTTGATGTTGTTGCCCACGCCGTCGTCGAGCGAATAGTGCGTGATCGCCAGATCCGTGGTGCCCCCGCCGATGTCGATGGAGGCGATGCGCAGCGTTTTTCCCGCCTGCTCACCCGGCACCAGCGGCCGGTCGGGCCGGGCCATGGCGGCGAAAAAGGCGTCGGTGCGACCGGCGAAGTTCACCTGGGTTTCGTTGTACAGATAGACCATCTGACCGCAGGTGGCCTCGTCCCACTCCATCTGCACCTGCGGCGCCGGGAAGCGGGCGTGCGCGCCGTCGAACGGCGCATCCTGCGGGTGCCAGCCGAGGGCCTTCCAAACCAGCCCGATCGCCTCCTGCATGCGGCGGCGGAAAATCTCGCGCTCCGGTTTCGGCATCGCCGAAGGCAGCGTCAGAATGATGGCGCGCAAACGGCGCGGCGCGGCGGCGTTCGGCATGCGGCTGCGCTGGGCGATGCTGTTGATCTGCATCAGCGCCTGCGCCAGCAGCTCGCTCAGCATCAGCGTCATCACCGCGCTGCGGCTGTAATGGGCGGCGAACACCGGCAGCCGTTGCGCCGTCGGCAGGGCGGACAGCGGCACGCCTTCGTCGTTGATCAGGGTGGTCAACGGCGCGGCGGCGGCCATCGGCTCGTGCCGCTCGTTGAAGCGCCAGCCGGGCGCATAGCGCTCCTCGTCCCACAGGTAGCGGCGCGGGCTGGAGATGCCGGTGGTGCCTTCATGGCCCGCTCGCCGCTGCGCCAGCTGCGCGGCTTCGCGGCCGACGCGGGTGATGGAGGGCCACTGGAAGGCGTCGTCGCGCCCGCTCTGGAACGACAGATGCGGCTTGCCGAAGCTGGCCTGCGAGAACTCCACCCGGCTCTCGAACAGCTCGTTGTAGACGCGGTGCGGTTCAGACAGCGAGCGCAGCTGCAGCTCGTAGGTTTGCTTCAGGCCGTTGCTCTCTTCCGGGTGGTCTTCGACCAGCACGCCGCAGGTGTGCGAGTTGCCGACGTCCAGCACCAGATCGACGTCGATCGCCGGTTGCTGCAGCGTTGCCGCCACCATTTTTATCTGTGGCACCGCCAGCTGGTGGCCGAGCATGTGCAGCAGGTTGAGGTAGTGCGCCTGGTACTCGAAGGTTTTCAGCCCGGCGTTGATCTCCGCCTCGGCGCGCTGTTCCCGCTCGGCGGCGCGCTGGCTGAACGCCTCGCGCAGCCAGCCGTCCACCCAGGTCAGATCGAGGAACTCGCCCAGCTCGTGGTTGCGGTGCGCCAGCGCGAAGCTCAGATCGGCGCCGAGATCGCTTTCGCCCGGCGCCAGCGCCTCCTGGCCGGGCGCGGCGGCGCGAGTGTCGAAGGCCAGCACCACGCGCAGCAGGTTGCCGTCCTGATCCGGTTCATCCAGCTGCACCACCTGCAGGCGCGCCCAGTTGTCCGGGCCCGACAAAAACAGGCCCGCCGGGGTGTGGCGCAAGAAGGGCAGCGGCAGCCAGAGCTTATCCAGCAGGCGCAGCGACTGCTGCAGCGGGTAGCTGAACTCCGGCCGCACCACTTCGGCAGCCTGGTCGCCCACGGCCGGCAACTGGTATTTGCCGCTCTCGGCCTCCCATTGCAGACGCAGCAGTGGGCCGCTGGCGGTCTTGCGCACGAATTTGCCGGGAAACTCGGCGTCCAGCAGCGGCGTCAGGGCAAAGTCCAGAAACTGAATGCCGCTGTCCTGGATCAGCGTAATGCCGTGTTTGTAGTCCGTAAGGGGTGCCAGCATCATTTACTCTCGCGCTTGAACGTCATGGGATAGGTGGTGTCCGCATCGTAGCGGCCGGTGCACTCTGCCGCGCCGGTTTCGCCCTGGCGGCAGACGATCTCCGGGATCTGGTAGCGGCTGCCGTCGCTGCAGCGCGCCTTGGTGCGGCTGTTGATCACCAGATTGCCGGACTGCATCAGCCCGGCTTCGACCGCCACTCGGCAGCTGACGCCGTCGCCGTAGGCGATGACAGCGCTGCCCTTGCCGCCGTTCAGACGGTATTGCAGGCCGGGGCGCTTGCCGGTAATCGGGTCTTTCAGCGCCACCGTGGCGCGCCATTTGCCGTTAAGGAAACGGGTGGAACCGGCCTTCACCGCCTCGGGCGGCAGCACCAGCGCATTTTTGTCCAGCGGTTGCGGGATGGCCGGCGCCGGGGGCGGCGGCATCAGCGTCGCGTGCGCCAGCGGCAAGCGCAGCTTGGGCAACGGCGCGGCGGTTTTTTTCGGCGGCGCCGGATGCCGTACCTCAGCCGGTATCGCCGGTTGCGGCGGCGGTGAGCGGTGCAGCCAGGCGGCCAGCGCTGCACTGCCAAGCAACAGTACGGGCAACAGCCAGAGAGCGTGGCGCCGGCGAGCGGCAGGGGATTCGATAGGCGCTGCCGGGGCGGGCGCCGGTTCGGGCTCGGCGGCCGGGGCCGGCTTTACCGGTTCGACAACGGCCGGTTTACGCGGAGCGGCGGCGATCGGCGCCGGTTTTTCCACTTCGACTTTCATCTCTGCTTCGATCGGGCGCA
This sequence comes from Serratia sp. CY76391, assembly GCF_052166695.1. Taxonomy (NCBI): domain Bacteria; kingdom Pseudomonadati; phylum Pseudomonadota; class Gammaproteobacteria; order Enterobacterales; family Yersiniaceae; genus Serratia; species Serratia sp. CY76391. The sequence continues at coordinate 73,017 of NZ_JBJNOJ010000014.1, forward strand.
GGCAGGCCAACGGATCGTTCGGGCTCTGCGCCTGCGGCTTGATAAAGCCCCAGAAGGTCAGCACCGGTCGATCGTCCACCAGGTAAACGTGGTTGGGGTCGGGTATGTGCATCGCTTTGGCCAGCAGCGCGCCGAACAGGCGATGGCTGGGGTGATCGGTCGCCAGGGCCTGTTCCGTCAGGCTGCGGAAGGTCGTCAGGCAGTGTTCCAGGTGCCGTACCGCCTGCGCGCGCTGGGCGTCGCTCGCCGCCAGCCAGGAGGTGACTTTGCCGGGGAAGGGCGCATACCAGTCGATGCGGGTGCCGCTTTCGTTCGGCTGGGGGATCGCCAGGCAGTCGGCGGCCTGCTGCTGCCGGCGAAGGCGCAGAGTTTCCCGCAGCTGCTGCGCGCAGGCGTAGACCGGTTGCCCGTTCTCGCCTAAAGCCAGCACATCATCCAAACTGCCACTGCGTAAGAAGGGTTTCACCACGGCGCCGCACCTTGTCCTGTTCTACAAAAACGCATAAAAGTCCATGATACCCCGCAGGCAGGGCCGCCAAACGGCCAAGGACAGCCCGAAAAACGCCCTTCTTTGGCGTTAGCGGCGCGCTTTGCTAACCGGCACAGTGAAAATTTCACTATCTGGACCTGTCTGTGAACCGCTTTATCTGAAAAATAGAACGCAGCCCCGGCAAGCGACGCCGGGCAACGATGTTCTCTTTCACTATGACATCGCCTCGCGGGTTGCCGATTTCGGTATGCCTCAGGCGTGCGGAGCGTTCACATGACGGACAGTCAGTCTGCAAAAACTCTCGTTGTTACCCCTGCACATCCCGCCGCCGGTCATTCGGCCCAGGGCTGGATGAACGGTTTTCTTGGCATGATGATCTTCAGCGGCTCGTTGCCCGCCACCCGGGTGGCGGTGCTGGAGCTCGATCCGCTGTTTCTGACGGCGGTCAGGGCGGCGATCGCCGCTTTGCTGGCCCTGTGTGCGCTGCTGATCACCCGACAGGCGCGGCCGACGTGGGCCGATTTGCCGCCGCTGCTGTTTGTGGCGCTTGGCGTAGTCATCGGTTTTCCGCTGCTGACGGCGCTGGCGCTGCAGCACACCACGTCGGCGCATTCGCTGGTGTATATCGGCCTGCTGCCGCTGGCGACCGCCGGTTTTGGCGTTTTGCGCGGCGGAGAGCGGCCCAAGCCCGCTTTTTGGGCTTTTTCAGGCGTCGGCGCCGTGCTGGTGGGCGCTTTCGCGTTGAGCCAGGGGAGCGGCGGCGCCTGGCAAGGGGATGCGCTGATGGTCGGGGCGGTGTTGCTGTGCGGCTTGGGTTATGCCGAAGGGGCGGTGCTGTCGCGCCGGATCGGCGGCTGGCAGGTGATCTCCTGGGCGCTGGTGGTCGCCTTGCCGTTGACGCTGGCGGCCACCTGGCTGGTGGCACCGGCCGCCTGGCCCGTGGTCAGCGGCGCTGCCTGGCTGTCGCTGGTTTACGTCTCGGTGTTCAGCATGTGGATTGGGTTTATTTTCTGGTATCGCGGCCTGGCGCAGGGCGGCATCGCCGCCGTCGGGCAGTTGCAGCTGCTGCAGCCGTTCTTCGGCTTGGCGCTGGCGGGCTGGCTGCTGCATGAGACCGTCCAGCCGATGATGATCGCCGTGATGGCCGGCGTGGTGGTTTGCGTGTTCGGCGCCAAACGTTTTTCCCGCTAGGCGCCGCTGCCGGCGCAGGCCAGGATCACCTGTCCGAGCCGTTCCACCGCCTGTTGCACCTGGCGGTCGGCGTAACCGCCCAATCCCAGCACCAGGCCCGGCTCACCCTGGCCGGGCGCATACATCGGCGACACCGCCCGCAGCGCCAACCCGGCTTCGTTGGCCTGCAGGGCGACCCGCACGTCGTCGAGATCTTTTCTCAACCACAGCACCATGTGCATGCCCTGATCGCAGGGCTGCACCACCGCCAGCTCGGCCGGGATGTACGCGTTGATCGCCTCGATCAGCACCCGACGCTTCTCGGCGTAGACGCCGCGCATTTTGCGGATATGCCGGTCGAGATACCCTTCGGCGATAAAGGCGGCCAGCACGTATTGATCCGCGCTGGGTGGATGGCGATCCATCAGGATCCTGGCGCCGCAAAAGGCGTCGACCAGCGGCGGCGGCACGACGGCGTAACCCAGCCGCAGCGAAGGGAACAGCACCTTGCTGAAGGTGCCGAGATAAAGCGTCCGCTCGGGTGCCAGCCCCTGCAGCGAAGGGAACGGGTGGCCGGCGTAGCGCATCTCGCTGTCGTAATCGTCTTCCACGATCCAGGCTTGCCGCTCTCTGGCCCAGGCCAGCAGGGCGCTTCTTTTCGCCATGCTCATCGGCATGCCCAGCGGATACTGATGCGACGGCGTGACAAAGGCGGCGCGGGCATTGGCGGCCAGGCGCACGCCGGCGGCGACGTCGATGCCGTCGTCGGCGACGGGCACCCTAATCATGTGCCGATCGCGAAACAGGCTGTTAAAAAGGGCGGTAATGCCGGCGTAGGCAGGATCTTCGACCCAGGCGCTGTCGCCGGCATCCAACAGGATCTGCGCGGCCAGATACAGTCCCTGTTGGGTGCCGGAGGTGATGAGGATTTGCTGCGGCGTACAGTTTACCGAGCGGGAACGGCGCACATAGTCGCAGATGGCTTCGCGCAGCGGCAGTGCGCCCAGCGGATCGCCGTAGCCCGACGGCGCGCCGGGGCCGCGGGCGCGGATGCGGTTGCCGAGCCGCCGCCAGATATCGTCGGGCGCGGTATCGCCGATTGGCACTGACACAGTGAACGGCACCGGCGGCAGCGCCCGCGCCTGCGTGGCAAAGCGCGCCAGATGCTGCGCCTGTGAAGAAAGCGGAACCGCTACCGCCGAACTCGCCTGCGCCGTGGCGTGCAGCGTGCGGCGCGGCGCCTGATAGTGGGCGACCCGGGTGCCGGAGCCGGGCTGCGGTTCGAGAAAGCCTTCCGCCGTCAGCTGAGCAAAGGCTTCCAACACCGTGCCGCGCGCCAGATCCAGCGCCGCCGACAGCCGGCGCGTCGAGGGCAGCAGATCGCCCGCTTTCAGATCGCCGCGGTGGATGGCCTGACGCAGAGCCTGCGCCAGCTGGTGGCTAAGCTGACCCGCCTGGCGATCGAGCTCGCCGAGGGCGGGAACGTCAACGACTTTGGCTGTTCTGGGCATGGATTCCGGCTCGCTTTGCAGTGCGAAAATGAGTATTCAGAGTAAACCACTCTTTCGGCACTCGCGAGTCCGTTGTCAGTCAACTCAGCCCGCGCTGATTCAGCAGCACCTTATTCAGCTCGCTGTTTTTTCGCACGTTCAGCTTGCGCATCGCCGAGCGTTTATGGGCGCTGATGGTTTTCTGGCTGCGCTGCAGCAGGCCGGCGATGCTGCAGGCGGACATGCCGCTGCTCATCAACCCCAACACCTTTTTTTCGCAGTGGCTGAGCGCGGCGATGCGGCAAGTCTGGCATTTCCACATGCCGGCGGCGTGCAGCGCCATCCACGGATGCTGGATAAATTTCTCCAGCGCCATCTGCAATTTGAGGCGGATGGCGTAGGCCGAATCGCGCCGATGGATGCTGAACAGCGGCGGCAGGTTTTTCACCTGTTGCTGGGTCGTGTCGTCGAGGATCAGCAGAGTCAGCTGCCGCTGGCGTGGGATGCCGTAGGGGCTCTGGTAACAGCAGGCGCAGCCCCAGCGCTCTTCCGGCGTGCGGAACACGATTTCGATGTTATCCAACGCCTGCAGCGCCAGCGGCGAGAACTGCGGGTACCGGCGCTGGCATTCGTTCAGGGAGTGCAGATAATCCTGCAGCAGCAGACGCAGCCCCTGCTGGTAGAAGTTATCGCTGTCGAACAGCGTGAAGCGAATATCTGGCATGGGTGCCTCCTTAAAAGGCCGCGCCGGAGCGAACGGTGACGGCCCATTGCCGGCGATAGCGCGCCGGGCGTTTTCCTGATTTCCCTGGGACGGTGCGGGGCTTATTGGTACGCCAGCACAAAATTGGCGACGGACGTGAATTCGCCTTCGGTAATGCTTTGGTTCTGAATCGCGCTCGGCCGCCCTTGTACGTAGGCGGTGAAGTTCAGGTTGTTGGGGCCGTTTTGCAACGCGACGGCGCTGGTGGCCTTATTCAGAGAGATGTCCGCACCCTGATGATCGAACAGGGCGATGGCGGCGCCGTTCGCGCCGTTGTTGATCGCCAGCTTGCCCGGCAGCTCTCCGTCTTCGGCGCCGCTGAAGGTCACGCTGACGGATTTGAACACCGTGGTCTTGCAGTCGGTCAGCTTGATGCTGAACGGCACCGGCGTGGTATGGCCGTAGCGGTACAGGGTTTTGACGATCACCGTCCCCATATCCACCAGCTGATCGGCGGACTGCGGTTCGATATTGCACGGGCGGCTCACCACGGTGCCGTGGAACTGCACCGGCGCGCCGATAAGCTCGGTGTTCGCCGCCGCCGGCATGGCGGCAAACCACCAGGGCGCGCAGCTCAGCAGCGCTAAAGCGCGTAGACGCATTTTCCGTTCCTCCCTCGGTTACTGGAATGCCGCCACGATGGTGGCCGATGCGTTGAATTCCCCTTCGCCGATCTCTGCGCCGCCGTTGGCGAACGGCGCCGCCACCAGGTTCCAGGAGCCGCCGTTGCCGATGTTCGGCACCGGGTAAAACTCATTCGGGATAACCAACTGGCCGTTGTGCGTCAGCCTGATGCCGAGATTGTTCTTGTCGGTTTTGAATACCTCGTTGCTGAAGGAAGCGGCCGTGCCCGACACCGCCAGCTTGATGTTCAGCGTGCCGTCCTCGAAGCTGCCGCCCTCGCACTGGAAGCGCACCGGAATGCTTTGCGGGTAGTTTGAGCCGTTGAGATCGCTGCCGCCGATTTCGCCGAACTCCACGTTGATCAGCTGGCCTTCGTTCACCACGCATTTATCGGGCACGTAGAGGATTGCGGATTGGATAAACACCTGCGCCATCGGGTTGGGGCCGAAACCGCCGTCGGTCGAGCCGAGGCGGCCGTACATCTCGATGATCTGCCGATCGTTAATCTCAACGCCGTTAATGATTTTTTTGCGCACCCGGAAGGTGATGCGGCCTTTGGAGCCGCTTTCGTAGTTGTTTACCTGCACATAGGGCGGCGAACAGCTGTGATTGGGATACTCGTTGGATTCGTTGTAAAAAGGCACCGTGACATAGGCCTTCTTGTTACCGGCGATCCACACCTCGGCTTTTAAATCCAGAAAGTCATTCAGTTTTAAATAGCCGTTGCCGTAGTCGGAGGGGGGCAACGCCGAATCCGACTTGTAAAAGTGCGGGCTTCTGGGGATCGGCGTATCGCAGTAGGCCTTACCGGTATATTGGCCACCTAACGAATAAGGGAACACTTTGGTAAACCCCACCTGGTTGGTGATGTTGCTTTGATTCAGATCGATATAGAACTGTTTCGGCCCGCCATCCGGCGTGACGTAGCCGTTGGCCCAGGCGGCGGGGGCCGCCAGCGCGATCGCCAGCGGCAGGCAGAGTTTGGTCAGTTGAGTTTTCATCGCGTTCTCGAACCTCACAGGTAAATCACCTGAATGTGCGCCACGGCGGCGAACCCGGCCGCCATCACCGCCCGCTGGGTGGATTCCACGCTGGCGCTGAACCACAGGGTGTTGCTGCCGGGCTGCAGAATGTAGGGGCGGCTGCGCTGATTCAGCTCCAGCGCCTGGCCCTGCTGGTCTTGCAGCCGCAGGCCGATGCCCTGTACGCCGCCGTTCAGCTTCAGCAGCGACGGGTTGTCGACGTCGCTTTCGCCGAGAAACACCAGCGTGGCGGCCTGCTCACCCTGCAGATAGAGGCGGCCGGCATCGCCGTTGCGTGGGCCGGCCGGGTTATCCGCCAGCGCGCGCGCGCCCAGCAGGCAATTGCGGAACGAGAGACGAAAACGCACCGGCGCACTGCGATCGCCGGCGTTGCGGAAGTCGCGTGCACTGACGTCGCCCAGATCGACGGACTGATCCCGGCTGTCCGGCGTCAGGCTGCAGGGAGAGCTGAGCAGACCGCCGTGAAAGCTGACGGTGCCGGTGGTGCCTTCGATCACGCCCAGCGGCGTTGCCGCCAGCGCGCCGCCGCCGCACAGCAGTGCGCCGAGCAGCAGAGGGCGCAGTCGATCGGTGAATTCAGCCATGCTGGACCTCCTTATTTTTTCTCGGGCACGGCGGTGCAAGCGCTGCCGTTGCAGGCGAAGCGCAGCTCGGGGTGGCCGCCGTAGTCGTTGATGTAGGTGATGACGAAACTGTTCATGCCGGTGTCGTGCAGCTTGAGGCTTTCGCTGGATTTCGGCTTCAGCATCAGCGGCTGAAAACCGCCGATCGCGCCGCCGCCCTGTTTTTGCGTCTGCCGCGTCATGCCGGTCAGGGTGATGTAAAACGGGGTCGGGTTGTCGACGGTGATGGCGCCGCCGCTTTTACGGAACACCAGCTTTTCCTGCCACACTTCACCCTTGGGCGCGACAATCGCCTTCGGCCGGTAGAACAGCTTGATCTGCGTCTGCAGCGCCAGCTGCATCACGTTGGTTTTGGTGCTTTTCGGCGGGATCTCGCGCAGGTTGAAGTAGAACACCGACTCGCGATCCTGCGGCAGGCGATCCGCTTCCGGCGTCTTGGTGATGCGCACCACGCTGCGCTCGCTCGGCTCCACGCGCTGCAACGGCGGCAGCACCACCAGCGGTGAGGTGATTTTCTGATGCTGTTCGTTCTCCAGCCAGGACTGCGCCAGGAAAGGCAGCTCTTTGTTTTCGTTGACGATATTCAGGCTGATCGATTTGGCGTCGCTCACATAAACGGCGCGCGTGCGATCCAGCGATATCGCCGCGTCGGCGGTGGGCAGTACGGCGCTCAGGGCCAGGCCGGCGGCGGTCAGTAGCGTTATCGGGTGTTTGTTCATGTCATTATTTCTCAGCGTTACGGATTACAGGGTGGCGCACGGCAGCAGCAGCTGGTCCAGCGGCTTGGCGGCGCCCGGGATCACGATGCGGCAGCGGCGTTGGCCTTCCCAGGCGACATCCAGTTTTTCCTCCGGCTGTACGCCGGTCAGATAGACCGAGCCGCCGTCGTTGACCACCGCGACCTCGCGGCCTTTCTCGCTCAGCACCGCGGCGCCGAACGGCGGTTCGCTGCCGTCCGCGAGGCGAATGGTGGCCAGCAGCTTGCTGCCTTTCACCACCTCGAAGTGGCGGTAGCCGATGGCGCCTTCGGTCAGCGTGCCTTGCACCACGGCGCGAGTGGCCTCGACGTCGTCCGCCAGCTTGTTGACGTCGATACGGGTGTCGGTGTTGTAGTAGCTGGTGATGTCGGAAATCACCGCCAGCCCGAAACGGTTGCTGTAGGCGCGGCCGTTATTGATCGGCACGCCGGCGATGCCGTCGGTGTCGAGCATCATTCGGCTGCCGCCGTTGCTTGAGTTCTGATGCGCCGCGATGCCGTGCCGGGTCGCAGTGAGACCGCCGCGGAACGAGCCGCCGATCGACGAGTAGCTGTCCTGTTGGTAAGAGGCGCTGGCGTTCAGCGAGCCGAACGAGGCGTTGTGGGTGTAGTACCCGCGCGCCAGCGATTTGCCGGACTGGTTAAAGCCGCCGCTGACCTGCCAGGTATTGTCCGGATCGCTGTAGTCGTTGTACGACGCGGTCTGCGTGACGTCGCCGTTGTTGGTTTGCAGCGCATAGCCGACGCGCCGACGATCGCCGATCGGTACGGTGAAGTTGAGCATCACGCTGTCGTCGGTGCGGCCCTGGTAATAGGTGCGGTAAGCCGACAGCGAGGCGGTGATGTTGCTGATATCGCCGATGCTGAACAACTTGCTGGTCGACAGCCCGTAACGATCCTGGGTTCGCGCGTCCCAATAGGTCTGGTGCGAGTAAGTCAGATAGGTGGTGATCGCCCTGGCGCTGTCTTCCGCCATAAAGGTTTTACTGGCGGTGATGGTATACAGCTCTTTCTGGCGGCCGTTGTAATTCTTGTCGTAATCGCCGTAGCGCTCCTGCAGATACTGCGACATGTTCATGAATTTGCGTTGCGAGAAGCGGTAGCCGGCGAAGGTGATCTGGCTGTTCAGCTCGTCGAAGCGTTTGGCGTAGTTGAGCTTGAACGACATGCCGCTGGCGGTCGGCTCGCCGGGCAGACGGGCGATCGACTGGGTGACGTCCAGGGACATGGCGCCGAACACGTTCAGATCGCGGCCGAGGCCGAGTGCCCAGGCGTTATAGTCGCCGCCGAGCAGCGCCCCGCCATACAGCGACCAGGCGTTGCTCAGCCCCCAGGAGAAGTCGCTGGCGGAAAACAGCGGGCCCTGGGTGCGGTGGTCGTAGGCCGAGGTTTTGCCGAGCGCCACGTTGTAGCGCACGTAGCCCGGGCGGGTCAGGTACGGAATGGTGGCGGTATCCACCTGGAAGGTCGAGACGGTGCCGTCCTGCTCTTCCACCTTGACGTCCAGCTTGCCGCGCACCGAGCTGTTGAGATCCTGTATGGCGAACGGCCCGGCGGGCACGGTGGTTTCGTACAGCGTGCGGCCTTCCTGCGAAACGGTGATCTTGGCGTTGCTCTTGGCGATGCCGCGCACTTCCGGCGCGTAGCCCTGCAGGTTAGGCGGCAGCATACGCTCGTCGCTGGCCAGGTTGAGGCCGGTGAAGCGATAGGCGTCGAACACCCCGGAGTCGAGATAGATCTCGCCCAGCGTCAGCTTGGCGGCCTGCATCGGCAGCGCGCGGTAGGCGTAGATCTGGTTCCAGTCGAAACCGGTGCTGCGATCGCCGGCCTGCTGATTGTAATTGGCCTGGTAGTCCGCGCGCAGGCGCCAAGGGCCCAGGTTGGCGCCCAGCGTGCCGTAGCTGCTCAGGTTCTGGGCGGTGTTGTTGTTGTGGCTCTGTTTGCCTAGCTGACCGCTGACGTTGTAATCCAGCAGCAGGCCGGGAATGCCGTCGTCCCACTGCTCGGGCGGCGTCCAGTCGGGATCGGAGTATTTCATCCACGCCTGCGGGATGGTGATCGCCAGCACGCCGCCGCCGATGCGATCGGAGATGGTCGCGCCTTTGATGCCGCGAATGTCGGCGCACTGGTTGTCGTGCCACAGGGTGACTTTTTTGGCCGCTTCTTCTTTCAGCGCCATTTTTTCCACCAGATCAGGCGGCAGGCACACCTGGCTGCCGCTCTTGTTATCCGGCGACGGGAAATACTGAATGCTGCGCTGGGGCAGCGTTTTCTGGTTGATCTTGATGTCCAGCAAATAAGCGCCGGGCATGACGTAGTCGGCGTCGGAGAAGCGCGAAAGATCCACTTTGCTGCGCTCGCCGATATCCAGGACGTCGGTATTGAATTCCGTGGCGGAAAATGCCGGACGCACCCAGAGGAAAGATAGAATGACGAGGAGAGGTAGGTGTTTCCGTGTCAGTAATGACGTCATAGTATAATCACTCATGGCAAGTCCGCGCCCAATAGCAGGTCATCCGTACGACCTGAATACGTAATGCTGTGCAGCGCCCGCCGGCGCTAGAGATAAGACAGGGTGAATTTGGCCAGAGAACTGAAGCCGCCCGCCCGCGCCTTGTCGGGATGCAGGCGCAACTGCGCGCCAAAGCGCAGCGTGTTGTCGCCGGCGACGATCTGGTAATCCGCCGTCGTGCTGCCGAGCGGGATCGGCGTGCCGGCATCGTTCAACAGCTCGATAGCCACGCCCTGCGCCTCGCCGTAAACGCCGAGCAGGGAAGGATCCCGGCTGTCGGCGGTGCCGTCGAAGGTGACGTTGGCCGCGCGATAGATGAAGTCAGGCTTCACCTGGCTGGCCAGCTCGCAGTTCACCAGTTTGATCGTGAAATGACGGCGGCTGCCGATCAGCACCGACTGCCCATCCTGCGAGGCGTCGGTCATGGAGATCAGACCGAAATCGACGGTTTGATCCAGGCTTTCGCTGGCGATGCCGCACGGCGTTTCAACGATGGTGCCGCCCAGGCTGACTTTGCCGTGGCCCTGATTTTTCACTGCCGCCGCCGCGCTGCCGACGCTGAGCGCGATGAGCAACAGGCCGCAAAGGCGGATAGTCATGCTGGCGTCTCCCTGTCTTGCCCTGTTCCCTTGCCGGTATCCTCGGCATGCAATCAAGCGGGGGATGCCCTGAGACATCCCCTGTGGGGTATTACAGGTAAGCCAGGGTGAAGTTGGCCACGCTGGTGAAGTCGCCCGGAACCACGGCGGCGGAGGCGCTGCTGCCCTGCAGGTAAGCGGCGAATTTCAGCGAGTTGTCGCCGTCGTTCAGGCCCTGACCGTCGGTCGCGGTGCCCAGCTCCACCTCTTTGGAGTGCAGGTTGTCGTAGATCACGATGCCGGCGCCGGTTGCCGTGCCGCTCAGGGCCAGCAGTTTGTTGTTAACCGGATCAGGCGTGCCGGTAAAGGTCACTTTGACGTTTTTCATGGTGGAGATGGAGCAATCTTTCAGTTCGATGTTGAAAGGCTGCATGCTGGATTTACCCTGGTTGGCCAGGATGCGGCTGCTGATCTGGCCCATCGGCACGGTTTGGTCAACGGATTCCGGCGCGACGCTGCATGGCGCATCGATAATTTCGCCGGTAAAGGTGACTTTACCGCTGCCCTGATTAGATGCGGCATGAGCAACAGATGCGGAAGCGAAAGCAATCATGGTTGCCAGCATTAATTTATTCAGTTTCATTTCTCAGGTTCCTGTAGAGAGTTTTTAAATAAAAAGAACAGCACATCTAAATCCCCCGCGGCGGTGGCAACGCCATGTCGCCGTCCGTGCGGTTGGAGCCAGATCCTTTTGCTCTGGGCAATACGCCGACATCCGTTATTTATGAGAAATAACGAGATTTGGAAAATCGATAATGGATTTTCTGGTAAATAAAATACGGTTTTTACGTGTGGCGTTTTGCTGGGAATATTCTTGCAAATAATAGTATTGCTTGGAAATAGATTTTATTAAATTAAGTCAAATTCAGAATATAAAACCAAAAGGAAAAAGAAATATATTTGCTTTAAAATCAATAGATCGTATACAAATATTATCCAGTATAAATCACTATATAAATAACGATATGCGAGATATTAGATCGGGGGAAATAGGGTGGCACCTACAATTCACAATATTGTTTTGCTAATATCGCTCTGAGGCAGCAGATGATGCATTTCCCTTTAGAAACAAAATATAAAACATAATTTATTGTTTTTATTGTTTTTATTGTTATTTCATGGTTGTTTGTTCATGAGGGAATGGGGTTTCTTATTCGCGTTTAGCCAGCGTTTAGACCTAATTGGTTAACAATTAAATAACAATTGCACCGGTAGTGAATTATTCTATCGCATTGCGTGATAGGGATTTTTCGCTACCTAACCCATATTGATTAATCAAATTAAGGCATGTGCTGCTGCCGTTCGCCACATAATGATGACCTAAGTGACAATTAAAGGATTATAAACGGAATGATAACGATGATTAATGCTTGCGGCGGGCGCCGTTGGGTGGGTTTGACCCTATTTCTGCTGTCTTTTATGGCGCTTTCTGGCTGTGCGGGCGGGAGCAAGACAAAACTGAATTCCGTGAAAAAAATCTCACAGAATAATCCTAATGATAAATCCGATGAGCAACGCATCGCGCTTTGTCAGCAGCGGGTTAATTCATTAAAGAATATTAATCCGCAAAGTTACCAAAAACGCATCGCCTATTTTAATGGCCTGCTTTCCAACGCTTCGGGATATGCCGGGGTGCGCGGCAACGTGGATGAGAGTACCCGTAAAGCGATTGATGCTCTTTATCAATATAAAACCGAGAAATTCTGCGCCGACGTCGAGCATGAGCTGATGTCCGATCTGTCCAGCCGGGTTGAGAATCTGTAGCCATGAAGCGAGGCGCGCAAGGATGGGCGATGGGGCTTTTGCTGTTGGCGGCGAGCGGGGCCGCTTGCGCCGCTGACGACGGCATTCCCGCCCTGTTGAAGTTTGCCGAACAGCGGCAGGCTCCGCCGGCCGCGCTCAAGGAGGAAACCGCGCGTAAACCGGCGCCCGCACCGGCCGCCAAACCGGCCGCCGTCGCGGGGGCAGACGGCGCTCGTTTAACTTCTCTGAAGCACTCTGTGCAACAGCAGGCGGAGAAAATCCGTCAGCTGGAGCGGCAGTTGGCGGCGGCTCAGGCCGCGGCGGCGCCGAAACGGGAACCGGCCGTCGTCGATATTCGGCCGCTGGCCGATGCCCTGAAGGGGTTGCGGCATGCCGTTGCGCCGGTGCCTGAAGTGAGCGTGCTGGCCGCTTCGTTAACGCGGGCCGAACAGCGCAGCGCAAGTTTGGCGGCGCAGCTGGCGCAGCAGCAGCGGCGGGTGGAGACCTTGCTGGCCGAACGGCAGCAGGCGGCTGAGCCGCCTGCGCTGGCCAGCGAGGCGGACAAGCAGGCGTATGCCGCCGGCGTATCGCTCGGACGCGACATTCTGCATCTGCAGCAGGAGAACCGGCGCGCGGGTCTGGAAGCGGATCGCCGGCTGTTGCTGGCAGGCATCGCCGATACCCTGGCCGGGCGGTTGCGGCTCGATGAAGCCGCCATCGACGGCGCGCTGCACACGGCGCAGCAGCGGTTGCAGCAGGAGCAACAGACGCAGGCGCCGCCTCGGGATGACAACGCCTACCTGGCCAATTTCGTCCGCCAGGAGGGGGTCAAGCAGGATGCGCTCGGTTTCTATTACCGGGTGGACTATGCCGGCAGCGGGGCGATCGGCGCCGACGATCGGGTGGATATCGTGGTGCGCGAAAGCCTGACCGACGGCCGGGTAGTCAAAGACATGGAGCTGGCGGGGACGGTGATCTCGCAGCCGTTGACGCGCTACCCACCGCTGTTTCGCGCGGCTATCGAGAAGCTGCAGCGCCACGGTGCGATCACGCTGGTGGTGCCGCCGGCGCTGGCGTACGGCAAACAGGGCAGCCCGCCGGCGATCCCCCCGAATGCCACCATGATTTACACCCTGCGCATCGCTGACGTGCAGCCGTGAGCGGGGTGCTCAGTAGTAACCACTCAGGAGGAATGCTATGGCCAAGGCGCCGAAAACGTTTGAAAGCAGAAAATCGCTGATGCTGAATGTGTTGCAAGGATTGTGCAGGGAGCGTGTGGAAGGATCTGGGGGCCATCATCCCCCGCCGGAGCACTGGCCGAAGACGCGCGAGCTGGCGGATAAATGCGGCGAAAATATTTATACCACCCGCACCCTGCTGCTGGCGCTGGAAAAGGAGGGTAAGGTTCACTGCACCCACCGCAGCATCAACAATTCTCTCCGCTGGTACAGCTGCGACGAACAGGCAGCGATAAAAAAAGAGTGATTCGACCCTGGCGGTCGCTTTTGACTATTCCTACAGCTAATCATTAATTAAATTTATCATTTGGCGGGGCGTTTCGCTCCGTCAATCCTTCCCCTTCGTTCGCTGCCATCCGCACAGCCATTGCTAAGATGTTTTTGGCGGCCATATACTTATCGCTCAGACGGGAACAGATATAGGGAGCCGGCATCGTAATGAAGGAAAAGAAAGACATACTGAGATTGGATGATATTCATTATCAAATAGACAGCCAGGTGATCCTGGATTCCGTCTCTTTCACGCTGGGTGAAGGCGAGTTCAAACTGATCACCGGACCTTCCGGATGTGGGAAAAGCACCCTGCTGAAAATCATCTCTTCCTTAATGGATCCGACCAGCGGAAAGCTCTATTTCGACGGCCAGGCGATCGACGAGATGTCGCCGGAGGCGTATCGCAAGCAGGTCTCTTACTGCTTCCAGACGCCGTCACTGTTCGGCAATACGGTTTACGACAATCTGGCGCTGCCCTACCAGATCCGCCAGGAACCGCCGGCCGAGCGGAAAATGAAGGCCGATCTGGCGCGTTTCGGGCTGCCGGAGGCGATGCTGACCAAAAGCATCAATGAACTGTCCGGCGGGGAGAAGCAGCGGGTGTCCCTGATCCGCAACCTGCAGTTTATGCCCCGGGTGCTGTTGCTCGATGAGATCACCAGTGCGCTGGACGAGGAAAACAAACGCAACGTCAATGAGATAGTGCATCAGCTGGTGGCAGAACACCGGCTGGCGGTGCTGTGGGTGACGCACGATACCGAAGAGATAGCGCATGCGGACGAAGTGATCACCCTGCGCGCGCACGGCGCCGAGCAACAGGAGCAACAGCATGAATCAGCATAACATCACCAACGAATCCTTGGGCTTGTCGATGGTGCTGGTGGTGGTCGCCATCCTGATCAGCCACCGGGAAAAGCTGGCGCTGGAAAAGGACATTATCTGGAGCATCTGCCGCGCGGTGGTGCAGCTGATCATCGTCGGCTACGTGCTGAAGTATATTTTCGACCTGGATAACGCCGTTCTCACCGTGTTGATGGTGCTGTTCATCTGCTTTAACGCGGCCTACAACGCCAAGAAACGCAGCAAGTACGTCGAACACGCGTTCGTGACGTCGTTTATCGCCATCACCACCGGCGCGGTGCTGACGCTGGCGGTGCTGGTATTGACCGGCTCCATCGAATTTACGCCGATGCAGGTGATCCCCATCTCCGGGATGATCGCCGGTAACGCCATGGTGGCGGTGGGGCTGTGTTACACCAACCTCGGCCAGCGTTTCAAAGGCGAGCAGCAGAAGATTCAGGAGATGCTCAGCCTGGGGGCGACGCCCAAGTTCGCCTCGGCGGCGCTGATCCGCGACAGCATCCGCGCTTCGCTGATCCCGACCGTGGACTCGGCGAAAACCGTTGGGCTGGTCAGCCTGCCGGGCATGATGTCCGGGCTGATCTTTGCCGGCATCGACCCGGTGAAAGCGATCAAATACCAGATTATGGTGACCTTTATGCTGCTTTCCACCGCCAGCCTGTCGACCATCATCGCCTGCTATCTGGCTTACCGTAAGTTTTACAATGCGCGCCACCAGTTGGTGGTCGGCAACCTGAAGTAACGCCATGAAAAACGGCCTCCGCGGAGGCCGTTTTTTTACCCTTGCAGCAGGGCGATGCTCTGGCGGATTTCCCGTTCGATATCCGCCTCGCTCCAGCCGTCCAGCTGTGAAGAGAAGGGTTCGAAGGCATAGACGCCGGTGTAGCCCAAGCGTTCCAGGTTCTGCACCTGGTGGCGGCTCTCCAGCCGATCGCACGCGCTCAGCATGATGCGCTCTTCGTCGCTCAGCGCGCTTTTATCCCGCCCGTCCTCCACGCCGGACAGATGCACCAGGCCGATCTGCCCCACCTGGATCTGCGCGTCGAAGTCGGCCTGCGTCACGCCGCTCAGATAGTGGTGGAACGTATCGAGCACAATGCGGTACGGCGCGCCCGAGTCGCGGATGATCGCCTGGGTCAACAGCGACGATCGCAGCGAGCTGATGCCGAAGCCCAGCGGTTCGACGTATCCCTGCACGCCATAGCGGGCAAACAGCGGCGCCAGCAGACGCAACGCCGCGAGGGTGTCGTCGCGTTTTTGCTGCTCGCTGCGCGTGTCGTCGGCGCTGCAGTGCGGGCACAGCACCAGCGCCCGGCTGCGGATGGCCTGCGCCTGCGCCAGCATCGCTTCGGTGCGCTGCTGCAGCGCCGCCGTGTCATCCATCAGATTGAACCTGCCGAGGGCGTTGATCGTGACGATCTCGATGCCGTATTGCGCGGCGAGCGCGTTGAGCTGCGCGTCGCTCAGATCGTCGGTCACCTTGCCGCCGGGCATGTCGTTGCGCAGCTCAACCTTGCTGAGCCCGCAGCGTTTCACCAGGCGGAAAAAACGGTCCAGATCGAGATTCGGCGCGATCTTGCGGTTAATGCAGAAACGGTCCAGCGCAATGTTCATGGGGCATGACTCCAGCGATAAGGGGTGAGAGATCAGGATTTGCCGTTTTCCAGCGGCAGCGGCTTGCCGTCGGGCAGGGATTGGCGGTGGCGTTTGGCCAGCACCACCTGTTCCATTTTTTCCAGCGAGACGCCTTTGGTTTCAGGAATATAGCGGCCGATAAACCAGTAGCTGAACAGGCAGCAGGCGGCAAAGATCCACATCGGGAAGGCGCCGTGGAAATGCGAGAACAGGTAAGGGTGGTCGTTGATCATCGGGAACGACTGCGACACCGCAAAGTTGGCGACCCACATGCAGCCGACGGCGATGCTCATCCCCTGCGCGCGCATGCGGTTCGGAAAGATTTCCGACACCAGCACCCAGGCGCCGACGCCCCAGGACAGCGCATAAAACACCATGAAGAACAGCATGCCGAACAGCGCGAAATAGCCGGTGGCCTGCGTGTAGAGCGCGTACGAGGTGAGCAGCAGGCCGGCGATGGCGCCCAGCGTGCCGTAACGCATTAGCGGAATGCGGCCCATGCGATCCATCAGCATGGCGCCGATGACCGAACCGACCAACTGCAGCACGCCGATCCAGATGGTTTGGAACAGCGCTTCCTGCGCGTTTTCGGTGACGGTTTTCAGCACCACCGGCGCGTAATACATCATCACGTTGACGCCGGTGACCTGTTGCAGCATGGCGATCATGCAGCCGACGAACAGGATGAACCGCACCCGCACATCGCCGTAGTTCAGCTTCCGGTGCTGTTGCTGTTGATCCTGCTGCAGCGAGTCTTTGATTTCTTTCAGCAGATTCTGCGCGTGGGCGGCGTTGGAGACCTTGGTCAACATCGCCAGCGCCTGATCGTCGCGGCCCATCATCACGTTCCAGCGCGGCGATTCAGGAATGACGAACACCAGGATGCAGAACAGAATGCAGGGGATCACGCCCGAGGCGAACATCCAGCGCCAGCCCATTTCCACCAGCCAGGCTTCGCTGGCGAGGCTGGCGATTTTGAAGTTGACGTAGAAAATCACGATCTGGCCGAAGACGATGGCGAATTGCTGCATGCTGAGCGCCCGCCCGCGCATGTCTTTCGGTGACACCTCCGACATGTACATCGGCGACACGGTGGCGGCAATGCCGACCGCCAGCCCGCCGACGATGCGGTAGATGACGAACCAGGTGAAGGTCGGGGCCAAAGCTGCGCCGACGGCGGACACGGTGAACAGCAGCGCTGCCAGCATCAGCGCCTTTTTACGGCCCCAGCGCGCCGCCAGCGGCCCGGCGGCGAAGGCGCCGACCACGCAGCCGATCACCACGTTGGAGACTGCCCAGCCGGTTTCGGCCGGGCTGAGATCGAAATAGGCTTTCAACGCTTCGATCGCGCCGGAGATCACGGCGGTGTCGTAGCCGAACAGAATGCCGCCCAGGGCGGCGATGCCGCAAATTCGCAATATGTAGCCGGTATTGTGCTTACGCTGATATGACATGTGTTGCTCCGATTTTTATCCTGGCTTCCGTCCGCACGGTTGGGGGTCGGGAAGAGGGCGAGCGGAAGGGTGTGAACCGTGCCTGTCATCAAGGCGATGTCGTCGATAAATGCTGAAACAAACAAGAACATTTATTTCATAATTAGTGAATGATGGAATATTGATTTTTAGATCCAGTTCAAAAAAAACCGTCGCGAGCGATTCGGGCACCTTGGGCGCTCGAGGGCGTGCGGTAACGGCGGCAGGGCAGGCGCAGTGCGGGTTTTCTGTAGCAAAGTCAGTGTGTATTACCCCAACTTTCTCCGCCGCAGTTGCGCTTTCCCTGGCACGGCAATGCAAGCGCCCGCCCGATCGACACCGCAAAATTGCGACCTCACGCACTAAAAACAAATTTTTCAAAACAATTTATTTGAAACTTTTTTTTCAATGAAATAGAGTTTGCTGCATCCGGTCAGGATGTAGCCGGCTTGCCGACGGGGTTTGGCGAGCGGGACGATTAACGCCGCGCCGCCTGGGTGTGGCCAGGCGACAGCGGACTTGAAAAGAGGGCGTGACATGAAAACCGTGGGTAACTTTATTGACGGGCAGGTGTGCCTGAGCAGCAGCAATCAAACCGTCGACGTGCACAACCCGGCCAGCGGGCAGGTTGAGCGGCGCGTCACGCAGAGCACCGCCGCCGAAGTCAAACAGGCCATCGACGTGGCCCACCGGGCGTTTGCCGACTGGTCGCGCACCACGCCGCTGCGCCGCGCACGCATCATGTTCAATTTCAAGGCGCTGCTGGAACAGCACCGCGACGAGCTGGCCGAGCTTATCGTCAGCGAACACGGCAAAGTGTATTCGGACGCGCTGGGCGAACTGACGCGCGGCATGGAAGTGGTCGAATTCGCTTGCGGCATCCCGCATCTGATCAAGGGCGAATACTCGCCGGACGTCGGCAGCGGCGTCGACAGCTTCTCGCTGATGCAGCCGCTGGGCGTGGTGGCGGGCATTACCCCGTTCAACTTCCCGGCGATGGTGCCGATGTGGATGTTCCCTATCGCGTTGGCCTGCGGCAATACCTTTATCCTCAAGCCGCCGGCGCTGGTGCCTTCGGCCTCGGTGCGCCTGGCGGAGCTGCTGAAAGAAGCCGGCCTGCCGGACGGCGTGTTCAACGTGGTGCACTGCGCCAATGAAGACGCGGCACAGCTGTGCACCGATCCGCGCATTCAGGCGGTGAGCTTCGTCGGCTCCTCCACCGTGGCGGAACATATCTATACCACCGCCAGCGCGCACGGCAAGCGGGTACAGGCCTTCGGCGCGGCGAAAAACCAGGCGATCGTCATGCCGGACGCCGATCTGGACGCCACGGTCAACGCGTTGATGGGCGGCGCGTTCGGCTCTGCCGGCGAGCGCTGCATGGCGCTGCCGATCGCCGTGGTGGTCGGTGACGACACCGCCGACAAACTGATCGCCAAACTGAAGCCGTTGATCGCGCAGCTGCGCGTCGGGCCGGGCTTGCAGCAGGGTGGCGAAGAGAATGAAATGGGGCCGCTGGTGTCGTCCGCTCATCAGAAAAAGGTGCTGGGCTACATCGATCTGGGCGTGGAAGAAGGCGCCACCCTGGTGGCCGACGGCCGCAATTATCAGGTGCCGGGCTACCCTGAAGGCTACTACGTCGGCGGCACGCTGTTCGACCATGTGAAGCCGAACATGCGCATCTACCGCGAAGAGATCTTCGGGCCGGTGCTGGGCATCGTGCGGGTGCCGGACTATCGCACCGCCATCGACACGGTCAACGGCCACGAGTTTGGCAACGGCAGCGCCATCTTTACCGGCAGCGGCCACTACGCGCGCCAGTTCGTGCAGGAAGTGCAGGCCGGGATGGTCGGCGTCAACGTGCCGGTGCCGGTGCCGATGGCGTTCCACAGCTTCGGCGGCTGGAAGCGCTCGGTGTTCGGCGCGCTGAACGTGCACGGCACCGACGGCGTGCGCTTCTACACGCGCATGAAGACCGCCACCGCGCGCTGGCCGGCCGGACAACAGACGGTGTCTGAATTCAGCATGCCGACGCTGGGTTAAGCGATCGCAGAGTATGAGCGGGCCGTTGCTCCATGGGGGCAGCGGCCTTTGCACGGGGAGTTAACAGGAGAATCGAAATGTCTTCACTGCTTGCCAAATGTCAGGCGCCGAACGCCGAGGGGCGTATCCAGCACGTGACGCCGGAAAATGCCGGTTGGGGCTATGTCGGCTTTGACGTTTACCGCCTGGCCGCCGGGCAGTCGTTGCGGTTGGAATGCGGTGACAAGGAACTGTGTCTGGTACTGGTGGCCGGTATCGCCTCCGTCGCCACGCTGCGCGCCGAATACCCGCATATCGGCAAACGCATGAGCCCGTTCGAGCGCACGCCGCCTTACGCGGTGTACGTGCCGCACCACGATCGCATCGACGTGCGGGCAGAAACCGATCTGGAGTTGGCGGTGTGCAGCGCGCCCGGCAGCGGCCACCTGCCTTCACGCCTGATTACGCCGGCGGAAATCGGCGTGGAGCGGCGCGGCAAGGGGCGCAACCAGCGGTTGGTGCATAACATTCTGCCGGACAGCGAGCCGGCCGACAGTCTGCTGGTGGTGGAGGTTTACACCGACGAGGGCAATACCAGCTCCTACCCGAGCCACAAGCACGATCAAGAAGATTCGCCGGACGAGACCTATCTCGAAGAGACGTACTATCACCGCATTCAGCCGGAGCAAGGGTTCTGCATGCAGCGCGTCTATACCGACGATCGCACGCTCGACGAATGCATGCCGGTCTACAATCGCGACGTGGTGAAAGTGCCGCGCGGTTATCATCCGGTGGCGACCCTGGCGGGCTACGACAACTATTATCTCAACGTGATGGCCGGGCCGGTGCGGCAGTGGAAATTCACTTGGGAAAAAGATCACGCCTGGATTAACGGCGACGCCTATCCCGCCGCGCAATAGGCGCTTGAGGCCCGGCTTGCCGGGCTTTCTCTTTATCAGGGGATAAATTTGACCTAAATTTGCCCTCTGTCTTGCTCAAATGATAACCTGTCCGCACGCGATTGCTCCCTGGCTGAGTGAATCTAACGAACCGCTGTTATGCAGTGAGAATGCCGGTACACAGGAGGAAAAACTATGACAACCACCATGTCTCAAAAAGCGGCGCGCGAAGGATTAGGTTCGCCCGATCTGTTTGAAGGCGGGGTTTACGTCACAAAAAATGGTGTTGCCGAGCTGTTTGTACAAACGGCGGCTGAGAGAGAGGCCGAAATACGGGAACGCAATCTCGAGCGCCAGTCCAACGCGTTGTTGAAACTGACTATGATGGCGAAGCAAGAGATTAAAAATCAGCGCGGTCTGTCGCCCGAAGAAACCTTGCAGCGGCTGCGTGACGCGCGGAAATAGACCCGAGGTGCAGGATGCCCCAGGAAATACGTTTTACCGTCGCGCCGGCGGCGGAATGGAGCCTGAAAGACATCGAGTCTTATAAGAGCGGAACGATAGGGGCCGTCGCAGCCGGGATGTTCGTGGACAATCTGTTGTTATCGTCCCTCGCGGCAATTGCCGACGATCCCGCCCGCTACCGCTTCAACGCCGTGCTGGCGGGCATGGGAGTGCGGTTGCACGAACGATTGGATCCCGACAGCGAATACCGCGTCATCTATGACTACGATGGCCAAACGGTGGAGATTCTGCTTTTCATCAGCATGAAGCAGGATCTGGAAAGCGCGCTCTACCGCTATTTGTTGCTGCAATAATCCCGCCGCGCCCGAGCCTGTCGGGCGCGTTCACATCCGCCTTACTCGTCCCGGGCGTTATTCAGCGCCAACGAGACCGCCAGCGTCTGCGCCAGGCACATCGAGGCCACCTGTGAACGGAACCCGTCCACCTGCGCTTCGCGCACCACGAAACAGACGTCGCTGAACGCGGCCAGCGGGCTGACCTGGCTGTCGGTGATGGCGATCTGCTGCGCGCCGCGCTTGGCGCCCAATTCCACCAGTTCGACCGCCTCGCGTGCGTACGGCGAATAGCTGATGGCGATCACCACGTCTTTCGGTTTCACCATGCTCAGCTGTTCGGTGAACATGCCGCCCAGGCCGTCGATCAGAAATGCGCGGCGCTCCAGATGGCGCAGCGCATAGGTGAGGTAGGAGGCGACGCTGAACGAGCGGCGCAGGCCGATCACGTAGATGTTTTCGGCGTTGTTGAGCAGTTCGACGGCGCGATCCAACTGCTCGGGGGCAATCTGCATCGCCAGCTGCTGCAGCGCCTGCGCATTGACCATGGTGAATACGTTGAGAATCTCCGCCGGCTTCTCCGGCGCGACGTTGTCGTCGGTAGAGGTTTGGCGGAACAGGCGCGCGCGCTCGGTATAGTTCACCGTTTCTTCCATCAGATGCTGACGGAACACCTGCTTCATTTCGTTGAAGCCGCTGAAGCCGAAGGCGTTGGCGAAACGGATCAGGGTGGAAGGCGGCACGCTGGCCTGTGCGGCGATGGAGGCAACGGTATCGAAAGCGATGCTGTTACTGTTATCCAAAATATAGCGCGCCACCTGCTTCAAACGCTTGCTCAGCGTTTCATAACGGTGGCGGATCTCGTCCTGTAACAGCGAAAGTTGAGTTGGGTTGTTCATCCATTCGGCTCGCAGTGGGGTGAAGGCGCATTGGCCTGATGCCTGAAATATTGACAGGGTATTTTAACAGACGGAGCGGAAATTTCATTTCCTCAAAAAGCGATTTATTCGATCGCACATTGCGCGACTTCACAGAAAAGGGGCAAAAAAATCCCCTTAAAGCGGCGAAATGGCCTTAAGGGGACGTGAACTCGCGCTTGTTGTCAGTGCGCGCCGCCCGCCTGCGGACGGTACTGGCGCCAGAAACCGATCAGCGTCAGGTATTTTTGTTTCACCTGCTCGATCAGGGCCGTGTCGTCGATTTCCCCCTGCAGCCAGCGGCGCGAAGGTTGGCCGAAAATGGTGCGGCCGACGGCGAAACCTTTCACCCAGCGCGCATCCGCGGCGGCGGCGAAGCCCGCCTTCAGCACCGCCTCCGGGGAGTCGAGCCCCAGGATCAGCACGCCGCGGCAGAAGGGATCGTAGGTGTCGATCAGGGCACCGACCTGCTGCCAGTTTTCTGCGCTCAGCGGTGGCAGTTTCCACCAGTCGGGCTGAATGCCCAACTGGTAGAAATGCTCAATCATCTCCAGGTAATAACGTTCGTCTTTGTCGGCGTTGCTGTCCGGCAGGATCACCTCCAGCAGCAGCTCGTGGCCGGATTTACAGCAGCCGCGGTAGACGTCGGCGATCAGCTCATCCTGTTCGCGGCGCAGTTCCTCCGCATCGTGCGGGTGATAAAACACCAGGCACTTCACCACGTGCTCCTGCGGCCAGTCGATCAATTGCGAACCGATATTGCCGTGCTCCAGGCGCAGCGGGCGCGAGCTGGGCAGCTCCACCGGCCGGCCGATCCACCATCCCTGGCCAGTGATCTCGTTCAGCGCCGCCTGCCCGTAGGTGGTGTCGGCCAGAATGCCGCTGTTGCCGTTGAGGCCGGCTTGCGCGGCAGCCTGTTGCGCCGCGGTGAGCAGCAGGGTCTTCAGGCGCGGAATGCGTTCCTCGCCGACGCCGGCTTCGCGCGCCATGTCCGCCAGTTGCTTGCGGTGATCGAAGGCGAACACGCACAGTTCCGGCCACTGCTGCTTGCGGGTGGTGACCCGGTGCAGGTGGTTCAGGCGTGCGTCGCGGTCCGGGCGCGTGACCTGCTGTTCACGCTGCAGGTAGTCGTCCAGCTCCCGTTTGGTCGGCATCGCCGGCGCGCAGCCGTGGCGCGAAACCACCAATGCGCCGCAGGCGTTGGCGTAGCGGCAGGCCTGCTCCCAGCCCTCATCGTTCAGGTAGCCGCGCAGCAGCCCGGACATAAAGGCGTCGCCGGCTCCCAGCACGTTCAGCACTTCAACCCGCACACCGGCGTGCAGCTTCACCTGCGCCCAGTCGTCGGCGATTTCACCTTCGAACACCGAGCAGCCCTGTGCGCCGCGCTTGCACACCAGCGTGGCCGCGGTAGTCCGGCGCACGTTTTTCAGCGCCGTCAGCGTGTCGGTGCTGCCGCCGGCGATATGAAATTCCTCTTCGGTGCCGACGATCAGATCGAAATGGTGCAGCACCTCCTGCAGTTCGCGGGTCACCTGGTCTGATTCCACAAAGCGGGTTTCGCCGTCGCCCAGCGACGTCAGCCCCCACAGTACCGGGCGGTAATCGATGTCGAGCGCGGTGCGCAGGCCGTGGCGGCGCGCATACTCCAGCGCCTTCAGCACCGCGGCGCGGGTGTTCGGGTGCGACAGGTGCGTGCCGGTGATGGCCAGCGCGCGGGAGGAGGCGATGTAGGCCTCGTCGATGTCGTCCGGCGTCAGCGCCATGTCCGCGCAGTTTTCGCGGTAGAAGATCAGCGGGAAGGTTTCCTGATCCTTGATGCCGAGGATCACCAGGCCGGTTAATCGTTGCTTGTCGGTGATCAGACAGCGGGTATCGGCCCCGACGCGCTGCAGCTCTTCACGCAGAAAGCGGCCCATGTGTTCATCGCCGACGCGGGCCAGCATGCCGGATTTCAACCCCTGAATGGCGGTGCCGTAGGCCACGTTGCCGGAAGAGCCGCCGAGGTATTTGGCGAATGTGCCGGCGTCTTCCAGACGCGCGCCGATCTGCTGAGCATAGAAATCGACGGCGATGCGCCCGAGACAAATGACATCAAGCTGTTTTTGTTGTGTAGCCATACCCGTTTCCTTCTGTTAAGCAAAACTCCGGCGGCGGCCCGAGCGTGGCGCCCTGCAGGAAGCATGGGGACAGTATGGGGAATGAAAATTTCAATTTCAATATGAAATGAAATTTACACCCCAAAAATGTGATGCGTTTAAAACATCGACAGAGGCGTGGGAAAAGGCGATGAATCGGCTGCGCAAGGGCCGCCGGGGCGGAACATAAAAGGGGGGGAGGGCATAGGAAAAGGCTGTCAGCCCATGTGCCAACGACTTTTATCGGCCGGTGCGCGGCACGGAGCCCATGAAGGCTGAACCACGAGATGAAACGGGCTTTTCATGTAATATGCGATCTTTATCGCAAAATGAAATGTTTCTTCTGTAATGTGATTTTATGAAAAATATATTTGTTTATAATCGCTTCACGTTTCAGGTTGTCGACTTCGTGAGCAGCGCGGGCATCGCCTGCTCAAGATAATAGCTGCCGCCGCGTAACACAAACACGGGATTGTCGGCTCGGCATGAGCGCTTTCCGGGGCGGCCCTTAATCTAAAGGGTGGGTAAATGGGCAAGATCAGGTTAACCATGGCGCAGGCGCTCGTCAGATTTCTCGATAACCAGTATCTGCTGGCCGACGGCGTGGAAACCAAATTCGTCGCGGGCATTTTCGCGATTTTCGGCCACGGCAATGTGCTGGGGCTGGGGCAGGCGCTGGAACAGGATAGCGGCAATCTGCGGGTGCACCAGGGCCGCAACGAGCAGGGGATGGCCCATGCGGCGATCGGCTTCGCCAAACAGAAGCTGCGCCGGCAAATTTACGCCTGCACCTCATCGGTCGGCCCCGGCGCCGCCAATATGATCACCGCCGCGGCCACCGCCACCGCTAACCGCATTCCTTTATTGCTGCTGCCGGGCGACGTTTACGCTTCCCGCCAGCCGGACCCGGTGTTGCAGCAAATCGAACAGTCTTACGATCTCAGCATCAGCACCAACGACGCGTTCCGTGCGGTGAGCAAATACTGGGATCGTATCGTGCGCCCGGAACAGCTGATGAGCGCCTGCATCAACGCGATGCGCGTGCTGACCGATCCGGCGGAAACCGGCGCTGTAACGCTGTGTCTGCCGCAGGACGTGCAGGGGGAAGCCTACGACTACCCCGACTATTTCTTCCAAAAGCGCGTGCATCGGCTCGATCGCCGCCCGGCGACCGACGGCATGTTGGCGGACGCTTTGGCGCTGCTGACGGCCAAACGCAAACCGCTGCTGGTGTGCGGCGGCGGCGTGAAGTACTCGCAGGCCGGGCGGGCGCTGCGCGAATTCGCCGAGCGCTTCGGCATTCCGTTCGCCGAGACCCAGGCCGGCAAAGGCACGGTATCGAGCGACCATGAATTCAACCTCGGCGGCATCGGCGAAACCGGCTGCCTGGCGGCCAACACGCTGGCCCGGCAGGCCGATCTGGTGATTGGCGTCGGCACCCGTTACACCGATTTCACCACCTCGTCCAAATGGTTGTTCCAACATCCGGACGTCAGCTTCCTCAATATCAACGTCAGCGCCTTCGACGCCGGCAAGCTCGACGGCGTGCAGGTGTTGGCGGACGCACGCGAGGCCCTGAACGCACTGGGCGCGCTGCTGGCGCAGGCCGATTATCGCGCCGGCTGGGGCGACGTCATCGCCGCGGCGCGTGGTGCCCAGCGCGAAGAGACCGAGCGCGTTTACGCGGTGGAATACAGCGGCGCAGGTTTTGTGCCGGAGATAGACGATCACCTCGATCGCGAGCAGGTGTTCGCCGAATTTATCGCCCAGACCGGCTCGGCGATGACGCAAAGCCGGGTGCTGGGGGTGCTGAACCGCGAGCTGCCGCCGGACAGCGTGATCGTCGCCGCCGCCGGCAGCCTGCCGGGCGATCTGCAGCGGGTGTGGCACAACCGCGGCGAGCACGGTTACCACGTGGAATACGGCTACTCCTGCATGGGGTACGAGGTGAACGCCGCGCTGGGGGTCAAGCTGGCCGAGCCCCAGCGCGAGGTGTACGCGATGGTGGGCGACGGCGCCTTCATGATGCTGCATTCCGAACTGGTCACCTCGATTCAGGAAGGCTGCAAGATTAACGTGGTGCTGTTCGACAAC
Organism: Serratia sp. CY76391; assembly: GCF_052166695.1. Lineage (NCBI taxonomy): Bacteria > Pseudomonadati > Pseudomonadota > Gammaproteobacteria > Enterobacterales > Yersiniaceae > Serratia > Serratia sp. CY76391. Next base: position 99,213 of record NZ_JBJNOJ010000014.1, read on the forward strand.
ATGACCAACGGCTGCATCAACAACCTGCAGATGGAACACGGCATGGACAGCTACACCACCGAATTCCGCTTCCGCAATCCACAGGGCGGCAAGCTCGACGGCAAACTGGTGCCGGTCGATTTCGCCATGCTGGCGGCGGCTTACGGCTGTAAAACCTATCGCGTCACCACCGAGCAGCAGCTGCTCGACGCGCTGGCCGACGCCCGCAGGCAAACCGTGTCCACGCTGCTGGACATCAAGGTGCTGCCGAAGACCATGGTGCACAAGTATCTCAGCTGGTGGCGCGTGGGCGGCGCTCAGGTGGCCGACAGCGAAAAAATCGTCGCAGTGGCGCGCAAGCTGCAGGAAAACATCGATAAGGCGCGCGATTACTGATTCGTTTTCATACATTAATCTCGAGGGTAGCGAAAATGACATTGAACATTGGGGTTATCGGCACCGGCGCCATCGGCCGCGATCATATCCGTCGCTGCAGCAAAGTGTTGCAGGGCGCCCGCGTGGTGGCGGTGAACGACATCAACCGCGACAACGCCGCCAAGGTGGTGAGCGATCTGCAGCTGGATGCGCGGGTGTATGACAACGGCCACGATCTGATCAAGGCCGCCGACGTGCAGGCGGTGCTGGTCACCTCCTGGGGGCCGAGTCATGAAGAGTTCGTGCTGGCGGCCATCGCCGCCGGCAAACCGGTATTCTGCGAGAAGCCGCTGGCGGTGACCGCGCAGGGTTGCAAAAACATCGTCGACGCCGAAGCGAAGCACGGCAAACGGCTGGTGCAGGTCGGCTTCATGCGCCCCTATGACCAGGGCTATCGCGCGCTGAAACAGGTACTGACCAGCGGCCAGATCGGCGAGCCGCTGATGCTGCACTGCGCGCACCGCAATCCGACGGTCGGCGAGGCCTATACCACCGATATGGCGATCACCGACACCCTGATCCACGAAATCGACGTGCTGCGCTGGCTGCTCGACGACGACTATGTGTCGGTGCAGGTGGTGTTCCCACGCAAGAGCCCGAAGGCGTTCCCGCACCTGAAAGATCCGCAAATTGTGCTGTTTGAAACCGCCAAGGGGACGCGCATCGACGTCGAAATCTTCGTCAACTGCCAGTACGGCTACGACATTCAGTGCGAAGTGGTGGGGGAAACCGGCATCGCCAAACTGCCGGAACCGTCCTCGGTGCAGATGCGCAGCGGCGCCCGCCTGTCGACCGAAATCCTGACCGACTGGAAGGATCGCTTTATCGATGCCTATGACGTCGAGCTGCAGGGCTTCATCAACGACGTAGCCGCGGGCAAGTTGACCGGGCCTTCCGCCTGGGACGGCTACGCCGCCGCGGTAACCGCCGACGCCTGCGTGGCGGCCCAGCTCAGCGGCGAGATCGTGCCGGTGACCCTGCCGGCGCGCCCGGCGTTTTACGGCAAATAACCGCTCGCAGCGCGTAACCACGATTGCAGAGGAGTGACCATGAAGATCGCTTTTGATGTCGACGTTATCCGGGATTTGGGCGTCACCAAAATGGTTCAGCAGGTGGCGGACTGGGGCTACAAATACATCGAGCAGTCGCCGCACCCGCAGATCAACCCGTTTTACAAACATCCGAAGGCCAGCCGCGAAATCATGGCGGAGTATAAAAACGCCCTAAAAGCGACCGGCGTGGAGATCTCCTCATTTATCGTGGTGTATCGCTGGTCTGGTCCGGGGGAAGATCGCCGCCAGGCGGCGGTCAAAAACTGGCGGCGGATGATCGAAATCGCGGTGGAAATGGGCGTACAGGTGATCAACACCGAGCTGGCCGGCAATCCCAACGAACCGGAGATCTGCGAGGAGTTGTGGTATCGCTCGATGGAGGAGCTGCTGCCGATCGTTGAGCGCGAGGGTATTCGTATGGAGATCCAGTCGCACCCGTGGGACTTCTGCGAGCTGAGCAACGAAACCGCCGATCTGGTGAAGTCGCTGCGCAGCGACCACGTCAAATACCTCTACAGCGTGCCGCACACCTTCTACTACGACAAGGGGCAGGGTGACGTAGCCGGCATGCTGCAGTACGCCGGGGACGATCTTTCCCACGTGCTGATCGCCGACACCATGAATCACACCAAGCATTGCCGTTATATCGTCAACCCGCCAGGCGTTGACGCCGCGGTACACCAGCACGTCGGCATCGGCGAAGGCGAGGTGAATTTCGACGCCCTGTTCCAGACGCTGCGCGACATGGAATTTGCCAACCGCAGCTTCAAGGTCGGCGGCGAATCGATCATCTGCACCTCGCTGTTCGGCTACCCGGAAAAGATGCCGAGCCAGGCGGTGGCGACCAGAGAACGCATCGAAAGAGAGCTGTTGGGCAAATAATCTGATTCGGCTCGCCGGCGGCGTTTGTACCGGCGGCCCTGCAAGGACCGAGGCAAACCATGAATAAAGACAACGTGAAATTGGCCATTGCGCCGATCGGCTGGACCAACGACGACATGCCCGATCTGGGCAAGGAGAACACCTTCCAGCAATGCGTCAGTGAAATGGCGCTGGCCGGTTTCACCGGCAGCGAAGTGGGCAGCAAATACCCGCGCGATCCGGCGGTGCTGAAACCGATGCTGGATATTCGCGGCATCCAGATCTGCAACGCCTGGTTCAGCACCTTTTTCGCCGACGGCCAGAAAGACAAAACCATCGATGAATTTATCAACCACATGAATTTCCTGCATGCCATGGGCGCCAGGGTGATTGGCTGCTCCGAGCAGAGCAAGAGCATTCAGGGCACCACCAAAGGGGTGTTCGAAGAGAAGCCGTACTTCAGCGATGAAGAGTGGCAGCGCGTGGCCGACGGTTACAACGAGTTGGCGAAGATCGCCGCCGATAAAGGCATGCAGGTGTGCCTGCACCACCACATGGGCACCGGCATTCAGACCACGGCCGAAATCGATCGCTACATGAGCATGGTCAACGACGACGTTTACCTGCTGTTCGATACCGGCCACGCCTACTATTCGGAAGGCAGCCAACAGGCGATGATGGCGATCCTGGAGAAGTATCTGCCGCGCATCAACCATGTCCACCTGAAGGACGTGCGCGATGAGGTGGTGGCGGAAGTGAAGGCCAACAAGCTGAGCTTCCTCGACGGCGTGAAGAAGGGCACCTTCACCGTGCCGGGTGATGGCGTGATCGACTTCAGGCCGGTGTTCAAGCTGCTGGACGAGCGCGGTTACAAAGGGTGGATGGTGGTGGAGGCCGAGCAGGATCCGGCGCTGGCCAACCCGTTCGAGTATGCGGTGAAGGCGCGCCGCTATATTCGGGAAACCGCCGGCATTTAGGCGGTGGGGGGCAATAAAGATCGAGGGGCGCCGCCGGCGCCCCTTTTTTGATGGCGGCGCGTTAGCCGCCGAGCGTTCGCCAGGTTGTGACCTGGCTGCCCGGCCACGGCGTGGCGGCGTATACGCCCCGGGCGATCGCCCGAGCGAGGGTGTCCGCCGCCAGCGCGCCGATCTGCAGCACCGCCAGTTCGCGGCTGCCCTGTACCTCGCGCTGCCCGGTGGACAGGGCGAACACCACGTCGCCGTCAAACGGGCTGTGCAGCGGGCGAATAGCGCGCGCCATGCCGTCTTGCGCCATGATGGCCACCCGTTTCAACTCCACCCGCGTCAGCGCCAGATCGGTGGCGATGCAGGCCAGGGTGGTGTTCTTTCTGCCGCCCTGCGGCTCTTGCACCATCCAGTCTTCGCCCTGCGCGCGCAGTTGCGCCAGCGCCGCCGCGCCGCCGTTGCCGAATTCACCGTCAATTTCATAGGGCGTCGCCCAGAAGGCGCGGGTGCCAGGCGCTACCACCGCTCCCAGGCTGTTGACCGCCACCAGTGCGCCGACGGTAGCGCCGCTGGCGGCAACGATCGATGTCGAACCGAGCCCGCCTTTCAGCTTGCCCATGCCGGTCATGGCGCCGTAGCCGGCGCCGACGGTGCCCAGTGGAAAGTCCAATCCAGCCTTGCCGACCGCGTCGATGCCCAGCTGGCGATACGGCGGCGTGAGTTGCCAGTTTTTATCGCCGCCGTTGGCAAGGTCGTACAGGCAGGCGGTGGGCACGATAGGTGAGACCGGCACGCCGGGAGCCGGCCGCAGCGCATAGCCTCTGCCTTGTTGCCCGAGCCAGGCCGCGACGCCGTCCGCCGCCGCCAGGCCGTATACCGAACCGCCGCTGAACGTCAACGCATCGACGGTCTGTACCAAATTGTCTTCACCCAGCGCGTCGGTTTCCCGGGTGGCGGGGCCGCCGCCGCGCACGTCCACGGCAGCAATCGCCGGGCTGTCCGGCAGGATCACCGTCACGCCGGTGCGCATCCGGCTGTCCTGCGCCACGCCGACCTTCAGGCCGGGCACATCGGTAATCAGGTTGCGGGCGCCAGGGCGCCCGGCGGCGGAAGTTGGCATAGCGGCACCTAATGGGGTGAAGGGGGAGAACATGCCGGCGGCGGTCAGGCCGGCCAGCGCGTGTAAAAAGGTTCGGCGGTTGATATTCAGGGGCCGGCGCAGCGGCCCCTGCGGGGGGATGAGATCACGCATCGCCGCGCGGCTGCCCGGAGCGAAAACGCGCCATATGGTAGGCATCGACCAGCACGCCGTCGCGAATGGCGAAAGCGCGGCTGGTGCCTTCAATCTCAAAACCGAACTTGCGATACAGCGCGATGGCCGCCGGGTTGTCGGTAAACACCGTCAGTTCGATGCGCTCGATGGCCGCCCAGTTGTCGCACAGGTCGATCATCGCCTGCATCAGGCGGCTGCCGACGCCTTTACCGTGATAGCGCGGATCGACGCCGATGCCGAAGGTGGCCACGTGGCGGCGGCGAACGCGCTGATTCAGCATCACGGCTAACTGACCGACAAGCTGCCCGTCAACGAAGGCCGCCAGGTTATGCATGCCCGGTTCGGGGTTGGCGAGGCGTTTCTGCCAGGACTCGACGGACGGTAGCGGGAGCTGCAGCGTATCGCGGTAGACGGGCGTCTGAGAATAAAGATGATGCAGAGCTTGCGCATCCGATGTTTCCACGTGGCGTATCACGATCTCGCTCATCTCGCTGCTCCTTTTGCTTACCGGTTGAATAACCTCTGAATTTATCCGTTTACTGCCTTGAGTCAATATTATTTCAACGGGTCAAAAAAAACGCTTTACAGGTGCGAATGATAATGATTATTATTGCGATGCGTTCCGGGGAGGGCATCAATCCTTGATACTCTCGCTGCGAAGGCACGACATTGCTCACATTGCTTCCAGTGTTTACTTAGCCAGCTCGGGTGCTGGCTTTTTTTTTGCCCTTTTTCAGCCGGTTCCGCTTTCAACAAATCCGCTGCCCATCCGCTGTTTCATTCCATCGAAATTTTTGAACAGAGGCATGAGTTTTTTACGCTTTCTTATTCTGCTGGCAGGACTAGACTGTAAAAAAACATTGAGGAGAGTTGAAAATGATTTATGTACGTAAAGCGGAAGACCGCGGCCACGCCAATCATGGCTGGCTGGATAGCTGGCACACCTTCTCATTTGCCGATTACTACGATCCGAACTTTATGGGGTTCTCGGCGCTGCGAGTGATCAACGAAGATGTGATCGACGCAGGGCAGGGTTTCGGTACTCACCCGCATAAAGACATGGAAATCCTGACCTACGTGCTGAGCGGCACGGTGGAACATCAGGACAGCATGGGCAACAAGGAGCAGATCCAGGCCGGTGAATTCCAGATCATGAGTGCGGGCACCGGGGTGCGTCACTCTGAGTACAACGCTAATCAGGATCGTCCGTTGCACCTGTACCAGATTTGGATCATCCCGGATCAGGTCGGGCTGGAGCCGCGCTACGAGCAGCGCATGTTCGACGCGCCGCAGGGCCGTCAGCTGGTGCTGTCGCCGGATGCGCGTGACGGCTCGCTGAAGGTGTTCCAGGATATGACGCTGTCGCGTTGGGCGCTGAATAAGGGCGAGCAGGGGGAATGCCCGATCGCCGCCGGCCGTCGCGTTTGGATCCAGGTGGTGCGCGGCAAGGTCTCGGTCAACGGCCAGACCGCCGGCATCAGCGACGCGTTCGCGGTGTGGGATGAATCGGCGCTGACGATCCAGGCCGACGAAGAGAGCGAAATCCTGCTGTTCGATCTGCCGCCGGTGTGATTAAGCGGTAAATTTCAAGGGCTCACGGTGTGAGCCCTTTTTGCGTTGGCCGTCGCATAACCGACAATATCGGCCCGCCGTTTTTTTTGCTAAAATGGCTGCCCATTCACGGTTAGTCAGTTCATTGATAATGAAGAAAAAACGGCCGGTACTCCAGGATGTGGCAGACAAGGTGGGCGTGACCAAGATGACGGTGAGCCGTTATCTGCGCAATCCCGACCAGGTTTCCGCCGCCCTGCAGCAAAAAATCGCCGTCGCGCTGGATGAGCTGGGCTACATCCCCAACCGCGCGCCGGACATCCTCTCCAACGCCACCAGCCGGGCGATTGGCGTGCTGTTGCCGTCGCTGACCAACCAGGTGTTCGCCGAAGTGCTGCGCGGCATTGAAAGCGTGACCGACGCGCACAACTATCAGACCATGCTGGCGCACTATGGCTACCTGCCGGAGCGTGAAGAAGAACGTCTGACCTCGCTGCTGTCTTACAATATCGACGGCCTGATCCTGTCTGAGCGCCATCACACGCCGCGCACCCTGAAAATGATCGAGGTGGCGGGCATTCCGGTGGTGGAGCTGATGGACTGCGTCTCGCCGTGCATCGATCTGGCGGTGGGCTTCAACAACTTCGAGGCGGCGCGCCAGATGACCCAGCAGATCATCGCGCACGGCCACCGTCACGTGGTCTATTTCGGCGCTCGTCAGGATGAGCGTACCATCATCAAGCAGCAGGGGTATGAGCAGGCGATGCGTGAATCCGGCCTGGAGCCGTACAGCATCATGACCGCGCGTTCTTCCTCTTATTCCGCCGGCGGCGAGCTGTTGCGCCAGGCGCAGCGTGACTACCCGCAGATCGACAGTATCTTCTGCACCAACGATGACCTGGCGATCGGCGCGGCCTTCGAATGCCAGCGGCAAGGGCTGTCGATCCCGCAGGACATGGCGATCGCCGGTTTCCACGGCCATGACATCGGCCAGGTGATGGTGCCGAAGCTGGCCAGCGTGCTGACGCCGCGCGAACGCATGGGCCAGATCGGCGCCGAGCGCTTGCTGGCCCGGCTGCGCGGCGAAACGGTGTGCCCGCGCATGGTGGACGTCGGTTTCACCGTGATCCCCGGCGGCAGCATCTGAACCATTTTAACGTTCTGTTTTAACACTCTTTCTTTTTACAGCGCGCCCTGAGGCGCGCTGGTTACCCCGCCTGTAAGCCCGCCGCTCGTTGCCGGCATAAGTTTGATCTCTGTCCCAGAACGCGAATTTTAGCCGGTTACCCGGTTCCGGCGCTCATGTTGTTACCGGTATCATGATACCGGTAACAACATGAGCGCGGTCATCTTGCTGCAAGACTGAACCTCTGACTCAACAACACCTACAGCTCTTCTTAAACACCGGGAAAGAGCCTAAAAATAAAACAACCGCACGCTTTACGCCTATTGTAAAGAGAGTCGCGATAAAAGGTTGGAGAAAAACTATGCCATTAGTGATTGTTGCAGGCGGCGTAGCGCTGCTGCTGCTGCTGATGATCCGCTTCAAGCTGAACGGCTTTATCTCTCTGGTTCTGGTTGCTTTGGCGGTCGGGATCGCGCAGGGTATGCCGGTCGATAAGGTCATCGGCTCCATCAAGGCCGGCGTGGGCGGCACGTTGGGCAGCCTGGCGCTGATCATGGGCTTCGGCGCCATGCTCGGCAAACTGCTGGCGGACTGCGGCGGCGCACAGCGCATCGCCACCACGCTGATCGACAAGTTCGGCAGAAAACACATTCAATGGGCGGTGGTGCTGACCGGCTTCACCGTCGGCTTCGCGCTGTTCTACGAAGTGGGCTTCGTGCTGTTGCTGCCGCTGGTGTTCACCATCGCCGCCTCCGCGCGTATCCCGCTGCTGTACGTCGGCGTGCCGATGGCCGCCGCGCTGTCGGTGACCCACGGCTTCCTGCCGCCGCACCCAGGCCCGACCGCCATCGCCACCATCTTCCATGCCGACATGGGTAAAACCCTGCTGTACGGCACGCTGCTGGCGATCCCGACGGTGATCCTGGCCGGCCCGGTCTATGCCCGCTTCCTGAAAGGCATTGACAAGCCGGTGCCGGAAGGCCTGTACAACCCGAAAACCTTTACCGACGCGGAGATGCCAAGCTTTGGCGTCAGCGTCGCCACGTCGCTGGTGCCGGTGATCCTGATGGCGCTGCGCGCGGTCGCTGAAATGGTGCTGCCGAAGGGCCACAGCCTGCTGCGCTTCGCCGAGTTCTTCGGCGACCCGGTGATGGCCACCCTGATCGCCGTGCTGATCGCCATCTTCACCTTCGGCCTGAACCGTGGCCGTACCATGGATGAAGTGATGGGCACCATCACCGACTCGATTAAAATCATCGCCATGATGCTGTTGATCATTGGCGGCGGCGGCGCCTTCAAGCAGGTGCTGGTGGACAGCGGCGTTGAGAAGTACATCGCCGGCCTGATGGAAGGCAGCAACGTTTCGCCGATCCTGATGGCCTGGTCGATCGCCGCCGCGCTGCGTCTGGCGCTGGGTTCCGCCACCGTGGCGGCGATCACCGCCGGCGGCATCGTGGCGCCGCTGATCGCCACCACCGGCGTCAGCCCTGAGCTGATGGTGATTGCGGTCGGCTCCGGCAGCGTCATCTTCTCGCACGTCAACGATCCGGGCTTCTGGCTGTTCAAGGAGTATTTCAACCTGAGCATCATGGAAACCATCAAATCCTGGTCGGTGTTGGAAACCATTATCTCGGTGTGCGGCCTGGTGGGCTGTCTGCTGCTGGCGACGGTCGTATAATCTTTATCCGGCGCCCTGCGGGGCGTCGGCGTTCCAGAGTATCTTTATCAGTTGGGACGCATTTGGCGCGCTCGCGCCAGTTCCCATAAGGGCATGACACAATGAGCAATCCGCAGAATCACGTATTTGTTTTGATGGGCGTTTCCGGCAGCGGCAAATCCGCCGTGGCCAGCGCTGTCGCTCACCAGGCCAACGCCGCCATGCTGGACGGCGATTACCTGCACCCGCGCGCCAACATCATCAAAATGTCCTCCGGGCATGCGTTGGACGACAACGATCGCGCGCCGTGGCTGGCGGCCCTGAACGACGCCATCTTCGCCATGCAGCGCACCAACGACGTGTCGCTGCTGGTGTGCTCGGCGCTGAAGAAAAGCTATCGCGACCGCCTGCGCGAAGGGAATAGCAACCTGCATTTCCTGTATCTGAAAGGCGACCAGTCGGTGATCGAGGAGCGTCTGAAGCAACGCAAGGGCCACTTCTTCAAGCCGCAGATGTTGATTTCCCAGTTCGCCACGCTGGAAGAGCCGGGCGAGCAGGAGCCGGATGTGCAAGCGATCGACATCAACCAGCCGCTGGACGGCGTGGTTGCCGATACGCTCGCCTATATTCGCCGCGTTACCGCCCGCTAAACGCGGACCGTTGTCGGCGCCGCCAGGCGCCTACAGCTTCATGTAAGCCCGCACGCCGTCCAGGAACATCTGGGTCGACAGCATCACCAGAATCAGCCCCATCAACCGCTCCAGCGCGCTGACGCCTTTGCTGCCCAGCAGGCGCAGGAACAGGTTCGACATCAGCAAAATGGCCGCAGAGAGGCCCCAGGCGATCAGCAGCGCCGCCACCAAATGCGGCAGCTGATGTGGATACTGGTGCGACAGCAGCATCAGCGCCGCCAGAATCGATGGCCCGGCCACCAGCGGGATCGCCAGCGGCACCAGGAACGGTTCCTCGCCGGCGGACAGCCCGGAGCTGTTCCCCTCCTGCGAGGGAAAAATCATCTTGATGGCGATCAGAAACAGAATGATGCCGCCGGAAATGGAGACGGTTTCGGTGCGCAGGTTGAGGAACGCCAGAATTTTCTCGCCGGCGAACAGGAAGATCAGCATCAGCAGCAGGGCGATCAGCAGCTCGCGGATCAGCACCACCCGGCGGCGGCGCGGTTCCAGGTGCTTGAGCACTGACATGAAAATCGGCAGGTTGCCCAGCGGATCCATAATTAAAAACAGCAATACCGTAGCGGAAATCATCTCTGTCATGGTGACCTCGTGATCGGGAAAACGCCTCGGCCTTTCCGGCCGCGTCCTTGCCTATAAGAAGGATTGCTGAGAAATCCTCAGCCATCGAATAAATTCACTTTGCGCCCGCGCCGACATTTTGTAAGGTGAGGAGATATTGCACACAACTCGTTATCACCTAATAAGCCCTTATCCGGGCGGGACACAGATATTATGAAAAACGTTGGTTTCATCGGTTGGCGCGGAATGGTCGGCTCGGTTCTCATGCAACGCATGACGGAAGAGCGCGATTTCGACGCCATTCGCCCGGTCTTTTTCTCCACCTCGCAGCACGGTTCCGCCGCGCCGGCCTTCGGCGGCCAGCAGGGCACGCTGCAGGATGCGTATGACATCGACGCGCTGAGCGCGCTCGATATCATTATTACCTGTCAGGGCGGCGATTATACCAACGAAGTTTATCCTAAGCTGCGCGCCAGCGGTTGGCAGGGTTACTGGATCGACGCGGCCTCGTCGCTGCGCATGCAGGACGACGCCATCATCATCCTGGATCCGGTCAACCACGCGGTGATCCAGCAGGGCCTGGACAAAGGCATCAAAACCTTCGTCGGCGGCAACTGCACCGTCAGCCTGATGCTGATGTCGCTCGGCGGCCTGTTCGCCAACGATCTGGTGGAGTGGGCGTCGGTCGCCACCTACCAGGCGGCCTCCGGCGGCGGCGCGCGCCACATGCGCGAACTGCTGACCCAAATGGGCATGCTGCATGCCGACGTGGCGAAAGAGCTGCAGAACCCGGCCTCCGCGATTCTGGATATCGAACGCAAGGTGACCGAAGCCACCCGCAGCGGCAAACTGCCGACCGATAACTTCGGCGTGCCGCTGGCCGGCAGCCTGATCCCGTGGATCGACAAGCAGCTCGACAACGGCCAGAGCCGCGAAGAGTGGAAAGGCCAGGCGGAAACCAACAAGATCCTGAACACCGCCAGCGTGATTCCGGTCGACGGTCTGTGCGTGCGCGTCGGCGCGCTGCGCTGCCACAGCCAGGCGTTCACGCTGAAGCTGAAAAAAGACGTGTCGCTGCCGGAAATCGAGCAGATGCTGGCGACGCATAACGACTGGGTGCGCGTGATCCCGAACGACCGCGAACTGACCATGCGCGAACTGACGCCGGCGGCGGTGACCGGTACGCTGAATACGCCGGTCGGCCGTCTGCGCAAGCTGAATATGGGGCCGGAGTACCTGTCGGCGTTCACCGTGGGCGACCAACTGCTGTGGGGCGCGGCCGAGCCGCTGCGCCGCATGCTGCGCATCCTGCTGTAAACCCGCACTTCCAGGGGGCTGGCTGCTTTCAGCCCCCTAATGCCTTATTTTCCGCTTTTTTGTTCGCCGCGCACCGCGTCGGGCAGCGTCATCGCCAGCCTCGTTTCAATAGGCGGGATACCGCCTGTCTCCTCGTCAGCCGCCGCATGCAAACGCCGCCAGGCTGGCAGTTTTCTTAATGAAGAATTTTCCTGAGCAATGCTGAGCAGTTTTTAACAGACATTGGCTATGCTTAACGCATGGGTGGACAATTTTTCACCATGACTGAAATATTTCAAAAAATAAGCATAAAGAGCGAAATTCAGGTCGGCAGAGTAAAGATTGGTCAATAACCGACCGCAATCACGCTTTAGAGTCCGAATGCATTGCATGATGACCAAAACGGCCAAGGAATAATCAACAAGCCGTGCTTAGATCATGCTGTTAATCTAAGGAAGAAGACTATGCCTGTACTTCCCGATCGTGACGTGATTGATCAGATCATCGCCGGCCATTACGCCGATCCCTTCGCTCTGCTTGGCATGCATGCGACCGATAACGGTCTGCAGGTGCGCGCGCTGCTGCCGGACGCCGGCGCAGTCTGGCTGGTGGAACAGCAAACCGGCCGGCGGCTGGTGCAGCTGAACTGCGACGATCCGCGCGGTTTCTTCAGCGCGGTGGTGCCGCGGCGCAAAAATCCTTTCCGCTATCAGCTGCAGGTCAGCTGGCGCGATCATCAACAGATCGTCGACGATCCTTATCGGTTCGGCCCACTGCTGCAGGATATCGACAGTTGGCTATTGGCTGAGGGTACGCATTTGCGCCCCTATGAACGGCTGGGCGCCCACCTCGTCACGCTGGATGGCATCGACGGCGTCAGCTTTGCGGTCTGGGCGCCCAACGCCCAGCGTGTTTCGGTGGTAGGGGAATTCAACTTCTGGGACGGCCGCCGCCACCCGATGCGTCTGCGGCGTGAAAACGGCATCTGGGAGCTGTTCTTGCCCGGCGTGCAGGCCGGCCAGCTGTACAAATATGAAATCGTCGATTGCTACGGCAATACTCAGTTGAAAGCCGATCCTTACGCCTTCGAGGCGCAGATGCGCCCGGATACCGCCTCGCTGGTGGCGCCGCTGCCGGAGGTGGTGCCGTCGACGCCGGCGCGCCGCCGCGCCAACGATTTTGACCAGCCGATCGCCATCTACGAGGTGCATCTCGGCTCATGGCGCCGCCACACTGACAACCACTTCTGGCTCAGCTACGGCGAGCTGGCGGTGCAGCTGATCGATTATGTGAAGGACATGGGATTCACCCATATCGAGCTGCTGCCGATCAACGAGCACCCGTTCGACGGCAGCTGGGGCTATCAGCCGCTGGGGCTGTATGCGCCGACCCGGCGCTTCGGCACGCCGGCCGACTTCAGGGCGTTTGTGGCGGCGGCGCATGAGGCGGGCATCAACGTGATCCTCGACTGGGTGCCGGGGCACTTCCCGAGCGACGCCTACGGCCTGGCGAATTTCGACGGCACTGCGCTGTACGAGTACGCCGATCCGCGCGAGGGCTACCATCAGGACTGGAATACGCTGATCTACAACTACGGTCGTCACGAGGTGCGCAACTACCTGGCGGGCAACGCGCTGTATTGGCTGGAGCGTTTCGGCATCGACGCGCTGCGGGTCGATGCGGTGGCGTCGATGATCTATCGCGATTACAGCCGCGCCGACGGCGAGTGGGTGCCGAATTACTACGGCGGCAACGAGAACCTGGAGGCCATCGCCTTCCTGCGTTATACCAACCAGACTATCGGCCAGGCGCAGCCGGGGGCGGTGACGTTGGCGGAGGAGTCCACCGACTATCCCGGCGTCACCCTGCCGCCGGATGCCAACGGCCTGGGGTTCCACTACAAATGGAACCTCGGCTGGATGCACGACACGCTCAATTATATGAAGTGCGATCCGGTGCACCGCAAGTATCACCACAACCAGATGACCTTCGGCATGCTGTACGCCTATACCGAGAACTTCGTATTGCCTATCTCGCACGATGAAGTGGTGCACGGCAAAAAATCGATCCTCGACCGTATGCCGGGCGATGCCTGGCAAAAGTTCGCCAACCTGCGCGCCTATTACGGCTTTATGTGGGCGCATCCGGGCAAAAAGCTGCTGTTTATGGGCTGCGAGTTCGCGCAAGGGCGCGAGTGGAATTTCGATACCAGCCTTGACTGGCATTTATTGGAAGGGTTGGATAATTGGCATAACGGCGTGCAGCGGCTGGTGCGCGATCTGAACCACTGCTACCGGCAGCAGGCGCCGCTGTACGAGCGCGACTACTTCCCGGACGGCTTCGAGTGGCTGGTGGTCGACGATCACGATAACTCGGTGTTCGCCTTTGCGCGCTACGATTCGCAGGGCAATGAGCTGATCGCCATCAGCAACTTTACCCCGGTGCCGCGCTATCGCTACCGCATCGGCATTTCCCGCGCCGGTAACTATCGCGAGATCCTCAATACCGATTCGCACCACTATCATGGCAGCAACGCCGGCAATCAGGGGCGGGTCTCTTCCGAAGCGGTCGGCAGCCATGGCCGCGACTTCTCCATCTGCGTAACGCTGCCGCCGCTGGCGACCATTTATCTGCTGCGGGAGGCGCCATGACGGAGCTGATGGCCGGCCTCGCCGCGCCGCTGGGCGCGCATTACGACGGCGAAGGCATCAACTTTACCTTGTACTCGGCGCACGCCGAGCGGGTGGAGCTGTGCCTGTTCGACGGCCAGCAGCGCGAAATGCGCCTGCCGCTGCCGGCGCGCAGCGGCGATATCTGGCATGGCTACTTGCCGGGCGGCAGGCCGGGGCAACGTTACGGTTACCGGGTCTACGGCCCGTTTGACCCGGCGAACGGGCAGCGTTTCAACCCCAACAAGCTGGCGCTCGATCCGGCTGCGCGCGCGGTGGAAGGGCCGGTGGCGGATCACCCGCACCTGCACGGCGGTTACGAGCAGCCGGACCCGCACGACAGCGCGGAGCTGATGCCGAAGTGCGTGGTGGTGGACGAACAGTATGACTGGCAGGACGATCGCCCGCCTGCCACGCCCTGGGGGCAGACGGTGATTTACGAAGCGCACGTGCGCGGCCTGACGCTGCTGCACCCGCAGATCCCGCCGGCGCTGCGCGGCAGTTTCGCCGCATTGGGGCACCCGGTGATGATCGCCCACTTTAAACGCCTCGGCATCACCGCGCTGGAACTGTTGCCGGTGCAGCAACATACCTCCGAACCGCGCTTGCAGCGGCTGGGGCTGATCAACTACTGGGGCTATAACGTGCTGGCGCCCTATGCGCCGGACAACCGCTACGCCAGCCTGAGCACCGATGCCACGCCGCTCAACGAATTCCGCGATGCGGTCAAGGCGCTGCACCAAGCCGGCATCGAGGTGATCCTCGACGTGGTGTTCAACCACAGCGCCGAGCTGGACAGGGATGGGCCGATGCTGTCGCTGAGCGGCATCGATAATCTGAGTTACTACTGGCTGACGCCCGAAGGGGACTACGTCAACGACACTGGCTGCGGCAACACCCTGCGGTTGGATCAGCCGCAGGGCGTAGCCTGGGTGATGGATTGCCTGCATTTTTGGGTGCGGGAGTGCCACGTCGACGGCTTCCGCTTCGATCTGGGCAGCGTGCTGGGCCGCACGCCGGGATTCGATCGCGATGCGCCGCTGTTCCAGGCGATGCTGGCGGACGATCTGCTGTCGCGCTGCAAGCTGATCGCCGAACCCTGGGACATTGGTCCCGGCGGCTATCAGGTGGGGGCATTTCCCGGCCGCTTCGCCGAATGGAACGATCATTACCGCGACGACATGCGCCGTTTTTGGCTGCAGAGCGGCGTGTCGCTCGGCCAGTTCGCCCGGCGTTTTGCCGCTTCCAGCGATCTGTACAACCAGCGCGGGCGGGCGCCTTACGCCACCGTCAATATGCTGACCGCGCATGACGGTTTTACCCTGCAGGACGTGGTCAGCTTCAACGAGAAACACAATCAGCCCAACGGCGAGGGCAACCGCGACGGCAGCGATCGCAATTTCAGCAACAACCACGGCGTCGAAGGCCTGGTCGCCGACGACGACATTGTGCAACGCCGCAGGGCCAGCCAGCGGGCGATGCTCGCCACGCTGTTACTGTCCCAGGGAACGCCGATGCTGCTGGCCGGCGATGAACAGGGACACAGCCAGCAGGGGAACAACAATGCCTATTGTCAGGACAACGCCACCACCTGGCTCGATTGGGCCACGGCGGATGACGCACTGACCGATTACGTCGCGGCGCTGATCGCGCTGCGCCGCCAGATCCCCGCGCTGCAGCAGGATCGCTGGTGGCAGCAGGACGACGGCAGCGTGCAGTGGCTGAACGCGCAAGGCCAGCCGCTCGACGCGCAGCAGTGGGAGCAGGGCGAGCCGCTCATGCAGATCCTGCTGTCGCAGCGCTGGCTGCTGCTGGTCAACGCCACGCCGCAAACGACGGAGATGAGATTGCCGGAAGGCGATTGGCAGGTTGTCGCCCCGTTCACTCAGGAAGACTCACGGGCGGTATTGCCCGCCTGGCACCAGGCCGCGCGCTCGCTTTGCGTTCTGGTACGGAAATAATAAAAGGAGTCCGCTATGGTTAGGTTTGAAAATAAAGACCCCCTGATGTTGGCGCGCCAGTTGCCGATTAAATCCGTAGCGCTGATCCTGGCCGGCGGCCGCGGCTCACGTTTGAAAGATTTGACCTCCACCCGCGCCAAGCCCGCCGTCCACTTTGGCGGCAAATTCCGCATCATCGACTTCGCCTTGTCGAACTGCCTGAACTCCGGCATCCGCCGCATCGGCGTGATCACCCAATACCAGTCGCACACGCTGGTGCAGCACATTCAGCGCGGCTGGTCGTTCCTCAACGAGGAGATGAACGAGTTCGTCGATCTGCTGCCGGCCCAGCAGCGCCTCAGCACCGAGCATTGGTACAAGGGCACCGCCGACGCGGTGTACCAGAACCTGGATATCATCCGCCGCTACGAGGCCGAATACGTGGTGATCCTGGCGGGCGATCACATCTACAAGATGGATTATTCGCGCATGCTGATCGATCACGTCGAGAAAGGCGCTCAGTGCACCGTGGCCTGCCTGCCGGTGCCGCGCAGCGAAGCCGGCGAATTCGGCGTGATGAAGGTGGATGAAAGCGACCGTATCATCGAGTTTCTGGAAAAGCCCGCCGATCCGCCGGCGATGCCGGGCAACCCGGATATGTCGCTGGCCAGCATGGGCATCTATATTTTTAATGCCGCCTATCTGTTCCAGCTGCTGGAAGAGGATATGTCGATCCCCGGTTCCAGCCACGATTTCGGCAAGGATCTGATCCCGAAAATCACCGCGCAGCAGGCGGCGTGGGCGCATCCGTTTACCTTGTCCTGCGTGACGTCCAACCCCGATCTGCCGCCTTACTGGCGCGACGTGGGCACGCTGGACGCCTACTGGCGCGCCAATCTCGATCTGGCGTCGGTGACGCCGGAGCTGGACATGTACGACCGCGCCTGGCCGATCCGCACCCACATGGAACCGCTGCCGCCGGCCAAGTTCGTGCAGGATCGCTCCGGTAGCCATGGCATGACCATGAATTCGCTGGTGTCCGGCGGTTGCATCGTGTCCGGGTCGGTGGTGGTGCATTCGGTGCTGTTCCCGCGCGTGCGAGTGAACTCGTTCTGCACCATCGACTCTACCGTATTGTTGCCGGACGTGAACGTCGGCCGTTCCTGCCGCCTGCGGCGCTGCATCATAGACCGCGCCTGCCACATTCCGGAGGGCATGGTGATCGGGGAAAACGCCGATGAGGACAGCAAGCGTTTCTATCGCTCGGAAGGCGGCATCGTGCTGGTGACGCGCGAAATGTTGTCAAAATTGTGAGTTAACGTGGGGGGCAGAACGATAGCCTGCCGCCCGATGAACGGTTCGATGGCTTGCGCAACGCGGCACACATAACAGCGGCAAGCCTGCTTTATTTCTTATCCAGAGGCCTTCGGCCGACTTTCAGGAGTGATAATGCAGGTCTTACACGTATGTTCTGAAATGTTCCCCCTGCTGAAAACGGGCGGACTCGCAGACGTGGTTGGCGCGCTGCCGGCGGCGCAAATCGCCGAAGGCGCCGATGTTCGGGTGCTATTGCCCGCTTTCCCTGACGTACGCAACGGCATACCCGACACCGTGCTGGTGGCGGAGATAGACTCGTTCGCCGGCCGGGTTGGCCTGCGTTACGGCACCTACCATGGCGTGGGCATTTACCTGATCGATGCGCCCTGGCTGTATGACCGGCCGGGCAGTCCGTACCACGATCAGTCCATGTATGCCTACCCCGACAACCACCGCCGCTTTGCGCTGCTGGGCTGGATGGCCTGCGAGCTGGCCAAGGGGCTGGATCGCTACTGGCGCCCGCAGCTGGTGCATGCCCACGACTGGCACGCCGGTCTTAGCTGCGCCTATCTGGCCGCCAACGGCCACCCGGCGCGTTCGGTGTTCACGGTGCATAACCTGGCCTATCAAGGGCTGTTCTCCGCCCATCACGTGACCGAGCTGTGGCTGCCGGCGTCGTTCTACAACGTCTATGGCCTGGAGTTCTACGGCCAGATGTCGTTCCTCAAGGCCGGGCTGTTTTATGCCGATCACGTGACCGCCGTCAGCCCGACCTATGCGCGTGAGATCACCCGGCCGGAGTTTGGCTACGGCATGGAGGGGCTGCTGCAGGAGCGGCAGCGGCAGGGCAGGCTGAGCGGCATCCTCAACGGGGTGGACGACAAGATTTGGGATCCGGCCCACGACCCGCGGCTGAGCGCCCGCTATGACGCCGACGATCTGAAAAGCAAGGTCAAAAACAAGCTGCATCTGCAAAAGGCCATGGGGCTGAAGGTGGACGAATCACTGCCGGTGTTCGCGGTAGTGAGCCGATTGACCAGCCAGAAAGGCCTCGATCTGGTGCTGCAGGCGTTGCCTGAACTGCTGGCGCAGGGCGGGCAGCTGGCGCTGCTGGGCGCCGGCGATGCGGTGCTGCAACAGGCGTTTCTGGCCGCCGCCGCCGACTACCCTGAACAGGTCGGCGTGCAGATCGGTTATCACGAATCCTTCTCCCACCGCATCATCGGCGGCGCCGACGTTATTCTGGTGCCGAGCCGCTTCGAGCCCTGCGGCCTGACGCAGCTCTACGGCCTGAAATACGGCACGCTGCCGCTGGTGCGCCGCACCGGCGGACTGGCGGACACGGTGGTGGACTGCGCGCTGGAGAACCTGGCTGACGGCACCGCCAGCGGATTCGTGTTCGACGATTGCGACGCTGTCGCGCTGGGCAACGCCATCCGCCGCGCCATGGTGCTGTGGAGCCGGCCGAAACACTGGCGCCACGTTCAGCGCCACGCCATGAGCGTGGACTTCGGCTGGCCGGTGGCGGCGAAAGAGTATTTATCGCTTTATCAACGCTTGTAGCCCGCGTTTCGCGTTTCGGGTTGACGCGCGGCGGGCAGCCGTAAGGGTAGATTGTCGGGGCGCGGCGTGCCGCGTCCATGTTCAGCGGAGCCCGCTATTCCGCGGCGAATGGCGGGGCTCCCCACAAGGGATTAAAAAGCCATGACTTCACCGTTTAGTTACACCTCACCTACGGTCAGTGTGGAAGCGCTGAAACACTCCATCGCCTATAAGCTGATGTTTATCGTCGGCAAGGATCCTGCCATCGCCAACCGGCACGATTGGCTGAACGCCGTGCTGTTCGCGGTACGCGATCGCATGGTGGAGCGCTGGCTGCGTTCCAACCGCGCCCAGCTGTCTCAAGACGTGCGGCAGGTGTATTACCTGTCGATGGAGTTCCTGATCGGCCGCACCCTGTCAAACGCGCTCCTGTCGATGGGCATCTATCAGGATATCGACAACGCGCTGAACGAGATGGGGCTGAACCTGGCGGAGCTGCTGGAGGAGGAAAACGACCCCGGGCTCGGTAACGGCGGCCTGGGCCGGCTGGCAGCCTGTTTCCTCGACTCGCTGGCGACGCTGGCGCTGCCGGGGCGCGGCTACGGCATTCGTTATGAATACGGCATGTTCAAGCAGAACATCGTCAACGGCCAACAGATGGAGTCGCCGGACTACTGGCTGGAGTACGGCAATCCGTGGGAGTTTCCGCGCCATAACACCCGCTACAAGGTGCGCTTCGGCGGCCGCGTGCAGCAGGAGGGAGCCAAGGCGCGCTGGCTGGAGACCGAAGAGGTCGTGGCCATCGCCTACGATCAGGTGATCCCCGGTTTTGACACCGACGCCACCAACACGCTGCGGTTATGGGGCGCGCAGGCCAGTAATGAGATCAACCTCGGCAAGTTCAACCAGGGCGATTACTTCGCGGCGGTGGAAGACAAAAACCATTCGGAGAACGTGTCGCGCGTGCTCTATCCGGACGATTCGACCTCGTCCGGGCGCGAGCTGCGGCTGCGGCAGGAGTATTTCCTGGTGTCGGCCACGGTGCAGGATATCCTCAACCGCCATTGGCTGATGCACAAAACCTTCGACAATCTGGCGGACAAGATCGCCATTCACCTCAACGACACCCACCCGGTATTGTCGATTCCGGAGCTGATGCACCGGCTGATCGACGAGCATAAATTCAAGTGGCTCGACGCCTGGGAAGTGGTGGAGCAGGTGTTCTCTTACACCAACCACACGCTGATGAGCGAGGCGCTGGAGACCTGGCCGCTGGATATGATTGGCCGCATCTTGCCGCGCCATCTGCAGCTGATTTTCGAAATCAACGATCACTTCCTCAAGATGGTGCAGGAAGTGGCGCCGGACGACAACGATCTGCTGGCGCGGGTCTCGATCATCGACGAAACCAACGGCCGCCGGGTGCGCATGGCGTGGCTGGCGGTGGTGGCCAGCCACAAGGTCAACGGCGTTTCCGCCCTGCATTCCGAACTGATGGTGCAGTCGCTGTTCGCCGACTTCGCCCGGCTATTCCCGACCCGTTTCTGCAACAAAACCAACGGAGTGACGCCGCGCCGTTGGCTGGCGCTGGCCAACCCGCCGCTGGCGGCGGTGCTGGACGACTGCATCGGTCAAACCTGGCGCACCGATCTCAGCCAACTGAGCGAGATCAAAACCAACGTCGATTACCCGAGCTTCCTGCAGGCGGTGCAGCGCGCCAAACGGCAGAACAAGGAGCGGCTGGCGCTGTACATCGCCAAAACGCTCAACGTGGTGGTCAACCCGGATGCGTTGTTCGATGTGCAAATCAAGCGCATCCACGAGTACAAACGGCAGCTGCTCAACGTACTGCACGTCATCACGCTGTATAACCGTTTGCTGGCCGACCCTGACATCGAGCGCGTACCGCGGGTGGTGATCTTCGCCGGCAAGGCGGCCTCTGCCTACTATGCCGCCAAGCAGATCATCCGCCTGATCAACGACGTGGCCAAAGTGATCAACAACGATCCGCGCGTGCATACCCAACTGAAGGTGGTGTTCATCCCGAACTACGGCGTCAGCCTGGCGCAGATCATTATCCCGGCGGCGGATCTGTCGGAACAGATCTCGCTGGCGGGCACCGAGGCCTCGGGCACCAGCAACATGAAGTTCGCGCTGAACGGCGCGCTGACCATCGGCACGCTGGACGGCGCCAACGTCGAGATGCGCGAGCACGTGGGGGAGGAGAATATCTTTATCTTCGGCAATACCGCCGAGCAGGTTGAGGAACTGCGCCGCAACGGTTACAACCCGCGCCAGTACTATGAGCAGGACCCGGAGCTGCATCAGGCGCTGACGCAGATCGCCACCGGGGTGTTCAGCCCGGAAGAGCCGAAACGCTATGGCAACTTGTTCGACTCGCTGGTCAACCTCGGCGACCACTATCAGCTGTTGGCGGATTACCGCAGCTATGTGGACACGCAGGACAAGGTGGACGAGGTCTATCTCAATCAGGACGAGTGGACGCGGCGCGCGGTGCTGAATATCGCCAATATGGGCTACTTCTCATCCGATCGCACCATTCAGGAATACGCGGATGAAATTTGGCACATTAAGCCGGTGAAGCTGTAAAGCGAGAGAGGAAAAAAGCAAAGGGCCGGATAACCGGCCCTTTTTCGTTACGCTGCAGCTCAGGAAGCCAGAGACAGCGCTTTCGTTTTCGCGTGTTCCGCCAGCCAGGCTTTCACTCGCGCCTGCTGCGCTTCGTCCAGCCACATGCCCAGCTTGGTGCGGCGCCAGATGGCGTCGTCCAGCTCTACGACCCACTCTTTCTCGGTCAGGTAGCGCAGTTCGGCTTCATACAGACCGTGGCCGAACTCTTCGCCCAGATCGGCGAGGCCGTTGGCGCCGGCCAGGATCAGCTCGCTCTGGCTGCCGTAGGTGCGGGCATAGCGGCGCGCCAGAGCTTCCGGCAGCCAGCCGTGCGCACGGCGCAGTTTGGCCGCGTAACCGTCGCGGTCGCCGTCGATGTCACCGCCCGGCAGCGTGGCGTTTTTGGTCCACGCCGGGCCGCAGCCTGGGTAGTAGTGGGCCAGTTTTTCCATCGCATGCTCGGCCAGCTTGCGGTAGGTGGTCAGTTTGCCGCCGAAGACCGACAGCAGCGGCGCTTTGCCCTGCTCATCGTGCACGTCCAGCGTGTAATCGCGGGTGATCGCCTGCGGTGAATCGGATTCGTCGTCGCACAGCGGACGCACGCCGGAGTAAGTCCAGACGATGTCGTCGCGGCCCAGCTGCTTCTTGAAGTGGTCGTTGTACACTTTCAGCAGATAAGCGATTTCGTTCTCGTCGATCTTCACGTCTTTCGGATCGCCTTTGTACTCCACGTCGGTGGTGCCGATGATGGAGAACTCGTCATTCCACGGGATCACGAACACGATGCGGTGGTCTTCGTTCTGCAGAATGTAAGACTGCGGCTGATCGTGCACGCGCGGCACCACGATGTGGCTGCCTTTGATCAGGCGGATGCCGTAAGGCGATTTCAGCTTCAGGCCGTCGTCGAAGAAGTTTTTCACCCACGGGCCGGTGGCGTTCACCAGGCCTTTGGCGCGCCAGGTGAAGGTTTTGCCGCTGTCGATATCGACCGCTTCCACCATCCACAGGCCGTTTTCACGCCATGCGCGGGTCACTTTGGTGCGGGTGCGCACTTCGCCGCCGCGTTTTTCCACTTCCTGCGCGTTCAGCACCACCAGGCGAGCATCGTCGACCCAGCAGTCGGAATATTCGAAACCGCGCTTCAGTTCAGGCTTCAGCACCGACTCTGGTCCAAAGCGCAAACCCTTGCTGCCCGGCAGGCTGGTGCGTTTGCCCAGGTGATCGTACAGGAACAGGCCGATACGGATCATCCAGGCCGGACGCAGGTGCGGCTGGTGCGGCAGGCGGAAACGCATCGGGAACGCGATGTGCGGCGCCAGCTTCAGCAGCACTTCACGCTCGGCCAGCGCTTCGCTCACCAGACGGAATTCGTAGTGTTCCAGGTAGCGCAGGCCACCGTGGATCAGTTTGGAACTGGCGGAAGACGTAGCACAGGCCAAGTCTTGCGCTTCCAGTAGCAGTACCGACAGCCCGCGCCCGGCAGCATCCGCCGCGATGCCGGCACCGTTGATGCCGCCACCGATAACGATCAAGTCTTTGGTTTCCACGTCATCTTCCTCCAGATGTTCGAAATAGCTCTTTCATGTTCGTTTTCGCTCATGATTGTAATCAAAAACCAACAAGCAAGCCAAGAGTTAACCAAACAAAAACATTTAGGCGTGATAGAGGTAACAGTTTGGTGATGATAGTCACACAAGTAGCATGGATATGGCGCGGGCGGGCAAACGGCTGTCGGTGAGGGGGGTTAAAGGGATGAAACGGGGCGGCGGCGCGCCCCGCAGGTTAAGGCCGAATCAGCACAGCTCCAGCTGCACGTCGTACTGTTCGATGATTTTCATCACGCTCGGCGGCGGCAGCTGGTCGGTAAACAGGTAGTCGATCAGGTTCATGTTGCCCAGGTTGACCATGGCGTTGCGGCCGAATTTGGAGTGGTCGGTCACCAGCATCACGCAGCGGGAATTTTCGATAATCGCGCGTTTGGTGCGCACTTCGTGATAGTCGAATTCGAGCAGCGAGCCGTCCATATCGATGCCGCTGATGCCGAGAATGCCGTAATCGAGGCGGAATTGGGAGATGAAGTCCAGCGTGGCTTCGCCCATGATGCCGCCGTCGCGGGTGCGCACTTCGCCGCCGGCCAGGATCAGGCGGAAGTCTTCCTTGGCGGTCAGCAGGGTGGCGACGTTAAGGTTGTTGGTGACTACGCGCAGGTTCTTGTGGTTCATCAGCGCATGGGCCACCGCCTCCGGCGTGGTGCCGATATCGATGAACAGCGTGGCGCCGTCCGGGATCTGGCTGGCGACGCGCTGCGCGATGCGGGCCTTCTCTTCCGACCACATCACCTTGCGATCGTTATAGGCAGCGTTGACCGAGCTGGAAGGCAGCGCCGCGCCGCCGTGGTGACGCTGGATCTTGTTCTGGTCGGCCAGGTCATTCAAATCGCGGCGAATCGTTTGCGGGCTGACGTCAAAATGTTCGACCAGCTCTTCCGTGCTGACGTAACCCTGCAGGCGCACCAGCTCGATAATTGCGTCATGACGCTGTGTTTGCTTCACGATAATCCCCTAAAACGCCCGCTATGCCCATTGGGGCATAGCTCCCGGCTGTTATTGTTCGTTGTGTGCGCGATGACGCGTATCCCAAAATGCCATCAATAACCCTAACACTAAACCGGCTATGTGTGCCGCGTTGGCGATCGACATTCCTAAAATATCGAAATATCCGGCCACCAGCCACAGCACCGAGAACACCATCAGGCCGCGCGGCAGCATCAGGCCGCGCTCCGGCGCCCGTTCGCCCGACAGCCACACATAGCCCATCAGCGCATAAACCACGCCCGACAGCCCGCCGAACAGCGCGCCGCTGAACAACGATTGCGCCCAGCCGCTGAAGAACGCCGACACCACCGCCAGCACGAACAGCTTGCCGGCGCCGAGGCGTTTTTCCATCTGGCCGCCGAGATACCACCACCACATCAGGTTAAACAGGATATGCAGCAGGGAGAAATGCAGGAACGCATGGCTGACCCAGCGCCACAGCTGCGTGTATTGGCTGCTGTCCTGCGGCCAGGAGAGCCAGTACATCACGGTATCGTCGCCCAGCGCCTGCATCAGAATATAGACCGCGATGCACAGCACCATCACGCCGAGCGTCAGCGGCCCGGCCTTGCTGCGCAGGGTGTGCAGGTAGGATTCGCTCTGATAATGCAGGCCGGCGTCGGTATGGCCGGTCTGCCAGCTGGCAGCCTGATAACGGCGGTTGAGCGGATCGGCCAGAAACTGCTGCAGCTCGTGTTGCACCTGCTCGAGGTGACCGTCGTCGGCCAGCCAGATTTCCGCCGCCTCGCCGCTGTTGCGCAGCTCAAGCCGGATGCCCTGGGTCGCCATATAGTCGACAAAGGCCAGCGCCAGGCGCGGGTTGGATATGGCGATTACTCTAACCATTGCTCTTCCGTCGTAAGTGAATGATTTTGGCCGCGGCTTGCTCGCCGGTGACCCTGACGGCCGATTATAACGTCGAAATCCTGAGCGCTGGCAAACGGATCTGCGAAAAACCCGCGAAAACGCGCACAAAAACGAAGGGGAAGCCCGCCGACGCACGGCGGGCAGCGGGGATCAGGCAGAGGTTTCCACGTCTTGCGGATACTGGCGGGCCCAGGCTTCGAAGCCGCCGTCAATGCTGTAGACCGCGTCGAACCCCTGGTGCAGCAGGTACTGCGCCGCGCTGCGGCTGCTGTTGCCGTGGTAGCACATCACCATCACCGGCCGCTCGAAGTCGTTTTGCTGCATAAAGGCCGACAGGGTGGCGTTGGTGAGGTGAAAAGCGCCCGGCGTATGCCCGGCTTCAAAACTTTGCGGATCGCGGATGTCGACCAGGGCGGCGCTGCCCTCTTTCCAGCGGGTGTACGCCTGCTCAACGTTGATCGCTTCGAACTGTTCCATACTGCTGACTGCCTCGTAATAGGGGGACGCCGCTATTGTAACCAACTCTGCGGCGTTTAAGACCAGAGGGATATCAGGGTTTTTACGCGCCGTACCCCATCATTTTCAGCAGTTGCTGCGCCTGCTGCACCGCCTCCTGGCGATGGGCCACGCCCAGTTTCTGATACAGGTTGCGGATGTGCGTCTTGATGGTGGTGGCCGCCACATCCAGCTCACCGGCGATCTGGTCGTTGCTGTAACCGGAATAGATCAGCCCCAGCACTTGCCATTCGCGTTGGGTCAGCGGGCTGGTGCGGATCAGTTCCGGCACCTGCGGGTGGGTCAGCAGCTTATCGACGAAGTTCTCGTCAAAATGCGCGAACTTGTGCCGATGATGCTGGTTGATGTCGCGCAAGATACGCTGGGCGCGATGCTGTTCCAGCTCCGGCAGCGTGTTGAGCTGGATCAGCTGGCGCAGCTGCTGCGCCATCGCTTCGCCCTCGATGACGAAGTGGCTGATAAAGCCGGTGCGGTTGGCCAGCGACAGCGCTTCGATCAACGCCTGCTGCGCTTCGCCCTTGCGCTCTTGCAGCCAGTAGAGCTGGTTGCTGAGCAGCAGATTGCGGTTGAGATCGCTCACCAGCCGCAGGCGGCGAGCGTTTTCGTTCAGTTCATCCAGCACCACGCCGGCCTCTTCATACTGGCCGAGCAGGATCTGCACCCGCGCGATGTTGCGCCATTGGCCCTGCGTGAAATGGTTGTCCGCCATGCCGGGTTTTTCGGTATGACGCAGCCACTGGGCGGCGGCGGCGGTGTCGCCGGTCATCTGCCAGTGGATCACCCGCGATTTGTCGGTGTTGGTCAGCCAGTCGCGATGATAGTGCGCGCCGTGCAGCAGGGTTTCGCAGCGCTGCAGATGGGTATTGGCGTTGTCCAGATCGCCGCGCGCCAGCGAGCATTTGGCCAGCATGGCGATGCACTGCAACTGCTGTTGCGGTTGGTAGTTGGCCAGGATTTTCAGCCCGCTGCGCGCCGCGTCTTCCGCCTCGTCCAGCCGCGACCACGACCACAGGATCTGCGCGCGGATGCGCAGCAGGAACTCGTGCATCGGCAGCTGTTCCAGGTGCTGCTCGCGGATCAGTTCGAACGCCTTGTCCTGGGTTTCGTAAGCGGCCTGCAGGAAGCCTTGGGCGATAAGGATTTCGCTCTGCTGCAGCAGCGCCCAGAGCGCGTAATGGTTGGCCTGATGACGACGCGCCATCTGCTCGGTCTGCTGCATCATCGGCAGCGCGCGCGCCAGTTCGCCCTTGCAGTGGTGCACTTCGCCGGTCACCGAGGTGGCGACGATGCGGCTGTAATAGCTCGACAGCGGCAGGAATTTCAACGCTTCGGTCGCCAGCCGCTCGGCTTCTTCCGGTTTGCCGGCGTTGATCGCCACCTGGGCGCGCAAGGCGTCAAACTCGGCGTGCAGCGTTTGGTCTATCTCGATTTTCTGCTCGCGCATGGTGCGCTCGGCGCGCTCCAGCAGGGTGTTGACCTCACTGTAGCGGTGCTGGCTCTGCGCCAGCCAGGCCTGCAGCAGCGCCAGCTTGGGGTTTTGGATCAGGCGCTCATAGGGCAGCGCGTTGAGGCACTCCTCCAGCAAGGCCAGTTCGCTGTGGTGGAACAGCGACCAGGCGTGTTGCAGCAGGATATCGCGCAGCATGCTGACGTCGCTGGCCGCCAGCGCATGGTGTATGGCCTCCGCCGGATACCCCAGCGCCAGCCAGCCCTCGGCGGCGGCGCGGTGCAACCCCGGCAGCTCCAGCGCCAGTTCCCACTGGCAGCGCTGGCGCAGGAAAGAGGCGAACAGCGGATGGAAGTTGAACCATTCGCCTGTGTCGTCCATGCGGTGGATAAACAGCCCCTGGCGCTCCAGCTCCTCCAGCCGTTGCTGGCCGTTGTCTTCGCCGGTCAGCCGCACGATCAGCGCGTCGTTCATCGAGCGCAACACCGAACAGCGCAGCAGGAAGGCGCGCGCATCGGCATCGACGTGATCCAGCACTTCGTCCACCAGATAGTCGGACAGGTGACTGGCGTTCAGCCCCGCCAGCCGCTTGGCCGACAGTTGAGCGGACGAAGCAGATTGGCGGGCCGACAGCGCGATCAGCTGCAGCGCGGTGGCCCAGCCTTCGACTTCGTCGCACAGGCGGCTGCTGTCCTGCTGCTCCATCGGCGCCGCCAGGCGGCAATCGAAGAACTGTTTGGCCTCCTGGTGCGTGAACGCCAGCTGTTGCGTGCCCATTTCCAGCAGCTGATCGCGCACCCGCAGGTTGGCGATGCCGAGCGGCGGCAGGGTGCGCGAGAGCAGGAGCAGCGTCAGGTTTTCCGGCTGATGGCGCAGGAAAAAGCGCATGGCTTCGTGAATGGCGTCGTTGGTGATCAGGTGATAGTCGTCGATCACCAGGTACAGCGGTTGATGCCAGTCGGCCAGCTCGATAAACAGCTGGGCGAACAGCGCCGACAGGCTGGCATACTGGTGTTTCTGGCTCAGCGCCTCGCTCTTGACGCAGCGGCCGCCGCTGGCCTGCTGCAGCGCGGCGATCAGGTAGCTGGCGAAGCGCTCCGGCTGGTTGTCGCTCTCATCCAGGGAATACCAGCCCAGATCGGCCTTGCCGGCCGCCCATTGGGCGATCAGCGTGGTTTTCCCGTATCCCGCCGGGCAATTGACCAGTGTCAGACGATAGTTGCCCGCGCTGGCCAGTTTGGCCAGCAGGCGATCGCGGATCACGGTATTTTGCAGCCGTACCGGGCGGCTCAGTTTTGATGGGATCAGCATAGTATTCCAGGGTATAAATCGCGGTTCCCGCCGGGATTGGAGTGGCGCTAATTATTTTATGGTTCGTAATTAATAGCTCCCCCTAACTTCTGCCAACCCTAAACGTATTGCAACAAGCTTCCGCATCGGCTTGGAGTTAAGTTGCTATCGATCACACTTTTTTACGTTTGGCGCCGGCGCGCGGCGATGCGGTGGCGGATCGCATTTCCGGCCATGGACAAAACTTCAGCAGCGCGAATACTTGTGCTAACGTCAGGGTTAACGTTCTCAGTGCTCGCCGCACGCGTTGGCGGGCTTTTTTGCATCGTTGCAAGGGAGTCAAACAGTGCCTGAGATCACAATTCCAGCTACGCCCCAATCCTCCTCCCCAGCTAATCCCCAGGCGGGATGATGCCGTCAGGCTTTCTCACCGGCACGATAGCGGCAATTTGACCCACTTACTGGATAGAGAGTTTCCCTTATGTCACAGCCTACGCTCAAGAAGGATGCTTTTCTGGCGGCGCTCGCCCGTCAGTGGCAACGGTTCGGCCTCAGTTCCGCACAGCAGATGACGCAACATCAATGGTGGGAAGCCGTCAGTGCGGCGCTGGCCGAGCAGTTGGCCGCGCAGCCGGCGCCGCGCAAAAGCGCCAAACCGCTGCGCCACGTGAACTACATCTCGATGGAGTTTCTGATCGGCCGGCTGACGGCGAACAACCTGATCAACCTGGGCTGGTACGACACCGTCGAGCAGGCGCTGGCCGAGCAGAACGTCAAGCTGGCGGATCTGCTGGAGCAGGAAACCGATCCGGCGCTGGGCAACGGCGGGTTGGGGCGGTTGGCGGCCTGTTTCCTCGACTCGATGGCGACGGTGGAACAACCGGCCACCGGCTATGGGCTGAACTACCAGTACGGGCTGTTCTGCCAGTCGTTCCAAGGTGGGCAACAGCAAGAGGCGCCGGATAACTGGCAACGCGAGAGCTATCCGTGGTTCCGCCACAACGCCGCGCTGGCGGTGGACGTGGGCATCGGCGGCAAGCTGGAAAAGCAGGCCGACGGCCGCGAACTGTGGCGCCCCGCCTTCACCCTGCGCGGCGAAGCCTGGGATTTGCCGGTGCTGGGGTATCGCAACGGCGTGGCGCAGCCGCTGCGCCTGTGGCAGGCGACCCATCAGCATCCGTTCAACCTGAGCGATTTCAACGACGGCAAGTTCCTGCAGGCGGAGAAGCAGGGCGTAGAAGCCGACAAGCTGACCAAGGTGCTTTACCCGAACGACAACCATCAGGCCGGCAAGCGCCTGCGCCTGATGCAGCAGTATTTCCAGTGCGCCTGCTCGGTGGCGGACATTTTGCGCAAGCACCATCAGGCCGGCCGCAAGATTGAAGAGCTGCCGAAGTACGAAGTGATCCAGCTGAACGACACCCACCCGACCATCGCCATTCCGGAAATGCTGCGCATTCTGCTGGACGAGCACCAGTTGGAGTGGGAGGCTGCCTGGGCGATCACCAGCAACACCTTCGCCTATACCAACCACACCCTGATGCCGGAAGCGCTGGAATGCTGGGATGAAAAATTGGTGCGCAGCCTGCTGCCGCGCCATTTCTCCATCATCAAACAGATCAACGCCAGGTTTAAAAAATTGGTGGATAAGCACTGGCCGGGCGACGAGGCGATGTGGGCCAAGCTGGCGGTGCACCACAACAAGCAGGTGCGCATGGCCAACCTGTGCGTGGTCAGCGGCTTTGCGGTCAACGGCGTGGCGCAGCTGCATTCGGATCTGGTGGTGAAAGATCTGTTCCCGGAATACCACCAGCTGTGGCCGAACAAATTCCATAACGTCACCAACGGCATCACGCCGCGCCGCTGGCTGAAACAGTGCAACCCGGCGCTGTCGGGCCTGATCGACGAGACGCTGAAGGTGGAATGGGCGAACGATCTCGACGCGTTGCGTGGGCTGGAGAAATTCGCTGACGACGCGGCGTTCCGCCAGCGTTATCAGCAGATCAAACGCGACAACAAGGTGGCGCTGGCCCAGTACGTGCACGGCGTGATGGGGTTGACGCTCGACCCGGACGCGATCTTCGATGTGCAGATCAAACGCCTGCACGAGTACAAACGCCAGCACCTGAACCTGCTGCACATCCTGTCGCTGTATCGCCAGCTGCGCGACAACCCGAACCTGGACATCGTGCCGCGCGTGTTCCTGTTCGGCGCCAAGGCGGCGCCGGGTTACTACCTGGCGAAGAACATCATCTACGCCATCAATCAGGCGGCCGAGAAGATCAACAACGATCCGCTGGTGAAGGATCGCCTGAAAGTGGCGTTCATCCCTGACTACCGTGTGTCGGTGGCCGAATTGATGATCCCGGCGGCGGATATCTCCGAACAGATCTCCACCGCCGGCAAAGAGGCTTCCGGCACCGGCAACATGAAGCTGGCGTTGAACGGCGCACTGACGGTCGGCACGCTGGACGGTGCCAACGTCGAAATCGCCGAGCAGGTGGGCGAAGACAATATCTTTATCTTCGGCAATACCGTGGAGCAGGTGAAGGCGATAGTGGCGAAGGGTTACGATCCGCTCAGCTACCGCAAGAAAGACAAGCACCTGAAGGCGATTCTGGACGAGCTGGCGAGCGGTGCCTTCAGCCACGGCGACAAGCACGCGTTCGACATGATGCTGCACAGCCTGCTGGAAGGCGGCGATCCCTACCTGGTGCTGGCGGACTTTGCCTCGTACTGCCAGGCGCAGCGCCGGGTCGACGAGCTGTATCGCGATCGGGACGAATGGACGCGGCGGACTATCCTTAACACCGCGCGCGTCGGCATGTTCAGCTCGGATCGCTCGATCCGCGATTATCAGCAGCGTATCTGGCAAGCCAAACGTTAAGGAGAGCGAATGGATCGCAAGCGTATCGATCAGGCGGCAGCGCAGGCGGGGATCGCTGCCGATTTTATCAATGCCCACGGCAAGCGGCAGGCGATTGAACCGGAGACCAAGCGCAAGCTGTTGGCGGCCATGAACTGGGGCGCTGCCGAGCGGGAAAGCGCGCCGCCGCCGTTACCGGCGGTCAAGGTGTTCTATCAGGGCGCGCCGCTGGCGTTGACCCCGGCGGGTGAAGGCGAGTACCTGTGGGCGCTGCAGCGTGAAGACGGCGAATGCCTGCAGGGGCGCGTCGGCGCGCGCAAGACCCTGACGCTGCCCGGCGATCTGCCGATGGGGTACCACCAATTGACGCTGAGCCAGGGCGAGCAGCAGTGGCCATGCCGAGTGATCGTCGCGCCGAGACGCTGCTTCGAGCCGGACGCCTTGCTGACTGGCAAGAAGCTGTGGGGTGCCTGCGTTCAGCTGTATACGCTGCGTTCCGATCGCAACTGGGGCATCGGCGATTTCGGCGATCTGCGCCTGATGGTGGAGCAGGTGGGGGAACGCGGCGGTGCCTT
The DNA here is from genome assembly GCF_052166695.1 of Serratia sp. CY76391. Lineage (NCBI taxonomy): Bacteria > Pseudomonadati > Pseudomonadota > Gammaproteobacteria > Enterobacterales > Yersiniaceae > Serratia > Serratia sp. CY76391. Next base: position 130,915 of record NZ_JBJNOJ010000014.1, read on the forward strand.
CGTCGGCCTCAATCCGATCCATGCGCTGTATCCGGCCAACCCGGAGAGCGCCAGCCCCTACAGCCCCTCGTCGCGCCGCTGGCTGAATCTGGCGTATATCGACGTCAACGCGGTGGAGGATTTCCAGCGCAGCGACGCGGCGCAGCGCTGGTGGCAGAAGCCGGCGACGCAGAGGCAGCTGGCCAAGGCGCGCGCCGCGGAGTGGGTGGACTACACCGCCGTGATGCAGCTGAAGCTGGCGGCGCTGAAGCTGGCGTTCCCTCTGTTTCAGGCGCGCCAGCCGAACGACGCACAGCGTCAGGCGTTCGAGCAGTTCGTGGCTGAGGGGGGCGACAGCCTGTATCAGCAGGCGGCGTTTGATGCGCTGCATGCCCATCTGGCGGCCAAAGACGCCAGTCAGTGGGGCTGGCCGGCCTGGCCCGAGCGCTATCGGCAGGGGCAGAGCGACGCGGTGCGGCAGTTCTGCGCCGAACATCAGGACGCGGTCCGCTTTTACCTGTGGCTGCAATGGCTGGCGGCCACCCAGTTCGCGCAGTGTTTTGACCAGAGCAGGCAGCAGCAGATGCCGATTGGCCTGTATCGCGATCTGGCGGTCGGGGTGGCGGAAGGCGGGGCGGAAACCTGGTGTGACCGTGAGCTGTACTGCCTGAAAGCGTCGGTCGGGGCGCCGCCGGATATTCTGGGGCCGCTGGGGCAAAACTGGGGCCTGCCGCCGATGGATCCGCACGTGATGGCGGCGCGCGGGTATCAGCCGTTCATCGATCTTTTGCGCGCCAACATGACCAGCTGCGGCGCGCTGCGCATCGATCACGTCATGGCGCTGCTGCGGCTGTGGTGGATCCCGTATGGCGAAACCGCCGATCGCGGCGCCTATGTCAAATACCCGGTGGACGATCTGCTGGCGGTGCTGGCGCTGGAAAGCCAGCGCCACCGTTGCATGGTGATCGGCGAGGATCTCGGCACGGTGCCGGTGGAGATCGTCGGCAAGCTGCGCGACAGCGGCGTCTACTCCTACAAAGTGCTCTATTTCGAAAGCGACGGCGAGCACCATTTCCGCGCGCCGCAGGCCTATCCGGTGCAGGCGATGGCGACCATCACCACCCACGATCTGCCGACGCTGCGCGGCTATTGGCAAAGCGACGATCTGACGCTCGGCAATCGGCTGGGCCTTTACCCGGACGCGGAGATCCTGCAGGCGCTGTTCGCCGATCGGGAACGCGCCAAACAGGGGTTGCTGGACGGATTGCATCGCTATGGCTGCGTGCCGCAGAAGGTGGGCAAGAAGGCGGCGCTGCTCGGCATGAGCCCGCTGCTCAATCGCGGCCTGCAGCGCTATGTCGCCGACAGCGCCAGCGCTTTGCTCGGCCTGCAGCCGGAAGACTGGCTGGATATGGCGGATCCGGTCAATATTCCCGGCACCAGCGATCAATACCCTAACTGGCGGCGCAAGCTGACCCAGACGCTGGAGGAGATGTTTGCCGACCCGCACATAAACCGCTTACTGAAGGATTTGGACAAGCGGCGCCGCAAGGTGTCGGTGGGTTGAAAACGACAATGCCGGAACGGGTTCCCCCTTCCGGCATTGTGTTATCTGCTGCGGCGCGAGCGCCGGAGATCAGTAGTAAGAATGCTCGCCGCGCTGGTGCTCGGTCAGGTCACGCACGCCCTTCAGCTCCGGGAATTTCTGCAGCAGCTCTTTCTCGATGCCTTCTTTCAGCGTGACGTCCACCATCGAACAGCCGTTGCAACCGCCGCCGAACTGCAGAATAGCCATGTTGTCGTCGGTGATCTCCATCAGCGTTACGCGGCCGCCGTGGCCCGCCAGCTGCGGGTTGATCTGCGACTGCAGCACGTATTCAACGCGCTCCATCAGCGGTGCGTCGTCATCGACCTTGCGCATCTTGGCGTTCGGCGCCTTCAGCGTCAGCTGAGAACCCAGCTGGTCGGTCACGAAGTCGATTTCGGCGTCTTCCAGATACGGCGCGCTCAGCTCATCGACATAGGCGGACAGTTTGTCGAACTTCAGTTCGGTATCCGTTGCTTCTACCGCGTCCGGCGGGCAATAAGAGACACCGCATTCGGCCGTCGGCGTGCCCGGGTTGATCACGAATACGCGGATTTGGGTGCCTTCTTCTTGATTTGCCAGCAGTTTGGCAAAGTGTTCCTGTGCAGCATCTGTTATACGGATCATAGCATTAGCTCAATAGTTGACTTCTATAGTCGGTTATAATACGCCCATTGCCGTGGCACTACAACGTGCGGCAAACGCACCATATCTGCACCGAGGCGGCGCCTTGCCGCCGCAGCAGCGCCGCGATCGCCGCGACGGTGCTGCCGGTGGTCACCACGTCATCCACCAGGGCGATATGCCGGCCGGCGACCGGCACGGTACAGGCGAACGCGCGCTGCAGATTGCGTCTGCGGGCAGAGGCACTCAGCCGCTGTTGCAGGGCGGTTTTGCGCACCCGGCGCAAGGCGGCGGGCCGATAGGCGCAGCCCAGCCAGCGCGCCAGCGGCCGGGCCAGCAGATCGCTCTGATTGTAGCCACGGCGCCAGCAGCGTGATGCATGCAAGGGTACCGCTAAAATCAGGTCGGGTCTGTTCAGATACTGCTCTCTTCGCGCCTGCTGCCACCGCAGCAGCATCAGGCGCGCCAGCGTCGGTGCCAGCTCGGGCGCGCGGTGGAACTTGAACCTTTTTACCAGTTGGCTGAGCGGCGCAACGTAGTCGCCGACGAACACCAGCCGCTGCCAGGGCGGCGGCCGTTGCAGGCATCGGCCGCAGGGTATTTGCGTCTCGCCGGCGGGCAATCCGCAGCGCGGGCAACACGGAGGGTTGACCGGCAGATGGCGCAGGCAGCAACTGCAGATGCCGTGACGCACCAGGCTCAACGGCTGTCGGCATAGCCAACAGCGGCTGCGGATTGATAGCATAGGGCCTCCGACACGGATAAGCATGAAAGGACAGTAACCAATGACAGCGCTGTACTGGCAAACAATAGGCGAAGGCGAACGCGATCTTGTGCTGCTGCACGGCTGGGGATTGAACGCCGAAGTGTGGAGTTGCATCCAGGCGCGACTGACGCCGCATTTTCGCCTGCATCTGGTCGATCTGCCGGGATACGGCCGCAGCCAGGGGGTCGGCGCCCTGTCGCTGGAGCAGATGACGGAAATCGTGCTGGCGGCCGCCCCGCCGCAGGCCTGGTGGCTCGGCTGGTCGCTCGGCGGGCTGGTGGCCAGCCAGGCGGCGCTGATGCAGCCGCAGCGGGTCAGCGGGCTTATCACCGTGGCCTCCTCGCCGTGCTTTGCCGCCCGCGATGAGTGGCCGGGGATCCGCCCGGACGTGCTGAGCGGTTTCCAGCACCAGCTAAGCCTGGATTTCCAGCGCACCGTCGAGCGTTTTCTGGCGCTGCAAACGCTGGGCACCGAGAGCGCGCGTCAGGATGCGCGCCAGCTGAAAGCGGTGGTGCTTAACCAGCCGACGCCGAGCGTCGAGGTGTTGAACGGCGGGCTGGAGATCCTGCGCACCGCCGATCTGCGTGCGCCGCTGGCGGAGTTGAATCTGCCGCTGCTGCGGATTTACGGCTATCTGGACGGGCTGGTGCCGCGCAAGGTCGCCGAGCTGCTCGATGCCGCCTGGCCGAATTCTGCGTCGCAGATCGTGGCCAAAGCCGCCCATGCGCCGTTTATCTCTCATCCCGATGAATTTGTGACGATGATCGAAGCGTTTATTGCAGCACATTGAATGCAGCGGGAAAACGCACGATAGAGCGCGAAAAAAAACGCCGCCGGGTGGATAAAAGACAAAGCTGTTCAATACTTAGTGAGTCAATGCGTTGGCTGCAAAATGAAAAGACCGCGTGCGGCGATTTTCATTTTGGCGTTTCGTCTCTGGGAAACAGTCCCCGTCAGGGAAAGCAACGAGGCCTGAGGATGTCGCGGCAGCCTGCAGTACTACGCATGGATCCTGGACGGCTTTCATAACAGATAAATTATCCATTGAGAGGTTAGTGTCATGAAATCATTGAAGATGATTATTGCAGCGGCAGTGTTGGGTTCGGTGTCTTTCGGCTCCATGGCGGCAACCCTGCTGACCAAGGAAGATCTGGATAAGAACCCGGGTAAATACGAGAAGATCGGCACCGTCACCACGACGGCGGAAACCACGTCACCAATGGATGCCAAGGAAGAGCTGTCCAAACTGGCTGACGAAAAGGGCGGTCAATACTACGTGATCCTGGCAGGCCGCGAACACGGTAAATTCAGCGCCATCGCCGAAGTTTACAAAGACAAACAATAAGCCTTGAACGGTAATGGGGCGCCCGTCATTGGCGCCCCTTATCTTCAGGCTTTCAGTCGGTAGAACACCGTGCTGCACCCCTGGCCCTGCGGGCAGCTTTTGCAGCCGCCGCTCAAACAGGCGCCGTCATCCTGTTCGATGCGCTCCACTTTCCCCATCGCCGTCAAACGATCCAGCATCGCCTGCACCAGCGGCAGCGGCGTCGCCAGCGATTGGCTGAGCTGCTGCGCCTGGGCGCTGCCGCGCAGCGCCAGCGCATCGCGCACCTGCAGCAGCCCGGCCATCAGTGACAGCTCCCTTTGGCGCCCTGACAACAGGCCGCCGGCGTGGCGTTGCCCAGGCGCACCGTGACGCGGCTGCGCGCCCGGCGCAGGCCGAACAGCACCAGCAGATTCACCAGCAGCACCGCCAGGATCGCCGTCAGGCTGTACTGCGGGTGTTGGTTGAAGGTCGCCGCTTGGTAGAACAGCGTCGCCAGTGAGTAGGCCACGTTCAGCCCCCACAGGATGGAGAATGTCATCCAGCCGCGGCTCGATTCGCGGGCGATGGCGCCCATCACCGAGACGCAGGGCACATACAGCAGCACGAAGATCAGATAGCTGTAGGCGGAGATGCCGGAGCCGAATTTGCTGCTCATCACGCCCATCGAGCCGACGCCCATCTCGCCGTCGCCCTTGCTGGCTTCGATCGGGTTGGACAGCACGCTCAGGCTGAAGGTGTTTTTCAGGCCGTCCCAGGTTTCCTGCAGCGCGCCGCCCAGCTCATCGAGCAGGTTGAAGTTGGCGGCGTCGAACGCCTCTTTGTTGATGTGCTCGGCGGTATACAGCGTATTCAGCGTGCCGACCACCACTTCTTTCGCCATCGCGCCGGTCACCAGGCCGACGGTGGCCTGCCAGTTATCGCGGTGGACGCCCATCGGCTGCAGCAACGGCGTCAGCACCTTGGAAACCGTGGCCAGCGCGGAGTCGTTGATGTTGTCGACCGTTTTGCCGCTGAACGAGAAGCTGTTCAGGCCGCCGATGAATATGCTGGCCACCACGATCACCTTACCGGCGCGCAACACGAAGCCTTTCAACCGCTGCCAGGTTTGCAGCAGCAGGCTTTTCAGGTGCGGCACGTGGTAAACCGGCAGCTCCATCACGAACGGCGAAGCTTCGCCGCGCATGAGGGTGTATTTGAGTACCAGGCCGGTGAGGATCGCCACCGCGATACCGAGCATGTACAGCGAGAACACCACCCCTGCGCCGTCCTGGCCAAAGAAGGCGGCGGCGAACACCGCGAAGATCGCCAGCCGGGCGCCACAGGACATGAACGGCGCCATCATGATGGTGATCAGGCGCTCGCGTTGGGCGTCCAGCGTACGGGCGCCCATGATGGACGGCACGTTGCAGCCGAAACCGACGATCAGCGGCACAAAGGATTTGCCCGGCAGCCCGAGCGCCTGCATCAGGCGATCCATCACGAACGCCGCACGCGCCATGTAGCCGGAGTCTTCCAGGAACGACAGGAACAGGTACATCATGCCGATCTGCGGCACCAGCGGCAGCACGGTGTTGATGCCGCCGCCGACGCCCTGCGCCAGGAAAACGGTCAGCCAGTCGGGGAAGTGCAGGGTGTAGCCGAGCCACTGAATGCCCTGAATGAAGATCGCCGCCGAGCCGATATCGAAGATCGGCTGCAGCGCGCCGCCGATGTTGATCGCCAGCAGGAACATCAGGTACATCACCAACAGGAAGATCGGTACGCCCAGCCAGCGGTTGAGGATCACTTTATCCAGCATGTCGGTCAGGCGGTTGGGCATCGCCTGCTGCGAGTTGCTGACCGCGTCGCTCAGGGTGGCGATAGACTGGTAGCGCGCGTCGGCGATCACCAGCGCCGGGTCCTCCTGCTGCTGCTGTTGCAGCGCCTGAATGGCCGCTGGCAGCCGCGCCACGGCGGGGCCGGCCAGCCGGTGGCTGTAGATGTCGCCTTCCAGCATCTGCAATGCCAGCCAGCGGCGTTGCACCGCCGGCAGCGTTTGCGGCATGGCATCGCTCAGCGTGGCGACCGCTTTCAGCAGCAACGGCGGATAGTTCACCAGCGCCTGCTGTTCGTTGAGGCGATGATTGTCGATCATCTGTTTCAGCACGCCGATGCCGTCGGCGCGGGTGGAGATCATCGGCACTACCGGGCAGCCGAGGCGTGCCGACAGCGCGGCGACGTCGATATCGATATGCTGGCTTTTGGCGATGTCGAGCATGTTCAGCGCCACGATGCAGGGAATGCCCAGCTCCAGCAGCTGCAGCGTCAGGTAGAGATTGCGCTCCAGGTTGGAGGCGTCGACTACGTTGATCAGCAGATCGGCGTCGCCGCTCAAAATGTAGTGGCAGGCGATCTGCTCATCGAGCGAGGTTTGCTCTGAAATGGTGGTCAGGGAGTAGGTGCCGGGCAAATCGACCAGCCGCACGTCGGACTGCGGGGTAGTGAAATGGCCTTCTTTGCGTTCGACCGTCACGCCCGCCCAGTTGCCGACCCGTTGGCGTGCGCCGGTCAGCTGGTTGAACAGCGTGGTTTTGCCGGAGTTCGGGTTACCGATTAAGCCGATGGTGAGTTTTTTCATAGTTCAGCGTGTCGTCTTCAAGGAGAGCAGCGCCGGCGCAAGGGCGCGTCGGCAAATGGAGGCGCGCCGGTTCAGGACTGGCCGTCGAGCTGCAGCAGCGCCAGATCCTTCCTGCGCAGCACCAGGCTGACGCGGCGAGTTTTTATTTCTATCGGATCGCCCAGCGGCGCGACGCGCACCACGTCGAACGAAGAGCCGGGCAGCATGCCGAGCGATAACAGTTTCTGGCGGTAGGCCGGTGCAATTTCACCGGAAAAGCCGACAATCTTATATGTGTGTTTAGGTTGAAGCTGCATGTGATTAACCTTCCGGGGGCCGATGAACATCGGGCTGATGATAATTGGACGTTGCCGGCGAAAATGCCACGCCGTCGGCGGTATTCATCCATAAGGTCATGCAATAAAGTGAGCGCAAATAATAGTAATTATCATTATCGCATTCAATACAAAAAGTAGGGGTATTGTAACCAATTATTATGGCGTCGACAGTTTTTGGTTGTGTCGTCTTGATAAGCCCCGTTTTACCACTGCTTTTACTCGGCGACAAATGAGAATGGTGAGTTAAATCAGTTGCGTATTTGTAGCAGGGTTTTCTCGTTTGCAAATATTGATGGCGTTTTTCCCTTATTTATTTCTGATGAAAGGCAATTCAATAACATTATTCCGCCGTAATACGAGCGGTAACCATTTGTGTTTCGCTCACAATTCGCAAAATGAAAAATGCGTGTTAACGACGTTGTTAATAAACGGCTGCAGAAGGGATGTTTGCCGCTTTAACAATGAGAGGGCGGTCACGCAGCAACGGGAAATAAAAAGATGAAGGTTTATTGAGACGGGTCAAAAAAAGGCCGCAAGTTTTCTTTCTCGGAAAGGGCGGAGCAGGCTCCGCCCTGTCGGTTCCGACTTAGCGTTTCTTGCCGAATGCCGCCGCCAGCGCGTCGCCCATGGCGCTGTTGCCGGCCGGCACCGCGTTGCGCGGTTTGGCCTTGTTGCCGCCTGCCGAACGGTTGGCGTTGTCGCGCGCCTGTGCCGGCGCGTTGCCGCCGCGACGCGGTGAACCCTCGCCCGGTTGCTCATCCAGACGCATGCTCAGCGCGATGCGTTTACGCTGCAGATCGACTTCCATCACCTTCACTTTGACGATGTCGCCGGCCTTCACCACGGTGTGCGGATCTTCGACGAACTTGTCCGCCAGCGAGGAGATGTGCACCAGGCCGTCCTGATGCACGCCGATATCCACGAAGGCGCCGAAGTTGGTGACGTTGGTCACCGAGCCTTCCAGGATCATGCCCGGCTGCAGATCGTTGAGGGTTTCCACGCCTTCGGCGAAGGTGGCGGTTTTGAACTCCGGACGCGGATCGCGGCCCGGCTTCTCCAGCTCTTTCAGAATGTCGGTGACCGTCGGCACGCCGAACTTGTCGTCGGTGAAATCGGCCGCTTTCAGGCTGCGCACCGCGGAGGCGTTGCCCATCAGGTCCTGCAGAGCCTGCTCGGTGGCGGCCAGGATGCGTTGCACCACCGGATAGGCTTCCGGGTGAACGGTGGAAGCATCCAGCGGGTTGTCGCCGTGGTTGATGCGCAGGAAGCCGGCGCACTGTTCGAAGGCCTTCGGCCCCAGGCGGCTGACCTTCAGCAGCTGTTCACGGTTGCTGAAGCGGCCGTTCTCGTCGCGCCAATTGACGATGTTCTGCGCCATCATGCGCGTCAGGCCGGCCACGCGGGTCAGCAACGGCACCGAAGCGGTGTTCAGATCGACGCCGACGGCGTTCACGCAGTCTTCCACCACCGAGTCCAGCTTTTTCGCCAGCTGGCTCTGGCTGACGTCGTGCTGATACTGGCCGACGCCGATGGATTTCGGGTCGATCTTCACCAGCTCCGCCAGCGGATCCTGCAGACGACGGGCGATGGACACCGCGCCGCGCAGCGACACGTCGAGATCCGGGAATTCCTGCGCCGCCAGTTCAGACGCGGAATACACCGACGCGCCCGCTTCGCTGACGATCACTTTCTGCGCCCGGACTTCGCCGAACTGCTTTTGCAGGTCGAGATAGAAACGCTCGGTTTCACGCGAAGCGGTGCCGTTGCCGATGGCCACCAGCTCCACGTTGTGTTTGATGCACAGCGCCGCGACGATGGCGGCGGCTTTCGCCGCTTGCCCGGTGTGCGGGTAGACGGTGTCGGTGGCGACCAGCTTGCCGGTCGCGTCGACCACGGCGACTTTCACCCCGGTGCGCAGGCCCGGATCGAGGCCCATGGTGGCGCGCATGCCGGCCGGTGCGGCCATCAGCAGATCATGCATGTTGCGGGCGAAAACGTTGATTGCTTCATCTTCCGCGCGCTCGCGCACCGTGCCCATCAGCTCGGTTTCCAGGTGCAGCAACACCTTGATGCGCCAGGTCCAGTTGACCACCGCCTTGCGCCAGGCGTCGGCCGGGGCGTTGTTCAGGCGCAGGTTGAGGTGATTGATGATGATCAGCTCCGCCTGGCTTTCGCGCGGTGCTTCCTCAAACTGCGGATCGGCGTTCAGCGCCAGCTGCAGCACGCCTTCGTTGCGGCCGCGGAACATCGCCAACGCGCGGTGTGAAGGCACCTGAGAAATCGGTTCGTGGTGATCAAAATAGTCGCGGAACTTGGCGCCTTCTTCTTCCTTGCCTTCGACCACTTTGGACACCAGATGGGCGTTTTTCCACAGGTAGTCGCGCACCTTGGCCAGCAGCGCGGCGTCTTCGGCGAAGCGCTCCATCAGGATATAGCGCGCGCCGTCGAGGGCGGCTTTCACGTCCGCCACGCCCTTGTCGGCGTCGACGTAGCGTTCAGCCAGTTGTTCCGGCTGCTGTTGCGGATCCTGCCACAGCGTATCCGCCAGCGGTTCCAGGCCGGCTTCGATGGCGATCTGGCCACGGGTGCGGCGCTTCGGTTTGTACGGCAGGTAGAGGTCTTCGAGTTCGGTCTTGCTCAGCGTGGCGTTGATCGCCCCCGCCAATTGTTCAGTCAGTTTGCCCTGTTCATCGATCGACTTCAGGATGGTCTGGCGACGATCTTCCAGTTCACGCAGATAACCCAGGCGGGTTTCCAGCTGGCGCAGTTGGGTGTCGTCCAGGCCCCCGGTGACTTCCTTACGATAGCGTGCAATAAAGGGCACGGTATTACCTTCATCCAGCAGACGGATGGCGGAGTCGACTTGCTCCGGCCGGGCCTGCAGTTCTGTTGCAATAATGCGGCTCAGTGGGTCATTCATAGGTCTGGTATCTGTATTGAGATCGGTGAATAAACAGGGGACAGTTATACGGATTGATCGGGGAAAATGCCAGCGAAGCGGGCCGCCGCCGCGCGGCCGCCGCATGGAGAACAGCGCAGACGGCGGCGTTGGCGGCGGTTAGGAAAAAGCTGAAAGCTTACTTCGGGTAGTTTATCTCGTTAACGTACCACTGCGCCTCGCCCAGCGGGGTATTGACGGTGGCGACGTCCCCGACCTCTTTTTTCAGCAGGGCGCGCGCCATCGGCGCATCGATGGAGATGTAATCCTTGCGGCCGAAAATCTCGTCGTAACCGACGATGCGAAAGCGTTTGGTTTCGCCGTCTTCGTTCTCCACCTCTACCCAGGCGCCGAAGAACACTTTGCCTTCCTGCTGCGGTGAATAATCGACGATCTTCAACTGCTCCAGGCATTTGGTCAGATAGCGGACGCGGCGATCGATCTCGCGCAGCCGCTTCTTGTTGTACTGGTAATCGGCGTTTTCGCTTCTGTCGCCCAGGCTGGCGGCCCAGGTCACTTTCTTGGTCACCTCGGGGCGTTCTTCGCGCCAGAGGTAATCCAGCTCTTGTTTGAGCTTGTCATACCCTTCACGGGTTATCAGTTGAGTTCTCATCGTGATTTATCTTTATGGGGCCACCGCCACAGTGTACGTGAATGCGGGGGGCTTTAGAAATGGCGCGCGGGTCTGTGCCTTGTCGCACGGTTTTTATTCAGTTTGCGCAGCTTTTAACAATCGGGAGTATGCTTAGCGTAGCGGAAAAGGAATGTGACGAAAGGAGGATATCTGGCGAGAGAGACAAGGAATTTTGGCGCACAACCCAACACATTGAAGGTATTACCGCATGGAATTTAAAGATTACTACGCCACGATGGGCGTTGAGCCCAACGCCGATCTGAAAACCATCAAAACGGCCTACCGTCGGCTGGCGCGTAAATATCACCCTGACGTGAGCACTGAAGACGATGCCGAAAGCAAGTTCAAGGAAGTGGCCGAAGCCTATGAGGTGCTGAAGGACGAGGAGCGCCGCGCCGAGTACGATCAGATCCGGCTGCACCGCAACGATCCGAACTTTGGCCGCCAGGCGCGCGGCGATCACGGCGGCTATCAGCAGAGCGCTTCATGGCACGGCGGCGGCGCCGACGCGCAAGACTTCTCCGATTTCTTCGAAAGCATGTTCGGCGGGCGGGCGGCGGGCGGGCATCGCTCTGCTTCGCACTCGCACGGCGGGCATGGCTTCCGCGGCCAGGATCTGGAGATGGAGGTGCCGCTGTTCCTCGAGGAAACGCTGCATGGTCAAAGCCGCGAGATTTCCTACACGCTGCCGGTGTACGACGAACTGGGGCGGCAGGTAAGCGAGGCCAGCAAGACGCTGAACGTGAAAATTCCGGCCGGCGTGGGCGACGGCGAGCGCATTCGCCTCAAGGGGCAGGGCGTTGCCGGCGTGGGCGGCGGCCAGAACGGCGACCTGTATTTGGTCATCCGCCTTGCGCCGCATCCGCTGTTTGAGATAGACGGCCACAACCTGAGCATTGTGGCGCCGCTCGCTCCGTGGGAAGCGGCGCTCGGCGCCAGCATCGAGGTGCCGACGCTGACCGGCAAAATCGCGTTGACCGTGCCGGCCGGCAGCCAGAGCGGCAAACGGCTGCGGGTCAAGGGCAAAGGGCTGGCGGGCAAGAAAGAGCCCGGCGATCTGTATGTCATTCTCAAGGTGGTGATGCCGCCGAAGCCGAACGAGAAGGCCAGCGCCCTGTGGCGAGAACTGGCTGAACAGGCGGCGTTCAACCCGCGCGCGGAATGGGAGTAAAGCAGATGATGAAAAAAGAGATCACATTCACCGTGGTGGAACTGTGCCAGCGGGTGGAGATTTCAGAGGACGAGCTGGTCGAGATCGTCGGCCTGGGCGTTATCGTGCCGCTGGAGCCGGCGCAGCCGCGCTGGGAGTTTGATTATCCGGCGCTGAGCCATCTGCAGCGCGCACGCAGGCTGCGTGCCGAGCTGGATCTGGACTGGCCGGGGATCGCCATGGCGCTGACGTTGCTCGATCGGGTTGATGCGTTGCAGCAAGAGAACCGGCAGTTGCGCCGGCAGCTGGCGCGTTTCCTGCAGACTTCCTGATCCGACAGCTAAACGCCACCGGTCGGTTCGCCGGTGGCGAAATTGTGCAAAATTGGGCCGTCACCCCACATTGCGCCGATAAAGGGCGAAATTTTAACGAACCCCCGTCGACATTCACTGAAAATTGTTGATAAATGGGGAAAAGAATAAGCTTTGTAACAATTTCGTCTAGAATACATACCATTAAACGCTGTCTCAAATGGCAAGGTTTTCTAACAATATTCGAGTCAGGCAATAAAGCCTTTGGGAGTAATACCATGCAAGAGAATCATAAGATCCTGGTTGTCGATGATGACATGCGCCTGCGCGCGCTTTTAGAACGTTATTTAACCGAGCAGGGCTTCCAGGTTCGCAGCGTTGCCAACGCTGAGCAAATGGATCGCTTGCTGACTCGTGAATCCTTCCATTTGATGGTGCTCGATCTGATGTTGCCGGGCGAAGACGGCCTGTCCATCTGCCGCCGCCTGCGCAGCCAGAGCAACCCGATGCCAATCATTATGGTCACCGCCAAAGGCGAAGAGGTCGATCGCATCGTGGGGCTGGAAATCGGCGCCGACGACTACATTCCTAAACCGTTCAACCCGCGTGAGCTGTTGGCTCGTATCCGCGCGGTGCTGCGCCGTCAGGCGAACGAACTGCCGGGCGCGCCTTCGCAGGAAGAGGCGGTGATCGCGTTCGGCAAATTCAAACTGAACCTCGGCACCCGCGAGATGTTCCGCGAAGACGAACCGATGCCGTTGACCAGCGGCGAGTTCGCGGTACTGAAGGCGCTGGTCAGCCACCCGCGTGAACCGCTGTCGCGCGATAAGCTGATGAACCTGGCGCGTGGCCGCGAATACAGCGCCATGGAGCGTTCCATCGACGTGCAGATCTCTCGCCTGCGCCGCATGGTTGAAGAAGATCCGGCGCATCCGCGTTATATCCAGACCGTGTGGGGTCTCGGCTATGTCTTCGTACCGGACGGCAGCAAGGCATGAGGCGATTGCGCTTTTCACCGCGTAGCTCGTTTGCCCGAACCCTGTTGTTGATCGTCACCTTGCTGTTCGTCAGCCTGGTGACGACCTATCTGGTAGTGCTGAACTTCGCCATCCTGCCCAGCCTGCAGCAGTTCAACAAGGTATTGGCCTACGAAGTGCGTATGCTGATGACCGATCGGCTGCAACTGGAAGACGGCACGTTGCTGGAAGTGCCGCCGGCGTTCCGCCGTGAGATCTACCGCGAACTGGGCATCTCTCTCTACACCAACTCGGCGGCGGAGGAGAGCGGCCTGCGCTGGGCGCAGCACTACCAGTTCCTCAGCCAGCAGATGGCGCAGCAGCTCGGCGGGCCGACCGATGTGCGGGTGGAGGTGAACAAGAACTCCCCGGTGGTGTGGCTGAAAACCTGGCTGCAGCCCGATATCTGGGTGCGCGTGCCGCTGACGGAAATCCACCAGGGCGACTTCTCGCCGCTGTTCCGCTATACGCTGGCGATCATGCTGCTGGCGATCGGCGGCGCCTGGCTGTTTATTCGTATTCAAAACCGCCCGCTGGTGGAGCTGGAACATGCGGCGCTGCAGGTGGGCAAGGGCATTATTCCGCCGCCGCTGCGCGAGTATGGCGCTTCCGAAGTGCGGTCGGTGACTCGCGCATTCAATCAGATGGCGTCGGGCGTCAAGCAACTGGCGGATGACCGCACGTTGCTGATGGCCGGGGTCAGCCACGACCTGCGCACGCCGTTGACGCGCATCCGGCTGGCGACGGAGATGATGAGCGCCGAAGACGGCTATCTGGCCGAGTCGATCAATAAAGACATCGAAGAGTGCAACGCCATCATCGAGCAGTTCATCGATTATCTGCGCACCGGGCAGGAAATGCCGACCGAAAGCAGCGATCTGAACGCCATTTTAGGCGAAGTGGTCGCGGCCGAGAGCGGCTATGAGCGGGTGATTGAAACCGCGCTGTCGCCGGGCGAGCTGATGATGAATGTGCATCCGCTGTCGATTAAGCGGGCGGCGGTGAATATGGTGGTGAACGCGGCGCGTTACGGCAATGGCTGGATCAAGGTCAGCAGCGGCCGTGAGCTGCAGCGCGGTTGGTTCCAGGTGGAAGATGACGGACCGGGCATCAAGCCGGACGAGTTGAAGCACCTGTTGCAGCCGTTCGTACGCGGTGACAGCGCGCGCAGCACCAGCGGCACCGGGCTGGGGCTGGCGATCGTGCAGCGCATTATCGACGCGCATGACGGCGAACTGGATATCGGCACCAGCGAGCGCGGCGGGCTGTTGATCCGCGCGTATATTCCGTTGCCGATGGAGAAAAAAGAGTCGACCAACGGCCATCAAACGGCCAGGGAAAACGCCTGACCTCTGGTGTGGGCCGCGCCGCTGCGGCCCCGTCAGGACTTTCTGCTCATCACGTAGTATTCCGCCGCATCTTCATGCAACCGACGGCCGGTCGGCGCCTGCCACGGATCGATTAACTCGATGCCGCAGTGGAGGAAGTCTTTGGTATTGCGGGTGGCCAGGGTGGCGCCATAATGCAGGCAGGTGGCGGCGATTTGGGTATCCGGCATGCTGACGCCAATGCCTCGGCGGCGATTGGCGCCCATTAATTCCGCATGCTGCATCGCACAGCCGACGTCAAAGGGTAAGATTCTGTCTGAAAACTCTTCCTGCAGCATGTCGCCGAGGTTAGTTTGCAGTTCGAGCTGTTTCTTGCCGTGAGGCATGCAGGCGATGCCCGTATACAACTCCGCAACCACGATGGCGCTCAAATAGAACCGATACGTATCCTGCTCATCTAACCAGCGCAATACATTGTAGTGAGGCGCCGGTCGCAGCAATTCCGAAACGACGTTGGTATCCAGCACAATCATTTTTCATCATCTTCATCAAAGTTGACGATACGATGAGGGGCTTCATCACGTGGGGGGATCTCCAGCTCAACGCCGCCGAATTCGGCGAAGTACTGATGCATGCGTGTTCCTAACCCATAGCGCGGCGGCTTTTTCACCAGCGCCTGCTTCAGGATCATGCGCGCTTCCTCTTCCATGGAGTGGCCGTTTTTCGCCGCTGAAATACGCAGCAGTTCTTTGATTTCGTCGTCCAGATTTCTGACGGTGATAGTCGCCATTTAAACCTCCTTTGCTATCAATGATTGCATTGACTTATTTTCTCGTCTCGCTGGTCAAAAAGCAATCACGAAAAAATAAAAAAAGGCGCGGGATCCGCGCCTTAGCTGAAGAGGTAATGCTACCGAATTACAGCTTCGGGCCAGCGCTGACCAGCGCGGCGCCTGCAGGCGTGTCGGTGTATTTGTCGAAGTTGGTGATGAAGCGCTCGGCCAGATCCTGCGCTTTTTCCTGCCACTGCTCGAGGCTGGCGTAGGTATTGCGCGGATCGAGGATCTCCGGATTCACGCCCGGCAGCGCGGTCGGCATCGCCAGATCGAAGATCGGCAGAGTGACGGTTTCCGCCTTGTCGATCTCACCGCTCAGGATAGCGTCGATGATGCCGCGCGTATCTTTGATCGAGATGCGTTTGCCGGTGCCGTTCCAGCCGGTGTTGACCAGGTAAGCCTGGGCGCCGGCGGCCTGCATGCGTTTCACCAGCACTTCGGCGTACTGCGTCGGGTGCAGCGACAGGAACGCGGCACCGAAGCAGGCGGAGAAGGTTGGCGTCGGTTCGGTTACGCCGCGCTCGGTGCCGGCCAGTTTGGCGGTGAAGCCGGACAGGAAGTGGTACTGAGTCTGGTTGGCGGTCAGACGCGATACCGGCGGCAGCACGCCGAAGGCGTCGGCGGTCAGGAAGATCACCTTGGTGGCGTGACCCGCCTTGGACACCGGCTTGACGATGTTCTGGATATGATAGATCGGGTAAGAAACGCGGGTGTTTTCGGTTTTCGAACCGTCATTGAAATCGATGCTGCCGTCGGCCAGCACGGTGACGTTTTCCAGCAGCGCATCGCGTTTGATGGCGTGGTAGATGTCCGGCTCGGCTTCTTCAGACAGCTTGATGGTCTTGGCGTAGCAGCCGCCTTCGAAGTTGAACACGCCGTCGTCGTCCCAGCCGTGCTCGTCATCGCCGATCAACTGACGCTTAGGATCGGTGGAGAGGGTGGTCTTGCCGGTGCCGGACAGGCCGAAGAACACCGCCACGTCGCCTTTCTCGCCCACGTTGGCCGAGCAGTGCATCGAGGCGATGCCTTTCAGCGGCAGCAGGTAGTTCATCATCGAGAACATGCCTTTCTTCATTTCGCCGCCGTACCAGGTGCCGCCGATCAGCTGCATGCGCTCGGTCAGGTTGAAGGCGACGAAGTTCTCCGAGTTCAGGCCTTGCTGCTGCCAGTTCGGGTTGGTGCATTTGGCGCCGTTCATCACCACGAAGTCCGGTTCGAAGTCAGCCAGCTCTTCGTCGCTCGGGCGGATAAACATGTTTTTCACGAAGTGCGCCTGCCAGGCCACCTCGGTAATGAAGCGCACTTTCAGGCGCGAGTCGGCGTTAGCGCCGCAGAAGGTATCCACCACGAACAGGCGCTTGCCGGACAGTTGTTCGGTGACCAGGTGTTTCAGATCGGCCCACACTTCCGGGCTGAGGGGTTTGTTGTCGTTCTTGCCTTTGCCCTGATCGGCCCACCACACGGTATCGCGGGTGATGTCGTCGCGGACGATGTATTTGTCTTTCGGCGAACGGCCGGTGAAGATGCCGGTATCGACGGAGACGGCACCCAGCTTGGTGACTACCCCACGCTCAAAACCTTCCAGAGATGGGTCTGTTTCTTCCTTAAACAGCAGTTCATAGCTCGGGTTGTGAACGATTTCGCTAACGTCGTGAATGCCGTAAGCGGCCAGATCCTGAGGGGTTATACCTTTAACGCGCATGTTACTACTCCTTGGTCACAGAATTTCTGGCGGCAATTGTAGGGATCTAACGGTGCGTAACCGCGATGGGTATCAAATATTTAACGTTTTAGGCGGTATTTCGTTACGATCTGAGAGATAGCACACGGAAAAAAGCAAACGTGCAAACGGCGGGCGTTGGCGGGCGCCGGGCGCGCCCGCCGAAAGGGTGTAACTTAGTGCAACTGGTCGCTTTCGCCGGTGTTACCTGCATACAACGCGGCAACATCAACCGGGTCAAAGACATAGTGGCTGCCACAGTAGTCGCAGTGCATGTCGATATTGCCGTCCTGCTCCAGCATGTCCGCCACTTCGTCGGTCGGCAGGGTCAGCAGCGCGTCGGCGCAACGCTGGCGGGAACAGGTGCAGCGGAACTGCACGTCCTGCGGTTCGTACAAGGTGACCTCTTCCTGATGGTACAGGCGGTACAGCACTTCGTTGGCCGGCAGGCCGAACAGCTCTTCGCTTTTGACCGTGTTGGTCAGTTGCACCAGATGATCGAAATCATCGAGGTTGCCGTCCTGCGCCGGCAGCACCTGCAGCAGCATACCGGCCGCCGCGGCGTTGCCTTCCGCTTCGCCGGTGCGGATGAACAGGCGGGTTGGCAGCTGCTCGGACTGGCGGAAGTAGGCTTCCAGGCATTCGGCCAGGGTTTCACCTTCCAGGCCGACGACGCCCTGATAGCGCTCGCCTTCCGTCGGGGAAATGGTGATGACCATGACGCCGTTGCCGATCATCTGATGCAAGGTGCTGTCGTCGGCGATAGGCGCCTGGGTGCGCGCAACGCCGCGCATCTCCTGGCGGTTGTTGCCGTTGATCACTGCCAGCTTCAGCGGGCCGTCGCCTTGCAGCTGAACGGTGATGTCGCCGTCGAACTTCAGGGTGGCGGTCAACAGACTGGTGGCGACCAGCAGCTCGCCCAGCAGCTTTTGCACCGGCGCCGGGTAGTCGTGGTTATTCAGGATCTGCTGATAGGTTTCGCTGACGGTAACCAGCTCGCCGCGCACCGCGTAGTTTTCAAACAGGTAACGGTGCAATTGGTCATGGTTGGACATAATCTTCTCTCATTGCGGTGAGGGGTTATTCCGGCTCACCAAATTTAAATTTCATCAGGTCGCGCCGCTCCTTTTTGTCCGGACGACGATCCGGATGCGGCATGGTCAACGCGTTCATCTTGCGCGCCAGCGCCATTTTTTCGCGGTTGGCGATGCTGGCTTCGGTTTCCTGATACATTTGCTGCGCCTCGCCGGCGCCGCGGCGTTGGCTGGTCAGCGCCAGCACGATCACCGTACGTTCTTCGTTGCCCTGCCGCAGCTTGAGCTCGGCGTTAAGTTCGACAATCTTGCTCGGCTTGCCACGCTGGCCGTTGTAATGCACCTTGCCGCCGTCGATCATTTCGCGCGCCAGTGCGCGGGTCTTGTAGAAGCGTGCGGCCCACAGCCACTTATCCAGCCGGACCGCGTCGTCGCGCGTCGCTTTTTCCTTCATGCTTCCCCCTTGGCCAGCGCCGGTATCAGCAGGCGATAGTCGCGCATCGACGGATGGCGCTGGAAGCTTTTCTCCGCCGTGCTGGAGTCCGGGTTTTGCACGCCCAGGCAGTAACGAATGCCGAAAGTGCGCGCCGCGTCGAGGATCGGCTCGCCGTCGTCGACGAACAGCGTGCGCTGCGGGTTGAACCCGGTGTGCTGTTGCACCGCCTGCCACAGACGCTGATCTTCTTTCGGATAACCAAATGTGTGGGTGGAAAACAATAAATCAAGGTGCCGATCCAGACCGGTATGCTCGATTTTCACCGCCAGGCTGTGCGGATGGGCGTTGGTCAGCAAAATGGTTTGCAGGCCGGCGCCGCGCAGCGCCCGTAAAAATGGCTCGGTGTCCTCGCGCAGCCGGGCGCGGCTGCCCACTTCGCTGGTCATGCGGTAGATATCCAGATCCAACCGCTCGCTCCAGTAATCGAAGCAATACCAATTCATGGTGTGCTGCACCGCCTGATATTCCCGCTCAATAATATTGCGGGCTTCGTCAAACGGAATGGCGCGCCTTTCGCTCAGCGCTTGCGGCACCAGGCTGAGCCAAAAGTGACTGTCGAATTCCAGATCCAGCAAGGTGCCGTCCATATCCAGCAGCACGGTATCGATCTGCGGCCAATCAAACTCGGGAACCATAAAAACTCCACGGGCGAACCGACGGGCGGTCCGCAGATGAGAATAATAGCGTTAGCGTAGCATAAGCAGATGACAGGGCGGAGGCCCCGGCGTCAGGTTCAGGGCATCGGCCGCATCGACATCGGATTGAGCTGCGGGTTGAAGCAGCTGTCGTAGTAACGCTGGATATCGGCGACGCGGTGTTGATTGATGCGCCGACGCTGCACCAGCCGCCAGGCGTTATAGCCCAGGCTGACGACCACCGCCAGCAACAGCAGGCTGGTGCCGAGGTAACGCCACAGGGTGATCATGTCCGGTTCGCTGTGCAGCGCCACGTGGCGGGTGCCGTTGGCATCGACGCTGAGGCTGGTGATCACCCCTTGGGCCTGGAACGGGGTATGCAACAGCAGAGTGGAAAGGCGCTGCAGCTCATTCCACTGGTCGAGGGCGTTGTATTCGCTTTGCGGCACCGAGGATTGCGGGTGGCTGACCAGTTGGCGGCCTTCGTCGCTGCGGATCAGGAAACCGCCCGGTGGCGGGCTGTTGAGCGCCGCGGCGGCCAGGCGCGTTTCATTGAAGATGAACGATGACGTGGCCACTTTGGTCAGGCTTTCCAGCGACTCGGCGCTCACCGGGCGCAGCAGGACGTTGACGCCTTGCAGCGCGCCGGACCTGGCGCGTTTCATCAGGCCGCTCCAGTTTTTGGCGTTGCCCAGGTTGACCAAGGCGTTTTTTAACCGCACGCAGTCGTTTTCTGCCTGACATAAATCCTGCGTTTTCAAAACGATATCAGAGAAGTCATCCAACAGGATCATGCCGGATTTCTCGATGGCGCTGGCCAGCTGCGGGTTGACCTTCTGATCGGCGCCGCTTGGATGCAGCTGGCTGTTGACCGTGGCCAGCAGGGCCGTCGCTTTGTCTATGACTTCCGATTCCGGCTGCGGCAGCGGGGCGGCGTTGTTCCAATAGATGCCGGAGCAGTCGAACGGCGCAAAATTGACGGTGCCGCCACCGTTGGCCGGCGGCGGCACATAGCACATGCCGCTGCCGCGTACTTTCAGCGTGTCGCCGATGCGCAGCGGCGTGGCTTCCAGGGCCTGCACGCTGGTCACTTCCACTTTTTGCGCACCCTGCAGCCAGGCCATGCTGAGGGTCAGCGGCAGGTTGAGCGGGATATAGATCAACAGCAACAGCAGTACCAGCGCCGAACTGGCGACCAGCACCGCGTTGCGGCCCCACTGCTGCAGCGGGAAATTCTTCACTTCGTCATGCAGCGAGAGGAAGCGCCCCTGGCGCACTACCTGCCGATTGAGGTAGACGTCCACATCGGTGGTCTTGCCCAGATCCTGAGTCAGGTACGGCTGCCAATGCGGTGGGTAGATAAGATCGATGATGCCGAGCGAAATGTTGCTGATCTGCCCCTGATCGGACTCGCCGAACAGGCCCCAGCGCTTTGGCGTGCCGCGCAGGCAGTGGATCTCTTTCAGCTCACGCGACGCCGGACGGCGGAACAGGTTCCAGCATCCCCAGGCGATCATCAGCACCGCCACAAAAATCATCCAGGGGATAACCAGCACCGGGCTTATCAGGCTGAAGAACAGCAGCAGCAGTGCGGCGGAGATGATGACGGCTTCGCGGATGCCGTTCGGCCGGTTCAGCGCATGCTCTTCCTGCGTTTCCTTGCGAATATTGACCAGCTCGACATGCTCGCTCTCTTCCTTGCGGATGGACGCGTTTTTGGTCGGCGTGGCGGCCACCACCGGCGGCTGCGGCCGATCGTGAATGTGATCTTTCAGCGAGTGCCCGTTGAGCGAAATCACCAGCGGCAGCGTCTGGGTTCTGATCACTTCCACATGGTTGTCGGCGGTGATATAGGGTTCCCAAAACGGCGGCAGATGCACCTCTTCCGCGTCGAGGTAATAGCGCCATTTATTGGGATCGTCGCTGGCCAGCCCGTAGCGGGTGATGGCGTGCGTGACCGGATATACGTTATCGCTTTGCGGGGTGAGCGCCAGCTTGGCCGCGGGCAGCGTAGCACCGCCGCCGGGCAACAGTTTGTTGCTCAGTTTGTTTTGCTGACTGAGATAGAACTCGACCGCGGCGCGCTCTTCGTCGGTCAGCTTGCGGTGGGCAGGCTTGATAAACGGCAATGCGTGCGCCAGCGCCGACGGGTTGCGAGCCTTGAACCACAGGTACAGGCCGGCGGCAATCAGGCAGACAAGCACTAAGGCCAATATCAACACTATTGTGCTCATGCAATCCCCATCTCACACCCGTGAATTTCGCCAACCTGATGAAAAGCTGAATATTATACGGAGTAAACCGCCAGGAGGCACCCAGAACTAATGAGGGAACAAACAGATTCTCGCTCTGGATCTCATTCCTTCATGATGCAAGGCCATTTTATCACTGATTCTTGCCTGCGTGATACTAGCAACCGGCCTCTGTCGTCGATATCGGTATTATCCTATTTTCTTGCGCGCTGTTTGCTGAATCAGTACGGAAAATCGCCGGCCGCTGGCTACGCTTGTTAAAAGAAAGTAAATTACTGTGCATGCGCGTTGCGGCAGAGCTTGCCCTTAACGCACAATGTGATCAGGATCGAATTTGGTCAGCGTTTGAGCGCCAACGAGCCGTGCGTTACGCCAATCATTTTTTCGGTTGCCCCGTCCGCGCCTGGGTAACCTCTTTGAGGCAATCATGGATAAACACCTGCAAAAACCTAAAATTCTGAAAGTGGAAACGGTCGCGCGTTCGCGTTTGTTTAACGTCGAGTCGGTCGATTTGGAATTCAGCAACGGTGTTCGGCGGGTGTATGAGCGCATGCGGCCTTCGGATCGCGAAGCGGTGATGATCGTGCCGGTGATTGGCGATGACCTGCTGCTGATCCGCGAATATGCGGTCGGCACCGAATCCTATGAGCTGGGGTTCCCGAAAGGGCTGATCGATCCCGGTGAAGGGGTGCTGGAGGCGGCCAACCGCGAGCTGATGGAAGAGGTGGGGTACGGCGCGAAACGCTTTGATTTTCTCAGTAAGCTGACGATGGCGCCGTCCTACTTTTCCAGCAAAATGAATATCGTGCTGGCGCACGATCTCTATCCGCAGAGCCTGGAAGGGGATGAGCCGGAGCCCTTGCCGCAGGTGCGCTGGCCGATCGCCAACATGATGGCGCTGCTGGCGGAACCGGATTTCCGTGAGGCGCGCAACGTCAGCGCGCTGTTCCTTTCCGAGGCATTTTTGCGCGCGTCGCGCTGATACGCTTCACGCCGAATAAAAAAAGGGCCAGATTTCTCTGGCCCTTTTCGATCAGAACAGCTCGTGGCTTTCGCCGCCCGGATCGGTCAACGTGGTGCCGGTATCGCGCGATGGGTAGTCCGTCGGCTGCGTTCCTTCGATGAAGTATTCGGAACGGCTGCCGCCGCCACCGCCTGAGAGCTTGCCGCTGCTCTTGTCGATGGTGACGCTGATGATGCCCGGCGGCGGCGTGACTTTCTGCTCTGGGATGCCTTCCAGCGCGGTTTTCATAAAGTCGTCCCACGCCGGCTGGGCGCTCTTGGCACCGCCTTCACCGCCGGAAATCTGATCCGGGATAGCGCCGGATACCGTCGAACGGCCCAGGTCGCGGCGGTGATCGTCGAAACCGATCCACACCGAGGTCACGGTATCCGGGCCATAGCCGGAGAACCAGGCGTCCTTGGAACTGTTGGTGGTACCGGTTTTGCCGCCGATATCATGACGTTTCAGATCGCGGCCGGCGCGCCAGGCGGTACCCATCCAACCCGGTTCGCCGAAGATGTTGCTGTTCAGCGCGTCGTGAATCAGGAAGGCCAGCTGTGTGCTGATGACGTGCGGCGCATACTGTTGGTCGCCGTCCTGCTGTACCTGAGCCGGGGTGACTTGCTCCAGCTGAGGCATCGGCACCGTGCTGTTGTTGCCTTCCTGCGAGGTGGCGAC
Organism: Serratia sp. CY76391; assembly: GCF_052166695.1. Classification (NCBI taxonomy): domain Bacteria; kingdom Pseudomonadati; phylum Pseudomonadota; class Gammaproteobacteria; order Enterobacterales; family Yersiniaceae; genus Serratia; species Serratia sp. CY76391. The sequence continues at coordinate 154,160 of NZ_JBJNOJ010000014.1, forward strand.
GTTTTCGATGTTGTCGTCGGACAGCACCGCCGAACGGTGGGTATCGCCGTAGATCACCGGCAGGTTACAGCTGCCGCACACCACTTTCGGTTTGGCTTCGAACACCGTATTGCCGTTATCGTCTTCAATTTTGGTGATGAAGTACGGATCGACCAGGTAACCGCCGTTCGCCAGCACCGCGTAGCCGCGCACCAGCTGCATCGGGGTGAAGGAGGCGGACCCCAGCGCCAGCGATTCGGTATGCACGATATTTTGCGCCGGGAAGCCGAAGCGCTGCAGATATTCCGCCGCGTAATCGACGCCCATCGCGCGCATCGCGCGCACCATCACCACGTTCTTCGATTGCCCCAACCCCTGTCGCAGGCGAATCGGGCCGTCGTAGGTCGGCGGCGAGTTCTTCGGCCGCCAGTCGGTGCCGGCGCCGGCATCCCAACGGGTAATCGGCAAGTCATTCAGAATGGTGGCCAGCGTCAGGCCTTTATCCATCGCGGCGGTGTACAGGAACGGTTTGATGTTCGAGCCCACCTGACGCAGGGCCTGCGTGACGCGGTTGAACTTGCTCTGATTAAAGTCGAAGCCGCCAACCAGCGCTTTCACCGCGCCGTCGTTCGGGTTGATAGAGACCAGCGCCGAGTTGACGTCCGGCACCTGCGACAGCCACCAGGCTTCGTTCACTTTACGCACCCACACTTGCTGGCCGGCCTGCACTACGTCGGTGACGCGTTTCGGCGTTGGGCCTTGCTGAGTGTCCGAACGGTATGGGCGTGCCCAGCGCATGGTCGCCATCGGCAGGGCAATACTGCTGCCGTCGGCCAGCATCGCCGTCGCTTCCTGCGGGTTGGCGGCGGTGATCACCGCCGGCGCCAGCGGGCCGTAGTTCGGCAGGTTTTTCAGCGAATCGACAATCTGTTTGCGATCCCAGGCCGCTTCGCCGACTTTCCACAACACGTTGGATGGGCCGCGGTAACCGTGGCGCATGTCATAGGCCAGCACGTTGTTGCGTACCGACTCCTGCGCCGCCAGCTGCAGCCGTTTGGTGACGGTGGTGTAAACCTTGTAACCATCGGTATAGGCGTTTTCACCGTAACGCTTGATCATCTCCTGACGCACCATCTCGGAGAGATACGGCGCGGAGAAGCTGATTTCCGGCGCATGGTAATTGGCGACCAGGTCTTCGGAGCGCGCCTGATCGTACTGCGCCTGCGTGATGTAGTGTTCGTCCAGCATGCGCGACAGCACCACGTTGCGACGGGCAACGGCGCGATCGTGCGAATAGAGCGGGTTGAAGGTGGACGGCGCTTTCGGCAGGCCGGCGATGGTCGCCATTTCGCTCAGGGTCAGCTGGCTGACGTCTTTGCCGAAATAGACCTGCGCGGCGGCGCCCACGCCGTAGGCGCGGTAACCCAGATAGATCTTGTTCAGATACAGCTCAAGGATTTCATCCTTGGTGAGCATCTGCTCGATGCGCACCGCCAGGAAGGCTTCCTTGATTTTACGCATCAGGGTGCGTTCCGGGCTTAAGAAGAAGTTACGCGCCAGCTGTTGGGTAATGGTACTGGCCCCCTGCGAAGCGTGGCCGGAGACCAACGCGATGGAGGCGGCGCGGAAGATGCCGACCGGATCGACGCCATGGTGATCATAGAAGCGGCTGTCTTCGGTGGCGATGAATGCGTGCACCATCACCGGCGGAATTTGATCCAGTTTCAGCGGAATGCGGCGTTTCTCGCCGTATTGGGCGATCAGTTCGCCATCGGCGCTGTAGACCTGCATCGGTATCTGCAGCCGCACATCTTTCAGCGTTGCGACGTCGGGCAGCTGCGGCTCGACATATTTGTACAAGCCGAAAATCGAGGCTGCTCCCAGCACGATGCAACATACTGCAAGGATTAGTAAATACTTTACGAACTTCACCTGAGATTTCCCATTTCTAAGTCATTTGGGCAGTTTATAAACAACCGCGCGGTAGTATAAAGGCAAGCCTGCGACATGGATATGTTCTTTTATCATCTGATGTTATGGAGGCTTGCGAAACATGTTCCCTCAAGCATGGCAGGTGGGGCTGGATATACAAATCGACTGCGTGCGGGCGGTGGCGGCCCAACGGCGTCGCAACGGCTGGCAGTTGCGCCACTGGTGGCAGCAGGCGCTGCCGCAGGCGGTTTTACGCGATGGCTGTCTGGAACCTTCCGAATTTCTTATCCGGGCGCTGCGGCAATGGCGCGTCCAACTGCCGCGACATATTTCCTTACGCATTGCCCTGCCGGCGCAGCGTGTGTTGCAGCAACGCATGGCGCAGCCGGACGCGCGGCTGCGCGAGCCGGAACGCAGCGACTATATCGGCGGCCACGGTGTGAAGCAGTTTCCGCTCGACGGCCAGACGCTGGCGCTCGACTATCGCACCGCGCCGGCGGATGAGGCGGCGCTGTTGCTGACCGCCGCGCGGCGGCAGGAGCTGCAGCAGTGGCTGCATTGTCTGCGTCAGGCTGGCCTGCATCCGCAAGCGGTCGATATCACCCCCTGCGCGCTGCGGATGATGGCGACGGCGGCAGGCGTGCCGCCCGCTGCGGGGCTGATGCACCGTCTCGAACGAGAATGGCTGTGGGTAGCGCCGGCCGATGGCGCGTTCGCCTTTGGTCTGGCGCCGGGCGACGATGACGCGCAGGCGCTGCGGGCGCTGCAAGCCCAGATGCCGGCGGGCGACGATCGGCCGATCTATGCCGGCAGCGTGCTGGCAGGTGCCTTGCCCGCCGGTTGCCTTGCCTGGTCGCCGCTCAGCGCCTTCACGCAGCTGCGTCCGCCGTTGCCTGGCATCCTTCGGCGTTCGCGTTGGCCGGTGGCCTGGCGCTGCGCGAGGAGGATCGCTGATGTATCAGGTCAACTTTCTGCCCTGGCGACAACGCCGCGAGCGGCGACGTGGCTATTTCTGGTTGGGCGTGCTGCTGTTGCAGCTAACGGCACTGCTGCTGGCGCTGTTCCTGGTCGCCGGCCAGTTGCGTCACCAACAGGCGCAGCGGCATGCGCGGCTGGCGATGCTGGGTGAAGAGCTGGCGGCACTGACGTTGCTCGCCCGTCAGCAACAGCAAGAGCGGGCGCAGCGGGCGCTGCACCGCGCCCGCGCCGAACGGCAGGCGAGCAACGCCCAACATAACCGGCGTTATTTTCAGCTGCTGCAGCAATTGTCCTCCAGCATTCCTCCACCGCTGTGGCTCACGGCGATGGAGAGTGATGCGGTGAACGGCCTGCGGCTGCGTGGATTAAGCCGCTCTCCTGCGGCCATCACGCAGTTCGAACGGCGGCTGGCGGGGATGCCTGCGTTGCCGCGGTTGCGTTTGGCTGAGGTGGCGCAACGCGACGACGGCCTGTACACCTTTCATCTGGCGGCGCAGTGGGGGCGTGATGGATAACCGTTTGTCATCCGGGCTGCGTCTCTGGCTGAGCTTGCCGGGCTGGCTATTGCTGCTGTCACAAGGGTTGGGTATCGGCACGTTGGCGCTGTTGGGCGGCGGCTGGATGCTGCAAGACGAATGGCGTCAGCGGGAAAGCGCGGCGGAGCGGCAACAGCGTCTGTTGCAACAGATCGCCATGGTGCAACGCCAACTGGACGAGGTGCCGGAAACCGCTATCCCGGCGGCGCCGCTACCTCCGTCCACCACCGGCGATCTGGCGAGCGTGCTGCAACGGGCGGGAGGCGCGTTGTTGCGCTGGCAGCGGCAGGAAAAACCGCCGCGGCAAACGCTGAGCTTGCGCATTGACTACGCCGGTTTGCTGGCGCTGCTGGAGACGCTGCCCACCGATTTACGCCTTGAGCAGCTGAGCGTGGAGACGCCGTCCCTTGGCATGACGGCGCGGTTGGTTTTGCAGGATGCCACCGAGGAGCAGCCCAATGAGTAAAAGACCCGGCCGTTGGTGGTGGTTGTTATGGCCATGGGCATTGTGCGCTGAGCCGCGCGACCCGTTTGCGCCGCTGCCGATGCCTGCTTGTGCCCAAACGGAGGCGTCGCCGGCGGGCTGGCGACTGAAAGGCGTCATCGGGCAACCGACGCTGCGCTATGGCTGGGTGGTGACGCCGGCGGGGCAATGGTTGCGCCTGCGGCCGCAGCAACGGGTGCTGGCCGAGCGCTGGCAGGTGACGCAGGTGCAGGCACGTAGCCTGACGTTAACGGCGCTGACGGCCGAACCAGATTGCCCGGCGAGCCAGGGCGACGTCTCGCTGATGATGGACAACAAGGATGGCAAACCATGAAAGGATGTGCTGGATTGGGCTTGGCGCTGTGGTGCCTGGCGCTTGGCACCGCGCAGGCGCAGGATAAGCAGCGGGTTTCCCTGGAATTTCAGGATGCGCCGGTCACGGTCATCCTGCAGGCGTTGGCGGATTATCGGCAGATGAACCTGATCGCCGCGCCCGGCGTGAGCGGCAACCTGACGCTGCGGCTGGAGAATGTGCCCTGGCCGCAGGCGCTGGCGTTGACCCTGCGCATGGGCAAACTGGCGATGACGCGGGAAGGCAACGTGATACTGATCTCGCCGGAGCCGGACGCACAGGAAAAAAGGCAGCAGCGAGAGGCGTTGGCGCAGCGGCAACCGCTGCACAGCCTGACCTTGACGTTACAGAACGGCGATGCGGCGGAAATTGCCGAAAGCCTCAATGCCCAACGTGGTGCGTTGCTGAGCGAGCGTGGCAGCGTGTTGGCGGATAAACGCACCAATACGCTGCTGCTGCGCGACACCACGCCAATCCTGACGCAGTTGAAAAAGCGGGTAACGGAAATGGACGCGCCGCTGGCGCAGGTGCAACTGGCGGCGCATATCGTGACCATCAACCGCGAAAGCCTGCGTGAGCTTGGCGTGCGTTGGGGGTTGGCGCCCGACGACAGGCCGGCGCGGCCGTTGCGGCCGGGCAATGTCGGTGTCAACCTGCCGCTGGAGCGCAGCGCGGTGAACGCCGGTTTCCATCTGGCGCGCATCAGCGGGCGTTTGCTGAGCCTGGAGCTGACGGCGCTGGAGCAGGAGAATCAGGTGGAGATCATCGCCAGTCCACGCCTGCTGACGGCGCACCTGCAAACCGCCAGTATCAAGCAGGGAACCGAGATCCCTTACGAAGTGTCAAGCGGCGCCAGCGGTGCGACTGCCATCGAGTTCAAAGAGGCGGTGCTGGGCATGGAGGTGACACCGAAAGTGTTGCCGGACGGGCGCATCACGCTGACGCTGCACATCAGCCAAAATATGCCGGGGCGCGCTATCAGCCGCGGGGCGGGTGAGGCACTGACCATCGATAAACAGGAGATTAAGACGCAGATCACGGTGAAAAACGGTGAAACCCTGGTGCTCGGCGGTATTTTTCAACGGCATAGCGGCAAGACGGCGGACAAGGTGCCGGGGTTGGGGGATGTGCCGTTATTGGGAGGCTTGTTCCGACAAAGCGGCGCACAACAGAAAAAACGCGAGCTGGTGATCTTCATTACGCCGACTCTGATTAAGGGATAAGCGGCGGCCTGTCGGCCGGGCGGCAAATCTCCTAAAGTTGATGAGCAGATACACTTTTTTATCTCCTTGGGGGGATCTGCGTTTGACGCTGCGGCCGATTTAGCTTACAAGGGTTACCGAATTGAGCACCGAGGTTTTTTGTTAGCGTCAAGACGCCGTTAAAAACATATGGTTTCCCTCCCGCGGCGTGGATTGCGATTTATTCGGTTGCCAAACTACCAAGAGTGTTGAGATAATTTTTCGTCTGATCTCGCACTATCGCTCATGAGGTTTCAGTTTAGGTCCCGCCGCTGATTTGATTGGCGGGGCGGGTTAACATTAACGAATTGTCTTAGTAATACCGAAAAACATGGCAGAGAAACGCAATATCTTTCTGGTTGGGCCTATGGGTGCCGGCAAAAGCACTATTGGCCGTCAGTTAGCTCAGCAACTCAATATGGAGTTCTTCGACTCCGATCAAGAAATTGAGCGACGTACCGGAGCTGACGTGGGCTGGGTATTCGACGTGGAAGGGGAAGAAGGTTTCCGCGATCGTGAAGAAAAAGTCATTAATGAACTGACGGAAAAACAAGGGATTGTGTTGGCGACCGGCGGCGGTTCGGTGAAGTCGCGCGAAACGCGCAACCGTCTGTCCGCGCGCGGTGTGGTGGTCTATCTGGAAACCACGATCGAGAAGCAGCTTGCTCGTACCCAGCGTGATAAAAAACGCCCGCTGCTGCAGGTCGATTCTCCGCCGCGTGAAGTGCTGGAAGCCTTGGCGAAAGAGCGCAATCCGTTGTATGAAGAGATTGCCGATGTCACCATCCGCACCGACGATCAGAGCGCTAAAGTGGTTGCCAACCAGATCATCAACATGCTGGAAAGCAACTGATTGCCGCTTTCCGCGTTCGCCGTCGGCCAATGCGGAAAACTGATTTGTGTTCCCCGCCGCAGCGGGGATCAACCACCGCCGCACCATACAGAGAACTGAGCGCGACATGGAGAGAATTACTGTAACGCTTGGGGAGCGCAGCTACCCGATTACCATCGCCGCCGGATTGTTTAACGATCCGGCTTCTTTTATGCCGTTGAAGGCGGGTGAGCAAGCGATGTTGGTCACCAACCAGACCCTGGCGCCGCTTTATCTTGAGCGTGTCCGGCAGGTGTTGGAGCAGGGCGGCGTCGTGGTGGATCAGGTGATCCTTCCCGATGGTGAGCAGTACAAATCTCTGGCGGTGTTGGAGCAGGTGTTTTCGGCGCTGCTGGAAAAACCGCACGGGCGTGATACCACGCTGATCGCCCTCGGCGGCGGCGTTGTCGGAGATCTGACCGGCTTTGCCGCCGCGTGCTACCAACGCGGCGTGCGCTTTATTCAGGTTCCCACCACGCTGTTGTCGCAGGTGGACTCTTCCGTGGGCGGCAAGACCGCCGTCAACCACCCGCTCGGCAAAAACATGATCGGCGCTTTCTATCAACCCGCTTCGGTGGTGGTTGATCTGGATTGCCTGAAAACCTTGCCGACGCGTGAACTCTCTTCCGGCCTGGCAGAAGTCATCAAATACGGGATCATCCTCGATCGCGAGTTCTTCGTCTGGTTGGAAAACAACATCGATGCGCTGATGGCGCTGGATATGCAGGCGTTGGCCTACTGTATCCGCCGCTGCTGTGAGCTCAAGGCCGAGGTGGTGGCCGCCGACGAACGCGAAAGCGGCCTGCGTGCCTTGCTGAATCTGGGCCATACTTACGGCCACGCCATCGAAGCCGAAATGGGCTACGGCGTATGGCTGCACGGCGAAGCGGTGGCTGCCGGCATGGTGATGGCGGCGGAAACCGCGCACCGTCTCGGCCAGTTCTCCGTTGAAGATATCGAACGCATCAAAACGCTGCTGCTGCGCGCCGGCTTGCCGGTCTGCGGGCCGCAGGAAATGACGCCGGAATCCTATCTGCCGCACATGCTGCGCGACAAGAAAGTGCTGGCGGGTGAACTGCGCCTGGTGCTGCCGACCGCGATCGGGGCGGCGGAAGTGCGCGGCGGCGTAGGGCATGAGCTGGTGTTGGCGTCGATCGCCGCCTGCCTGCCTGCCTGAGCAGACGCGTAATTAAATCGGACTAAGTAACAGTGGCTTAGCCGCCATTTGCATCTATATTAATACAGTGAGCAGAGCATGACGGGTGTCGCTTTGCCATCATCGGGTTAATCTGCCCGTGCCACGGTAGGTCTACGGTGGTGGGCTTTTGCCTCTAGTTGGAGGGTTTCAGATGGACGAGTTTAAACCGGAAGACGATCTCAGACCTGATAGCAGCGATCGTCGCCCTACGCGCTCGCGCAAGCCGGCCGCCGCGCCGCGCTTCGCCGTTTCGCGCCAACATTTGATGATTGGCATCGGCATTTTGGTGCTGCTGCTGCTGATTATCGGCATCGGTTCCGCCCTGAAGGCGCCGACCAAACATGAAGCGGCTCAGGAGAACGGCGCGCAAAACGGCGGGGCCCGCGATATCAACCTGTCCGGTTCTTCGTCGCTGACTACCGCCAACAACGGCGTGCCGGGCGGTACCACGGATACCCACGATAACAACGGCGTGAGCGCGGCTCAGCCGCAGCAACCGCAGAACGTCAGCGTTCCGCCGATCTCCGGCACGCCGACCGAAGCGCAAACGCAGCCTCAGCAGGGCGGTGCGCAGCAGCGCGTCGATTTGCCGGGCAACATGGCGGATGCGTTGTCGCAGCAGCAGGGGCAGGTGGATGCGGCGACCCAAGGCATGACCGGCGCAGCGTCGACGTTGCCGACCGCACCGGCGACGGTGATGAGCGGTGCCGCAGCGCGCGAAGCGACGCGTCCTGTGCAGGGAACCGCGCCGCAACAGCATAAAACGCCGGCGAAAACTGCCGCCGCCAAACCGACCGCAACGCAGCATAAATCACCGACCACGGTGTATACGCCGCCGGCCAAGCCGTCTTCCACCGCGAAAGCGGGAGCGGTCGCCAGCAGCGGCAGCTCTGTGCAGTCTGCGCCGGGCAGCCACTATACCTTGCAGCTGAGCAGCGCTTCGCGTTCCGATACGCTGAACGCCTACGCCAAACAGCAGAAGCTGCAGAATTACCTGGTGTACGCCACCAAGCGTGACGGCAAGCCGTGGTACGTACTGGTGAGCGGTAACTATGCTTCTTCCGCAGAAGCGAAGCGCGCCATTGCTTCGTTGCCGGCGGATGTGCAGGCGAAAAAACCGTGGGTCCGACCTGTACACCAAGTGCAGCAAGATCTTAAAAAATAAATCATTTAAATTTGTGCGCTGATGTGCTGTCTGAAACAGAGTACAATCCGCCGCTCTGAATTGTATAAGTAGCTAATTGACGGCATGAAGAAAAACCGCGCTTTTTTAAAATGGGCTGGTGGAAAATACCCGCTGGTAGATGAGATTCGTCGCCATCTGCCGGCGGGAGACTGCTTAATCGAGCCCTTCGTGGGTGCGGGATCCGTCTTTCTGAATACGGATTACGACGCCTACATTCTCGCCGACATCAATAGCGATCTTATCAACCTGTATAACATCGTTAAGCTGCGCACGGATGACTTCGTGCGCGATGCCCGCACGCTTTTCGCCGATGAATTCAATAACTCGGATCAGTTTTACCTGCTGCGAGAAGAGTTCAATACTAGCACCGAGCCTTACCGCCGGGCGCTGCTGTTCCTGTACCTGAACCGTCACTGCTATAACGGCCTGTGCCGCTATAACCTGCGCGGCGAGTTTAACGTGCCGTTCGGCCGGTACAAGAAACCGTACTTCCCGGAAGAAGAGCTCTACTGGTTTGCCGAAAAATCGCGCAATGCCACTTTTGTCTGCGAGCATTACCGCGATACCATGGCGAAGGCCGTGGCCGGTGCCGTGGTGTATTGCGATCCGCCTTACGCGCCGCTGTCGGCGACGGCGAATTTCACCGCTTACCACACCAACAGCTTCAGCATCGCCGATCAGCAGAGTTTGGCGCATCTGGCGCACCAGCTCTCGGTAGAGAGCCAGGTACCGGTATTGATCTCCAATCACGATACCGAGCTGACGCGCGACTGGTACCAGCATGCTGCGCTGTATGTGGTGAAAGCGCGCCGCACGATCAGCCGCAATATTCTCGGCCGCAGCAAAGTGAACGAGCTTTTGGCGCTGTATCGCTAAGCCGGGGGCACCCCGGCGCATAACAACTCGACCCTACGTTTGGAGAAGCGGATGAAAAAGTTTTTGATTGCCCCGTCCATTCTGTCGGCAGATTTTGCCCGGTTAGGTGAAGATACCGCTAACGTGCTGGCCGCAGGCGGCGACGTGGTGCACTTCGACGTCATGGACAACCACTACGTGCCTAATCTGACCATCGGTCCTATGGTGTGCGAAGCGCTGCGCAACTACGGCATTACCGCGCCGATTGACGTGCATCTGATGGTCAAGCCGGTAGATCGCATCGTGCCAGATTTTGCCAAGGCCGGCGCGTCTTATATCTCTTTCCACCCCGAAGCTTCCGAACATGTTGATCGCACCATTCAGCTGATCAAAGAGCACGGTTGTAAGGCCGGCCTGGTGTTCAACCCGGCGACGCCGCTAAGCTACCTCGATTACGTGATGGATAAAATTGACGTGATCCTGCTGATGTCGGTCAACCCGGGCTTCGGCGGCCAGTCGTTTATCCACGGCACTCTGGACAAGCTGCGCCAGGTACGCAAACTGATCGACGACAGCGGTCGCGATATCCGCCTGGAAGTCGACGGCGGGGTGAAAGTGGATAACATCGCCGAAATCGCCGCCGCAGGCGCCGATATGTTCGTCGCCGGTTCCGCCATCTTTGGCCAGCCGGACTACCGCAAGGTGATTGACGAAATGCGCAGTGAGCTGGCGAAGGTTACCCATGGCTGATTTCGGCGCGATCCGCGCATTGGCCTTCGATCTGGACGGCACGCTGGTCGACAGCGCGCCGGGTCTGGCGGCCGCCATCGATATGGCGCTGGAAGAGACGGGCCTGCCGCAAGCGGGTGAGGAGCGGGTCGGCACCTGGATCGGCAACGGCGCCGACGTGCTGGTGCAGCGCGCGCTGCGCTGGGCGGAGGCGGAAGGCACGCCGGAGCAGTGCAGCCGGCTGCGTGAACGCTTCGACCATTTCTACGCGCAGACCGTCGACAGCGGCAGCCGTCTGTTCCCACAGGTGCAAGAGACGCTGGCCCGCTTGGCCGCGCACGGTTACCCGATGGCGCTGGTGACCAACAAGCCGACGCCGTTCGTGGCGCCGCTGCTGGCATCTTTGGGCATTGGCGACTATTTCTCGCTGGTGATCGGCGGCGACGACGTGACGGAAAAGAAACCGCACCCGGCGCCTTTGTACCTGGTGCTCGGCAGGCTTGGCCTGCGCGCGCATGAACTGCTGTTCGTCGGCGACTCACGCAACGATATTCAAGCCGCGCAGGGCGCCGGTTGCCCGAGCGTCGGCTTTACCTACGGTTATAACTACGGCGAATCGATCGCCCTGAGCCACCCCGATCGGGTGTTGGAGCGCTTCGCCGATTTGTTGCCCGCTCTTGGGCTGTCATCTTTAGAGAATCAGGAAATTTAAACATGAGTAAGCCCATCGTATTTAGCGGCGCGCAGCCGTCCGGCGAACTGACCATCGGCAACTACATGGGTGCGCTGCGTCAGTGGGTGCAGATGCAGGACGACTACGACTGCATCTACTGCATCGTCGATCTGCATGCCATCACCGTGCGCCAGGACGCCGAGAAGCTGCGCAAGGCCACGCTGGATACGCTGGCGCTGTATCTGGCCTGCGGTATCGATCCGGAAAAAAGCACCATCTTCGTGCAGTCGCACGTGCCTGAGCACACGCAGCTGAGCTGGGTGCTGAACTGTTACACCTATTTCGGCGAACTGAGCCGCATGACGCAGTTCAAGGACAAATCCGCGCGCTACGCGGAGAACATCAACGCCGGGCTGTTCAGCTATCCGGTGCTGATGGCGGCAGACATCCTGCTGTATCAAACCAACCAGGTGCCGGTGGGCGAAGATCAGAAACAGCACCTGGAGCTGAGCCGCGACGTGGGCCAGCGTTTCAACGCGCTGTACGGCGACGTGTTCAAAGTGCCGGAGCCGTTTATTCCCAAATCCGGCGCGCGCGTGATGTCGCTGCAGGAGCCGACCAAGAAGATGTCCAAGTCGGACGATAACCGCAACAACGTGATCGGCCTGCTGGAAGATCCGAAAGCGGTGACCAAGAAGATCAAACGCGCAATGACCGACTCGGAAGAGCCGCCTGTCGTGCGTTACGACGTGGTCAACAAGGCGGGCGTCTCCAACCTGCTGGATATCCTCGCCGGCGTGACCGGCAAGAGCATCGCGCAGTTGGAAGCCGAGTTTGAAGGCCAGATGTACGGCCACCTGAAAGGCGCGGTGGCGGAAGCCGTCTCCGGCATGCTGGCTGAGCTGCAGGAGCGCTACCACCGTTTCCGCAACGACGAAGCCTATCTGCAGCAGGTCATGCGCGACGGCGCCGCCAAGGCCCGTGCACGCGCGCAGGAAACCCTGGCGAAGGTCTATCAGGCCGTCGGTTTCGTACCGCCGCAGGCGTAACGCCGGCGCAAATAAAAAAGCGGCCTAAGGCCGCTTTTTTTACGTCGGTATTACGCCATTTGCGCCAGGCTGGCGGGCGATTCCTCGCTGGCGAACCAATTGAGCTTGCTGCGCAGGCTGACCACGCTGCCGACGATGATCAGGCTGGGGCTGGCGGCCTGCAGGGACAAGGCGCCCAGTTGGTGGAGCTCGCCTTCGATCACCCGCTGGCGGCAAGAGGTGCCGTTTTCCACCAGCGCCACCGGCGTGGCGGCCGGCAGTCCGTTCGCGATCAGCCGACGCTGGATTTCCGCCGCTTGCGACAGCCCCATATAGAACACCAGCGTCTGTTGCCCGGCGGCCAGCGTCGCCCAGTCCAATCCACCGTCGGCCTTGGCGTGGCCGGTCACCAGACGCACGCTCTGCGCGTGGTCGCGGTGGGTGAGCGGGATGCCGCTGTAGGCGGAACAGCCGGAGGCGGCGGTAATGCCCGGCACCACCGAGAACGGCACGTTGGCGTCCGCCAGCGTCTCCAGCTCTTCGCCGCCGCGGCCGAAGATAAAGGGATCGCCGCCCTTCAGCCGTACCACGCGTTTGCCTTGCCGCGCCTGCTGCAGCAGAATTTGGTTGATCTGTTCCTGCGGCACGCAGTGATGGCCGGCGCGTTTGCCAACGAAGATGCGCTCGGCGTCGCGGCGCACCAGCGTCATGATCGCTTCGGAGACCAGCCGGTCGTAAACCACCACGTCGGCCTGCTGGATCTGTTGCAGCCCTTTCAGCGTCAGCAGGCCGGCATCGCCCGGCCCGGCGCCCACCAGCACCACTTCACCGCGATCTGCCGGCTGTTCGCTGAACAGTTGCTCGAGCTGGCGTTCGGCCAGCGCGGCGTCGTCATTGGCCAGCGATTGCGCCAGCCGATCGTGAGCGAACAACCGTTCCCAGAAGCGGCGGCGCGCGCCGAGGCTGCTGAAGCGCTGTTTCACCCGTTGACGCAGCGATCCGCCGAGCTGTGCCAGCTTGCCGAGGTGTTGCGGCAGCAGCGCTTCCAGCTTCTCGCGCAGCAGCCGCGCCAACACCGGCGCTTTGCCGCCGGAGGACACCGCCACCATGATTGGCGAACGGTCGATAATCGACGGCATGATAAAGCTGGCGCGTTTCGGGTCGTCGACCACGTTGCAGAATACCCGCTGCTGGTTGGCGCATTGGTACACCCGCGCGTTGACCTCCAGCCGGTCAGTGGCGGCGATCACCAGCCATTTTTCCGCCAGCAGGGCCGGGCTGAATTCACCTTCGGCCAGCGTCACCAGGCCTTCTTCCGCCCACAGGTGGAACTGCGGGCTGAAGGCCAGGGCGTTGACGGTCAGCGCCGCGCCGGCGTCCAGCAGCAGGCGCGCCTTGCGTTCGGCGATCTCGCCGCCGCCGACCAGCAGGCAGGCTTTGTGTTGCAGTTGGCAGAAAATCGGCAGGTAGTCCATCGGCATTCCTCGGGGTTATCGGCGTGGGGGCGGGATGCGCCCCCGAAAGGTTATGCCGCGACTTGCACGATGCCGTCGACCACCCGGCTGGTGAAGCTGGCGACGGAGCGGCTGTCATCTTCCAGGCAGTGGCCGTCGTACAGGCGGAAACGCTGTTTCTTCAGCGGGCTGGCGACCCACAATTCGCCCTGATGTTCGGCGATGAGGCCGCGCGACAGCACGCTGGCCTGGGCGAACGGGTCGATATTGCTGATGGCGAACACCTGTTCGTCGGCATAGGGGCGGAACACCGCCACCTGCCGATCGCCGATCAGGGCGCACACGCCGGTGCCGGGCAGAATGTCGGCGACGGGACAAACGGTAATCCACTGGCTCATGCGTGACTCTCCTCGGTATCGATCAGGGTGACGGGAATGCGCTCGTCCGGACGCGCCGGGCGGTGCTGGTCGCGTTCGGCCACCACCTGCACGTTCGGATCGCGCAGCGGGCTGTTGATGAAGTGGGCGAAGCGCAGCTGCGTTTCCGGGTGCTCGACGGTCTCTTTCCATTCGCAGACCACCGCGTCGCGCAGGCGGGCGATCTCGGCTTCCAACTGCGCGTTGATGCCGAGCTTGTCGTCGACGATCACTTTGCGCAGGTAATCGATGCCGCCTTCCAGGCTCTCCAGCCACACCGAGGTGCGCTGCAGCTTATCGGCGGTGCGGATATAGAACATCATGAAGCGGTCGAGGTAGCGCACCAGGGTCTCGCGATCGAGATCGGCGGCCAGCAGATCGGCGTGGCGCGGCTTCATGCCGCCGTTGCCGCAGACATACAGGTTCCAGCCGTTCTCGGTGGCGATGATGCCGACATCCTTGCCCTGCGCTTCGGCGCATTCACGGGTGCAGCCTGAGACGCCGAACTTCATTTTGTGTGGGGTGCGGATGCCTTTGTAACGGTGTTCCAGCGTGACGCCGAAGCCGACGCTGTCGCCGACGCCATAGCGGCACCAGGTGCTGCCGACGCAGGTTTTCGCCATGCGCAGCGCCTTGGCGTATGCGTGCCCGGTTTCAAAGCCGGCGGCGAGCAGCTTGCGCCAGATGGCCGGCAGGTCGTCTTTCTGCGCGCCGAACATGCCGATGCGCTGCGAGCCGGTCATTTTGGTGTAGAGGTTGTACTCCTTGGCGATTTGGCCGATGGCCAGCAGGCCGTCCGGGGTGATTTCGCCGCCGGCGGAGCGCGGGATCACCGAGTAGGTGCCGTCTTTCTGGATATTGCCGAGGAAGTTGTCGTTGGTATCCTGCAGCGGCGTATGCTGCGGCTTGAGGATGTACTCGTTCCAGCAAGAAGCCAGCAACGAGCCGACGGTTGGCTTACAGACTTCGCAGCCGTAGCCTTTGCCGTATTTGGTCAGCAGCGCCTCGAACGACTTGATGCCTTCGACGCGGATCAGGTGGAACAGCTCCTGGCGCGAATAGGCGAAGTGTTCGCACAGGTGGTGGTTGACCTCGATGCCTTGCTTGCTCAGCTCGGCGTTCAACACCTGGGTAAGCAGCGGGATGCAGCCGCCGCAGCCGGTGCCGGCCTTGGTTTCGGCCTTCAGCGCCGCCACGGTGTGGCAACCTTTGTTGACCGCCTGAATGATGTCGCCTTTGCTGACGTCGAAGCAGGAGCAGATCTGCGCGCTTTCCGGCAGCGAATCCACGCCGATGGCCGGTTTGCTGCCCGCATGGGCCGGCAGGATCAGGCCGTCCGGGTTTTCCGGCAGCGCGATGCCGTTCAATGCAAGCTGCAGCAGGTTGCCATAATCGCTGGTGTCGCCCACCAGCACCGCGCCGAGCAGGGTTTTGTTGTCGGCGCTGACGATGAGGCGTTTGTAGACTTCTTTGCTTTCATCCAGATAGACGTAGCTGCGGGCGCCCTCGGTGCGGCCGTGGGCATCGCCGATGCCGCCGACGTCTACGCCCAGCAGCTTCAGCTTGGCGCTCATGTCGGCACCCTGGAAGCCGTTTTCGCGGTTCAGCAGGTGATCGGCGGCCACCTGCGCCATTTTGTAACCCGGCGCCACCAGGCCGAAGGTGCGATCGCGCCAGGCGGCACACTCCCCGATGGCGTACACATCCGGATCCGACGTCTGGCAGCTGTCGTTGATGGCGATGCCACCGCGGCGGCCAATCTCCAGCCCGCACTGGCGCGCCAGCTTGTCCTGGGCGCGGATGCCGGTGGAGAACACGATGAAATCCACTTCCAGTAGGCTACCGTCGGCGAAATGCAGGGTTTTGCGCGCCGTGCCGCCGCCGTTGACGATCTCCTGGGTATTTTTGCCGGTGTGTACCTTGACGCCCATGCGCTCGATCTTGCGGCGCAGCTGGTCACCGCCCATCGGGTCGAGCTGTTCGGCCATCAGCACCGGAGCGAACTCGATCACGTGCGTTTCCACCCCCAGGCTTTTCAGCGCGCCGGCGGCTTCCAGCCCCAGCAGCCCGCCGCCGACTACCGCGCCGCGCTTGCTGCGGCGCGCGCAGGCTTCGATGGCATTCAGGTCTTCGATGGTGCGGTAAACGAAGCAGTCCTGGCTATCCGAGCCTTTAATCGGCGGGATCCACGGGTAAGAGCCGGTGGCCATGATCAGCTTGTCGTAATAAACGGTGCGGCCGGTGTTGGAGTGGATGACCTTCTCGTCGCGATTGATGGTGATAGCGCGCTCGCCGATCAGCACCTTCACGCCGTGTTTTTCGTAAAAGCCTTCGCGCACCAGCGACAGCTCTTCGGCGGTGTGGTGCGAGAAGTAGGAGGAAAGGTGCACGCGATCGTAAGCGATGCGCGGCTCTTCGCAAAATACGGTGATGTCGAATTGGTCTTTGTCTGCTTTATCCAACAGATCTTCGATGAACCGGTGGCCGACCATGCCATTGCCGACGACGGCAAGTTTGACTCTGCTCATTATTGCCTCAAAATTCGGGTTTCCTAGGCTTACCTTATCTCTCCCGAGGGGCAATTTATTGATGCAAATCAATCACACTCTCATATACCTCTAACGTGGTATATAGATGATTTTTCACGTTTTTTGATAAGTTGCGGATTTTATTCACCTTTAGCTGAAGCGAGTCAGTTTGCATGCAAATTACCCCGCAGGGAGTAAACGCAGGGGGTAGGCATGAAACGGTGACTTTGTCAGCGCGATCCGCTGCCAGTATGATGAAGAAAACCAGCGCAACGGCAGAGGTGAAGGGTGGCGAAACGTCCATTGAAGTTTATCGATAACCTGCGTTTAAGCGGGCATGAAGGGTTGTGGCAACTGGCGATCGAGCAGGGGCGCATCGCGCATCTGGTGCCGCAACCGGAAGGGCTGGAGTGGCGCAGCGACGTGTTGGATGCGCAGGGCGGGCTGGCGCTGCCGGCGTTCGTCGAACCGCATATTCACCTGGATACCACGCAAACCGCCGGTCAGCCGGCCTGGAACCAGTCCGGCACGCTGTTCGAGGGCATTGAGCGCTGGGCCGAACGCAAGGCGCTGTTGACTCATGAAGACGTCAAGCAGCGCGCCTGGCAAACGCTCAAGTGGCAGATCGCCAACGGCGTGCAGTATGTGCGCACCCACGTCGACGTTTCCGATCCCACGCTGACCGCGCTGCGCGCCATGCTGGAGGTGAAACAGGAGGTGGCGCCTTGGGTGACGCTGCAGATCGTCGCCTTCCCGCAGGAGGGGATCCTCTCTTATCCCAACGGCGAAGCGCTGCTTGAAGAGGCGCTGCGGCTGGGGGCCGACGTGGTGGGCGCCATTCCGCACTTCGAATTCACCCGCGAATACGGTGTGGAGTCGCTGCATAAGGCGTTCGCGCTGGCGCAAAAATACGATCGGCTGGTGGATGTGCACTGCGACGAGATAGACGACGAGCAATCGCGCTTCGTCGAAACCGTGGCGGCGCTGGCGCTGAAGCTGGAGATGGGGGCGAAAGTCACCGCCAGCCACACCACGGCGATGCACTCTTACAACGGCGCTTACGCCTCGCGGCTGTTCCGTCTGCTGAAAATGTCCGGCATCAACTTTGTCGCCAATCCGCTGGTGAACATTCACCTGCAGGGGCGTTTCGACAGCTACCCGAAACGGCGCGGCGTGACGCGGGTGAAGGAGATGCTGGAAGCGGAGATCAACGTCTGCTTTGGCCACGACGACGTGTTCGATCCCTGGTATCCGCTCGGCACCGCCAACATGCTGCAGGTGCTGCATATGGGGCTGCACGTGTGCCAGCTGATGGGCTATGGCCAGATCGACGATGGGCTGAAGCTGATCACCCACCACAGTGCGCGCACCCTTAACCTCAGCGACTAT
This sequence comes from Serratia sp. CY76391, assembly GCF_052166695.1. NCBI lineage: Bacteria > Pseudomonadati > Pseudomonadota > Gammaproteobacteria > Enterobacterales > Yersiniaceae > Serratia > Serratia sp. CY76391. The sequence goes on from NZ_JBJNOJ010000014.1 coordinate 171,989, forward strand.
GGCCTGGTGGCCGGCAACAGCGCCAACCTGGTGATCCTGCCGGCGGAAAGCGGTTTCGACGCGGTGCGCCGCCAGACGCCGGTGCGTTATTCGATTCGCCAGGGGGCGGTGATCGCCGAAACGCGGCCGGCGGAAACCACGCTGCATTTGCAGCAGGATGAGACGGTGGATTTTCGGCGCTAAGGCGCAAAAAAGGGCGCCTTGCGGGCGCCCTTGATGTATTTGATGCGAAGAAATCAGTGCGTCACGTGGCCGTGGCTGCGGTGCTTGGTCACGAAGCCCAGCAGCAGACACATCACGAATACCGCCAGGTACAGGCCGTTGGCGGTGGTCAGCGCCGCGTGCGCGCCGCCTTTCGCCACGATCGGGCCGGTGACCACGAAGGTCAGCATGGTGCCGATGGTGCCGCAGGTCAGGATAAAGTTGACCAGTTTCGGCGAGGAGACCTTGGTCTGCAGCGAGCCGAGGGTGATCAACGTGGTATAGATGGCGCTGGAAACGAAGCCCAGGGCCATGATGTAGTAGCCCAGGTGTTCCGGATTGTCGGTGCTGACGAACAGGTACATCGCACCGGTAGCCAGCGCGGCCAGTACGGTAACGATGCGCTGCAGATCGAAGAAGCGCAGGATGAAGCTGAACACCCACATGCCGACCATGTAAGAGGTCCAGAAGTCGCTCACCAGCTTACCGGCCTGGCCGATGTCCATGTTGAACGACTTGGTGGCGTACTCAGGCACCCACTGAATGAAGCCCAGCTGGCCGAGGATGTAGCACAGCGCGGCGATCGACAGGAACAGCACGCCGATGCCCCATTTTTCTTTCTCGACCGGTTGACCGGCATCGGCGCCTTTCTTGCCCAGCACCGGGAATTCGGAGCACAGGGTCAGCACGAAGATCGCCACGTACAGCAGGCCGATGCAGGCATAAACCCAGTACCAGCCGATATGGCGAGCCAGCAGCATCGCGGCGACGATCGGGAAGATCATCCCGGCCATGCTGAAGAAGGAATCGGTGAACAACAGGCGCGAACCGCGCTGGCGGCCGGCATACATATGGGTGATCAGGAAGGTGCCGATCGACATGGTGATACCGCTAACCACGCCAAGGATAAACATGCACAGCGAGAACATGGTCAGGCTCTTGCCGAGCATCAGCCCTGCGACCGCCAGCACCATCAGGACAAAGCCGAAGATCAGCTGACGCTTCAGCGGGATGATTTCCATCAGCCAGGCATTGAGGAAGATCGAAATCAAAATACCGGCGTTGAGGAAAGTAAAGGTGTTACTCATGCTGGAAACCGGCAGATTAAAGTACTCTGCAATGTTTCCCATCACCATCCCTGTGACGATCACTAAAGCACCGGTCAGCGCGTACGAAAAGAAGCTGATCCAGGTAAGCCGTATGCGGTTACTGTCATTCATTGTATAGGCCTGAATATGTCTGTTAGAGGTTTTAACGCTGGCATAAGGCCGCTGGCTTTTCCTGGCAAACGCAGAAAAAAGTCCCGATCAGGCCACCAGGGGGCGGATCCTAGCACAGACAACGGGATTTTTTGTGATGGTTGTCGATTTTTTGATGCAACCTATGAAGGGAGGGTACGCATTATTGTGATCTATTTGCGTACCGTCACAATGGAATCACGGTTGACGATCGTCGGCTCAAATTGGTGCGCCGGCGTGGTGGGGTCGATCAGCCTGCGCGCCGCGTATTGGGCCATCTCGCTGATGGGAAAATGTACGCTGCTCAACGCCGGGCGTACAAAAGGCGCGCGTTCGCCGCTGTCGTAACAGATCAAGGAGATATCCTGCGGCACCCGCAGGCGGTGCTCGTTGATCGCCAGCAGCGCGCCGATCGCCATCTCTTCGTTGCAGCAGTAGATGGCGCTGGGCCGTGCGGCTTGCTGCAGCAGGCGATCGGCGCAGCGGTAACCGCTTTCCAGATCGTAAACGCCCTCCAGACAGGCCACCGGCTCGATATTCGCCGCCTGCATCGCCTCTTCAAACCCTTGCAGCCGCAGGCGGCTCGACGGCCGCTCGCGCGGCCCGCTGATGCAGGCGATGCGCCGGTGCCCGGCATCGAGCAACTGCTGCGTCGCCATGCGGCTGGCGAGCGGATGATCGAAGGTGACGCAGCGGTCTTCCAGCCCTGGCACCAGCCGATCGAGCAACACGAAATGACGTTGCTCCGCCGCCAGCTGGCGCAGCCGATCGTCGCTGAGAAAACGCACGTGCAGGATCACGCCGTCGCAGCGCAGGCTGAACAGCCGCTGCACCGCCTGCCATTCGTTTTCGGCGCTGTTGCGGCCCTGGGTCACCAGCAGCTGCTTGCCGTGGGATTCGGCCTCGGTTTGCACGAAGTCCATCAGCGCGCCGAAGAAGCCACCGCGATACGACGTGGTCACCAGCCCGAGGGTATTGCTGTGGCTGGAGGCGAGCGCGCGGGCTGCCGGATTGGGGGTGTAACCGAGCTGGGCGACGGCGCGTTCAACCTTCTCGCGGGTCGGCGCCTTGACGTTGCTGTCGCCGTTCACTACCCGCGATACGGTGGCGCGCGATACGCCCGCCAGCGCCGCGACATCTTCCAGTGTCACCATCGTCCAACTCCTGATTACGGCTAAAAAAATGGGTTCGGCGCGCCGAACCCCTGTCATACCGCGCGCAGGCGCTTACCTGAACTGCGGCAAATACGGCGCGTTTATCGTCAACACCTCGTCCAGCAACGGCTGCGCCAGGTTGGCGTTGCCCACCAGCGGGTTGGCGATCAGCGCCAGCAAGCCGCTGCGGCGATCGCCGTGCACCGCGGCCTCGATGGTCAGGCGTTCGTAGGCTTTCACCTGCTGCGTCAGCGCCTGCATCGGTTCCGACAGCGGGCCGAAAGTCAGTGGATGCGCGCCTTGGGCATCGACGATACAGTTGATTTCTATCACAGCATCGTCCGGCAGGCCATGGATTGCGCCGCGGTTTGCGGTGTTGACCACTAATTGCGTGCCGAGATTATTATGGATAGCACGGATCAGCTCCAGCGCAACTTCGGAATAGAAAGAACCGCCGCGGAAGCTGAGCTGCTCTGGCTTACTGTTCAACTGCGGATCGGCATACAGCTCGAACAGCTCTTTTTCTACCTGCATCACCTGCTCGGCGCGGGTGCCGCGCTCGCCGGCGGCGGCCATCTCTTCCGCCAGCATCTCGCGGGTCTGGTAAAAATAGCGGTGGTACGGGCAGGGGATCGCGCCGAGCGCGCGCAGGAAGTCCGGCTGCCAGGGCTCTTCCTTGATGTTGTTCATGGTCAGCGCCGCGCCGTCGCACAGCATGTCGATCACCTTGGCGGTGACGTCGCGCCCCTGCTGCGTGACCTGATGCACCCAGACCATGTGGTTCAAACCGGCGAACCGCAGCTGCACGTCGGCGTAAGGCGCCTGCAGCATGTTGGCGATCATGTGATGCATGCTGATCGGCACGTTGCACAGGCCGATGATCTTCGCTTTGGTAAAGCGAGACACCGCCTCGGTGACGATACCGGCCGGGTTGGTGAAGTTGATGATCCAGGCGTCCGGCGCCAGCTTTTCCACCCGGTGGGCAATATCCAGCATCACCGGAATGGTGCGCAGCGCTTTGGCGAAGCCGCCGACGCCGGTGGTCTCCTGGCCGAGCAGCTGGTATTTGAGGCCCAGCCGTTCGTCGGCGGCGCGCGCCGGCAGTTGCCCGACGCGGAACTGGGTCAGCACGAAAGCGGCGCCGCGAATGGCGTCGTCCAGCGTGAAGTGCACGCTGACCTTCACCTGTTCCAGCCCGTGGCGCGCCAGCATGCGGCGCGTCAGGGCGGCGATGGTTTCCACTTTTTGGCGGCCTGGCTCGACGTCCACCAGCGCCAGTTCGGTGAGCGGCAGCTCCTCGATGCGCTGGATCAGCCCATCGACCAGCTCGGGAGTGTAGCTGCTGCCGCCGCCGATCACGGCGATTTTGAGCGTGCTCATGGGCGGCCCTCCGCCAGCGACTGACGGCGATAGAGCTCGATCATGTCGTCGGCCAGATCCTGGATCACCATGGCGTTCATCAGATGATCCTGCGCATGCACGGTGATCAGATTGATCGCCAGCTTGCCGCAGCCTTCGTCCAGGCCGATCAGCTCGGTCTGGATCAGGTGCGCTTTCTTCACCCACTCTTTGGATTCGGCCATGTGTTTGGCCGCGGCGGCGAAGTCGCCGGCGCGCGCTTGTCGCAACGCCATCAACGCATTGCTGCGCGCGCTGCCGGAGAACACCAGCAGTTCCATGATGGTGCTTTCAAACTCGGGGCTGACTTCAGTCATCAATTCACTCACGTCATTTCTCCAGGGGTTGCGCGGCGATGCCGCCGTGGGATGCTTCAATATCCGTTCTTTTTATAATGAGAGCGCTCTCATTTATATAGAGTAACGACAATGCGTGTGCAAACTGGGAGGCAGATCGCAAAAACCGCCCCAGGGCGGCACGGGGCAAAAAATGCGTGATGCGGTTGGCAAAAAAGCCTTCTGCGCCCATACTTTCCGCAGCAAAATTCAGGGCCGCCTAGGATATGTCCCGTAATTGGGTAAATATAGGTAAATGGCTGGCACTTGCCGATACAGCTCTTTAGAATCAAAGCGCTTTTCCGTTGTTTGTCTCTCAGAGAAAGGATCCGTTAATGTTCAAACGTACTTTAGTGACCTTCGTCGCGCTGTGTTCCCTGTCCGCAGTGGCACCAGCCGCACTCGCCGCCGGTGAGACCCATGTCATGCTGACGACCTCGGCGGGGAATATCGAATTGGCGCTCGACAGCCAGAAGGCACCGGTTTCCACCCAGAACTTCGTCGATTACGTGAACAGCGGGTACTATAACAACACCATTTTCCACCGCGTGATCCCGGGCTTTATGATCCAGGGCGGCGGTTTCACCGCTGACATGCAGCAAAAATCCACCAAGGCGCCGATCAAGAACGAAGCCGACAACGGCCTGCGCAACCTGCGCGGCACCATTTCGATGGCGCGCACCGCCGACAAGGACAGCGCCACCAGCCAGTTCTTCCTGAACGTGGCGGATAACGCCTTCCTGGATCACGGCCAGCGTGACTTCGGCTACGCGGTGTTCGGCAAAGTGGTGAAAGGCATGGACGTGGTGGACAAGATCGCTCAGGTGCCGACCGGCAACGTCGGCCCTTACCAGAATGTGCCGACCAAACCGGTGGTGATTCTGTCGGCCAAGGTGCTGCCGTAAGTTTTTTGGCCGATCCCGCCGGGGTCGGCCGTCCTTCCTCCCGAAGCCTTGCCTTCATCACTGTTTTCTCCCGCGCCCCATGCTCTAATCGGCAGACAATAACCAGACCGGAAATCCGGCGTTCGCCCTTTGTTGTCTCTGGATGAGTTGCTGCCATGTATGAATTTAACCAGGTGCTGTTGCTGTTGCAGCAGATGTGCGTCTATCTCGTTATCGCCTATCTGCTGAGCAAAACCCCGCTGTTCATTCCGCTGATGCAGGTGACCATTCGCTTGCCGCACAAGCTGCTGTGCTACGTGATCTTCTCGGTGTTCTGCATCATGGGCACCTACTTCGGGCTGCATATTCAGGATTCGATCGCCAACACCCGTGCGATAGGCGCGGTCCTGGGCGGGCTGCTGGGCGGGCCGTCGGTGGGCTTTCTGGTCGGGCTGACCGGCGGCCTGCACCGGTATACGCTCGGCGGCATGACCGACGTGGCCTGCGCGATCTCCACGGTGTCCGAAGGGCTGGTCGGCGGCATCGTACACAGCATCGCCATGCGCCGGGGGCGCATCGAGCTGCTGTTCAATCCGCTGTTCGTCGGCGGCGTGGCGCTGGTGGCTGAGGTGCTGCAGATGGCGATCATTCTGGCGGTGGCGCGCCCTTATAACGAGGCGTTGCAGCTGGTGGAACACATCGCGCTGCCGATGATGATCGCCAATACCGTCGGCGCGGCGATGTTTATGCAAATCCTGCTGGACAGGCGCGCGATGTTCGAGAAGTACACCAGCGCCTTTTCGTCCAAGGCGTTGAAGATCGCCGAGCGCACCGAGGGCATTCTGCGGCAGGGGTTCGATCAGGAAAACAGCATGAAGGTCGCCCGGGTGATTTATCAGGAGTTGGGCATCGGCGCGGTGGCGATCACCGATCGCGACAAGCTGCTGGCGTTTATCGGCATCGGTGACGATCACCACCTGCCGGGCACGCCGATCGCCTCGGTGCATTCGCATCGCGCTATCGACAACAACGAGGTGGTGTACGCCGACGGCAACCAGCTCTCTTACTGCTGCTCGATCAATCCGGCCTGCAAGCTGGGATCGACGCTGGTGATCCCGCTGCGCGGCGAAAACCAGCGGGTCATCGGTACCATCAAGCTGTATGAACCGAAAAGCCAGCTGTTTAGCACCATCAACCGTACGCTGGGCGAAGGCATCGCCAGCCTGCTGTCGGCGCAGATCATGGCCGGACAGTACGAGCGCCACAAGCAGCTGCTGGCACAGTCGGAGATCAAGCTGCTGCATGCGCAGGTCAATCCGCATTTCCTGTTCAATGCCTTGAATACCCTGGTGGCGGTGATCCGCCGCGATGGCGAGCGCGCCTGCGATCTGGTGCAGTCCCTCTCGACCTTCTTTCGTAAAAACCTCAAACGTTCGGATGACGAAGTCAGCCTGGCGGACGAAATTGAACATGTGAACGCCTACCTGCAGATAGAGAAAGCGCGCTTCGCCGATCGGCTGGAGATTGCGGTATCGCTGCCGGAGTCGCTGCTGGCGGCGCGGCTGCCGGCGTTTTCGCTGCAGCCGATCGTCGAGAATGCCATCAAGCATGGCACCTCGCATCTGTTGGGCGTGGGCCGTATCGAAATCGGCGCCTGCTGCGAAGGCGAGCATCTGCTGTTGCAGGTGACGGACAACGCCGGGCTGTTCCAGCCGAAACCCAACTGCAGCGGGCTGGGGATGAACCTGGTGGATAAACGCATTCGCGTGCGCTATGGCGAAGGCTATGGCGTGCAGGTGGATTGCCGGCCGGACGCCTACACCCGCATTACGCTTAATGTCCCTATGGAGAGGGCAGCCTGATGTTAAACGCACTGATTGTTGACGATGAACCTTCCGCGCGCGACAACCTGCGCCACCTGCTGGAAGCTGAAGCGGGGATCTCGATTATCGGCGAGTGCGCCAACGCCATCGAAGCCATCAGCCAGATCCATCGGCTGCAGCCGGACGTGGTGTTTCTCGATATCCAGATGCCACGCATCAGCGGGCTGGAAATGGTCGGCATGCTGGATCCCAACCGTATGCCGCACATCGTGTTTCTGACCGCCTACGACGAATACGCGGTGCAGGCATTTGAGGAGCACGCCTTCGATTATCTGCTGAAGCCGGCGGAGCCGACGCGGTTGAGCAAGACGCTGCAACGCCTGCGGCAGCGCAGTGCGCCGCAAGACGTGACGGCGCTGGATGAGAGCGCCGGTTACCTGAAATACATTCCCTGCACCGGCCACAGCCGCATCTATCTGCTGCGGTTCGATGAAGTGCTGGCGATCCGTTCCAAGCTGAGCGGGGTATTCGTGGTGCGCAGCGACGGCATGGAGTGTTTCACCGAATTGACGCTGCGCACGCTGGAAAGCCGTACGCCGCTGGTGCGCTGCCATCGGCAATATCTGGTCAACCTGGAGCAGGTGCGCGAGATCCGCTTCGAAGAGGGCGGTGCGGCAGAGATGATCATGTCCGCCGGCGATCCGGTGCCGGTCAGCCGGCGCTATTTGAAAGCGCTGAAGGAGCAACTGGGGCTGCGGGGGTGACGCAGGTCTTAGGGGGATTCTGAAAAGACAGGCATCATGGGCGTCCCGACGGCGCCCTTTTTGTTTGTCCTTGACGGGGTTACGCGGCGCTTATAGCTTTATTGCATCAACAGGCGCGTTTCGCGCCGCGGTCAGCGTCAAAGGAACAGAAAATGAGTGAACCACGGATTATCGCCAAGGCGATGAAAGACGGAAAACCGGAACAGGATCTGGTGATTTTGCCGGCGTTGGCCAACCGCCACGGCTTGATCACCGGGGCAACCGGCACCGGCAAGACGGTGACGCTGCAGAAAATGGCCGAACAGTTCTCACGCATCGGCGTGCCGGTGTTCCTGTCGGATGTGAAGGGCGATCTGTCCGGCATCGGCGCCGAGGGCGTGCCTTCCGAAAAACTGCAGGCGCGCCTGGCGGCGATTGGCGTCACCGACTGGCAGCCGCAGGCCTGCACCATTATCCCGTGGGATATTTACGGTGAAAAGGGGCACCCGATCCGCGCCACCATTTCCGATCTCGGGCCGTTGCTGCTGGGGCGCCTGTTGGATCTGAACGAGGTGCAAAGCGGCGTGCTGCAGCTGGTGTTCAAAATCGCTGATGACAATGCGCTGCTGCTGCTGGACATGAAAGACCTGCGCGCCATGGTGCAGTTCGTCGGCGACAACGCCAAACAATTCCAAACCCAGTACGGCAATATCTCTGCCGCCTCTATCGGCGCCATTCAGCGCGGGTTGTTGACGCTGGAAGAGCAGGGGGCCAACCAGTTCTTCGGCGAGCCGATGCTGGACATCAACGATCTGATGAAAACCGACGCCAACGGCCACGGCGTGATCAATCTGCTGGCGGCGGACAAGCTAATCAATCAGCCGAAGCTGTATTCGGTGTTCCTGCTGTGGCTGCTGGCCGAGCTGTTTGAGCACCTGCCGGAAGTGGGCGACCCTGAACAGCCGAAGCTGGTGTTCTTCTTCGATGAGGCGCACCTGCTGTTCAACGATGCGCCGGCGGCGCTGCTGACCAAGATTGAACAGGTGGTGCGTCTGATCCGCTCCAAAGGCGTCGGCATTTACTTCGTCACCCAGAACCCGCTGGACATCCCGGACAGCGTGCTGGGCCAGTTGGGCAACCGCGTGCAGCATGCGCTGCGCGCCTTTACCCCGCGCGATCAGAAGGCGGTAAAGACGGCGGCGCAAACCCTGCGCGCCAACCCGGCCTTCGATGCCGAAACGGCGATCACCGAGCTGGGCGTGGGCGAAGCGCTGGTGTCATTCCTCGACGAAAAGGGCCGGCCGAACGTGGTGGAGCGGGCGATGGTCATCGCGCCGGAATCCAAGATGGGTATGCTCGGCGCGGAAGGGCTGAACAGCGCGATTAACAAGTCGCCGCTGTATGGCCGCTATGAAGACATGATTGACCGCGAGTCCGCCTACGAGAAGCTGTCGTCGGGCGGTTTCGCCACCATCGGCACCCCGCAGCAGGGGCAACAACCGCAGACGCAACAGCAACAACAGCAGGCGGGCGGCGGCCTGATGGATGGTTTGAACGAGCTGTTGTTCGGTTCCACCGGCCCGCGCGGCGGCAAGCGCGACGGCATCGTCCAGACCGCCGCCAAGAGCATGGCGCGCGATCTCGGCCGCCAGATCCTGCGCGGCGTGCTGGGCTCGATCACCGGCGGCCGTAAAAAGTAAGCGGAAATTATCGTCGGCAGCGGCGGGTTAAATCAGTAAACTATGGCGGCGTTTTTCTCTGCCGGACCTGACATGCTGCTGCTGATCGATAACTACGACTCCTTTACCTATAACCTTTACCAGTACTTCTGCGAGTTGGGCGCCGAGGTGGTGGTGAAGCGCAACGATGAGCTGCAGCTGGCCGATATCGAGCGGCTGGCGCCGCAGCATCTGGTGATTTCCCCCGGCCCCTGCACCCCGAACGAAGCGGGTATCTCGCTGGCCGCCATTCGTCATTTCGCCGGCAAACTGCCGATCCTTGGCGTGTGCCTGGGGCACCAGGCGCTGGGGCAGGCGTTCGGCGCCGAGGTGGTGCGCGCCCGCGCGGTGATGCACGGCAAAACCTCGGCCATCCGCCACCTCGGCGTCGGCGTGTTCCGTGGCCTGAGCGATCCGCTGACCGTGACACGTTACCACTCGCTGGTGCTGAAAGCCGATACGCTACCGGACTGCTTTGAAGTGACCGCCTGGAGCGAACGCGACGGCGTGCGCGACGAGATCATGGGCATCCGCCACCGCGCTTTGGCGTTGGAAGGGGTGCAGTTCCATCCGGAAAGCGTGCTCAGCGAGCAGGGCCATCAGCTGCTGGATAATTTCCTCAACCGTTAATCCCGATGCGTTTTTTTCGCTCGTGAGGCGTTTTGCGTTTGCGCTTGATTGGTTTTTTATGCATATTTCGTGATTATGTTTTCAATCTGACATTACGATAGCGCTGAAAAACCTTCAGGGTGGAGCCGAAAAATGACTGAAAAATCCGCAGTGAGCCGCAGCACCTTTGACCAGGTGATCCTGCCTGTTTATGCACCGGCCCAGTTTGTGCCGGTGCGCGGCCAAGGCAGCCGGGTCTGGGATCAGCAGGGAAAAGAGTACATCGATTTTTCCGGCGGCATCGCGGTGACGGCGTTGGGGCACTGCCATCCGGCGCTGGTCGAGGCGCTCAAACGTCAGGGTGAGACTCTGTGGCATACCAGCAACGTCTTTACCAATGAACCGGCGCTGCGCCTGGCGAGCAAACTGATCGACGCCACCTTCGCCGACCGGGTGTTCTTCGCCAACTCCGGCGCAGAGGCCAACGAAGCGGCGTTCAAACTGGCGCGTCATTACGCCATCACCCGCCACAGCCCCTATAAAACCAAAATCATCGCTTTCTATAACGCGTTCCACGGCCGCACGCTGTTCACCGTGTCGGTGGGCGGGCAGGCCAAATATTCCGACGGGTTCGGGCCGAAGCCGGCCGACATCGTGCACGTGCCGTTCAACGATCTGGCGGCGGTGAAAGCGGTGATGGACGACCACACCTGCGCGGTGGTGATGGAGCCGATTCAGGGCGAGGGCGGCATTACGCCGGTCGAGGCCGGCTTCCTCAAAGGCGTGCGCGAGCTGTGCGACCAACATCAGGCGCTGCTGGTGTTCGACGAAGTGCAAAGCGGCATGGGGCGCAGCGGCAAGCTGTTCGCCTATATGCATTATGGCGTGACGCCGGACATTCTCACCACCGCCAAGGCGCTGGGCGGCGGCTTCCCGGTGAGCGCCATGCTGACCACCGAAGAGATTGCGTCGGTGATGCAGGTGGGCACTCACGGCACTACCTACGGCGGCAACCCGCTGGCCTGCGCGGTGGCGGAGGCGGCGTTGGATGTGATCAATACGCCGGAAGTGCTGAGCGGCATCGAACAGCGCCACGCGCTGTATGTGCAGGCTTTGCAGGATATCGGCGATAAATACGGTATTTTCACCGCCATTCGCGGCATGGGGTTACTGCTCGGCGCCGAGCTGACGCCGCATTATCACGGCAGAGCGCGCGATTTCCTCACCGCCGCCGCCGCGCGTGGGCTGATGATCCTCAATGCCGGGCCGAACGTGATTCGTTTCGCGCCGTCGCTGGTGGTGGAGCTGCAGGACATCGAGGCCGGCATGGTGCTGTTCGAGCTGGCGGTGCAGGATGTGATCAACGCCTGAAGCCCGTGCGGCGAATAACGGGGCGCGGCATGCCGCGCCCTTATTGATCGCGCAGTTTGCGCTTGAGCCAGATGCCGTGGTGCGGGCGCTGGCGCCAGGCCAGCGACGAAATGGTGTGCATCACGCTCAGGTGCGACAAAATGCGCCGCAAATGACGTTCCATCTCGGTGACGGGCATGTCCGGATGCAGATCCGGCGGCTGCATGATGCCGCTGTTGTCACTGCTCGGGCCGTCGTATTCCAACCGCTGCTGGCAGCTTTGCAGCGCAATTTCACAGGTTTGCAGATAGGCTTGCGCCAGTTTCGGCGTCAGCATGTAGTGCTCGCGCGCCAAAATGGTCATGGCGTTCAGGTGTTCGACGATGAACTGGCTGTGCGTGACCCACAGCCGCATGTCCGCCAGATAATTCGACGCGAACCCCGGCTCCTGCATCGCCTGATTGAGCGAGGTGAACAGCGCGTTGTGCGCCTGGTTGACCTGCATGCGGGTATAGGCCAACGCGGTGGCGTCCGGTTCCGGCTGCTTCAGCATCAGCCGCAGCGCGGCTTGATCGTTCTCCAGCGCCTGATGGGCATTCTTGCGCAGCAGCCCGCTTTGCCACTGCGGCCACAGCCAAATGGTGCCGCCGAACGCCAGCACGCAGCCTATCAGCGTATCGATCAGACGAGGCACCAGAAAATGCGAGCCGTTCAGTGCCAGCAGCTGCAGGGTGTAAACCGCCGTGACCGTAAAGCCAATCACCGACAGCCCGTAGTTCTTGCGCGAAACCAGGTAGGCCAGCAGCGTGATCACCAGCATGATGCTCAGCGTTTCTCCTTCCGGCAGCTGCAGCTGCAACAGCCCGGCCGCCAGCAATAGCCCGGCAATCGTGCCCAGCGCACGGTGCTGAATACGCACCCGGGTGGCGTTATACCCGTTTTGGCTCACCAGCATGATGGTGAGCAGGATCCAGTAAGGCTTCGGCAGGTTGAAGACCGCACCCAGGCTGCTGCCGACCGCCAGCGTCACCCCCAGCCGCGCGGCGTTGCGCAGGGCGGTGGATTTGAACGACAGGTAGCTGGCCAGCGCCGGCCAAAACGGCAGGCGGTGCTGGCCGGGCATCAGGTCGCGGCGGTACAGCGGATGCTGGGTGCGCAGCAGGCGAGCGATGCGGCTGAAGTGGTAATAACAAAACTGGCCGACCGGGTTATCGGGATGCTGCGCCGCCATTTTTTCCAGCGCCGCCAGTTCGTGGCTCATGGAGAAGCGCTTCGAATGTTGATGGTAGAGAATATCGTGCGCCACCACGCGCAGCCGGCCGGCGATCACTTGAGCGTTGCGGCGAATGATCGCTTCGGCCTGGCTCTGCTCCACCAGTTTTTGCACTTCCTCCGGCAGATGCAGGCTGACGGTGATGTGCTCCTGCAGATCCATCGCCACCTGAAAGGCGCGCTGCAGGCGCTTTTGTTCGAGGTTGTTGGCATGCGGCAGGAAATTGAGCTGTTGGTATAAAAGGCTGATCAGATCCATCACCTTTTGTTGGCGTACCAGCAGCGGCGGCAGCGCGGTTTGCGGATCGGTGTGCTGGGTCAGCAACGAGTATTTGGCTTCGAAATAGTCAGCCAGCTCCAGGTAGAGCTGGCTGAGCGTCTCGCGCATTGGCTGTTCTTTCCACAGCTTGAACCAGAACCAGGTGAATAAGCCGTACCAGACGGTGCCGATCGCGTACAGCAGCGGCGCCTGCCAGAGGGGTACCGTGCCGGCCGTGCTGAGGGCGAAAATGGCGGCCACCAGCGCCGCCGGCAACAGCCGGGCGTGCAGCGGGCTGATTTCACCGGTGACGCCGAGCAGCAGCGCCAGGCCCAGCATCAGCGCCGGCAGCGGCACGTGCCACAGCAGTGCCTGTTGCAGCAGCACGCTGCTGAAGGCGAACAGCGAGCCGCCGACGATCAGCCGTTTAAAGAAGCGCTTATGCGGCGTGTCCAGACCGGCGATATTGCAGCAGGCGGGCACCAGAGAGAACATCAGGCCGAGCTGCAGCTGGCCTATCAACAAGCCGAACAGCACCGGCAGGCACAACACCAGCGTTTGTCGCAGTGCGTAGTTGATTTCCGGGTGGTAGATCAGGCGGCGCCACATGGCAGAGAGCAGATAAAAAAACGGCGCAGACTGCGCCGTTTCTTCGGGGATTAACGGGTGCCGTAGACGACAATGGTTTTGCCGTGGGCGGAAATCAGGTTTTGATCTTCCAGCATTTTCAGAATACGGCCAACGGTTTCACGCGAGCAGCCGACGATCTGGCCGATCTCCTGACGGGTGATCTTGATCTGCATGCCGTCCGGGTGAGTCATGGCGTCAGGTTGTTTCGCCAGATTCAGCAGGGTTTGCGCGATGCGGCCGGTCACGTCCAGGAAGGCGAGGTTGCCCACTTTTTCGGAGGTGACCTGCAGGCGGCTCGCCATTTGGGCGGACAGACGCATCAGGATGTCCGGGTTCACCTGGATCAGCTGGCGGAATTTCTTGTAGGAAATTTCGGCCACTTCACAGGCGGTTTTCGCGCGAACCCAGGCGCTGCGCTCCTGGCCTTCTTCGAACAATCCGAGCTCGCCGATGAAATCCCCCTGGTTGAGGTAGGACAGGATCATCTCTTTACCTTCTTCATCCTTGATCAGCACCGCGACGGAGCCTTTCACGATGTAGTAAAGCGTTTCGGCCTTTTCACCTTGGTGAATCAGCGTACTCTTCGATGGATATTTGTGGATATGGCAATGAGACAGGAACCATTCGAGAGTAGGGTCTGTTTGCGGTTTGCCGAGAACCATTCGCTGTTATCCTCTGTTGTTATCGCTGCCTTGTGTCACAGGGGTCAGAGTTCCCTGTAAAACCCGCCTGTAGCCGCAGTCATGAGCGAGGGCTACCGGCAAGTTTTGAGGCGTGTCATAAAAATACGCTGTCGCTCTAGCATATTAACTTGCCGTAAGCGCTGCAAGCTACATTCTGTTAACATACCGGTAAAGGAGCCTTTCTCTGGGCGTTTCCCTGAAATTCAGTGTCCCGGAAAGATTTATTGCGGCTCTGTTTGTAGCACAGAGTAAGGCGGGTGTCTCGTGTTGTCTCGCTTCAGCATGATTAGCATCAGGTTACGTTGCCTGTTTCTATGCGAAAGCGTACTCTGATTTTAAGAAATCAACCGGAGTGACCAGAATGCAGGCAAGAGTTAAGTGGGTGGAAGGGTTAACGTTTTTGGGTGAATCGGCCTCCGGCCACCAGGTGCTGATGGACGGCAATGCCGGTGATAAAGCGCCCAGCCCGATGGAGATGGTGCTGATGTCGGTGGGCGGCTGCAGCGCGATCGACGTGGTATCCATCCTGCAAAAGGGGCGCAACGACGTGCGCGACTGCGAGGTGAAGCTGACCTCCGAGCGCCGCGAAGAAGCCCCGCGGTTGTTCACCCATATCAACCTGCACTTCATCGTGACCGGCCAGGATCTGACCGACAAGATCGTCGAACGTGCGGTGAACCTGTCGGCGGAGAAATACTGCTCGGTGGCGCTGATGCTCAACAAGGCCGCCACGGTAACCCACAGCTTCGAGATCCGCCAACCGGCGTAATCGAGGCGGAGCGCGGCCGGCGCCGCGCTCAACGCATTTATTCGATCTTCTTGCCTTCCAGCAACCGTTGCACCAGCGGCGCCATGATCAGCTCCATCGCCAGCCCCATTTTGCCGCCTGGCACCACTAACGTATTGATGTGCGAGATAAACGATCCCTGCAGCATCGCCAGCAAGTAGGGGAAGTCGATCTGGTCCAGGCCGCGGAAGTGGATCACCACGAAGCTTTCATCCAGTGAGGGAATGGCCTTGGCGGCGAACGGGTTGGAGGTGTCCACCGTCGGCACGCGCTGGAAGTTGATGTGGGTGCGCGAGAACTGCGGCGTAATGTAGTTGATGTAGTCTTCCATCGAGCGCACCACCGAATCCATCACCGCTTCGCGGGAATGGCCGCGTTCGCCGGTATCGCGGATCAGCTTCTGGATCCATTCCAGGTTGACGATCGGCACCACACCGACCAGCAGATCGACGTGTTTGGCCACGTCATGGTGCTCGGTGACCACGCCGCCGTGCAGCCCCTCGTAGAACAGCACGTCGGTCGGCGCCGGCAGCGGCTCCCACGGGGTGAAGGTGCCCGGCACCTGATTGTAGGGCACCGCTTCGTCGTAGGTGTGCAGATACTTGCGCGAACGGCCGGTGCCGTTTTTGCCGTAGTCGATAAAGCTCTGCTGCAGCAGGCCGAAGTCGTTGGCCTCGGGGCCGAAATAGCTGATGTGTCTGCCCAGATCGCGCGCCTTGCGGATCGCCGCGTCCATTTCCGGCCGGGTATAGCGGTGGAAGCTGTCGCCCTCCAGTTCGGCGGCGCGGATATTGAGCTGCTGGAAGATTTTACGGAACGCCACGCTGGTGGTGGTGGTGCCGGCGCCGCTGGAACCGGTCACCGCGATAACGGGATGTTTGGCAGACATGATGGTTGTCACTCCGTGTTGAATGCGCCGGCGTCAGGGGATTATTGTGGCTCTTGTTGACGCTCTCTATGTCAGGAAAAATGGCGCGCGCTGGTTTGCAATGTCCCATTGTTACCTGATTTTTTCCGTCAGTCATAGAACCGGGCGCCACTAAATTTCTTCCTGCCCGGCGCGGAATTGGCCGCGCGGCATGATGTTGACGCTCTCATGCAGTTCCGACCACACCAGCACCACTTCGCCGTTTTTCAGCTGGCGGCGCACGTCCTCCACCTTCTGCTCCAGCGAGCGTTCGTGTTCGCCGTAATCGGTGCCTTCGCGCAGCACAAAGGATTCGATCAGGCTGTTCAGGGTGTCGGTTGCCAGTTCTTGCCAGGGAATAATCACGTCGGAATGTCCAGATAAGGGGAAAGCCAGGCCGGAATGCGATGCTCCAGCCACATGTGCGGTTTTTTCAGCGTGCCGCCGACGAAGCCGACGTGGCCGCCGAACTCAGTCAGCTGATATTCGATATTGCGCGGCAGGCCGGCGACGTCGGGGATCACCTCAGGGGTCATGAAAGGGTCGTCCTTCGCATGGATGATCAGCAGCGGCGTCTGGATAGACGGCAACAGCGGCAGGGCGCTGCAGCGGCGATAATAGTCGGTGGCGTCGCTGAAGCCGTGAATGCGCGAGGTGATGGCGTCGTCGAATTCGCGGATGCGTCGCAACCCGTTCAGCTGTGACAGTTTGAGCGGCAGAGTGTCCGGGTAGTGCAACAGCTTGCGGGTGGCGTTTTGTTTCAGCTGCCCCAGCAGGTAGCGCTGATAAACGCGGGAGAAGCCTTGCTCCATGCGGTAGGCGCAGGGTTCCAGCATCAGCGGCGCCGAGACCACCACCGCCGCCTGCAGCAGGCTGTCGGCGCCTTGTTGCGCCAGATAGCAGGCCAGCATGTTGCCGCCGAGCGAAACGCCTACCGCCGCGGTCGGCACCTCGCCGTAGCTATCGCGCAGCCAGCGCAGAAAGAAGCGCGCGTCTTCGGTTTCACCGGAGTGGTAGATACGCTGCTTGCGGTTGGGCACGCCGCTGCAGCCGCGAAAGTGCATCACCACGCCGAGCCAGCCGCGCTCGCGCCAGGCGTTGAGCAGGCCGTGCGCGTAGGGGCTGTAGAAGCTGCCTTCCAGGCCATGAAACAGCACCGCGCGCGGCTTGTCGCGCGCCTGCGCCGGATCCTCGCTCCAGGCGAGATCGACGAAATCGCCGTCGGGCAATTCCAACCGTTGCCAATGCGGTTTCAATAACACGCGGCGGCGCACCAGCCGCGGCAACAGCGTTTGCAGGTGCGGGTTACTGGCCCCTGTCAGAGGGCGAAAGGTGTTAGGCATAGGCTGAGTAAAATGTTGTGGGCGGCTATTGTGAGATCCCTAGCGCACTGTTAGCTTCAATACCAAGAATTAACAATGATACTGCAAAAAAGCGCCTTGGGTGAGGAGCACCCGTGCCATGGAACCGAGTTTATTCCTTTCGATGCTGGGCTTCCTGTGGGTCGCCGCCATCACGCCTGGCCCCAATAATCTGCTGCTGACCACCTCCGGCGCTAACTTCGGCTTTATGCGATCGCTGTGGCTGATGGTCGGTATCATGCTCGGCATGCAAAGCATCTTGCTGCTGGTGGCGTTCGGCGTCGGCAGCCTGATCCTGGTCTACCCGTCGCTGCACCTGATCCTGAAAATCCTCGGCAGCCTGTATCTGCTGTGGCTGGCATGGAAAGTCGCCACCGCCGCCTATGAAAAGCTGGAAACCGACGTGGCGCCACCGCAGCCGGTGCGGCTGTATCAGGGCTGGCTGCTGCAGTTTCTCAACCCGAAAGCCTGGCTGATGGCGCTGGGGGCGGTGGCGAGCTTCAGCCTGGCGGGCGATAAGTACAACGGTTCCATTGCGGCGATCGCGCTGGGCATTGTGGTGGTGAACATCGTCGCCGGCATTATCTGGCTGGCGTTCGGCACCCTGATTGGCCGCCTGCTGCGCAGTAAAAAGGCCTGGGTTATCTTCAACGTTTCCATGGGGTTGTTGACTGCAGCCTGTGTGTTACTGATCTGGCATTAAGGAGTGAACGATGGCGGAAAACTATTATCACGTGGTCGCCTTTACCGGCGAAGGGTTGCGCGGCAACCCGGCCGGGGTCTGCCTGCTGACGCAGCCGCTGCCGGCGGAGCGGCTGCAGGCGATCGCCAACGAGATCGGCCTGCCGGAGACCAGCTTTGTCTGGGATGACGGCGACATGACCGCCATCCGCTGGTTTACCCCGGAACGCGAGGTCGATCTTTGCGGCCACGGCACGCTGGCGGCGGCGCATGTGATGTTCAGCGCGGTTAACCCGGCGCTGAAGGATATTCGCTTCAGATCGGCCGGCGGCGAGCTGTTCGTCAAGCGCGATGAGCGGGACGGGGAGCGGCTGGTGCTTGATTTCCCCGCCAGGCCGCCGCAGAAAGTCGCCGAACCGGCGGGCCTCGCGGCGCTGCTGGGCGTGCAGCCGCAGGAAGTGTGGCAGGCGAAAGCGCTGCTGGTGGTGCTTGAAAACGAGGCGCAGGTGCGCGCGCTGCGGCCGGACATCCCGGCGCTGATCGCATTGGCCGGCCGCGCGGTGATCGTCACCGCGCCGGGTGACACCGTGGACTTCGTTTCGCGCTATTTCACGCTCGACGGCGGCGAGGATCCGGTGACCGGCTCCGCGCACTGTACGCTGATGCCTTACTGGGCGGCGCGTCTCGGCCGCCATCGGTTGCACGCCCGGCAGATTTCGGCGCGCGGCGGCGAGCTGTTCTGCGAACTGCAAGGGGACCGCACGCTGCTGGGCGGCTACGCTCACGTGTTCTTGCACGGGACGATCGCGCTGTGATCCGTTTTAATATTACCTAAGGTAATAAAGAAGACTTTTTTATTCTTTTATCGCCCGTCATCGCTCAGATAAAACTGTCAGCAACTGAACAGATTTTTATCAACGGAGCGGAACATGGCGGGCAAACTCTTTTCTTTACGCAACGCGGCGCTGCTGGCGTTGTCGCTCAGCGCGGCCAGCGCCTACGCGGTGGACGTGACCGTGGCGTACCAGACGTCGGCGGAGCCGGCCAAGGTGGCGCAGGCGGAAAACAGCTTCGCCAAACAGTCCGGCGCGACCGTCGACTGGCGTAAGTTCGACAGCGGCTCCAGCGTGCTGCGCGCGCTGGCCTCCGGCGATGTGCAGATCGGCAATATCGGCTCCAGCCCACTAGCGGTGGCCGCCAGCCAAAAACTCCCCATCGAAGTGTTCCTCATCGCCTCGCAGCTCGGCAGCTCCGAAGCGCTGGTGGTGAAAAATGACATCAAAAGCCCGCAGGATCTGATCGGCAAGCGCATTGCGGTGCCGTTTATTTCCACCACCCATTACAGCCTGCTGGCCTCGCTCAAACATTGGGGCATCAAGCCTGAACAGGTGAAGATCCTCAATCTGCAGCCGCCGGCCATCGCCGCCGCCTGGCAGCGCGGCGACATCGACGGCGCTTACGTCTGGGCGCCGGTGGTCAACGAACTGGCCAAACAGGGCAAGGTGCTGACCGACTCCGCGCAGGTGGGCGAATGGGGTTCACCGACGCTGGATGTGTGGGTGGTGCGCAAAGACTTCGCAGAGAAACATCCCGACGTAGTAACCGCCTTTGCCGCCAGCGCCCTGCAGGCGCAAAAGGCCTACCTGGCGGCACCGGAACAGTGGCTTAAAGATCCGAGCCATCTCAGCACGCTGGCGCGCCTGAGCGGCGTGCCGGAAGCGCAGGTGCCGGAACTGGTGAAGGGGAACCGTTATCTGCCGGTGGCCGATCAGGTTGCCCAACTCGGCCAGCCGGTGGACAAGGCAATCCGCGATACCGCCGAATTCCTCAAGCAGCAGGGCAAGATCCCGCAGGTCGACAGCGATTACAGCGCTTATGTGACCGACCGTTTTGTGAAACAGGTGCAGGCTGCGCCGCAGTCGTAAGGAAGCAGGATGCTAAACGTCAGCCATCTTTCAGCAGAGTATCAGGGGCGGCCCGCGCTGCGTGACGTGTCGTTCCAGATCGCCGCCGGGCAACTGGTGGTGGTGCTCGGCCCGTCGGGCTGCGGCAAAACCACGCTGCTGAATTTAATCGCCGGGTTTATCGAGCCTTCAGCTGGCAGCATCACGCTGGATGGAACGTCCGTTCATGGACCAAGCGCCGAACGGGGCGTGGTGTTCCAGCATGAGGGCTTACTGCCGTGGCGTAACGTGGTGGACAACGTCGAGTTCGGCCTGCAGCTGGCCGGCGTCGGCAAGGCGCAGCGCCGCCAGGTGGCGCAGCAGATGCTGCAGCGAGTCGGTCTGGCCGGTTACGAGCGGCATTTCATCTGGCAGCTTTCCGGCGGCATGCGCCAACGCGTCGGCATCGCCCGCGCTCTGGCCGCCGATCCGCGTCTGCTGTTGCTGGATGAGCCGTTCGGCGCGCTGGACGCGTTCACTCGCGAGCAGATGCAGGAGTTGTTGTTGACCATCTGGCGAGATACCGGCAAACAGGTGCTGCTGATCACCCACGATATCGAAGAGGCGGTGTTCCTCGCCAGTGAACTGTTGCTGCTGTCGCCGGGGCCGGGGCAGGTGGTGGAGCGGCTGTCGCTGAACTTCGGCCAGCGCTATGCCGACGGCGAAGCCTGCCGCGCCATCAAGTCCGATCCTGAATTTATCGCTCAGCGCGAATACGTGCTGGGCAAAGTTTTCCAACAGCGCGAGGCCTTGCTATGAGCCTGCATTCCACTCTGAAGGCCGCGGCGCAGCCGCAGGGCAAAGCGGCGCGCCGTTTCAGCGTGCCGCGCAACGTTTGGTTGAGCGGCGCCACGCTGTTGACGGTGTTGGCGGTGTGGTGGGGCGTGACGGCGCTGCAGCTGATCAGCCCGCTGTTTTTGCCGGCGCCGCAGCAGGTGCTGCACCAGTTGATCACCATCGCCAGCCCGCAAGGCTTTATGGACGCCACGCTGTGGCAGCATCTGGCGGCCAGCCTGGGGCGCATTTTGGTGGCGCTGCTGGCGGCGGTGATCGTCGGCATTCCGGTGGGCATCGCCATGGGGCTGAACGACACGGTGCGCGGCATCCTCGATCCGCTGATTGAGATCTATCGTCCGGTGCCGCCGCTGGCCTATCTGCCGCTGATGGTGATTTGGTTCGGCATCGGCGAGACCTCGAAAATCTTGCTGATTTATCTGGCGATCTTCGCGCCGGTGACGCTCTCCGCCGTGGCCGGCGTGCGCAGCGTGGCGCAGGTACGAGTGCGCGCTGCCCGCGCGTTGGGCGCCACGCGTTGGCAGGTGCT
This sequence comes from Serratia sp. CY76391, assembly GCF_052166695.1. NCBI lineage: Bacteria > Pseudomonadati > Pseudomonadota > Gammaproteobacteria > Enterobacterales > Yersiniaceae > Serratia > Serratia sp. CY76391. The sequence continues at coordinate 193,289 of NZ_JBJNOJ010000014.1, forward strand.
GCGTTTCGTGGTGCTGCCGAGCGCGCTGCCGGAGATCCTGACCGGCATTCGCATCGGGCTGGGCGTCGGCTGGTCGACGCTGGTGGCCGCCGAACTGATCGCCGCCACGCGCGGCCTGGGATTTATGGTGCAATCCGCCGGTGAGTTTTTGGCGACCGACGTGGTGTTGGCCGGCATCGGCGTGATTGCGGTGATTGCATTTGGGTTGGAGCTGGGGCTGCGCGCCCTGCAGCGCCGATTGACCCCGTGGCATGGAGTACAGCAATGAACGAACGTCTGAATATCACCCCGCTGGGGCCTTACATCGGGGCGCTGGTGGAAAACGTCGAATTGGCCCGGCCGTTGGGCGACGGCCAGTTTGAACAGCTTTATCATGCGTTGCTCAAGCATCAGGTGCTGTTCTTCCGCAACCAGCCGATCACGCCGCTGCAGCAGCGCGATCTGGCCGGGCGCTTCGGCGATCTGCATATCCATCCGGTCTATCCGCACGCCACCGACGTGGAAGAGATCATCGTGCTCGATACTCACGACGACAATCCGCCGGACAACGACAACTGGCACACCGACGTGACCTTTATCGAGAACCCGCCGCTGGGCGCGATCCTGGCGGCCAAGACCTTGCCTGCCACCGGCGGCGATACGCTGTGGGCCAGTGGCATCGCGGCCTACGAAGCGCTGTCGGCGCCGTTCAGAACGCTGCTCGCGGGGTTGCGCGCAGAGCATGACTTCACCAAGTCGTTCCCGGAGCACAAGCATCGCGGTAGCGAAGAAGAACACCAGCGCTGGCAACTGGCGGTGCAGAAAAACCCGCCGCTGCTGCATCCGGTGGTGCGCACTCACCCGGTCAGCGGCCGACAGGCGCTGTTCGTCAATGAAGGGTTCACCACGCGGATCGTGGATGTGGCGCCGAAGGAGAGCGATGCTTTACTGAATTTCCTGTTCGCTCACGTCACTAAGCCGGAGTTTCAGGTGCGCTGGCGCTGGCAGGAAAATGACGTGGCGATCTGGGATAACCGCGTGACGCAGCACTACGCCAACGCGGATTATCTGCCGCAGCGGCGCATCATGCACCGCGCGACCATTCTGGGGGATAAACCTTTTTACAAGGCCTGAGGCTTAGGCTTCGAACGCCTGCGTTAACTGCTCCAGCTGTTCTTGCGCATCCAGCCAGGTCATTTCCGTCTCTTCCAGCGCGGATTTGGCCTGGCTTTGCTTTTGCAGGCAGTCGGTCAACTCGGCCTTGCGGCTGATGTCGTACAGCGCGGGATCCGCCAGCTGTTCCTCCACCGCCGCCAGTTCGGCGCCCAGTTTTTCCATCTGCTGTTCCAGCTTGGCGATCTGCTTGCGCAGCGGTTGGGTTTGCGTACGGAACTCCGCCTCGCGGCGTTTTTGATCCTTGCGCGCCTGCGCGCTGTTGCCGCCGCTCTCTTTTTCCGGCGCGTCCTGCTGGCTTTCCTGGCGCTGCAGGTCGACAAGCCACTGCTGATAATCGTCGAGATCGCCCTCGAAAGGCTCGACCTGGCCGTCGTGCACCAGGTACAGATCGTCGGTGGTGGAGCGCAGCAGGTGACGGTCGTGCGATACCACCACCAACGCGCCTTCGAAATCGATCAGCGCCTCGGTCAGCGCCTGACGCATGTCGAGATCCAGGTGGTTGGTCGGTTCATCGAGCAGCAGCAGGTTCGGGCGCTGCCAGACGATCAGCGCCAGCACCAGCCGCGCCTTCTCGCCGCCGGAGAAACGCTCGGTCATTTCGCTGACCTTGTCGCCCTGGAAGCCGAAACCGCCCAGATAGTCGCGCAGCTGCTGCTCCAGCACCCTTGGGGCGATGCGGCTCAGGTGCTGCAGCGGCGATTCGTCGGCGCGCAAAAATTCCAGCTGATGCTGGGCGAAGTAACCCAGCTTGATGCCTTTCGCCAGGCCGATCTCGCCGCTCAGCGGCTCCAGGGTGCCGGCCAGCAGTTTGATCAGCGTCGATTTCCCGGCGCCGTTGCGGCCGAGCAGGCCAATGCGCGAGCCGGGTACCAGGTTCAGCTTGATTGACTTCAGGATCACTTTATCGCCATACCCGGCGCTGACTTTTTCCATGCGCAGCAGCGGGTTCGGCAGGCTTTCCGGCGGGCGGAAGCTGAAGGTGAACGGGTTGTCGACGTGCGCCGGGGCTATCAGCTCCATGCGCTCCAGCATCTTGATGCGGCTCTGCGCCTGTTTGGCCTTGGTGGCCTGCGCGCGGAAACGGTCGATATAGCTTTGCAGGTGCGCCACTTTCTCTTGCTGGTGCTGATACAGCGACTGCTGCTGCGCCAGCTTGGTGGCGCGCTGGCGTTCGAACGACGAGTAGTTGCCGGTGTACTCGTTCATCGTCTGCTGTTCGATATGCAGGATCTTGTCGACGATCGGATCGAGGAAGTCGCGGTCGTGCGAGATCAGCACCAGCGTGCCGGGGTAGCTTTTCAGCCAGCGCTCCAGCCAGATCACCGCATCGAGATCCAGGTGGTTGGTCGGTTCGTCGAGCAGCAGCAGATCGGAACGGCACACCAGCGCCTGCGCCAGGTTGAGGCGCATGCGCCAGCCGCCGGAAAAGTCGCGCACCGGGCTTTGCAGCTGTTCGTTGGAGAAACCGAGGCCGTGCAGCAGGCTGGCGGCGCGGGAACGGATGGTCCAGGCGTCGATGGCGTCCAGCTTGCCGTGCAGGGTGGCGATGGCGTGGCCGTCGTTGCGATCGTTGGCTGCCTGCAACTCGGCTTCAAGCTGGCGAAACTCGCGGTCGCCGTCGATAACATACTCGATCGCCGGCACGTCCAGCGCCGGCGTCTCCTGGTTGACCCAGGCCAGCGCCCAGTTGCCGGGGAAGGTGAAGCTGCCGCCGTCCGCCGCGATCTCGCCCTTCAGCAGCGACAACAGCGTGGATTTACCACAGCCGTTTTTGCCCACCAGGCCGACCTTCTGACCTGGATTAACCGTCGCCGTGGCGTTGTCCAGCAGGACGCGGATGCCGCGTCGGATTTGTAGCGAGGAGAATACAATCATAAAGCGCCGTATGTTCAGAGTATGTTAAATTATCATTAAGGTAACAGAACGCGCACCGCGCGCTGTTTTTGTCTTTGCGATGCATGGTAACGGAAAACCGCTACCCTGACGACGCTTTGGAGGGGAATGATGTCGCAGCCGCCCAAGGTCTTGCTGCTGTATGCCCATCCGGAATCCCATGACTCGGTGGCGAACCGGGTTTTGCTTCGACCGGCGCAGCAGTTGGAACATGTCACCGTGCACGATCTCTACGCGCACTATCCTGATTTTTTTATCGATATCCATCACGAACAACAGCTGCTGCGTGAGCATCAGGTCATCGTGTTTCAGCATCCTCTCTATACCTACAGCTGCCCGGCGCTGCTGAAGGAGTGGCTGGATCGCGTGCTGGCGCGCGGCTTCGCCAGCGGCGTGGGCGGCAATGCGCTGGCGGGCAAGTACTGGCGCTCGGTGATCACCACCGGCGAGCCGGAAGGCGCCTACCGTACCGGCGGTTATAACCACTATCCGATGGAAGATATCCTGCGGCCGTTCGAGCTGACCGCCGGGATGTGCCATATGCATTGGTTGACGCCGTTCGTGGTGTATTGGGCGCGGCGGCAAAAGCCGGAGGTGCTGCGCAGCCATGCGGACGCCTACGGGGACTGGCTGAGCCACCCGCTGCCGCACGGAGGACGATGATCATGGAAGGATCGACCTTACTGACCGCCATTTTGCTGTTCCTGTTTGCCGCGGTGGTGACGGTGCCGATCGCCCGTCGTCTGGGGATTGGCGCGGTGCTGGGCTATCTGATCGCCGGTATCGCCATCGGCCCGTGGGGATTGGGCTTCATTCGCGACGTTGACGAGATCCTGCACTTCTCCGAACTGGGCGTGGTGTTCCTGATGTTCATCATCGGCCTGGAGCTGAATCCCAGCAAGCTGTGGGAGCTGCGGCGCTCGATCTTCGGCGCCGGCGCCGGCCAGGTGTTGATCACCGCGGCGGTGCTGGGCGCGTTGCTGTACCTGACGCACTTCGCCTGGCAGGCGGCGGTGATCGGCGGTATCGGCCTGGCGATGTCTTCCACCGCCATGGCGCTGCAGCTGATGCGCGAAAAGGGCATGAACCGCAACGAAGGCGGGCAGCTGGGTTTCTCGGTGCTGCTGTTCCAGGATATGGCGGTGATCCCGGCGCTGGCGTTGATCCCCATTCTGGCCGGCGCCGGCGGCACCAGCGACGACTGGGCGAAGATCGCGCTCAAGGTGGCGGCGTTCGGCGGCATGCTGATCGGCGGCCGCTTCCTGCTGCGGCCGCTGTTCCGCTATATCGCCGCTTCCGGCGTGCGCGAGATCTTCACTGCCGCGGCGCTGTTGCTGGTGCTCGGCTCGGCGCTGTTTATGGAGACGCTTGGCCTGTCGATGGCGCTCGGCACCTTCATTGCCGGCGTGCTGCTGGCGGAGAGCGAATACCGCCACGAACTGGAGATCTCCATCGAGCCGTTTAAAGGGCTGCTGCTGGGGCTGTTCTTTATCTCGGTGGGCATGGTGTTGAATATCGGCGTGCTCTACACCCATCTGGCCGAGGTGTTGATCGGCGTGCTGGTGCTGGTGGCGGTGAAATCCGGCGTGCTCTACGGCGTGTCGCGCCTGTTCGGCCTGCGTAGTTCGGTGCGCCTGCAGTTTGCCGGCGTGCTCAGCCAGGGCGGCGAGTTTGCCTTCGTGCTGTTTTCTGCGGCGGGCGCGCAAAAGGTGCTGCAGCCGGATCAACTCTCTTTGCTGCTGGTGGTAGTGACGCTGTCGATGATGACCACACCGCTACTCATGCAGGCCATCGACCGCATTTTGGCGCGCCGCTATAACGCCAAAGGCGAAGACGAGGAGACGCCGTACGTAGAGGACGACGATCCGCAGGTGATCATCGTTGGCTTCGGGCGTTTCGGCCAGGTGATCGGCCGCCTGTTGATGGCCAACAAAATGCGCATTACCGTACTGGAACGCGACGTCAGCGCCGTTGGCGTGCTGCGGCGTTACGGATATCAGGTTTATTACGGCGACGCCACCGAGCTGGAGCTGCTGCGCGCGGCGGGCGCCGAAAAGGCCAAGTCGATCGTGATCACCTGCAATGAGCCGGAAGACACCATGGAGATCGTGCGGCTGTGCCAGCAGCACTTCCCGAATCTGAGTATTCTGGCGCGGGCACGCGGCCGCGTGGAGGCGCATGAGTTGCTGCAGGCGGGCGTGAAACAGTTCAGCCGCGAAACCTTCTCCAGCGCGCTGGAACTGGGGCGCAAGGCGTTGATGGAGTTGGGCATGCACCCCCATCAGGCCTTCCGTGCCCAGCAGCATTTCCGCCGCCTGGATATGCGCATGCTGCGTGAGCTGATGCCGCCGCATCAGGGCGACGTGGCGCAAATTTCCCGCGTGAAAGAGGCGCGGCGCGAGCTGGAAGAGCTGTTCCATCGCGAAATGCAAAAAGAAAGTCGCCAGTTTGACGGCTGGGATGAATATGAATAAGCGGGAGCATAACGATGTCTGCAACACGTAAGAGATTTATCGCCGGGGCGGTGTGCCCGAGCTGTAGCGCCATGGATACACTGGCGGTATGGCGGGAGGATCAGGTGGAAGTGGTGGAGTGCGTCAAGTGCGGCCATCACCAGCGCCAGACCGAACAACAGGTGGAAAAACACGTTCGCCCGCAAGAGCAGGTGATCGGCATTTTTCAGCCGAAGTAGCGTTTTTTTATCCCGGAGGGTACAGCGAGGCAGATTTCCGTTACAATCTGTCCGGAAAAGGCGCGCATCCCGATAACGGTGCGCGTCCTAGTAGCCAACGGTAGGAGATATCATGAAAGTAGCAAAAGACTTGGTGGTCAGCCTGGCTTACCAAGTACGTACAGAAGACGGTGTTTTGGTTGATGAGTCTCCGGTGAGCGCACCGCTGGACTATCTGCACGGGCATGGTTCTCTGATCGCAGGTCTGGAAAAAGCGCTCGAAGGCCACGACGTTGGCGATCGTTTTGACGTTCACGTCGGCGCGAACGACGCGTACGGCAACTACGACGAAAATCTGGTGCAGCGCGTACCGAAAGACGTCTTCATGGGCGTTGACGAACTGCAGGTCGGCATGCGTTTCCTGGCTGACACCGATCAGGGTCCGGTACCGGTTGAAATCACCGAAGTTGACGGCGACCACGTGGTGGTTGACGGCAACCACATGCTGGCCGGCCAAAACCTGAACTTCAACGTGGAAGTTGTCGCGATCCGCGAAGCGACCGCAGAAGAACTGGCACACGGTCACGTACACGGCGAGCACGACCATCACCACGAACACGGTGAAGGCTGCTGCGGCGGTCACGGCCACAGCCACGATCACGACCATGGTCACGACCACGGTAAAGGCGGTTGCGGTAACGGCGGTTGCGGCTGCCACTAAGCAGAACGCGATCACGAGACAAGAGGGCGGCCATCGGCTGCCCTTTTTTATGCGCGGCGCACCGGGCGCCGAACAGCACGACAGGACATGTCATGGCCACCATGAAAGACGTTGCGCGCCGCGCCGGCGTTTCCACGGCCACCGTCAGCCGGGTGATCAATAATACCGCCTACGTTGAGCCGGTGACCCGCGAACGCGTCGAGAAGGCGATGCGCGAGTTTAACTACCACCGCAACGCCGCCGCGCTGGCGCTGGCGAAAAGAAGCGGCAATATGCTGGGGTTGCTGACCGGTAACCTCGACGATCCGTTTTTTTCACGCCTGGCGCGGGGCGTGGAAGACATCACGCGACAGGCCGGCGTGCGTTTGATGTTGTGCAGCGGCGGGCATCAGGCCGAACTGGAAAAAAGCGGCCTCGACTTTCTCATCAATCAGGGATGCGAAGCCATCGTGGCGCACGTCACGCGCATGGGGGAGGAGGAGCTGCTGCGCTACGCCGCCCACACGCCCGCGCTGGTGCTGATCAACCGTTACCTGCCCGCCATCGCCAACCGTTGCATCTGGCTCGACAACGCCAATGCTGCGCAGACGGCGACCAAGCTGCTCATTCGTCAGGGGCATCGGAGAATCGCCTGCGTGACAACGGATCTGCCGATCGACGACCGCGCGCAGCGGTTAGCGGGTTACCGCCAGGCCATGGCCGCCGGCGGCATTGAGGTGCCCGGCAGCTGGATCATCAGCGTGCCCTTCAATGAAAGAGGGGGCGAACTGGCGGCCGAGCGCGTTCTGGCCAGCGACCAACGCTTCACCGCCGCAGTGACGTTCAACGACGTGATGGCCGCCGGCATGATGCGCACCTGCCACCAACGGCAAGTCCAGTTGCCTGAAGCGCTGTCGATCGTCGGTTTTGACGACATTGCCCTGGCGAAATATCTCCACCCCGCGTTGACCACCGTGCATTACCCCATCGAGAAAATGGCCCGACGTGCCGCGCGTCTGGCGCTACAAATCCACAGCGGCAGCGACGTTGTGCCACGTAACAACCGCTTTTCGGCCGAACTTATCCTGCGAGACTCCGTCGCCGATGGTGAGAGGACTGGGCAAAGCAAGCACGGCGAATGAGAGGCGGCTCACATAACGCCATCTCATGAAACCGATTACATGGCCAGTGGCCTGCGCTCACATCCTCCGATTACCGAAGCCATTACGCTGTTGCAGTACCCCCCTCTTCAACAGGAGCCGTATATGGATAATAAGAAAACGCTCAACCTTGGGCTGGCGACGCTGCCGATTGTGGCCATGCTGTTGCTGCTCATCATCGGCTATGGCCAGTTTGGCCTGCGCATTGAACCGCTGCTGCTGGTGTCCGCCGCCATCGCCGCCGCGTTGGCCTGGTGGCAGGGCTACAGCTGGGATGACATCATCGGGGCCATCGTGGCCAAGCTGGCTAAGGCGATGCCGGTGATCATGATCCTGATCTGCGTGGGCGGCCTGATCGGCACCTGGATGATCAGCGGCACAATCCCTTACATGGTGTATTGGGGGCTGAAGCTGATTAGCCCGCAATACATTCTAATCGCCGCGTTCTTCATCACCAGCGTGATCTCGGTGTGCACCGGTACCTCGTGGGGGGCGGCCGGCACCGTGGGCGTGGCGCTGATGGGCGTGGCCGCCGGTCTGGACGTGCCGCTGGCCGCCGCGGCCGGGGCGGTGGTGTCCGGCGCCTACTTCGGCGACAAAATTTCCCCGTTGTCCGATTCGACGAACTTCGCGGCTATCGTCGCGGATACCGATCTCTACAGCCATATCCAGCATCTGATGTACACGACGCTGCCGAGCTTCATCCTGGCCGCCGTGGTGTACCTGATCGCCGGCCACACCGGCGCGGTGGGCAGCGTGGCAACGCCGGAAAAAGTGACCGAAATCGTCAGCGCGCTTGAGGGGTTGTACCATTTCAATCTGCTGTTGATCCTGCCGCCGGTGCTGGTGCTGTGGGGCGCGGTGACCAAACGGCCGGTGATCCCCGTCATGCTGGCCGCCTGCGCGCTGGCGATCGCCATCGGCGTCGCGCTGCAGGGTTTTAGCCTGCAACAGGGGCTGAATGCGTTGATGGACGGTTTCAATCTGTCGATGTTCGCCAGCCAGGGCCATAACGTTGAAGGGATTGTTGCCGATGTGCCGCGCCTGCTGAACCGCGGCGGCATGTTCTCGATGATGAGTACGATCCTGCTGGTGTTCTGCGCCTTTTCCTTCGCCGGCGCCTTGACGCTGACCGGCGCGCTGACGGTGATCATCAGCCGGCTGCTGAAAGTGGTGCACACCACCGGCCAGCTGATCGCCGCTACCGTTGCCACCACCATCCTGGTGACCGGCGCGACCAGCGACGGCAAGCTGGCGCTGCTGATCCCGGCGGAGCTGTTCAAAGGGGCCTATCGACGCATGGGGCTGGACAACAAAAACCTGTCGCGCACCGTCGAAGATGCGGGCACCGTCATCGAGCCGCTGATCCCGTGGACGGCCGCCGGTATTTACATGGCGACCACGCTGGGAGTGAGCACGCTCGATCTGCTGCCGTGGGCGATCCAATGTTATGTCGCCGTGGTGTTCGCCCTGATTTATGGCTTCACCGGCTTCGGTATCGCCAAACTCCAACCTCAGAACGACTTGCAGCGTAAGGAAGCCTGACATGACGAGTCATTTCAACGCCATCATCGATCGCCACAATACCGGCTCCGTGAAGTGGGACTTCATCGACCGCTATCTGCAACTGGACGGCAGCGAATTGTTGCCGATGTGGGTGTCCGATTTCGACTTTCCATGCCCGCCGGAGGTGCAACAGGCGCTGCATCAGCGGGTGGACCACGGCGTCTTTGGCTACAGCGAACGCGACGACGCCTACTACCAGGCGGCGATCGACTGGTTTGCCAAGCGGCACGACTTGCCGCTGCGGCGCGAGTGGTTCACGTCGATTGAAGGGGTGGTGCCGGGGTTGGCGATGCTGATCCAACTGCTCAGCAAGCCGGGGGACGGCGTGGTGGTGCAGGGGCCGTACTATGGCTCGTTCGCCAAGATAGTCACCATGAACGGCAGAGAGGTGATTGAAAATCCGCTGCTGGAAACCCCGCAGGGATACCGGATCGATTTCGACCGGCTGGCCGCCTGCCTGGCGCAGCGCAAACCGCCGCTGTTGTTGCTGTGCAATCCGCACAATCCGACCGGCCGTTGCTGGCGCCGCGACGAGCTGGAGCGGCTCATGGCGATCTGCCACGCCCACGATGTCACGGTGATCTCCGATGAAATTTGGGCCGATCTGCTGCTGCCCGGCGAGACGTTTACATCGGTGTTGCATCTGGACGAGGAATATCGCGAGCGGGTGATTGCGGCGACGTCCGCCAGCAAAACCTTCGGACTCTCTTCGCTGCGCATTTCGAATTTCCTGATCCCCAATGCCCGGCTGCGGCAGGCGTTTGTCGATCGGCTGAACGCCCACGGGCTGGATGTATTCAACGCGCTGTCGATGACGGCGGCGACTGCGGCCTATCAACGGGGCGCTGCCTGGCTTGATGAGCTGCTCGACTACCTGGCGGAGAATCGGCGCTGGTTTGAGCAGGCGCTGGCGGCCGCCGCGCCCTGGTGCACGATGACCCAGGCTGAAGGGACTTATCTCGCCTGGCTGGATTGCCGTGCACTGGGTTTGAACGATGCTGACTTACAGCAGGCGCTGGTGGCGGTGGCGAAGCTGGCGCCGTCGATGGGCAGCGGTTTCGGCCCGCAGGGGAGCGGTTTTATCCGCATCAACCTGGGGTGCCCGCGCCGCTATCTCGAGCGTGCCGTCGACGGGCTGGCACGCCTGAAATAACCGCGCAGCGGGCCCTCAATAGTGCGGCGGAGGGGTTTCTTCCGATTGCGAGGCGATCATTGAGGTTTGGGTCGAGCGCAGCTTGTCGGTCAACATGCGCAGGTGTTCGCGCATCTTCAGCATTTCCATTTGATGCTGGATGACGGTCTGGTTGAGCTCTTCGATGGTGAGCTCTTGGAAGGCCTGGCGGCTCTCCAGTTCTTCAAGCCGCTGTAGCAGGCGTTGAATGTCGGCGTTGTGCATGAGGCTACCTCTGACGCGATAAAATCCTGATTCGGCGTTATGGTAACAGCTGACGCCGGGTTTGCTCGCGCTATTTCTCCAGGCGGCGCGCAACGTTGCGATCGGCAGTGTAAAGTGCTGAAAAGTTGCACGCCCGATACGCCGTTTTTTGCTAACCTCGCCGAATATTCTGCAAGAAAAATCTGATTTATCATGCGAGTAGCACACGGGGGGAAACTTCTTGGCAAAGCGGGAGTCACACTTTGACTCGATTGGTTACCTGTGCGACTGTTTTGTTTTGTTTCAGGCAGCTATAGTAGCCCGGTTATCTTACCTAATGATTGTTTGGGGCATTGCTTCAGACACTGGAGAAATGGATGAAATCTTTGTTTAAAGTCACGCTTCTGGCAACCACCATGGCTTTTGCTCTGAATGCGACCCAGGTCATGGCAGCCGATGCCGCCAAACCGGCAGAAGCCGCTAAACCAGCGGACGCGGCGGCAGCACCGAGCACCGGCAAGTTCAAAAACGACGACGAGCAAGCCGCTTACGCACTGGGCGCCTCTCTCGGCCGTTACATGGACAACTCTCTGAAAGAGCAAGAGAAGCTGGGCATCAAGTTGGACAAAGATCAGCTGATCGCCGGCGTTCAGGACGCGTTCGCCAACAAGAGCAAGCTGAACGACGCCGACATCGAGAAGACCCTTCAGGGCTTCGAAGCGCGCGTGAAGGCTTCCGCTCAGGCGAAGATGGAACAGGACGCCAAGGACAACGAAACCAAAGGCGCCAAGTACCGCGACAGCTTCGCGAAAGAAAAAGGCGTGAAGAAAACCGAATCCGGCCTGCTGTACCAGGTAGAGAAACCGGGCGCGGGTGAAGCACCGAAAGACAGCGACACCGTGGTAGTAAACTACAAAGGCACCCTGACCGACGGTACCGAGTTCGATAACTCCTACACCCGCGGCGAGCCGCTGTCGTTCCGTCTGGATGGCGTGATCCCGGGCTGGACCGAAGGCCTGAAGCACATCAAGAAAGGCGGCAAAATCAAGCTGGTGATCCCGCCGGCATTGGCCTACGGCAAAACCGGCGTTCCGGGCATCCCGGCTAACTCCACGCTGGTGTTCGACGTTGAGCTGCTGGACGTGAAAGCGGCGCCGAAAGCCGACGCTAAAGCCGAAAAATCGGCTGACGCGAAAGCAGACGCTAAAGCGAAATAATCTCGTCGCTCTGTTTGCCACCGCCGCGGATGCCCTCCGCGGCGGTTTTCATTTCGACCGCCGCCGCTTCTCTCTCCATTGAACGCTTGACGCCTGCCGGGCATCGGGCTTAACGTCAATACCACGCGCAAACGCAAGGACTTTGCTCCGGCCGCTTTGCTAGACTAATAATTCTGACTTATCAGTCATGCGTCTGCCCCTTAGGGCGTGTACCTAAAATTGTTCCCGGCCGCCTCGCCCGCGGATGTCATCGTGCCGTTTATGCTGCTCTCAGCCAGCCGTGCTGCGGCGTGTCGACGACGGCAGCGATCCGGTCCGAGCGGTTTTAGCTGCGCCCCCTGGCACAGGCGATCTATGAGGGTGGTATCTTCGATGTCGAATTCGCTTTTATCCAGCGAAGCCAGCGAACTTGATTTGCTGAATGAACGTCCGTTTACTCAAACGGATCATGAAATCCTGAAATCCTATGAAGCGGTGGTCGATGGGCTGGCGATGTTGATCGGCGGCCACTGCGAGATCGTATTGCACGCGCTGGAAGACCTGAACAGTTCGGCGGTGCGCATCGCCAACGGGGAACATACCGGGCGTAAAATCGGTTCGCCGATCACCGACCTGGCGCTGCGCATGCTGCACGACATGGCCGGCGACGACAGCAGCGTGTCGAAAGCCTACTTCACCCGCGCCAAGAGCGGCGTGCTGATGAAGTCGGTGACCATCGCCATTCGCAATCGCGAACAGCGGGTAATCGGCTTGTTGTGCATCAACATGAACCTCGATGTGCCGTTCTCGCAGATTATGCAGACCTTTATGCCGCCGGCCACGCAGGACGTGCCGTCGTCGGTGAATTTCGCGTCTTCAGTCGACGATCTGGTGGCGCAGACGCTGGAGTTCACCATCGAAGAGGTGAATGCCGATCGCTCGGTATCCAATAACGCCAAGAACCGCCAGGTAGTGCTAAACCTCTATGAGAAAGGCATCTTCGACATCAAGGATGCGATCAATCAGGTGGCGGATCGCCTGAATATCTCCAAACACACCGTGTATTTGTACATTCGCCAGTTCAAGAGCGGCGATCTGTTGGGAAGCGACCGTTGATGCTCGATTATTGTCTGTTGGTCACCGGTCCGGCTTACGGCACGCAGCAGGCCAGCAGCGCCTATCAGTTCGCTCAGGCCCTGCTGGCGAAAGGGCACCGGCTTTCCAGCGTCTTTTTCTACCGCGAAGGGGTGTTGAACGCCAACCAGCTGACCGCGCCCGCCAGCGATGAGTTCGACCTGGTGCGCGGTTGGGCGCAGCTGGCTCAGCAACACGGCGTGGCGCTCAACGTCTGCGTGGCCGCCGCGTTGCGCCGCGGCGTCACCGACGAGCAGGAGGCGGTGCAGCAGGGGCTGGCAAGCGCCAACCTGCAGCCCGGTTTTACCCTGAGCGGGCTGGGTTCCCTGGCCGAAGCGTCGCTAAGTTGCGACCGTCTGGTGCAGTTCTGAGGAAATGATGAAACGAGTCGCTTTTGTTTTCACCCACGGGCCGCACGGCGGCGCCAGCGGCAGGGAAGGGCTGGATGCGCTGCTCGCCACGTCGGCGCTCAGTGAAGATGTGGGGGTGTTTTTTGTCGGCGATGGCGTATTGCAGCTGTTGCCGGGCCAACAGCCGGAAAAGATTTTGGCGCGCAATTACATTGCCACCTTTGGCGTGCTGCCGCTGTATGACGTGGAGCGGTGCTATCTGTGCCAGGCTTCACTGCAGGAACGCGGACTGAGCCAGGTGACCGATTGGGTGCTGGACGCCGAGGTGCTGGCGCCGGACGAACTGCGCCGCGAACTGGACGGCTACGACGCCGTGATGACGTTTTAGGATCCTCTGATGCTGTATACCCTGAGCCATTCGCCAAACCAATGTGACCTGCCTGCGTTGCTGCGCCTGACGGCGCAGGGCGACGCGCTGATGCTGCTGCAGGACGGCGTGCTGGCAGGCCTTGCCGGCAGCGCCCATCTTGAATCGCTGCTCGCCGCCCCCATATCCCTTTATGCGCTGCAGGACGACCTGGAAGCCCGGGGATTGGTTGGTCATTTTTCGCACAAAATCACTGTCGTCGGCTATAATCACTTCGTTGAATTAACCGAACAACACCGCAGCCAAATGGCCTGGTGATGAGAGTGATGTTGTATATTTCTTGACACCCATACTGGTCAGCCATAAAATTCTGCGTCCTCGTACTTTGCCAGTAGTGCATACGAGGGGATTTATCACATGTTTACGAAGCTAGTACGAAGCAAAAACCAGGAGCTTTTTTAATGGCAACAATTAACCAGCTGGTTCGCAAACCACGCTCTGTGAAGGCTGCTAAAAGCAACGTTCCAGCGCTGGAAGCCTGCCCGCAGAAACGTGGCGTATGCACCCGCGTATATACCACTACCCCGAAAAAACCAAACTCCGCACTGCGTAAAGTTTGCCGTGTGCGTTTGACCAACGGTTTCGAAGTCACTTCCTACATCGGTGGCGAAGGCCACAACCTGCAGGAACACTCCGTAATCCTGATCCGTGGCGGTCGTGTAAAAGACTTGCCAGGTGTGCGTTACCACACCGTCCGTGGTGCACTTGACTGCTCCGGTGTTAAAGACCGTAAGCAAGCTCGTTCCAAGTACGGCGTGAAGAAGCCAAAGGCTTAATGGTTCTCCGTTAAGTAAGGCCAAACGTTTTAACTTTAATGTCAAAATAAACTCGTAGAGTTTTGGACAATCCTGAATTAACAACGGAGTATTTCCATGCCACGTCGTCGCGTAATCGGCCAACGTAAAATCCTGCCAGATCCTAAGTTCGGATCTGAGCTGCTGGCCAAATTTGTAAATATCCTGATGGTAGACGGTAAAAAATCTACTGCAGAAGCAATCGTCTATACCGCGCTGGAGACCCTGGCTCAGCGTTCTGGTAAAGATCACCTGGAAGCTTTCGAAGTCGCTCTCGACAACGTTCGCCCGACTGTAGAAGTTAAGTCGCGTCGCGTTGGCGGTTCTACTTATCAGGTACCAGTTGAAGTCCGCCCGGTTCGTCGTAATGCTCTGGCAATGCGTTGGATCGTTGATGCTGCACGTAAACGCGGTGATAAATCCATGGCTCTGCGCCTGGCGAACGAGCTGTCTGATGCAGCAGAGAACAAAGGTTCTGCTGTTAAGAAGCGTGAAGACGTTCACCGTATGGCCGAAGCCAACAAGGCGTTCGCCCACTACCGCTGGTAATCATCCGGCTGTAGTCATGCTAACCAAGCGGGCGCGTCAAATCGGCCCGCTTGGGTTAACTGAACTTGAACGCCCTAGGAATAGAGGAATCAAATGGCTCGTACAACACCCATTGCACGCTACCGTAACATCGGTATCAGTGCTCACATCGACGCCGGTAAAACCACCACTACCGAACGTATTCTGTTCTACACCGGTGTAAACCACAAAATCGGTGAAGTTCATGACGGCGCTGCCACCATGGACTGGATGGAACAGGAGCAGGAGCGTGGTATTACCATCACTTCTGCAGCGACTACTGCCTTCTGGTCTGGTATGGCCAAGCAGTTCGAACCGCATCGCGTAAACATCATCGACACCCCAGGGCACGTTGACTTCACCATCGAAGTAGAACGTTCCATGCGTGTGCTGGATGGCGCGGTAATGGTTTACTGTGCTGTTGGTGGTGTTCAGCCACAGTCTGAAACCGTATGGCGTCAGGCTAACAAATACAAAGTGCCACGTATCGCGTTCGTTAACAAAATGGACCGTATGGGCGCTAACTTCCTGAAAGTTGTAGGCCAGATCAAAACTCGTCTGGGCGCCAACCCTGTTCCTCTGCAGCTGGCTATCGGCGCAGAAGACAAATTCACCGGCGTTATCGACCTGGTGAAGATGAAGGCGATCAACTGGAACGAAGAAGACGCAGGCGTAACCTTCGAATACGAAGACGTGCCGGCTGACATGATGGATCTGGCTGAAGAATGGCGCCAGAACCTGATCGAGTCCGCTGCGGAAGCTTCCGAAGAGCTGATGGAAAAATACCTGGGCGGCGAAGAGCTGACCGAGGAAGAAATCAAATCCGCTCTGCGTCAGCGCGTGCTGAACAACGAAATCATCCTGGTTACCTGTGGTTCTGCGTTCAAGAACAAAGGCGTACAGGCGATGCTGGATGCGGTAATCGAATACCTGCCGGCACCAACTGACGTTCCTGCGATCAACGGTATCCTGGACGATGGCAAAGATACTCCGGCTGAGCGTCACGCAAGTGATGACGAGCCGTTCTCTGCGCTGGCGTTCAAAATCGCTACCGACCCGTTCGTGGGTAACCTGACCTTCTTCCGCGTGTACTCCGGCGTTGTTAACTCCGGCGACACCGTGCTGAACTCTGTTAAGGCTGCGCGCGAGCGTTTCGGCCGTATCGTTCAGATGCACGCCAACAAGCGTGAAGAGATCAAAGAAGTTCGCGCTGGCGACATCGCCGCTGCGATCGGTCTGAAAGACGTGACCACCGGGGACACCCTGTGTGATCCAGACTCTCCAATCATCCTGGAGCGTATGGAGTTCCCTGAGCCGGTAATCTCTATCGCCGTTGAACCAAAAACCAAAGCTGACCAAGAAAAAATGGGTCTGGCTCTGGGCCGTCTGGCTAAAGAAGACCCGTCATTCCGCGTATGGACTGACGAAGAGTCTAACCAGACCATCATCGCCGGTATGGGTGAACTGCACCTCGACATCATCGTTGACCGCATGAAGCGTGAATTCAACGTTGAAGCTAACGTGGGCAAACCTCAGGTAGCTTACCGCGAAGCGATTCGCGCGAAGATTACCGATGTTGAAGGTAAGCACGCCAAGCAGTCTGGTGGTCGCGGTCAGTACGGTCACGTTGTGATCGACATGTACCCACTGGAGCCGGGCTCTAACCCGAAAGGTTACGAGTTCATCAACGACATCAAAGGTGGTGTAATTCCTGGCGAATACATCCCTGCCGTTGATAAAGGCATCCAGGAGCAGCTGAAGTCTGGTCCGTTGGCTGGTTACCCGGTAGTAGACATGGGTATTCGTCTGCACTTCGGTTCTTACCACGACGTTGACTCCTCTGAACTGGCGTTTAAACTGGCCGCGTCTATCGCCTTTAAAGAAGGCTTTAAGAAAGCGAAACCAGTTCTGCTTGAGCCTATCATGAAGGTTGAAGTTGAGACTCCAGAAGAGAACACCGGTGACGTTATCGGTGACTTGAGCCGTCGTCGCGGCATGCTGCGTGGTCAGGAATCTGAAGTGACTGGCGTTAAGATCCACGCTGAAGTACCGTTGTCCGAAATGTTCGGCTACGCAACTCAGCTGCGTTCTCTGACTAAAGGTCGCGCATCATACACTATGGAATTCCTGAAGTATGATGATGCACCGAACAACGTCGCTCAGGCCGTAATCGAAGCCCGTGGCAAATAAGCCGCAGGGTTAAAACCAAAGTCCCGTGCTCTCTCCAGAAGGGGAGAGCGCTATAGTAAGGAATATAGCCGTGTCTAAAGAAAAATTTGAACGTACAAAACCGCACGTTAACGTTGGTACTATCGGCCACGTTGACCACGGTAAAACTACCCTGACTGCAGCGATCACCACCGTACTGGCTAAAACCTACGGCGGTTCTGCACGTGCTTTCGACCAGATCGATAACGCGCCAGAAGAAAAAGCTCGTGGTATCACCATCAACACCTCTCACGTTGAGTATGACACCCC
>NZ_JBJNOJ010000015.1:0-119954 GCF_052166695.1 Serratia sp. CY76391
TCGCCCGGAGAGTCAAGCGTTTATTTCGCTTTCTTCTCGCTGACCCGGCGGCTTGTCAGTCGTTGTTCCCGGTCAGTGGAGGCGCATTATAGGGAGTTCTCGGCAGGCCGCAACCCCTATTTTCAATATTTTTTCCGACCGTTGAATGTTTAACCAAAACACCGTTAAAGCGGCAGTTTTTTCAACGATTTAAAGCCATAGCCCTGCAAAACGGGCAATAAAGCGTCAGTATCTTCATTTAACGCCATGCAATACGCCAGATTCTCTTCCTGGCTCGAGACCAGGTTTTCCTGCGTAGAGATGAGCCAGGCGGTGCGACGGGCAATCGCCGCGCCGGAATCCACCAATCGGGTACCTTCCGGCAACACCTGCATCAGCTCTTCAGCTAAAAGAGGGAAATGGGTGCAGCCCAGAACGACCGTATCCGGCGGCTCGCGCATGCTCAGCCACGGATGCAGGATCTTCTTCAGCACCGGCAGCGGCACGGCTTCGCCATGCAGCTTGGCTTCCGCCAGCTCCACCAGTTCAGAAGAGCCCAGCAGCTCAATTTTGCAATCGGTAGCGAACCGGGAAATCAGTTCGTGGGTATAGCTGCGCTGTACGGTGCCACGGGTCGCCAACAGGCCGACAATGCCGTTGACGGTAAGACGGGCCGCAGGTTTGATGGCGGGCACCACACCCACGACCGGGAAACTGAAACGCTCGCGCAGGGCCGGCAAGGAAACGGTGCTGGCGGTGTTGCAGGCAATGACGACAATCGCCAGAGGATGACGCTGCTGCACCGCGCCGACAATCTCCAGCACGCGCTCAACGATAAACTCTTCGGACTTCTCGCCGTAGGGGAACGCCACGTTGTCGAACGCGTATATATAGTGGAGATCCGGCAGCAACTGCCGAATCTCCTGATACACCGACAGCCCGCCGACGCCGGAATCAAAAACCAGCACCGTCGGGCGAGGTGTGGCGGTGCTGTTAGAAGGTATAGCTTCCAGTGAGGTAGTATTCTCTTCCTGGAGTAGCGTAGCCATAGGCCGTCTCATAATCTTTATCAAACAGGTTGGCAATTCTACCACGAACTGTCAGATGAGATGTGACCGGATACGAAACTGCGAGATCCCACAGGCTCACGCCGCCAAGTTTAACCGTACGCGTAGTGTAGCCGCTGTAATCACCATCGTAGCGCTCTCCCAGATACTGGTAGGTTACCGCCCAATCAAAGTCATACAGCTGCCAGTCCAGCTCATATTTCACCTGCTGTTTGGCACGACGCAACAGCACTTCGTTAGTTTTTGCGTTGCGCGGGTCGACATAATCGTAACCAATCTGATGCGTCAGCGGGCCGGTATCAAAAGACGCCGTCGCTTCAACACCTTTAATCCTTGCCTGATTAACATTGTAATAGGCTGAACCTGAACCACTTGATGCATAGCTGATCAGATTATCTATATCATTGCGATAACCGGTAACGCGCCAGGTGACGGGGCCGGTCAGCCCCTCAAAGCCCCCTTCCCACTGTTTGCTTTCTTCCGGTTTCAAATCCGGGTTGCCGCCAAAGCTGCCGTATTGCTGCCCCAAATTTGGCGCTTTAAATGCAGTACCATAAGACGCGATGGCACGATAGCCCTCAACAAATTCCCAGGCCACGCTGGTTTGCCAAGTGCCATGCCAACCAAACTGCGAGTTATCGTCACCGCGCACAGCACCTTCCAAAGTAAAGGCATCCACTTGTTGCTGCGCCGTCAGATAAAGCCCGGTATTACGTTGGCTCTTGCTATCAGTGATGTAAGCTGTACCCGGTTCGATTTTCTGATTCTGCCAATCGACACCCGTACTGATATGGCCTTGAGCAACCTGGAACGTATTGCCCCACTGCACATTGTATTGCGTGGAGTCATCCAGGGTTGCAGACGCAGAATAAGGGCCGTATTTGGGATCGTAGTTATAGTCTTTGGTATGGCTATAGCTCGCGATCAACTGCGTAGCATAGATGCCGTCCTGATAGCGCAGACCGCTATCCCAGCTTTGGCTATAGAGTTGGCGAGTGTCAGGCAACGCATCTAAATGCGCCGGATCCGAATAACTGTAATTACCGTCATAGGCCGTGCGATTGTCATAACCATAACCGCGAACAAAGCCGCTGAACGCCTCATTGAACTTGTGCTCAATGCCGCCATACAGAGATTTGCTCATAAAGCCGTCGCGGTCAGGCTGTGCAGGATTGCCGAAGCTGTCCGGCAAGTTCGCGACAACATTATACCCTTTGGTATAGGTGTAGTTCCCCGCCACCGTCGCCACGGTGCTGTCGCCCAGTTGCTGTTGAGTCGACGCGTCATAGGATTGATAGCCGTTGGAGCCGACGCCGGCAGCCAGCGTCGTGCCGTTCTTTTCGCGGGTGGTAATGATGTTGACTACGCCGCCGATGGCGTCGGAACCGTATACCGCCGAACGCGGGCCGCGAATGTATTCGACTTTCTGCACCAGCGAAATCGGGATTTGGCTGAGATCGGAAGAGCCGCTGACGCCCGCCTGATTAAGGCGAATACCGTCAATTAACACCAGCACATGGCTGGAATTGGTGCCGCGAATAAACAACGAACTTTGCTGCCCCAGGCCGCCATTCTGCGCAATGTCCACACCTGGCAAACGGCGCATCACGTCGGTCAGGCTCTTGGCCTGCCAGCGATCGATATCGTTACGGGTGACGACGGAGGTCGGCGCCAACACGGAAGAAACCGGCTGCGGGAAGCGGTTGGCGGTCACCACCAGGTTATCACCATTCGTGGCTGTGGTGTTGTCTTGCGCCCATCCAGAAAAAGCCGTGACGGAGGAGACCACCGCCAGCAGCGTATTTTTTGTAATTGTCATGAAAAAAGCATCCAAACTTAATTGGCGGATGCCGCAGGATCATGGCCGGTAGTTCGCGACGGCCACGGACATTGCGACGTAACACCGGCAGGTCTTCGGGCTTGGGATTTGCGGGCCGCGGGGCGCGACCGGCAACGGGCGATGACTTCCCATCCTGCAATGGACAGTGTCTGCGTCGAAACGCTATCGCCGTGACTTCCCCTTACCGCTGCGCGTCAGCTCCGGATTCACACCGGATTCCCTTTTCACTCGCTGCTTGAGGCCGGACGGCAATGCTACGATCAATGCAAATAGATGTCTAGACTGCTACTAATGTTACAAATAATAAACGCGACAAAACTGGACTTCACGGGCTGATTCCCTACAATCCCCGCTGATCAAATTTGCCTGACGAGAAGACACACATGACGCCCGAGAATTTGCCTATTGAACGTTACGATGACCAACTGGCGGAGAAAGTCGCCCGCCTGAAGACGTTGATGTCACCGTTCGCGGCGCCCGAGCCGGAAGTGTTCCGCTCGCCAGTCGACCACTACCGCATGCGCGCCGAGTTCCGCATCTGGCACGACGCGGACGACATGTATCACATCATGTTCGATCAGCAGACCAAGCAGCGTATTCGCGTCGATCAATTCCCGGCCGCCAGCGAACTGATCAACCGCCTGATGAGCGCCCTGATCGCCGCGCTGAAACCGGAGCCGATCCTGCGTCACAAGCTGTTCCAGATCGACTATCTGTCGACGCAAAGCGGTAAAATCATCGCCTCGCTGCTGTACCACCGCAAGCTGGATGACGCTTGGCAGCAGCGCGCCGAGCAACTGCGCGACGAGCTGCGCGCGCAGGGTTTCGACCTGCAGTTGATCGGCCGGGCGTCGAAGACCAAAATCATGCTCGACCAGGATTATGTTGACGAAGTGCTGACGGTCGCCGGCCGCGACATGATCTACCGCCAGGTGGAAAACAGCTTTACTCAACCCAACGCGGCCATGAACGTGCAGATGCTGGAATGGGCGCTGGCGGTCACCGCCGGTTCCAAAGGCGATTTGCTGGAGCTGTACTGCGGCAACGGCAACTTCTCGCTGGCGTTGGCGCGCAATTTCGAGCGCGTGCTGGCGACCGAGATCGCCAAGCCGTCGGTGGCGGCGGCGCAGTACAACATCGCCGCCAACCATATCGACAATGTGCAAATCATCCGCATGGCGGCGGAAGACTTCACTCAGGCGATGAACGGAGTACGCGAATTCAACCGGTTGAAAGGCATCGATCTGAGCGGCTACAACTGCGAGACGATTTTCGTCGATCCGCCGCGCAGCGGGCTGGACGCGGAAACGGTGAAGATGGTGCAGGCTTACCCGCGCATTCTGTATATTTCATGCAATCCGGAAACGCTGTGCGCCAACCTGGAAACGCTGCAGGCCACGCACCGGGTCAGCCGCCTGGCGCTGTTCGACCAGTTCCCGTATACCCATCACATGGAATGCGGCGTGTTGCTGGAAAAACACCGCTGATACGACAGGGGCGCCATGATGGCGCCCCGTTTCATTACGGCTCTTGAGTCGGCACATCCAGCGCCTTGCGCGCCTTTAGCTTGACCCCGATCCACAGCACCAGCGCCACACAGATCACCGACGGCAGGAAGTTGGAGCCGATCTGCGGGTATTCGGCGCGCACGATGGCGCTGTACATCAACAGCCCCAGCAGGAAGCAGGCCGCCGCCAGCTTCGGCATGCCGTCCGGCATGGCGCGGTTCAGGTAACGCTGATGCAGACAGTACACCGCCAGCACCAACGCGATCAGCGGGAAGATCGAAAACGGCACCACCGAGCTGAACAGCGCGGCAAAGGAACCGTTGATCGAAAGGCCGGCAATCAACGCCAGCAGTAAGGTGCCATTTTCACGGCCTGGTTTTTCCATCATTTTTTACCTTTTTTATACGTGGGACACAGAAGCTTTTTCTTGTTCGCGACGATACCAGTAGTACGCCCCTTTGGAGATCATCCGCAGCTGCAGCACCAGCCGTTCTTCCAGCTGCTGCCGCTGCTCGACGTCGATATCCAGCGCTTCCGCGCCGGCGCTGAACACGATGGTGACCATCGCTTCCGCCTGCGCTTCGGTAAAGCTGCGCGGCATGTGGTTTTCCAACTCGAGGTAGTCCGCCAGTTCGGCGATGAAATGCTGGATCTCGCGCGCCACCGCCGCACGAAATGCCGCCGACGTGCCGGAGCGCTCGCGCAGCAGCAGGCGGAAGGCGTTCGGGTTGTTGCCGATAAATTCCATAAAGGTGGACACCGAGGTGCGGATCACGCTGCCGCCCTTGGCGATGCGTTGGCGCGCCTGGCGCATCAACTGACGCAGCATCAGGCCGCTTTCATCCACCATGGTCAGCCCCAGCTCATCCACGTCGCGGAAATGGCGGTAAAACGACGTGGGCGCGATGCCCGCCTCGCGTGAAACTTCCCGCAGGCTCAGGCTGGCGAAGCTGCGTTCGGCGCTCAGCTGGCTGAATGCGGCTTCGATCAGGGAACGACGAGTCCGTTCTTTTTGTTGTGCTCTGACGCCCATATGCATATCCGGATAGGTTCCATTCTCTCAGTCTAACGCCCTAGACTCGGCAATATAGCAAATTTTATTGCAACAGCATTTATACTAACGCGCTCTATCACACTTCCGCCCTGAGCCGATTGTGCTTTGACTCAAAAAGCCTAATGGTGATTGGGTGAGCAGCGCTATGATGTTAAGATACCGTTGTAATCTTGTATAAAAAAACAGGTCTCTCCTACATGCAACAGCACTATCAATTTGATGCCATAGTGATTGGCTCGGGCCCTGGTGGTGAAGGTGCCGCCATGGGGCTGGTGAAACAGGGCGCCCGCGTGGCCGTTATCGAACGGTACAACAACGTAGGCGGCGGATGTACCCATTGGGGCACCATCCCCTCCAAAGCCCTCCGCCACGCCGTCAGCCGCATTATCGAATTCAACCAGAACCCGCTTTACAACAATTCGCGCACGCTTAGCGCGACCTTCCCTGACATTTTACGCCACGCCGATAACGTCATCAGCCAGCAGACCCGCATGCGCCAAGGGTTCTATGAGCGGAACCAGTGCAAGCTGTTCGCCGGCGACGCGCGCTTCATCGACGCCAACACCGTCAGCGTCAGCTACATGGACGGCACTCAGGACACCATCCGCGCCGACCACATCGTGATCGCCTGCGGCTCGCGCCCTTACCATCCGGCCAGCGTCGATTTCAATCACCCGCGCATCTACGACAGCGATTCCATCCTCGAACTGAGCCATGAACCGCGCCACGTGATCATTTACGGCGCCGGGGTGATCGGCTGCGAATATGCGTCTATCTTCCGCGGCCTGAACGTCAAGGTGGATCTGATCAACACCCGCGATCGGCTGCTGGCGTTCCTCGATCAAGAGATGTCGGATTCGCTCTCTTATCACTTCTGGAACAACGGCGTGGTGATCCGCCACAACGAAGAATTCGAGAAGATCGAAGGCACCGAAGACGGCGTGATCGTGCACCTGAAGTCCGGCAAGAAGGTGAAAGCGGACTGCCTGCTGTACGCCAACGGCCGTACCGGCAACACCGATTCGTTGGGGTTGGAGAACGTCGGTCTGGAGTCGGACAGCCGCGGGTTGCTGAAGGTGAACAGCATGTATCAGACCGCGCTGTCGCACATCTATGCAGTCGGTGACGTGATCGGCTATCCGAGCCTGGCTTCCGCCGCCTATGATCAGGGCCGCATCGCCGCCCAAGCGATCGCTTCCGGCGAAGCCAGCGGTCACCTAATCGAAGATATCCCGACCGGCATCTACACCATTCCGGAAATCAGCTCCGTCGGCAAAACCGAGCAGGAACTGACGGCGATGAAAGTGCCGTATGAAGTGGGCCGCGCCCAGTTCAAGCATCTGGCGCGCGCGCAGATCGCCGGGATGAATGTCGGCAGCCTGAAGATCCTGTTCCATCGCGACACCCTGCAGATCCTCGGGATCCACTGCTTCGGCGAGCGTGCGGCGGAGATCATCCACATCGGTCAGGCGATCATGGAACAGAAAGGTGAAGGCAATACTATCGAGTATTTCGTTAATACGACCTTCAACTATCCGACCATGGCCGAAGCCTACCGGGTGGCGGCGCTTAACGGCTTAAACCGCCTGTTTTAACGCGCTGTCGATGTAGCCCTGCATGTGCTCGCGGATCGCTTCGGCCAACTGCTCATAACGGCTGCGCAGTGGGGAACCGGGGCGATACACCAACGCGATGGTGCGCTTCGGCTCCGGCTTGTAGCAATCCAGATAGCACACGCCGTCGCGTTCGCGCTGCGGCGGCACCGCCAGTGACGGCAGCAGGGTAATGCCGCTGCCGGCAGCGACCATATTGCGCAACGTTTCCAGACTGGTGGCGCGGAAGTGAGTATCTTCGTCCGCGCCCGCCTGGAAGCAGAAGCCCATCGCCTGATCGCGCAGGCAGTGGCCATCTTCCAGCATCAGCAGCTTCTCTCCCGCTAAATCCGGCATCGCCACGCGCTCGCGCTGCGCCCACGGGTGATCGGAATACACCGCCAGCTTCATCGGTTCATCGAACAGAGGCACTTCGATAAACGCCTCGGTTTCCTTCACCAACGCCAGAATGGCGCAGTCCAGTTTGCCGCTGTCGAGTTGCGCCAGCAGCTGATGGGTTTGCGCTTCGTGCAGGTACATTTCCAGTTTCGGGAAGGTTTTGTGCAGTGTCGGTATGATCTGCGGCAGCAGATAAGGCCCCACGGTCGGGATCAGGCCGATGTGCAGCGGCCCGGACATGGCTTCGCCCTGCTGGCTGGCCATCTCCTTCAACACTTTCACTTCGCGCAGCACGGTACGCGCCTGCTCCACCAGCAACAGACCCGCCTGGGTGAACAGCACCTTGCGGCTGGTGCGCTCAAGCAGCATGACGCCCAACTCGTCTTCCAGCTTGCGGATCTGCCCGCTCAGCGTGGGCTGGCTCACATGGCATGAATCGGCCGCACGGCGGAAGTGCCGGTGCTCAGCCAAGGCGACCAGATACTCTAAATCACGAATATTCATTGTTTCCCTCCATTCCATGATAGCTCATGGCGATAGATAAGATAGCAATGAGCGATTAGATCTATCAAGTCCCAGCGACAATAATGTGTCCCAACGAAGCGATATCGCGCTAAATGCTAAAAATTACTTTTCCTAATTAAGGGGTTAATCAATGTTTACCAGTCAAGAAGGCAAGAAAGTTCCTCAGGTTACTTTCCACACCCGTCAGGGCGACCAATGGATTGATGTGACCACTGATGACCTGTTCAAAAACAAAACCGTTATCGTGTTCTCGCTGCCGGGCGCGTTTACGCCGACCTGCTCTTCAAGCCATCTGCCGCGTTACAACGAGCTGTCCAGCGTATTCAAACAACACGGCGTCGACAGCATTCTGTGCGTCTCGGTGAACGACACCTTCGTGATGAACGCCTGGAAAGCCGATCAGCATGCGGAAAACATCACTTTCGTGCCGGACGGCAACGGTGAATTCACCAAAGGCATGAACATGCTGGTTGAGAAAGCGGATCTGGGCTTTGGTCCACGCTCTTGGCGCTACTCGATGCTGGTGCGCGACGGCGTGGTCGAGAAAATGTTTGTCGAGCCGAACAAGCCGGGCGACCCGTTTGAAGTGTCCGACGCCGACACCATGCTGAAATACCTGGCGCCGGAATTCAAAGTGCAGGAATCGGTCTCCCTGTTCACCAAGCCGGGCTGCCCGTTCTGCGCCAAAGCCAAACAGATGCTGCAAGAGCGCGGCATTCAATATGAAGAAATCGTGCTGGGCAAAGACGCTACCACCGTCAGCCTGCGCGCCGTCAGCGGCCGCGCCACGGTGCCGCAAGTATTCATCGGCGGCCGTCACATCGGCGGCAGCGACGATCTGGAAACATTCCTGTCAGCTTAATAAGTAATAACAAAGCCAACGTGAACTTTGGCGGGCTACGGCCCGCCTTTTTTTTACCTTTCAGGAGCGGATATGAAACTGTTGAACGTTGATGTCGCGGTCATCGGCGGCGGCACCGCAGGGCTCGGCGCCTACCGAGCGGCCAAACTGTCTACCCCCAGCGTGGTGATGATCGAAGGCGGGCCTTATGGCACCACCTGTGCGCGCGTTGGCTGCATGCCATCCAAATTATTGATCGCCGCCGCCGAAGCGGTGCATCAAATCGAACGTGCACCGGGCTTTGGCGTGCACCCAACCGGCAAAACGCGCATTGACGGGCGCGAGGTGATGGCTCGCGTCAAACGCGAACGCGATCGTTTCGTCGGCTTCGTGCTGGAAGGCGTGGACGAGATCCCAGCCGAAGACAAAATTCAGGGCTATGCCCGCTTTATCGACGACAACACGCTGCAGGTCGATGAGCATACGCGCATTGTGGCGCAGCGCATCGTAATCGCCACCGGCTCACGCCCCAGCTGGCCGGCGCCGTGGAACGAACTGGGCGATCGCCTGATCGTCAACGACGATCTGTTCAACTGGGATGATTTGCCGCAGTCCGTAGCGGTGTTCGGCCCCGGCGTCATCGGGCTGGAACTGGGGCAAGCGCTGCACCGCCTCGGGGTCGACACCCGGGTCTTCGGCATCGGCGGCGCCGTCGGGCCGCTCACCGACAGCGCCGTGCGCGATTACGCCGCGAAAACGCTGGGGGAAGAGTTCTATCTCGACGCCGACGTGAAAGTGGAGATGATGCAGCGCGAAGGCGACAAGGTGTTTATCCGCTATCGGGATCTGCAGGGCCAACCGCAGGAGATCCTGGTGGACTACGTGTTGGCCGCCACCGGCCGCCGCCCCAACGTCGATCGGTTGGGCCTCGAAAACACCGGTTTGCAGCTCGACGCCCGAGGCGTGCCGCTGGCCGACCGCCTGACGATGCAAACCAGCGTGCCGCATATCTTCATCGCCGGCGATGCCAGCAACCAACTGCCGCTGCTGCATGAGGCCAGCGATCAGGCGCGCATCGCCGGCGCCAACGCCGGCAGCTTCCCGGAGATCAATCCAGGTCTGCGCCGCAGCGCGATTTCGGTGGTGTTCTCCGATCCGCAGATCGCCATGGTCGGCTCGACCTTCCGCGAGCTGAGCGAGAAGTTCAGCGCCTGCGGCTGTTTTGAAGTGGGCAAGGTCTCGTTTGAGAATCAGGGCCGCTCTCGGGTGATGCTGCGCAACAAGGGCGTTCTGCACGTTTACGGCGAACAGGGCACCGGCCGTTTCCTCGGCGCGGAAATGATCGGCCCGGACGCCGAACACATTGCGCACCTGTTGTCCTGGGCGCACCAGCAGCAGATGACCGTCGATCAGATGCTGGACATGCCGTTCTATCATCCAGTGATCGAAGAAGGCTTGCGCACCGCGCTGCGCGACCTGCAGGCGAAGCTCAAACTCGGCGCGGCCGAAATCGAGCGCTGCCAGCGCTGCCCGGGCGAATAACATCCCATTCTCCATTCATACCCACCGGGCCTTCAGGCCCGGTTTTTTTGCGCAGCGCTTTCCACATTTGCCTCCCTCCTCTTGCCTCACGGCCCTCCCCTCCTGCACGCATTTTTTATGCTTTGGCATTGAGTTGATATCACTAATGACACTAAAATGAAGGGCGGAGCCGGAATGGAGGAAGAACATGGAAAAGCATGAACACTATACCTATCGCATCACCTGGTCAGCGGAAGATCGTGAATATGTCGGGCTGTGCGCCGAATTCCCCTCGCTGTCCTGGCTGGCCGCCACGCGTACTAGCGCACTGGAGGGCATCGAAAAAGTCGTGAGCGAAACGATCGCCGACATGCTGGCGCAAGGCGAAACGCCGCCGCAGGCGCTGGCGGAGAAAAATTTCAGCGGCAAACTGGTGCTGCGCATGACGCCGGAACAGCATCGCCGGCTGGCGATTGGCGCGATGGAGGAAGGCGTGAGCCTGAACCGTTATCTGTGCGCCCGCCTGGCGGGGTAGAGGTTCAAGGGCGGCACCAGGCCGCCCTTGTCGTCGTCAAGCCAAACGCTGTTTCGCTGCGGCGATTGCCGCGGCCACCTGCTGCGGCGCGACGCCGCCTTTGGCCGCACGTTTGTCCAGGCAGGATTGCAACGCCAGGATCGGGTAGACATCGTCAGCGATCGTCGCGCTGAACTGCTGCAAATCCGCCAGCGGCAGCGCTTCCAGCGGTTTGCCCTGGCGAATCGCTTCTACCACTGCCTCACCGACGATATGGTGCGCCTCGCGGAACGGCACGCCCTTGGCGACCAGGTAATCCGCCAGCTCGGTGGCGTTGGCATAGCCCTGCTCCGCCGCTTCCTGGCAGCGCGGGCGCTTCACCTGAATGCCGTCCAGCACCAGCGCCGCCATCTGCAGGCAGTCCATCCAGGTGTCGAGCGCGTCGAACAACCCTTCTTTGTCTTCCTGCATGTCTTTGTTGTACGCCAGCGGCAGGCCTTTCAGCGTCATCATCATGCCGGTCAGCGCGCCCTGTACGCGACCGCACTTGCCGCGGATCAGCTCCAGCGCGTCCGGGTTTTTCTTCTGCGGCATCAACGAAGAGCCGGAGGTCACGCGATCGGACAGCTCGACAAACGCCGCCTCGCCGCTGTTGAAGAAGATCAGATCTTCGGCGAAGCGCGACAGGTGCACCATGCTGATGGCGGCGTTGGACAGCAGTTCCAACACGTGATCGCGATCGGATACGCTGTCCAGGCTGTTGCGGGTCGCCGAGGCGAAGCCCAGCCAGCCGGCCAGTTGCTCGCGATCGATAGGATAAGCAGTGCCGGCCAGCGCGCCGCTGCCCAGCGGGCTGACGTCCAGCCGTTTCAGGGTGTCCTGCAGACGGCTTTCATCGCGCGCCAGCATCTCGACATAGGCCAGGCACCAGTGGGCGAAAGTCACCGGCTGCGCGCGTTGCAGGTGGGTATACCCCGGCATCACCGCATCCTGGTTGGCTTCGGCGGTCTCCACCAGCGCCTGCTGCAGCTGGACGATCGCCTGATGCAGATCGCCGATCTGCTGTTTGCACCACAGCTTCAGATCGGTCGCGACCTGATCGTTGCGGCTGCGGCCGGTGTGCAGCTTCTTGCCCAAATCGCCGACCTTCTCGATCAGCTTCTGCTCCACCCAGCTGTGGATGTCTTCGGCATCGCTTTGGACGATCGCCAAAGGATCGGCCTGAACTTCCGTCAGCAAGGCATTCAGCGCCTGCTCCAGCTGCTGTTGCTCCGTTGCCGTCAACACGTTAACGGTCACCAGCGCCTTCGACCAGGCCACCGAGCCCACGATATCTTGCTCCGCCAGGCGATAATCGAACCGCAGCGAATCGTTGAGTTGCTTGAACCGCTGATCCGCCGCCTGAGTGAACCGTCCGCCCCAAAGTGCCATACCTTTACTCCTGAATTTTTATGCGAAAGGGCGCAGCATGCTGCGCCCTTGCAGAGTCACGCCAATCGGTTATTTATTCTTTTTCTCATTCAACGCGCGGATGCGTGAAGACAGAGAGAACAGGCGGATAAAGCCGCCCGCGTGGCTGTGATCGTACACTTCGTCTTCGCCGAAGGTGGCGAACTCTTCGGAGTACAGGCTGTTGGCGGATTTTTTCTGGGTCGCCGTCACCTGGCCTTTGTACAGCTGCAGCACCACTTCACCGTTCACCTCTTCAGCCAATGCTTCGGCAGAGGCCTGCAGCGAGCGGCGCAGCGGCGCGAACCAGCGGCCGTCGTACACCACATAGGACATCTCCAGGCCCAGCTGCTCGCGCCATTTGAAGCTGTCGCGATCCAGTACCAGCTGCTCGATGGCGCGCAGCGCCGCCACCATGATGGTGCCCCCCGGGGTTTCATAGCAGCCGCGGGATTTGATGCCCACCAGACGGTTTTCCACGATGTCGATCCGGCCGACGCCGTGCTTGGCGCCCAGCGCATTCAAGGTTTCCAGGCACTGGTAAGGCGACAGCGCTTTCCCGTTAACCGCCACAACGCGGCCTTTCTCAACGGTGACGGTCACCTGCTCAGGCTGATCCGGCGCTTCCTGCGGATCGACGGTCCATACCCAGCAATCCTTGTTCGGCGCATTCCACGGGCTTTCCAGCACGCCGCCTTCGGTGGAAATGTGCCAGGCGTTCTCATCGCGGCTGTAGATCTTCTCCAGCGACGCGGTAGTCGGGATGTTGCGCTCTTTCAGGTAATCCAGCAGCGCTTCACGGGAACGCAGGTTCCACTCACGCCACGGCGCCACCACTTTCAGCTGCGGCGCCAGCGCGGTGTAGGTGGTTTCGAAACGCACCTGATCGTTGCCTTTGCCGGTTGCGCCGTGGCACAGCGCGTCCGCGCCCACTTTCAACGCCAACTCGACCTGCGCCTTGGCAATGATCGGCCGCGCCATCGAGGTGCCCAACAGGTAGCTGCCTTCGTACAGGGCGCCGGTCTGCAGCACCGGATAAACGTAATCGCGGATAAATTCTTCACGCAGATCGACCACGTGACATTCAGAGGCACCGGACTGCAGGGCTTTTTGCTCCACACCTTCCAGATCGCTGCGCTCCTGGCCGATGTCCGCCACGAACGCCACCACTTCACAGCCGCCGTAGTTCTCTTTCAGCCATGGAATGATGGCCGAGGTATCCAGGCCGCCGGAGTACGCCAGAACGATTTTTTTGATGCCTTGGTTTTGCATGATCTATTCCTTTCTAATTCTAAAATTAAGCGAGGATCCGGGTGCCAATCGACACGCCGTTAAACAAAGCAGGAAGCTGATCGGCATGGCGCCAGCTGGCGATATCCACCGGGCGGCCGAGGGTGCGGGCGGCGTCGAGCGCCGCATTCACCTTCACCACCATACCATCGGTGATGATGCCTTGCGCGATCAGTTGCTCCGCTTTTTGCGCCGTCATTTCCGCAATGCGTTGGCCCTTGCCGTCGAGGATGCCGCTGACGTCCGACAGCAGGATCAGATCCGCCCCCAGCGTCGCCGCCAGCGCCGTCGCCGCCTGATCGGCGTTCACGTTCATTAACTGCCCTTCGGCGGTGATGCCGATGGAGCTGATAACCGGCAGGTAGCCGGCGCCCAGCAGGGTATTGAGCAGCGCGGGCGAGCCGGGCTGCGCGTTGCCGACGTGGCCCAATGCCGGATCGAGCTGAGTCACGACTGCGCTGCCGCCGTCCGCCAGGCTCAGGCCAACGGCGTTGATTTGATGCTTAATCGCCCACGCCAGCAGCGTTTTGTTGGCGGTGCCGGCCAGCGCGCCGGTGATGATGTCGATCTGATCGGCCGGCGTGACGCGCAGGCCGTTCTTTTTCACCACCGGTAAAGAGAGCTGCTTCATCAGCTCGTCTACCACGCAGCCACCGCCGTGCACGATCACCAGCGGACGCTGATGCTGCTGCCGATAGCTGTCCAACGCGGTAAACAGACGCTCCAGCGCTTCTTCACTGTCTAATAACACGCCACCTAACTTGATAATTAACGGGTTCATTGCTGTTTACTCACGCTGGTTTAAAGGAGTGATTGGGTTTCCGGGAAGCCGAAACGGATATTCAGGCATTGCACCGCCTGCGCCGCCGCGCCTTTCAGCAGGTTATCTTCCGCCGCCACGGCGATCAGATGCTCGCCCTGCACCGCAAAACCGATGTCGCAGAACGGCAGCCCCACCACCGCTTTCAGCGCCGGCACGCCCTGGTCGTACAGCCGCACCAGCGGCTTGTCGTCATAGGCGGCATGATAGGCGGCGGCCACGTCCTGCGCGGTCACGCCGGCTTTCAGGCGGCAGGTGATGGTTTCAAGAATGCCGCGCGGGAAATTGCCCAGGTGCGGCGTAAAGATAACCGGCACGCCCAGGTGCGCGGCGATCTCCGGCTGGTGCCGGTGAGTGAAAATACCGTACGGCTGCAGGCTCACTTCGCAGAAACTGGTGGTCATGCTGGCCTTGCGCCCGGCGCCGCTGACGCCGCTGGTGGCATTGATCACCGGCCACTGGTCGAGGTTCAGCAGTTGCTTTTCGATCAACGGTTTCAGCGCCAGCTGCGCCGCCGTCGGGTAGCAGCCCGGCACGGCGATCAGCTGCGCCTGTTTGATCTTGTCACTCTGCCACTCCGCCAGGCCGTACACCGCCTGCTCCAGCAGGGCGCCATGCTGATGCTCGAAGCCGTAGTACTGGGTATAAAAACCGGCGTCCTGCACGCGGAAGGCGCCGGACAGATCGAACACCACGCAGCCTGCCGCCAGGAAGGCCGGTGCGATATCGTGGCTGACTTCATGAGCGGTGGCGAGGAACACCACGTCGATGCCCTGCGCCGCCTTGGCGACGTCGGTCAACGGCTGCAGCGGTAGATCGACGATGCCTTTCAACTGGGGATGGAGATCGGAAAGCAACTTTCCTGCATCTGCACTTTGCGCTGAAACCGCTAAAGCGGTTATGTTCATGTGTGGGTGGCGATTCAGGTAAGCCGTGAGCTCCGCTCCGGCGTAACCGCTGGCACCAACGATCAGCGTATTCAACATGTGGCCTTTCACCTTCTAAACTGACGTGCGGTCGCTTGCGACCCAGGTAACAGGGCTAGCCAGCGTTGTTGCGCCGTTCACCCACGGAGCCAGGCGTTGATGCTTTTATAAACATCCGGGCATCGGGTTCCCTTACGCTTCGGCTTACTGTATTTTTATTCAAAATAAATGCATGAATATTGATACTATCCTAACCTAAGGCTGTCAACAGTGAAGATGAAATTACCTCCATTTATTGAGCTGTACCGGGCGTTGATCGCCACTCCTTCGATCAGCGCCACCGATGCCGGCCTCGATCAGAGCAATGAGGCGTTAATCAACTTGCTGGCCGGATGGTTTGCCGACCTGGGCTTCCGCGTCGACGTGCAGCCGGTGCCGGAGTCGCGTCACAAATTCAACCTGCTGGCCAGCATTGGTGAAGGCATCGGCGGCCTGCTGCTGGCCGGCCATACCGATACGGTGCCTTACGACGAAGGCCGCTGGACGCGCGATCCCTTCACCCTGACCGAGCACGACAACAAGCTCTACGGGCTGGGCACCGCCGACATGAAAGGCTTCTTCGCCTTTATTCTGGATGCGGTGCGCGATATCGACGCGAGCAAGCTGACCAAGCCGCTGTACATTTTAGCCACCGCAGATGAAGAAACGACGATGGCCGGCGCGCGTTATTTCGCCGCCTCCACCGCCATTCGTCCGGATTTCGCCATCATCGGCGAGCCGACCTCGCTGCAGCCGGTGCGCGCGCACAAGGGCCACATGGCCAACGCCATTCGCATCGTCGGCCAGTCCGGTCACTCCAGCGATCCGGCGCGCGGCGTCAACGCCATCGATCTGATGCACGAGTCCATCGGCCGCCTGATGGAACTGCGCAAGACCCTGCAGGAGCGCTACAACAATCCGGCGTTCGCCGTGCCTTATCCCACCATGAACTTCGGTCATATCAGCGGCGGCGACGCGGCCAACCGCATCTGCGCCTGTTGCGAGCTGCACCTGGATATCCGCCCGCTGCCCGGCATGACGCTCGATAACATCAACGAACTGATGCATCAGGCGCTGGAGCCGGTGAGCCAACGCTGGCCGGGCCGCCTGACCATCGAAGAGCTGCACGCGTCGGTGCCGGGCTACGAGTGCCCGACCGACCACCGCATGGTGGCGGTGATCGAGGAGCTGCTGGGCACCCGCACGCAGGTGGTCAACTACTGTACCGAGGCGCCGTTCGTGCAACAGGTATGCCCGACCCTGGTGCTCGGCCCCGGTTCCATCGATCAGGCCCACCAGCCGGACGAGTACATCGATACCGCGTTTATCGAACCGACGCGCAAACTGCTGGGCCAGCTGGTCAGTCACTTTTGCCGGCAATAAACCGATATTTAACAGGGGAAATGCTTTATGCTTCCCCTAACTCAAAATAAGTAGAAAACGGCGAAATAAGCCGTGCTGATAACCGACGCACCGTAATTAAATTTCAGAAAATGCGCCGATTTTGATGTTTTTTTGCTAAAAATAGTGTCAATTGACGATTGGACAGGAACGCGATGTGATCAGGCAGGCGGTCTGCGCCTGACGCGTGAAATTTATTTACAAGATAAAAATCATACAGAACTGGGTCAGGGGTTATATGAACGAACAATATTCGGCAATGCGCAGTAATGTCAGTATGCTCGGCAAATTGCTCGGCGATACCATCAAAGAAGCGCTGGGTGAGCATATTCTCGATCGCGTTGAGACCATCCGTAAGCTTTCCAAATCCTCACGCGCCGGCAACGAAGCGCATCGCCAGGAGCTGCTCTCCACCCTGCAGAACTTGTCCAACGACGAGCTGCTGCCGGTGGCGCGCGCCTTCAGCCAGTTCCTCAACCTGACCAACGTCGCCGAGCAGTACCACAGCATTTCGCCCAACGGCGAGGCCGCCAGCAACCCGGAAGCGTTGGCGCAGCTGTTCAGCCGTCTCAAAGACAAAAAGCTCAGCGACAAAGAGCTGCAGCACGCGGTATCGCAACTCTCCATCGAGCTGGTGCTGACGGCGCACCCGACGGAGATCACCCGTCGCACCCTGATCCACAAGCTGGTGGAGGTCAACACCTGCCTCAGCCAGCTCGATCACAACGATCTGGCCGACTACGAGCGCAACAAGATCATGCGCCGCCTGCGTCAGCTGGTGGCCCAGTCGTGGCACACCGATGAAATTCGCAAACACCGCCCTTCCCCGATCGACGAAGCCAAATGGGGCTTTGCGGTGGTGGAAAACAGCCTGTGGGAAGGCGTGCCGGCGTTCCTGCGCGAATTCAACGAACAGCTGGAAAACTCCATCGATTACAGCCTGCCGGTGGAAGCGGTGCCGGTGCGCTTCACCTCCTGGATGGGCGGCGATCGCGACGGCAACCCGAACGTCACCGCCGAAATTACCCGCCATGTGCTGCTGCTCAGCCGCTGGAAAGCCTGCGACCTGTTCACCCGCGACATCCAGGTGCTGGTCTCTGAGCTGTCGATGACCGAATGCACCCCGGAGCTGCGCGCCCGCGCCGGCGGCGATGAGGTGCAGGAACCGTACCGCGAAATCATGAAGCAGCTGCGCAGCCAGCTGATGAGCTCCCAGGCCTATCTGGAAGGCCGCCTGAAGGGCGAACGCGTGCTGAAGCCGCACGACCTGCTGGTGAACAACGAGCAGCTGTGGGAGCCGCTGTATGCCTGCTACCAGTCGCTGCAGGCCTGCGGTATGGGCATCATCGCCAACGGCCAGTTGCTGGATACCCTGCGCCGCGTGCGCTGCTTCGGCGTGCCGCTGGTGCGCATCGACGTGCGCCAGGAAAGCACCCGCCATACCGAAGCCATCGCCGAGCTGACCCGCTACCTGGGACTGGGCGACTATGAAAGCTGGTCGGAAGCCGATAAACAGGCGTTCCTGATCCGCGAACTGAACTCCAAACGCCCGCTGGTGCCGCTGAAGTGGCAACCGAGCGCCGACACGCAGGAAGTGCTGGAAACCTGCCGGGTGATCGCCGAAGCGCCGCAGGGCTCGATCGCCGCCTACGTGATTTCGATGGCGCGCACGCCTTCCGACGTGCTGGCGGTGCACCTGCTGCTGAAAGAGGCCGGCTGCCCGTTCGCGCTGCCGGTCGCTCCGCTGTTCGAAACCCTCGACGATCTGAACAACGCCGACGACGTAATGACCCAGTTGCTGAATATCGACTGGTATCGCGGCTTTATTCAGGGCAAACAGATGGTGATGATAGGCTATTCCGACTCGGCGAAAGACGCCGGCGTGATGGCCGCTTCCTGGGCGCAGTACCGTGCGCAGGACGCGTTGATCAAAACCTGTGAAAAGGCCGGCGTGGCGCTGACGCTGTTCCATGGGCGCGGCGGTTCCATCGGCCGCGGCGGCGCACCGGCGCATGCGGCGCTGCTGTCGCAGCCGCCGGGCAGCCTGAAGGGCGGCCTACGCGTCACCGAACAGGGCGAGATGATCCGCTTCAAATTCGGCCTGCCGGAAGTCACCATCAGCAGCCTGGCGCTGTATGCCGGGGCGATCCTCGAGGCCAACCTGCTGCCGCCGCCGGAACCGAAGAAAGAATGGCGGGCGTTGATGGACGACCTGTCCGACACCTCCTGCCGGATGTACCGCGGCTATGTGCGTGAAAACCCGGACTTCGTGCCTTACTTCCGCGCGGCCACGCCAGAGCTGGAGCTGGGCAAACTGCCGCTGGGTTCACGCCCGGCCAAGCGCAAGCCAAACGGCGGCGTAGAGAGCCTGCGCGCCATTCCGTGGATCTTCGCCTGGACGCAGAACCGCCTGATGCTGCCGGCCTGGCTCGGCGCCGGCGCCGGATTGCAGGAAGCGGTGAAAGCCGGCAAACAGGCGGAGCTGGAGGCGATGTGTCGCGATTGGCCGTTCTTCTCCACCCGCATCGCCATGCTGGAAATGGTGTTCGCCAAGGCCGACCTGTGGCTGGCGGAATACTACGATCAGCGCCTGGTGGATAAATCGCTGTGGTCGCTGGGCCAACAGCTGCGCGATCAGCTGGAAAGCGACATCAAGGTAGTGCTGACCATCGCCAACGATGCGCACCTGATGGAAGATCTGCCGTGGATCGCCGAATCCATCGCGCTGCGCAACGTCTATACCGACCCGCTGAACGTCTTGCAGGCCGAATTGCTGCACCGTTCGCGCCAGCAGGAGCAGCCGGACGCCCGCGTGGAGCAGGCGCTGATGGTCACCATCGCCGGCGTCGCCGCCGGGATGCGCAACACCGGCTAGTGAGCCTCATCGCGGCCCCGTTTATCGGGGCCGTTTTTTATGCCTTCCCCCACAAAAAAAGGGCGCCGCGGTAAAGCGGTGCCCTTTTTCAATGGAACAAGCCCGTCAGGCAGCGGCCACCGGGCGCACGCCCAGCGTGTGGCAGATGGCGTAGCTCATCTCGGCACGGTTCAGGGTATAGAAGTGGAAATCTTTCACCCCTTCACGGCTGAGGATCTTCACCATGTCCATGGCGATGTTGGCACCGACCATTTTGCGGGTCTCCGCATCGTCGTCCAGCCCTTCGAACATGCTGGTCATCCAGCTTGGCACCCGCACGTTGGTCATGGTGGCGAAGCGCTGCAGCTGCTTGAAGTTGGACACCGGCAGAATGCCCGGCACGATTTCCACGTCGATACCGGCGGCGACGCAGCGGTCGCGAAAGCGCAGGTAGCTCTCAACGTCGAAGAAGAACTGGGTAATCGCGCGACTGGCGCCGGCGTCGATCTTGCGTTTCAGGTTAATCAAATCGGCCTGCGCGCTCTTCGCCTCCGGGTGCACTTCCGGATAGGCGGCGACGGAAATATCGAAGTCGCCCACGTCTTTCAGCAGCGCCACCAGATCGGTCGCGTACATCTCCGGCTTGCCGCCGCCCGGCGGCAGATCGCCGCGCAGCGCCACGATATGGCGAATGCCGCTGTTCCAGTAATCGGTCGCGATGTCGCGCAGCTGCGCCGGGCTGGCGTCGATGCAGGTCAGGTGCGGTGCCGCCTCCAGGCCGGTGCGCTCCTTGATCCCCTTGATGATGCTGTGGGTGCGATCGCGCTCGCCGGAGTTGGCGCCGTAGGTGACGGAAACGAATTTAGGCTTGAGGATGCTCAGACGATCGATCGACTGCCACAGGGTCTCTTCCATCTCGCTGGTGCGTGGCGGGAAGAACTCGAATGATACGTTAATCTGGCCGTTCAACTCCGCCAGACTCTGATTCAGCGCTTCCCGCTGGTTTGCGTGGAAAAAACTCATACCCTGCTCACCTCTTATCGATCACTGTTTTTATTTCATCTTTATGAGCGTCTATACGTTTAGACGTCTAGATAGAAAATGCCGCATGTTGGCTAAAGAGTCAACAGGAAAATGAGGGGAATAAGATGATTAATCCTCACCCGCTCAAAGAGGAAATTTCATGACAGCGGCAGGGATAAGTATGGCAGGAAAAGCAAAGGGGCGCGGTGAACCCGCGCCCGCAGAGGATTAAAGCAGCTGCGCCAATCGGTTAAGGTCTGACTGGATCGCGCCGGCGGTGACGTCGCGGCCGGCGCCCGGCCCGCGGATCACCAGCGGATTATCGCGATACCAGCGACTTTCGATGGCAAACACGTTGTCGCACGGCAATAGCGAGGCCAGAGGATGCTCAGGGCGCACCGCCTCCACGCCGACCCGCGCCTTGCCGTTGGCGTCGAAACGCGCCACGTGGCGCAGCACCAGGCCCATTTCGCTGGCGGCCTCAAAGCGCTGTTGCATCTGCTGATTCAGCGCCTCACCGTTCTCGAAGAACTGATCGACGGAGCCCAGCTCGCACCCCGCCGGCACCAGCGACTCGACCCGCACCTGGTTCGGTTCGATGTCGTAGCCCGCCTCGCGCGCCAGGATCACCAGCTTGCGCATCACGTCCTGGCCGGAGAGATCGACCCGCGGATCCGGTTCGGTCAGCCCCTGCTGCCAGGCCTGATCCACCAGCTCGGTGAACGGCACCGTGCCGTCATACTGCAGGAACAGCCAGGAAAGCGTGCCGGAGAAGATGCCGCTGATCGCCAGAATGCTGTCGCCGCTGTCGCGCAGATCGCGCACCGTGTGGTTGACCGGCAGGCCGGCGCCGACGGTGGCGTTGTACAGCCAGTGGCGGCCGGTTTTGGCGAAGGCGTCGCGAATTTGGCGATAGCTGTCGCTGCACGAGGCCCCCGCCAACTTGTTGGCGCTGATCACGTGGAAACCGTAGCTGGCGAAATCCAGATACTGCCCGGCCAGCTCTTCGCTGGCGGTCACGTCGAGCACCACCAGATCGTCGAACGGGTGCGCGCGCATCCACAGGAACAGCGATTCTTCATCCAGCTCCTGCGCTTCGTCCTCAAAGAATGCCAGCGCGCGGCTGGCGTCCAGCCCGTCATAGTTCAGCAGGCTGCGGCGGCTGTCCACCACCCCCGCCAGGATAAATTCGAAGCCGCTGCGCGCGGAGATATTGGTCTGCTCACGGGCGAACAGCTCCAGCCAGCGCGACCCGATATTGCCCTTGCCGAACAGCACCAGACCGATGCGCTTCTCGGCGCGGAACAGGCTTTGGTGCAGCCCCTGGATCAGCAGCGCGGTCGGCCCCTGGCGCAATACCGCCACCAGGCTGATGCCATCTTCCGCCTGCCAGATGAACTCGACCGGCTGATCTTTCAACTGCTGATAGAAACGGTGGCTGTGCAGCGGGTTCTTGCACACCCCGGCGCCGACCATCGCCACCAGCGCCAACCCTTCACGCAGGCGCAGCTCGCCTGGCAGCGCCGCGGCCTGCAGCGTCACCAGCGCGCTGTTGACCACCTCGGAGGTGTAACACAGCTGCACCAGGTTGCGGTCAGGGTGGATGCCCACCGCCAGCGGTTTGATCTGCGCGCGCTTGAGCACCAGATCCAACTCTTTCTGCGCCAGTTTGAAGTCATGTTGAGCGGCGACGTGCAGTTCAATCAGGCACACATCGTCGTGGCTGGTGACAATCTTGGCGCCGGTGCCGGACGCCAATACGCGCTCGATGCGCGTCGAGCCCTGCTCCGGCTGATAGCTGCAGCGCAGCTGAAGATCGATATCGCTGCCGGAGACCGGCTGCAGAGTACGGGTGTGCAATACCGGCGCCGCCAGGCGCGCCAGCTCGCTGGCTTCGTCCAGACGCAGCAGCGGCAGCAGGCAGGCGTCTTTCACCTTGCGCGGATCGGCGCTGTATACCCCGGCCACGTCGCTCCAGATGGTGACGCGCGCAGCGCCGGCCAACGCGCCGACCTGAGTGGCGGAGTAGTCGCTGCCGTTACGCCCCAACAACACGGTTTCCCCGGCGTCGTTGCGCGAAATGAAGCCGGTCACCACCAGGCGTTTGCCCGGATGTTGAGCCATCAATTGCTGCAGCAGCGGGTAAGAACGGCCTTCATCCACCTGCGGCTGCGCGGCGCGCTCGGCGCGCAGGAAATCACGCGCGTCCAGCCAGGCCGCCTGCATATCCAGCTGATTAAGCACCGCCGCCATCAGGCGCGCCGACCAGATCTCGCCGTGCCCGACCACTTCGGCATAGCATACCTCGTCGACGTTGCCGTCCAGCAGTACCGCCAGACGTTCCAGATCCTGAATGAACTCGGCGATCAGTGGCTCGGCGCTTTCCGGCGGCAACAGGCCGCTGATAAGATCGCTGTGATAGCGACGCAATGTCTGCTGCACCTGGTGCGCAGACAGGCGATCGCTCTGGCTGAGCTTCAGCCAGTTGATCAACTGGTTGGTGGTACTGCCGGCGGCCGATACCACCATCATGTCGCCCGGCTGGCTGTATTCCGCCATAATCCCGGCCACACGCAGATAACACTTCACATCCGCCAGACTGCTGCCGCCAAACTTGTGCAGTTGACGCCCGCTCACCGGCCCTGCTACAGCAATTGCATTCATGCTTACCTCGTTGCCGCCGCCTGGAAAGCGCGTTCCAGATCGGCAATCAAATCTTCACTGTCTTCAATACCCACGGAAATGCGCAGCAGGCTCTCGGAGATGCCGGCCGCTGCCCGCGCCTCCGCCGCCATGCCGGCGTGAGTCATGGTCGCTGCATGCGAGATCAGGCTTTCTACGCCGCCCAACGATTCTGCCAGAGTAAACAGCTCAAGGGCAGAGAGAAAACGGCGCAGCACCGCTTCATCGCCGTCCAGTTCAAAACTCAGCATCGCGCCGAAACCGCGCTGCTGACGGCGGGCGATCTCATGCCCCGGATTCTCCGGCAGGGAGGGATGATACAGCTTTTTCACCAGCGGTTGCTGCTGTAAATAGTCAACAATCGCTTCAGCGTTTTGTTGCGCCGCCTTGATGCGCGGCGACAGCGTGCGCATGCCGCGCAGCAACAGATAACTGTCGAACGCGCCGCCGGTCACGCCAATGTTGTTCGCCCACCAGGCCAGCTCGACCGCCAGCTCGGGATCTTTGGCAATCACCGCGCCGGCCACCACGTCCGAATGCCCGTTCAGGTATTTGGTGCAAGAATGGACCACCAGATCGGCACCGAGTTCGATCGGCTGTTGCAGGGCCGGGCTGAGGAAGGTGTTGTCCACCACCGTCAACGCGCCCGCCGCATGCGCGGCAGCGCAGATCGCCGCGATGTCCACCACCCGCAGCAGCGGATTGCTGGGGCTTTCTATCAGCACCAACTTCGGCTTTTGCGCCAGCGCCTGCTGCAGGGCTTCTTCATTACCCTGATCGACGAACAGCACGCGATAGGCGCCGCGCTTGCTCAGGCTGTCGAACAGCCGATAGCTGCCGCCGTAGCAGTCGTGCGGCGCCACCAGCAGATCGCCGGGCTTCAACAACACGGTGGTCACCAGATGGATCGCCGACATCCCGCTGCCGGTCATCACCGCGCCGGCGCCGCCTTCCAGCTCCGCCAACGCGCGCTGCACTACGTCGCGCGTCGGGTTGCCGCGTCGCGAGTAGTCATGGGCTCGGGGTTGGTTGAAGTCGGTAAAGTTATAGGTGCTGGACAAATGAATCGGCGGGACAACGCAGCCGTACTGTTCGTCATCGTTCAGGCCGCTGCGTACGGCAATCGTGGCTGGTTTACGCGTCATGGGCTCGCTCGGCTCTCGGTTCGGTGGATGAGGCCTAAAGAGTAATCGCAGGATTGATAGACGTCAATACATCTGGACATCTAAACTTCTTTGCGTATAGATTGAGCAATGACACAATACCCGCTAAAATTATGCCGATATGACATGACGATAAGATGTTAAGCGGCAATGCCTGGCCGAAGCGGGGCATTCAGTGACCCTGGTCGCGTAAAATTGACATTTATTTAGTGAGAACAGTGAAGATCGGGCATAATTGGCCGGTTTTTAGAATTTTGTAATTTTTCTGACAAAGTTAAGGTGTCCCATGGCTGAGTGGAACGGCGAGTATGTCAGCCCTTACGCTGAACACGGTAAAAAAAGCGAGCAAGTCAAAAAGATCACGGTATCCATTCCGCTGAAGGTCCTGAAAATCCTTACCGACGAACGGACCCGTCGCCAGGTGAACAACCTGCGCCACGCCACCAACAGCGAACTGCTGTGCGAAGCGTTTCTGCATGCCTTTACCGGCCAGCCGCTGCCGAACGATGAAGACCTGCGCAAAGAGCGCAGCGATGAAATCCCGGAAGCCGCAAAAGCGTTGATGCGCGAACTGGGTGTCGATCCCGATACCTGGGAATATTGAGAACCGCCCGGCGAACGCCGGCGGCAGAAAAGAAAAAAGGCGCCCAGGGCGCCTTTTTCATCGGTCGATAAGAAATCTTATTTCTTAGCGCCTGGTACGCTGAAACGCTTGTTGAAGCGGTCAACGCGGCCACCGGTAGCAACGTCACGCTGCTTGCCAGTGTAGAACGGGTGGCATGCGCCACAAACGTCCAGGTTCAGATCGTGGCCCACGGTGGAGCGGATCTTCATCACGTTACCGCAAGAGCAGTTAGCAGTAACTTCTTCGTATTTTGGGTGGATACCTTGTTTCATGGGAAACCTCAGTTAAGGCCGTGTCGCTATCCAGCCCTGTTTCGCCAGACACCACACGTGGTTGATAATAGAATTTTGGTATCGAATTATACCAAAGGCGGCAAATTATACAGCATTAGTCGGGGCGCGCAATCGGAACCGTACATTTGCCGATGCGCCGTGTAAACTGATGCCCACTTTTTTTCAATTTGGATGAGATCATGCCCGTCGTACACGTTGCTTTGCCGGTCCCCCTCGCCCGCACCTTCGACTATCTGCTGCCACCCGGTATGCAGCCGGTGGCCGGCGCGCGCGTGGGCGTGCCCTGGGGCAGGCAGCATGCAATCGGCATCGTCACCGGCTGCAGCGACACCAGCGAACTGCCGCTGGACAAGCTCAAACCGATCGACAGCGTGATCGACACCGAGTCGCTGTTCTCTCCCAGCCTGTGGCGCATCCTGCGCTGGGCCAGCGATTACTATCACTATCCCATCGGTGAAGTGCTGTTCCATGCGCTGCCGATCCTGCTGCGCCAAGGCAAACCGGCCGAGGCCGCGCCGCTGTGGCAGTGGTTCGCCACCGAAGAAGGGCGCGCCACGCCGCCCGAAAGCCTGAAACGCGCGCCGAAACAGCAGCAGGCTCTGGCGGCGCTGTTGCAACGCCCGGTCTATCGCCATCAGGTCAGCCAGCTTGAGCTGACGGAAAGCGCTCTACAGGCGCTGCGCGCCAAAGGGCTGATCGACCTGCGCGCTCAGGTCGCGGCCACGCAGGACTGGCGCCCCAATTTCGCGGTGCTTGGCGAGCGGCTGCGGCTGAATACCGAACAGGCCACCGCCGTCGGGGCGATCAGAAGCGAGGATGAGCAGTTCGCCGCCTGGCTGCTGGCCGGGGTCACCGGCTCCGGCAAGACCGAGGTGTATCTCAGCGTGCTGGAGAACGTGTTGGCCAAAGGCCGGCAGGCGCTGGTGCTGGTGCCGGAAATCGGCCTGACGCCGCAAACCATCGCCCGCTTTCGCGAGCGCTTCAACGCGCCGGTGGACGTGCTGCACTCCGGGCTGAACGACAGCGAACGGCTGGCAGTTTGGCTGCGCGCGCGCAGCGGCGAAGCCGCGATCGTCATTGGCACCCGCTCGGCGCTGTTCACGCCGTTCCGGCAACTGGGCGTAATCATCATCGACGAAGAGCACGACAGCTCTTATAAACAGCAGGAAGGCTGGCGCTACCATGCCCGCGATCTGGCGGTGTTTCGCGCCCGGGAAGAGGACATCCCGATGATGATGGGCTCCGCCACGCCGGCACTGGAAACGCTGCACAACGTGCAGCTGGGCAAATATCGCCAGTTGAAGCTCACCCAACGCGCGGGCAACGCCAAACCGGCGGCGCAGCACCTGATCGATCTGAAAGGGTTGCCGCTAAAGGTCGGCCTGTCGCAGCCGCTGTTGAAAAGCATGCAACACCATTTAAAAGCCGGCAATCAGGTGATGCTGTTCCTCAACCGCCGCGGTTACGCCCCGGCGCTGCTGTGCCACGAGTGCGGCTGGATCGCCGAGTGCCAGCGCTGCGATCACTACTACACCTTCCACCAGCATCAGCGCCAGCTGCGCTGCCACCACTGCGACAGCCAGCGACCGGTGCCGCACCAGTGCCCGCAGTGCGGCTCCACCCACCTGGTAT
Organism: Serratia sp. CY76391; assembly: GCF_052166695.1. Taxonomy (NCBI): domain Bacteria; kingdom Pseudomonadati; phylum Pseudomonadota; class Gammaproteobacteria; order Enterobacterales; family Yersiniaceae; genus Serratia; species Serratia sp. CY76391. The sequence goes on from NZ_JBJNOJ010000015.1 coordinate 27,038, forward strand.
CGGTCGGCGTCGGCACCGAACAGCTGGAACAGGAGCTGGCACCGCTGTTCCCCGACACGCCGATCACCCGCATCGATCGCGACACCACCAGCCGCAAAGGGGCGCTGGAGCAACACCTGGCGGATATTCATCGCGGCGAAGCGCGCATTCTGATCGGCACGCAAATGCTGGCCAAGGGCCACCATTTTCCCGACGTCACGCTGGTGGCGTTGCTGGACGTGGACGGCGCGCTGTTCTCCGCCGACTTCCGCTCCGCCGAGCGTTTCGCTCAGCTGTATACCCAGGTCTCCGGCCGGGCGGGCCGCGCGGGCAAACAGGGTGAAGTGCTGCTGCAAACCCACCACCCGGAGCACCCGTTATTGCAGGTGCTGCTGCAACAGGGTTACGACGCCTTCGCCAAACAGACGCTGGCGGAGCGCAACAGCGTGTTTCTGCCGCCCTACACCAGCCACATCATCGTGCGCGCCGAAGATCACGATAACCAACAGGCCCCGCTGTTCCTGCAGCAGCTGCGCAATCTGTTGGAAGCCAGCCCGCTGAAGGACGATTCGCTGTGGGTGATGGGCCCGGTGCCGGCGCTGCAGTCCAAACGCGGCGGCCGTTTCCGCTGGCAGCTGCTGCTGCAGCATCCGACACGGCGCGTCCTGCAACAGCTGATGAAAAGCTCGCTGCCGCTGATCGGCACCCTGCCGCAAACACGCAAGGTGAAATGGACGCTGGATGTCGATCCGATCGACAGCTGATCCCGGAAAAGTCCGATTTAGCTGCCGCAGTGCAAACGTTTACCCTTGAAATTGCGAGCGAACGCTAAAAAACCTTCTCAGGTCACATTTTTTATGCAAATTAGGTAACAAAGGCGGGGCGTATTCTGTTTAGAATGTCTGCGAGGGCAAATTTTGTCGCCACATCGCAGCGCGACGGAGTGCCCGAACGCGAGTGGCGCTCAATGACAACAATCTCGCCACCGCATGCCGGACATTGTGAGCAAACAGCAGTAGTGGCGTCGGCATGGGGCTGACGCAAGGAGAAAGGCGTTGGAACACAAGAAAGAGTTATCCATGGCGACCATGAAAGACGTCGCCGAAATGGCGGGCGTTTCAACGGCTACCGTATCGCGTGCGCTGATGAACCCGGAAAAGGTGTCAACGCCAACGCGCCAGAAAGTGGAACAGGCCGTGCTGGCCGTGGGTTATTCTCCTCATGCTCTGTCACGCAATATCAAACGCAACGAATCCCGCACCATCCTGGTGATCGTGCCCGACATCTGCGATCCGTTTTTCGCCGATGTGATCCAGGGGATCGAACAGACCGCGGCCCAACAAGGTTATCTGGTGCTGATCGGCGACTGCGCGCAGCAAAATCAGCAAGAGCGCACCTTCGTCAATCTGATCATCACCAAACAGATCGACGGTATGCTGCTGCTGGGCTCCAACCTGCCGTTTGACGCCAGCAAGGAAGAGCAGCGCAACCTGCCGCCGATGGTGATGGCCAACGAGTTTGCCCCTGAGCTGGAACTGCCGACGGTGCATATCGACAACCTGACCGCCGCCTTTGAAGCCGTGCATTATTTGCATCAATTGGGCCACCGGCAGATCGCCTGCGTCGCCGGGCCGGAACAGATGCCGCTGAGCCATTATCGGCTGCAGGGTTACGTTCAAGCGCTACGTCGTAATGGCATTACCGTCGAAAGCAGCTATATTACCCGGGGTGATTTTACCTACGAAGCCGGCGCGCAAGCGCTGACGGCGCTGATGGCTCAGCCGAAACCGCCGACGGCGGTGTTCTGCCACAGCGACGTCATGGCGATCGGCGTGCTGTCCCAGGCGAAGAAAATGGGGCTGCGGGTACCGCAGGATCTGTCGATCGTCGGCTTTGACGACCTCAAGCTGGCGCAGTATTGCGATCCGCCGCTGACCACGGTGGCGCAGCCGCGCTTCCAGATCGGCCAGCAGGCGATGTTGCTGCTGCTGGAGCAGTTGAACGGCCAAACGGTGGCCAGCGGCTCCCGGCTATTGGACAGTGAATTGATTATCAGAGGCAGCACCGCTGCCCCGAAACGCTAGTCAAATATTTTAGGGTTCAGTAACATGACGGACTTATCCTCTCATCAGGACACAGCGGAATAATAGTGGCACAAAAAGACTATGTAAGCCGTGGGCGCGCAGCAGGAGCTAAGCGTAAAACCCCCAGCCGTAAAAAACGCAGTTCTCCGAAGGTTTCCAAAACCGTGCTGGCGTTAGCCGCCGCGTTGCTGGTTGTCTTTGTCGGTGGCCTCTATTTCATTACGCACAACAAGCCGGAAGACGCGCCGTTGTTGCCTGCGCACACTACGCGCCCGGGCAACGGCCTGCCGCCGAAGCCGGAAGAGCGCTGGCGCTACATCAAAGAGCTGGAAAACCGACAGATCGGCGTGCAAACCCCGACCGAACCGACGGCCGGCGGCGAGCTCAATTCCAAAACTCAGCTGACCGCCGAACAACGGCAACTGCTGGAGCAGATGCAGGCCGACATGCAGCAGCGCCCGACGCAGCTGAACGAAGTGCCGTATAACGATCCGGGCCAGGCCAACGCGCGCAGTAACCGCCAGCAGCAGATGCAACAACAGCAAATGCAGCAGCAGCCGGTACAGCAACAGCAGCAGGTCACTCAGCCGCCGCGCAACCCGTTCAACAACGGCGCCACCACCGCGCCGGTGCAGCAGCACCAGCAGCCGAAGCCGGCCACCCAGCAACCGGTGCAGCAGGTGAAACAGCCTGAGCCGAAGCCGCAACCGAAGCCGGAGCCCAAACCGGACGTGAAACAGGAAACGGCCAAGCAGGAAACCAAGCCGGAATCGAAACAGAAGTGGATGGTGCAATGCGGTTCGTTCCGCGCCACCGATCAGGCTGAATCCGTGCGGGCGCGCCTGGCGTTCGAAGGCATCGAGAGCCGCATCACCGCCGGCGGCGGCTGGAATCGCGTAGTGCTCGGCCCCTACAGTAGCCGCGCCGCAGCGGACAAAACCCTTTCACGCCTGAAGGGCGTCGGCATGTCGAGTTGCATTCCCCTCTCCGTTGGGGGTTGAAAAGCGTCAATCCCCCCCCATCTATACTCTCAATATGCCTCGTAGCGTCTGCGAAAGCAGGCGCTGCGGGGACTTCTTTCCGTCTTTAACGAGGGTCTGCTCGTGACAACAATTGTAAGCGTACGCCGCAACGGCCAGGTCGTCATCGGTGGTGATGGCCAGGCAACCCTGGGTAATACGGTGATGAAGGGTAACGTCAAGAAAGTGCGTCGCCTGTATAACGACAAAGTGATCGCCGGTTTCGCCGGTGGCACCGCTGACGCCTTCACGCTGTTTGAACTGTTTGAACGCAAACTGGAAATGCATCAGGGCCACCTGGTGAAAGCCGCCGTCGAGCTGGCGAAAGACTGGCGCACCGACCGCATGCTGCGCAAGCTCGAAGCGCTGCTGGCGGTCGCCGATGAAACCGCCTCGCTGATCATCACCGGCAACGGCGATGTGGTGCAGCCGGAAAACGATCTGATCGCCATCGGCTCCGGCGGCCCGTACGCCCAGGCTGCCGCCCGCGCCATGTTGGAAAATACCGAACTGAGCGCCCGCGACATCGTTGAGAAATCTCTCAACATCGCCGGCGACATCTGTATTTACACCAACCATTTCCACACCATTGAAGAATTGCCTTCCAAAGCGTAAGGATCGAATACCATGTCTGAAATGACCCCGCGCGAGATCGTCAGCGAACTGGACAGCTATATCATTGGCCAAAACAAGGCCAAACGCGCTGTCGCCATTGCCCTGCGCAACCGCTGGCGCCGGATGCAGCTCAACGAGATGCTGCGTCACGAAGTGACCCCGAAAAACATTCTGATGATCGGCCCGACCGGCGTCGGTAAAACCGAAATCGCCCGCCGTCTGGCGAAGCTGGCCAACGCGCCGTTCATCAAGGTTGAAGCCACCAAGTTCACCGAAGTGGGCTATGTGGGCAAAGAAGTGGACTCCATCATCCGCGATCTGACCGATGCCGCCATCAAAATGGTGCGCATGCAGTCGATCGAGAAAAACCGCACCCGCGCCGAAGAGTTGGCCGAAGAGCGCATTCTCGACGTGCTGATCCCGCCGGCCAAAAACAACTGGGGCCAGCCGGAAGAAAATCAGGAACCGTCCGCCGCCCGCCAGGCATTCCGCAAGAAACTGCGCGAAGGCCAGCTGGATGACAAAGAGATCGAAATCGATCTGGCCGCCGTGCCGATGGGCGTGGAAATCATGGCGCCTCCAGGCATGGAAGAGATGACCAACCAGCTGCAGTCGATGTTCCAGAACCTCGGCGGCCAGAAGCAAAAACCGCGCAAGCTGAAGATCAAAGAAGCCTTCAAGCTGCTGGTGGAAGAAGAAGCCGCCAAGCTGGTGAACCCGGAAGAGCTGAAAGAGCAGGCGATCGAAGCAGTTGAGCAGCACGGCATCGTGTTTATCGATGAGATCGACAAAATCTGTAAGCGCGGCGGCCAAAGCTCCGGTCCGGATGTCTCGCGTGAAGGCGTGCAGCGCGATCTGCTGCCGCTGGTGGAAGGCTGCACCGTGTCCACCAAGCACGGCATGGTGAAGACCGACCACATCCTGTTCATCGCTTCCGGCGCGTTCCAGACCGCCAATCCGTCGGATCTGATCCCGGAACTGCAGGGCCGTCTGCCGATCCGCGTTGAGCTGCAGGCGCTGACCACCGAAGACTTCGAGCGCATCCTGACCGAGCCGAGCGCGTCGCTGACCGAGCAGTACAAAGCGCTGATGGGCACCGAAGGCGTCAACATCGAGTTCACCGCCGACGGCATCCGCCGCATCGCCGAAGCCGCGTGGCAGGTCAACGAAAGCACCGAGAACATCGGCGCGCGTCGTCTGCACACCGTGCTGGAGCGTCTGATGGAAGATATTTCCTACGATGCGAGTGAAATTAATGGCCAATCCATTACAATTGATGCGGATTACGTGCGCAGTCATCTGGATGAACTGGTGGCGGATGAAGATTTGAGTCGTTTTATCCTATAATCGCTCAATCATTGTCTTGTCAGTCATCTGTGTGGGAGGCATTGCCTCCCACAATTATTTCTAACGGACACCGCAACTTACTGACAGAAGCGAAACATGAGCTCATCAACCTCCACCACCCCGATTTCCGCCTGGCTCGAAAGTCTACGCCCCCGCACCCTGCCGTTGGCCTTTGCCTCCATCGTGGTCGGCTCGGCGATCGCCGCCTGGCACGGCAGCCTGAAACCAGAAGTGGCGCTGCTGGCGCTGTTGACCGCCGGCCTGCTGCAGATCCTCTCCAACCTGGCGAACGACTACGGCGATGCGGTCAAAGGCAGCGACAAAGAAGATCGCATCGGGCCATTGCGCGGCATGCAGAAAGGCATGATCACCCAGGCGCAGATGAAACGGGCGCTGGTGGTGACGGTGGTGCTGATCGCCATCGCCGGCTGTTCGCTGATCGCCGTCGCCTGCGAGCAACCCAGCGACGTGGTGGGTTTCCTGGTGCTGGGCGGGCTGTCCATCGTGGCGGCGATCACCTATACCGTCGGCAACAAGCCCTACGGGTATTTGGGGCTGGGCGATATCTCGGTGCTGGTGTTCTTCGGCTGGCTGAGCGTGGCCGGTACCTACTATCTGCAGACGCACACCTTCGACAGCGTCGTGATGCTGCCCGCCACCGCCTGCGGCCTGCTGGCGACGGCGGTGCTCAACATCAACAATCTGCGCGATATCGAAAGCGATCGCGAAAACGGCAAGAATACGCTGGCGGTGCGTCTCGGCCCGCACAAGGCGCGCATTTACCACGCCCTGCTGCTCGGCGGCGCGGTGCTGTGTTTCGCGCTGTTCACGCTGTTCAACCTCCACAGCCCGTGGGGTTGGCTGTTCGTGCTGGCGATCCCGCTGCTGGTGCGCCACGGCCTGCGCGTGCTGCGCGATCCGACGCCGGTCGGCATGCGGCCGATGCTGGAGCATATGGTCAAGGCGGCGTTGCTGGCCAATCTGCTGTTCGCCATCGGCGTGGCGCTCAGTTAAAAACTGATGATTTTGCCAACAGGGCGAATAAAGGGATATACTGAACATTCCTGCGGCAAACAGACGTAAAATCCTATGAAATACGATACTTCCGAACTTTGCGACATCTATCATGAAGAGGTGAACGTTGTTGAACCTCTGTTCTCCAATTTTGGCGGGCGTACTTCATTTGGCGGGCAGATCACCACGGTGAAATGCTTTGAGGATAACGGCCTGTTGTTCGATCTGCTTGAAGAAAACGGCCGCGGCCGCGTGCTGTTGGTCGACGGCGGCGGTTCGGTACGCCGGGCGCTGATCAACGCCGAACTGGCGCGCCTGGCCGCCCAGAACGAATGGGAAGGCATCGTGGTGTACGGCGCGGTGCGCCAGGTGGACGATCTGGAAGAGCTCGACATCGGCATTCAGGCGATGGCGGCGATCCCGGCGGGTGCAGTGAGCGAAGGCGTGGGCGAAAGCGATATCCGCGTCAACTTCGGTGGCGTCACCTTCTTCTCCGGCGACCACCTGTATGCCGACAATACCGGCATCATCCTCTCCGAAGACCCGCTCGACATCGAGTGATTTTCGGACATGAAAAAGGGCGCCTGAGGCGCCCTTTTCGTTGCTGCATGGCGTAAGGAATCAAACCTCTTCCATTTTGCCCAGCAGCGCGCGCAGGCGATCTTGCCATACGTGCTGTTCTTCTTTCAGCTGTTGGTTTTCACGCACCAACGCTTCGTGGTTGCCGGAGGCAGCCTGAACTTCCTGCGACAGAGAGTTGTTTTTGTCTTTCAGCTCTTCAATTTCCATCTGCAACAAGGTGATGGTATCAATCGCCTGCTGTACTTTTGCTTCCAGTTTCTCAAATACTTCAAATGACATGCTTCAGTCCCCTCATGATAGCAAGGCGTACATCTATAAGTAGCGGCCGCAACGTCGGCTGCAGCTACTGCGAATATTGCATCGCGCTCAGTGACGCGCGCCGTTACGAAAGGCGCGCCGGTCTCGATTCGTTAAAAACGATTGTAAGTAGCCAGTCTCCGCCTGTCTAGCAACATACCGGATCATCGCGCAGTCTGTTGCAATTTTCCTGCCCTCGCCATCAGCAAAAACTGAAAATCCCCATCGCCGCCGCCGCGAGTTGTTAACAACCCTCAGCAAACCACTGGTCAGATCACACTTTTATGGCTCAGAAAGAACACTAAACGACGCGAAATCGCTCAATTTTATGACGCGCCACACACATTTTGATTTCGCTATTTCTCGTTTATGTTCGTTAACGATAAATTTACATCACGTCCTTATTCAATAATTGGACGAGATGAAAAAAACTGTGCCCATAGGCCAGATCTCTACCCAACTGAGCCTATAAACCAACAACCGCCGTTTTTGCAGGACAACAACATTATGAGCCAAACCACCAGTCCGACATTAAAAGGCCAGTGCATCGCCGAGTTCCTCGGCACGGCGCTGCTGATCTTCTTTGGCGTAGGCTGCGTTGCCGCGCTGAAACTGGCGGGCGCCAGCTTCGGCCAGTGGGAAATCAGCATCATTTGGGGCCTGGGCGTCGCCATGGCCATCTATCTGACCGCCGCGATTTCCGGTGCGCATCTCAACCCGGCGGTCACCCTCGCCCTGTGGCTGTTCGCCTGCTTCGACGGGCGCAAAGTGGTGCCTTATATCATTGCGCAGGTCGCCGGCGCCTTCTGCGCCGCGGCCTTGGTCTACGGGCTGTACTACAATCTGTTCTTCGACTTCGAAGCAGCCCACCACATGGTGCGCGGCAGCAACGAAAGCCTCGAACTGGCCGGCATCTTCTCGACTTACCCTAACGCGCACATCTCCGTCGGCCAGGCCTTCCTGGTAGAAATGGTGATCGCTGCAATCCTGATGTGCCTGATCCTGGCGCTGACCGACGACGGCAACGGCATTCCGCGCGGCCCGCTGGCGCCGCTGCTGATCGGTATTCTGATTGCCGTGATCGGCGCCTCCATGGGACCATTGACCGGCTTTGCGTTGAACCCGGCGCGTGACTTCGGGCCGAAACTGTTCGCCTACCTGGCCGGCTGGGGCAAAGTCGCCTTCACCGGCGCACGCGACATCCCGTACTTCCTGGTGCCGATCTTCGCCCCTATCGTCGGCTGTGGCCTGGGCGCTTTCGGTTACCGCGCGCTGATTGGCCGCCACCTGCCGTGCGACGTCTGCGTGACGGAAGAAGAGCCCGACGCCAAGACCCAGCAGCGTAAAGCGTGATGGGTGCAGTTTTACACGGTTAACAACAGCAGGATAATTACCATGACTGTAGAAAAAAAATACATTGTCGCACTCGACCAAGGGACCACCAGCTCACGTGCCGTCGTGCTCGATCACGACGCCAACATCGTTGCAGTATCGCAGCGCGAATTCCCGCAGATCTATCCAAAGGCCGGCTGGGTTGAGCACGACCCGATGGAGATCTGGGCGTCGCAAAGTTCGACGCTGGTAGAAGTGCTGGCGAAAGCCGACATCAATTCCGATCAGATCGCCGGCATCGGCATCACCAACCAGCGCGAAACCACCATCGTCTGGGAAAAAGAGACCGGCAAGCCGATTTACAACGCCATCGTTTGGCAGTGCCGCCGCACCGCCGACATCTGCGAGAAGCTCAAGCGCGACGGCCTGGAAGAGTACATCCGTCACAACACCGGCCTGGTGGTTGACCCGTACTTCTCCGGCACCAAGGTGAAGTGGATCCTGGACAACGTCGAAGGCGCCCGCGAGCGCGCCAAGCGCGGCGAACTGCTGTTCGGCACCGTGGATACCTGGCTGGTGTGGAAAATGACCCAGGGGCGCGTACACGTCACCGATTACACCAACGCCTCACGCACCATGATGTTCAACATCCACGAACTGGACTGGGACGAACGTATGCTGGAAGTGCTGGATATCCCGCGCGCCATGCTGCCGAAAGTCCGCCCGTCCTCCGAAGTGTACGGCCAGACCAACATCGGCGGTAAGGGCGGCACGCGTATTCCTATCGCCGGTATCGCCGGTGACCAACAGGCGGCACTGTACGGCCAGCTGTGCGTTCAACCGGGCATGGCGAAGAACACCTACGGCACCGGCTGCTTCCTGCTGATGAACACCGGCAAAGAAGCGGTGCGCTCGAAAAACGGTCTGCTGACCACCATCGCCTGCGGCCCACGCGGCGAAGTGAACTATGCGCTGGAAGGCGCGGTGTTCATCGGCGGTGCGTCTATCCAGTGGCTGCGCGACGAGCTGAAACTGATCAGCGACGCCGCCGACTCCGAATATTTCGCCACCAAGGTGAAAGACAGCAACGGCGTCTATGTGGTGCCGGCCTTCACCGGCCTGGGCGCGCCCTACTGGGATCCGTATGCTCGCGGCGCCATCTTCGGCCTGACCCGTGGTGCCAACAGCAACCACATCATCCGCGCCACGCTGGAATCCATCGCCTTCCAGACCCGTGACGTGCTGGACGCCATGCAGGCCGACGCCAACACCCGCCTGCAATCGCTGCGCGTGGACGGCGGCGCGGTCGCCAACAACTTCCTGATGCAGTTCCAGTCCGATATTCTCGGCACCCGCGTAGAACGCCCTGAAGTGCGTGAATCGACGGCGCTGGGCGCGGCGTACCTGGCGGGCCTGGCCATCGGCTACTGGAACGATCTGGATGAAGTGAAGAGCAAAGCGGTGGTTGAGCGTGAATTCCGCCCAAGCATCGAAACCACCGAACGCAACTACCGCTACAGCGGCTGGAAAAAAGCGGTGGCTCGCGCTCAGGCATGGGAAGATCACGAGTAATCCCGAAGCTGCCGTTTCGCCAACAAGCGCTGCCTGCGGGCGGCGCTTTTTTTTGCCCCGCCCTGCCGCCACCGCGCTGTGATAGACTTTGTCGATATTTTCCTCCCTTTCTTACAGACAGGTTTGCCATGAAACGTGAATTAGCCATCGAATTCTCCCGCGTTACCGAAGCCGCCGCGCTGGCGGGCTACAAATGGCTGGGGCGCGGCGACAAGAACGCCGCCGACGGCGCGGCGGTCCACGCCATGCGCATCATGCTCAACAAAGTGGATATCGATGGGCGCATCGTGATCGGCGAAGGCGAGATCGACGAAGCGCCGATGTTGTATATCGGCGAGCAGGTCGGTACCGGCCAGGGCGACGCAGTCGACATCGCGGTCGATCCGATCGAAGGCACCCGCATGACCGCCATGGGCCAGTCCAATGCGCTGGCGGTATTGGCGGTGGGCGATCGCGGCACCTTCCTGCATGCGCCGGACATGTACATGGAGAAGCTGGTGGTCGGCCCGGCGGCGCGCGGCGCCATCGATCTCAACCGGCCATTGGCAGAGAACCTGCAGAACGTCGCCGAACGACTGGGCAAACCGCTGTCGCAGCTGACGGTGATCGTATTGGCCAAACCGCGCCACGACGGCGTCATCGCTCAGATGCAGCAGTTGGGCGTGCGAGTATTTGCCATTCCTGACGGCGACGTAGCGGCCTCCATTCTCACCTGCATGCCGGAAAGCGAGGTCGATGTGATGTACGGCATCGGCGGCGCGCCGGAAGGGGTGATCTCAGCCGCGGTGATCCGCGCGCTGGACGGTGACATGCAGGCGCGTTTGCTGCCGCGTCATGAGGTGAAAGGCGACAGCGCCGAAAACCGCCGCATCGGCGAACAGGAGTTGGCCCGCTGCCGGGAGATGGGTATCGAAGCCGGTCAGGCGCTGCGTCTGGATCAGATGGCGCGCAACGACAACGTGATCTTCTCCGCCACCGGCATCACCAAGGGCGATTTGCTGGAAGGCATCAGCCGCCAGGGCAACATGGCCACCACCGAAACGTTGCTGATCCGCGGCAAGTCGCGCACCATCCGCCGTATTCGTTCGACCCACTATCTGGATCGCAAAGACCCGGCGCTGCACGAGTTTCTGCTGTAACGAAACAGGGCGCCGAATGGCGCCCTGATGATTGATGACAAACCTCATGCCCTTGCCGTGTTGGCAGAGAACAGCGAATAAAAAACAAGGAAAATCAATTTATTGATTTTCGGCTGATAACCACAAAGGGGAGAAAAACCCCGCTTTTTCTCCCCTTTGTCAACGGTATGAGGGCGCCGAATGGCGCCCTGTCGTTATGCGGTATGCCCCTGATGCTGCATACGATTGGACAGCGGCCACCAGCACAGCAGGATCAGCAGCGCCATCGCGAACATCAGCAAGCCGAGGCTGAACTGCCCGGTTTGCGGCAGCATGGCGGACAGCCAGGTCGCCAGACCGGACCCCATGTTCTGCATCCCGCCCACCAGTGCGCCCGCCGCGCCTGCCAGGTAAGGGAACGGCTCCATCGCCCCGGTGGTCGCCAGCGGGAACAGCATGCCGGCGCCGAAGAAGAACAGCGCGGCCGGCACGATCAGCGTCCAGATGTTCATCACGCCGAACCAGCCCGGGATCCACATCATCGCCCCCGCCAGCAGGCAGCTAATCACCGAATGCCACATCAGCGTGTGGAAGGTCTTGCCGTCGCGCCCGGCGTACCAGGCGCCGAAAAACGCCGCCGGGATCGGCAGAATGAACAGGATGCTGACGGTCAGCCCACTCAGCCCCAACACGCCGCCCATCAACACACCGCAGCTGGCCTCGAATACCGCAATCCCCGCCAGCGCGCCGATCAGCATCACCAGATAGCAGCTGAAGGTGCTGTCACCCAGCAGCTGGCGGAAACTGGCCAGCATGCGACGTTTTTCCGTTTGCACCGGGCGGGTTTCCGGCAGCCAGCGGAACATGGCGAAGGCGACGCAGGCGCACAGCGCCAGCAGGAAGGCGTAGCAGGCGCGCCAGCCGAACACCATCGCCAATGCGCCGCCGATCACCGGCGCCAGCAGCGGGCTGACCAAAATCCCCATGTTCAACAGGCTGTTGGCGTAGCGCAGGGCGGTGCCGGCATACAGATCGCGCGGCATGGTGCGCGCCATCACGCCCGCCACGCCGGTGCCCATGCCCTGAATCGCGCTGGCGGCAACCAGCATCGTCAGGTTGGTAGACAGCAGCGCGCCCAGCGCACCGGCCAGGAAGATCATCATGCCGGTCAGGATCACCGGGCGGCGCCCGATCCGATCCGATATCGGCCCGTAAATCAGCTGGGAGAAACCGTAGGTCAGCAGATACGCCGCCATCACCCGTTGCACGGCGCCGGTGCGAACCGACAGATCGTGGGCGATATCAGCAATAACGGGAACATAAATGGTTTGCGCCATCTGGCCGACGGCGACCAACAGGATAAGCATCACCAGCAGGTGAAAATTCTCTAGTTTTCTCATTATCTTCGTTAACGTTTCAACTCGTCACAGCGTCCCGGTATGGCCGTTGCAGCAGCCAGAACGGCGAGCAGCCCTCTATGGCGGCATAAACTAATCAAATCTGATTTTTTTAGCGAGTTTCAGGCAGATATTGATCCAGGTCACACTGGCAGCAAACCCGACCAGGCTCGTAAATTAAACTGTACGTCTAACGCTTTGGCGTTAAAAATAGCGCCCTTGCAGTAGCCGCGCTTTAGCATTTAATCGATAATTATTTTCATCAACTTGAAATAAAATAACACCATAGGGATTTGGTTCATGAAAACACCTGAGCTGATTTTATTGCAGTTAAAGGCTCTCGGCCCGCACTCGGCCAAAATGCTGGCGGAGTGTCTGGACATCACGCCGATGGGCATCCGACAACATCTGCAATCCCTGGAAAAACGTGAGTTGGTTTGTTACGAAGAAGCGCGCAGCAAGGTCGGCCGCCCGACGCGCTACTGGTCGCTGACAGAGCGAGGGCACGCTTTTGCGGCCGCCGATCAGGAACGGCTGCGGGCATCCGCGCTGCGGCTGTTTGGCGGCGCCGGCGTGGAACCGTTGCTGAACGCGCGCGAAGAGCAGCTTTATCTGCGTTATGCCGAAGAGCTGTCTGCCGAGCGCAGCCACCAAGAGCGGTTAGCCCGATTGGTGCGTCTGCGGCAACATGACGGTTACATGGCCGAATTGCTCGATCATCCGCACGGTGCGCTGTTGGTGGAAAACCACTGTCCGATCGGCGTGGCCGGTTCCAACTGCAGCAGCCTGTGCAATTCCGAGCTGCAGCTGTTTCACCGCCTGTTCGGCAACGACTACCGGATAGAGCGCACCACGCACGCCATTTCCGGCTCACGACATTGTGCTTATTTGATTCGACCACGGGAGCTTTAGAGTATGGCTGAATGGGTAAACGGCAAGGTTACGCAGGTAAAACAATGGACCGACGGGCTGTTCAGCCTGGTGGTCAATGCCCCCATCGATCCTTTCACCGCCGGGCAATTCGCCAAACTGGCGCTGGAGATCGACGGCGAACGAGTGCAACGCGCCTACTCCTACGTCAATGCCCCCGATGACGCCAACCTGGAGTTCTATCTGGTAACGGTGCCGGAAGGCAAACTGAGCCCGCGCCTCAATCAGCTGCGGCCAGGGTCGGACGTGATGGTAACCAAAGAAGCCGCCGGCTTCTTCGTGCTGGACGAGGTGCCCGACTGCGACACGCTGTGGATGCTGGCGACCGGCACCGCCATCGGCCCCTATTTATCGATTCTGCAGCAAGGCGTCGGCCTGGAACGCTTTAACAACCTGGTGCTGGTGCACGCCGCGCGTTTTGCGCGCGACCTGAGCTACCTGCCGCTGATGCAGCAACTGCAGCAACGCTACAACGGCAAGCTGCGCATCCAGACCGTCGTCAGCCGTGAAGAAACGCCCGGTTCACTGACCGGCCGAGTGCCGGCGCTGATCGAGGACGGCCGGCTGGAAGCGGCGATCGGCTTGACCATCGACGCCGAAACCAGCCACGTGATGCTGTGCGGCAACCCGCAGATGGTGCGGGACACCCAGCAAACGCTGAAAGACCACCGCCAAATGCGCAAGCACCTGCGCCGCAAACCGGGCCACATCACCAGCGAGCACTACTGGTAACCCGAGGATCAGCGGAACTTCACCGGTTCGGCTTCCGGGCCGAACCGATTGTCTCCCGGCGTGCCGACGAAGGCGCCCAGATCGATAGTCATCATCACGATAATCAGCGTCGGGATGAAACGCCCGACGCCCCATTGCCAGATCGGCGCCAGCATTTGCCAGTTGCCCGCCGCCAGCATCCACGCCAGGATCAGCAGCAACGCCCACCAGCCGGCCTTGTTGCGATCGTGCAGACGTTTGACCAGCACCGCCGCCGTCGGCCACAGCAGCGCCACGATAAAGAAGGCGATGGATTGGATGGCGATCAATTGATAATTGGCCAGCGTAAACGCCGCCGCCATCAGTGCCAACCACAGCCCCATCCAAATCCAGAAGTCGCGCCGCCCGATGCGGCCCTTAAAAGAAAAACACCACTGTTGTAACGTCATCGATTCCTGCGCTCTAAGCCTGCCCATATTCTGCGCCGCAGTGTAACATAGGCGCTGCCGGGCCGAGTTTTCCGCCTTGCATAACGCGGCGCGCCGCACAGCTTTCTCGTCAGCGAACCGATAATGGCGTGGGATCTTTGACAAGGCCCGCGAGTTATCGCTTTAATCGGAGCCATCTTTGTCCTTGATGCCATACGCCATGCTGAGAAAAACCCTCGCCATCGCCTGCCTGCTGCAGGCCGCCGCCAGCGCCTGGGCCGAACCGCCCGCCGCCGAAGCGAAACCGACCGCACCTTACCTGCTGGCCGGGGCGCCGACCTTCGATCTGACGGTGGTCAAATTCCGCGAAAAATACAATCGCGACAACCCGAAGCTGCCGATTGGCGAATTCCGCGCCATTCCGGCCACCGAAGACGATTCGCCGCTGCTGACGCGCGCCGCCAGCAAACTCAACGAAAACCTGTATGCCTCAACCGCGCTGGAGAAAGGCACCGGCAAAATCAAAACGTTGCAGATCACGCATCTGCCGCTGCAGCAGGCCAATGAAGAAAAAGCCGCGCGCGCCATCGCCATCAACTACATGGCGGCGCTGATGCGCCAGTTCGAACCGGCATTGACGGTGGAACAGAGCCAGAACAAGGTGAACAGCCTGCTGGAAAAAGGCAAAGGATCGCGCTTTTACCAACAGCAGGTCGGCGCCATTCGCTATGTCGTCTCGGATAACGGCGATAAAGGCGTAACCTTCGCGGTTGAACCGATTAAGCTGGCGCTTTCCGAGCCGTAACGGCGCGGTATTTAATGACGAAAAGCAAAGCCTTCGCGCTTAATGATCTCTATACTGTTGGGCAGGTAAACTGCCGGTCCGGCAGTTGTCATTTCGACTCTCGCGTTCCCTAGTTGGAGGAAAAAACATGCGTCATCCATTAGTTATGGGTAACTGGAAGCTTAACGGCAGCACTCACATGGTCAACGAACTGATCGCCGGTCTGCGCAATGAGCTGAGCAGCGTTGACGGCTGTGGCGTCGCCATCGCCCCGCCGGTGATGTATCTGGATCAGGCCAAGCACGCGCTGGCCGGCAGCCGCATCGCGCTGGGCGCGCAGAACGTGGACGTTAACCTGTCCGGCGCCTTCACCGGTGAAGTTTCCGCCAACATGCTGAAAGACGTCGGCGCTCAGTACATCATCATCGGCCACTCCGAGCGTCGCACCTACCACAAAGAAAGCGACGAAGTGATCGCCGAGAAATTCGCCGTGCTGAAAGAAGCCGGCCTGATCCCGGTGCTGTGCATCGGTGAAACCGAAGCGGAAAACGCCGCGGGCAAAACCGAAGAAGTATGCGCGCGCCAGATCGACGCCGTGCTGAAAACGCTGGGCGCACCGGCGATGAAAGGCACCGTGATCGCCTATGAGCCGGTCTGGGCCATCGGTACCGGCAAATCCGCCACCCCTGCGCAGGCGCAGGCCGTGCACAAATTTATCCGCGATCACATCGCCAAGCACGATGCCGCGGTTGCCGCTGAAATCATCATCCAGTACGGCGGTTCGGTGAACGACAAGAACGCCGCAGAGCTGTTCTCCCAGCCGGACATCGATGGCGCGCTGGTTGGCGGCGCCTCGCTGAAAGCCGACGCTTTCGCCGTGATCGTCAAAGCCGCTGCCGCAGCGAAAAAAGCCTGATTGCCTTAGGCTTGCCATAAAAAAACCCCGGCTTGCCGGGGTTTTTTATTGCCGTTGAAACGGCATCAGCGTTTGCTGATTTCGTCGAATACGCCGCCGGTGGCGAAGTGCACCTTCTGCGCTTCGGTCCAGCCGCCGAAGGTGTCATCCACGGTGAACAGCTTCAACTGCGGGAACTGCCCGGCGAACTTGGCCGCCACCGCCGCATCGCGCGGGCGGTAATAGTGCTGTGCCGCGATAGTCTGCCCTTCCGGCGAATACAGATATTTCAGGTAGGCGGTCGCCACCTCGCGGGTACCGCGTTTGTCGACCACCTTATCCACCACCGACACCGTCGGTTCGGCCAGGATCGATTCGCTCGGGGTGATAATCTCGAACTTGTCTTTGCCCAGCTCTTTCTCCGCCAGCAGCGCTTCGTTTTCCCAGGCGATCAGCACGTCGCCGATGCCGCGCTCAACGAAGGTGTTGGTCGAGCCGCGCGCGCCGGAATCCAGCACCTCGACGTTCTTGTACAGGTTTTTGACGAAGTCCTGCGCCTTGGCCTTATCGTTGTTATTGTGATGCAACGCGTAGCCCCAGGCGGCCAGGTAGTTCCAGCGGGCGCCGCCGGAAGTTTTCGGGTTTGGGGTGATCACCGACACGCCCGGCTTGATCAAATCAGGCCAGTCATGAATCTGTTTCGGGTTGCCTTTGCGCACCAGGAAGACGATGGTCGAGGTGTAAGGTGCCGAATTGTCCGGCAGGCGTTTGATCCAATCTTTCTCGATGCGCCCGCGTTCGGCGATGGCGTCGACGTCATAAGCTAACGCCAGCGTCACCACGTCGGCCTCGATGCCGTTGATCACCGACGTCGCCTGCTTGCCGGAGCCGCCGTGCGACTGGCGCACCGTCACCTTGTCGCCGGTTTCCGCCTGGTAGTGCTTGCTGAATGCCGTGTTGTAAGCCTGATAGAACTCACGCGTCGGATCGTATGACACGTTCAGCAACTGAATATCCTTCGCCATGGCGCCGGACGCCAACAGCACCAATGTCAGACCTACACCCCATTTACGCATCGACAGGCTCTCCCAGAAAATTAAGCGCAACCTCAATCGGTTGATTTAGCATCAGAGCCTGCCAGAAACTTTCCCGGCAACTAAAGAATAAAAAATTTTGGGATAGATGATTCTGGAATATGTCACCGGCGAGCATAAAAAAGCCCCCGGAAGCGGAGGCTTTTTTGTCGTGCGGTGAGTGGCGTATCAGTACAGCTTTTTCGCCGTTTCCAGCCAGTCGCCCTTGAACGGACGCTTCATGTTTTCGATCGCGTCGATGATGTCGTGGTGCACCATTTTTTCGTTCTGGATACCGACGCAGCGGCCGCCGTACCCCTGCAGCAGCAGTTCGATGGCGTAGGCGCCCATGCGCGAGGCCAGGATGCGGTCATAGGCGACCGGCGAACCGCCGCGCTGAATGTGGCCCAGCACGGTGGCGCGGGTTTCACGCTTGGTTTCCTGCTCAATGTGGCGCGCCAGCTCATCGATATCGCAGATGTGCTCGGTGATCGCCACGATGGCGTGTTTTTTGCCTTTGGCGATACCGGCCTTGATTTCGCACACCAGATCTTCGCGGTTGAATTCGATTTCAGGCAGCACGATAAATTCGCAGCCGCCGGCAATCGCCGCCGCCAGCGTCAGATCGCCGCAGTAACGGCCCATCACTTCCACGATGGAGATACGCTGGTGCGACGAGGAGGTATCGCGCAGGCGGTCGATCGCTTCCACCACGGTTTCCAGCGCGGTGAAGTAACCGATAGTGTAGTCGGTGCCGGCAACATCGTTATCGATGGTGCCCGGCAGACCGATGCACGGGAAGCCTTCTTCCGTCAGGCGTTTGGCGCCCATGTAGGAACCGTCGCCGCCGATCACCACCAGCGCGTCGATGCCGCGATTCTTCAGGTTTTCAATCGCCTTGGCGCGCACGTTTTCATCCCTGAACTCCGGGAAGCGGGCCGAACCAAGGAAGGTGCCGCCACGGTTGATCATGTCGGACACGCTATAGCGATCCAGCTGCTCCATGCGATCTTCGTACAAGCCAAGGTAGCCATCGTAAATACCAAAAACTTCCAGACCTTCTGAAAGCGCAGAACGCACAACGCCGCGGATTGCAGCGTTCATACCCGGCGAATCACCGCCGCTCGTCAGTACACCGATTTTCTTGATCATGACTACCTCTGAACTGTGTAGATGCAATTTCTTAAGAATTCTGTCTCCGCCGATCGTCTTGAAACCTCTCCGGCTGCAGAAAACCAGCTTTATGGCTTATTGCTGGATATTATATCAAAAACACCCAGCTGAATTGATTCAAGTCACGCAATATAACGGTTAAAACACCGCATGGCACGCTGAGCTAACTCAGATATTCATGATAATACTTTGCGCTATGCCTCTATATGATTATAGCTCCCAATGCCCCTGCCTACCCGGCGGCACCACGGAGCACGGATCCAGGTGAATGATGACGTCCGCCCCCGCAAAACGTTGCCGCAGCGCCTGTTCCACCTGATCGGCCAACCGGTGCGCCTCGCGTAGCGGCAGCGTGTCGTC
This sequence comes from Serratia sp. CY76391, assembly GCF_052166695.1. Classification (NCBI taxonomy): domain Bacteria; kingdom Pseudomonadati; phylum Pseudomonadota; class Gammaproteobacteria; order Enterobacterales; family Yersiniaceae; genus Serratia; species Serratia sp. CY76391. Next base: position 45,748 of record NZ_JBJNOJ010000015.1, read on the forward strand.
CATCTCAAGATGCAGCTGGATGAAACGCGTCGGCCCCGACTGCCGCGTGCGCAGATCGTGCGCGCCTTTCACGCCGGGCCAGGAGGAAACCACGGCGATAATCGCCTGGCGCTCGTCATCCGGCAACGCCCGATCCAACAGCGACTGCACCGCTTCGTAGCCCATGCGCAGCGCGCTATACAGAATGTAAACGCCGATGCCCAGCGCAAACAGCGCATCCGCCCGCTGGAAGCCGTACCAGCTTAGCCCAAGAGCGATAAGAATAGCACCATTCATCATGACATCTGACTGATAATGCAGCATATCTGCGCGCACGGCCTGGCTGCGCGTTTTTCTGACCACCCAGCGTTGATAGGTGACCAGCATCAGGGTGCTGACTAACGCGATCACCGTCACGACGACCCCAACGCCGGGATCGCACAGCGTTTGCGGTGCATACAGATGCTGGAAGCCGGTGAGAAACAGAAACAGGGCGGAACCGGAAATAAACATGCTTTGCGCCAGCGCCGCCAGCGACTCCGCTTTGCCGTGGCCGAAGGTGTGCTCGGCATCGGCCGGCTGCAGCGAATAGCGCACCACCAGAAGGTTGGTCAGCGATGCCGCGATATCGACCAGCGAATCCACCAGCGCCGCCAGCAGGCTGACAGAACCGGTCTGGTACCAGGCGACGATTTTGATCAACAACAGCGACGACGCCAGCACGGTAGCGGCCAACGCAGCGGACTTTACCAGGCGTGCATAGCGCTGTTCCATTGAGGGATCCCGGTCAAAAGGTATGGCGCTCAATATAGCGAAATGTCGGATAAAAAAAACCCCGCCATCATGGCGGGGAAGACAGGGATGGTGTCTATGGCAAGGAAAAACAGGGTACTACTCAGTCGTACTTCACTTCTGGGCAGAAGCTTGCTGCAAACCAGAAATTTGTTGCTCCATCTGCTGCATGCGCTGCTGATGTTTCTGGTCTAAAACACTTTTTTGCTCTGGCGTCAGCAGGTTATACATTTGGTTGCGCACCCGGGCCATTTCGACCTGGCGCTTGACCTGCTGTTGGGCCATCTTTTCCGCCTGGGCATACACGGCGGCTTCGTCAAATTTCTCTGCGGTCACCAGTTTATGCATGGCTTCCATTTCAGCTACATTGACACCAGGCAGATCGTGCCGAGCCTGTCGCATCAAATCGCGCATTTGCTGGCGCTGCTGTTCGCTGAGGCTGACACCGTCAAACATATGGTGCTGGCCGGGTATTCGGGTCATCGCGTCGTTGCCGGGAGGTTGGGCTGTGTCCGGTATAGTGTCGGCAGCGAAGGCAGCGGTCGAACCAATTGCCAGCAGTGATGCCATAACTAATGCGGTCACCTTACGCATTTCAACTCCTCAAGCTTTCTCACTTTGCGAATCAACGAGGAGCAGTGTACCGCCACACCTGAAAACCTGCGTCAGTGCATGTAAAACTACGTAAAGTCATGGAATGGCAACAGTTGATGACGTATTTTGCGTCTGGAGGTAAATCATAATGAACAAGATTCTGTTAGTTGACGACGACCGCGAGTTGACCTCGCTGTTAAAAGAACTGCTTGAAATGGAAGGTTTTAATATCGTCGTCGCGCACGATGGCGAGCAGGCGTTGTCGCTGCTGGACAGCTCCGTCGATCTGCTGCTGCTCGACATCATGATGCCGAAGAAAAACGGCATCGATACGCTGAAAGAACTGCGCCAACATCACCAGACGCCGGTCATCATGCTGACCGCACGCGGCAGCGAACTGGACCGCGTGTTGGGCCTGGAGCTGGGCGCCGATGATTACCTGCCGAAACCCTTCAACGATCGCGAGCTGGTCGCGCGCATTCGCGCCATTCTGCGCCGTTCCAACTGGAGCGAACAGCAGCAGCAGGTCGACAGCGGCGCCCCGACGCTGGATGTCGATGGCCTGCAGCTGAACCCCGGCCGCCAGGAGGCCAGCTTCGACGGCCAGGTGCTGGATCTGACCGGCACCGAGTTCACCCTGCTGTATCTGCTGGCACAACATCTCGGCCAAGTGGTGTCGCGCGAACTGCTGAGCCAGGAAGTGCTGGGCAAACGCCTGACCCCATTCGATCGCGCCATCGACATGCATATCTCCAACCTGCGGCGTAAGCTGCCGGATCGCAAAGACGGACATCCATGGTTCAAAACCCTGCGCGGGCGTGGTTATTTGATGGTATCTGCAACATGATCAACAGTTTGACGGCACGCATCTTCGCCATTTTCTGGTTCACGTTAGCCCTGGTGCTAATGCTGGTGCTGATGGTGCCCAAGCTCGACTCCCGCCAAATGACCTCGCTGCTCGACAGCGAGCAGCGGCAGGGGTTGATGCTGGAACAGCACGTCGAGGCCGAGTTGCAAAACGATCCGGCCAACGATCTGATGTGGTGGCGCCGCCTGTTCCGCGCCATCGACAAATGGGCGCCGCCGGGCCAACGCCTGCTGCTGGTCACCAGCGAAGGCCGGGTGATCGGCGCGCAGCGCAATGAAATGCAGATCGTCCGCAACTTCATCGGCCAATCCGACAATTCGGATCATCCGAAGAAGAAAAAATACGGCCGCGTCGAACTGGTCGGGCCGTTCGCGGTGCGCGACGGCGAAGACAACTACCAGCTGTACCTGATCCGCCCCGCCAACAGCCCGCAATCCGATTTCATCAACCTGATGTTCGACCGGCCGCTGCTGCTGCTGATCGTCACCATGTTGATCAGCGCCCCGCTGCTGCTGTGGCTGGCCTGGAGCCTGGCGAAACCGGCTCGCAAGCTGAAGAACGCCGCCGATGACGTGGCGCGCGGCAACCTGAAGCAGCATCCGGAACTGGAGGCCGGCCCGCAGGAGTTTCTGGCCACCGGCGCCAGCTTCAACCAGATGGTCAGCGCGCTGGAACGCATGATGAACGCCCAGCAACGCTTGATCTCGGACATCTCGCACGAGCTGCGCACGCCGCTGACTCGCCTGCAGCTGGCCACCGCGCTGATGCGCCGCCGCCACGGCGAAGGCCACGAGCTGGCGCGCATCGAAACCGAAGCGCAACGGCTGGATTCGATGATCAACGATCTGCTGGCGCTGTCGCGCGGGCAGCAGAAGGGTGAGCTGGCGCGCGAGCAGTTGAAGGCCAACGAACTGTGGGCCGACGTGCTGGATAACGCCCGTTTCGAAGCCGAACAGATGGGCAAGCAGCTGGAGATCGCTGCGCCGCCCGGTCCGTGGACGCTGTTCGGCAACGCGAGCGCGCTGGACAGCGCGTTGGAAAACATCGTGCGCAACGCCCTGCGTTATTCGCACACCCGCATCGCCGTGGCGTTCAGCGCCGACAATCAGGGCGTGACTATCCAGGTTGACGACGACGGCCCCGGCGTCAGCGCCGAAGACCGCGAGCAAATCTTCCGTCCGTTCTACCGCACCGATGAGGCGCGCGACCGTGAGTCCGGCGGCACCGGCCTTGGCCTGGCTATCGTCGAGGCGGCGGTCAATCAGCATCGCGGCTGGGTGAAGGCCGAAGACAGCCCGCTTGGCGGTCTGCGGCTGGTGCTGTGGCTGCCGCTGCATCATCAACGCCTATCGTCTAAGACAGAACAGTAAGAGTTTGCTATCCTGCGCCCCTCGTTCACGAGGGGCCTGCAACATGCTGAACATCGTTTTATTTGAACCCGAAATTCCACCCAATACCGGCAATATCATCCGCCTGTGCGCCAATACCGGCTTTAATCTGCACCTGATCGAACCGCTGGGTTTCCCGTGGGACGACAAACGCCTGCGCCGCGCCGGGCTGGACTATCATGAGTTCACCCGCGTCAGCCGCCATGCCGATTACGCCGCCTTTCTCGCCGCTGAAAACCCGCAGCGGCTGTTTGCCCTCACCACCAAGGGCACGCCGGCGCACAGCGCCGTCAGCTACCAGGCCGGCGACTACCTGCTGTTCGGCCCGGAAACGCGCGGGTTGCCTGCCGACATCCTCGATGCGCTGCCCACGCAGCAAAAAATCCGCATCCCGATGCAGGCGCAAAGCCGCAGCATGAACCTGTCGAATGCCGTATCGGTGGTGGTGTATGAAGCCTGGCGGCAGCTGGACTATGCTGGTGCGCTGACCAAGGCGTAATCCGCGACGTCGCGCCATACTGGAAGAGTCATCCTCTCCAGGCACGGCATATGGCTTTCGTCGCAGAGATTGTCACCCAGCTTCGCCGGCTCGAACCGGCGCTGAACGAGGCGCTGTTGCGGCTGCAACAGGCGCAAGACAGCGAAGCGCTGCACGACTTGCGCGTCTGTCTGCGCCGCATTCGCAGCCTGCTGCGCCCGTTACGCGGCTGCCCCGGCGCAACCCGGCTCGATCGGGCCGCCGCCGAATTGGGCAGGCTCACGACGCCGCTGCGCGATCTCGAGGTGCTGATCGCCGAACTGGCGCGACATCGCCTCGATTGGCAGGCCAACGTGCGCCAGAGCGAATTTCAGGCCCACTGCCACCAACTGCTCGCCAACCCGCAGCTCATCAGCTTCCCTTCGCTTTTGCACGCCTGGCCGCGCCGCTTTCGCCGCAGCGCGCAACGCGTCGCCAAACACCGCCTGAATAGACGCCTGCAGCGCCAGCAGCGGCAATTGCGCCGGGCATTGGCCGATACCGGCTACGATCGCCACCGCCTGCGGCTGTTGATAAAACGCCTGCGTTACGCGGCTGAAGCCTATCCGCAGCGCCTTCCCCTCTCTCCCGCCGCGATGGCGAGCCTGAAAGCGGCGCAGAACGCCCTCGGTGACTGGCACGATCGGGAGATCTGGTGCCTGCAGGCAGAACATCAGGCGGATCTCTGGCCCTTGTTGCCCCGGTGGCAGGCTGAGCAACGCCAGGCGCTGGTCAGCGCGGACGCCTTGCTCGCCGCCTTATCACCGGCACTGGCGGCGAAAACCGGCGGCGCATCACGATCCTGAAAAAGGCCGCAGCAGGGCACGCCCGGCCCCGAAAAAGCCCGATGAGGCGCAGATAATGCGCTATGTTTTGTAAGGGTAATCACCACTCATCATAGGAAACCATATGAAGAAACAACGTTTGAGCGTTGCCATGGCGGTTCTGGCGACGGGCCTGTTGCTGGCGGGCTGCTCGTCCAAAGTCACCCAAACGAATCAATATTCGGGGTTCCTGCCGGACTACAGCAAGCTGCAGGAAACCAGCTCGCCAAGCGGCCATAAAACGCTGCGTTGGATCGATCCCACCTTTAAAGAGTCGAATTATCGCGGCGTGTATGTCGCTCCCGTGGTTTATTACCCGGCCGCTAAACCCACCGCCCGCGTCAGCCAACAAACGCTGGACAAAATTAGAAACTATACCGACCAAAGCGTGAGAAAAGCGGTGGCCGAGCGCACTACCGTTTTGAATAACCCGACAGGTTCCCGCGTGCTGTTGGCCAAAGTCGCGATTACCGCCGTGTCTGCCGAAGATGAGGATATGAAATTCTACGAAGTGGTGCCGGTAGCGGCCGTGGTGGCCAGCACCATGGCCGCCACTGGCCACCGGACGCAAAACACCACGCTGTTCCTGGAAGCGCAGTTGATCGATCAGGATAGCGGTAAAACGGTGCTGGAAGTGGTCCGCAAGAGTTACGGCAAAACCGTCAACAACGACAGCGCGCCAGTCACGGAACAAGAAGTTAAAGCGGCGATCGATGACATGGTCAACGACATCGTCACGTTCCCGAAACAGGGCTGACCGCCGCCTGAAAAACACAGGGGGAGCCGAAGCTCCCCCTGAATGGACCCGCAGGTGCGGCTTAGATGCCGTCGCCGTACTCGAAGCCGTGGTTGGTGCCGTTGAAGTATTGGTCCATATCCATCGACGGCGTATCGCTCTCCGGCCGCCCGACGATGCGCGCCGGCACGCCGGCGGCGGTGGTGTGTGGCGGTATCGCCTGCAAGACCACCGAGCCCGCGCCGATCTTCGCGCCCTTGCCCACTTCGATATTGCCGAGAATTTTGGCGCCTGCGCCAATCATCACCCCTTCACGGATTTTCGGGTGACGGTCGCCGCTGGTTTTACCGGTACCGCCCAGGGTAACCGACTGCAGGATAGAGACGTTGTTCTCCACCACCGCCGTTTCACCGATCACGATGCCGGTGGCGTGGTCGAGCATGATGCCGCAACCGATGGTCGCCGCCGGATGGATGTCCACGCCGAAGGCGACGGAAATTTGATTTTGCAGGTAGATAGCCAGCGCCTGCCGCCCTTGCTGCCACAGCCAGTGACCGATGCGGTAAGCCTGCAGCGCATGGAACCCCTTCAGGTAAAGCAGCGGCGTGGAGTATTTATCGACCGCCGGGTCGCGCAGGCGCACCGCGAGGATATCGCGCGCCGCCGAAACGATCATCTGGTTGTCAGACTTGTAGGCCTCTTCCACCACCTCACGCACCGCGATGGCGGGCATGATCGGCGTGGCCAGCTTGTTGGCCAGCATATAGCTGAGCGCGCTGCCCAGGTTCTCGTGCTTGAGCAACGTCGCATGGAAAAAGCTGGCCAGCATCGGTTCACAATCAGCCAGTGCTCGCGCTTCTGATTTAATGCTGTTCCAGACCTGTTCCAACTCTTCTGACGACATCACATACCCCTTTACCTTGCCAAACGGGCCGCTTCACACGGTAGCGCGAAGCGGCCCAGGTCATTTGCGGGGTCAACATTCCGCTGCCCCGACATATCGTTTTATGTCACGCGCTGGGTTTTTCGTCCTTTCGGGCTCGCCCCAGCAGGCTCAGCGCCGCTTCGCGGGCGTCCTTGTGGCAGTAAAGCACCTGATAAATCTGTTCGGTGATCGGCATTTCCACACCGTGCCGCTGCGCCAACGCCAACACCTCTTTGGTATTGCGATAGCCCTCGACCACCTGACCGATACTGTCCTGCGCTTCCTGCACGCCTTTACCCTGCCCCAGCATAATGCCGAAGCGACGGTTGCGCGACTGGTTGTCCGTGCAGGTTAGCACCAGATCCCCCAGCCCCGCCATGCCCATGAACGTCGAAGGATCTGCGCCCAGCGCAGAACCGAGACGGCTCATTTCCGCCAGCCCGCGCGTAATCAACGCGGTACGGGCATTGGCGCCGAAACCGATGCCGTCGGACATGCCGGCGCCGATGGCGATCACGTTCTTCACTGCGCCACCAAGCTGCACACCGATGAAGTCGGGATTGCTGTAGACGCGGAAACTCTTGCCGCAGTGCAGCAGCTGTTGCAGATCGTCGGCGAACTGCGCATCGGTCGCCGCCAGCGCGATCGCCGTCGGCAGGCCGGCGGCCAGCTCTTTGGCGAACGTCGGCCCGGAGAGCACCGCCAGCGGGATCGCCTCGCCCAACGCCTCACGCGCCACGTCCTGCAGCAACCGGCCGGTTTCCGCTTCCAACCCCTTGGTGGCCCACACGATGCGGGCATCCGGGCGCAGATGCGGCTTCAGCTGGCGCAGCACGTCGCCGAACACGTGGCTCGGCACCACCACCAGCACGTCGCGGCTGGCGGCCAGCGCACGCGCCAAATCGGCTTCAAGCAGCAGGGTATCGGGGAAGGGAACGTCGGGCAGAAACGCCTGATTGCAGCGATCGTGCTGCAACGTTTGAATTTGCGCGGGGTTGTGCCCCCACAGCACCACGGAATGGCCGTTACGCGCCAGCGTAATGGCCAATGCGGTGCCGTACGAGCCGGCACCGATAACAGTCATTGAAGCATTGACGGTGTTCATCAGGCATCCTGATGTGGTGCGGCACCTTCGCCTTCCGCCTGCTGCTGCAGATAGTTCATGAACAGCGCGTCAAAGTTGACCGGTGCCAGGTTCAGCTGCGGGAAGGTGCCGCGGGAAACCAGGCTGGTGATGCACTCGCGCGCATACGGGAACAGGATGTTCGGGCAGTATGCACCCAGGCAATGCGCCAGCTGCGTGCCTTCGATGCCTGCTACCGAGAAGATGCCCGCCTGTTGCACTTCGCACAGGAACGCCGTCTCTTCGCCTAGGGTCGCCGTCACGGTTACGCGCAGTACCACTTCATACACTTCGTCAGCCAGCTGGCTGGACGCGGTATCCAGATCAAGTTTAACTTCCGGCTGCCATTCCTGCTGGAAAACCTGCGGCGCGTTCGGCGCTTCGAAGGAGATATCCTTGGTATAGATACGTTGGATCTGGAAAGCCATTTCGGTGCTGTTTTGTTCTGACATGTGAGTAATACCCTTGGTTAAACGTCCTTATTGACACTCGGTGAACCGGCAAGCTGCTTAAAGCAGCGGATCCAGGCCGCCGCGAGCATCGAGTTCATATAAATCATCGCAGCCGCCGATATGCCGGCCGTCGATGAAAATCTGCGGCACGGTGGTGCGCCCGCTGCGCTCGATCATCACTTCGCGCTTGGCGTTATCGCCGTCGATGGCGATCTCGTTAAACGCCGCGCCCTTGCTGTTCAACAGCGCCTTGGCGCGATGGCAGAACGGACAGGTCGCTTTGGTGTAGATATCAATGTTAGCCATGGATTGCCACCTCAAATAGGTTAAACGGTTACTTACCGCGCACCAGCGGCAGGTTTTCTCCGCTCCAGCCGGCGATGCCGTCTTTCAGCATCGTCACCTTTTCAAAACCGGCCTTGCTCAGGTTCTCCGCCGGCTCGCGGGAGGCGGTGCCGTTGGCGCATACGACGATGATCGGCTGCGCTTTGTGTTTTTCCAGCTCGCCCAGGCTACCGCTTTTGATTTCGCTGGCGGTCAGGTTGATGGCGTTGGCCAGGTGACCACGGCGGAAATCGTCGCGGCTGCGGGTGTCGACCACCACGGCTTCTTCTTTGTTGATCAGGCGAATAGCTTCACCGCGGGCGATCTCTTTGACCTTGGAGAAACGGCTTTTGAAGGTCATGACGATCACGGCGACCAGCAGAGCGATCCAAGCCAGGCTCAGAATAGGGTGTCTGCTTACGAATGGCATAATTTCTTGCAGCATGGGGTGTAACAACTCCCGTCAGTTAAGGGATAAATAAGTCAAGGTTCCAGAGTATACCTGCCGAGTGCGGCAAATACAGCCAATAAGCAAGCGCGATTGTAGAAACTGCGGGCTGCGCTGAGAAATTCCCGAGGTCAGAGCATAAAAGCCCGCGCGATTCGCCGCAACCTTGATCTCTTTGGGCTATTTATCGCCGGCGGCGGTGTAAAATCAGCCGGTTTTTCGAGGGCGAATAGCCATGCTTGCGGCGGGCGCATGGCTATTCGCAGCTTAAAAAGTTCATAAGAGGTCAATGCAATGTCGAACAACAAAAAACCGATGGTCCTGGTGATCCTGGACGGTTACGGCCACCGTGAAGAGCGGCAGGACAACGCGATCCTGAACGCCGGCACCCCGGTGATGGATCGTCTGTGGCAGGAGCAGCCGCATACGCTGATCGCCGCCTCCGGGCTGGATGTCGGCCTGCCCGATGGGCAAATGGGCAACTCCGAAGTCGGCCATGTCAATCTGGGCGCCGGGCGCATCGTGTACCAGGATCTGACCCGGCTGGACAAAGCAATCGCCGACGGCGACTTCTTTACCAACCCGGTGCTGGCCGCCGCCGTCGATAAGGCCGTAGCGGCCGGCAAGGCGGTGCATATCATGGGCCTGCTGTCGCCGGGCGGCGTGCACAGCCATGACGAGCACATCCTGGCCATGATCAAGCTGGCCGCTCAACGCGGCGCCAAAGCCATTTATCTGCATGCCTTCCTCGACGGGCGCGACACGCCGCCGCGCAGCGCCGAAGCCCCGCTGCAACGCTGCCGCGACGCCTTCGCCGCGTTGGGCGTCGGGCGCATCGCCTCGCTGATCGGCCGCTACTACGCGATGGACCGCGACAACCGCTGGGATCGCGTGCAGCTGGCCTATGACCTGCTGACCGCGGCCAAAGGCGATTCCGTGGCCGAGGATGCGATCGCCGGCCTGCAGGCCGCTTATCAGCGCGGTGAAAACGACGAGTTCGTCAGACCGACCGTGATCCGCGCCGCCGGTGAGGCCGATGCCGCAATGCAGGACGGCGACGCGTTGATCTTCATGAACTTCCGCGCCGACCGCGCGCGCCAGATCACCCGCGCTTTCGTGAACGCGGATTTCGACGGTTTCCCGCGCGCCAAGCAGGTGCAGTTCGGCGATTTCGTGATGCTGACCGAATACGCCGCCGACATCGCGACCGCCTGCGCCTATCCGCCGGCGCCGCTGGCCAACACCTTCGGCGAATGGCTGATGAAGCACGACAAAACCCAGTTGCGCATCTCGGAAACCGAAAAATACGCCCACGTCACCTTCTTCTATAACGGCGGCGTGGAAGCGCCGTTCAAGGGCGAAGACCGCGTGCTGGTCAACTCGCCGCAGGTCGCCACCTATGATCTGCAGCCGGAGATGAGCGCCGCCGAACTGACCGACAAGCTGCTGAGCGCCATCCGCAGCGGCAAATACGACGCCATCATCTGCAACTACCCGAACGGTGACATGGTGGGGCATACTGGCGTGTATGAAGCGGCGGTCAAAGCGGTGGAAACGCTGGACGCCTGCATCGCCCAGGTGGTTGATGCGGTGCGCGACGTCGACGGCCAACTGCTGATCACCGCCGATCACGGCAACGCCGAGCAGATGCGCGATCCGGCCACCGGCCAGGCGCACACCGCCCACACCAGCCTGCCGGTGCCGCTGATTTACGTCGGCAAACCGGCGCGCGCGGTCGAAGGCGGCAAGCTTTCGGACATCGCGCCAACCCTGTTAACGCTGATGGGAATGGAAATCCCGCAAGAGATGACTGGTAAGCCGCTGTTCATCGTGGAATAATCCTTCTCCATGAGGGAGAAGGCGTTTTTTGCACTATCAAGGGTAACCCGAAGCGCAAACGCAGGCAGCCGGCCGCTGCCTGAACGCACCGCGCCAAGGACGTTCACCGCCATGTGCGCCAGCGTATTTTGCGCTGGCGTCTTGCTGTTGCCGCTCGCCGGCCAGGCGGCGGAAGACAATAAATCCCAGCTGAAAGACATCCAGCAGAGCATCGCCGAGAAAGAAAAAGCGGTGAAGCAGCAGCAACAGCAGCGCAGCTCGCTGCAGGATCAGCTGCGGCAGCAGGAAAAAACCATCGCCCAGGCCAGCCGCCAGTTGCGCGACACCCAGGGCACGCTCACCCAGTTGGGCAAGGACATTTCCGGCCTGAACGCCTCGATCGCCAAACTGCAAAAGCAGCAATCGACCCAGCAAAATCTCCTCGCCAAACAGCTCGACGCCGCCTTCCGGCAAGGGCAGCACAGCGCCGTGCAGCTGATCCTCAGCGGTGAAGAAAGCCAACGCAGCGAACGTATTCTGGCCTATTTCGGTTATCTGAACGACGCGCGCCAGAAAACCATCGAAGAGCTGAAACAGACCCGCGCCGAGCTGGCGAAGCAAAAAACCACGCTGGTGGCCAAACAAGGCCAGCAAAAATCCTTACTGAGCGAGCAACAGACGCAGCAGCAGAAGCTGGAGCAGGCGCGCGGCGCCCGCAAGAAAACGCTGACCGCGCTGGAAGCCTCGCTGGAAAAAGACCAACAACGCCTGGTGGAACTGCGCCAGAACGAAGCCCGCATGCGCGACAAGATCGCTCGGGCGGAGCGCGAAGCCCGTGCGCGCGCCGAACGCGAAGCGCGTGAAGCGGCCAAAGTGCGCGAACAGGTGCGCATCAAGGAACAGCAGGCGAAGAAAACCGGCACCACCTACAAACCTAGCGAAGCCGATCGCTCGCTGATGGCGCGAACCGGCGGCCTCGGTCGTCCGGCCGGCCAGCTGATGTGGCCGGTGCGCGGCCGCACGCTGCACGGCTTTGGCGAACAGCAGCAGGGCGAGCTACGCTGGAAAGGCATGGTGATCGAAGCCCGCGAAGGCAGCGAAGTGAAAGCCGTCGCCGATGGCCGCGTGCTGCTGGCCGACTGGCTGCAAGGCTATGGCCTGATGGTGGTGGTCGAACACGGTAAAGGCGACATGAGCGTGTACGGCTACAACCAAAGCGCGTTGGTCAACGTCGGGGCGCAGGTGCGCGCCGGCCAGCCGATCGCTCTGGTCGGCACCAGCGGCGGCCAGGGAACGCCGTCGCTCTATTTCGAAATCCGTCGTCAGGGACAGGCGGTTAACCCACTGCCGTGGTTGGGAAGATAGATTTGCGTTATGTCAAAACCCGTACAGCTTTGTTAATCGGCTGTCTGCTGCAGGTTTACGCTGCGCAGGCAGGAAAACTCTCCATCGTCATCGATGACGTGGGCTACCGCCCTCACGAAGAAAACGCGGTGCTGCAAATGCCCACGGCGATCTCGGTCGCAGTCTTGCCCAACGCGCCGCATGCCCGCCTGATGGCCACCCGCGCCCACAGCCAGGGCCGCGAAGTCTTGATCCACATGCCGATGGCGCCGCTCAGCAAGCAGCCGCTGGAACGCGATACCCTGCAGCCTTCCATGAGCAGCGACGAGATCCAGCGCATCATCCGCAACGCGGTGAACAACGTGCCCTACGCGGTCGGCATGAACAACCACATGGGCAGCGCCATGACCTCCAGCCTGCCGGGCATGCAGAAAGTGATGCAGGCGCTCGAAAGCTACCGCCTGTACTTCCTCGACAGCATGACCATCGGCAGCAGCCAGGCGACCCGCGCCGCGGCCGGCACCGGCGTGAAAGTGATCAAACGCAGGGTGTTCCTCGACGATACCGCGAACGAAGCCGACATCCGCCGCCAGTTCAACCGCGCGGTTGAATTGGCGCGGCGCAACGGTTCCGCCATCGCCATCGGCCACCCGCGCCCGGCGACGGTGAAAGTGCTGCAGCAGATGCTGCCGTCGCTGCCCGCCGATATCGTGCTGGTCAAACCGAGCGCGCTGCTGAACGAACCGCAGGGCAACGGCGGTGGCAGCTACGTCCCGCCGCCGGTCAAACCGCAAAAACCGCAGCCGAAGAACCCGTTCAGCGGCGGCATCAAGCAGTGCAAGGTCAAACCGCCGAAGGAAAAAGCCAACGCCGGCACCGCGCTGGGCGTTATCGCCGACAGCATTGCCACCTCGCCGCCGGTGACCTTCATCAAGCGTCATTGGCAGCACTGGACGCAAACCAAACCGCAAGCATAAAAAAGGGCCGGAATTCCGGCCCTTTTCACGCCTGCCGAGATCAATCCCAGCTCAGCACCACTTTGCCCGATTTGCCGGAGCGCATGGCGTCAAAGCCCTGCTGGAACTCGTCGATCGAGAAACGGTGGGTGATGATCGGGGTCAAATCCAAACCGGACTGGATCAGCGCCGCCATCTTGTACCAGGTTTCGAACATTTCACGGCCGTAAATCCCTTTGATAAACAGCCCCTTGAAGATGACCTGATTCCAGTCGATCGACATATCCGAAGGCGGAATGCCCAGCATGGCGATACGCCCGCCGTGATTCATCGCATTAAGCAGCGTGCGGAACGCCGGCGGCGCGCCGGACATTTCCAAACCGACGTCGAACCCTTCGGTCATGCCCAGCTCGGCCATCACGTCGCTGAGGTTTTCCTTGCTGACGTTCACCGCACGGGTCACACCCATCTTGCGCGCCAGTTCCAGGCGGTATTCGTTAACGTCGGTGATCACCACATGGCGGGCGCCGACGTGTTTGCACACCGCCGCCGCCATAATGCCGATCGGGCCGGCGCCGGACACCAGCACGTCTTCCCCAACCAGATCGAATGACAGCGCGGTATGCACCGCGTTACCGAACGGATCAAAGATCGAAGCCAGTTCATCGGAGATGTTATCCGGGATCTTGAAGGCGTTGAACGCCGGGATCACCAGGTATTCCGCGAAGCTGCCCGGGCGGTTCACGCCCACGCCGACGGTGTTGCGGCACAGGTGCGTGCGGCCGCCGCGGCAGTTGCGGCAGTGGCCGCAGGTGATGTGGCCTTCGCCGGACACGCGATCGCCGATGTTGAAGCCTTTGACTTCCTGACCGATCGCCACCACTTCGCCCACGTATTCATGGCCGACCACCATCGGAACCGGAATGGTTTTTTGCGACCACTCGTCCCAGTTGTAGATATGCACATCGGTGCCGCAGATCGCGGTTTTGCGGATTTTGATCATGATGTCGTTGTGGCCCAGCTCCGGCTGAGGCACGTCGGTCATCCAAATCCCTTCTTCCGCTTTCAGTTTTGACAGTGCTTTCATGGTTTTACCTTATGCAATAACGCCAAGATCCTTACCGATACGTGTAAACGCCGCCACTGCGCGTTCGATTTGCTCCGGAGTGTGGTCGGCGGACATCTGGGTACGGATGCGCGCCTGGCCTTTCGGCACCACCGGATAGAAGAAACCGGTCACATAGATGCCTTCCTTGAGCAACGCATTGGCGAATTCCTGCGCCAACTTCGCCTCACCCAGCATCACCGGGATGATGGCGTGATCGGCGCCGGCCAACGTAAAGCCGGCGGCGGTCATTTTTTCGCGGAACAGACGCGCATTGGCCCACAGGCGATCGCGCAGGGCATCGCCCTCTTCCAGCAGTTCCAGCACTTTGATCGACGCGGCGACGATCGCCGGCGCCAGCGAGTTGGAGAACAGGTACGGGCGCGAACGCTGGCGCAGCCACTCCACCACTTCTTTCTTGGCGGCGGTGTAGCCGCCGGACGCGCCGCCCAGCGCTTTGCCTAACGTACCGGTGATGATATCGACGCGGCCCATCACTTCGCAGTATTCATGGGTGCCGCGCCCGTTGGCGCCGACAAAGCCCACCGCGTGAGAGTCATCCACCATCACCAGCGCCTGGTATTCGTCCGCCAGATCGCAAACCCCTTTCAGGTTGGCGATCACGCCGTCCATAGAGAATACGCCGTCGGTGGCGATCAGGATGTGACGCGCGCCGTCGGCTTTGGCCTGCTTCAGCTGCGCGGCCAGCTCGGTCATGTCGTTATTGGCATAGCGATAGCGCTTGGCCTTGCACAGGCGCACGCCGTCGATGATCGACGCGTGGTTCAGCGCATCGGAGATAATGGCGTCTTCCGGGCCGAGCAGGGTTTCGAACAGCCCGCCGTTGGCATCGAAGCAAGAGGAGTACAGGATCGCGTCTTCCATGCCTAAAAAGGCCGCCAGTTTCTGTTCCAGCTGCTTGTGGCTGTCCTGGGTGCCGCAGATGAAGCGCACCGACGCCATGCCGAAACCGTGGCTGTCCATGCCCGACTTGGCGGCGGCGATCAGCGCCGGGTGGTTGGCCAGGCCCAGGTAGTTATTGGCGCAGAAGTTGATCACATGGCTGCCGTCGGCGACGGCGATATCCGCCTGTTGCGCGGAGGTGATGATGCGTTCTTCCTTGAACAGCCCTTCACTGCGCGTGGCGGCAAGCTGTTGTTCCAACTGCTGATAAAAAGACGCTGACATTCGGTTATCTCCAGGATTGGGCTATTTGCGGCATATTTTACTGATTTGTAACCAAACTGACGAGAATGCGCGGGAGAGAATATTAAAATTGCAGCAGATATCACGGCAAACGGCGGACTTCAATGGCAATGCGGGATATTCGGAGCCCTTCCGCTGTTTGCCGCGGCATGAAATGCTATTATAACCGCCATTGAGCGTGGGGCATTGTGCCCCGCCAGGCAGCTTAGCAGGGGTAACCCAATGATTATCGTCACAGGCGGCGCCGGCATGATCGGCAGCAACATCATTAAGGCACTGAACGACAAGGGATATCGCGATATCCTGGTGGTGGATAACCTGAAAGACGGCACCAAGTTCGTCAACCTGGTCGATCTGGATATCGCCGACTATATCGATAAAGAAGACTTTATCGCCAGCATCGTGGCCGGCGACGATCTGGGCGATATCGAAGCGGTGTTCCACGAAGGCGCCTGCTCCGCGACCACCGAGTGGGACGGCAAGTACATGATGGACAATAACTATCAGTACTCCAAAGACCTGCTGCACTACTGCCTGGATCGCGAAATCCCGTTCTTGTATGCCTCCTCCGCCGCCACTTACGGCGGCCGCGAAGAGTTTATCGAAGAGCGTCAGTATGAAGCGCCGCTCAACGTGTACGGCTACTCCAAATTCCTGTTCGATCAGTACGTGCGCGAGATCCTGCCGGAAGCGGACTCGCAGATCTGCGGCTTCCGCTACTTCAACGTTTATGGCCCGCGCGAAGGCCACAAAGGCAGCATGGCCAGCGTCGCCTTCCACCTGAATACCCAGATCAACCGCGGCGAAAACCCGAAACTGTTCGCCGGCAGCGAAAACTTCAAGCGTGACTTCATCTACGTCGGCGACGTGGCGGCGGTTAACCTGTGGTTCTGGGAAACCGGCAAATCCGGCATCTTCAACTGCGGCACCGGCCGAGCGGAAACCTTCCAGGCGGTAGCCGACGCGGTGGTGGACTTCCATCAGCAAGGCGCTGTGGAATACATCGAGTTCCCGGAGAAGCTGAAAGGCCGCTATCAGGCGTACACCCAGGCCGATCTGACCAAGCTGCGCGCCGCCGGCTACGACGCACCGTTCAAAACGGTCGCCGAAGGCGTGAAAGAGTACATGGCCTGGTTGAACCGCACCGCATAAGCTGAAGGAATTAACGCTGGGTATGAAAATACTGGTTATCGGCCCTTCTTGGGTTGGCGACATGATGATGTCGCAAAGTCTCTATCGCACCCTGAAGGCCGAATACCCGTCGGCGGAGATCGATGTGATGGCGCCGGCCTGGTGCCGCCCGTTGCTGGCGCGCATGCCGGAAGTCAATCAGGCGCTGGCGATGCCGCTGGGCCACGGCGCGCTGGGGCTCGGCGAGCGCCGCCGCCTGGGGCACGCTCTGCGCGCCAACCGTTACGATCGCGCTTACGTTCTGCCCAACTCGTTCAAATCCGCGCTGGTGCCCTTCTTCGCCGATATCCCGCAGCGCACCGGCTGGCGGGGCGAAATGCGCTACGGCCTGCTGAACGACGTCCGCGTGCTCGACAAGACCGCCTTCCCGCTGATGGTACAGCGCTATGTGGCGCTGGCCTATGACAAAGGCCGCGTTCAGCGCGCCGACGATCTGCCGCAGCCGCTGCTGTGGCCGCGGCTGCAGGTGAGCGACGAAGAGATCGCCGACACCACCGCGGCCTTTAACCTGACCGACAGCCGCCCGATCGTCGGCTTCTGTCCAGGCGCGGAGTTCGGCCCCGCCAAGCGCTGGCCGCACTATCACTACGCAGCTCTGGCTCAGCGGCTGATCGAGAGCGGCTATCAAATCGCGCTGTTCGGTTCGGCAAAAGACCATGAGGCCGGCGAACAGATCCGCGCCGCATTGCAGGAAGACGCGCGCGATTTCTGCCTTAATCTGGCCGGGAAAACCCAGCTGGAGCAAGCAGTTATCCTGATCGCAGCCTGCCGGGCGGTGGTCAGCAACGACTCCGGTTTAATGCACGTTGCCGCAGCGTTGAACAAACCGCTGATAGCCTTGTACGGCCCAAGCAGCCCCGACTTCACGCCGCCGCTTTCCGACAAGGCGCGGGTCATTCGCCTGATCAGCGGCTACCACAAGGTGCGTAAGGGCGATGCCGAGCAGGGATACCACCAAAGTTTGATCGATATTCAGCCGCAGCAAGTGTTGGATGCGCTGACGCCGTTACTTGTCGCCAGCGAGGAATAGTCATGCAGGTGTTAATTGTAAAAACCTCCTCGATGGGGGACGTGCTGCATACGCTGCCCGCCCTGACCGACGCGCTGCAGGCCATTCCCGATATCCGCTTCGACTGGGTGGTGGAAGAAGGCTTCAGCCAAATCCCCACCTGGCACCCGGCGGTAGATCGCGTGATCCCGGTAGCCATTCGCCGCTGGCGAAAAAACTGGTTCGGCAACGATACTCGGCAACAGCGCTGCGACTTCAAGCGCGCGCTGCAAGAACGCCGTTACGACGTGGTGATCGACGCGCAGGGCCTGATCAAAAGCGCCGCGCTGATCACGCGCATCGCCAAAGGCAACAAACATGGCCCGGACTGCAAGAGCGCGCGCGAGCCGTTCGCCAGCTGGTTCTACAACGTGCGCCATGAGGTAGACAAACAGCAGCACGCGGTGGAACGCACGCGCGAACTGTTCGCCAAAAGCCTCGGCTACGATAAACCGGGCAGCTACGGCGATTACGCCATCGCCGCACGCTTTCTCAGCCGCCCGCCGGCCGATGCCGGGCAGTATTTGGTGTTTCTGCACGCGACGACCCGTGACGATAAGCATTGGCCGGAGCAAAACTGGCGTGAGCTGATCGCGCTGGCGGCGGACAGCGGGCTGAAAATAAAACTGCCGTGGGGCGCAGAGCATGAACATCAGCGCGCGCTGCGCTTGGCGGAAGGTTTTCCACATGTCGAGGTGCTGCCGAAACTCAGCCTGCAGCAGGTGGCCGAGGTGCTGGCCGGCGCCAGGGGGGTGGTCTCGGTCGACACCGGGCTCAGCCATTTGACCGCCGCGCTCGACAAACCGAACATCACGCTGTTCGGGCCGACCGATCCCGGCCTGATCGGCGGTTACGGGCAAAATCAGCACTCGCTGATTTCGCCGGAAAAAAGCATGGCGACAATCGACGCCGATACGGCATGGCAGGCGTTGCAAAAGGTTATAGCATGAAAAAACTGCACATTATCAACCTGGGTAAAATGGGCGGCGTCGAGCGCCTGTTCCTGCAGTACATCAACGATACCACCGACGGCAGCAACCAGGTCCTGTGCATCAGCGGCGACATTGGCGAAGAGATCCGCCGCCAGTTGCCTGCGCATCAGCCCGTCACCTTCGCCAACCGCCTTATCAATGCGCTGCCGTTGCGTTGCCCGCAGTTCCTGCGCAAATTTTTGCTGAAATGGAAAATTGAACGGGCGGACGCCGACGTGGTGATCGTCTGGGACCTGGTGCCGGGGCTGGCGGCCAAACCCAAGCGCGGCAAGCTGGTTTACTACGATCACGGCTGCTCCTGGCGTTACCCCAAGAATAAAAAGACGCTGCGTTTCTTCGCCATGCTGGACGGCGTCATTTCCGCCTCACACGCGTCGAAGCGGGTGATGGAGCTGCGCTTTAATCTGCCTTGCCCAAATCACGTGGTGATCAACCGCATCAAGACGCCGGCGGGGATCGACGCTGCGCCGAAAACGCTGTCGCAGCCTGTCAGGATCGGCACTGCCTCACGCCTGGTCAGCCTGAAAGGCATCAGCGTTTCATTATTGATGATGCAGGAACTGCTGCGGCGCGGGCATGACGTCACGCTGGAAGTGGCCGGCAAAGGGCCGGATCGCGCGGCGTTCGAAGCGCTGGCGGCACGGCTGCAGCTCGGCGATCGCGTCACCTTCAGCGGTTATCAGGATGACGTCGCCGGTTTCTTCAATCGCACGCACATCTACATGAGCACGCCGATCACCGAGCCGTTCGGCTTGTCCTGCATGGAATCGCTCTATTTCGGCGTGCCGGTCATCTTCCCGCAGGTCGACGGCCAGCCGGAAGCGGTCAGGGACGGCGTCTGCGGCCTTGGCCTGACGCCGTCGGTCACCATCGAACAACACCGGCAGCTCACCGATATCGAGGTCGACTTCCCGCATGAGGTCTACGATCCGCAGACCGACAGCCTGGTAGCGCCCAAGCTGCTGTCGCATATCGACTGTGCGGATGCCGTTGAGAAATTGCTGGAGCGAGAAACCTACCAGGCTTTGAGCCGAAATGCGCAGCGCTATCCTGCGGAACATTTCAACTATGCTCAGTTCAAAGTTGAATTCGACGACACGCTGCGATCCTTTATCGCTTAATTAAAACGTGAGCCGGAAAACACGCCCGATGCTAAAACTCAGAACGCCACACCCTGCCTTCAGCTATTTAATCTATCTGGGGTGCGCCATCGCTTTTTGCACCATTCCTTTCGGTTCCGCGACCGGACGCAATCTGTTTTACGTTTCCAGCTACATCGCCTTTATCGCCGTTTGCCTGTACCCGCGCTACTACTTCAGCAACGTTAGAAATCTGCTGCTGCCCGCGCTGATGTTCAGCGTAGGCATGGGAACCATCCTCTGGATGCATCACTTCAAACAGCCGGGTGACTACATCAATATTTATCGCTCTTATATGTCGACCGGCAAACTGCAGCTCGCAACCGCTTTCATCTTACTGATTGCGCTCAATGAGCGGTTGTGCGTACAGCGCCTGCTGATCGTTGTGGCTCTCGTCACCGGTCTGGCGATCAACGGTTATTCTCTCTATCAGGGGCTGCGCCTGGATATTCCGCGCGTGGAGCTCAACTTCGATCGCGCTACGGTCGCCGCCTACCTGATGACCGCCATCGATCTGGTGATGATGCAAGCCATCCTGATGCTGCGCACCCGCTACCGCCTGGTGTTGTACATCGCGGCGTTCCTGCTGTCCTTTTCTGCGCTGGTGCTCACCGGCACGCGCGCGGCCATGTTGGTCTACCCGGTAGCGGTCTGCCTGTCGCTGCTGGCGACCAAGCAGTTGGTTTCCAGGAAACACAAGCTCGCATTGGTGGCCTCGGTACCGCTGCTGCTCGTCGCCTGCGGCCTGGTATTTAAACCGCAGATAGAAGAGCGCATTCAGGCTTTTGAGACCGACATGCGCCTGATGGACCAGCCGCAGACTGAAAACTCGATCATTTCCCGGCTGTCGATGCAAACGCTGGCATGGCGTACCGGTTCACAAGCCCCTTGGGGCCAATCCGCCGAACAGCGCGGCGAGGAGATCCGTGCGATGGTCGCGCAGCAACCTCGCCTGTCTGGCGTCATGCCCTACATCAACGTCCACCTGCACAACGAGCTGCTGGAAACCTACTCGCTCAAGGGGGTCTGGGGGACGTTGCTGTTGCTGGCGCTGTATATCGGCCTGTTCTTCTCTTCATTCCGGCCGCAGCGCAACGCGCTGTTACTGAGCGTCAGCGCCAGCCTGTTCGTTTACGGTCTTAGCGACGTCATCTTCTTCAGCACGGAAGGCACCGTCATGTTCTGCCTGGCGCTGATCGCCGCCGTGCTCTCCGTGGCGAAACAGCCTTCCGCTCAGGAGCAAACCGCGTGAAGACACAGCCACCGCTGCTCAGCGTTATCATGCCGTTTTACAATAACGAAGCGTTCGTCATCGCTGCGCTGGATTCGTTATTTGTACAGATTAGCGACGATATCGAAGTGGTGATCATCGACGATGGCTCTACCGATACGTCAGGGGCGCTGGTCAGCCACTATCTGGCGCAGCGGCAGCACCCGCGCGCGGTCCTTACTTCGCAGGCCAACGGCGGCATTGCGCACGCCCGCAACGTCGGGCTACAGCGGGCCACCGGGCGCTATATCACCTTTCTCGACGGCGACGATCTGCTGAGCGACGACTATCTGGCGCTCCTGCGCCCCCTCCTGATCGCCGGTGAATATGACCTGATCGATTTTAATTATCAGAAGTTCACCGGGCATCCGCCGACAGCGGATAACCGCGCGGCGCAGCCCGTAGCCTACGACTTTTCACAGTTGGGGCTCGGCTGCCTGCAACCGCTGTTTGCACGCTCGATGTGGCATCTCTGGAGCCGGGTATATAAACGCACGCTGCTGGAAGGGGAGGCGTTCGAAGACGGCAGGCGCTACGAAGACGTGATTTTCACGCCTTTTCAGTATTTCAAAACTCGCCGCATCGCCCATCTTGACTGCGAACTCTACTTCTATCGGGACAACAGCCAGGGCATCACCCGCAATATCAAACCCAAAGATATTGAAGATCTGCTGTTCGCCATGGAGAAGATGCTGCGTTTTGTGGCGCAGCATCCCGGGGATGAGCCGCTGCGCCGGTTAGCCGCCCTGATGCTGGCCAACTGCTTTTCCGAGGTGAAAAGCATGTCGAAGGCGGTATACGGCTATTACCATTACGCGCCGGCAACGCTGCATATCCTGCGCCGCGCCGCCGCTGTCTGCCGCAACAGCGACGTGCCGGGCAAAAAAGTCCGCCAGATGCGCTATGCGCGAGTGGATACCTTTCTTTCGAAGCTGCGCGGGCGCAGGCCGCACTAATCGCATCGGCCGATGCGTCGTCGTGCCTTTAGCGCGCTAAAGGCACGTGCGCGACCAGCTCGTCATAAATCCGCTGCGGCTGGATAACCCCCATCGGGCTTTCCGCCTCCAGCGGCATCGTATAGCCGGTACGAGACACCTGAATGATGCGATGCAGTTCAGGATCCTGAATCGGCCCGGTGGAGCGTGAGTCGGCGGTCACGAACAGGCTGATGGTTTTCACCTTCAACGCCACCGCCAGATGCAACGGCCCGGTATCGCCGGTAACCAGAACATGGAAACTGTCGAGCAACGTCAGCAAACCTTGCAGCCCCGTTTTACCGATCTGGTTATCCACGCAGGCCTGCGTTTGCGGGCCGATCAGACTCAAAAACTGTTTGGCCTTGCCGTCGTCAAACGGTGCGCCAATCAGCACGATGCGTACATTTGGGTGCTTCGCCACCAGCTCATCGGCCAGCCGCGCATAGTGCGCAACCGGCCAGCAACGCGACTCCGTTGACGCCCCCAGCTGAAAACCGATGGTGGGATGCTCGCTGCTTTTGACGCCGCGCTGATAATCCACGGGAATTTCCATCGTCGGATCGTCGCTGCGGCAGCCCAAAATGGAAATCAGCTCCAGCTTGCGGCGCACGAAGTGGCCGTAATAATGGAAGACGTAGTTGGTTAGCCAAGGCTCCAGCCCGCAAATGCCTGAACTGTAGTTATCTCTGATAATGTACTTCGCCCCGGCCAGTACGGCGCTGATGATGTCATAAGGCAGATGGGAATGCAGGATCAGCGCCAAATCCGGCTGATGTTCGCGCAGCGATTTCAGCAACGGGCGCATCGTCTTGATCTTGCTGTCCCAATACACCACGCGATCGTAATAGCGGCCATTTTCCACCAGCTCGCGGTTTTTCTTGTGCACCACCAGCGTGATGTGCGCGTTGGGGTAGCGTTCCCGCATTGCCCGCAGTGCCGGCGTGTTGAACATGAAGTCGCCCAACGCCGTGGTGGAATAGATGACGATATTGTCAAACTGCTGGGCGCCGTCGAACGTCGCCTTGTCCTGAAAACGGCCGTACTTCGCCGTATAGCGCCGCAAGAACCAGTCGGCAACCTTGATTTTCCATTTCTTCGACATGTGCGTGCTTAATTCGCTTTAAGTTGATAATACTCGGCCAGCGTCATGCCCACCGTGCGCTGCTGCAGCCAGTCAAACAGCTGCTCCAGATCGCGGTACAGCCCTTCGATATCCTGCTCGGTTTTGAACGTCGGGCTGCCGCCCGGCATAAACTCCGAGGAGTGCAGCATAAACTCGACGTAGTCATGCCCCTGCGCCAACGACGTCTCGGCCACGCTTATCATCTTGGCCACGTTGCCGCCACTCGGCCGCAGCCAGTTGACGGACGGCGAACGCCGCTTGCCGCGCAGCCGGTCATAGCCCTGCTTGAAGGCATTCATCAGCGCCGAGTGCTTGTACTGGATACTCATCGGCACTTCCAGCAACGACGAAGCGCCCGGTTTGGCGATGTTCTGCGGATCGATGAAATAGGCCTGCGACGGGAACCTGCTGTAATCTGTGCCGCCGTTGCCCTGTGGATTGCCCGGCGAAAACTGCCAGTTGACCCGCGGCGTCACCGAACAGTCCACCTGATAGCCGTATTCCAGCAGCAGTGAGGCATAATATTCGTTGAACGCCCAACGGCCGGCGCGATGGCTGAGCATTTTGGTCTGGAAGGCGTCTTCCAGCAGCTTGGTCATGTGATCGACCTTGGCGCGGATCTGATCGGCGGGATACTCGATCAAATAAGGCTTGTGGCGCCAGTCGTCGTCGGTGAGCGGCGTCAGCGGCGGGCTGTTCCAGGCGTGCAGGTGCATGCCCACTTCACCCGTGCCGCGAGCGATCACGTCGCGCGCAAACTCGACGTAAGCCGGATCCATCGCCATTTCATAGTTGGTGAGATAAACCGGTTTGAAGGCGTATTTTTCGCACAATGCCTGAAAGCGCGGCAAGAAACGCGTGTTTTCGGTCGCGATGCGATCGTGGTTTTGCCACAGATTATCGCCCTCGGTATCAATGGTGATGAGAAACGCCGGTTTAGTCATGAATATCGAGCCTGATATCAACAGAATGCACTATGTTACGCAGGCCGTTTCGCCAGGGCAAACGACTTTGCTGCCTGGTTTGGACAACGTTGAAGCGCATTCGTCCCCGGCCCGGCGATTTTTTTGCGGCCCGGCAAGAAAACCTTGCAACAGTAGCCACATGCGATCGGGTCATTTAGAATCAAAGATTGGTTTCCCAGAAAGCGACTCATGATGAACGACGCGCCAGCCCCAACTTCCGCCCCATCCGTACAGCGTATTTTGATCATAAAACTGCGCCATCACGGCGATATGCTGCTGGTCACGCCAGTCATCAGCAGCCTGCGGCAAAACTACCCGCAGGCGCAGATCGATGTGCTGCTGTATCAGGAAACGCAGGAGATGCTGGCCAGCAATCCGGAACTGTCGACGCTGTTCGCCATCGACCGCCAATGGAAAAAACAGGGCACCCGCGCGCATCTGGGGCACGAGCTGGCGCTGCTGCGCCGCCTGAAGGCGCAGCGCTACGATCTGGTGGTCAACCTGGCCGATCAGTGGCGTAGCGCCATCCTCACGCGCCTGACCGGTGCGCGTATCCGTCTGGGCTTCGATTTCCCCAAACGCCGCGGCTTCCTGTGGCGCCACTGCCACACGCAGCTGGTGCCGGTCGACAATCACGCCCACCTGCATACCGTCGAACAGAATCTTTCGCTGCTGGCGCCGTTGAACCTGCCCGCGCTCAATGAACATGTGACCATGAGTTACGATCCGCAGGATTGGCAGGCTTGTGAGCAACGGTTGCAGAAACAGGGCGTCTTCGGCAGTTATATTGTGGTGCAACCCACCTCGCGCTGGTTCTTCAAATGCTGGAGCGAAGAGAAAATGGCCGCCACCCTCACCGCCTTGCAGGCCGACGGCCACCAGCTGGTGATCACCTCTGGTCCTGACGCCAGAGAACAAGCCATGGTCGAGCGCATTTTGGCGCTCTGCCCGCCACAGGGCGTGATCTCGTTGGCCGGCCAGCTGACGCTGCGCCAACTGGCCGCCCTGATCGACCACGCCAAGCTGTTTATCGGCGTGGATTCGGTGCCGATGCACATGGCCGCCGCGCTGCAAACGCCGTGCGTGGCGCTGTTCGGCCCTTCCAAGCTGACTTTCTGGCGGCCGTGGCAAGCTACCGGCGCCGTGATCTGGGCCGGCGACTTCGGCGAACTGCCCGATCCGGACGCCATCGATACCGGCACCGACGAACGGTATCTCGACCTTATTCCTACAGACGCGGTGATTGCAGCCGCGCGGAGCACGCTGGCATGAAAGCATTTCGTTTGGCGATCGTTCGCCAAAAATACCGCCCGGACGGCGGAGCCGAACGTTTCGTTTCCCGCGCCCTGGAAGCGCTGGAGCAACAGGATCTCGATCTGAACGTCATCACTCGCGAATGGCAGGGCGACGCTAATCCCAACTGGCATATCCACTTGTGCAATCCGTTAAAGCTCGGCCGCATCAGCCGCGAGCGAGGCTTCGCCGTGGCAGCCAGGGCGCTGTGGCAGAAAGAGCGCTTCGATCTGGTGCAAAGCCACGAGCGCATTCCCGGCTGCGACATCTATCGCGCCGGCGACGGCGTACACCGCCGCTGGCTGCTGCAACGCGCGCGTCTGCTGCCGGAATGGCGCCGCAAGTGGCTGTTCTCCAATCGCTATCACCGCTATGTGATGTGCGCCGAACGCGCCATGTACGCCGCGCCCGAGCTGAAAGCCGTCATCTGCAACGCCGAGATGATCAAGCAGGAAATCATCGCCGACTTTGGCGTGCCCGCCGACAAGATCACGGTGATCTATAACGCCATCGACAATCAAAAGTTCCCGCCCGCCGACGAGGCCCTGCGTCAACGTCTGCGCGAACAATATCAGATCCCGCAACAGGCGCACTGCCTGATCTTCGTCGGCTCCGGTTTCGAGCGCAAAGGGCTGGCCGCCGCCATCCGCGCCGTGGCGGCGACCGACAGCCACCTCCTGGTGATCGGTAAAGACAAAGCCGAAAAACGCTACCGGGCGCTGGCGCAGTCGCTGGGCTGCGGCGATCGCATTCACTTTATGGGCGTGCAGAAGCAGACCCTGCCGTTCTATCAGGCCGCGGACGCGCTGCTGCTGCCGACGCTGTACGATCCGTTCCCGAATGTGATTCTGGAAGCGATGTCGTGCGGCCTGCCGGTTATCACCAGCACCACCTGCGGCGGCGCCGAGTTTATCACCCCAGGCCAGAACGGCTTCGTGACCGACGCGCTCGATGTGCCAGCCATCACGGAGGCTATTCGGGCACTGCCGCGCCAGGCGCTGGGATCATCCATGGGCGAAGCGGCGAGATTGCGCATTATGACGGCTACGCCGGCGCATCTGTCCGAACAGCTGATTTCCCTCTATAACCGGTTACTGGATTAGCTATGCGTATTCTGATGATCATCGACGGCCTGCCGGGAGGCGGCGCGGAAAAAGTGGTGCTGACCCTGTGTCAGGGCATACAGCAACAGGGGCATGACGTCAGTCTGATCTCGCTGCGCGACGTCTGCAATTACCCTATTCCACCGGGCATTGATTATCAGGTGCTGGCCGATCGCAGCCGTGCCCCCTGGCGCAAGCTGACCGAGCTGCCGCGCCGTGCCGCCGCGCTGGATCGCGCGATAGCCGAACACGAGCGCCAACACGGCGCGTTCGATCTGGTGTTCTCCAACCTGCATAAAACCGATCGCATCGTCAGCCGCAGCAAGCGGTTGGCCGCGGATCGCCTGTGGTTCTGCATTCACGGCATTCTCTCCACCTCCTACCTCGGCCACCGCAAGGGTCTGGACCGCTGGCTGAAGCAACGCAAAATCGCCAACGTTTACGAGGGAAGAAATATCGTCGCCGTTTCACAGGCGGTCGGCGACGATCTGCAGCGGAACTTGCCGATCCGCCCGCGCCGGTTGGCGGTCATCAACAACCCGTTCGACATCGACGCCATTCAGCAACAGGCGGCGGCGCCTTGCGAACTGGCCGGCCAGGACTATCTGGTGCACGTCGGCCGCTTTCACACCACCAAGCGGCATGACCGCCTGTTGAAAGCCTATGCGCTCTCCGGCATTCAGGCACCGCTGGCCTTGATCGGGTCCGGTGACGACGCCAAAGTCGCCGAGGTCAAACGTCTGGCGACAGACTTGGGCATCGCAGAGCGCGTGTTGTTCCTCGGTTTCCAGAGCAATCCCTATCCGTTTATTCGTCATGCCTCGCTGCTGGTGCTCAGCTCCGACAGCGAAGGGTTTGGCAACGTACTGGTAGAATCGCTGCTGTGCGGCACACCGGTGGTCAGCACTCGCTGCCCGGGCGGCCCTGCGGAAATTCTGGAAAAAGCCGGCATGGCTGACGCGCTGGCGGAATTAAACGAAGCGTCGCTGGCAGAAAAAATGGCGGAGGTTTACGCCAACCCGCCGCAGATAAATCAACAGCAATTGCTGAGCTATGGGCTTGAGCCTATTTGCCATCAATATATTGAGCTGAAAGAAGAACAATAAAAAAATAAATAAGGCAGGGGATGCCTGCCTTATTTTCTTCGTTAGTTGAGCGCCTGCATTTTCTGCCAAACCTCATCGACAGAAACATCTTCACAGTGCCCCGATTCACTTTGCAAAATATGATGGCGGCCAGTCCATGGATGCCAGGACACTTTATCGGTATCGCCAAAGAACACCACCATGTCCTTATTCAACGCAGCAGCAAGATGCATCTGCCCACCGTCGCTGCACAGCACCCGGTCGCATAAATCAAACCCGCCCAACAGCTCACGCACCGACGCCGTCGGATAAAGCGCGACGCGTTCGTTTTGACACAGCGCCAGCAGCTGTTCGGCGCGCTGCTGATCGCCGATGTCGTCCGGTGCCAACGTGCCCTGCGGCGACCAAAAGATCAGCACGCCGGTGCGGGGATCGGCAACCAGACGGTTGATGATTTCGGCATAGCGCTCAACCGGCCAACGCCGTTTCGGGCTGCGGCTGCTGATGTGCACGGCGCAGACTCGCTCGACCGGCGGCAGACGTCCCTGCAGCCGCTGCGCCGCCAATTGCCGCTCTTCAGGCGCCAGAAACACCCGCACCGGCGGGATCGGAATGGATTGATCGGTTATCGCCGATAAATAGCTGTAGGTGTGTTCGACCTGATGGAGGCCGCGGAAATCGTCCTTGCGGAACGGGCGATGAATATCTTTCGTGCCCAAATCGGCACCGATGATATGGGTGGCACCGGCCATTTTCGCTAAACGCAGGCTGTATTTGCAAGGCACCGGGTTGGCCAGAATGACCGCATCGAACTTTATTTTGCGCAGCTTCAGGAAGATCATCATGCGTTCGAAATAAACGCCCAACGTGGTCTCATTTTTCGCCTTGTGCTTGGCCTTTTTATAGACAAAGACTTTCTCGAGATGAGGATTGTTTTTAACAACATCCTGGCTGACTTTATTGATCAGCAGATAAACTTTTGCGTCCGGATAGGCAATTTTCACCCCCTCAATCAAGGGCGTGGTGCAAACAAGATCGCCGATGTTGTCACGGCGAATAATTAAAATATTCTTCATTCCGAGCCTGTCGGCGAAATCGCTCGCCGGTTGTCTGAAACTGACACCCAAGGTTACCAAATTAGCGCCTTTCCCTTCCAGTTATGGTACTATTCCGAATAACCCATATAAATGAAATTGATAGAATGTTGCTGCGTTTATATCAGGTACTACTCTACCTCATCCAACCCCTGATCTGGCTCCGCTTACTGCTGCGCAGCCGCAAAGCTCCAGCCTACCGTAAACGCTGGGCGGAACGCTATGGCTTCTGCGCCGGGAAAGTCGTGCCAGGCGGCATCATGCTGCATTCCGTCTCCGTCGGCGAAACGCTGGCGGCCATCCCGCTGGTGCGAGCGCTGCGCCATCGTTACCCCGCTTTGCCGATAACTGTGACCACAATGACCCCGACAGGTTCAGAACGCGTCCAGTCCGCTTTCGGCAAAGACGTGCATCATGTCTATCTGCCCTACGATCTGCCCGGCGCCATGAACCGCTTCCTCGACCAGGTGAATCCCAAGCTGGTGATCATCATGGAAACCGAGCTATGGCCTAACCTGATCAACGCGCTGCATCAGCGGCAAATCCCTCTGGTGATCGCCAATGCGCGTCTGTCGGCCCGCTCCGCCGCCGGCTATAAGAAAATTGGCGGATTCATGCGCGATATGCTGCGCCGCATCACGCTGATCGCCGCACAGAACCAGGAAGATGGCGATCGATTTATCGAACTGGGCCTGAAACGCTCGCAGCTGGCCGTCACCGGCAGCCTGAAATTCGATATCTCCGTCACCCCGGAGCTGGCCGCCCGCGCCGTTACATTGCGCCGCCAATGGGCGCCGCGCCGCCCGGTGTGGATCGCCACCAGCACCCATGACGGTGAAGAGACCATCCTGCTGGAAGCGCACCGCAAACTGCTGGAAAAACACCCTGACCTGCTGCTGATCCTGGTGCCGCGTCACCCGGAACGCTTCCCGACCGCCAAAGAGCTGGTGCAGAAGGCCGGCTTCAGTTACACCCTGCGCAGCAGCGGCGAAATCCCGTCCGGCAGCACCCAGGTGGTGATCGGCGATACCATGGGCGAACTGATGCTGCTGTACGGCATCGCCGATCTGGCCTTTGTCGGCGGCAGCCTGGTGGAACGCGGCGGGCACAACCCGCTGGAAGCCGCCGCGCACGCCATCCCGGTGTTGATGGGCCCGCATACTTTCAACTTTAAAGACATCTGCGCCAAGCTTTCGCAGGCCGAAGGCCTGATCACCGTGACCGATGTCGATTCGCTGGTGAAGGAAGTGGCAACCCTGCTGACCGACGAAGACTACCGTCGTTACTACGGCCGTCATGCGGTGGAAGTGTTGTATCAGAATCAGGGAGCGTTGCAGCGCCTGCTGCAGCTGCTGGAACCGCACCTGCCGCCCCGGAGTCACTGAATGAGCAGCCGCAAAAGCCTGTCGGTGGTGATGATCGCCAAAAACGAAGCCGGGCTGTTGCCGGACTGCCTGCGATCGGTCGAATGGGCCGATGAGATCATCGTGCTGGACTCCGGCAGCGAAGACGACAGCGTCGCCGTCGCCGAAAGCCTGGGCGCCAAAGTCTTCACCCACACCGACTGGCAAGGGTTCGGCAAGCAGCGTCAGCTGGCGCAAAGCTACGCCAGCCATGACTACGTTTTGATGATCGACGCCGACGAACGCGTCACGCCCGAGCTGCGGCAATCTATCGAACAGGTGTTGAACGCGCCGGAGGACGGCGCCGTCTACAGCTGCGCGCGGCGCAACCTGTTCCTCGGCCGCTTCATGCGCCACAGCGGCTGGTATCCCGACCGCGTCAACCGCCTGTACGCCAACCAACGCTATCGCTATAACGACGATCTGGTGCACGAGTCGCTGAACATCGGCGGCGCCAAAGTCATCCCCCTCAGCGGCGATATGCTGCACCTGACCTGCCGCGATTTCTTCGCCTTCCAGCGTAAACAGCTGCGCTACGCCGAAGAGTGGGCCGTGCAGCGCCACCGGGCCGGCAAGCGCTGCGGCTATTTGTCTATCCTGACCCACACGCTCGGTGCCTTCGTCAAAACCTGGCTGCTGCGCGCCGGCTTCCTGGATGGCAAACAGGGGTTGCTGTTAGCGGTGGTCAACGCGCAATATACCTTCAATAAATATGCCGCATTATGGGCATTGGGCCGCAACTACTCAGAGAAGTGAATCATGACCAGCAAAGCCATCTATCCCGGGACCTTCGATCCCATGACCAACGGCCACCTGGATTTAGTGACGCGCGCATCACTGATGTTCGATCACGTGATTCTGGCCATCGCCGCCAGCCCGAGCAAAAAACCGCTGTTCAGCCTGGATGAGCGCGTGGCGTTGGCGACGCAGGTCACCTCACATCTGGGCAATGTTGAGGTACTGGGCTTCAGCGAACTGATGGCGCACTTCGCCGCGCACCAGAATGCCAATATCCTGGTGCGCGGCCTGCGTGCGGTGTCTGACTTTGAATATGAATTGCAGCTGGCGAACATGAACCGCCATTTGATGCCAACGCTGGAAAGCGTATTTCTGATGCCTTCCGAAGAGTGGTCGTTCATCTCCTCCTCACTGGTGAAGGAGGTCGCCCGCCACGGCGGCGATATCGCGCCTTTCCTGCCCGATGTGGTCACCCAGGCGCTGATGGCGAAACTCGCCGCCGAGTGATGCTCAGCGCTGGCAGCGGCGGCAAAAGAAGGTGCTGCGCTGCCCGTGCTTGGCGGATTGAATCGGCGTGCCGCATGCGCGGCACGGTTCTCCCGCCCGCCCGTAAACCTGCAGCTCCTGCGCGAAATACCCCGGTTTGCCATCCGACTGCAAAAAGTCGCGCAATGTCGTGCCGCCCTGCTCGATAGAGCGCTGCAACACCGCCTTGATGGTCTTCGCCAGCAGTTCCGCTTCGGCTTTGCTCAACGATCCCGCCGGACGATCGGGCAGGATCCCGGCGCTGAACAGCGATTCGCTGGCGTAAATGTTACCAACGCCGACCACCAACTTGTTATCCATCAGCCACGGTTTGATCAGCGTGCGCTTATTGCGTGATTTTTCATACAGGTAGTCGCCGTTGAACGCTTCGCTCAGCGGTTCCGGCCCCAGATGCGCCAACACGCTGCTGGTCGCCAGGTCTTCGCACCACAGCCAGGCGCCGAAACGGCGCGGATCGGTATAGCGCAGGATCATGCCGTTGCTGATCACCAGATCGACGTGGTCGTGTTTGCCGGCTTCGTCTTCGTTTTCCTCGCGCAGCATGCGCAGGCTGCCCGACATGCCCAGGTGCACGATAATCCAACCGTTCTCCAGCTCGATCAGCAGGTATTTGGCCCGGCGCTGCACGCTGAGCACCGGCCGATCGCTCAGCGTCAGGATCTGCTCGGAAACCGGCCAGCGCAGGCGCGCGTTGCGCACCACCGCATACTGAATGCTGTGGCCGACAAGATAAGGCTCTATACCGCGTCTGCTCGTCTCAACTTCCGGTAATTCAGGCATCTGGCTTCCCCTCCGACGTTTTCTACCCTTTGTAAAACAAAAAACCCGGCCAAGGCCGGGTTTTTCATTAATCCACTAAAATTATTTAATTTTAGCTTCTTTGTATACTACGTGCTGACGGACAACTGGATCGAATTTCTTCAGTTCCAATTTTTCCGGCTTAGTACGCTTGTTCTTCGTGGTGGTATAGAAGTGACCAGTACCAGCAGAAGAAACCAGCTTGATCTTCTCGCGAACACCTTTAGCCATGATTCAGTTCCTTAATACTTCTCACCACGGGCACGCAGATCGGCCAGAACCGTCTCAATACCCTTTTTATCGATAACACGCATACCTTTAGCAGATACACGCAGAGTTACAAAGCGCTTCTCAGCCTCAACCCAAAAACGGTGTGAGTGCAGGTTAGGCAGAAAACGGCGTTTGGTCGCGTTCATTGCGTGGGAACGGTTGTTACCGCTCACCGGGCGCTTGCCAGTAACTTGGCAGACTCGGGACATGTCTATTCTCCAAAAATCAAATCAGCTCGAGCTTCGTATAGGGTATGGCCGCCTCGTCAGGCTTTTAGAGCCCATCTCAGCAAACTTCATACTGAGGAGACTCTCGTCATCAGGTAGAAACCACACATCAGGTCAGAAACCTGCTGAGATAGGCTCTTGCGCCAAACCCAAGATTCTCAAAGGTGGCGTAGTATACGCTCTGAAGCGTAAGTGCTCAAGTCCCGAACAGCTAAAGATCCCACAAGGATCGCGAAAAAATCGCTTAAAGCCATCCGCGCTCGGCAAAAGAGACGCACTCACCCCGACCGATCACCAAATGATCAAGCACTCGGATCTCCAATAACTGACAGGCTTTCACCACCTGTTCCGTTATCAAACGGTCGGCATGACTGGGTTCAGCCTTACCCGAAGGGTGATTATGCGCGAGAATCAGCGCGGCGGCATTAGCCTTCAACGCTTCACGCACAATTTCTCTCGGATAGACGACGACGCTGCTGATGGTACCAGCAAACATCTCCTGATGGCGAATAACCCGATGCTGATTGTCTAAAAACAATACCAAAAAGACCTCTCGCTCGCGATGCGCCAGCAGGCTTTGCAGATAATGCTGGGTGACGCGCGGGTTGAGCATGGCGTTTTCCTGCGACAGGTGGCTGGAAAAGAAGCGCAGCGCCAGCTCGGCAATCGCCTGCAGTTGGGTATAGCTGGCGTCGCCCAGGCCTTTGTGGCTGCAAAAAGCCTGATGGTCGGCCGACATCAGGTGATAAAGCGAGCCGAATCGGCGCAGCAGTTGCTCCGCCAGCTGCATCACATGCACGCCGGGCAACCCGGTGCGCAAGAAAATGGCCAACAGCTCTACGTCAGACAGCGACGCCGCCCCCTGCATCAACAGCTTTTCACGCGGCGCCAACGCGCCCGGCCAGCACGCCACAATCGGGTTGCTCATCGTGTTCCTCCCTGAAAGGGCTACAGCATGCCATGCGCCACCCGACGCGTTCGACAGGTGTTTGATAACATTGCGAAGTGTTTCGCAAAGCACAATGTAACGCCCTGCAGCCATTGCGGAATCGCTCACCTGAACGGCGGATATGCTAAAATGGCGCATCTTTCGGCTTTCAATCGGACAATGATGATGACGGGACTTTCCGGCAAACATATTGTGCTTGGCATCAGCGGCGGCATCGCCGCCTACAAATGCCCAGAGCTGGTGCGCCGCCTGCGCGACAGGGGCGCGGAAGTGCGCGTGGTGATGACCCACGCCGCCAAGGCGTTCATTACGCCGCTGACGCTGCAGGCCGTTTCCGGCCATCCGGTATCCGACGATCTGTTGGATCCCGCCGCCGAAGCCGCCATGGGTCACATCGAGCTCGGCAAATGGGCGGATCTGGTGATTCTGGCGCCGGCGACCGCCGATCTGCTGGCGCGCGTCGCCGCCGGCATGGCCAACGATCTGCTGACCACCGTCTGCCTGGCGACCGACGCACCTATCGCCGCCGCCCCCGCCATGAACCAGCAGATGTATCGCGCCGCCGCCACGCAGGCCAACCTGCAAA
Organism: Serratia sp. CY76391; assembly: GCF_052166695.1. NCBI lineage: Bacteria > Pseudomonadati > Pseudomonadota > Gammaproteobacteria > Enterobacterales > Yersiniaceae > Serratia > Serratia sp. CY76391. Next base: position 79,944 of record NZ_JBJNOJ010000015.1, read on the forward strand.
CGCTTCAGGCGCGCGGCATGCTGCTCTGGGGGCCGGACAGCGGCAGCCAGGCCTGCGGCGACGTCGGCCCGGGCCGCATGCTGGATCCGCTGGACATCGTCGAGCTGGCGAACGGCCATTTCTCTGTCACGCAGGATCTGCAACATTTGCAGGTTATGATCACCGCCGGCCCGACGCGTGAAGCGCTGGATCCGGTGCGTTTCATCAGCAATCACAGCTCCGGCAAAATGGGCTTCGCCATTGCCCGCGCCGCCGCCGTTCGCGGCGCGCAGGTGACGCTGATCGCCGGGCCGGTCAATTTGCCGACGCCGCCATCAGTCACCCGAGTCGACGTCACCAGCGCGCTGGAGATGGAACAGGCGGTGCAACAGCGCGCCGCTCAGCAGCAGATTTTCATCTCCTGCGCCGCCGTGGCCGACTACCGCCCCGAGCGGATCGCCGATGAAAAAATAAAAAAACAGGGTGATGAAATCGTCCTCAAGATGGTAAAAAACCCCGATATCGTCGCCGGCGTGGCGGCGATGACCAAAAATCGACCGTTTGTCGTGGGGTTTGCCGCCGAAACCCAGAATGTGGAAGAATACGCGCGGCAAAAACTGGCGCGTAAGAAGCTGGATTTGATTTGCGCTAACGATGTTTCGCTTGCAGAGCACGGGTTCAACAGCGACACCAATGCCCTGCACCTTTTTTGGCAGGATGGAGAAAAGCGCCTGGCGCTGAGCGACAAGGCACTCCTTGGCCAACGTTTAATAGACGAGATAGTCAGCCGTTATGATGAAAAAAATCGACGTTAAGATCCTCGACCCGCGCATCGGTCAGGATTTCCCGCTACCGACCTACGCTACGCCGGGCTCCGCCGGTCTCGACCTGCGCGCCTGCCTGGACAGCGCGGTGGAGCTGGCGCCGGGTGAAACCACGCTGCTGCCTACCGGCCTCGCGATCCACATCGCCGACGCCAGCCTGGCGGCGGTGATCCTGCCGCGCTCGGGCCTGGGCCATAAACACGGCGTCGTGCTGGGCAACCTGGTCGGCCTGATAGACTCCGATTACCAGGGCCAGCTGATGGTGTCCGTGTGGAACCGCGGCCAGAAGCACTTCACCATCGAGCCGGGCGAACGTATCGCGCAGATGGTCTTCGTGCCAGTGGTGCAGGCCGAATTCAACCTGGTGGAAGAGTTCGACAGCAGCGAACGCGGCGAAGGCGGCTTCGGCCACTCGGGGCGCCACTAAGCGCCACCCAATGCACGATGGCCGGCAGGGAAACGTCGCCTGAACCTTGCCTTTTCGGGGAGAAGGATGTCTCTGCGGCAAGGTTTTACCGCGACAATTGCAGCGCACACCAGGCAGCGCGGAAAAAGGCCGTTAAGGCCGCTGACCCCAGCATCGTAAAAAAGCTATCACATAAGCCGCACAGAGCCTGCTCTGCAGCGGCCGGTGCGCGGGTTTCCGTCAGTTAAGTTTTAGCAAGGGTCTAATCAGACATGGCAGAAAAAGAAAAGACGAAAAGGAATCGGCGCGAGGAAATATTGCAGGCGTTAGCCCAGATGCTGGAATCCAGCGACGGCAGCCAACGCATCACCACCGCCAAGCTCGCCGCGAACGTGGGTGTTTCTGAAGCTGCGCTGTACCGGCATTTCCCCAGCAAGACACGGATGTTCGACAGTCTGATCGAGTTTATCGAAGACAGCCTGATCACCCGCATCAACCTGATCTTGCAGGACGAGAAAGAGACGTTTAATCGTCTGCGCCTGATTTTGCTGCTGATTCTGGGCTTTGCGGAGCGCAACCCAGGGCTGACGCGCATCATGACCGGCCACGCGCTGATGTTTGAACAGGATCGCCTGCAGGGCCGCATCAACCAGCTGTTCGAGCGCATCGAGGCGCAGCTGCGTCAGGTGCTGAAAGAGCGCAAATTGCGCGAAGGCAAAGGCTTTATCGTCGATGAAACGCTGCTGGCCAGCCAACTGCTGGCCTTCTGCGAAGGCATGTTGTCGCGCTATGTGCGTTCGGAATTCCGCTATCGCCCCACGCAGGAATTCGACGCCCGCTGGCCGCTATTAGCGGCACAGCTGCAATAACGAAAACGCCGGGCATGCCCGGCGTTGTTATTTACACGCCGTACTGCTCGCGGTAAGCGCGCACCGCCGCCAGGTGGTCCGCCATCTCCGGTTTCTCTTCCAGGTAGGCAATCAGGTCTTTCAGCGTCACGATCGAAATCACCTTGCAGTGATAGTCGCGTTCCACTTCCTGGATGGCAGAGATATCCGCGCGGCCGCGTTCCTGACGGTCGAGGGAGATCAGCACGCCCGCCAGCGAAGCGCCGCTGGCGCCGATGATTTCCATCGACTCGCGGATCGCGGTGCCGGCGGTGATCACATCGTCCACCAGCATCACGCGCCCCTGCAGCGGGCTGCCCACCAGCGAACCGCCTTCGCCATGGGTCTTGGCTTCCTTGCGGTTAAAGCAGTAAGGCACGTCGCGCTCATGGTGTTCAGCCAGCGCCACCGCCGTGGTGGTGGCGATAGGAATGCCTTTATAGGCCGGGCCAAACAGCAGATCAAAATCGATGCCGGAATCCATCAGGGCTTCGGCGTAGAAGCGCCCCAACAGCGCAAGATCGCGCCCGGTATTAAACAGGCCGGCGTTGAAGAAATACGGGCTGGTGCGGCCGGACTTCAGGGTGAACTCGCCGAACTTCAATACCTGCTTGTTAAGCGCGAACTCGATAAACTGGCGCTGATAGGCTTTCATTACTGCTTCTCCTCGTCTGAATCTGCTTGGGTCTTGTCATTACTGCCGCCCGATCGCCGGGCATAAAAAAGGCGACTTCTCAGTCGCCTTGAAAAATCAGTCCGCCAGCGCCGCTTTCTGCGCCTGGAAGATGGTTTCGATGCCCCCTCGGGCCAGCGCCAACAGCGCCAACAGCTCATCGTGGCTGAACGGCTCGCCTTCGGCGGTGCCCTGCACTTCAATCATGCGGCCGTCTTCCATCATCACCACGTTCATGTCGGTTTCCGCGGCGGAATCTTCCACATACTCCAGATCGCACAGCGCTTCGCCATTGACGATGCCGACGGAAACCGCCGCCACCATGCCCTTCATCGGGTTGGCTTTCAGCTTGCCGTTGGCCACCAGCGTGTTCAGCGCGTCGGCCAGCGCCACGCAGGCGCCGGAGATGGAGGCGGTGCGGGTACCGCCGTCGGCCTGCAGCACGTCGCAGTCGAGGGTGATGGTGAATTCACCGAGCTTTTTCAGATCCACCGCGGCGCGCAGCGAGCGGGCGATCAGACGCTGGATCTCCAGCGTGCGGCCGCCCTGCTTGCCTTTGGCGGCTTCACGGGCGTTGCGGCTGTGGGTGGAGCGCGGCAGCATACCGTACTCGGCGGTGATCCAACCTTGCCCCTGGCCTTTCAGGAAGCGCGGAACGCCCTCTTCTACCGTGGCGGTGCACAAGACTTTGGTATCGCCAAACTCAACCAGCACTGAACCTTCAGCGTGTTTGGTATAGTGACGGGTCAGTGTCAGGGGGCGAACTTGCTGTGGTGCTCTGCCTGCAGGACGCATGGGCTCTCTCCGGCTTCAAATCAACTATTGGCTGCGCATTATACGGGCTTCGTGACGTAATGCCTATCCTGCCCGCAGCCGCGACGCTATAATCGCCCCATCTTTTCCTATTACGGGTACGCATCAATGATCCGCAGCATGACCGCCTACGCCCGGCGTGAAATCAAGGGTGAATGGGGCAGCGCAGCCTGGGAGCTGCGTTCCGTTAACCAGCGCTACTTAGAAACCTACATCCGCCTGCCGGAACAATTCCGCAGCCTGGAGCCGGTGATCCGTGAACGTATCCGTGGCCGCCTGACCCGCGGCAAAGTCGAATGCAACCTGCGTTTCGAACTGGATCCAAGCGCGCAAAGCTCGCTGATCCTGAACGAAAAGCTGGCCAAACAGCTGGTCGAAGCCGCCAACTGGGTGAAAATGCAGAGCGACGAAGGGGAAATCAACCCGATCGACGTGCTGCGCTGGCCGGGCGTGATGTCCGCGCAGGAGCAGGATCTGGACGCCATCAGCGCCGAGCTGATGCAGGCGCTGGACGGCGCGCTGGATGACTTTATCGTCGCACGCGAAAGCGAAGGCGCCGCGCTGAAAACGCTGATCGAACAGCGCCTCGACGGCGTCAGCGCCGAAGTGGTCAAAGTGCGCGCCCAGATGCCGAACATCCTGCAATGGCAGCGCGAGCGCCTGGTCAGCAAGCTGGAAGAGGCGCAGGTGCAGCTGGAAAACACCCGCCTGGAGCAGGAGCTGGTACTGATGGCGCAGCGCATCGACGTCGCCGAAGAGCTGGACCGCCTGGAAGCGCACGTGAAAGAAACGCACAACATCCTGAAGAAGAAAGAAGCCGTCGGCCGCCGCCTCGACTTTATGATGCAGGAGTTCAACCGCGAATCGAACACCCTGGCCTCCAAGTCGATCAATGCCGACGTCACCGCCTCCGCCATCGAGCTGAAGGTGCTGATCGAGCAGATGCGCGAGCAAATCCAGAACATCGAGTGATCCCGCTCCGCACGCCATCAAGCCCGCGCCACGCGGGCTTTTTTATGGCTGCAGATCAGCGATAGGCGGCCGCCTGCTCCTCACCGATCAACCCCATTTTCTGCAGCTGCACCGCAATGCTCCAGGTTGAGCGTTCGAACTCATCGCTCAGCGCTTCCAGCGTCGCCCCGGCCGCATGGCTCTCGCGCAGCCGCAGCTTTTCCTCTTCCGGCCAGGGGAAGTAGGCATTGGCCGGCCGTCCCTCGGCCAGATTCTTCTGCCGCTTTTCTTCCGGCGTCAGCCTCGTTTTTTTCTGCGGTTCGGCTTCACCGTCGAACTCGTTGGCCAACGCGAACAGCAGGCGGATAGCCTCCGGCGCGCAGGCCGCCGAAGCCGGTCTCAACAGCTCGCCGGTGTCGGGATTAACGCCGTTGGCCAGCGCCCTGAGCAACGTGCCGGTATTCATTGTTCGTCTCCTTGTCCGAGAAAATGCGCCGGTCGTAGCGCCTTGTTCAGGCATTTTTCTCCGCTTCCCTCGAGAAAACCACGCTTTACGCCATGAAAAAGTGCCAGTTGCGAGCCAGATTCCAGGCGTTTGCACGCGAGTGACAGTGATTACATCAGGCTGCGAGCCGGCAGGCATCATGGAAGACGGCTCACCAAGGCACTTCGGGGGCTTATGAAAAACTGCCGAGCAGCGCGTGCGGATGACATTCGGCAAGATATCCCGCACGCCATAAGTATTTTGTTCTAATTATCACGCAAGGTAATGAAAGGACGGCGATGCTGTGGCTAAATGTGTTTTTTTCCTGCCCGTGAACCGTACGGACCGTTTATGCCACAAATTCTGCAATTTATTATGGCCCTGGTGGTGATCATCGCCCTGGCGCTGCTGGTCAGCAATAATCGCAAGAAAATCCGCCTGCGCTATATCATCCAGCTGTTGGTGATCGAAGGCGCGCTGGCCTACTTCTTCCTGCACTCCGCCAGCGGGCTCAGCGTGATCAAACACGTCGCCGGCTTCTTTGACACCCTGCTCGCCTACGCCGCCCAAGGATCGGAGTTCGTATTCGGCGGCATGAGCAAGGATGGCCTGGCGTTTATCTTCCTCGGCGTTTTGTGCCCTATCATCTTTATTTCCGCCCTGATCGGCATTTTGCAGCATTTCCGCATCCTGCCGCTGATCATCCGCCTGGTGGGCACCCTGCTGTCCAAGGTCAACGGCATGGGCAAGCTGGAATCGTTCAACGCCGTCAGCACGCTGGTGCTGGGGCAGTCGGAGAACTTCATCGCCTACAAGGGCATCATCGGCGACATCTCGCCGCGCCGCATGTACACCATGGCCGCGACCGCCATGTCGACGGTATCCCTCTCCATCGTCGGCGCCTACATGTCGATGATCGACGCGCAGTACGTGGTGGCGGCGTTGATCCTTAATATGTTCAGCACCTTCATCATCCTGTCGATCATCAACCCGTATCAGGTCGAAGACGAGCCGGAGCTGAAGCTGAACAAGCTGCACGAAGATCAGAGCTTCTTCGAAATGTTGGGCGAGTACATTCTGGCCGGCTTCAAGATTGCGATGATCATCGCGGCGATGCTGATCGGCTTTATCGCGCTGATCTCCGCCGTCAACGCGCTGTTCTCGGCGGTGCTCGGCATCAGCTTCCAGCAGATCCTCGGCTACGTGTTCTATCCGCTGGCCTGGCTGATCGGCATCCCGGCGGAAGAGGCCCTGAAGGCGGGCAGCATCATGGCGACCAAACTGGTGGCCAACGAATTCGTGGCGATGATTGAACTGAAGAAGATCGCGGCGGAGCTGTCGCCGCGCGGGCTGGGCATTCTGTCGGTGTTCCTGGTGTCGTTCGCCAACTTCGCCTCCATCGGCATCGTCGCCGGCGCCATCAAAGGACTGAACGAGCAGCAAGGCAACGTAGTTTCCCGCTTTGGCCTGAAGCTGGTTTACGGTTCGACGCTGGTGAGCCTGCTGTCGGCGGCCATCGCCGGCCTGGTGCTGTAATCTCCACTCCCGGCCAGGCGGCCGGGAGTGCGTTTTAAAACGCCACGCACACCGGCGCATCCACTCGCATCACCGAATCCTGCGCAAACTGCTGCTTATAGCCGCTGCGCAGCGCCTCGATATTCGCCTCGCTCTCTTTGCCCGGCGCATGGATCAGCAGCAGCGCCTTGCTGTTCTCGCGCGCCAGTTTGCCGTCGTGGCCCAGCCACTGCCCTTTGGCATCAAACACCGTCAGCCCGTCTTTAAAACGTGGTGTCACCTGGCTGTCGACGAAGGTTTGCCACTCGGCGGCGGTGATCGCCGGCCCCGCCGGCCGGTTCAGGCCGAAGTAGAGCGTTGTCTGCACCAGCGGATCGCCGGTGCGGCAAGCCGGGGCGGGTGACGTTGTCTGGTGGCCTGGCGCCACGCAGCCGCTCAGCAGCAGGGCGGCAGCCATCACGGCGCCGGCGGCCAGTTTCGGGGAGTTTTTCATCTGCAGTCTCGATTTTTCGGTTGAAGGATTCGCTGCAAAAATCATAGTCAGCGATGGAAATTAGCGCGAAATTTCTAATGCATTCATTAACAACAAGATGTTAAAAAAGGCTGGTTATCGGCAATAAAAATAGTGTTTGGATTAGCTATATTAATCCGAAATGCCATCGGTGAAAAAAACTCAGTGGCGCGCGTCCTCGGCGGCGATTACCCTGCCGGCCATCATTCTGACGCAAGTACGCTGTGAATCCCTTATGTTACTGAGCATCCTTTATATCATCGGCATCACCGCCGAAGCCATGACCGGCGCGCTGGCGGCCGGCCGCCGCCAAATGGACATGTTCGGCGTGATCATCATCGCCTCGGTCACCGCGATCGGCGGCGGGTCGGTGCGCGATATGTTGCTCGGGCATTTTCCGTTGGGCTGGGTCAAACACCCGGAATACATCGTCATCGTCGCAATAGCGGCGATCGTCACCACCTGGGTGGCTCCCCTGATGCGCCATCTGCGCCGCCTGTTCCTGGTGCTCGACGCCGTCGGCCTGATCGTCTTCTCGATCATCGGCGCGCAGGTGGCGCTGGATATGGGGCACAGCGCGATTATCGCCGCCATCGCCGCGGTGATCACCGGCGTCTTCGGCGGGGTGCTGCGCGATATGTTCTGCAACCGTATCCCGCTGGTTTTCCAGAAAGAGATCTACGCCGGCATCTCCTTCAGCGCCGCCTGGCTGTATATCGGCCTGCAGCACCTCAGCCTGCCGCACAATCTGGTGGTGATCCTCACGCTGGTCGCCGGCCTGAGCGCGCGTCTGATCGCCCTGCGCTTCCGCCTCGGTCTGCCGGTGTTCAACTACCAACATCCGGATCACTGATCCCGGGGCGGCAGCGCGCCGCCGCTGGGCCAAAATTGCCAAAATATCGCTCTTCAGCGCGCATATTCGCGCATTCACCGCTTTTTCCGCGCAAAGCCACGGGCAAAATGCGAGCTAACGCTGCACCCGGCGCGTTAGCCGTGTATACTGTGCGGAGAAAATACACATCCGCTGTTTTTGGCATATCAACCGTTATCAACGAACATCATCATGGCTCAAGGCACGCTTTATATTGTCTCTGCTCCCAGTGGCGCAGGTAAATCAAGTCTGATTCAGGCTTTGTTAAAGACGCAACCGCTGTACGACACGCAGGTTTCGGTTTCGCACACCACGCGCGACAGCCGCCCGGGTGAAAATCACGGCGAGCACTATTTCTTCGTATCGAAAGACGAATTCCGCCGGATGATCGAGCAGGATGCGTTTCTTGAGCACGCCGAAGTGTTCGGCAACTATTACGGCACCTCACGCGCCGCCATCGAACAAGTGTTGGCGACCGGCGTAGACGTGTTTCTGGATATCGACTGGCAGGGCGCGCAGCAAATCCGCGCCAAAATGCCGCAGGCGCGCAGCATCTTCATTCTGCCGCCGTCGAAGGAAGAACTGGGCCGCCGCCTGCGCGGGCGCGGGCAGGATTCCGAAGAGGTGATCGCCAAACGCATGGCTCAGGCCGTGGCGGAAATGACGCATTACGCGGAGTACGATTACCTGATCGTGAACGATGATTTCGATCTGGCGCTGTCCGATCTGAAGACCATCATTCGCGCCGAACGCCTGCGTTTGGGCCGCCAGTTGCTGCGGCATGACGCTTTAATCAGCAAACTATTGGCAGACTGAAGGCAGTTTCAGTATCATGCCCAGTCTTTTCGTCACCTGTGGAGTAGCACAAATATGGCACGCGTAACTGTTCAAGACGCTGTAGAGAAAATTGGTAACCGTTTTGACCTGGTGTTGGTCGCTGCTCGTCGGGCGCGTCAGATCCAGACCGGCGGCAAAGATGCACTGGTTCCGGAAGAGAACGACAAGTACACCGTTATCGCCCTGCGCGAAATCGAAGAAGGCCTGATCACCAGCCAGATCCTCGACGTGCGTGAGCGCCAGGAACAGCAAGAGCAGGAAGCCGCAGAGATTCAAGCGGTTACCGCGATTGCTGAAGGTCGTCGTTAATTAGACAGCGAGTCCGCCTTGTACCTGTTTGAAAGCCTGAATCTGCTGATTCAACGTTACCTGCCCGAGGAGCAGATTAAGCGCCTCAAACAGGCATACCTCGTCGCGCGCGACGCGCACGAGGGCCAGACACGCTCCAGCGGTGAGCCCTACATTACTCACCCGGTCGCCGTGGCCTGCATCCTGGCGGAAATGCGTCTCGACCACGAGACGCTGATGGCGGCGTTGCTGCACGACGTCATCGAAGACACCCCGGCCACCTATCAAGATATGGAACAGCTGTTCGGCAAGAGCGTCGCCGAACTGGTCGAGGGCGTCTCCAAGCTCGACAAGCTGAAGTTCCAGGACAAGAAAGAAGCGCAGGCGGAAAACTTCCGCAAGATGATCATGGCGATGGTGCAGGATATCCGCGTCGTGCTGATCAAGCTGGCCGACCGTACGCACAACATGCGCACCCTCGGTTCGCTGCGCCCCGACAAACGCCGGCGCATCGCGCGTGAAACACTGGAAATCTACAGCCCCCTCGCCCACCGCCTGGGTATTCATCACCTGAAAACCGAGCTGGAAGAGCTGGGCTTCGAGGCGCTGTACCCAAACCGTTATCGCGTGATCAAGGAAGTGGTGAAAGCCGCGCGCGGCAACCGCAAAGAGATGATTCAAAAAATCCTCTCCGAGATCGAAGGGCGGCTGACCGAGGCCGGCATCGCCTGCCGCGTCAGCGGAAGGGAAAAACACCTCTACTCCATCTACCTCAAGATGCACCTGAAAGAACAGCGTTTCCATTCCATCATGGATATCTACGCGTTCCGGGTGATCGTAAAAGAGGTCGATACCTGCTACCGCGTACTCGGCCAGGTGCACAGCCTGTATAAACCGCGTCCGGGGCGGGTGAAAGATTACATCGCCATTCCCAAGGCCAACGGCTATCAATCGCTGCATACCTCGCTGATCGGCCCGCACGGCGTGCCGGTCGAAGTGCAGATCCGCACCGAAGACATGGATCAGATGGCTGAGATGGGGGTGGCCGCGCACTGGGCTTACAAGGAAAGAGAACAGGGCGAAACCGGCACCACGGCGCAGATCCGCGCCCAGCGCTGGATGCAAAGCCTGCTGGAGCTACAGCAAAGCGCCGGCAGTTCGTTTGAATTTATCGAGAGCGTCAAATCCGATCTGTTCCCGGATGAGATTTACGTTTTCACCCCGGAAGGCCGCATCGTCGAGCTGCCCGCCGGCGCCACGCCGGTCGACTTCGCCTATGCGGTGCATACCGATATCGGCCATGCCTGCGTCGGCGCGCGCGTCGATCGTCAGCCGTACCCGCTGTCGCAGTCGCTGACCAGCGGCCAGACCGTCGAGATCATCACCGCGCCGGGCGCACGGCCCAACGCCGCCTGGCTGAACTTTGTGGTCAGTTCGAAAGCGCGCGCCAAAATTCGCCAGATGCTGAAGAACCTCAAGCGCGACGACTCCGTCGGCCTCGGCCGCCGTCTGCTCAACCATGCGCTGGGCGGCAGCCGCAAACTGGCCGAAATCCCGCAGGAAAACATTCAGCACGAGCTGGACCGCATGAAGCTGGCGACGCTGGACGATCTGCTGGCGGAAATCGGCCTCGGCAACGCCATGAGCGTAGTGGTGGCGAAGAACCTGCAGGGCGATCAGTCCAGCCTGGGCACCACCTCCGGCGTGCGCAACCTGGCCATCAAGGGCGCCGACGGCGTATTGATCACCTTCGCCAAGTGCTGCCGTCCGATTCCGGGCGACCCGATTATCGCTCACGTCAGCCCGGGCAAAGGGCTGGTGATCCACCATGAATCCTGCCGCAATATTCGCGGCTATCAGAAAGAGCCTGAGAAGTTCATGGCGGTCGAGTGGGATAAAGAGACCGAGCAGGAGTTCATCGCCGAAATCAAGGTGGATATGTTTAACCACCAGGGCGCACTGGCCAACCTGACGGCGGCGATCAACGCGGCCGAGTCCAATATTCAGAGCCTGAACACCGAAGAGAAAGACGGTCGGGTTTATAGCGCCTTTATCCGCTTGACCACCCGCGATCGCATCCATTTGGCAAACATTATGCGTAAAATCCGTATCATGCCGGATGTGATCAAAGTTAACCGCAACCGAAACTAGCGCTTATGAGTCCTGAACGCTATGCGCGGATTTGTGAAATGCTCGCGACCCGGCAGCCGGATCTGACGGTCTGCCTGGAGCAGGTGCACAAGCCGCATAACGTCTCCGCCATTATCCGTACCGCCGACGCCGTCGGCGTGCATCAGGTCCACGCCGTGTGGCCCACCACCCGCATGCGCACCCTGGTCTCCTCCGCCGCCGGCAGCAACAGCTGGGTCAGCGTTAAAACCCACCGCACCATCGGCGACGCGGTCGGTCACCTGAAAGCGCAGGGCATGCAAATTCTGGCTACCAACCTGTCTGCGCGCGCGGTCGATTTCCGCGAGGTGGACTACACCCGGCCAACCTGCGTGCTGCTCGGCCAGGAAAAAACCGGCATCACCGAAGAAGCGCTGGCGCTGGCCGATCAGGACATCGTCATTCCGATGATCGGCATGGTGCAATCGCTCAACGTCTCCGTGGCTTCGGCGTTGATCCTGTATGAAGCGCAGCGCCAGCGGCAAAATGCCGGCCTGTACCGTCGCGACAACAGCATGCTGGATGAAGAAGAGCAGCAGCGTCTGCTGTTCGAAGGCGGTTACCCGGTGCTGGCCAACGTGGCCAAGCGCAAAGGGCTGCCGCGCCCGCAGATCGATGAACAGGGCCAGGTGGTCGCCAGCGCCGAATGGTGGGCGGCCATGCAGGCGACGGTGCGCAAATGAAAGGCCGCCTGCTGGATGCTGTCCCACTCACCACGCTTTCCGGGGTTGGCGCCAGCCAGGCGGGCAAATTGGCCAAACTCGGCCTCGACACCATTCAGGATCTGCTGCTGCACCTGCCGCTGCGCTACGAAGACCGCACCCGCCTCTACCCGATCAACGATCTGCTGCCGGGCATCTACGCCACGGTAGAGGGGGAAGTGCTGCGCAGCGACATCAGCTTCGGCCGCCGCCGCATGCTGACCTGCCAGATCAGCGACGGCACCGGCATCCTCACCATGCGGTTCTTCAACTTCAACGCCGCGATGAAAAACAGCCTGGCCACCGGCCGCCGCGTGACCGCCTACGGCGAGATCAAACGCGGCAACCACGGCGCGGAGATCATCCATCCGGAATACCGCATTCAGGGCGAAGCCAGCGAAGTCGAGCTGCAGGAGTCGCTGACGCCGGTTTACCCCACCACCGAAGGGGTGCGGCAGGCCACGCTGCGCAAGCTGACCGACCAGGCGCTGGCGCTGCTGGATACCTGCGCCATCGCCGAGCTGCTGCCGCCGGAGCTGAGCGGCGGCCTGATGAGCCTGCCGCAGGCGCTGCACACCCTGCACCGCCCGCCGCCGGACATCCAGCTGGCGGATCTGGAGCTGGGCAAACACCCGGCGCAAAAACGCCTGATCCTCGAAGAGCTGTTGGCGCATAACCTCAGCATGCTGGCGGTACGCGCCGGCGCCCAGAGTTATCAGGCGCAGCCGCTGCTGCCGGACGATCGGCTGAAAAAACGTTTTCTCGCCCAGCTGCCGTTCTCGCCGACCGGCGCGCAAACGCGCGTGGTGGCCGACATCGAAGCCGACATGCAAAAAGACTTCCCGATGATGCGGCTGGTGCAAGGCGACGTCGGCTCCGGCAAAACGCTGGTGGCGGCGCTGGCGGCGCTGCGCGCTATCGCGCACGGCAAACAGGTGGCGCTGATGGCGCCGACCGAGCTGCTGGCCGAGCAGCACGCCAACAATTTCCGCCAGTGGTTTGAACCGCTGGGGCTGGAGGTCGGCTGGCTGGCCGGCAAGCAGAAAGGCAAGGCGCGCATCGCGCAGCAGGAAGCCATCGCCAGCGGCCAAGTGTCGATGGTGGTCGGCACCCACGCCATCTTCCAGGAGCAGGTGCAGTTCAATGGCCTGGCGCTGGTGATCATCGATGAGCAGCACCGCTTCGGGGTGCATCAGCGGCTGGCGCTGTGGGAGAAAGGCGAAGAGCAAGGCTTCCACGCCCATCAGCTGATCATGACCGCCACGCCGATCCCGCGCACGCTGGCGATGACCGCCTATGCCGACCTCGATACCTCGGTCATCGACGAACTGCCGCCGGGCCGCACGCCGGTGACCACCGTCGCCATTCCCGATACCCGCCGCGCCGACATCATTCAACGGGTGAAGAGCGCCTGCCTGGAAGAGGGGCGGCAGGCTTACTGGGTGTGTACGCTGATCGAGGAATCTGAGCTGCTGGAAGCGCAGGCGGCGGAAGCCACCTGGGAGGAATTGAAAGCCGCATTGCCGGAGCTGAAGGTGGCGCTGGTGCACGGCCGCATGAAAGCGCAGGAGAAGCAGGCGGTGATGCAGGCGTTTAAACAGGGCGAGCTGCAGCTGTTGGTCGCCACCACGGTGATCGAAGTCGGCGTCGACGTGCCGAACGCCAGCCTGATGATCATCGAAAATCCGGAACGGCTGGGCCTGGCGCAGCTGCACCAGCTGCGTGGCCGCGTAGGGCGCGGCGCGGTGGCCTCACACTGTGTGCTGCTGTACAAAACGCCGCTGAGCAAAACCGCGCAAACGCGCCTGCAGGTGCTGCGCGACAGCAATGACGGCTTCGTCATCGCGCAGCGCGATCTGGAGATCCGCGGCCCGGGCGAGCTGCTCGGCACCCGCCAGACCGGCAGCGCCGAATTCAAAGTGGCGGACCTGCTGCGCGACCAGGCGATGATCCCCGAAGTGCAACGCGTCGCTCGCCACCTCCACCAGCACTATCCGGAGCACGCCCAGGCACTGATCGAGCGCTGGCTGCCGGAGAAGGCGCGCTACTCCAACGCGTAAAAAAGGGCGCCGACGGCGCCCTCTTCTTTTTTTCTGGCTCGCGATATCACCCCACCGCCGGGAACACCGGCAGCAGCAGATACAGCTTGATGACGATGGCATTGGCGATATCGATAAAGAACGCCCCCACCATCGGCACCACCAAAAACGCCACGTGCGACGGGCCGAAACGATCGGTGATCGCCTGCATGTTGGCGATCGCCGTCGGCGTGGCACCCATGCCGAAGCCGCAGTGGCCGGCGGCCAGCACCGCCGCGTCGTAGTTCTTGCCCATCACCCGGTAGGTGACGAATATTGCGTAGAGCGCCATCACCAGCGTCTGCACCGCCAGGATCGCCAGCATCGGCAGCGCCAGCGAGGCCAGTTCCCACAGGCGCAGGCTCATCAACGCCATCGCCAGGAATAGCGACAGGCTGACGTTGCCCAACACCGACACCGCCCGCTCGAACACGGTATAGAAGCCGGTGAAGGCCAGCGTGTTGCTGAGGATCACCCCGACGAACAGCACGCAAACGAAGTTTGGCAGTTCAAACACCGTGCCGCCCAGCAGGCCGGCAATCAACTGCCCCAGGCTCAGACAGATGGCGATCATGGCGATGGTTTCGATCATCACCAGCGAGGTGATCAGGCGGCCGCTTTCCGGCTTCTCAAAACCGCTCGGCTGCACGCTGTCTTCCGGGGTGCCTTCCGGCGTGGAGGAGTGCTTGACCAGATAGCGCGCCACCGGGCCGCCGATCAGACCGCCCAGCACCAGGCCGAAGGTGGCGCAGGCCATGGCGACTTCCGTCGCGTTTTCAAAACCGTAGCGCTCGATGAACAGCTTGCTCCAGGCCGCCCCGGTGCCGTGGCCACCCGACAGGGTGATTGATCCGGCAATCAGGCCCATCAGCGGATCCAGCCCCAGCATTTTCGCCATGCCGATGCCGATGGCGTTCTGCACGATAAGCAGCCCCAGCACCACGAACAGGAACACTACCAGCACCTTGCCGCCGGCGCGCAAACGCGCCAGGTTGGCGTTCAGGCCGATGGTGGCGAAGAAGGCCAGCATCAGCGGATCCTTCAGCGACATGTCAAAACTGACTTCCCAGTTGACGAGCTTTTTCAGGGCTAACAGCAGGAGGGCCACCAGCAAACCGCCGGCGACGGGAGCAGGAATGGTATATTTTCGCAGCAGGGGAATGGTTCTGACGCACTTGCCCCCGAGGAGCAAAACCAGCGTCGCCGCGACTAACGTGCCATAAGTATCAAGATGAAACATCCAGGTACTCCATGTAAGGGAAAAGATCCAAATAAAAATAATAAGTTATAGAAAACCACTTAGTTTTTAAACTTGATGAGTGCAGGATTAGAAGTAAAAAACGCTGAGATGACAAGAAAAAATGAATGAAAATGCGACATAAACGGGAAAGTCGGCAACATAATATTTACGCGCAACCGTTTGCTTTTGCGGGGCGGGGCATTAAAATGCCTGCTTTGCCGTATCTGGAAACGCCACACCATGAGCATGTCATCCTCCGAGCTTGATGCCGCGCGCCAAGCCGCCTCAGAACCCCGCGCCAGTGAACTGATTTATCGCCTGGAAGATCGCCCGCCGCTGCCGCAAACGCTGTTTGCCGCCGGCCAGCATCTGCTGGCGATGTTCGTCGCGGTGATCACACCGGCTCTGCTGATCTGCCAGGCGCTGGGCCTGCCGGCACAGGATACCCAGCACATCATCAGCATGTCGCTGTTCGCCTCCGGTCTGGCTTCCATTCTGCAAATCAAAACCTGGGGACCGGTGGGTTCCGGGCTGTTGTCGATTCAGGGCACCAGCTTCAATTTCGTTTCGCCGCTGATCATGGGCGGTCTGGCGCTGAAAAACGGCGGCGCCGACGTGCCGACCATGATGGCCGCGCTGTTCGGCACCCTGATGGTCGCCTCCTGCACCGAAATTTTGCTGTCGCGCGTGCTGCATCTGGCGCGCCGCATCATCACCCCGCTGGTTTCCGGCATCGTGGTGATGATCATCGGCCTGTCGCTGATTCAGGTCGGCCTGACCTCGATCGGCGGCGGCTATGCCGCGATGAACGACCACAGCTTCGGCTCACCGAAAAACCTGCTGCTGGCCGGCGCGGTGCTGGCGGTCATCATCCTGCTGAACCGCCAGCGCAACCCTTACCTGCGCGTCGCTTCGCTGGTGATCGCCATGGCGGTCGGCTATGTATTGGCCTGGGCGATGGACATGCTGCCCGCCGACGCGCCGGCGGCGCCCACGGCAGCGATCACCATCCCCACGCCGCTCTATTACGGCCTGGGCTTCGACTGGAACCTGCTGCTGCCGCTGATGCTGATCTTTATGGTCACCTCGCTGGAAACCATCGGTGACATCACCGCCACCTCCGACGTCTCCGAACAGCCGGTCAGCGGGCCGCTGTATATGAAGCGCCTGAAGGGCGGCGTGCTGGCCAACGGCCTGAACTCGATGCTGTCGGCAGTGTTCAACACCTTCCCCAACTCCTGCTTCGGCCAGAACAACGGCGTGATCCAGCTGACCGGCGTCGCCAGCCGCTACGTCGGCTTCGTGGTGGCGCTGATGCTGATCGCGCTGGGGCTGTTCCCGGCGGTGGCCGGCTTCGTGCAGCATATCCCTGAGCCAGTGCTGGGCGGCGCGACCATCGTGATGTTCGGCACCATCGCCGCCTCCGGCGTGCGCATCGTGTCGCGCGAGCGCCTGAACCGCCGCGCCATCATGATCATGGCGCTGTCGCTGGCCGTCGGCATGGGCGTCTCCCAGCAGCCGCTGATCCTCCAGTTCGCGCCGGACTGGCTGAAAACCCTGCTCTCTTCCGGCATCGCCGCCGGCGGCATTACCGCCATCGTGCTGAACCTGGTCTTCCCGCAGGAACACGAGAAAAAGTAACCCGTCCATTGACGTTCAAACGGCCGCTTGCGGCCGTTTTTTATTGTCTATCAGACCATTGCCCTTGAGATGCCCGGCCAATTGCGGCATAAACAGGGTATCTTTTTTGACCGATGCGGATGTAGACGATGAAATTTATCGGAAAGCTGTTGCTGACGTTGCTGCTGCTGACCGTGCTGGCGGCGGTGGTGCTGTATCTGGTGGGGCAAACCCGCTGGGCGGCAGGCCGCCTGAGCGCCTGGATCAGCGACAACAGCGAATACCGCCTGTCGATAGGAAAAATCACCCATTCGTGGCGCCAGCCGGACCAGATCGGTCTGGAAGAGGTGCAGCTGGCGCGCAATGGCCAGCCGCAGGCGCTGGCCGCCAAACGCGTCGATCTCGGCCTCAGCCTGCGCCAAATCACCGAACCGCGTTATTTCCACAGCGTCACGCTGCGTGACGGCACGCTGAACGTGCAGCCGCAGACTGCTGCGCTGCCTGTACAGGCCGACGTGCTGCAGCTGAGCAACATGGCGCTGCAATCCAACGATAACGAGTGGCAGCTCAACGCGCAGCGGGTCAATGCCGGCATCACGCCGTGGCGCCCGCTGGCCGGCCATCTGCTGGGGGACAACAATCAGTTCCAGTTCAGCGCCGGTTCGATGACGCTGAACGGCATTCCCGCTTCGAAGGTGTTGGTGCAGGGGGAGCAAAAACAGGGCCAGCTGCTGTTGAACAATTTCGGCGCCGATCTGGCGCAGGGCGACCTGACCGGCGTGGCCAGCCGCGCCGCCGACGGCAGTTGGCAGGTGGATCGCCTGCGGCTGAGCGGCGTGCGCATGCAGACCCCGTTGACGCTGGCGGAATTCATGCAGCGCTTTACCACCCTGCCGCCGGTCACCCTCAAGCGTTTCGATCTGATCGACGCGCGCCTGGAAGGCAAGGCGTGGGCGTTTAACGATCTCGATCTGTCGCTGCAAAACGTCAGCATCGAAAAAGGCGACTGGCGCAGCGAAGACGGCTCACTCAACGTCAATGCCAGCGATGTGATCAACGGCGGTTTCCACCTGATCGACCCGATCGCCACCCTGCGCCTCTCCTCCGCCGGCATCGCCATTCAGCAGTTCACCACCCGCTGGGAAGGCGGGCTGCTGCGTACCTCCGGCAATTGGCTGCGCGCCGGCAAACGCCTGCAGCTGGATGAAGTGGCCATGGCGGCGCTGGAGTACACCCTGCCTATCGACTGGCGCGAGCTGTGGCTGAAACCGCTGCCGGAATGGCTGGCGGAGGTGTACGTCACCAAGCTGACCACCAACCGCAATCTGATCATCGACATCAACCCGGCGTTTCCGTTCCAGATCACCGCGCTGGACGGCTACGGCAGCAATCTACTGCTGGCACGCGATCGCCAGTGGGGCATCTGGTCCGGTTCGCTGAACCTGAACGGCAGCGAAGCGACCTTCAACAAGATCGACGTGCGGCGCCCTTCGCTGGCGCTGAACGCCGATGCCAGCCAGATCGCCGTCACCGAACTCAGCGCCTTTATGCCCAATGGGCTGCTTGAGGCCAACGCGACCGTCGATCAGTTGCCGGGCAAACCATTCCTGCTGACGCTGCACGGCCGCTCGGTACCGCTCAATACCTTACAGCAATGGGGATGGCAGCCGGTGCCGCTGACGGGCGACGGCAACCTTGAGCTGCAGTTGAAAGGGCTGCTGAACAGCGACGGGCCGTTCAAAGCTTCATTGAAGGGGACTCTGCAAGCCACCGCCGGCGACGGCCAGACGGTGAACCAACAGCTGCCGTAATCTATCGCGCGGCCCGCCGCCAGGCAGGGCCGCCGTTTTACTCTTCCAGCGCTTCGGAACCGCCCTGATCCAGCGGCACATCCGGCTCGGCCGGCAACACCATATAAGTGCCTTCGAACACCGCGCCCTTATCCTCATCGCCGAACAGATGCACTTCGGCGTGCACGCGCGCGCGGCGGCCCCGCGCCAGACGCGCCAAATCACCGCTTAGCGAACCGAGATCCGCCACCGCCCGCGGCCTGCCGGTGATCGGTTTGCTGTAGCGAATGTGCGCGTCCGCCAGAATGATAGTGCCACCGAGATGGCGCTCGCGCAGCAGCAGCCAAATCAGCCCCCAGGCGGTCAGCGTCGCCAGCGAGAACAGGCTGCCGGCAAACAGCGTATGGTGCGGGTTCTGGTTGCCGATCTCCGGCATGGTGGTGACGAAGCGCTGGCCGGTGTACTGGCTGATACGCACGCCCATCTTTTCGCTCAGCGGGATATGTTCATACCAGGCCTGCTGCAATTGGCCGCACCAATCGGGGCGATGCAGGATATCGTCCAGCGTCGCTACCGGTTTGATCATCAAAAAGTGGCGGATCGGGGTGGTCTGCGGCGCAGTGATCTCGCCCTGATTGACGAACCCCAGCTTGGCAAAGAAATCCACCGCATCTTCACGGGCGCTGCACACCACCCGCTTCACGCCTTCCTGCCGCGCGACGGACTCCAACGTCATCGCCACCAGCGTCCCCAGCCCTTTATCCTGCAGCGTCGGGTCTACCGCCAGAAAACGGATCGCCGCCTCGTTGTCGGCATTGATGTACAGCCGCCCGATGGCGACGATTTTACCGGCCTCGTCCACCACCATTTGGTGATGGGCCATGGCGTCATAGGCATCCTTTTCCGAACCCACCGGCTGGTGCAGCGGCTTGCGCAGCATTTCCCAGCGAAACTGGTAATACTCTTTCAGTTCTTGCTCTGTTACGGGTACTCGTAGGTGATACATAGACGCCTGTTCTCCGAATGCTTAGACCTGTAGCCAGAATGTCACCGGACCATCGTTGACCAGCGCCACCTGCATGTCGGCGGCGAACTCGCCGGTCTGGGTCTCTACGCCGCGTTCGCGGCACTGGCCAACAAAATATTGATACAACCGATCGGCTTCTTGCGGCGCCGCGCCGCGCGAGAAGCTGGGCCGCATGCCCTTCTGGGTGTCCGCCGCCAGGGTGAATTGCGAAACGACCAGCACGCTGCCCCCGGCCTGCTGGACGTTGAGGTTCATCTTGTCGTTCTCGTCGCCGAAAATGCGGTATCCCAACACGCGTTCGCACAGGCGCTGCGCTTTTTGCTCGTTATCGCCCTGCTCCACGCCCAATAACACTAACAAACCGGGGCCAATTTTGCCTACCGTCTCGCCACCCACCGTGACGCTGGCGTTTAACACCCGTTGAATCAACGCAATCATTCCTGCTGCCCTTCTGGTTTAGGTTCCTGTTGCCCCGCCTTCTGCCGGCGGTAGTCGCGGTATTCGCCGATGGTCACGGTGATTTCCGCGCCGAGTAACACGATACACCAGCTCCAGTAGACCCACAGGAATAAAATCGGGATCACCGCCAGCACGCCGTAAATCAACTGATAGGAAGGGAACATGGTGACGTACAGCGCGAATCCCTTCTTGCCCAGCTCGAACAGCAATCCGGCCACCACCGCGCCAATCAGCGCGTCTTTGGGCGGCACGCGCACCGTCGGCACGATGCAATACAGCAGCCAGAAGGAGATGCACGACAAAATCAACGGGAAGATGCGCAGCACCTGATCCACCAGGCCATTGACGCCGGTCTGCGCCAGCCAGTTGAGCGACAGCAGGTAAGAACTGATGGCCATGCTGGCGCCCACCAGCAGCGGCCCCAGCGTCAGCACCATCCAGTACACGGCGAAGGAGAAGACGATCGGCCGTTTGTTCTTGCTGCGCCAGATGGTGTTCAGCACGCTGTCCACCGAGGAAATCAGCAACAGCGCTGTGACGATCAGCCCGCAGGTGCCGACGGCGGTCATCTTGTTGGAATTGGCGACGAACTGTTCCAGGTAGTTCTGGATCACGTTGCCGGCGGCCGGCACGAAATTGGAAAAGATAAAGCTCTTCAGCTGCTCGCTGATGTCGGAAAACATCGGGAAAGCCGCGAACAGCGCGAACACCACGGTGACCAGCGGCACCAGCGACAGCAGGGAAACATAGGCGAGATGGCCCGCCAACATCGTCAGGCCATCATGATCGATACGCTGGTACAGCAGCCGTCCGAAGGTGACGCCGGGCTTAATCGCAGAGGGCAGCTTCTTGCGGCGGAAAAACGACATGGTCACTCCTTGATGTTCGTTGATACGCCTTAAGCTTAACGCGCCCTGCGCTCATTGAGCAAAATAGGCCGGCACCACGTCGCGATCGGTGACGTGCACCGTCTTGATCCCCAGCGCCTGCGCGGCGAGGACGTTCGCCGGGTGATCGTCGAAGAACACCGCGTCGGCGGCGGCGGTGTTTTCCGCGGCCAGCACATGTTGATAGATATCGGCCTCCGGCTTGCGCATGCCGAGATCTTGCGACAAATAGAGATGATCGGCAGCGGCGGCCACTTCAGGATAGTGCTGCGGCCAGTAGTTGCAGTGCAGACGGTTGGTGTTCGACAGCACCACCACCCGGTGGCCTTCGTTGCGCAGGCGCTGCATGATGTCGATCACTTCCGGGCGCAGCGCGACAAATACCGCCTGCCAGCCGGTGGCAAATTGTTCGAAGCTGAGCGCGATGCCCATTTCATCGCACAGCTTGCCGGCGAAGTCTTCATCGCTGATTTCACCGCGCTCATGCTGCTGGAACACCTCACCCATGGTGAAACGATCGGACAGCACCGCCAACGGCGTGCCGCTCAAATTGCTCCACACGCCCAGCACACGCTTGAAATCGATATCGA
This sequence comes from Serratia sp. CY76391, assembly GCF_052166695.1. Taxonomy (NCBI): domain Bacteria; kingdom Pseudomonadati; phylum Pseudomonadota; class Gammaproteobacteria; order Enterobacterales; family Yersiniaceae; genus Serratia; species Serratia sp. CY76391. The sequence goes on from NZ_JBJNOJ010000015.1 coordinate 101,544, forward strand.
CGATCACATTACCTAAATCAAAGATATACAGCATAGTCCTCTCCTGATGGGCCGGTGAGATTTCACTGTAGCGGGAAAAGGAACAGCTGAACAGGGAGCGAACGGAAAAGCGCATAGCGCGCCGCACAAACGGGGAACAACAGAGGAAAAAACTCAGGGCGCGAGAGCCGCGCCCTAAGCATGAGACACTCAATCAGCGATTAAGCGTCTTTTGGACCGCGGCTGGCACGCTTACGATCGTTTTCCGTCAGGTGACGCTTACGGATACGGATCGAGGTTGGCGTTACTTCTACCAGTTCGTCGTCATCGATGAACTCCAGAGCTTGCTCCAGGGTCATTTTGATGGCCGGAACCAGGGTAGTCGCTTCGTCAGTACCGGAAGCACGCATGTTGGTCAGCTTCTTACCGGTCAGGCAGTTTACGGTCAGGTCGTTGGAACGTGAGTGAATACCGATGATCTGGCCTTCATACACTTCCGCACCGTGGCCCAGGAACAGCTTGCCGCGATCCTGCAGGCCGAACAGCGCGAACGCGACCGCTTTGCCCTGGCCGTTGGAGATCAGCACGCCGTTCTGACGCTGGCCCACTTCGCCCGGACGCACGTCGTCGTAGTGGCTGAAGGTGGAGTACAGCAGGCCGGTACCCGAAGTCATGGTCATGAATTCGTTACGGAAGCCGATCAGACCGCGGCTTGGGATCACGTAGTCGAGACGCACGCGGCCCTTACCGTCCGGATCCATGTTTTTCAGGTCGGCTTTACGCTCACCCATCGCCTGCATCACGGAACCCTGATGCTGCTCTTCGATATCCAGCGTTACGTTCTCGAATGGCTCCTGCTTACGGCCATCGATTTCGCGGAAGATAACTTTCGGACGGGAAACCGCCAGCTCGAAACCTTCACGGCGCATGTTTTCGATCAGCACCGACAGGTGCAGCTCGCCACGACCGGAGACGCGGAAGGCGTCCGCATCGTCGGTTTCTTCGACGCGCAGCGCCACGTTGTGCACCAGCTCTTTGTTCAGACGGTCAAGGATCTGACGCGACGTCACGTACTTACCTTCTTTACCGCAGAACGGCGAGGTGTTGACGTTGAAGAACATGGTGACGGTCGGTTCGTCGACGGACAGCGCCGGCAGCGCTTCTACGGCGTTGGTGTCGCAGATGGTGTCGGAGATGTTCAGCTCGCCCAGGCCGGTGATGGCGATGATGTCGCCCGCTTCCGCCAGGGTGCTGTCGATACGCTCCAGACCCAGGTGACCCAACACTTTACCCACTTTACCGTTGCGAGTTTTGCCTTCGCTGTCGATGATGGTGACCTGCTGGTTCGGCTTCACTTTACCGCGCTTGATGCGGCCGATGCCGATAACGCCCAGGTAGTTGTTGTAGTCCAACTGGGAGATCTGCATCTGGAATGGCGCTTCCAGCTCAACCTGCGGCGCAGACACGTGGTCGACGATCGCCTGATACAGCGGGGTCATGTCTTCCGCCATGTCGGTGTGATCGACGCCGGCGATGCCGTTCAGCGCAGAAGCGTAGATGATCGGGAAGTCGAGCTGCTCGTCGGTCGCGTCGAGGTTCACGAACAGGTCGAACACCTGATCCACAACCCAGTCAGGGCGCGCGCCAGGACGGTCAACCTTGTTGATGACCACGATCGGCTTCAGACCGTTGGCGAAGGCCTTCTTGGTCACGAAGCGGGTTTGCGGCATAGGGCCATCCATTGCATCCACAACCAGCAGCACCGAGTCAACCATCGACATCACGCGCTCTACCTCGCCGCCGAAGTCGGCGTGTCCCGGGGTATCCACGATGTTGATACGGTAACCGTTCCAATTAATGGCGGTGTTTTTTGCGAGGATGGTAATCCCACGCTCTTTCTCCAAATCGTTGGAGTCCATTACGCGTTCGGTGGCTTCCGCACGCTCTCCGAAAGTACCGGATTGTTGCAGCAGCTTGTCAACCAGGGTGGTTTTACCATGGTCAACGTGGGCAATAATGGCGATGTTACGCAAATTTTCGATCACAGCTTTGCCTCGGGCATTAGAAATAGCGCGCTATTGTACACGTATTAAGCGAGGGACTAAACAAGATCACAACCATCTCTTATAAACAACCGCGTACCGGTCAGTTTGTGATCCCTTTCACGGTGCAAAAAGCCGCAATCGTTGCACTTTTGCACCATTTCAGTGCCCACACCCACCCCAATTGCACCATTTCGGTGCAATTTATCACTGATGGTGCATACTGTGGTTGGGTAAAACCCGCGCAGAAAGGCGATGAAAGCCTTTTTTAAAAGTTGGCATGCTTTTCGCTTTAGTCTTTTCAAGGCGAAAAAAAGCCAGTTCCACAGATTCGTTCCACGACGACGACAATGATAAACCGGGAGAGTTAAGTATGTCCGCTGAACACGTTTTGACGATGCTGAATGAGCATGAAGTGAAATTCGTAGACCTGCGTTTCACTGACACCAAGGGTAAGGAACAGCACGTGACTATCCCGGCTCACCAGGTAAACGCCGACTTCTTCGAAGAAGGTAAAATGTTTGACGGCTCCTCTATCGGTGGTTGGAAGGGCATCAACGAATCTGACATGGTGCTGATGCCGGACGCCAGCACGGCGGTTCTGGATCCGTTCTTCGAAGAACCTACGCTGATCATTCGCTGTGACATTCTCGAGCCGGGCACCATGCAAGGCTACGATCGCGACCCGCGTTCCATCTCCAAACGCGCCGAAGACTTCCTGCGCTCCTCCGGCATCGCGGACACCGTGCTGTTCGGGCCAGAGCCTGAGTTCTTCCTGTTCGACGACATCCGCTTCGGCAGCAGCATCCGCGGTTCCCACGTGGCGATCGACGATATCGAAGGCGCCTGGAACTCCGGCACAAAATACGACGGCGGCAACAAAGGCCACCGTCCGGCGGTGAAAGGCGGTTACTTCCCGGTTCCACCGGTCGACTCTTCGCAGGATCTGCGTTCCACCATGTGTCTGACCATGGAAGAGATGGGCCTGGTGGTTGAAGCGCACCACCACGAAGTGGCAACCGCCGGTCAGAACGAAGTGGCAACCCGCTTCAACACCATGACCAAGAAAGCCGACGAAATTCAGATCTACAAGTACGTGGTGCACAACGTGGCGCACGCCTTCGGTAAAACCGCGACCTTCATGCCGAAGCCCATGTTCGGCGACAACGGTTCCGGCATGCACTGCCACATGTCGCTGTCCAAGAACGGCACCAACCTGTTCGCCGGCGACAAATACGGCGGCCTGTCTGAAACCGCGCTGTTCTACATCGGCGGCATCATCAAGCACGCCAAGGCGATCAACGCGTTGGCCAACCCGACCACCAACTCGTACAAACGTCTGGTGCCGGGCTACGAAGCGCCTGTGATGCTGGCCTACTCCGCCCGTAACCGCTCCGCGTCCATCCGCATCCCGGTGGTCGCCAGCCCGAAAGCGCGCCGCATCGAAGCCCGCTTCCCGGATCCGGCGGCTAACCCATACCTGTGCTTCGCCGCACTGCTGATGGCCGGCCTGGACGGCATCATCAACAAGATCCACCCTGGCGACGCCATGGACAAAAACCTGTACGACCTGCCGCCGGAAGAAGAAGCCGAGATCCCAAAAGTGGCCGGCTCGCTGGACGAAGCGATGGCCGCACTGAACGAAGACCGCGAGTTCCTGACCCGCGGCGGCGTGTTCACCGACGATGCGATCGATGCCTACATCGAATTGCGCAAAGAAGAGATGGACCGCGTTCGCATGACGCCACACCCGGTTGAGTTCGAACTGTACTACAGCGTCTAAGCCCTACCCGCGCCGTCTGCAAAGGCGGACGGCGCCCACAATTTTTGTTATCGCTTTTTTGTTGCCGTGGAAACTTTCAGCCCATCTTCGGATGGGTTTTTTTCTCCACCGTATTTTCTGCAAAACTATTCCATACCGCGCCGATCCCGGATGGAGTAGGATAGATGCACTAAAAAGGTGCAGGAGTCTGCTGTATGGCAACTGGCAAGCTGCCCGATGCTGGGCAGATCCTCAATTCACTCATCAACAGCATCCTGCTGTTGGATGACTCACTGGCGGTTCACTACGCCAACCCGGCGGCACAGCAGCTGCTGGCGCAAAGCTCCCGCAAGCTGTTCGGCACACCGCTGCCCGATTTGCTCGGTTATTTTTCGCTGAACGTCTCTTTGATGCGCGAAAGCCTGCGCGCCGGGCAGGGCTTCACCGACAACGAAGTGACTCTGGTGGTCGACGGCCGCGCGCATATCCTTTCCCTGACCGCTCAGGCGCTGCCGGAAGGCTATATCCTGGTCGAACTGGCGCCGATGGACAATCAGCGCCGCCTGAGCCAGGAACAGCTGCAGCATGCCCAACAGGTGGCGGCCCGCGATCTGGTGCGCGGTTTGGCGCACGAAATTAAAAACCCGCTGGGCGGCCTGCGCGGCGCAGCGCAGCTGCTGGCCAAGGCGCTGCCCGATCCGGCGCTGACCGAATACACCAAGGTGATCATTGAGCAGGCCGATCGGCTGCGTAATCTGGTGGATCGTCTGCTCGGGCCGCAGCGGCCCGGCCAGCATATTACCCAGAGCATTCATCAGGTCGCAGAGCGCGTCTGCCAGCTGGTGTCGCTGGAAATGCCGGATAACGTCACGCTGGTGCGCGACTACGATCCCAGCCTGCCGGAAATGGCCCACGACCCGGATCAGATAGAGCAGGTGCTGCTGAACATCACCCGCAATGCGCTGCAGGCCTTGGGCGAGGCGGGCGGCACCATTACGCTACGCACCCGCACCGCGTTTCAGATAACGTTGCACGGCACCCGCTATCGCCTGGCGGCGCGTATCGATGTCGAAGACGACGGCCCCGGCGTGCCGGCGCAGCTGCAGGACACGCTGTTCTACCCGATGGTCAGCGGCCGTGAAGGCGGTACCGGCCTGGGATTATCCATCGCCCGCAATCTGATCGATCAGCATTGCGGAAAAATTGAGTTCAACAGTTGGCCAGGTCATACCGAATTCTCGGTCTACCTGCCCATTCGTCAGTGAGGTTTGCAATGCAACGAGGGATAGTCTGGATCGTCGATGACGATAGCTCCATCCGCTGGGTGCTTGAGCGCGCGCTCACCGGCGCGGGCATGAGCTGCGCCACCTTCGAAGGCGGCAATGACGTGCTGGAAGCCTTGGCCACGCAAACTCCCGACGTGTTGCTGTCCGATATCCGCATGCCGGGCATCGATGGTCTGGCGCTGCTCAAGCAGATCAAACAGCGCCATCCGATGCTGCCGGTGATCATCATGACCGCGCATTCGGATTTGGACGCCGCCGTCAGCGCCTATCAGCAAGGGGCCTTCGACTACCTGCCGAAGCCGTTCGACATCGACGAAGCGGTGGCGCTGGTCGAGCGCGCCATCAGCCATTATCAGGAGCAGCAGCAGCCGGTGCGCAGCCAGCCGGCCAGCGATCCGGCGGCGGACATCATCGGCGAAGCGCCGGCGATGCAGGACGTGTTTCGCATCATCGGCCGGCTCTCGCGTTCGTCGATCAGCGTGCTGATCAACGGCGAATCCGGCACCGGTAAAGAGCTGGTGGCACATGCGCTGCACCGCCACAGCCCGCGCGCCAAATCACCGTTCATCGCCCTGAACATGGCCGCTATTCCCAAGGATCTGATCGAGTCCGAGCTGTTCGGCCACGAGAAAGGCGCCTTCACCGGCGCGAACCAAATCCGTCAGGGGCGCTTTGAACAGGCCGACGGCGGCACGCTGTTCCTCGACGAGATCGGCGATATGCCGCTCGACGTGCAAACGCGCCTGCTGCGGGTGCTGGCGGACGGCCAGTTCTACCGGGTCGGCGGCTATGCGCCGGTGAAGGTCGACGTGCGCATCATCGCCGCCACGCACCAGAACCTGGAGCTGCGGGTACAGGAAGGCAAGTTCCGCGAGGATCTGTTCCACCGCCTGAACGTGATCCGTGTACACCTGCCGCCGCTGCGCGAACGCCGTGAAGACATCCCGCGGCTGGCGCGCCACTTCCTGCAGATCGCCGCCAAGGAGCTGGGCGTCGAGGCCAAGAACCTGCATCCGGAAACCGAAACCGCGCTGACCCGCCTGCCCTGGCCGGGCAACGTGCGCCAGTTGGAGAACACCTGCCGCTGGCTGACGGTGATGGCCGCCGGGCAGGAAGTGCTGATTCAGGATCTGCCGGGTGAACTGTTCGAAACCGCTGCGCCGGAAAGCCCCAGCCACAGTCTGCCGGACAGCTGGGCCACACTGCTGGCGCAGTGGGCCGATCGCGCGCTGCGTTCCGGTCATCAAAATCTGCTGTCGGAAGCACAGCCGGAAATGGAGCGCACGCTGCTCACCACCGCCCTGCGCCACACCCAAGGGCACAAACAGGAAGCCGCGCGCCTGCTGGGCTGGGGGCGCAATACCCTCACCCGCAAGCTTAAAGAGCTGGGCATGGAATAGGAACGGGGTGGATGATGAAAAACGCAATCCGGCGCACAAAAAAACGCCAACCTCAGGCTTTACAGCCGGTGCGGGCGCAGTATGATCGTGTCGCACACTCTGGAGGTTGACGATGCTGGACTCATTCATCGCATTCATTTCTCAGGGCGCGGAGCTGGGCTCCGCCGCCAGCCACACCCCGCAGGCGGCGGTTGCCGCGGTGTTGTGCGCCGCGCTGATTAACTTCTTCAGTTAAAAAAACAGCCGCATCGGCGGCTGTTTTTTCATCCTCAGATCACCCGTGAGAACTGCTGGCTGCGCGCCTGTTGCCGCAGATAGCGGTCGAAGCACATGCAAATATTGCGGATCAGCAAGCGCCCGCGCGGCGTGACGCGAATGCCCTGCTCGTCGCGCTCCACCAGCCCATCGCGTTCAAACGGCGCCAGCAGCTGCAGGTCTTCGGCGAAGTAAGCGGTGAAATCGATGCCGTATTGCCGTTCGAGCGGCTGATACGCCAACCGGAAGTTGCAGATCAGGGTTTTGATCAGATCGCGCCGCAGACAATCGTCGTCCGTCAGCGCCAGCCCGCGCCACAGGGCGTTGCCCTGCGCCGGTACGCTCTCATAGTAATGCTTCAGCTCTTTCTGGTTCTGCGCATAGCTGTCGCCGAGCATGCTGATGGCCGACACGCCCAACCCCAGCAGATCGCTGTCGCCCTGGGTGGTGTAGCCCTGGAAATTGCGGTGCAGCTTGCCTTCGCGTTGCGCAATCGCCAGCTCATCGTCCGGGCGTGCAAAGTGATCCATACCGATGAACTGATAGCCGGCGTCAGTCAGGAACGCGATGCTCTGCTGCAGGATATCCAGCTTCTGCTGCGCGCTGGGCAGATCGGCGTCTTTGATTTTGCGCTGAGCGGCGAATAAATTCGGCATATGCGCGTAGTTGAACACGCTGAGGCGATCGGGATTCAGTTCAGCCACCCGCTGCAGGGTGAAGGCGAAGCTTTCCGGCGTCTGTTTCGGCAGGCCGTAGATCAGATCGATATTGGTCGAGCGGAAGCCCAGCGCTTTGGCCCGCTCGATCAGGGCGAAGATAAAGGCTTCGTCCTGCTCGCGGTTGACCAACTGCTGCACCTGCTTGTTGAAATCCTGCACCCCCATGCTCAGGCGGTTAAAGCCTTCGGCGCGTAAATGATCGAGCACATCCAGCGCTATCTCGCGCGGATCGACCTCGATCGACATCTCCGCATCGGGCAGAAAATCAAAATGTTCGCGCAGCAGCGCCACCAGCCGGCTGATTTGCGCTTTGTCCAGGTAGGTTGGCGTACCGCCGCCCCAGTGCATCTGACCGACCTTGCGGCCGGCGAACAGCGGCGCACGGCTGGCGATCTCTTGCGCCAAGACATTCAGGTATTCGTCGGCCTTGTGCGTCTGACGCGTCACCAGTTTGTTGCAGCCGCAGAAATAGCACAGCTTATGGCAGAAAGGGATATGCACGTACAGCGACAGCGGCCGCTCAGGGTAGCGCGCCGCGGCGCGTTGAAACGCCGCTTCGTCATAGCGCTGGTTAAATTCCAGCGCCGTGGGGTATGAGGTATAACGCGGCCCTGAGTAGTTATATTTTTGGATCAGGGCCAAATCCCAGACAATCGTCTGCTCTGACATGCTCACTCCTTCCGATATCTTTTTCTACCGGGCCGGGAGAGGGGCGGTTGTCTGCGCTGTCTGGCCACGGAAGCGCTGCGAAAACGCGCTTTGCGCTTAGACAGCCGCCATAGTTTACCGAATAACCACAGCAGATAACACATCAAGAGTAGGGCTATTGTCGGGATCAGCCACATGGCGCGTTAAAAAGCGTCCTTCGGGTTGCCGCCTTTCAGCAGCTTCAGAATATCTTCCTGCTTCTCTTCTTCTTCCTCATCGTCTTCATCGCCCAGCTCGATGCCCAGCACGTCCATCAGCACATCGATGCGATCCAACGTCTTGTCGACATACGCCTGCTCTTGCGCGTTCAGCGTTTCGCCATCGTCGATGCGATCCAGCAGCGCGTTCAGGCGTTCGTCATTTTCCAGCTTCGCCAGCTCTTCTTCCGGCGACAGGCGCGGTTTCGCTTCGGCCTTTGGCTTCGGCTGCGGTTTGGCCTTCACTTTGGTTTCGTCGACCACCAGCGCAACCGGCACTTTACTGCCGATACGCGGATCTTTGGCTTCCGCCGCCGATTTGTTTTTTTGGCTGCCGGACTCAACCTGGGTGCGTGAACCGGAAGCGTGGCCGCGGCGCTTTTTCAGGCGTTTGCGCTCGCGCGCTTCCTGATCGAGCTCCATACGGCTTTTCTTTTTCGTTTTTGACTTCGCCGCGCTGCCGCGAGGTGCTTTTGATGGCTGGTTCATAGCGTGTGCTCTTAGGTATGTAGATTCAGTATAGAATTGCGGCGGAATCTAGCAGAAAGCGGACAAAGAAAAAAGGCGGCAGGTTAAACCTGCCGCCTATTTCGCACCTTCTTGCGAAGGGTATTCCTGTTACGCGCTCCTTGCGTACATGCAACATCCCGGTTTTTCCTTCTGCTATAACCGCATTCCCTGCCACTACGTCCTTCATCCTGAAAGGAAAATCGTCCATGGCGCAATCCATTCGCATCCGCTCTTCCCGAGCGCGCTTCCTGCGGGCATCCAAACTGCCGATACTTCACCATCCGATGTGCCTGCCGCCTATTCCGGTGCGAAAGGGTCACTTCCTTTTGCGTTCATCCTGGCACTCATTGCACGCCCTGTGCATTCCCTGAGATTTGTCATCCTTCCCGGATGTTCCCTACTCCTGCGCAACCCTGCGTTAACGAGTACTTTACGTTATTGTTGCGAAGGCTCAAGGCACCTGACGCCGATTTGACTGACATTTCCACACAACGAAAAAACAACATGTTGTTTTTAAAATAAAAACAGAAATATCACTTTCGAATAAAGCGACATTACCCGCGATTCGAATGGCAAATGTCTCACAACGTATGGTCGGCTTAACTGTCGTTTTATCGCGCCCCGCCGCTTAAAAACGGAGAAACACGCCATTTTTACCGCTGATGCAGTTATAATCGCCAACCAGTTAGCCATCCTCACGGAGACGAAAAATTTTGACCAGCAAGAACTACAACTATCATGTGACCCATTTCGTCACCAGCGCACCCGATATTCGCCATCTGCCGGGGGATGCAGGAATTGAAGTCGCCTTTGCCGGCCGTTCCAACGCCGGTAAATCCAGCGCGCTGAATACGCTGACCAACCAAAAAAGCCTGGCGCGCACCAGTAAAACGCCGGGGCGCACCCAGCTGATCAACCTGTTCGAAGTGGAAGACGGCATTCGTCTGGTCGACCTGCCGGGTTATGGCTACGCCGAAGTGCCGGAAGAAATGAAACGCAAATGGCAACGCGCGCTGGGCGAATACCTGCAGATGCGCAACAGCCTGAAAGGGCTGGTGGTACTGATGGATATCCGCCATCCGCTGAAAGATCTCGACCAGCAGATGATCCAGTGGGCGGTCGACGTCGGCACGCCGGTGCTGGTGTTGCTGACCAAGGCCGACAAGCTGGCCTCCGGCGCACGCAAGGCGCAGCTCAACATGGTGCGTGAAGCGGTGCTGCCGTTTATGGGGGATATCCAGGTCGAAGCCTTCTCATCGCTGAAAAAGATCGGCGTCGACAAGCTGCGTCAGAAGCTGGACACCTGGTTTAACGAGATCCCGCCGGAAGTGCTGCCGGAAGAGGATATCGGCGAATAAGCCCTGATCGCACGCTTGAGCTGATGCCTTACCGCATCGGCTTTTTTATGCCCGCAGATCGGCCGCAGGCGAGATTTTTCGTTATCTAATTACATTTTTGAAATAAAGCCATCATAAAGACTTATCGCCAAAACGGGCTTGTTTCGCCGAATTACGCGGATTGAGGGAGCGGAAGCTGAAATGAAAAGCGGGGCCGAGCGATAGGAAAAACGTATGGTTTACTGCTGTTTTTACAATAAAAAACGCCCCAGTCAATACTGACTGGGGCGGCTAAATATTCAGCCAAATCCGATTACGTGAAGTAAAAGGTCTGAAAGATAGAACATCTTACCTCTGTACCCTACGCCTGTAACTCTACATCATTTTTTCGCAGGGAAAAAGAATTTTTTGTAGTTTACTTACACAATTTGCGGCGCAAGAACGGCGAAGTTGGGGAAACTATCGCCGCATCTTGTAGCTTAATTACGAAAAGTGCTTAGCTTCTCGCCAGTTAGCGCATACGGCGATAACCCGGCGATCAGTGCGCTTCATCCCAGTTCATGCCGACGCCCACATCGACCTTCAGCGGCACCGCCAGGGCCATGCTGCCTTCCATCAGTTGGCGGATGCGCTGGCTGGCTTCTTCGATCACCGATTCATGCACCTCGAACACCAATTCATCGTGTACCTGCATGATCGCGCGCACCAACGGCTTCTCCTGCCCTTGCAGCCAGGCGTCGACCTCGATCATCGCACGCTTGATGATATCGGCTGCCGTGCCCTGCATCGGGGCGTTGATGGCGGCGCGCTCGGCCGCCTTGCGGCGCATGGCGTTGCTGGAGCGGACGTCCGGCAGATACAGACGGCGGCCGTCCAGCGTGCTGACATAGCCCTGCTCGGAAGCCTGCTGACGGGTGCGCTCCATGTAATCCAGCACGCCCGGGTAACGCTCAAAGTAGAGATCCATATAGCGCTGGGCTTCCCCACGCGGGATCCCCAACTGACGCGCCAGGCCGAAGGCGCTCATGCCGTAAATCAAACCGAAGTTAATCGCCTTGGCGCTGCGGCGCTGCTCGCCGGTCACTTTATCCAACGGCACGCCGAAAACTTCCGACGCCGTGGCGCGGTGAATGTCTTTCCCTTCGGCAAAGGCCTTCAGCAGCCCCTCATCCTGTGACAGATGCGCCATGATGCGCAGCTCGATCTGCGAGTAGTCGGCCGCGACGATGCGGTAGCCTTCCGGCGCAATAAAGGCCTGGCGAATGCGCCGCCCTTCTTCGTTGCGCACCGGGATGTTCTGCAGGTTCGGATCGCTCGAGGAGAGGCGGCCGGTGGCAGTCACCGCCTGATGGTACGAGGTATGCACCCGGCCGCTGACCGGATTGATCATCAACGGCAGCTTGTCGGTATAGGTGGTCTTCAGTTTCGCCAGGCCGCGGTATTCCAGGATCACCTTCGGCAGCGGGTAGTCCAGCGCCAGCTCGGCCAGCACCTCTTCGTTGGTGGACGGCGCCCCGCCCGGGGTTTTCTTCAGCACCGGCAGCTTTTGTTTTTCGTACAGGATCGCCTGCAGCTGCTTGGTCGACGCCAGGTTGAACGGCTCTTCCGCCAGCTCGTGGGCCTGCGCCTCCAACTCTGCCAGACGCTTGGCCAACTCCTGGGAGTGGGCCGACAAAATGGCCGGATCGATCAGCACCCCGGTGCGTTCGATATGCGACAGCACCGGCAGCAGCGGCATTTCAATCTCATTGAATACCGTCAGCAGTTCCGCGCTCTGTTTCAGCTGCGGCCACATCGCCAGGTGCAGCTGCAGCGTGACATCGGCGTCTTCGGCGGCGTAAGGCGCCGCCTGCTCCAGCGCGATCTGATTGAACGTCAGCTGGTTCTTGCCCTTGCCGGCGATCTCTTCGAAGGTGATGGTTTTGTGGCCCAGATAACGATCGGCCAGGCTGTCCATATCATGACGGCCGCCGACGCTGTCCAGCACATAGGACTCCAGCATGGTGTCGTAGGCGATGCCGCGCATCTCGATGCCGTAACGCGCCAGCAGGCTCATATCGAACTTCAGGTTTTGCCCGACCTTGAGCGCCTTCTCGTCTTCCAGCAGCGGCTTGAGCGCCTCCAGCACGTAAGCGCGATCCAGCTGCGCCGGCGCATCCAGGTAATCGTGCGCCACCGGCAAATAAGCCGCTTCGCCCGGCGCGATCGCGAAGGACAGACCGATCAGGTTGGCAGTCAGGGTATCCAGACCGTCGGTTTCGGTATCGAAGGCAAATACGTCGGCCTTTTTCAACCGCGCCAGCCAGTCGGTAAAGGTCGCTTCATCCAGGATGGTGACATACCCGTCCTGGGACAGCTTGGCCTCCGCCAAGGCTTTCGGCGCTTCCACGGCGGCTGCCGGTTTGGCGACGCCGGCAGCTTTCGCGCCCGCGCCTTTCTTGTTTTCCAGCCAGACGCCGGCTTCCACGTCCGCCAGCCAGCGTTTGAACTCGTACTGTTTGAACAGCTGTTGCAGCGTATCGACATCCGGCTCGGATACCGTCAGGTCCGCGCAGGTCAGATCCAGTTCGACGTCGGTTTTGATCGTCGCCAGCTTATAGGAGAGGTACGCGACCTCTTTGTTCTGCTCCAGCTTGGCCGCCATGGTTTTGGCGCCGCGGAAGCTCAGCGTGGCGATGTTCTCCAGATTGCCGTACAGCGCATCCAGGCCGCCGATACCCTGCAGCAACGCCTGGGCGGTTTTCTCGCCCACGCCCGGCACGCCGGGAATGTTGTCCGATGAATCGCCCATCAGCGCCAGGAAATCGATGATCAACTCCGGCGGAATGCCGTACTTGTCGCACACTTCCTGCGGGCCGAGGATCGTGTTGTTCATGGTGTTGATCAGGGTGACGTTCGGCGTCACCAGCTGCGCCATGTCTTTGTCGCCGGTGCTGATCAGCACCGCATGGCCGGCCTTTTCGGCCTCCAGCGCCAGCGTACCGATAACGTCGTCCGCCTCAACGCCGGGTGTCACCAGCAGCGGCAGGCCCATCGCCTTGACCATGCTGTGCAGCGGCTCGATCTGCGCGCGCAGATCGTCCGGCATCGGCGGCCGGTGTGATTTGTATTCAGCGAAGAGATCATCGCGGAAGGTTTTCCCTTTGGCATCAAACACCACGGCAACGTGGCTCGGTTGATACTGCAGCAGCAGGCTGCGCAGCATATTCAGCACGCCGTACATCGCGCCGGTCGGCTCGCCCGCCGAGTTGGTCAGCGGCGGGAAGGCGTGATAAGCGCGGTAGAGGTAGGAGGAACCGTCAACCAGGATTAGTGGGTTTTCTGCAATCTGGGCCATAGCGTTTCTTTATCGTGATCGGACATAGGGGTAAGCATGCCATAGCTGGCCGCCGGAGACGAACCTTAGCGTGCATTGCGGACGAAAATGATGTGATTGTGTGCGAGGATCCGCAAGATCTTACCTGTGGATAACTTTGTGCATAGAAAAGAGACCGAATTATAACGCTGCGATTATCGTTATAACGGCGAATAAAATTCCTATTTAAATCAACGCGTTAAAAGAACGAATTCCGGCGATGCTTTATTACTGGCATTTATTGAATTTGTGGATATAACTTTCGCCGGATTTTAATCGCACTATTAATCAAATTCGGCGCCTCAATTACCATAGCACAAGCTGGACAAGTTGCACGAAAACTCAGCAAATGGTTATCCGATGAGACGAAAAACAGTGATTTTTAGCGGCGCTTTACCCCGGCGATTTCTGTTAAAATGCGTTTTTGTTCATGCGCTTTGGCATGCAACGATGTTCCCAACAACCATCAGCCCATAATCATGCCAAGATTGTTAACGCCTGTTATCTTTATCATTTCCGTCATACTTACCATTCTGGTGACGGTGTTGTGCTCCATCCCCATCACGCTGGCCGGCATCGTGAAACTCCTGGTGCCCATTCCCGCCGTTTGGCGATATATCTCGGCTTTTGCCGATTTCATGATGTGGTGTTGGTGCCAAGGGCTGGCGCTGTTATTGCGCATTAACGGGCAATTGCGTTGGGATATTGAAGGGCTGGAAGGGTTGGATCGCAAAAACTGGTATCTGCTGATCAGCAACCACGAAAGCTGGTCGGACATTGTCGTGTTATGCGTGCTGTTCAGAAATCATATTCCAATGAATAAGTATTTCCTCAAGCAACAGCTCGCCTGGGTGCCTTTTGTCGGCCTGGCCTGCTGGGCGCTGGATATGCCTTTCATGAAGCGTTATTCCCGCGCCTATTTGCTCAAGCATCCGGAAAAGCGCGGCAAGGATATCGAAACGACGCGCCGTTCCTGCGAAAAATTCCGCCAGCGTCCAACCACCATCGTCAATTTCGTCGAGGGTTCGCGCTTCACTGAAGCCAAGAAAATTAAAAGCAATTCGCCGTATCGCAATTTGCTGGCGCCTAAAGCCGCCGGCATCGCGTTTACGCTCAGCGCGCTGGGCAATCAGTTCGACAAAGTGTTGAACGTTACTCTGCTCTATCCGGAAAATAACCAGCGGCCTTTTATGGATATGCTGTGTGGGCGGCTGACGCGTATCGTGGTGAGAATAGAGACGCTGCCGATCGATGAAACCCTGCACGGCGACTACTTCAACGACAAACAGTTCAAGCGGCGCTTCCAACTGTGGCTGAATACGCTGTGGCAGGAAAAAGACCGGTTGCTGGATAAATTGAAGCGGCAATACGGATAAAAAAACGCCGGCGATGCCGGCGTTTTTCATGTTGAATCAGGCTTATTTCTGCTGGCTGAGGAATTTAACCACATCGGCGAACTGCTTCACGTAAGCGTCCATCGAGCTGGTGTCCAGGCCATCGTTTTTAACCATGTATTTGCCGTTGACGAATACCGCCGGCACGCCGCGCAGCTGCAGATCTTCTGCGGCTTTCTCCTGTTGAACCACCAGAGATTTCACCACGAAGCTGTTCCAGGCCGCGTCATAATCTGCGGCGGTCACGCCCGCTTTCACGAAGACGTTGCGGATATCGTCCGGCGTTTGCACGGTCTGGGTTTTCTGCACCGCTTCAAACATCAGCGGGCTCACCTTGTCTTCGACGCCCAGCGCCATCGCCACCGCCCACGCCTGAGTCAGCTGTTTGCCCAACGGCCCCAGGAACTCCACGTGGTACTTGGTCATTTTGGTGCCGGCAGGCAGCGCTTTCTTTACGTTCTCAGACACATGATAGACCTGCTCGAACTGGTAGCAGTGCGGGCAGTAGAAGGAGAAGAACTCCAACACCTGCGGCTCGCCGGTCACCGGTTTGTCCAGAGTCACGTACTGAGCGCCATCGCTAAACTGTGCCGCCGAGGCACTGAATGCCATCACCATGCCAACGAGCGCCAACCATATTTTTTTCATAAGACTAAACTCTCCATTGTGTTAAAGCTTCAATACATTGGCGTCAGCTGCAGCGGGGGCTCCTGCAACAGCTTAACCTGTTCAGTGAAGGCCGCAGTCTGAGACAACCAGAAATCAGACTCCGCCATCCACGGAAAACTCTTAGGGAAGGCCGGATCCTGCCAGCGGCGAGCGACCCAGGCCAGGTAATACACCATGCGCATCGCTCGCAGTGGTTCAATCAACGCCAGCTCGCGCTGATCGAACTCGGCAAATTCGCTATACGCCTCCAGCAAGACATCCAGCTGCATCAGTTGATCGCGACGTTCGCCGTGCAGCAACATCCACAGATCCTGCACTGCCGGGCCGTTGCGCGCGTCATCAAGATCGACGAACAGCGGGCCATCGCGCCACAGAATATTGCCCGGATGGCAATCACCGTGCAAACGGCGCGGCTGCCAGTTCAGATGCCAGTGCGACTTGATCGCTGCAATCAGATTATCCGTCGCCTGCAGGAACGCGTCACGCTGCGTTGCCGGTAGCAGCTCGCAATCGGCCAGCACCTGACGCGGGGCGGTGAGGTACTCTTCAATCCCCATCGTTGGCCGCTCAGCGAACAAACGCTCACCGCCGACCTGGTGGATACGCCCCAGAAAACGGCCCACCCATTCCAACTGATCCAGATTGTCTATCTCGTATTGCCGGCCCCCCACGCTGGGGAACAGGGCAAAGAAAAAGCCGCCGTGCGTATGCAACGTAGCGCCTTGCAACGCCAACGGCGCCACCGCCGGGATCTCCGCGCTGGCCAGATCCAGAGCGAACTGATGTTCCTCACCGATCTGTGCGGCGCTCCAGCGCTCCGGGCGGTAAAACTTCACCACGTAGCGCCGGCGCTCTTCGTCCATAAACTGATAGACGCGGTTCTCGTAACTGTTCAGTGCCGTCAGGCCGGAATCGACGCGCAGGCCAACTCCTTCTAGCGCGTCCATAATCAAATCGGGCGACAGAGTTTCGAAATTAAAAGCAGAGTTATTCATAACGTTCGTTTGATCGCTGACAGCACGGTGCCGGGAATGAGAAATAGTAGCATTAATGGCGCATTTCACGCGCTATGCTTTCTCGCACCGCACGAGGATCAGTCCTTGATAACGCCGCGAGCGCGCAGCAGCGCCGTTTTAAAATCTTCTTCGTAATCTTTCTTCAGACCCGGGATCTGATCCGTGCCGGCGCTACCGCGCATTTTCAGGTGATAAATGAGAATATCGTCGCTCAGTTCGGACAACTCGCCCTGGAAGCCCGCTTCCTTCGCCAGCTTTTGCAAAAACTGCATCAAATTGAGATCGGGATCTTCCTGCCAGGCCGGGTGCAACAGCTCGATCAACTCGTTTACGCGATGCGTTTTCATCTCAATATCGTCCAATAGCATGAATAAACTCACAAAGTAACAGGCTTACCCACACAGTGAAAGAACCGGCTTGTCAATAAAGGTAAATCCTGATGTCACGCCTGCTTTAGCGCTACAATCAGCCCATCGACAAGGCGGGATAAACGAGATGCATAAAGAAATCAGCGGCGTCATTTTGGCCGGTGGACGGGCCACGCGTATGGGCGGTGAAGACAAAGGCCTGGTGTCGATTGGTGGTATCGCACTCTATCAACACATATTGGCTCGGTTACGGCCGCAGGTGGCTTCCATCGTCATCAGTGCCAATCGCAATCAGGCATGTTATCAGGCGAGCGGTTTGCCGGTGATTGGCGATCTGACGCCCGATTTCGCCGGGCCGCTGGCCGGTATGCTGGCCGGGCTCAAGCAATCTTCCAGCGAATGGGTGGCCTTCGTCCCTTGTGACGTCCCTGACTTTCCCACCGATTTAGTCGCTCAACTCTGGCGACAAAAAGACGCGGCGCCGGCGGCCTTTGCCAGTGATGGCGAGCGAGATCACCCTACGCTGGCGTTATTGCATACCCAACTAGCGCCGCAGCTGGCCGACTACCTGGCGCGCGGTGAACGCAAGCTGATGCTGTTCTTGCATCAAATTGGCGCACAACGCGTAGTGTTCAGCGGGCAGCAAACGGCATTTCATAACCTGAATACGCCGGAAGACTGCCTACATTGGCAGCAAACACGAGAGCTAAAGAAATGAATCGTTCATTGCCCCCCTTGCTGGCCATCGGCGCCTACAGCGGTACGGGAAAAACCACCCTGCTCAAACAGCTGATCCCGTTGCTGAAACAACGCCAGGTAAGGATTGGACTGATCAAACATACGCATCACGATATGGATGTGGATACGCCAGGTAAGGACAGCTATGAGCTGCGTAAAGCGGGCGCCGAGCAAACGCTGGTCGCCAACGATCGCCGCTGGGCATTAATGACCGAAACGCCGGAGCAACAACCTTTGGATCTGCGCTATCTGGCTGAGCGTTTTGATGCCGATAAGATCGATTTGATTCTTGTTGAAGGGTTTAAACATGAGCCGGTCAGCAAAATCCTGCTTTATCGGGCCGAGATCGGCAAACCGTTGGAAGACATGTTGGATCAGTTTGTCGTCGCGGTAGCCAGCGACCGACCACTATCCATCTCAGCTAAGCAGCTGGATCTCAATCAACCGGAAAGCATCGCCGACTTTATTGTCGAGTGGTTGAAAGGCGCAGCGTAGCTGCGCTTTTTTACGAATTGCACATAGCAAAAAGCCCTGAACGTCAGTTCAGGGCTTTCGGCTTTATTTGATGCCTGGCAGTGTCCTACTCTCGCATGGGGAGACCCCACACTACCATCGGCGCTACGGCGTTTCACTTCTGAGTTCGGCATGGGGTCAGGTGGGACCACCGCGCTATTGC
>NZ_JBJNOJ010000016.1:0-109242 GCF_052166695.1 Serratia sp. CY76391
GCAAAGAGGTCGATAACCACCGCCAGATACAACCATCCCTGCCAGGTCCGGATATAAGTGATGTCGGTGACCCAGACCTGATTGGCCCGAACAACGGTAAACTGCCGCTGTACGCGATTGGGCGCTATCAGTGACGGTCGTCCTCGGGTTCCGCGTGGCACTTTATAACCATGTATAGCCTGAATCTTGTTTTTCCTCATGATTTTGGCAACCCGGTTTCTGCTGCACACTTCGCCAATTTCGCGAAGATCGCCATGAACCCTGCGATAACCGTAAACTCCACCACTCAGCGCATAGGAGTCGCGGATGAGTTCCAGCAGTCGCTGGTTATCCTTTTCTCCGGCGGATACAGGGTTATGGGGCCAGACATAAAATCCGGCACGGGCAACCTTAAGGACCCGACACATCGTAACAATCGACCAGATTTCACGGTGATCGTTGATAAAGCGATACTTCAGTCGGGCTCCCTTGCAAAGTACCGCGCTGCCTTTTTCAGAATATCCCGCTCTTCCTCAGCGCGTTTAAGCTGTGCTTTCAGCCTGAGAATTTCTGTTCTGGCATCAAGTAAATCCTGTGCCTGCTGTCCACTGTTGTCAGGCTTAACAGCCCGGAGCCATTTATAAAGGCTGTGCGCCGACACGCCGAGCCGTTCAGATACTTCAGCGATGGAATAGCCCCGCTCGGTGATCTGGCGGACGGCCTCTTCCTTAAATTCAGGGGTAAAACGTGGTGTGCCCATAGACTCCTCCTATGCTCAAACTATAGGGCAGATTTGTCTACGGGCTCGGGGGCACTCCAGTCTTTTATTTCACCCATGAAATACCTCAATTAGTAAATGGGGATGGGATGACCGCCTAACAACTTAAAGCCACCATACAATTGCAGGGAGGTATTTCCTGTCAATTGACGCTAACTGCGGGTGATTATGCATCCAGCGTTTAACATGAGCTCTCGACTACAATCCGCTCATTCCTTTCACCCTTGACAGTCACCCTCTATCGTTAACAAGCTATAACTGCATGTTCTTCGACAGGCACGGCGCGGCTTGGTTTTCTCAGCAACTTCCAGGTCGTGCCACCCAATGGCAGCCAAGGCCATAATTATTGTCCGCTCCGCAGGCGTTCACCTCACAGGTTTTGGTTGCCACCCAATGGCTGCTCATTTCAGACAGAGGGTGCGGGGGTTATCTTCCATCATCTTTACCGACGTGCGGATACCCACGCATTGAAATGAGCGGCCACCCAAATAATGGTGACCTTCAGCTTAACCAGCTAACGGGCGTTGGCACACATATCGTGGGCTGAAGGTCGCCACTCAAGAATGGCAGCATCTGGGTTAACGTAACTCTTCTCGGGGTTCGGATATAAGGGCGATCAGGTGCTGCCAACCCATCGATGGTGACGTCTGGATAATTTGCAGGGTTCTTATTCGTCGTGCCCGTCCCGGTCCTGCAGCCTGGACGTTGCCGCCCCTATTGACACCGCTCAACTTCCTTTTTTACTTTTCGGCTGCTTGCATAAGCATGATAAGCATGGCGTGGCGTTATTCACGAGATTGGTGACGCTGCGCCACCCAATGGCAGGGCTTGTCAGTAACGACCTCAGCGCTCAAAAACATACTGACTTTGCCCTGCCACCAAACAATGGCGACGTTCGGTCAATTCGCAAGGCAAATGCGCCGAGTCGTTAACCTCTTGCGCACCGAGCGTTGCCACCCAATGAATAGTGGATAATGACGTGATTCATGAAAAAGTACTTTTCTCGTACCCTACCTTGATACGGGAGGGAATGATCGCAAATGGGCAATATTTACCTGATGCAATGATGTATGGCATTGTTCTCAATAAATGCCATACAATCGTAATTACTGCTGGCTTTATCACCGCTATTGACAAATTGGGCTTATATTGGAATGAGATTGATATCAAGTTAAATGATGTGTCAATACTTTCTCCCAGTAATCAGCAAAAAGGCAGTGCCAACATTCTACTTGCTCATCCCGCATCGAAAACTCAACAGATAGCCATTGTGTCATTTCGCCTGCGAGAAATTAGACTAACGAGCTCAGATTTATATACGGTAGTGGTTTCACTACACGGCAGTGATTCTGACGGCAACAAGGGCAATTTGCTGGACACGAAAGAATGTGGGTTCTTTGTTGTCGGAGAAGATGATAATGGGTGAGGTATTCCAACTAGTACAGAAAACAACCGCAATTGCAAATTCCCCTCTCCCCCATCATACTACCAAGCAAGGCGGTGGCGGTGGAGGCGATAACATGATTGGAAGAATTCAGAAACTCGAAGATGACGTACAAAGCATGAAAACTGACCTTGCCGTCATAAAGTCAAATTATGCAACAAAAGCAGATGTAAGCGATGCTAAAACGAGCATAATTCTTTGGGTTATCGGTGCTGTGGTTTTCTGCTGTGGTTTTCGCGCAACTAATCCCTGTGATTCCAGAAATCATAAAAATCTTCACTGAGTAAGCATTTAACCCGGCCATTAGTGAACTGCACCCCAAAATCCTGAGCCATACAGAAACAGAATTTCGGCATGACCTACACTCCCTGAACGGAGGTGGTGCCGATGACAAAATAACGATTCACCGAAGAGCAGATTGAAGCCGGCCGAACTGGGTACGTCGGTGCCTGAGATCTGCCGTAAGTTGGACATTTCTGATGCCACGTTCTATACGTAGCGCAAGAAATACAGTGGTATTTCGCCCTCTGAGTTGAAGCACATGCGCCAGCTGGAAGAGGAAAACCTGCGGCTGAAGAAACTGGTGGTCGATCTGAGCCTCGACAAGGCGATGCTGCAGGACATGCTGGCAAAAAAGACCTGACGCTGGCACGGCTGCGCGAATGGGGCCGGGACCTGCAGGCACGTTATGGGGCCAGCGAAAGGCAGGTCTGTTTTGCGCTGCGGGTTAGTCGCAGCTCGTTTCGCTATCGCTCCGTGGCGGCCGATGACAGTGCGCTGCGCCTGCGTATCCGTGAGATCACAGAAACCCGCGTGCATTACGGATACCGGCGGGTTCACATCTTACTCAGGCGGGAAGGCTGTCAGGATAACCATAAACGTATTTACCGTCTTTACCGTGAACAGGGACTGTCCCTACGTCTCAAAAGACCGCATCGCAACAAATCAGCAGCGCCACCAGCCACAGCCTCAGGGCTGTATCCGAACCATGTCTGGGAATCTGTGTTGGGCAGAATCTGTGCTCAACGGAAGTCGTTGAAATGCTGAATAGCATCACCCTCAGTCGCTCGCTTCCCCGGTTGCTGAAAATGGATAATGGCTCTGAATTTGCGGGGGAAATGCTGGATAAGTGGGTGTATGAGCGTGGGATCCGTATTGATTTTTCCCGGCCGGGAACACCAACAGATAATGCCACAGTGGAGTCATTCAACGGAGTGCCCCCACAGCGTTTGTTGCTGCGGATCGATCGCTATTTTGGCGGCGATCGCCGGTTTGATCTGCGTTTCAATCAACTGCAAAAATGCATCAGCGCCTCCTCCGGCCCGCAGCGGTTTCTTCATGCTTGCCGGCAGAGGGAGCGTATAGTCGTAGGCGCGGCCGGCGGCATCGATGCGCAGGTCGTTGTCATAGCCGATCATGACCAGCACCGGCGGCCGCTTCGCCGCCGCCAGTTTTGCCAGCAGGGCAGCCTTCAGCTCCATCAGCACCGCATTGCCGTCGAGGAAATAAATCGTTGGATAGCCTTCAGGTACAGGGGCCTGGCGCGGCTGGGCGATGCGGTGGTTGAGGCTGGATTACCAGTCAAAAGTGCAGTAGGTCGCCATCCGCATCCAGGTACAGGATGTGGATGCCATAGCGTTGCATCAGCGTGATGACCAGACGGCGACAGGCTCCTGAGAGCCCAGTCGCTTTCAGATGCAGCTCCGGGTGGTACCGGGCATTGAGCCGGAGCAGATAGCCGTAGCCGGTATCGTGTATCCAGTCGCAGTGACCGCATTCAGTGGCGGGTGATGATGCTTGCGCCAGTATCAGGCTGTCCTCCAGGGTAATATGCGCGGTACTGCAGCATATGCCCGGCAGGCATACCGAAGGGGCCTGCGGCGCCAGTTCCCCCGACGAGCTGGTGGCAGAGGTTAATGTCATGGTTTTGGTTGTCCTGCTGAGTGTGGGTTACCAGTCAAAAATGGCAAAGTCGGGTAGCAGTTCACCAAAGGCATCCAGATGAATAATACCAACGGCGTAGCGACGCATAAGCGTCACCACTAACCGGCGGCAGGCTTTCGACAGGCCGAGGCGTTTGAGGCGTAAGACCGGATACGACCACGCTTCCAGGCGGAGCAGATAGCCGGATCCCGAAAAATGAATCCATTCCGACTCGCCAAAATCCTGCTCCTGATGCGACAGTGAATACAGCAGCGAATTGTCTTCTGCCGTGATGTGCGCGGTACTGCAGCAGATCCCCGGCAATGACGTAAAGGGAGGAAGCGTCGATTCAATGATGACCTTACCCGGTTCATCAGCGATCTGCAGCGTACAGCCGTTGTCACAGACCACATTGATCAGGTCAGCCAGTTCAATCCCGTCGATATCTACGGCGATCCGGCCCATGTTGAGTGCCAGTACGTTGATGCTATCGGCTTTAACCGTCAGGGATAACTTCATTACTGCACCTCGCGATATTTGCCTGTGGTGATGTCGGTCACCACTTTGTACCCGCTGCGGGTCATCAGCCCGGTGGCTTTCCGAGCCCGGAGAATATCGATACTGCTGATAAGCGGTGACTGTGCTTCCGCGCTAAAACCATGGCGATCGGTACGCACTAGGTCATATTTTTCCACGATAAAGTTCACCGCGTCGTACAGTGAGATCCCGGAGTTGATGTGGCCCTCGATCACGCCGTCGTTGCCAAACGGCGTATCGTTGAGCGTCAGGCCGTAGTGTCTATCCAGCAGGTGGCTCAGGAGGCGCTGCCAGATCTCTACCGGTGACGGACGCGGATAAGCCTCCCGCATTGAGGATAGTGGTTGGGTTTGTATTGGTTAATAAGGCAGCGCCAGCCGTTACGACAACGGGGACTGCCGCTTGGTGGTATCGCCTGTACCAGACGACGGTGTGATGGAGGGGAGTTAGCTTCTGGCTGACGACTGTCCGCTGATGATGAGGGTATTGTTGCTGCCTTCCAGACCCACCGCGTTTTGGGCATTCCGGATATCTGCTGGCGTGAGCCGTGGCGAGACGGGCAGGAGTGATTTTCCCCGATTATCAATACGCTCCAGGTCGCAGTATTCAGCAACCTCGTTCAGGGCATCAATTCATTCCTGAATGGCATCGTCATCGCCAAACGGCGTGTCGTTGAGGGTAATGCCGTAGTGACGATCCAGCAGATATGTCAGGAGGCGCTGCCACACGTAAATCGGTGATTTATGGGTTAACCGCTCAATCTCTGCGGCCCGTTTTGCGGAGACAGGATAAATTCTCATCGTTGGGTTCTCTTTGTGGGTGAGTGGTACTACGGTAAGGTTTATGCGGTTGTTGCTGGCGTCGGGTAAATCGCTATATAGAAGTACCCACAACTGCCGAGGGTATCCGCGTCACAGGTCAGCCCTTTTGCATACAACGTGACGCCGTACGGGCGACGTGGGTCAAGTTCACCGAGGGTCAGCTTCAGCTCAAGCAGCTTAAGCAACAAAGGAAATGCCCGGTCAAGGTGACGTAAATCCTCGTCACTGAAGGTGCCGGTGATGCTGGCGCGTTCAGCCAGGTAATGCAGGTGGTTCCCCTCCTGGACCAGGCGTGCGCCAAAACACGGGGTGATGTTGCGCTGCAGGCCCCAGCGCGACGCGTCCATATTGTCATTTGTGGCAGGGATATCAGGCATGGTTAAACCTCGCTAAAAAGTGGATTGAGAATGGGTTAACGGTGACGGGGTCAGCCGAAGCGCTGACCGGATCCGGTGAAGGTGTATTGACCGGTACGGATGAGCTGGTCTGTTACGACATCAGAGCTCCGCCATTCGTAATCGCTTTCCAGCCAGCCATATAACCAGCGGGCCAGCTCCCGGATAGCGTCGGTTACCGCGTCTTCACTGTCTGCGGTCATGCACTGCCCGGAGGGGCTGTGACGTTCGACGGTGATGGTCATACCGCTTTCATGGCAGTACCGTCCATAAGGAAATATACCGGCTGCCCGTTGAAGATATTAAACGGGAAAAAGAGGTCATTAATGCGTTAATGGGTCTGGCGGAGAGGTCGGGGATTGACGGTGCCTCCGTCAGAGCCTTTATTCAGGTGCAAATAGACGTCGCGAAAGCGGTGCAGTATCGCTTTCGCGCCGACTGGCTTTCGGCGCCGGAACCCCACTGGCACACCAGAACGCTTGAGGTAGTCAGGAAAGAAATATCCTCCCTTAATGTTAACATGATGCCTCTTCTCTCTGAGGTCGTTTCAAACGCCAGACTGGATATGACCGCGTTCACCGGGAGCATATCCGCCCCCCACGTCACGGCGGGTGATGCAGAAAAGATTGTGGCAGCGATAAGACGTATCCATAAACGGCACTCTGGCTGAGCCTGAATGCGTTATGTGCAGTGCCCGTCAACTGGTTCAGCAGGTGATGGACACTGCGCGGGGGTATGTTCCGTGGTCATGACAGCGACGCTGTCTTTTCAGGGACATCTACACCACCTGACAACGAGTCATTTTTCATCTGGCGCATAAACAATGTACAGACAAGGGGTGCTGTTTTGAAAGACCGATGCGACGATGCAATTCATGACAGGGCTGTAATCTATCTGATAAATCTGGTCGCCAAGCTGAGTATCAATAGGAAGCGGGATTTCGTTCTGAAGAGTGTTAGATGTTAAATTAACCACCTGAATAGCTCTATCCCGGGCCAGATACATCAGTTGTTTTTTTTGATTAATGATGGGAGAGAATGCATAAGCACCATGCTCCAGGTCAAACTGGCCAAGAGGGTTGTGAGATTGTGAGTCGAATAATTGTATTGTACTGACGTGTTCTGATGATTCTGGTTTGGAAAAGTCTATGAGGACATACAAAGTATCCCTAGAGTCGTCAATGGCCAACCCCATAATTTGCATAATCCAGTCAGGCTTTGGTATCAGTGGAATGGAATCAATAAAACTGTCAGTTGTGTCATCATAGCAGAGGATAGCGCCAGATGTTGTTTGCATCTGATCGGCAATATATAATCTCCTGTATTTACTTATGGCTGCATTAACATTTTGAATATTGTTTACTCTGTCATCGACATAAATCGTTTTTTTATACTCTTTGCTTTTTGCATTGATCACCACATAACCACTTCGGAACCTGTTTATGCTTGCACCAAAATAAACCTCTTCATTATTATAGTCATACATTGATGTACAGAACGACGTTTTAAGTTTTACGTCATCAGGTAGCTGAATTTCTGTTTCACTGGAAAATCCACGGCCACTCAGAGAGGAATAAGTAATATAGCCATTAAAGTCTGAATCGCCAATGTCATAATAGGGATAGGAGCCATTAAAAGAGATGCTGAACTCACCCTGACAGCATATTGTATTAATCGTTCGGTTTTCAGTGTATTGGTGATGAACTATTTTGTTAACTTTATCTCCGGATAACAAGTCAATAATGGCCACATCTGTATAAAAGGGAGTGGATGTGTTATCAGTGTCGGCACCTGGAATGTAAAAAGCATTTTGTAGTACAGATACAGAGCCGCCTTTAATTCCTTCAGAATAGAACTGCGCAGGTAAATTTATAGGGCCGTTTATTTTTGACATGAAAAACCTCGTGTAAATTTAATAAAAATTAACGCACTATCCATATTTTTACTTTATAAGTATCAAAACGGGAGAGAGAGGAGTCAACCATACCGAGGATTTTTAAAATAGGTTGTTGACCCAGGTCATTCTCTTTCGTACGTGGCAGCACGCCATGGTTACATAGGCGTAATCTTCATACCTGTAACCTGCTGCTCCCCATACCTGTGCTGACAGAGCATGGCTGGGGTGATATTACCAGACAATGTCAGTCGAACGTGGCCAACGGTGACCTCACAGTGCTGACCTGTATCTTGCGGTGGTATTTGTGCTGAGATTGCCGGGGCAACAGCTAGTGCAGATCTGGAATATTCAGTTGTCATGACCGGAATGACGTTGTCATTGATAATGGTATGTGAGCCGAGAGCCTCAATGACAGGGTCGCCAATCAGGTGTCGATAGTGCTGAACAGCAAGGTTGCCATTAATGCTATTTTTGCGGGCAAGTGTTCATTATCGACATTCTTACATCTTTTTCGCCCAGTTCACGATCGGCAAAGATGCCCTTTTCATCCGGGGAACTGACGCTGCTGCTGCAACTGCAACTGGCGGCTGCCGTGGAGCCGGGTAACGCAAACAGCAGGGCGAAAGCGATGCGGGTGACTTCAGTGAACGGTGAACATGGTGCCATGACAATCTCCCTTTATTCAGTGCCAGTATCCGGTATGTGTCCTGACGGGAGGCCGCTGGCGTCAACCCTGTCTGTTTACGGTTTGTTGATATGTCTGGACAGTGATCTTTCCCCGTTGTTAAGCCTTCCGCCAAGCATAACGCTGATCGGTTGTCCGTGAGGATTCTGAAGGGGGCTGAGAATGGTGGAATTAAGCGTGGGGACAGGGAATCACGAGACGAGTGTAACAACCGGAAAGCGGCAACGTGCCAACCGTGAACAGCGGCAGTTGCAGACGCTGCAGGATATCGGGATTGACGGCGTCGCTGACTTTTCCGAGACTCATCTACACCACCTGACAACGAGTCTCATGTTTCTTCTAGCGCATAAACAATGTACAGACAAGGGGCGCTAATCACCGATGCGACGATGGCCGGGTGCAGACAGTCCCAAGATCTGGTATCCAATATTTTTATGCGGTTTCACGAACTGAAAAATAATCATGATTACGCAGGGGTATGATGGATGTATCGCAATGCGCTGTGGGAGAAATCCGTAATGATAGAATCACAGCACCTTGACAAGTGCTATCTCCCTTGTCCATACATTTTGATAAATAGTCATCCTGGTATGGAGTACACAATGAAAACTGGTGCTAAAGGCCTTAATCTGATGAAGCATGTTGATTTTGTGTGGGCGGGGCTCCCATCCCGTCAACTGAAAGTGCAATCGATTGATAGCTGACGTCAATCAGGTATGGTGGCGTGTTTTTACAGAAGAATCATGAATTGTTTTTTATTCTCCTGTGAAAAATTGTTTGTTGTTTTTTTAGTCGGTGTTTTTTGTAACCTGAGAAGGAATGATATCATGGCTATTACCGCAGACGAAATCGCAGTGCAGTATCCAATCCCAACCTATAGGTTTGTTGTCACTCTGGGTGATGATAAAGTTCCTTTTACCAGTGCCTCTGGACTGGATATTAATTATGACACTATCGAATACCGGGATGGGGCAGGTAACTGGTTCAAAATGCCTGGCCAGCGACAGGCCACCAGTATTACTCTCAGTAAAGGAGTTTTCCCCGGTGAAAATGCACTTTACGCTTGGATTAACTCCATTCAGCTTAATCAGGTCGATAAAAAAGATATTATCATTAGCCTGACTAATGATGCGGGAACGGAAGTGCTTATGAGTTGGAATATTAGTAATGCTTTTCCCACGTCACTCTCGTCACCTTCTTTCGATGCCTCAAGCAATGAGATTGCCGTACAGCAGATCACCCTGATGGCTGACCGTGTGAGTATTCAGGTAGCCTGAGTACTGACTCACCCTGAATCACAAGCTTCACTTATCAGCCATATGCAGACTGGTGTAAATCAGGGGCGGTAGCGTGGGCGATTTCCCCAATGTGAATGCATGACATGTCCCGACAAAGGGTAATCCTGAGATGACAGTAAATGTAAACTATCCTGGCGTTTATATATCAGAATCAGATAGAAGTGGTGTATTTGTCTCTCAGGGTAACATTATAATACCGTTGTTTATTAGTTTCGGTTCGAGGTATCCCTCAAATAAAGGTATTCTTTGTTTTGATAATCGTCAGGAGTTAGATAACTATGGTGTGCATTATGGGTATGCGTACTATAACTCTCTGTCTGCATGGTTTGATGCAGGCGGAGGAAAATGTTATCTGGCTCAGACTGGGGACATTGAAACGGCCGTGCAAAAATACGATGAGATTAATCTCATTGTCTCTGCGGGTTTTGCAGGGTATCAAAGTTATAATCATGATATGGACAGCCAAGCTGCTGTGATTACTGCTGTCGATAATCTGGCAGCTTCCGGTAAACCTGTATTTGCGTTACTTGATGGTCCTCAGCGGGTAATAACGTCCTCTGATTCTGCTGAAGTCATTATGAAGGATTTTAGCGCAACCCCTCATGCTGCTGTTTTTTATCCATGGTGTCGCTCTGATTCTGTAGAGTTTCTTGCACCGAGTATCGTTGTTGCGCTTGCGATAGTGAAAAATGACAGTATCCGTGGCGTCTGGAAAGCGCCGTGTAATATTGCTATCAACGGCATTACCTCGATTTATTCTGTCACTGATGAGCTGCAGGGGAAATTTAATCAGGGCAAAGTGCTGAATATGCTCCGGACGTTCCCCGACACGGGTACCGTGCTGTGGGGTGCACGTACCTTAGAAGACAGTGATAACTGGCGCTATATCCCGGTACGTCGGTTATTTAATATGGTGGATACAGATATCAAAAAACTGCTCCGCAAACTGATATCCGAGCCAAACAGTCAGCCTACCTGGCAGCGGGCAAAATCGATCGTGGATAATTATCTTCACCGTTTGTGGCAGCAGGGGGCTCTGGTGGGGAATACGCCGGAGTACGCATGGTTTACCGCCATTGGTAAGGACACCACCATGACGGATGATGATATTTATCAAGGGAAATTGGTTATCAAAATCGGCCTGGCCGCAGTGCGTCCTGCTGAATTTATTATTCTGCAGGTCAGTCAGGATATCTCTCAGTACATATAGGGTTCGAGGAAAATATAATGTCTAATGTTACCACGACGTTTCCGGGTGTTTATATTGACGAAGACGCATCTCCTGCAGTTTCCGTCAGTCAGGGCGCGACAGCAGTTCCACTGTTTATTGGTAAATTTTCTGCATCGGATGACAACTATAAAAAAATAATTACCCGGGTCAGTAGCTGGCTGGATTTTTGCCAAAAATTTACAGTTGATATTGCACTACAACTTTACTTTCAGAACGGTGGTGGTGCTTGCTATATTTATCCCCTTGAGGATGCAACGGATACTGCTTGCACCTCTGGGTTGCCCGATATGATTGATAAAGTCGGTGATATCACCCTGTTTGTCGTATCTGAAAATGATGTTACATACAAGTCAACGGTCTATGGAATCCTGACCCCTTCACTGACGGTGAATAAAGGCTATTTTCTGCTGGCTGACTCCCATGATGGTACGCCGCCTGCTGGCCTGGGGGATAATGCGCATATTGCAGTGTATTACCCTCCACTTATTCCGGTTTCCAGTGCCTCTTCAACTGTCAGTGCGTCCGCGGTGATGGCGGGGGTATATTGTCGCACGGACCGTGAACGCGGCGTGTGGAAAGCCCCGGCTAACGTGGAACTGGCTGGGGTGAGTGATGTCAGTTTTCGCGTCACCGATGATACTCAGAGCCAGATGAATCAGCTCGGCGTCAATGCGATCCGCTATTTCAGCGATCGGGGCGTTATCGCGTGGGGAGGCCGTACTCTGAAGCCTGATGATGATAACTGGCGCTATATTCCGGTACGTCGCCTGTTTGATACCGCTGAGCGTGATATCAAAAAAGCCATGCGAGCCATGGTATTTGAACCTAACAACGCATTGACTTGGAAAAGGGTAAAAATCGCTATCGAAAATTATCTGCATGGTATCTGGCTACTGGGGGGGTTGGCTGGTAACAAAGCAGAAGAGGCCTACAGTGTGCAAATCGGCAAAGACCGCACCATGACCACGGATGATATCAATCAGGGAAAAATGATTGTGCAGGTGGGTATGGCTGCGGTGCGTCCTGCTGAATTCATCATCCTTCAGTTTACCCAGGACATGTCTCAGTAAAGAGATCTCTTTTCCGACCGTTGATAAGTGATAAGGATACTGTGATGGCGATGGTTCTTCCTGGAGTGTCGTACCATGACTCTCTGTTAACGCAAGCGACAGATGACGATCCTGTGACGATGCCTCTGTTTATTGGTTATACCCTTCCTGGTATGACTGCTCCGATGATGCAGCCCTTTAGTGTAGGCTCCTTGACGCAGGTTAGCACTTATTTTGGACCATGTGGGACGCTGGCTTATTCCCTGCGCCACTTCTTTGAAAACGGTGGGCTGCAGTGTTATGTGTTGTCTCTGGGGCCCGGGAAGGTAGAATCCGTCGAGCGTCTGAAGGATTTAATTGCCGCATTACAGACGACACGAATTCTGGACATTATTTTAGCGGATGAGCAGACAGGGCTGGTATTAGTACCGGAACTGAGCGAGTTAAATGATGTTATCGTTTCCTCCTTTCCTGAGGACAATTTTGGCACGGGCGTGGTTGATACCGCCTCGCTTTGGTATCAGGGATGGGAAGCGGTCCTGACCTTGTGTCGTCAGGATCAGCAACGCTTTGCGTTACTGGAATTACCGGAGGATCCGGCGCAGGCCGTGGCGCTCACCAAACAGTCTTTTTCTGCGGATCTTTGTCAATGTGGGGCCGCTTGGTGGCCGCGGCTGGAAACGTGCTACAGGGATGAGACGTTGGCGTATGTGCTGTTGTCCCCTCTCCCGGCAGTCGCGGCGGCCATTCAGCGCTCAGCCTGCGATAAAGGTGTCTGGAAGGCTCCGGCCAATATCACTCTGAACAGTACGCTCCGACCTACCCAAAGTATCTTAACGTCTCAGGTGTTACTGGGTAGCCGGGGTGTTTCCTGCAACCTGATCCGCAGTTTTGTCGGGAAAGGCGTTTGCTTATGGGGATGTCGGACCTTAGTGGATGGGGACAACACTGACTGGCGTTATATCCAAACCCGTTTACTGGTCAACAGTGTGGAACGTTACTTGAGCAAACTGGCCCGTGCGTATCTGTTTGAGCCGAATAATTCCCAAACGTGGATGAAGTTAAAGGGACAGGTCTGGACGTGGTTGCGCCAGCAATGGCTGGCTGGGGCTTTTTTTGGCACCGTGGAGGATGATGCTTTTTCGCTCAGTATCGGGTTGAATGAAACTATGTCGGAAGATGATATTCTCTGCGGGAAGATTATCCTGCAGGTAAGTCTGGCTTTGCTGGCACCCGCGGAATTTATTGATATCAGCCTGGCGCTGGATCTGCGTAATGGCACTGCCAGCACGCAAACCGGAGTTCAGTCATGATGAATACGCCTGCTGTCTCTCATCGTTTTATCGTCAATTTTTTGTTTAACGACATTCCTAATCCGTTTGACATCGCGTTCCAGCGCGTATCGGGCCTGTCACGCACGCTGGAGGTGAGTCAGTATCGGGAGGGCGGCGAAAACGCACGTAATCTCTGGCTAGCCGAGCAGGTAAACCACGGCAGTCTGGTGCTGGAGCGGGGAGTGATAAATGCCTCTCCCCTGACTATGCAGTTTGATCGCGTTTTACGCCGGGAAAGTACGCAGTGGGCGAATGTGGTTATCATGCTGCTGAATGACCTGGCATTGCCGGTCACCACCTGGACGCTTAGTCATGCACTGCCGGTGCGCTGGCAGATGGGCGATTTGGATGCCAACAGTAACACTGTGTTAATTAACACTCTTGAGCTGCGCTATCAGGATATGCGCGTGCTGGGGATAAAGCTATGACCGTTGAGATTCGTGAGTTGATCATACAGGTTGAGGTCACGGAGAGTGCGCCGATCGGGGGCACCTGGCCGTTGGCAGAACACCGTGAGTGGGACGCACAACGTTGGGTGGAAATTATTAAACAACAGGTGCTGGAACAACTACTGGAAAGGGGGCGTCAGTGAGCTTGCTTACATGTGGTTTGTCAAAGCTGACCATTAATGCATGGAAGGATCGTGAAGGGAAAATCCCTGCGGGCAGCATGAGCGCGATGTACAATCCAGAGAATATTCAGCTGGATTATCAAACTCGTTTTAGCACAGAAGACACCATTAATCAGGTGCCACAAAGCAACCGTTATATCATTTCCGAGCCAGTCGGTCTCAATCTCACTCTGTTGTTCGATAGCATGATGCCGGGTAATACCACTCCGATAGAAACGCAGTTGATGATGCTGAAATCACTCTGCGCTGTGGATTCTGCAACAGGAACGCCTTATTTTTTGCGCATCACCTGGGGAAAAATGCGCTGGGAAAATAAAGGCTGGTTTGCAGGTCGTGCCCGTGATTTGTCGGTGACTTACACATTGTTTGATCGTGATGCCACGCCGTTACGGGCGACCGTCAGTCTGAGTCTTGTGGCTGATGAAAGTTTTGTTATTCAGCAATCCATAAAAGCACAGAATACTCCCGATTGCGCACTTGTCAGCGTGCCTGATATGGCCTCGTTGCCGCTGTTATCGCTCAGTGCAAGCGAGACGCTGTCCAGCAGTGTCGATTACCTGTCTCTTGCCAGGGAAAATGATATGGATAACCTGGATAATTTTCAGTCCGGGGACCTCTTGCGGGCGACGAAAGGGGGGGGTTCATGAGCCACATCACTCTGGACATTAACGGGCAGAGGAGTGCTCTGGGGCTCCGTCGTTTGCGGGTTCATCAGCAGATAAATGATATTCCTTTTGCCAACTTGGAGCTGAGTATTCCTACCGACAATAATGGTACGACGGATAGCGCGATACAACAAGAAGTCAGCCGTGTCACCCTGGGCGCCCGTGTGGTAATTGCACTGGATGAAAAGCCGTTGTTCAGCGGTTATCTGGTGCAAAAGAAAATGCAGTTAAAGGGGAAATACTGGTCCGTGAAGATGGAAGCTCGTCATTCGTTGCAGAAACTGACATTTTTGCCCCATAGTCGGGTATTTCGCCAACAGGATGACAGCTCCATACTGAAGGGGAAGTTACAGTCCGTGGGGGTGAAACTGACGCAAAACGCGGTTGAGAATATGTGCAGTAAGCATGATCAACTGATCCAGTTTCGTCTTAGTGACTGGCAGTTTATCCGCAGTCGGCTACTGTCCACTAATTGCTGGCTGTTGCCCGATGCTGCCAGTGACCATGTGGTGATAAGCGCGCTGTCAGCCTCTGCCATGACTCCCCGGAAACTTTCCCGCGGTAATGGCGATTATACGCTGTATGAAGTCAACCTGAATTTTGATAACCGCTTTACACTGGATAGCCTGTCACTGCAGGGATGGGATATTGCCGCACAGGGACTTACCGCTGTACAAAAAAGTCAGGCCGGTACTTTTTGTCCCTGGAGGTCTGAAGGGAATGTCGGACAACCCCCATCCCGGGCACAAGACTATGCCCTTGCATTCAGCATGATGCCCGAAGCCACTCTGCAAACCCTCTCGATGTCGTGGCTTAATCACCAACAACTGACCGGTGTGCAGGGGTATATTGTGCTGGCAGGGACCCGGGATTTCGCACTGGGGGATACCGTTCAATTGAGCCAGTTTGGGACGGGGCTAGACGGCACCGCCATCCTGACTGGGGTCATTCAGCAGTTTGATACTGAGAATGGCTGGCGCAGTGAGTTAGTGACAGGCATGCCGGCATCGATGCTGGAGCCTGTTCCGCCAGTCCGCTCACTGCATATTGCCAAGGTGGCGGATTTTACCGCTGATCCTCAGCACCTGGATCGGATAGCCATTGATTTGCCTGCACTGAATCTGCCCGATTCGCAGATTTTTGCCCGACTGAGCAAGCCCTGGGCCAGTAAAGCGAGTGGATTTTGTTTTTACCCTGAACCCGGTGATGAAGTGGTGGTGGGTTTTATCGACAGCGATCCGCGTTATCCGATGATCCTGGGAGCGATGCATAACCCTAAAAATACCGCCCCGTTCCCACCTGATGAAAAGAACAGTCAGAAAGGGTTGGTCGTGAGCAATGCTGGCAAGACCCAGGCCCTCATGATCGATTCTGACGATAACACGCTGACGCTGCAGGCCGATGATAATACGATCACCTTAACCGGAGAGGGAAACATTGCCGTGAAGACGCAGAATACCCTGAAATTGACGGCCGGTATGCTGGACCTGCAGGCTGACAGTGATCTGTCGATCACCGGTAAAGAGAAGGTGGAGATCACCAGTGCAAACATTAACATGAAAAAAGATTAACGATACAGAGAGTATGAGATGAACGGCTCGCAGGGAAAACTTCCCGGAGCGGGCGGTAACAAAGGCGAAGCAGCACAGAATGACCCGACTGGTGAAAGATAGTGCCGCGATATATTGCCCTGAGATGTGCCGACACGGTTGTTCAGTTGGGACGGACGCAGTGAGCCATCGCCGCTTATGACCGTCATGACAATAAGTATCAGGTCGTATATGGCTGATATCGATAAACATTAACGCTTAAAAAGGGTGAATACAGAAAGGTTGCTATGGTGACTGAATGGTGACAAAGACGGTCAGCGCGTGGCCTGACAAACCGGAAAATTCGCCCGGGTGTCGTCAATGTTAGTACCACAGAAGCTTTGCAAACGGGGATGTGTTCATACAACGGTATGAGTAATGACATATTGACAGAGACGTTGGGGCAATGCTGGTCATTTCCGCCCCAGTTTTCCCCCGCTACCGGCGTGGCTATGGCCTCAGGGATTGAGGCAGTAATGCAGAGCCTGCGCGTGCTGTTTATGACAGAGCCGGGTGAACGGATTATGCGTGAGAGCTGGGGAGGGGGCATGCATGATTTTATTTTTGAGAATATAACCGATGAACTGCTGACTGGTATTCATAACCGTATAGAAGAAAGCATTTTGCGCTATGAACCCCGTGCGGTACTCAAGGATGTCATTATCCGGTCGGCGAAGGGAGATACCAGTCGTTTGCAGGTTCAGATCACCGTTTATCTTTCGGGCACGAATCTGGTCGAGACGGTGGAAGGCCTGCTGAACATCAATGACGGTCAGACGCTGAGGTTGCTGTGAATAAAATAGTGGTGATTGACGGTGATATGCTGAAATTTCCCCCCCGGTTTGGGGACTGTATCGTGACACCTGTTGGGCCTTGCCTCATCGGGGGGAGTGGGGAAGCCTGTATTACGAATAAAAAAATCTGCGTGCTCGGCGATGAGAAAAAAGTATCTATTGCAGCTACTTATACCCGGCCCCCATACACAACACCCGGGACGGGAAATATTACAATAACCGCGTTGGCCGCCGATCAACAGACTGGGTTTGCCACGGCCATAACTGCCATCATTGTTGTAGGCAGACAGTTTGTCGCGTGTTTTACCCCTACTTCTGCGGCGATAGACCCACAAGGCGTTCCGGATTCGGCGCTGAGTCCTGTTTCGGGGGCGGGGAGCTTTGTTAATAGCCAGTCTTTTGTCACGGCCGGGTGAATCAGTTGAATGCTGATACCGCGAAAGCGGGCCCTGGGAGCCTTCATTTATTATCACATAACCAATGGATGACATCATGTCTGACCTGGAACAACTGAAACAAAGACTAGACTCCGGGCTGGAAGAAAATGCATTCCTGTTGGATCCACGGACAGTGTCTGATTTGCTTCAGGCGGTAGCGGGATATACCGGGAACGTACCGTTCTCTGGTCATGCAGGGGCAGTCTGGCAAACCTTCTGGATGGCAGGGAAGGCACCGGATTTGTTGGGCAAGATTTATCTCACCCCTGAGCTTGCAGATAAAACACTGCCGGTACAACAGGCTTTCCTGCTGGCTTTTCTGCATTTGCTTGAGACCCCCAGGGTCTTGCTGAACACACTACCGGCACGGCATCGTGAGCTTTATTACCGGGATTTATTGGGATTCTCTCCCCGCTCCCCCAAGTCGGACAGTGTGGCGGTGAGTTTTACGCTACAGAAAAATGCTCTTCCTTACTGGTTACCTGTCGGCAGTCTTCTGGATGGCGGTCAGGATAGCGCCGGGAACAGCATCAGCTATCAGACTGATGACAGTCTGTTGATAACTGGACAACAGCTGGGCGTGCTGTTCTGGACCAGGAAGGATGGGGGGACGTGGAAACGGTGTACGGCCATTGACACGGATAAAGGGATCTTACTCCCTGCTGAAGGTTTTCGTCTCTTTGGTAAAACGGAAAGTGAAACGGATGAAACTGACGCGCAAACCCCAGGGCTATGGCTGGGGTTCTGCGGGACGTCTGCGAAGGACACCCTGTCAGTTTACTGGTCTGTGCGTGCATCATTTGCACTTGATTTGACCTGGTGGTACTGGAACGAGAGCGCACAATGGGCCTCACTGGAGGCGGTGGTGCAGGACGACACGATGGGCTTATCCGTCAGCAACCTGTGGCGGGCACGGCTACCGGATGATATTCAGCAGGGAGGCGGTGGACTGCAGTTGGATGCAGGTTATTACTGGATAAAGGGCACTCTACCTGAAGGAAGTCTACCTCCTTCAGAATCGATGCCGCGACTGCAGGCCGTTCTGGCCAATGCGATGACCGCGACGCTGGATCAGGAACAGGATATTGATGATCGGCATTTTACCCAGGCATTGCCGGCCAACACTATCACCCAACTTGTAACGCCCGTTTCCGCCATCAGTAATATTAGCCAGCCGCTTCCCTCTGTGGGGGGGCAACCCCGGGAGCCAGAACCTGCAATGTTGCAACGTGCTGCGACGCGGATTGGCCACCGACATCGTGCTATCACATGGAGCAATATGCGTAGCCTGCTGATGGAGCAATACCCGCAGATTTTTGATGTTCGTTTTCCTGACGTGGACACACTGAGCCATCTGCCGGCACCTGAGGAGCAGATGCTGATGGTTATCCCTGATAGCCGTTATTGCGATAATGATGATGCGTTGCGTCCCGCATTAAGTGAGGGAAGGTTGACAGGGATGGCACAATGGTTGACGCAGTACACCTCTCTATGGGCAAAGCCGGCGCTCAGCAATCCAAAATATACTGATGTTAGGGCATGTTATCAGGTGACATTCGTGGCAGGCATCAACCCTGACTATGGCTATCGCCAGCTTGCGGCGCAATTGCAGCAAGAATATATGCCCTGGGCGTGCGATCTGCAGCAGGCGGTGACGCCAGGAAATAAGGTGGATTATTACCAGCTGTTAGCCACGTTACAACTGTCACCCCTGGTTCAGTCCGTGAATGCGCTGGTACTGATTCACCAAACGGAAGCGGGAACATCTGAGGAAACACAGAATACCGTTACTGCTAAATACGACGAGGTGCTTATTTTGTGCCCGGAGGGAGAGACGTATGTCTAAAGATAACGCCTTGTTTCCCGAAGTTAAAGATGCGATTTCGTTTGATGCACTCTGGCAACAAGCCTGCGAGAAGATTATTGCTCTCAGTGGCGATATCTGGACTGATACCGGCGATCACGATCCGGGGATCACTTTACTACAGTCTGCCACCTGGAATTGTTCCGACCTGTGTTACCGTCTGTCGTTGCCCTTAAATGACCTGCTGACTCAGAATGATCAGGATACGTTATTCCCGACCGAGTTTGGTCCTGATTTCGTGCTGACTTGTAATACAGTGACGGCCGAGGATTATCGCCGTGCCTTGCTAGATTTGCACAGCAGTGACATAAAAGGGGATATTGCTCTAAACACCCCGGAACAGGATTTTTTATTCAGCGATGTCTGCCTGATTCAGGCGCCTGAAGAGCGTCGTTTCCATTGGTGGTATAACGCGGACAAACGTGAGTACAGTTTCAGTGAACCCACGGATGCCGGGGAGAAGAAGGAGCTGATCCTGCGTGGAGATCTCTGGCTATCGGTTGTCCCGACCCGTTATACCCAGTCTTTGTCACAAGAAAACAGGACAAAGGTGGATAAATGCCTGAACGGATTTCTCACGGGACATCGTAATCTCGGCGAAGCGGTTTCGTGTATTACTTGGCTACAACCGGTGACCTTTCCCCTTCGGATGACACTTGAACTGTCCGGAGACATTAACGACATTAATCAGATAGTGGCTCACATCTATCAGGTGACTGAAGCGTTTCTTCGACCAACCGTCAGACGTTATACGACCGAACAGCGGCGTGGGCTCGGTGATCCCGATGACGCCATCTTTGAGGGGCCGAGGTTGCAACACGGTTGGCAACAAATCGCACCATCACAGATTTTACCTACGGGATACGTCCTGGATCTCAGCCCCCTTGTTCCGCTTATACTGGCGATCCCCGGTGTGACCAGCCTGACAACCTTAGGCGTCGATTCTGGCGATGAACACATTACGGTCGTTTCGGGGAGCAGTTGGTGCTGGCAGATTGCGGATGGTTATTACCCCCTTTTGTGGGGGGATGATCCCCTGCC
This sequence comes from Serratia sp. CY76391, assembly GCF_052166695.1. Classification (NCBI taxonomy): domain Bacteria; kingdom Pseudomonadati; phylum Pseudomonadota; class Gammaproteobacteria; order Enterobacterales; family Yersiniaceae; genus Serratia; species Serratia sp. CY76391. The sequence continues at coordinate 20,392 of NZ_JBJNOJ010000016.1, forward strand.
GCTATTGGCGAGTCACAACAGCCCGTTAAGCCTGGTGATGGCTGGAGGCATTAATAGCCCGTTGGACAGTGATGCGATGAAGGGCTATCTGACACAGGAAGCGCTGATTGTGACAGCCCCTACGGTGTTACCTGCCGGACGTTTTCGTGATCAGACTCCCTATGTTCCCGTCGGGCAGCGCCTGCCTGAGTGCTATTTATTACAGCAGCCGGATGCCATGATTGATGCGTCTACACGCGGCCTGCATCAATTTTTGCTGCCCGTAGACCAGTTGTTAGCCGACGGCACGGCAGAACTGGCGTTATTGCCGAAATTACTGGCATTCACACATCGAGGTGATGACATTCGGGGTACCCGTTGGCCCTATACAGACACAGAGGTTCAGCAAGCGGTCCATGCATCCTATGCGGCGGCATTGAAGGCGATTGAGCAACGGGATGTGGCTATCTTTTCGGGCCCGGAACATCCGCCTGAACGAGGCAATTACGCCCGCGAACTGGATTTTCTCCAGTATCTGTTGGGCTATTTTGGTACCCAGCGGGCGTCCATCGCATTGACGTCAGATGAGGCTGATTTCCTCGAGACTCAACGTGGTTATCTGGCACAGCAACCCAGCTTAGGCTATGACCGTATTAATATCCGTATTGACCAGGTGTCAGCACTGCAAAAACGTATTGCTGCGCGCATCGGTCTTGATCGTACCTGCTTTGCTGAAAAACCGGACCTTGGACAACTTCCGTTTTATCTGATTGAGCATCGTCAACTGCTCCCTCAGACACCGGACAGCATCTTTGATAGCGAGCAGACCCCGACGGCGTTTAAGATCGATGGCTCTGACATTACCCTGACGCAGGAGCAAAGTGCCGGTAAGGTTGTCCTGGGGCAGCTCATAGACTTGATTGCGATTGAGGGAGAGAGCCGACTTTATGTGAGTCGGTTGCTGGTTATCAATACCCTGGAGGATAGCTTTACCGTCAGTACGGAGAACAGTCAGCAACTGCTCAACAATCTGTCAGGGCTTCAGAGCGCTTGGGATAGTCACAATCTACGCTGGCAGAACAGCAATGTCTGGCTGCATGATATGGATTACCGGCTGAATTATGCCGCTGAGCAACCGCAGGATAAACAGCAGCGTTTAATTGTGAGCAATGCCCAAAGTCCGTATCCCTCGATGGTCAGTGTTGGTGATGTCATAGTTTTACGCCCTGCAGGCCTTCAGTATTCCATGCCGGGGGGAAACCTCTACCGTTCCGCCCCTGTCGGTGCCGACTGGCAGCTTGAGGCGACCATAAAGGCCGTTGATCCGATAGCGGGTACGTTGCTCATTGAAAAAGCGGCTGACAGTCCAGAGGATTTTCCGACTGTAGAGACGGCTTTTCGTTACCAGTGGGCTTTTAGTCAGTCAAACTATGCGACCACCGACAGGTTTTCCTTTGTAGTCAGTGCCGTATTCAATCGCAATCTGACAGAGGAGCAGAATATTGTGCCTGACAAGCTGGTTGCCTGGGTACAGGCAACTATGATGGAGGAGTTTCCGGCCCACGTATCGCTGATTAGCCACTGGCTTGATGCATCAACTTTTGACAATTTTGGGGCGACATATAAACGCTGGCAGAACAACGGGGTACCTCTGGGGGATGACGCCTTTGCGATTCTGCAGATGCTGACCTTAGGACATTTGCCGGTACCTCAACTGGACATTGGCCTGATGCGAATTGCCACAGAGACACAGCGTACTGAGGTCGTCGGCAGTGACGGCACGCAGTGGAATACCGATGCCATACTTAGAGACGAGCTGTTTTATGTCCCGCAGGACGTGCCGACGGTTCCTGAACATAACCACTCATCCGGAGAGAAACATGACTGATAAAACCACTGTGAAAAAAACAAAAAATGCGGTGAATAACCCGGTGAAGTTAAGTAAAAAAGTGAAGGCGAAAAGTGACGGCGGTCTACTGAGTCCGGATGTGCCTCAAGCTTCTGTGCTGAAAGAGCGCTTTAAAGCGGGCAGTATTCCGCTGCAGACCGATTTTGCTGACTTGATTGATTTGGCTAATATTGGCCGTCAGGCTGTGGGTGGCGCAGACGGGCAGTCGGGGCCAGCGGAGGGGTTTACACTCTCTGAACCGGGGCTTCTGGAATTAAAACTCAAAGATAAAGGGGGGATGAGTGTTGATACGGAGGGGGTAAGTGTAAAACCCGGGAATGGTATTACCGTTGATGCTGATGGCGTCAGTATTGACCCACAAACCGTTCTGCCCCGGGGGATTATTACTATGTTTAGCGGCAGTGTTGCCCCGGCAGGATGGGCATTATGTGATGGAAGTCAGGGGACACCAGATTTACGTGATCGATTTATTGTCGGAAGGGGGATTAAATTTAGCGATACGGGGGGAGGGACAACAGTAACAGGGGGGGCTACAGTGACAGGAAGTGTGATTGTTGATAATACCAGGCTGACGCTAGAACAGATACCCAGTCATTCACATGGTTATAACGAGGTGGTTTATACTGGTTATCACTATTATGTGGGTGACTCAAAAGAGGGAATGATTTATGACTGCCACGTGTCACAAACAACTAATTCAGGTGGAAGTCAGGGGCATAGTCATGGTGCAACGTTAACCACCAATTCACACACGCATTCCATCGACCCCACCCCACCTTATTACGCGCTGGCTTTTATTATGAAATTATAACAGTGAGGCATGTGGTTGTGTATGACATCTCTTTTTATTCAGTCTGTCAAAATCAAAATAAAAATGGGTGACCGATTTTGCGGGGAGAAAATCCTGCATTCAGTTTTTCTCAGACCCGATAATTTAAAGTCCATCTTTAGTCAGGTTATGCTGAATAAAAAGGGGGCGACATCACTACAGTTAGCGACGTTGGAACTTAATCTCGGTGTTATTCCGGAAGTACAATTTGACATTCAGTTTAATCAGCGGCTGTCGCAGGTATTTGCACAGTGTCTTGTCAGCGAGGAAGCTTCTGTCGGTGGGGCGCAAAGAATAAACCTCCAAACTCCCCACCCCGGGCTTCAGGAATGGATTAACGAATACCATCCTGATGAAAAAGCATTGTTTCAACAAGCCAGGGACTGTGTACAACCGGGAACACGTAATACCTTATTAAAGGATAGCCCGGCGAGTCTGCTGCAGCGGTTGCTGAGGCAATTGCTTGAGGGGGCGTGGAAATATCCAAAGGTGATGCCGGCATGTTGGTACAATCGGGTGACAGCCGGTCGGCTGTCGACAGGCGCCCTATTGTATTTGCTCAATAGCCAGGAGGGGCAGGACTGGCTGAGTCAGCATACCCCCGCAGTCAGCCTGATGACGGACTGGGCGGCGGCGGTCCAGGGAGAAATTCCATCGGAACTGGTCGTACTGTTACTGACCGGTTCCCTGCCTTCCGACAGCGCATTGCCCAGGCAGCTTGCCTGTCCTCCGGGGGTTGTGGCACGTTGGCTGTTACCATTATGGAACCAGCCAGCCGTGCGCCAGGCTATCCGCCGGCAAAAAGGAGGGCACTGTGTGCAGCAGATTGATGCCTGTCTGGGGCTTTGCGTACCTCGGCGGAATCATGCTTTCATGCCGGAGGATACTGGGATGTATGCGGTCTCTCAGGCTGCGCTATCGAGAGATAGCAACATCCTGGGCGAGGCAATATCTACCACTTCTCGTCGCAGGCAGTCAGGGCGTGATGCTCTCGGATCTCTGGATGAGTCTGTGTTGTCGGGGAAGGGGGTCACAAATGCCGGAGTGCTCCTTCTGTGGCCGCTTTTGCCGCAATGGTTTTCTCAGTTGGGCTTGTGGAGGGATGCGGCTTTTATCAGTGACGCTGCGCGGTGGCAGGCCGTGTTTTATCTTGATCGCCTGGTGTGGGGGGAGTCGAACCCGACGGCAGATAGGTTAATATTGAATCAGGTGTTATGTGGCGTTTCTCTCTTAACCCCCGAACCTCTGGCAGAGGCACTGGGAGTATTACAGCAGCCTCTCATTGACGACTGGCTGACGGTTATTGGTCAGCAGCTTGCTGGCTGGCAAACATTGAGCCCGACGGATATCCGGCAGTTGTTTTTACAGCGGCCAGGTGAACTCAATATGGAGGGGACATTCCCCCAAGTTATTGTACATTCAGAACCCTATGATTTCTTACTCAAAGACTGGCCATGGCCGATGACGCTGGCGTCTTTTCCCTGGACGGAACAGCCGCTGACCATTGTATGGCCGCTCACGGGTATGACTGGGTAACCGACCTCCCATTCTGGTAGAGTATCAATATGATGAGTTCTTCAGCCTTTCAGGCTTCGAATGATTGTCCGTTAATGCTGTTGTTCAGCGAGCTGGAACGTATCGACCTGATACTGCAGCGTTATTATTATCGTCTCAATCAAAACCATGACGAGATGTTTAACGCATTTCTGCTAAGCGAAGAGGACGTTGAGGCTCGAATACAACACCCCACGGGCAGGCCCCACTGGGCGGACGTGACTCAGAAAGTATACCGGCACGGTGTCGGTCAGCCCCGGATAACTGACGGCTTAACGGTGCTTATCCAGCGCTTCGAACTCACTGACTTCGAACGGGACACCGTGTTACTGGGGTTACTGCCCCATTTTGATAGCCGGTATCACGAACTGTTTTCGATGATTCAGGGGGAGATGCTGGGGAAACAGCCCAGTTTTGCACTGGCATTAACGCTATTTTGCCATTCAGACAAGGAGCGATGGGCACAGCAGGCCAGTTTTCTGCATTGGGCACCGTTAATCTGCAGTCATTTGTTAGTGATTGAGGAGAATAAACAAAACCAGGGATGGAGCCAGACTCGCTTTATGACTGACAGTAGCCTGTATCATTTTTTACTCGGACATGACTATCTGGCGCCGGCGTTAACGTCGTGGGCTGAGTGGGCCTCCCTCCCGGCGTTGCCTTTTTATTCTGCCAGCGTAAAACACGCGCTGGCAGGGGTATTACAGACCGATGATACGAAGTCTCATCCGGTCGTGATCCTGAAGGGCATGCTGCGGAGTGGTAGAGCTCATACGGTGTCGGGTATTTTTGCCTCTGAAAAGCGACAGACATTGCTGGTCGATATCGACCGGTGTGCCGTGGGGGATGACAATACGCTGTTCATGCACTTCACCTGCCTGTTACGAGAAATCCGAATGCGCGGAGCCGGGATGGTGGTGCGTCATCTGCACACATGGATGGAGAAAAAACCTGCTCTGCTGGAGCGGTTATCTGAGCAACTGAATCAGCCGGGATTAAGGGTGGTATTGCTGGTCGAACCATCTGCCCCGCCTTTATGGCTGAAAAATACGCCAACATTGCAGACAGAGATGCCTGAGTTGACGCTGGAAGAAAAAATGCAGTTGCTGATGGCGTGCCTGCCAGAGCGATGTGCCGCGGACATTGATCTGATAAGTTTAAGTCAGCGCTATACCTTCAATCCGGAAAGCCTGCCGCTGATAATGCAGGAGGCCGGACTGTATCAACAGCAACGTGATCCTGCGGATATCCTGCAACAGTGTGATATTCGCAAGGCACTCAATATTCGCACCCGGCAAAACTTCGGTTCGTTAGCGCAGCGAATTACACCGAAGCGTATTTTAAACGATCTGCTGGTCTCCGATAACCTCCGGGAACAGTTACAGGAGATTATGATAGCCATCAGATACCGGGAAAAGGTGCTGACCGGTGGTTTTAAAGAGAAGGTTGGCTACGGCACAGGGATAAGTGCACTGTTCTACGGCGACTCGGGAACGGGTAAAACGATGGCCGCTGAAGTGCTGGCCGGTTCACTGGGGGTGGATTTAATCAAAGTCGATCTCTCCACAGTTATCAACAAATACATTGGTGAAACCGAGAAAAACATCTCCCGTATCTTTGACCTTGCTGAGCAGGATGCCGGTGTTTTATTTTTTGATGAGGCGGATGCATTATTTGGCAAGCGCAGTGAAACGAAAGATGCTCACGACCGGCATGCCAATATAGAAGTGTCTTATCTGTTACAACGGCTGGAGAGTTTTCCTGGTCTGGTCGTTTTATCCACCAATAACCGGAGTCACCTGGATAGTGCCTTTAATCGCCGCTTTACCTTTATGACCCGCTTTACGTATCCGGATGAGGCGCTACGGCACAAGATGTGGCAGCAAATATGGCCAGAGCACATAAAGGTTTCACCTGACGTTGATTTTAAAAAGCTGGCACAGCGAGCAAACGTCACGGGGGCAAGTATCAGAAATATTGCCATGCTGGCCTCCCTCCTGGCAGAGGGGAATGCACATCAGGAAGTCACTCCTGGTGATATCGATGTGGCTTTAACTCGTGAGTTAGCGAAGTCTGGTCGGGTGGTGATGTAGCTGTGAAGCATCAGGTTCAATGATGTATCACAGAGAATGGTTATTTACTGTTAATGTGGAGGGAGAGCATGTCTGGCTACCAAACGCTGGTAGGTGTGAATAAAGCGATTGAAACTATGTTGCGTGAATATCTGAGTCCGGACGTGGCCATTCGTTTTGATTTACCCGATATGAATGCTGCGCAGTCTGATGCTGCAGTCAGCGTGTTTCTTTATGATATCCACGAAGACCTGCAGTTGCGTACTGCAGAGTCCCGTGGGTTTAATGCAAGCACGGGGCGGTTATTACCCGGTTGGGTCAACGTGAAGTGTAATTACCTGATTACTTACTGGGAATCCACCGGACCCGCTACGGACCCCGGCAATCCTGACAGCCAGCCTGACAACCAGGCAATACAGGTGATGTCCCAGGTTCTGACGGCGTTGATTAACAATCGCCAGTTAGCCAGTATCCCGGGGGCTTACACTCAGGTGGTTCCCCCCAGAGAAAACCTGAACAGTCTGGGGAATTTTTGGCAATCGCTGGGTAATCGTCCGCGGCTTTCGCTCAATTATTGTATTACCGTGCCAGTGAGTCTGAATGATGAAGCAGCTGTGCCGGTGGTTACGTCTCCGTCTGCCACGCTTGAGCAAAAAACGCAGGGATCACCGCAGACCATGACGACGACTCGGCGGGTACGACAGAGGAAGGGGAAATCCTGATTCCTGCCTGTTACGCATGAGTTTTTTTCCGCACGATGGGTCACCTGGACATAAGGGAGAGTCGGGAGAGTGCACAGGGCGCCACGCAACCGGATGCGTGCTTGATATTCTTCATTACAGTCTCTGTCTGGTCTACATGCTGGTAACTAGCAGGAGTTCGGCACGATGATTGCGCCGTGCCTTTTCTGGTCAAGGGGCTATCGAATTCTTGGCATAGTTCGCTTTCCACAGGAGCAGTACTAATGCCAACTGCCTGAAAATTTCAGGGAGGATGAGTTCACCGGATGCTTACCTCATACAAAGCATAGTCCCGCGTGTTCGCTTGTGACCAGAATATACCATATCATCGCGCGTTCTCAGCGCACAATCTTAAATTATCATTTCCTGAGGATAGTGTTATGCCCTACTCCCATGAGTTAAATGCAAACCGGATAAAGTCAACAGAAACCGAAAGGGATACTGATGAGGTTTCTCAGTGGGGGGAACTGGATGACGCTGGCGTTTCTTCCTCTGGTGAAGAGCGCGTCAGTGACCGTTTTTTCTCTTTTCTTCGGGATGTGCATCTGGAGGAAGCACGGGAGTTCAGGCGTGCGGGGTATAACCGGCAGGATCCTGAGGTTGAGCAGACGCTGGTGACACAACTGCGTCATGAACTGGAGCAGGCTCGCACCCGCATATGTGTGGTCCATACATCTGTCGGTACCCCATTGGGTAGCGCATGGCTGCAGGAGCAGCTCCGCCAAATTGGGGGGTTTACTGACATTCTTTCAGTTGACCGCATGAAGGCCTGGGTTGAGCATGTCCTGTCGGGAAAAAGTCGGGAGGGGTTGGGATGGAACAAAAGCAACGCTCAGTCTCTGGTTCGGCGCCTTGAGTCCGCCCTGCAGACGCTGATGCGTGTTGTCCGTATCCTGCGTGAAGTGGATGACTATAGTACGCCTGAAAAACGGTGTGAAATGCTCACCATGGAGTTTATGGAAATCTTTTCTTCCGGCCCTGGTGACGAAAAGATGGTCATTGGTGCCCTGGAGCAGATGCTCGCAGATGAGACAGGGCGCACCGAGTGGGGCGCCCTGATGCAGGCCAGAAAAACGGCGTGGGAGGAGGGGGGGCGTGGTGAGATAAGGGAGACTATAAAGCAGGAGGCCAAAAAAGCCCGGGAGAAAGAAAGCTCAGAAGAGTTGCCGAGGGAGGCTCAGCAGTTCTTTGGTGATGTTGCCCGTTACTTTGAGGCCCTGTCCGGTCATGTTAAAGCGGAGTGGGGGAACGTAAACTCAAGCACTGCCCCCCTGCGTTTGCCGGACGTGACGCGCGATAAGGGTACTGCGCCATCGTCAACCTCGTTCCTGCAGAAAGTGGGCAATGCAGTGGCGGAGGGAAGAGCGACTGTCAGAGTATTAGCAGCGGAACTGGAAAAGTTCCGGTTCCGGGGGAAAGGATACCTGTCGGGAGATTTTACGCTCATGGACAGGGTACAGGCTAGTTTTCAACCTGAGCGCTATGCCGCAGGCACTGTCAAGAAACGAGAACAGGTTGTTACCGATTCGATTATCCGCAGTATTTTATGGCAGTGGCAACAGCCTGCGATAAAAATTGAATATGCCTGCGCGGCACTATTGTCCAAAATAAAAGAACTAAAAAAAATCGACTCAATGTTTTCATCCGACGAGGCTGGTCATGGTGGTGGACACGAACAGGAGGACCGCGACATTCCGGCGATTCAGACAGGTGAGGAAGACATGGCAACCCGAGCCTTGCAATGGGTGCGGGAGGGGATCGCACAGGTGGATACCGAAAACCAGCGGTCAGCAAAACTACAGGTACTCACTCAGTTGCTGGACGATGATATTGGGCATGCCCGCAAGTTGGTAGGGCGTCTCGGGAATACCCTAGAAAGTATTAATAATAGGCTCATTGGTCTGCGCTATAGTGTTCTGAAAATGCGTCCTGATTTTTCCTCCCTTCAGGATGTGGGGGATTTGCTGCCGGATATTGCCGGTGAATTGACCAGGTGCGTGATGGTCCTGGAGAATGCCCTTCGGGCTCTCGACAATCCCGGACGTGATTTTGCCCGGGCAGGGAGTCTGGTAAAGGAGGCGTTGTTACGAGCGACTAGCGTTAATAAATCGATATCGGCAGAGTCAGCAAGGCGTACCGGACTGGTCCTGAACGGGCATTCGCGGGGCGAGCGTCTTGCCAGACACTGGGCCATGCTTGCCAGAGAGCAACATCAGGGGAATGGGGCTCCGCCTGATGCTGCTGAGGTGCATGTCTTACTGAAAAAGTATGGTCTGTCAGAGGGCGTGGTTTCCCATGGAGACCCGGAGGGCTATCTCTTTGCCACCCGACTTGCCGCGGAGTTTGAAAATGCTCGCAATGATGAATTACGGTTACCGATGAGCCCGGAGCAGTATACAGCGCTGGAGAAGGGGCTTGTTGAATATATTGTGAAATGGGGCCAAAAAAAGGTTGCGTCAGGGGCCACGCGTCTTGTGTTTGAGCTGTCCTTTGATGCGGCGGCATTCAGTTTTAAACCGGTTCAGATGGCATTCAGGGTGGTTAAGGCCTCAATAAAAATACCTTATAAAGTGAGTCAGGTGAGTCATCATATCATGCCCGGCCAGGACAAACCTTATAAAGCGATTTATGGCATGCTGGGTAAAAAATTAAAGCAGCTTGGCTTTAGTGTCCTTATGTCCCCCGTGCCTGGCGTGCTCAGAGCGGGGATGGGGGGGGCGATGACAGTCGGGGGGATGGCATATAATCAATATCTGGAGCGCCGTGAGAATACGTTCAGTGCGATTTATGGCAGGGTGGCGGAAGGTAAAAAAAGTGAGCAAATAAAAATGATCTCGCCGTCCGGGATGCTGATGGACTCTCTGATTGATGTTCCGCTCAGGGCGGGGGTTAACGTGGTGAGTCAGGCCATGAAACCGGGGGGAAGTCAATTGCGTGATATCCCGGATAATCGACTCGTTGCCCCGGAAGTCGTTTTACCGCAGCAGGAACTCTCCGGTGAATTTGAACCGGACTATGTTTCCGATGAGGGCCTGGAGGATGTGAGCGCTGATGCTGCAGACTCCCGTGTAAACGATACACCCGTGAGAGCAAGGCGAGATTTGTCAACACATGGAAACGCTGGCAATAAAAGAGTGTTCAGTACGGTGATGGAGGTCAGTAATGCCTGTGGGAATGCGCCTCATGATAAGAAAGCGGCCGAATCCTGCTTGAAGATAATCAACAGTTATTTGCCCGATAATAAGAAAATAGCCAGCGTCGAAGCCCCTTCATCTGTAAACATCATGTTAGTGTTAGAGGAGATTGACAGGAAGCATCGTGAAGCCTGTGAGATAGTTCAGCAATATGGCAATCTCAGTGATATTTATAACCGAAAAGGAAGAACACGTGAAGAACAATTTTTAGACACCATAATAATGGCGGTGAAAATATATCGTGGAAACTCAGATGCTTCGTTAACCCCCGGAAGGACACAATGGATTCAGGAATACGAAAATATCATGCGGGGTCCGGGGGAGAATGCGTGGCGGTTGATGCATATTGAATCAGTAATATCTTATATGCGGCGTTCATTTGACTTGCAGACGACACGGGAACAGAGTGGTATTAGATTACTTGGCGCACTGATGGAGAAAAAAAATGACATGTTTTACATCAGTAATGATGACTTTATCCGTCCATTAGCGTTCAAAACTCGCAAGGAATTAAATAATGATGACACAAAGTATTATTCTCAGTTTGATAATTATGAGCGTCGGGATATGGCTGATGACGCAAAGAGTCTATTCAGAAGTGCTGTGGCGAAGTTGAATCTGTCTCAGAGAGAGCTTTTCGATGAGAGTGTTGAGGATGTTAGGGTATTCTCCTTATACCGGGATGCATCAACCTTTGATATCCCAAATACTCATGTGGGGGCGTTTGGTGTTAAATATGGTACGCCCAGGGAGTGGGGGGTAGGGACCTTAGGGGTACCGGATAAAGTTCCGGGCAGCGCTACTGTTATTAAGCTAAAAAAAGGAAAAGGGGCGATTGTTATTTCAAATGTTTTTCTTGACGAGCATTTTGCCAGAATTAGTGATGAAGAGTATAGCAAGCTTCCTCCTGCGTCTCCTGACCCTGATCATCCCATAAGATGGGAGGTTAGAAATGAACTTAAGCAGGTGCCTGATGATGTGTTTAGTCACATCCGTCAGCCTGCCAGGCAACAAATGTGTAGGGTTCTGACAGGAATAGATGAAGAGCAAATGCAGCGAGCGGAGGTCTGGGGGGGCGACAAGGCGAGTTATTCTTATGGGGAGTCGGGTCAGGCACCAGCACTGAAGGGAAAAAGTCTTCGTGAGGCTATTTTTCAGACTGCATTGATGGAAAAAAATGAGGTGGGGAAATATCTGCGTACTGCAATGCATTCAGATTCGTGGGGGGAGATACTTGCGTATATGATTGTCCCGTACTATGAAATAGTCTATAAATCGCTAAACGACAGCCACTATAAAATAAACCAGGCGGATTTTGCGCTGGAGACTTTCTCCGCTCTTGCAACAACTTTGACCGCGTTAAAGGGGTTTATTGCAATGGCCAAGGGGGCGAAAATTATGAAGACTCTTCGTTCAACGACAAAGGGACTCGCGCTTGCAAGAACGCTAAGCCTTGAGTTAGGTCGATTAACCGTACAGACGGGTAAGATTGCGGGAAAGGCAACCATTGACCTTATTAATCCTCTGCCGATAGACGCGAGTTTTATCAAAAAAACGGCTTTAAAAGGAGCTCGTCGCATAATATCAGTCAGAAAAAGCGGGGGAGTGGAAAGTCCTTTAAATAAAATCCCAAAGGTATCAGAAAGTGTAAATACTGAAGCTATGAAAAATATTTCATCAGGTCGGCATGTGGACCCATCTCTTAGTTCCTCTATAGAGAGTACCACTGGAGCTCACCGAAAGCCCGGTAAAATGATCTATCCTCTTGGCAATGATGGGCCGGTAAGCAGTCATTTACCCCTGAAAAATAGCGACCGTTTTATCCGACCTTTTGGTACAGACAGTTATATCAAAATGAGGGGCAATAATATCGTGATTGTTCGTGCACATGGTGCGCCGGGAAACACTGCACATTTTAAGGCTGAATATGTCGCTACAGTTATTCGGGACTTTGTTGCCTCCAAAGGTTTCAAAATGGAGCATATCAGTCAAATCGCACTGGAGTCCTGTTATAGTGGCACACTGAAACCTGTGTCTCAGGCTCAGGCATTAGCCAATAATTTGCAGAAGAAGGTTATAGGGTATAGCGATGTATTCACCAATAGCCGCGTAGGTTCTACGGACGAAGCAGTATTCACACCGCACACAAATCCTGCTGCAAGAGCAATGTCTCGCGCTGGTAACACAGCTGTTTATTATGGTTCTGAAACCGTGCTCTCGGTCAGGAAGAGAATTAAGAATACCAGGGAGAGTGCGATACCTCAATCAGAGTTCAAACCATCAAATAGTGATGGGGTCGGGCTCCCTAAGCCCTCTGTTAAGATGGAATACAATCTCGCCACAGATATTCCTGCTGATGATTATCTTCATGAATTAAAAAACACTCCTTTTATCAGAAGTAAAATATCAAATCCTAAGGGGCAATGTGCGTCACTGATGGTACCGGTAAGTCAGTTTATGAAGGCTAAGGAGTTTGATAATATTCGTTTTCGTGGGATGTATCTTTGGAGTAATGCGATGGATTTAACGCCAATGAATCATTTTGTGGTTGTTGGAAATAAAAATGGTATAGACTATGTGTTTGATGTTTCTGCTCATCACTTTCAAAATAGAGGAATGGAAACACTTAACGCCCCATTAATTCTGTCCCATGATGACTGGGTGAAAAAATATGAGTCAGCAACGACGAGGAAGTTGATTTATTATTCTGACTTCCGCAGTAGTGGGGAGGCGTCCCATATCTATCATACTTTTCCAGTATCATTGGCTTCTCAGTCTATGGAGGGGAAAATCATCATAAATTCTCCGACCTGGTATAAAACATTTAAGGCTTCTCAGTCGCACTGAGCGTCGATGAATGATAAGCATTGTTATGATTCTATATATAGGCGATCACTATGCAGGATATTAAATATCAATTGACTTTAAATTAAAAAATGCGTGCCTTGGTTCTCTCTATTGCTGACTGCAAAAAAATTTTCAGTACACTTAACATATGTGCTTCTGTTGTATAAACAGGATAAGTGAGTTGATCTTGTTAGGTAACGTTTCGGGGAACACATCTCAGAGGGCAGGACACATTGTAAGTACACCTGTCTTAGTTCCTCGCACTTTTTGAGATTTCCGGGTTTTCAGCCATCAGCCGGTATTCTTCCGCCGTCAGATTATTCAGGGATTCATGAGGTCGCTCGCTGTTGTATTCTTTCAGCCAGTGCTCCATGATTTCCCGTGCTTCATTCAGTGTCCTGAACAAATAAAAATCCAGGATTTCTGTCCGGTACGTCCGGTTAAACCGTTCGATAAAGGCATTCTGCGTTGGTTTTCCCGGTTTGATAAATTCCAGCATCACTCCATGCTCTTCAGCCCACTGTGCCAGCGTCAGTGAGACCAGTTCTGGTCCGTTGTCCATCCGCAGTTTCAGTGGATAACCCCGGTTTGCCACTATTCTGTCCAGCACCCTGACCATCCGCTGTGCCGGGATATTCAGATCGATTTCTATTGCAAGGGCCTCGCGGTTAAAGTCATCAACCACATTGAAGGTCCGGAAGCGTCTGCCGCAGACCAGCGCATCATGCATAAAATCGATGGACCAGCTCTGGTTAAGCGCTTTCGGCGTAGCCAGTGGCGTCGGGTTACGCGCGGGTAAACGCTGTTTTCCCATGCGACGAAAATTCAGTTTCAGCAGGCAGTAAATCCGGTGAACGCGTTTATGGTTCCAGGTGTTACCCTGCCTGCGCAGCAGCTGGAATAGCTTCTTAAAACCGTATCGCGGGTAGCGCTCTGCCAGCTCAGTCAGCACCTGGATCACCGGTTCATCGCGCCGGGTATCGGGCTGGTAAAAATAGACCGTCCTGCTCAGCGATAACGTCCTGCTGGCCTGGCGAAGGCTCATGGTAAATTGCGCAGTCAGGTAACCGACGAGCTCACGCTTTATCGCTGGTTTTAAAGCTTTTTTCGATAACGTCTTTCAGTGCCCGGCATTCAAGGCTGAGATCAGCAAACATCTGTTTGAGGCGACGGTTTTCATCCTCCAGGTCTTTCATCTTTTTGATATCAGAGGCTTCCATACCGCCAAACTTCGCTTTCCAGTTGTAATAGCTGGTTTCAGAGATACCGGCTTCACGGCAGACATCCTTAACGGTACGTCCGGCTTCGACAGACTTCAGAACGGCAATGATCTGGTGATAGGGGGAGGTTACTTTTTGTCGTCATCGTCCCACTTTATGTAATCTGCAATCCATGCGCTTAGTGCTGCTAAAAAGAAAACCCCACGCAACATATCATCCACATGTATACAAGAACATCCCAAACCATAACTATGTCTTTATGTGTGGGACGGCAGCCCAGCCCCATTTCCGAATGCATCCCTGCTTCTGGAGCTGCCGTTTTTGGGTGGCAGTAACCGTGAGCGTAATGGAGAGGCCTAATCCCCACTCACGGCACTGCCATTGTTTGGGGGCAGGGCAAAGTCAGTATGTTTTTGAGTACTGAGGTCGTTACTGACAAGCCCTGCCATTGGGTTGCGCAGCGTTACCAATCCCGTGAATAACGCCGCGCCATGCTTATGCAAGCAACAGGAAAATAAAAAAGGGAGTTGAGCCGTGTCAATAGGGGAGGCAGCACCAAGAACACAGTAAAACACTCGACTGGTTACTGTTGCCCATAGGGTTGTTAATCAAGGTGCTGCCATTGATAGGGGCGTCAACGTCTGGGCTGCAGAACCAGGTCGGGCACGACGAATAAGAACCCTACAGTTTGTGCAGACGTCACCATTGTTGGATGACGACACTCCGCCCCATCACTTTTGCGCCTGTTCGGCGGCATGTTGCGGAGTTCGTCATTGGGTGGCGCGCCATCTGCTACTGGGAGGTAAGCGATGGCGCGCCGTGCTCGGAACGTTCGAGCAACTACACGTTAAAAAAGGGAGTATTTGATTGTCAACGGAAGGGTTGCGACACACTGCATGTTTTCACTGAATCTTCGGGTTGCCAAAGGGTTCATCATGCGTGTGCCGCCATTGAGTGGCAACCAAAGCCCCTAAAGTGAACACCTGCGGAGTGGACAGTATTGTTGGCCTTGGTCACCATTGGTTGCGCAGTACAGCCTCCTGGGCGACGAGGTCGCACCGAGCCCGTCAAGGAACATGCAATTATAACTTGTTAACGATAGACGGTGGCTATGCGGTAGTCGCCGTACTGATGCTTATCGGCTATGTTTTATCTCGGTGGAATCAGAAAGGCAAGGAGGTGTATCAGCCACCTGCTACGTCAGGCAAAATAGCCATTGGTTGCTATTTTAGGCTATAATGGTTAAACAGATAAGCAGGCGTATGGAGGCATTATGAGTCAAACCAGAGATCAGCAAGCCTACCAGCGAGGTGTCTGGGCTGCCTGCAAATGGGCTCGTCTGAAAGATGCAATTATGAGATGGGATCAGCATTGCGTGTCTAAGGTACGAAAGTACAGGTTTGCAGACTGGATAGGCCATGTTCCGATTGCTATCGCACTTATAGGTTCAGTCACAGCAATACTGTTCGGGGGGCTAATCGTCGCCAGCTGCATGTTTTTTATTTGGGCGATCGTGTTCATTCTGCAACAAGTTGATCAAGCAGACTCTCATGAGAATGACATCAATTATTTTGATTCAAACGCTGACACTGACGCTTTGACAGAATACAGAGATGGCGATCAAGGTTATGGATTATATTGCGGATCTTGCCGAATAGATCTAGATGATGATTGATAAGGGATGAGCTAGCATCCCTTATCAAGGTGAATATAGGTTAAAATCTCACTGATCTTTTCAATGTATCAACAGCTTGCCCACCTGTATCATGAGCTTTCTTCGAGCCTGCATTTACCGCATTACCAATCGCTTGCCCGACACTCACTCCAGCCCATGACAACGCACCAAGCCACACAGCTGGTAACACTACAAACATTGACCCCATAACCAGATTCATTATCAGGTCATCGGCACTATTCTGGAACCCGGCCACATTCCAGCGACTGTGCGAGTCCGAACTATACAATGCCTCCAGTAACCAGCTGTCCAGCCAGCGCGCCAGTTCCCACCAGAACGTCAGGAAATTGAGTGCAAACACCACGAACGTCACCGTAATCACCGTCTTGTACTCGTAGGTAGCGAACGCCAGGATAAGCGGCACCATGATGTAGACGGCCATCAGCAGCACCGCCTGCACCATCGGCAGTGCCTGACGCATCGCATCAAATGCCGGGTACGCTGCCAGGCTCCCCAGCGAGGTTCCGCCCAGCGACGCGAGCCGGTTAACCGAGTTGTCTAGGGTAAAGTCTGCATTGCCGCCGTAACCGGCATAAGCGCGACCGCCCTGGGAGACCGTCAGGTTATCCGGACTGACCAGGCGGCGCACCACCGCCTCTTTATAGTCCGCATCCGGTTGCCCCATCATCTTCAGCGCGGCAGACATCCGCAGCATGACGCCCGGATCAACCTGTTTCACCACGCGGGCTTCCAGCCCCGTTTCGCCGGCTGACCACCACTCGCTGCAGGTTGGATATCCCCCTCGTCCAGTGTTTGGCCGGCCGCTGTCCCGCCCCTCATTCCAGGGAAAACTGGTACGCGGAGTTTTGGACTGCAGGTTGTTGTAGTACCCGCCGTTCAGGAAGGTTTTCGACCCCAGCCACTCGATGTCACGCAGGGTGGCTTTGTCCGTCGTCTGGCCCTGGTCGCGGTTCTGCCAGGTATACAGCGCCAGTGCGTAGCAGTCGTTGGTGAAGTCCTGCAGCTCCTTCGCCAACGCCGGGTTGTTGACCCGACTGTGTTGGACTTCAAAACGGACCTGCCGCAGATCAGGTCTGCACGGAATGGTGGCCACGGCCGCCGACGTGATCCCCTTCGACAGTTTATGCACCACCAACCACCACACCGGCACCTTCGCCGTCTGGCCGTTCATACTCGACATGATGTTGGCGTAGCCCGTTTCATCCGGCTTTTTCGGTGTCCAGGCACCACAGGTCACCGCCCGGCTGCTGTCGTATTTGATGGTGTCGAGGCTGACATTCATCAGCGGCAGACAGCAGGCCAGCATCACAAAGAATGCCCCGTAGAGCAGGTTTTCGATGCGTGGCAGAGACAGCATCCCTTTGTTGCCCTCATCCTCCCCTTCCTCGCGTACCTTCAGCCAGATGGCCGCCACCTTGAACAACAGCGGCAGCACAAACAGCCCCGTGCTGACCAGCAGCTCCCACAGGCCATTGTTAATCAGCCAGCCAAGCAACGTCAGGAAATACTCCAGATAGCTGTTGGTCATCATAATGACAGCCCTCCGCCAAAGAGACTGTATTCACAGGCCAGGGCAAATACCACGCAGGCGATGGCCATGCGCTTGAGGGGTTGCCGGTATGCCGGTTTGCAACCCGGCGTGTGCCAGATTTTCCATAACCCCCAGGCCAGCGCGGCGTAAAGCGCCAGGCGCCAGCTCAGCCAGCCATAACGGGTGCTGTGCACCCAGTCACGCAGCGCGGCACTCTCTCCCGGGTGATTGACACCCCAGTGAGCCATGCCCAGCGCGACTATCATCGCCATCACCAGCATGCCCAACATCTGCAGAACACGCTTTGCCCGCAGACCAAACCGGCGCCCCCTGGCGGGCGTCACCGCTTTCTTCTCTGTTCCGGTCATTGATTCATCCTCACGATTACTGGTCGCTTTCCGGCACGGCCAGCTGGTTGAACCTGGTATCCGGGCTGTCAACCGACTGACGCTGCGGGTTGGATTCCGCCCGGTTGTTCTCCCTGTCGATGATGGTCAGTACCGCGTTACGCGCAATCTCACGCTTCATCTCCATCTCGTTCTTGAGCGCCGTGATCTCACGATCCAGCGCCTCGATACGCCGATCACCCTCTTCCATCGCGACTTTCTGCGCAGAGGCGTTCGGCTCAGACATCCCGGTGGTGATCATGCGCCGCATGATAAAGGCCGTTTCGATGGTATCCGCCATCGCCAGTTCACTGGCCAGGCGCCCAACCAGGGCGGCATTATCCGGATCGCGCTGCAGTGCCTTGATAACGCCGGCGGTCACCGCCAGGCTACCCGTCTTGAGTTTGGCCAGGTTGCCCGCGGTGGGTTTCTCTGCCCCATTGACCAGTCTGGCCAACTGCTCGTTATTCGCTTTCGTCGCCTCTTCTAGCATCGGCGCAAAACCCGTACCGGCGACGGTACTGCCTGGCTGTTCGGTCCCTTCGCCACTGGTGCATTGCGCTGCGTCCTTGCAGGTGCGCAGGGAGGAATCCCCCAACACCTTGACCACAGCGGCGGCCGCCTCTTCGCTGCTGGCATATTTGGTACAGGCACCGCCGGTACAGCTGCTGCCGGATACGCTGGAGGTACTGGTGACCGGCAGCGCATTCATCATGTTGTAGCCGGCGGCCGCCAGGTCGTGCGTGGGCTTGATCGCCGGCTGACCGGTGCCGCCGCGCTTCTGTCCACCGATCCAAGTCTGGCCGGATTGCCCGGTTACTTTCTCCGTGGCATTCATCGACCGCACTGCATCGGCATCCCCGTTATTGATCAGGCTTTTGGCCTCCTCCATCGCCGCCGCCTGGCTCCAGCCGCCGGAGTCCGCCATATCCATCATCCGTTTGGAGAGGTTCTGGCAATTGAGCTGGGCTTTGTCGAATGCCACATTGGCCTGCAATACCCCGTTGGTCAGCATTTCATATAAGCCCGGGTTAGCACGCTGGATAGCCATCGCCGGCAGACTGGCTACCGCACCGGTAGCGCCTTGAATAACATTACCCATCAGGCTCTTGAACCCGTCAGTCACTCCATTGAGCTGGTTACCGATGGTGCTCTTCAGGTCGAAGTTGCCGCACATCAAATCCGAGCTCCAGCCCAGGTTCATCCCCAGGCGCTGCATATTGCCACGCGTCGCCGGCTGCGATATCACCGAGCCTCCGCCCAGGGAATAGAACAGCTTGTCAGAGACCGCGCCGCTGGCGTTCTTCCCGTAACCGATATTGCTGTCATTCACCTGGGGCAGTGAAATGCCAAACAAGGCACTGTCATTGTCGTCGGCGTACGCATTCGCACCGCTCAGTGCCAGGCAGCCCGCAATCAGCAGGGGGGTCACACGGTGGCGATCCTGCAAGGTGCATTTATTCATTGGGTTTTTCATCATTTATGCCTCAGAAATCCGTGCTGTAGAGGAAACGCTGCCCGCGGCGCTGGCAGCAGCTGTAGGGTTGCCACAGGGCAAAGGCAGCGTTCGCATCCGCAGCCGGCGGATGGTCGCCATCCGGGAACACGGCGCAGGACTGGCTGAGCTGCGGCGCCAGGCGCTGCCATTTGTGGTTGCTGGTTCCGGTATTTTCCTGAACGGCCCCTGGAGGCCAGTACCCTTCCGAGCGCTGGCCCATCAGGGGCTGGTAGACGTGCGGCTGACCAGAGCGAGTGATGATGTCCGCCACCCGCTGTGCCACCAGAGCCCCCGCCTTGTCGTCATCGACCTGAGTCACAAATCCCGAACGGGGGTAGACGTTGCCCCACATATTCGCGGCCGCCTGACTGCCGACCTCGCGCTGGCCAGGCACCAATGCTTCGGGATAGAGGGATTCAGGCATGCCAGTACGCCATGCCAGGCTGTCCAGCGTGCTGAGGAAATACGGCACGAAGGGGGTCGCCGCACTGCGGCACGAATAGCCGGCAATGCTGCCGCCAATCAGGGTCGTCGCCGGATGACCAATGGCATCGGCATACTTGAAGTGAAGGTTGGTTTTACGCTGCCCGGGGGTTTTCAGCTCATTGTTGCCACCGCCGGCAGCAACACCGCCCAGCGCGCTGGTGATACTGCTTTCGAGTCCGCCGGCGGCCTGACTGACCATCGACATCTCACGCCACGGGTTGCCTCCAGGAGAGTTGTACGCCGACACCACCACCTCCGGGATGAAGTGGGAAACTTTGACCGAGGTTCTGACGGTGCATCCGCCCCAACTGCAAAATAACCAGTAGCAAATGCCGCTGACGCGCCAGCTGATGCAGGACTGTGACACCGCACTGGCAACAATCTGCGCGCTGTTGAGCGCGGCATTCGCCGCCGGCACGCTAGCCGCAGACAGCATCATGGCCACACCGAAGGATTTAAGGGTCAGCCGGGGTTGTCCGGGAGATGCCAACTGCAAGGGAGATCGTTGCATATCACTGGCCCTCCAATGACTTCACGCGCAACGCGGTGGCCCGGGCGATATCGGCGGTGCCATACACCACATCCCGATCGTCAAACACGACCGCGGGGACTTTTTTGACGCCCAGTTCCCACGCGCGCACCACCGCGCGGTAAACCGTAGCCAGCTCCTCTTCATGCGCCTGCCATTGTGGAGACTGCAGTACGGCTTGCGCCTGCCGCTGCGCTTCATCCGGGTTCGACGACAGTGCGCCAAAGAGCTGCGTCTGCAACTGCTCCGGACCATCAAGATAAATCACGGTCACGGAGGCATCATTATTCGTCGGGGGATGGTGGGAATCGGTATACAGTACCGTGCTGGCAAGCACCGATGCCGGCATCAGCAGAGGGAACAACGTCAGCAACGTGCTGATTTTCATGGCGTGCACTCCTGCGTGGATAGAATCCACACAGGGTGCTATGGAGCGCTCAGAAAGACAGCAAAGAAGTCTTTATTGGATTGCGATAATTTTTCTATGCTAACGCTGAATCTATGCTGCAAGAATTTATGCAATTGAGTAGACCTTGTTATATGATTTTGGTCGACGGTATAACAAATCGCTTATGAGGGTATAAATGGATATTTCACTGCTTACAGGACAACGGACTAACGCTTGGTCAGCTACCATGATTAATCTGGAAGCTCGAAAACTCATTAATACCGCGAATACCGTTGCGTCTCACCATCTTCAGGATGGGCTCACAAAAATCAAGTTCATGGAAGATATTAAATCCTTCATATCACAGCAATTTTATCTTGCTCGCCAGGCAAAATCTGAAGAGGAAGGTATTTCCTATTTAAAGAACTTAAGAGCAGAAAATGAAAATCTTCTCGAGCAAGATCGCTTACTCAGAACAAAGGCCGCCAAACTGTATGCAAAGGTAGAATTTATCAAGGAAAACAACAAAGTCGTGGGTTATGCCATCACGGCAGTTAACGTCGTCCTGGCAGGTCTGGAAGTTGTAGGCGGATTTGCAATAGCAGCGACAGGAACCCCTATCGGCGTCATGGCGGGAGTAATCCTTATCGCTGATGGCTTCAATACGCTTTCGCGAGAATTCGATCAGCAAGTACAAAGTAAACCTGATTCTGAAGGGATCCTCGCTAATGGTGTCATGGCAACAGCTGAGTTTATGGGATTCAGCCGAGATAGTGGTCTCGGTGCTTTTAAAGCAGTAACCCTCACAGCTAACGCTTACAGCATATTCGGATTACTCAGAAGACCTGGAACATGGCGGCTGTTCCACTATCTACCGACTGATTTTTATCGCAAGGTCGAAACCATGAACAGACCTATGTTGACAATGAAAATAGTGGGCTATGGACTTAAGGCTAAAGTTGTATTTGATTTAATGACACCGACAGCAGACTCAGCTCATTGAGTCTGTTTCCTGAAACGCCAGGATTTATATGCCAGGCCAGCCGGAACAGTTAACCAACCGATGGCTAAAACGAATAAACCGGCAAACACACCAGATATTGCGCTGTCAACAGACCCCAGAATCAGCGCTATCAGACACACCAAAACAACCCCAAACGTCACCCAGACATTGATCAAGAACCGCTTCGCCAGGTCTGAAACAATGACATCTACAGTTGAACCATAATTGGCACTATTATTTCTGAGCTTCTGTATATCTTTCGTCGTAAAACCTGACTTCGATAATGCTTCTTCAGTTATCGCCACGTCATCTCCTCCTGTAATCCCGAATAGTATACCGCTATCCGGATAAAAAAAAACCGGCCAGAAGGCCGGTGATCAAGTGAAAACATACTCTCAACAATTGGCTCAGATACCAGATAGTATGAAGTGTTCGTTAACTTCTGCAGTGTTATCAGTTAACCCTAAATCGCTCACACAGCTCGCTCAGGTGGAGAAGCAGGTACACCACATCCGCCGCGTCTGGCACGGTGATATACCAGCGCGGGTGATCGTACTCCTCCGGCTGAGGCCACAACGTACTGCCGGTCACCGTGATCAGCACATCGATGCAACGCCCCAGTCGCCCCTCAAGATGCAGAGCCACACTGGTACGACTCCCGATGCGATGCGGGTGGGCGGTAAGCCGAACTGGCCCTGACAACCGAGCCCGAATAGCCGTACAGAACGTGTCGAGTCCCTGCGCATCTGTTGCGCTCAGGGTAGCCACCCCCTGCGGGGGAAGGGTAAACAACGCCGGTTCTCGAATGACCAGGTCTTGAGAACGCACAACCGGTTCAGGATATTTCAGGGTCATCATGCTACCGCTGCCTCCCCGTTCGCCGCCAGACCACGCAGGCGATCAAGCTTTTGCGCTACCCTTCGCGCCGCCTCGAGCTCGCTGCAGCCAAATTCCTGCATCAGCGCGCGGCGTTCGGCCTTCTCTTCTTTCTCGGTCATCCCCAGCGCCAGATACAGGCTCGGCGGTACCGCACGGAACAGCGCCTCGAGTTTTTTCGACAGCACCACACCTTCGGTATAGCAACCAGACAGCTTGCTGGCCGACAGCAGCACCGCCTTTTGCTCTTCAGTCAGCGCCTTGAAGCGGGCAATGTCGTTGACCTCCTCCGGCGGCATCGTCAGACAGACCCACCACTCCGCCATGTTCAGCATTTTCTCGGCAATATCCGGAAAGTCTTTCAGGTCCTGCGTGGCCAGCCACAGCCAGGCGCCGAGCTTACGCCACATCTTGACGATTTTGGTCATATACGGTGCCAGCAGCGGGTTCACCGTCACAATGTGTGCCTCATCCACCGCGAACACGATATCCCGCTCCGAGTACTGGTCTCGTTCGGCAATGTTGTTGATGGTATTGGTCAGGCTCACCATCGTCAGCGCCATCTGCGCCTCATAGCCTTCGCGTGCCAGGTGCCCCAGGTCAATCAGGGTCACATCCGCCTCTGGCCACAGGCTGCCCTCACGGTTAAACAGCTCTGCTTCAAAACTGCCTGCCTGGGTAAACATCCCGAGCGACTCCGCCATTTCGGCCGCTTTGGCCCGGCGCTGGACGTTACGGATATCACTCCCTTCGTCTTTGGATATGGCGTACAGTGCCTTCTGCAGGTCTGCCGGCAACATCTGCCGTCCTTCGTCATAGGTCTGCCGCGCTGCCATCAGCAACGCCTCACGGATCATCGCGCGGTCGGCGCGTTTCAGTTCATGTTCTTCCTTCGCATCGCCGCCGGTGATCATCATGCGCGCCGAGATTTCCATTTCTCCCAGGTAATCGCGCTTATCTTCATCCTCTTCGTCATCGGCATCGATGTCCGGCAGGTCATTTTCATCCAGGGCCAGCGAGGTTAACGCATCGTCGACGAGTTTATGCGCGTAGGAGAACGGCGGCAGCGAGACGCCACTGCCCGGTTTGATACTCACCTTGTTGACACTGAGCCCCAGGCTTTCGAAATAATCGGCCAGCAGTCCGAACGAGTTCCCCGCTTCGGCAATAAACAGTCGCGGCCGGTGTATTGCCATCAGCTGCGACAGGGTCGCGCACAACGTCGCCGATTTCCCCGCGCCGGTCGGACCAAAATACAGCATGTGCGCATTCTGACTCCGGTCGTGCTTGTTGAGCGGATCAAACGTCAGCGTATCCCCACCGCGGTTGAAGAAGCTCATGCCGGGGTGACCGGTCCCGGTTTCGCGGCCGGTCACCGGTAACAGGCCAGCCAGATGCTGTACCCAGGTCAGGCGGGTGTACCAGTGTTTCTTGTCCGTCTCCGGGTTAAAACACATCGGCAACGCCCGCAGGTAGGTATTGAGCGGCGCCACATCAAATTCCGGACGAACCGGCTGCAGGCCGGCACCAAGCAACACGTTGGTGAGCTCGACACGTTTGTGATTGAGCGTGGTCAGATCGCCGGCACGCAGCAGGAAGGTGATACCGGCACGGTACAGTTTGTGGCGATTGCCCAGGTACTCTTTTACCTGCGCCACGTCCTGGCGCACGCGGCCAGATTCAGTATTCTCACCGACGGCATTTTTGGCCAGTCGATTGAAGTCATTCTCCAGCGTGTCTTGAGGCTGCACCACAATCGTCATGCACACCATCGTCCCCTCCGGGAACAGATCCATCAGCGCATTGATTTTCTTCTCGCCGCGTTTCATTTCACCGGTGATCGTGCCCGGCTCCGGCGGACGGCGCAGTTTCTCGACCGGGATCGCGCAATGCGCCTGGTTATCGAACCACCATACACCGTGGTCAGGATCGGATACTGGCGGGGTGAACAGCAGGGTTTCGGCAAAATCATTCTGCACCGGCATCGCGCCTTCCGGCGTGTCACGGCTGTCAAAATAGGCGGCATCGCGGTACAGCGTCTCTTTATCCACCCACTCTGGGCTGGGGTTAAAATGACGTAGCAACCAGTCATGGACCTGCGCCCCGTTCTGGCGCACGCAGGCAACGCCGGCACCGGCCAGGGCACCGGTCACGCGCTCACAGGTCTGATTCAGCATGGCAATCGGTGGCATCGGGTCATGATTGCTCTTACCAATCCAGCGATAGACCACCATGCGGGTCCGTCGCTGCTGCCCACGCCACGGTTGGTCTGTTATCAGCGTATCTTTGAACAGGCCTTCCGGACGGGCAATCCCGCGCAGATGGCGCTCGGTCTCTTTCAACCAGTCTTCAGTAAACGCACTGCCCTGCGCGTGGGGTTTGACATACTGTCGCAGCCTGTCGATATACGCCTCGACATTGTTCTCGTCCTGGCAGAAGAACTGCACGATCCAGGGATTTTCATCATGTTCGTCAAACGAGTCCTGCAGGGCATCCTCAACCGTGTCACGCATCTGCTCCAGACGATCGTCCGTCCGCCCTTCGGTCGCCACCGGCGTGATGTCAAACACAGCGCCGACAGATACGCCGTCATCGAGCAGGATACACTGCTCACGGTCGAGAAACTCCGCCCAGGGCAGGTAATCAACAATGGACGGATTGGCGTGATACACCTGCTGCTCATCCTTTACCGTCATCTTGCCCTGGCGCCGTAATGGCTCACGGCCGTCGACAGACAGTGGCACACCGTCCTCGGTCACGTTCAGTGCGCCCTGGGCAGCAGCAGCCGACTTTTTACGTGTCTGGCGCTTTTTATCAAACAGGGGAAACCGCATCAGTAAGCCTCCGTCCGTTCACCCGGCATCGCATACTGCACCTGGCTGTAGAAGGGAAACACGGTGCTGTAGCCCGGCACCGGTGCGTTGCCATCCGCCAGGTGCGGGAACACGTACATCACCAGGTCGGGATTCGGCAGGCGCGGGAACTGCTGGCTGATTTCGCTTTCCTGCGTTCGGCTGTAGCTGCGATCGCTCGCGGCTGTTGCCTGGCTTTCGTTCTCGGTGAGCGGCCGGCGCAGACTGTCGCGCGCCGCCACCGCATTGCGCGCCGTTCCGCCGCCATCCTCACCCTGCCACAATTCCAGCATCAAGCTGTCGCCCGGTGGCAGCATTTCCTCTTTCGACGTTGAACAGCCGGTCAGTGCGATAGCGCCAACCATCACCGCGACGGCCATAACTCGATTAAACAGATTTTTCCGCATGATTATCATTCTTTTATAAGCAAACACAGCAGGAGCAGCACAACCAGCCAAAACGCGCTGCAGGACAGCAAAACCATCGCCCAACTCTGTGGGCGACTCATCCTTTCGCATTGACGCCACAGCATGCCTTTTCTCCTCCGAATGACGCGTTAATCCAGCCCGCCGGTGCTGCCGTCTTCGCCAGGCAGGCTGAAGTCGTCGTAACGCACCTTGCGCCCTTTGGTCTCAAAGTCGATCGCCAGCTGGCGGGTAATGTGCACGGCCAGCTTCTGGCCCGGCGGAACGTACACAGCGTCGAACATCATGCCGTAGCGCTCACGCACCCAGTCGGCAGTCTCTTTCATCCCACCTGACAACGCTTTGCCCAGCACGGCCTGGCCGGCATTACCGGTCATGGTCGAGGTGATGCCATTCACATTGTTTTGCGTGGTGTATTGCCCCTGACTGATCCCTTCCCCGGCGGCACTGGCCGCCGACAAAGCGGCGATCGTCGGCAGATAGGTCGAGGCATTGGACTTACGCTCTCCACCGATGCACGGGATACCGTTGTCATCAGAGATCCAGCCGATGCCGGCGGTGGTGCTGACATCCTTCGCATTACTGCCGGCATTATTGTTACTGCCGTTGGCATTCATGTTGGTGTTGGGTTTTGGCAGGGTGCGGACTGTCCCGTCCGCAAACACGAAGGTGATGCTGTTGACCTGGCCGCGCACGCACGACAACGTCCAGTCCCCGCTGGCGGTCCCCGAGACAATCGCACCCTCGACGTCCGGCAACTCGATGCCGTTCGCCGTCAGGTTGTCTTTACCAATCATCAGCTTGAAAGGATAAGGATCGGTCACCGTGCCGTTGATCGGCACCCGGCCCAGCAGCGCCGTCATGGCGCGGCTGCCCACCAGGGTGGAGTTCTCGGGCAGGGTAAACACCGGCTCGGCGTTCTCCTCTGCCCCTTTTTCATTGGTATGCCCTTTAACCTGCTGCTCATAGGCCGCTTTTTGGCGCGTGATCGCATTGTCGGACAGGAATGACGTCGGGAACTGCGGGCCGTCTTTGGCGCTGTTCGGATTGCGCGGGTCGGGTTCTTTCATGTCTTTCGGTCCGACCCACATCAGGCCATCCTGACCAGGAGCGGCACCACCATCCCCGGCGCCCATGCCATCCAGTCCCAGCCCCAGCGGAATATCACTGTCGCTTTTTGCCTTGTCCTTATTCGCAGTCAGCTGCTCGGTCAGCGTCTGGATTTTTCCCATCAGCGTTTGCTGCTCCTGCTGAAGCTGCTGCTGGCGCTGCTGCGCTTGTTTTTGGAAGCCGGCCACGGCCTCATTGACCTGACCGGACACATTGGTATTACGCTTGCGAAGTTCTTCGTTTTCTTTCAGCACCTTATCAATATTTTTCTGCAGCTCGGCCTGCTGGGTTCGGGTAGTACGCAGGGTGCCCACCAGGGTACGCAGCGTGTCCTCCGGGGTATCCCCCTCCACACCCAGCGCCCGCAGCTCTTCCGGCGACATGTTGGCCAGCACGTTATGCGCCTGCTGAGTCTCCTCCTGTGTTTTACCGCCGCTGCAGGCCTTAAGCCCGACGATGATCGCGGTGGCCAACACGCCGAACACAATCACTTTCGGCAACATGTTGGATTTAACATCAGCCATGATTTGCCCCCTTCTTCACCGCTTTTACGGCTTTGCGAACCACTGATGGCTCAGCGACAAACGCGCCATCCGGGCGACCGGACGTGACCAGGTACAGCATGGTGGTGTCTTCCGGCGTGCCAACGGGTCCCAAATAACGGTGCTGGAACGTCGCCGTCACAAACTGCCCCTGCAGTACCCGGGGATCGAGCGTGATTTTGCGGCTGGCGGTGTTTTGCACCTTCAGCGCCACCACATTGCGGCTGCCAATACCCCAGCCGCCCAACGGCGTGATGGTCACCGGCTCTGACGGGTACAGTGTGGTGATACGTTTCGGCAGGTGCGGGTTGATCGGATGAATACCGGGCACCGCTTCAACCGTACGCACCGGGCCGTACAGGCTTTGTGCTGCGTAACGCGTCAGGATGACCGGCAGCGGCGCGTTATATTTGACTTTTTTACGCTTCGTCTGAGTGCCGTTATCCGCCCCGGGCGCCGCGTTGCTTCCCACTGAAGCAGCAGACGCGTCGTTACTGCTGCTGACTGAGGTCACGTCACCGCTGTAGACAATGCGCACCGGTTCGGCCGAACCTTTGTCCGATGCCGTCACATCGAGAAGAATAACCTCCCCATTTTCGACGTCCTGCAGCTGCAGACGAGTTGAAGGGAAAGCGGCATCCGCTTTCAGGTAAACCGCACCGCCACTGCTTTGCACCCGCAGCTTGCCGTTCAGTGCCGGCGGGAAACCGACGCGGACATTTTTATCGGCAAACAACACCCGCTCCTTGCCGACGGCCAGCGGGATTTGCAACGGGATACGCTCCCATTTCATCAGCTCTTCCGCCTGGGTAACCGGCACGGTGAATGTCGCCGTCAGGGGAAGTACACTCAGGGAAAGCGCCAGAACACGTGCTTTCATCATTGGAAGACTCCTTTTTTCTCAGGCGCGGGTTCCGCCGGCGCCGCAGCAAGACGCTGTGGCATGCTGTCGTAACAATCCAGCGCCAGACCAAACTCATTACGCTCAGGATCCCCTTCTGCGCGCACCACTTTGAGCGGGTAACGTGTCAGTGCGCGTTTCACCGGTTCGCCGGCAAAGGACTCATCCGCCACCAGGTCAAGACGCACTACCCAGTTATCACGGCCTTTGACCGTCACCGGGCTCTGGTTAAAGCGGCCGTTGTAGCCGTGCTCAGGGATTTCGAACACCACGCGCGTTCTGCCGGCAAGTTCACCGCTTTCGCTACGCTTTTTGGCGTCCGCTTTCAGAAAGCGCTCACACGACGGCGTCAGGTAAGGTGACAGGCCATTGATTTTTGCCGGGTAATCAACCTCACCGTTCTTTGGCCAGGCATTGAGTTGCTGGAAGATATAAAAACCGAAGCTGTAAACCGTGGACGGTGGCACCTCCCACCAGGCACGGGTAGAACCACTGCGCAGGTCTGGCGGGTTATGGATAGTCAAATTATCTGGCGCCCGCATCCAGCCGATACTGGCCACCAGGAGAAAAACGACCAGCACACCGCAGGCAACACGTAATGTGAGAATGTGCTGATCGCGGTTTTTAACCGCATGTCTGAAACGGCTCATGTGGACCTCTTAACAACGCGGCTGCGACGCAACGACCAGCCCTGTTTGTCGATAATCAGGGTGGGATCCCCCCACCCCATGCGACGTTTACGCGCCTCGAGGCGCTGCCAGATATAATTCTCCGGCTTACCGCGCTTAAGGCGCGTCAGCCGGCTGCCTCCAAACCAGATGACGAGAAGCGGCGTCACCAGCATGCCGGTGGGTATCACGACCCAGCCGGCAAGAGGAAAAAACGGCAACGACACGAGTAGACCCAGTCCCACGCCGGCTAACGCCGCCAGTCCCATCTCCGGGGTCGTAAACCCTCGGAAAACGACGGGCTCGGCATTGAGGCGGTCAGGTAAAAATCGGATAGTCTGCATGGCGGGTAACCTTAGAACAGGATTTCGGAGGACTTGCCAACCAGCCAAATGACGGTGACCAGCAGCACCACACCAACCAGCACGATGGCACCAAACTTGGCCCAGGTCGCTTTGCCATCACGCACTTCAGCAAAGGTGTGAATGGCAGAATTGGCGACAATCAGGAAGGCCACCGCAGCGGCGACCAGACCGATAATAACGATCCCGTCCTGGAAATAGCCTTTGATGGTATCCATCAGGCCACCGCCACCGCCGGAGGACGGAGGCTCAACCGACGGCAGAGCCGCCTGCACAGGCTGGCTGGCGATATACGCCAGGGAAGTGGCCACTGCGGCACGTGCACAGAGTTGACGGAAAAGACGAACTACAGCATTCATAAAACATTCCTTATTGGTATGTGAAAATAACATCGTGAAATACGGCCCAGCTCCTCTCACAGGTCAGCTGGCAAACATCCAGATTGAAATAACTAGCAACAGCACGGTTTTGATGACGAAGTGAACCAGCGCCCCATTGCGTACTTTTTCGTTACTCCAGCCCTGGTAAACATCAACCAGAGCCCAGGCTGCCCAGACAAACAGCACCGCGAGCAACCCGCCGATGCAAATCAGCGACAGGATGTTGATTTCAACGCCGCCGCTAGCTGCCTTGAAGGCTTGTTCCTGCGCCGCATTCATGGCCATCAGGGGCGTTCCCGACGGTAGTTGCCGGCCACCGCACTACCATCACGTGGTTGGGCGCGCGAAGGTTCCAGATAGCGGTCAATGCCGGCATTGATGGTCTTGAGATCGGCGGTAGCGCGGGCATAGTCGAAGAAGAAACGACCGCGCTCCGACGGGTCCGCCTGAACGGAGGCAACACGCGCACGTTCAAGTGCTGCCTGCACCTGGATCAGCATCCGCTGGGCAGAAGCCAGCTCATCTTTTTCAGCAGCAAAGGCAGGCAGTGCGGTCAGCAAAGTCAGCCCCAGCACACAGCTGGCACCGAGACCACGAACAACGGGGATAGGCATACACAAGCACTCCTTGATGATTTAGGGTGCTCTCAGGGTGCGACAGATGGGGAGGGAGGTCAGCGGATAACTCTTTATGGAATTTTGATAATTTTTGAACAAAAGAATTATGTAAACTAGCCGTTCAATGACTATTCATCTAAAGGAAAGAATGAATGTTGAAAACGGAAGTTTTGCATTAGAAATAGGACGTATTATTCTCTACGCTATGATGCCTTTTGCTGGTCTATTCGCCTTAATTATAGTGGCACGAGCAATGGAAATCGTTTATTACAGGAATCACTATAAAAAAACGATAACAAAATCGATAAAGAATAACACTCTAAAAAACGAAGATTTATATCTTTTCCTCAAGAAAAGGGATGTGAATTATAAGCCATTAGATCGAGTGCTACGACAGTTATTTGAAAGTTCTCTAAAAGATGAGTTTGCAAGTGAACATACCCATCGACTCAGGGAACTTATCTTATGGTTCGAAGAGCAAGAAGGATTTACAGAAATCCCCAGAGATGTTCGAGAACACCTTGAATTAATTCAGAAACAAAACCCAGATGCCAGGTATCAAGTCAATCGACTAGCAACAAGTCTAAAGGACCTTTATCGTACGCAGTCCCTAAGGGAAGCCAGATTGCGCTGGTTCAGCTATTTATCTGGGATTATTGGAATAATGGGGGTCATTTATGGTGTCCTACAATCATGGCACTGAGCCCTGACGCGCCGCACGGCGGCTTGTCTGCTGACGGTAGCGCACAAAAGCCAGTTTTGTACGCCGCCGTCCAGCTCGAGTTCTCGCTCTAGAGATACTTTTTGAAAGAGGCTGTCGTTACCGTCACCGCAATGCCGAGCAGGATAGCGGCAGGCAACAACAGCAGATTAGGGTATACCGCTGTTGGCCAGGACAAGTACAGCATGCCGGGGATATACACCACCGGCTTCACCATCCGCTTGGCGTGGTGGTAGACAAAACTCGACTCATAGCCGGCACCGTAGCGACGAATATCACGCCGCCCCAACCCCTCGGTAAGCGCAACCAGGACCACCAGGATAAACAGCGGGATCGACAGCACCAGAATGGTCACACGTACCAGGGTGATCACGGTGACGTACACCGTCGCCATCAGGTACTCTTTAAGCGTGGCTGCCAGCCAACCGCTCCAGCTGTTCAGCTCCCTGGCAACGGCATTCTGGCTGTGT
This sequence comes from Serratia sp. CY76391, assembly GCF_052166695.1. NCBI lineage: Bacteria > Pseudomonadati > Pseudomonadota > Gammaproteobacteria > Enterobacterales > Yersiniaceae > Serratia > Serratia sp. CY76391. Next base: position 52,177 of record NZ_JBJNOJ010000016.1, read on the forward strand.
ACCTGCGTGTCATACGCCTGCTTAATCCAGCCCAAAAAGCCGCTGTCCACGAAGGTCCATTGATACGCCGTCATAATCCAACGGGTGACGGTCACTGACGGTTTAGACAGCAGCAGACTACGCGTAAATTCAGAGGACAGGTACCCCAACTCGGTGTTCATCACCGCTTCACTGTGCGACGCGCCAAGCTCTGGCCAGAAGAAGGCCATCCCGACATATTCGATCACCAGGCTCACCAAAAGCGAAGCCAGGAACATCCCGATCAGCATCCAGGGCCAGCCCCACAACACATTGTAAAACAGCCCATGCTTACGGGGTTGTACGGGCTGCTGAGGCTGATTATTCACCGCTTGCGACATTCAGCCCCCCTTGGATGGCAACATCAGGCATTACCGTGCTGGCTGACCACCACGACTCGCTGGTACGGTAGTTGCGCTGCATCTCCTCGGCAATCTTCTGCAGGTTGGCCGGCATCAACGCATCATCCCTGTCACCGCTGGGCAGTGGCATCCGAATTTTCCACAGTTGACCGCCTTCCAGCAGCGCGAATGCTTGTCCTTTCGGCAGGTTAATCACATCCGCCGGGGCGAGCAAAGGGGCTTTCACAGTCCCGACGCGATCCTGGGTATTGGAAGTAAAATCCTGTCCCTTCTCCACATCGGCCGTATCGGCATGCCCTGATACCAGGGTTTTAGTGTAGATATCCACTTCCGGCAACTGTGTGGTGAGTAACTGCGCGGTCCGGTTCTCACGCACACGGAGCATGATCAGAGTATTGAAGTTCCCCGTGACCTGAGCCGCCTTGGCACTACTACCGATACGCGCTTCGATATCCGACTCAGTTTGTGTGTAGGCCGTCACCTGCATACCGGCGCCGCCGCCTTTGTTGATAAGCGGGATAAATTCATCCCCCATGAGTTCGTTGAACTCGTCACAGTGCAGGTTGATCGGCAGTTTACCGTCTGCCCGGGTCGGCAACCCGCCGTGCATGCCGTGTTTATAGATATGACCGGCCACCGACACCAGGTCGGCAAACATGCTGTTGCCGACGGCAGAGGCGACCACCCCGTCCGACAAGGCATCCAGCCCCACGTAGACAATACCGCGCTTGCGGATGACCTGCACCCAATCAAAAATGGGTCTCGGGTCGCTCATATCCATATAGTTCGGTGCCAGAAGTTCGGCGGTCTTGCCGGTGGTAAGTTTTTCCAGCAGCGGCAACAGGGACGCCACAATTTTATCGAAGTAAGTACGGTCATAACGGACGGCTGACCGCAAGCCATCGAGAATGGGGTCATACAGCTGCTTGCCGGCCTCGGAACTCAGCGCCATTTCCACCGCCATGATTTTTATCGCGTTCGGCTGGCCCTGCATATTGCGCGGTACATCATCCTCCGTCAGTACCTGCAAGCTGTTGTCGATTTGTTGCTGCAACGCCGGCATACGCGCCTCAATCACTTTCTTCGCGTAGGTCTCATACAGCTCGCTGATGTTGTTCACGTAACGGGTGATCAACTGATAGTCCGGACGTTGCCCTAGCGCGACCAGGGCACGCGCCACAATATTGACGAATCGCCAGGCAAACTCACGGAACGCAGCACTATTGCCCTCCCCGCTCAGTTGCCCGGAAATACGCCCGGCCACTTCCGACACGCGCTCAAAGCGCCCGACGGCGTTATAGCGTGCCGAGATATCCGGCCAGCCCAGGTGGAAGATGAACAGCTCATCCCCACGGCCGGCACGGTGGGCTTCAGCCCAAACACGCCGCAGCAGGTCAGCATCCCCTTTCGGATCAAACACAATGGTGATGTCACCGCGGCGAATATCCTGGGTGATCAGCAGTTCCGCCAGGCGGGTCTTACCGACACGGGTAGTGCCCAACACCAGGCTATGCCCTACGCGTTCGCCCAGTGCCATCGAGACATCGAGCTCATCGGGTTCAATACCATGGATCGCCGGGTTTCCCCCGACCGGTGGCAGCGGGCGCACCGGATTGAGTGGAGAATCCTTGCGCAGCAGCTGGGACAACCACGGCAGGGTGTATTCGATTTTAAGCTCCAGACGGCGCGCCATCTGGTACATGTTTGGCGGCTGAACATATTTCTCAACCTCTGGACGGCGGGTGTCCATCAAGCGCTGGGTGTGCTTTTGCTGCCAACGGAAACCCCGCCCCAGGAACAGCCGCTGCCTGCTCACCGGGATTTGTCGACTTTCCATGACATAGCGCGGTAACCGACGCAGATTGCGGCGATAACGGACAACCCGCAGACCCTGCCGCGCTCGTACCGCGGACAGCACTGCAAACCCGCCGGCAGTAGCATAACTCACCGACGGCGCCAGGGCGACCGACCAGGGAGCAGCAAAACAAATCGCGGCCGCAGCACCGGCAACGATCGCGGTATTCAATTCTACCGCCGGGCGCAGCAGCGCTTCCATGACATGACGATTACTCATGACGACCTTCCTTATCATTCAGGTTGGTGACCGAATTCACAGTTAAAAAAAGCAGCCACTCTGTATTGCCGGCTAGCAACGCAAGCAGCTTTCGGCCACTGACCAGGTGGACGTGGGGATGGTTCTGCAACAACACCCGGCTCAGTTGACCGGTACGGCCGGTATGAATGAAAAAACCATCACAATGGTGATGTCGCAGCAACGCACCAAAACGCTTGATATGGGACGGTGAGATCGTCCGTCCGTAACGTTTAGCCTGGATGAAATAGGTCTTGCCTTCGATAATGACCTGACCGTCCAGGCCGCCGTCGCCGCTGTAGGAGGTATTGCGAATAACGGCATACCCCTGACGCTCAAACGCCAGGAGCAACAGCTCTTCAAATACATAGGGGTTGATTTTGCGCAGATAGGCCAGACGCTGGCCATCACCGCCCAGCAGCGGTAAGCGCGCCAGTACCCGCATGGCCATCGCCTGATATCGGCGGTGGCGCCGACGGCTGGCTGTCTCCCGGCCACGGCAGTTCAGCCCCAGCATGACAGCAACAAACAGCACTATCAGCACAACCGTCAGCACAGGGTTTACCATTAATGCTGCGGCGATGTGTTGCGCCGATATCATGGTGTGACCTGCTGGGACAAACCGGTATCAGTGATGAGAACCGGGTAATTCGACAGCTGCAGCCGGCGCGCCAACTCACTGCCGGAGGCCGGCGCCATCGGCACCCCCGGCGCCAGCTCACGCAGTGCCTGCAGTGCAGGCAGGTTACTGACGTTAACGACGAGCCCCGCAGCATGCCGGGATTTGAGTTGTTCCGCATTCGCCTGCAGCCAGAGACGACTGGCATCGTCATCACCCACAATAAACAGCGCACCAATCCCGGGCAGTTGCAGCGGGCGCGCCGCTACCACACCCGGCGTCAGCTCCGGTGTCGTCACCGGCAATACAGTCACTTCAACTTCATCAGCAGAGGTAGGGGCTTGCGACATCGCCGGCGGTGCTACCGCATCACTCTGCCGATTAATCCCCTCAAAATAAGGTGATGCGTCATCGCCACCGATATCAGCGATAACATTCAGGTTGGCCAATGCCGTGGTGGTCACCAGACTCAGGCCGAACAGCAGAAAAGTCATTTTTTTCATGATTATGGGTTCCGTGGTTCAATCCAGGTCAGCGCCGCCGTTTGTGCCGGTAACACCGTGGCCGTGGGCGTTGTACTGGCCACCCGGACCGGGGCGGAACCCCTGCCGTTCAGGCGTGCCAGCTTGCCGCTCACGATGGATTTATATCGGGCTGCCGGTGCGCCGCCGGCGGGGTGGTGATAACACCCGGCGGCAACCAGCCAGCTTCCGGGATTGCGGTCATAGCATTCCCGCAGGATGGCCGCTGCCGCGTTTAGGTTGGTGTAAGGGTCAAACGCCTCCCAGGTCGACGTGAAGTGATGGCCGTTCCAGCCCAGATTGACCTGGGCAATCCCGACATCGATGCGCTTGCGAGGATGTGTTTTCAAAAAGCGCTGTAGGGCTTCCCAGGCCTGCAGGCGGCTGGCGTAACGATACCCTTTGCCGGCCACGTTGATGGTCCAGGGCCAGGGGCGTTCCACATCAGGAGCGGGGCCGGCCCCGCGAGTCACCGAGATGATGCTTTTCGGCGCCATCGATGTCTCGGCCAGCGCCACCGAGTACAGGGACTCCGGTGGCACCCCGTGGCGCAGCGCCACCTCCCGGTAGCAGGAAGGAACCTGCTGGGTGGCGGCATGTACGACACCACCGCTCACAACAGTAAGGAGGGCAAACAGGGGCAACAGCCCCCGGGTCAGAATGCGGCGAGTGTCCATCCGTTTTCCCCTTGTTGCAGCACCACCGGCATCAGGCCGTTGCCGAATTTCATCCAGCGGCCACCGTCATGATTCAGCGTGATTTGACGTGCGCGCACCTTGTCGACGGGAATGTGATGCGCCCGAGCCCACTCGCGCAGCAGACTGTCATTACCCTTGCTGTCAACCAGGTAAATGTCGACCGGCCGGTTATCTGCCAGCACCGCCGCCAGGCGTGCATCGCACTGCCCGCAGTCCTTCGCTTTCACGAACAGTGCCAGTCGCCCGCCGGTGTCATGTGCGATACCAGCCGCATTCCCCATGTTCACCGGCAACACACCAAGGCGCTGCCAGGCCGCATCCACCTCACGCTGGAAGTTGAGTTCTTTCTCGGTGCGGGCGAACTCCTGCTTTACCCACTGCTCGGCGTACTTTTTACGCTCGGCATCGCTCTGCGCCTCGATGCCAAGGGCAGTTAACGGATCAAGCCCCGGAGACTGCGTCCCGCGAGGACCATCCATCAATTGCTGATAACGCTGGTACTCTTCCCCACTGAGGCCCCACTGCCTGCCCTGCTGCGCCGTCTTGTTCGCCTGGCTCTGCTGAATCTCGCTCAGGGTTGACTGGCTGTTATCGATGGCCGTCTGCTGCGCCGCCTGTGATAACGGGCTCAGCAGCATCAGGGAAATTACGCTGTATTTCAGTTTCATCACGCTCTCCTTATTGGGCGCTGACGGTCTGCAGGCGACCGTTCACACGAAACGTCGCCTGCCCGTAGCCGGCACTGACCAGGATCCAGCCGGCGACCGACTCCCCTTCCCCGATTAACCGCACCTGCGACAAATCACTGAACCCCTGCGGCGCCACAGCCGCAAAGGCCGACGTCCCGCGCTGCTCCACACCGGCCAGCACGAATGGTGCTTTGCGCGCCACACGAGGTCCCGCATTACGCGGGGAGGATTTAACTGGCGTGGGCTTGTGCTTTGGGGTGATTTTGGCGGTGGCTGAAGGTGCAGCGGGTACGTCCGTTGATGGGGCTACAGCCGGTACAGGTTTTTCAATCGCTGACTTTTTCACGGACTCAATGCTGTCTTTCAGCGCATTCAACTCAACCTGTTGCGCCTGCAACTGCTGCGCAAGTTTTTCCGGTAACCCATTGGTTAGCGTCAGCGCACCAATCTGCCGCGTGAGCGAGTCCTGGCGTTCAGCCAGGCTTTTAAGCTGTTTCGCCTGCGCCTGCAGCTCATCGGCCATAGAGTTCATGCCATCCTGCGGTGCCAGTGCTTTCTGTGCCTGCTCAAGCAGGGCAATACGCTGGTCGATATGCCTGATAGCCCCTGAACCGACGAGGCCTGCAACCAGGACAACAACAACGCCGGCCGTTGTCCCCCAGAAGGCCCTGCTGCGAAGCAACCCTTTTTTTGCCGGTGTCATCGGCATCATTTCATCATTTTGCTCAGTCATTTTTTCAGCCACCCGCCGGTTGCCGGTACCGTGTTAACGGGCTGAGGTACTATGACCGTCGCAGCAGGATGCGCTGAAACCGGTGCTGAAACCGCCCTGGCCGGCGTCACCGTCACTGGCGGCAGCTGTGTCGCCGGCAACTGATACCCGTCACGCAGGCTGTGGCAGACAACACGTTGCACGTCGTCTACCTCAAGCTGCCACGCGGGGCCTGCCAGTACCTGCAGCGCGGTACGCAAACGCATCGGTCCCAGTTGGTACTGCACCGCCGGCAACGCCTGCCGGTACAGCACGCCGTTTGCCGGTCCGGTCGCGCACAGGGAATAACCAGACTGGCGCAGTGCATAACGCAACGCGTCAGCCACCGTCGGTTTTACTGATGCCGGAATACGGATATCGATGATTTGCGAGAGCGGATCACGCTGAACGGCCGCCGGATCAGTGCTGACCAGTAAATAACGGTCGTAGCGCACCACCTCAGGCGCCTGCCCGTAGGCATCCGGGCTGACCGGCTGAACATTGCGGTTGACGGTGACCGAAGGCGTGACAGGGGAAATATCGCGTTGCTGCAGTGGCTGCTGAGTAACGCACCCGGTCAGCATGAGTGCAGCCAGGGAAGAGAAGAGAATTGTTTTTTTCATCCGGAAGATTTCCTGTTCAGTGACAATTGGCAGGTGTCACTGTGCGGTTACCGTCCAGGAGGCTCAATTAACAACTCTTTATTGCTATTCAAAAAAAAACGCCAACCCGAAGGTCAGCGTTTAGTGTCAGATGACGAGGCACAACATCAGGATAATGAAGGGGTACGAGTAATGCCTTTCGCTCCCATCAACAACCCTTCCGTACTTAAGTCCTCATCCAGATCTGGCCAGTGTATACCCATTCCAGCCCCGCAGAGTTCCCAGTTTTCCCGTTGTGCCTGCGTACCGGCCGCAAGCCGGGGATACCAGGCTAACGGTGCCGAAATAGTTCGGCCATCCATCAAATCAACCGACAAACGGTCATCATCGATGCGGACATTCATTACACGCAGATCATTTTCATTGCGTAAAGTAAGCATCCCAGGCCTCCTGTAAAAGTGTCCGATGTTCAGTCACCAGACGCTGCAGTATACGCAGTTCATGTGATGCAAGTCCCACACTACGCGCAATACTGACATCATGTAACCATATTTTAGCGGTTGCATTGCCCTTATCAATATGGACATGCGCCGGTTCGTTAGGTTCATGACTGTAAAAGTAAAAGCGAAAACCACCTACTCTAAGTATTGTCGGCATAATGTCTCCCGACGATCACAAAGCGTAAATGGCTGATTTTGCGATACCATAACCAAACCCAAGGAACGGTATGTCATCGTCAAAATACATCGGCGCGGCATTTCCACCCGATTGAGCTGGCTGGGGTTGCTGAGCCGGCGTACCGCTGTGCGAAGGTTGCGGTTGCTGAGGTTTCCCCCAACTGCCCTGGCCTGATTGTCCGGCGTTGGTAGGTTGCGAACGCCCCCCCAACATCTGCAGAGTGCCGCCAATGTTGACAACGATTTCAGTGGTGTATTTTTCAACACCGGCCTGATCGGTCCATTTGCGGGTCTGCAGGGAGCCTTCTATGTAAATCTGCGAGCCTTTACGTAAGTATTCGCCGGCAATTTCAGCGAGCTTGCCGAACAGCACGATACGGTGCCATTCGGTTTTTTCTTTCTGTTCACCGGATTGTTTATCACGCCAGGTCTCGGAGGTCGCGAGCGACAGGGTGGCAACAGAACCACCATTTGGCATATAACGGACTTCCGGATCCTGGCCAAGATGACCAATCAATATGACTTTGTTAACGCCGCGAGACGCCATAATCAAAACCTCATAGGGAATAGAGTTAGAAAGGGAAAAACGCCCCGAAAAATCGAGGCGTAGAGGGCGTTATCAGAAAGAGTTTTCCGCGTATTGTTGCTGAGCAGAACCTTGCTGAGGCGGCGTAGAGTCGGATTTCTCAGCCTGGAAGACCTTTTCCTGACCGATTTTGATCCAATCGACCTTGATAAGGCGGGCTTTGAGACTGACGCGCTGTTCACCGGCATGTTCGCCGCTGTTGAGCGTGAAGATGTCCGTTTTGGGATTGCTGAGCACAAAACCAATCAGGACCTTTTTGTCTTCATCAACCGATTTTTGACAGCGGTTTATCAGGCTGCTGGCTTCTTTACCGGCGACCGTTACATCGAAACGCGTGTAACTGGCGTTATCGGTAGGACCGGAGAGTCCATTGACGACACAGCTGATAAAGGTGCCATTCGGCCCATTGACTTGACGAATGTTGCTGAGGTACCCCATGCCCTTGATAGTCAGGTTGAAGTATTCAGTTTTGGTAGATGCTTGCTGAGATTGGGTAGACATGATGTTTTCTCCAGGAGTAAAGATTCGGTGACGGAGAAATACACCTTCCCTGACGGGAAAAGTATTTCCCGTCAGGAGCCAGGTATGGGTATACGCCATATCCTGACAGTCTGATCAGATTGAATAAGCCTTAATCGTTACGCAAAGTCGCGCTCACTATCAACGATATCTACTCTCAAAGGCGGGCAGATGTACCACGCAGCTAAGCTACGTACTCCCTCTCAGGCTAAGGAAGCGTTCTTTTGTTACCACCCGAAGGCGATCCTCTCAGGTAACGGGATCATTAGTGGCTGTCAATTAACAGCAGGGTCACCCGAAGGCGCTCATCACAGACCCACTGAGCATTGGTGGTTGTCCGAAGACAACAAGTAAGCCTGTTCATTTTTAGTTCAGGTGCTGCTGCTGTCAACCAGGAATATCAATTTTGTGAATTGAGGAAACAAAAACGGCACAGTCAAAGACTGCGCCGCGGAGTTTGCACCATAACTGGTAGTAGATCTCATCTGACTTCGAGGAGGGGTAGTAGACTCCTGGCGCGCTTTTCACGAAGTCGCATGCGCTTAATCAATCAACCTGAGTGTGGAGGCCATCGATACGGGCTGAAGCAGAATTGTCCATGCATTAAACTTTCCTGCCATCCGCAGCCACGGGGTGCTCTGCATCAAAGCTCGCCCACATTAGCAAAACTTTCAGCGATAAACATCAGACAATCTCTTACTCCGCACCGGTTGTTTTATTTTTAGCCGGTGATTTTGCTTTATAGCGCTTTGCCTTACGACCACCTTTTGCATCAATGTTGATAATGCCCTGGCAAGTGGGGTAATTACTGCAGCCCCAGAAGGCGCCACCGCCTTTCTTGCCTGCACGCCGGCGCATCGTCCCTCCGCATGTCGGGCACGGCGGTGAAGGAGGCGCAGTGAACTTCACCGCCTGCGTCTTCCCTTTCTCCACCAGATGGCCCGTCCACTGTGCCTGGCGGCTCATGAACGTCTCGAGTGTCATCTGTCCCTGGGCAATCTCGTCCAGTGCCTGCTCCCACAGCGCCGTCATCCCGGGGTTGGTCAGCGCCGTCGGTAACGCATCTATCAGTTCGCCGGCAATCGGCGTGGAGAGCAGGATTTTTCCCTTCTTCTCCAGGTAGCCGCGTTTAAACAGCGTTTCCAGGATACCTGCGCGTGTCGCTTCAGTACCCAGTCCCGCATTCTCTTTCAGCACCTTCTTCAGTTGCGGGTCACTGACGAACGCCGCAGCATTTTTCATGGCGGCGATCAGTGTCCCGTCAGTAAAATGCCCAGGGGGCTTCGTCTGCAGCGTTTTAAGCTCCGCGCCGGCAACCGCGACGGATTCATCTTTTACCAGCGCCGGCAGCCGGACATCATCCGTGTCGGCCGACTCCTCTTTCGCCTCGCTCACGTCATGCTGGAACAGTGCTTTCCAACCTACCACCGCCTCGACCTTGCCACGGGTGCGGAACAATTGTCCGCCGATATTAAAGGTAGCCTCAGTTACATCCACTTCATGTAACGGCAGGAACTGTGCCAGGTAATGCTGACGGATCAGCTGATAGACCTTCAGCTCATCGGCAGACAGCTTGCTCAAATCGAACGGCTGCTTGGTCGGGATAATCCCATGGTGCGCCGTGATTTTTTTGTCGTTCCAGATGCGGGAAACAAAGGCCCTGTCGAGCCTGGCCACGTTTTCGCTCTGCGTTGGATCCGTGCGGGTAACCGCACTCAGCACATCGGCAACCTCTTCCCGCATCGATGTCGGCAGATAGCCGCAATCCGTCCGGGGATATGTGGTCGCTTTGTGCGTTTCATACAGCGACTGCGCGATACTCAGCACCTGGTTTGCGCTCATCCCCCACTTGCGTGAGCAAGCCTGCTGCAGCGTTCCCAGGTCAAAGGCCAGCGGCGCGGATTCTTTCTTGCGCTCGGTCCCTACCTCAAGCACAACGGCATGACCTGTTTGCTGACACAGCTGCACGACGGCCTGCGCCACATTCTGCTGAATACAACGCTTCTCGTCATCACAGTAGTTAGCGGCCGGCACCCAGTTCGCAGGAAAAGTAATGCCATCCTTTTGCAGGTTCGCCCTGACTTGCCAGTACGGCTTGGAAATAAAGTTGGCGATTTCGCGGTCACGGTTCACGACCAGCGCCAGCGTGGGGGTCTGTACCCGCCCGATCGACAACACCTCGCCGTATCCCTGTTCCCGCGCCTTTAGAGTATAAAGTCGGGTCAGGTTCATCCCCGTCATCCAGTCAGCCCGGGCGCGTGCCAGGCCGGCCTCATACAGGGGTGCAGTCTTCTCGCCAGGGAGTTTGTTTGCCAGAGCATGCCGGATACTAGCCTCGTCCAGCGCTGACAACCAGAGCCGCTGGACTGGGCCGGTAAAGTGGCAGTGCTCCAGTAATTCCCGTGCGATCACTTCCCCCTCACGATCCGCATCGGTCGCAATCACTACAGAATCAACCTGCTTGAGCAACCCACGGATGACCGCAAACTGATCGGCAGTGTCTTTTTTTACCGTCATTTTCCACTGAGCAGGAACGATAGGCAGTACAGACTCCCGCCAGGGGTTACCGAACTGTTCACCGTAGGTCTCCGGCTGAGCCTGCTCCAGCAGGTGCCCTATTGCCCAGGTAACGATGACGCCGCTACCCGCCAGATAGCCCTGCTTACGCTGGGTCGCTCCGAGAATGGCACCGATATCTTTACCCTGGCTGGGTTTCTCACACAGGTAGAGCTGCATCAGATAACCTCCCTCAGCCCTGACCTTTGGCAACCTGCTGCAGCTGCGTCATCAGTCTCCCAAGGTAAGCGTCAGTCAGGTGTGACGCATCCGGTGAGCTGTATGTCACTTTCAGACGGCTGCCAACGCCGGACTTGACCACTTCGAGCTCAAGGCGATCATTGCCTTTCCATTCCTGCCCCATCTTGTAATAACTGCCCCGATTTGCCGACCAGACCGGACGTGCTTCATCAATGGAGCTCGCACTCCAGTCACCGTGCTGATCACGCTGGCGCAGACTTTCAAGCTCCTCGGAGGAGATGAACTGATAATGACTTTTCAGGCACGCCGCCGCGGTATCAACGTCCACCGGGAGGCTATACGAATGATGCACGTCCTGCCGGGGCCCGGAAATACCGGCTCGGGTCATCCAAGGCATGCTACCCTCACTGGAGCTACCGCTACCACCGCTTGCCAGCGAATGTGCAGCGTCACTGATTTTCTGGTTCCACTCGCCCAACGCAGTGCCTGCACACCCCGTTAACACCAACGCGGCGCAAAGAACACCTGGCATCAAAAAAGACTTTACCTGTCGATTCATACTCATGATTTAGCTCCTTTTTTAGAGGAAATTAATGCAGAGGTCTTGAGTGGTGGAGAGAAAGAGGAGCGTATTGCGCCCGACATAATATCTTCGTCAGGCATACCAAAACGGGTGATCGCATCCTTACCTGCGGGCGTTTCGAGACGAATATCATCTCGAGTCACCTTCGCGGGACGATAGTGTTGGACGACACCGTAAACGCTACGGATCCAATGCCCCCCTCGGTCCAATAGAGTGTCGCGTTCCGAACGTGATATAAGCCCATAGTGCCAGGCTTGAAAGGCTTTCATCGCAAGCTGGTCATAACCGACCAGAAGGAAAACACAGCGATATCCCACAGGAGTGCGACTAAATACACCAATATTTAGAGGAGACACGGAAGCAACATCTGAAAGAGAAATTTGTGCAGGGATGTTTGCCAGTGTTTTGTCCAGCTCGGCAACAGCCTGTTGAAGTAACTGCGTACCTTTATTTAAGGTCTCTTCCAGGGCGACCATTGCAGCATCGGCATAAGGGTTATCTTCACCAGAAGCCTCATTGATCTGCCCTGCTCGTAGAATAAAACGGGGCATACTATAAATATCAGGGCGTCGCTTCCCCGACGTTTCAGGATCAGCGTTTTGGCTACGTCGCCCTTCCCATAAACGAATGGCATAGAGGGTATGAAGCTCTACGGTAAGAGTGGATTTTAATGCACCAGCGCGTGCAGCCGCCGGTTTTTGTTCGTTATTCTTTGCTGATTCAACCATTAGAAGCATCCTTCCGGGAATGTGTGTGGCTTAAAATAGTCTCGGCAGTCACCATTAGCAGCAATCCAAAACTCTTTTTCATTTCCAAAGGAAAAGTGATGACATGAATTTTGCTCATTTTTTAGCCACTGTTGGCACTGCCAACAGTGGCCGCTTTTTAATCACACAAGTTTTAATCTGAGAGTGTCGAAAATTCTGGATACATACCCAGACCTTAGGTTGTTTATTTTTTAAGCGGTGTTGGCAGTGTCAACACTGTGTATTTTTTAAACACCCCTTCCTGTTTAGATTTATGACTTATTTTTTGCGCGTGCCATTCCCAAACGTAGCTTCGCAACTATGTCGCTGACATGCTCCCGCGACGCCAGGTGTTGACGGACCGAACCTGTTGGTTTTGCTGGCGCCGCAGAGCAAGGTATTTGGCGTCGCGGTACTGGCCTGGCAGGTTCTGGGGATTTGGCACTCGCATACAATTCACCGTTTCTGGCGCGCTTGATGACCGCCAGCAGCCAGCCAGTGGGATTATTCAGGTTACCTTTGGCCATTGCCTGCTCAAGACTCTCCAGCACCTGACGGGAAACCTCTGCAGGCAATGCCTTAAGCTGGACACCAATCTGCCGCTGATCATCCGTCGCTATGATGTTTTGCAGTTCGGCCGGCAACTCAGGTACGTACGTTGTTTTATTCACACTCTGTGTGAAAGAACGTACGTTACAGTTCGGTTTCGTTGATGCACCGTAAGTAACTGATTTCACCATGAGTTCGGAAAGCGAACTTGGTGTTTTACCTCCCTGTTTTACACTGAGTTCGGTATCCGAACCGGGCTTAATTTGACTCAGTTCGGTATCCGAACCCGGGGATTTTTTACTGAGTTCGGCGCCCGAACTGGGGATGTTTTCCTGTCGTTGAGACACTCTGGCAGCCATCTGTTGCGGGGTTTGTGGTGAGCCCAGTCGTTCAGCAATTGCCGCCATCTGGGAATGCTGATGACGCATTGTCGGATCATGCTGAATATCGGTCAGTACCGACCAGGCCGTCTGGCTAACGGTGCGGTTTTTATGCGCGCAGCCCATGGCGACCGTATCCAGCCAGGTCGGATCCAATGTCTCCGCATCACGGGCCGAGAGTGGTTCATCGTGTTGGGCATAGATGTTCCCCCTCACTCGCCCCTTGTCGTCACGCACACGCCGGCACAAACTGAGCCAGCCGGTCAGGCGTAACATCAGCAGCACGCGGCTGACGGTCTCGCGGGACGCCTTACCGTTAAACGGCGAGGCAAGCTGCAGTTGCAGTTCGTCATAGGTCGGGAACACGGCGCCCTGGTTCTGTTGTGCGTACAGGCGGATCATTATCCACGCGGTTTTATCCAGCGGTGACAGGCGGGTGTCCAGGAGCAACCGGCGGGGGATGGAATCATGCACATTGCCCATGTACAGCAGACCGCTGCGCAGATTCGTGACATCGGGACTCCCCGCGTGCTTTTCCGCGCCTATTCGTTCCGCCAGGCGGGCATTCATTTGTTCGAGCGTAAAGGTGATCAGGCTGTCATCAGGGGTTTTATTTATGCTCATCGATTTTGCGCATCCTTTTACGCTGCCTCCGCCTACAGGGCGAAGACATCAAGCGATTGTTGGCCCAACGGCACTCAGGCCTGTACCCGATACCAGGTACAGGGTGAATGTCATCACTTCCACAGTTCGTTGTTGTAGCGTTCATGGGTCAACAACTCCCAGTCATCACCACTGTTTCGGCTGAGCAGTCGCCAGCTGGTACCGATATCAATCTTCATCCAGGCTCGCCCGGGGGCGTGCTTGCCTTTGACATGAAGGTGCTTGTAGTTACGTTCCCCGCGGCGGAAACGTCTGACCTGCTCCTTCGCCTTTCTCTGGCAGGATGGTGGCGCCGAACGGGGGACCTGCAATCCCGGCATTAACATCACAGGCTTCATGCCAGCCTCCTTGTATTTCCTCCCGGCGTAGCGCGTGGCGTACGCACGGCCTGAATGGCTTTTCTGGCCGTCGCAGTTTGAGGGGCATCGAAGCTGCGAACTGCATGCCAGACAGCCGTCAGAGAAACATCCATCTGTTCGGCGGCCAGCATCATGACGTCCAGTCCATCCGCACTGGAGGCGTCATCGATGTCGGCTTTTTGCCACTGGCGCCACAATGCCGCATTCTCGTCGTCGCTGAGCGCTGCACAGCGCCCCTGGCGAATGTTGATACCGGTCATGCGTCGGCGGGCGGCAACTTCAACGGTCGAGAGGCCAAAATAGTGCTGCATCATTTCGATAGAGCCCCCCAACGCCAGTGCACGATCAATCCGCTGCATGCGCTGCTGCTCACGGCGCGCATGTTGCAGCATCAGAGAGAAATTCTCGTGATGGATTTGGAAGGTCAGCACCGATACCGAGCTGTTCATCAGGTAATGCAGGTCTTCAATGGTCAAACCGTGCAGCAGTTGCATCTCCTCCGTGGTCAGCCCCAGAGATTCACAGCGGCGGATATAGCCTGATTTAAGTTCCATTACGAGCTGGGTGAGCAGGCTGTTCGTCGCCTGAGACAAGCTATTACTCATAGTGAAGCCCCCCGAGATATGAAAAAAGGTCGAGATATAAAAAAAGGTTATAAAAAACAGCAAACAAGCAGGCAAATAACACCATTGAAATAAACAAAAAATAAGGACTCATGAGCTACGCCCTCCCTGATAACCAATGCCAGTGTTCACAGCCCCCTGAACACCCTGGTGTAAATGGGCGTTCTGGCCTGCTTCGAATCCACGTAAACGGGCAATATCATCACCGCGGCAGGTTTTCGGGGCGCGCGTTTGCAGCTCACCCATCTTTTGGCTTTCCAGCCAGGCTCCCATCAGCTCGCATTCCTGTTCTGTCACGGTAAACGTCGTGATGACTCTCCGAACGCCGGCAACCCAGCCAGCACGAAACTGCTCTGCTCGGGCACGGCGCGTGCTCATTTTCAGGCGCTTATTCTGGGTTTTCAGGTAGTCTGCAGTCGCATCTTTCAACTGCCGGCTCAGCACATCGAACGCATAAGCCGCAACGGCCGGCCGCTCACTGAAGCCGTAGAACGTCACGTTGCGGCGCGGGCCCGACGCGGTATCCCGCCAGGAAAAATACAAACGGCATCCAAAGGCGCGGGCAATCGCCCACGCCAGCCCGGACATCCATTCAGGCAGTTTTTGTTTCGCTTCGGAAGGTGCTCCCTGGCTCGGTGCCGTCTGAATAGATGACAGGCTGGCCTCCAGCTCGCTGATGCCGTATTTTTCCATCAGTTTTTGCGCCCGGGCTAACGCCAGTCCAGCCTCATGCGCATTACTGTTGCTGCGGGCCAGCTCAAGCAGTTTGCGCACCAGTTTCACCAGGCGCGCCTGTCGTTGTGAATGGCTCATCAGACTTCCTCCCCTGTTGCAGATAAATCACGCTGCAGTTCACGCAGACGGCGTAAGACGCGAATAAGGCGCATCAATTTCACGGCATGAATATCGTCAAGCAAAGGCCAGTCAGCCGCATTTTCCGAACCGATGAGGGCTTCATTGAGGGAGCTTGATGAGGCACCGTCCGGGTTGTTGCCGGCAAGGGTCAGGAGTAACGCGGTAAAGCGAGAGGGACGTTCGGCTGTCAATGCGTAGCCTGCAGCCAGCAAATCAGCTTTGTCGGCTTTGATTTCAGCCTCGCAGCCCGCCACTTCGGCCAGTTCGAATGCCAATCGGAAGGTGACCACCTGCAGGTGCTCGATATCGTCCTGCAGGGCAGAAATAGCCCAGATGGAGGAGACCGGCTCAAGTCCTACCTCAGCGAAGGACACCTCTGCAACAGGGGCTGCAGGCTGTGTCTCGGTATTGTTGTGAGGGGCGGTCGACTCATGAGCGCCTGGCAGAGGGGCTTCATTGACGGTGGTATGCTCACCGCCTAAAACCGTTTCAATGTCACCTGATAACACCGAAGGAGCACCGTATAAATCAGGTTGAGTTTCAACACGTGGTTCAGTTTTAGTTGTAGGCGTTACCTCTTCTTGAGTCTCTTGTGATTTATCATCAGCATCACCTGTCGATTCATGCAACGCGCTGTCCAGCACCAAAGAAGAGCCTTCTCTCTGTACTTCAGGTACCGTCGGTCCGCCGGTATTTCCCTGCTGCAGTGCTGGCGCCAGTTTGACAGTATTGCCTTCGTCTGACAGCTCAGGCGTTAATGCCGGCTCAGGCTCACCGAGGTGCTTGCGACGGTTTTGCTCTTTGGGATCGAGCTCCAGTAGCCAG
This sequence comes from Serratia sp. CY76391, assembly GCF_052166695.1. Lineage (NCBI taxonomy): Bacteria > Pseudomonadati > Pseudomonadota > Gammaproteobacteria > Enterobacterales > Yersiniaceae > Serratia > Serratia sp. CY76391. The sequence continues at coordinate 68,651 of NZ_JBJNOJ010000016.1, forward strand.
CGGTCATAATTGAGCAACGGGTGTGGCAAAGCGTTGATGAGCGCACCAATCAACTCATCACGAAACATATCCAGAGAGTAGATTTCGGGGTCATCAAATTGGCGGCAAACTTTGCCAAAGACGCTATCAAACGGTTCTTGAACCTCGACAGTAACACTATGTTCCTCCCAAGTTTTTTCAGCTTCAGCTCGTAAAGCAAGCAATTGACGAATTTGGGGGGCTCCCAATCCCGATTTAAGAAGAGATGGCATGAATGGATATAGGTATTTCACCGTATCTTCCATACGGCTGATACTGGAGAAATGCACCGGATATCCATCGGCACTCATCAAACTTGAGAGCTCACGCAGAGAAACAGCTTTACCCAATTTTTCTTCATACAGGGCACGGGCATCCCGGATCCCCAGAGCTTTTTCGATAAACGCCAGATCTCCCCGTTGTTCGTTCTCGGCCAGATGGCCAAGAAGACAGGACAAACGACCGGGCCATGGCTTGAAAACACAAGAAATGCGGTAAAACCGTTCATCCCCTGTTTCTTGCCATAGTTCTTGCAAGATTGAATAACGGGTGTTGCCACCATCACTGAAAAAATAACCTAGTTCGGGTTGTTCAGGATCAAGAGTAACTAATGGCACAGTTCTCAGGCCGCGAACCCTAATCCCCGCCTTGATTTCATCATATTCAGGATTCCTCGAAATTCGTGGGTTATACGGCGATACGCTTAGCTGGTCGAGAGTAAGCACCAACGGCATATCACTCACTGGCAGTACAGATGATGTCGAAGTTACTGCATGAGTGCCTGCAGCTGTTTTTCCCTGCTGGAGCAAAGCACTATTCAGATCGAGAATCTTGGTTTTAGTACGCGCCATAGTTACGCTCTCCCCGAGTATTGGTCATACTGACCATCGTGGAAGTCACTGAACGCGGTGAATTGCCCTTCAAACTTGACGCGAACGGTGCCCGTTGCCCCCTGCCGCTGCTTACCAATGATAATTTCTGCCGTGCCGGCATCATCAGAGTCAGCGTAATAGACCTCGTCCCGGTAGATGAAGGCGATCACATCGGCATCCTGCTCCAGCGCACCGGAGTCTCGCAGGTCACCATTAAAGGGGCGTTTGTCAGCACGGCTTTCCAACTGACGGTTCAGCTGAGATAGCGCCACAACGGGACAATCAAGTTCTTTGGCCAACGCTTTCAGACTGCGGGAAATTTCTGAAATTTCCTGAGTGCGATTTTCCTGGCCAGGGCAACGCATCAGCTGCAGGTAATCGACCATGATTAAACCCGGATTACCATACAACCGGGTATAGCGCCGTGCCCTGGAACGCAGCAGTGCGGGGGTCAAATACGATTCATCGTCAATAATCAGGCGGTTTTCCAGTGGCAACAACCGCTCCATCGCTTTGGAAATACGCGCCCAATCTTCATCATCCAATTGGCCGCTACGCAACCTTGAAAGTTCAACCCGCCCGTCAACAGCAATCAGGCGTTGGAGCAACTGCTCGCGCGGCATTTCCAGGCTAAAGAAGAATGCCGGTTTCTCCGTGCCTCGAAGTGCGCTGGTGTAGGCGCTCAACGCAAAGGCGGTTTTACCCATCGACGGCCGTGCGGCAAGCAAAACCAAATCTCCCGGCTGCAAACCACACGTCATCACATCGAGCTCTGAGAAGCCGGTCGGGGTTCCTGTGATCCCATTACCGCCATTCACCGTCTCCATAGAGGTCACGACAGCATTCAGCCCATCGGTCAGGCTGACATTCTGCTGTGAGTGGGTTTGCTCTGAGAGCTGGAACAATTGCTGTTCTGCCCTTTCGGTCAGGGCGGCAGAATCTGCGCGGGGATGAGCAGCATCAGCGCTCAATTCACGTCCGAGCTGCAACAGGCTACGCAGTCGACTGCGTTCAGCGACAATCCCGGCATAGGCGACAATATTGGCTGCGCTCGGTGTGTTTTTAGACAACTCCGCCAGATAGGCAAAACCGCCGACCTGCTCGAGTTCACCATTTTGTTCCAGTGACTCATGGAGCGTAATCAGATCAATCGGCTGCTGAACAGCCATCAGGCGAGCCATGGCCTGGAAAATGCGACGATGTACCGCCAGATAAAAATCACGATCTCCAACTAATGGCAGAATGTCATCCCAACGCTCGTTATCCAGCATCAATCCGCCGAGAACGGCCTGCTCGGCATCTGAAGAATAAGGAATATGCAGATCAACCATGGCGCACCTCCGCCCCTTCACCGTCAGTTGTTAACGGGTGCCCAAGAAAAGTCGGGCAGCAAGAACAGACACCCAGCCCAGTTTCACGATTGACCTTGAGCCAACTGCATGGTTTGCTGTTTTTATCCAGGCAAGCATGGCCATCTGTACAACCGCACCCTACGCAAGTTGCCTCTTTTAGGTGAGTATTCTCGGCATCGGCGCCACAGATGTGCTCAAGTACCGCGGCGGCCTCATACGGAGCCTCGGCCATTTCGTGAAGACATTCAGCATCATAGAAGCTGGCAGCATGATTGGTTTTTGCCATCATCAACGCATGCATTTTCAACATGCGGCGCAGCGCATTCTCCGTGGTTTCCAAATTACGGTTAAGCACATTGACGTAAGCCAGTAGCTGTGGTGCTGCAGCGGCCAGATAACCATTAGCCCGTTGCTCCTCAAGACTCACATCACGGCTCCCACCGTTATCCGACCAGTGCTCAAGCCCAAGTTTTTCCCAGTCTGGAACAATCGCGACATTAGGGATTTCCACATGCTCGAAGCCGTTGGTATCCACGACAGTTACTGCATCGCTGTATAGCTCAAGAACCTGCCACGGTGCAGGTGCGGCTAACTCGCGCTGTTCATTAAGAAAAGTCACTAGCTGTTCAATATTCATTGATTTGCCTCCTGACGCAGAACGTCGAAGTCGGCAACCCAGTGAGGGAACAACTCGCAGGCCAGCTCATACATAGTGTCAGCAGCAGCGAGCGTTGATGTACGAGTGGTGGTTCTTTCAAGACGATGGACAGGTTGGCCGGAAGCATGCCCCATTTTGTAAATTTCAAGCTTGGGAATGATGGTGTCGAGAAGGGAGACGTCGAAGGTATCTGCACGCAGATACTGCCCGTTTGCGATAATGCCGCGCAGACTGTTCAAGGTCTGCCAATCCAGATTCGTGTACTCCATGCAGTTCGTCAGAATACGGATACGTGGTAACGCAATACCGTAGCTGGTCAGCGGCAATAGTCCTTCCATCAACCCCAATGTGCCACGCAGAAACTCACGCGTATCCGGCAATATAGGCTTGATAACACCGACAGCGAACTCCGTACTGGCAACCAGAATCAGTTCGAGCATCACAGACGCCGCGCCTTTGGAGTCAATGATGATGACGTCGTACTCGTTGAACAAAGGGTGCTGCAGAACATTTTTCAGCCGCATACGACCATCAGGGGCATGCAACATGGCAGAAGATAAACGGTCGTGGGGATCGTTAGAAACGATGACATCGAGATTAGGGATAACAGAACGGGAGATGATTTCTTCGGGTTGGTTGAGATCGACAGTCTTCATCAACAGTTCATACAAACCGTTGGGTGCCTCGTATTCCAGGGAGAAAATGCTGCTTGCGGTGGGTTGGGAGTGGTCACCATCTATGAGGAGAGTTTTTTTACCTGCATCGGCAAGGAATCCGGCAAGGTTGGCGCTTTGAGTAGATTTACCTTCGCCCCCTTTGGTTGAGACCATAGGGATAACACGAGGTGCCGGGTGGCTAACACCCATAGATGTGGATTTAGCTAATGTATGCATGTTTTACACTCGAATTTATCAATTCGCGTGTAAACGGTTAAATTATATATCCTTTAACAATTTTACAACAAGCACAGGGATTGAAAATCCCCGTGTCCTTGGTTCGATTCCGAGTCCGGGCACCATATTCAGAAGAACCCGCCTATGGCGGGTTTTTCGCTTTCTGGGGTACGGACTCTCCATCGAACTGCGTTCGATTATTCGCTCTCTCGTTTCCTCGGCGGAACCAGCCCAATCACTGCAAGTACGCAAGATTTAGCGGCCAACACCAGATTTAGATGCCCGGGGAAAGCGACGTTAACAAACCAAAAGACCAAGAAGACCGCCAGAGAAATAGGCCAGGCGAGCACGAAGAGCCGGGTATCGCATAGTCGCTGGGCGCAAAACAACAGCGTCAGCACGATCGCCAACAGCCCGAAAGGAAGATACAGAATCAGCCTCAGGTAAGAGGCGATAACGTCGGCGAACGAGGTGTTATTGATGACGGAAATCGTTAACTTCTGAAAGAACAACGTGTCGTTGTTATAGAGATCCAAAAGATTTAGCCACGCAAAGCTGAGCCCTATCGTTAACGACATCCATACTGCATACTCTTTTCGGGATAGGGGGTAGTGATCAAACTCAGTCTCGCATTCAAACAGCCGTTCCGAACCCATGATATAGCACAAATACGCTGAACCGGCGGTAAACGCGATTAAATGCGGCTCCCGTCAGCCACGCCTTTGTTGCCAAAGTTTATCGGCGCAGGCGGCGAATTTGCCGGTCTTGCCAGCCGGCGAACAGCAGCAAACCGTATAGCGCGCCGAGCAACGCGCAGAACATGTCGGACTGGGTATCCCACGGGTCGCCCTGGGTGCCGAGAAACTCGTCGGCGCCCTGGCCCAGCGCCAGCGCCGCCCACCATTCGATCAGCTCATACAGGGCACTGATGGCGAGCGCGATGCAGCACACCACGAAGCCCAGCATCTTGCGCCCCTGTACATAACCACCGCGCAGCAGGATCTCGCGCGCCGCCAGCGCCGGCACCAGCCCCTGGAAGAAGTGCCCCAGTTTGTCGTACGGGTTGCGATCAAGATCCAGCCACTGCTGCACCTCAAACCCCAGTGGCACGCGGGCATAGCTGTACATGCCGCCAAAAATCAGGATCAGCGCGTGGAAGAAAATCAGCGTGTAGAGCAGCGGCGTCAGCGGGTAACGGCGGTGGGTCAGCCACAGCAGCGGCAAAACGATCAAGACCGGCGCCACCTCCAACAGCCAGGTGGTGCGACCGTAAGGGCTGATGCCGCTGTGGATCAGCGCGGCCAGCAGCAGCAGAGTGATAACGGACAACAACAGCGGTGCGCGTGAGACGGGCATAACCAACGTTCCTTCGGGTCAATAAGGCAATCCACACTTTATACCGTAGATCGCACGGCGAAAAAAAAACAGGCGGAGCGTCGCCGCTTCGCCTGTTCGAGGGGGTTTACCCTGCGCGGGATTACTTCAGCGCTACGCGGATCACGTCGTCCGGCGCAGTCGCCTCTTTTTCGCGGCTGGAAGCCTGTTTGACGCTGACGTACAGCGTCTGGCCATCCGGCGACAGCGCCAGGCTGTTCGGGTGGGTCGGCGTCTTGATGGTGTTCAGCACCTTGTAGCTCTTGGCGTCGATCACGCTCACTTCGCCCGCCTGGCGGTGGGTGACGTAGACTTCATTGCGCGCCGGGTTGAACAGCACCGCCAGCGATTCCGGCACGTCGATCTTGCTCAGGATGTTGCCGTTGCGGGTATCCACCACCAGCACCTGCGGCTGCTTGGAATCGGTGATGAAGGCGCGGTGAGTGGCGGTATCCAGGCTGATGTTCAGGAAGAAGTGCTCTTTAGACTCATCCAGCTTCTTGCGCGACAGTACCTTGTTGCTCTGGGTATCGATGGTCACCAGCTCGCCGTCGGCGTTGGTGACATACAGGCGTTTGGCGGCGGCGTCCAGCGCCAGACCGGTGCCGTATTTGCCGGTGTCGGTCACGGTGGCGCGCAGGGTCAGATCCTTGCCGTCCACCACCCACACCACGCTGGAATCCCCCAGCCCGGTGATGTACAGCGTGTCGCTGTCGGCATCCGCCACCAGTTCGCGCGGCGCCAGCGGCTTGACGGTTTCGGAGCGCTGGCGCGCGTCCAGCACCAGGCGGCCTTTCACGTCGCCGGTCTTGGCGTCGATGGCGGTCACCGAGTTATTGACGGTGTTGCCGAAGAACAGCGTGCCGGTCTTGGCGTTGACGGCGGCGCCGAACGGCTTGATGTCGTTATGGATAATTTGGGTCACGTCCAGCGTGGTCGGATCCAGACGGTAAACGATGCCGCCCTTGTCCAGCTTGCGGCTCTGCGAGGTGGCCAGGTAGAGCGCGTTTTCGCTCGGGCTGTAAGCCATTTCATAAGCGCCTTTGCCGACCGGCTTGCGCAGCACTTCCGGCGCGGTTTGCGCCTGCAAGGTGTTGGAGAACAGCAGCGTGGACAGCAGCATCAGCGGAAATGCCGCGCGTTTTCCCTTGGTAATCAAAGTATTCATCAAAATCTCCTTATATCCTTCATACTTGCAGCTACATCGGCGTTGGCTGCGCTCGCTCGCCCCAGTCACTTACCTGAGTAAGCTCCTGGGGACTCACGTTCTTGCCGCCTTGATGCAGCTGCAATTATTTTGGATATGGCTCAAAAGAGCGGCGTTTTATGTCAAACCAGACGGCCGCCGCATTATCGTTATTAAAAATCAGGCTTTCTCTTCGGAAAGCAGCGCCCACCAGCTGTCGATGGTCGGGTTGCGCGCCAGCGCGATAAAGTCGATGTCGCCGCGGATCTTGCGCCAGCGGGTCGCCAACTCCATGATGCGCACCGAATCCAGGCCGTAATCGATCAGGTTTTCATCGTTGCCCATGTCCTCGCTGTCTTCGTCCAGCAGCGGCAGGATCTGCTGACGCAGCGCATCGATGCTGGCGATGCCGGCCGCCGGCAGCAGAGACGCGGTGGTCACCACCCGGCCGCAGCGGCCGGCGGTGTAGCGCAGCGCCATCAGGTGTTCGTCGCGCGAGAAGTCCGCCAGGCCGTCGGCCACCATGAACGGCTGGATGTTGCGCATGAAGGCGTCGATGGCGGTGGTCAGGCAGCCGATGTGCGCATACACGCCGCAGATGATCAGCTGATCGCGGCCGGACTCCTGCAGGATCTCCTGCAGCGGCGAGCGATGGAAGGCGCTGTAGCGCCATTTCACCAGCACCGTGTCGTCTTCGTCCGGCGCCAGCGCAGCGGTCACCGCCTGCTGCTCAGGGTGCTTGTTCAGGCCCGGCCCCCACATATCGTTCAACAGCGCGCGATCTTCATCGCTCTGCTGGTTCGGCTGCGCGGTATAGAACACCGGGATGCCCTGCTGTTTGCAGTAACGGCGCAGGTTGGCGATATTCTCCACCACCTGTTTAATCAGCGCGCTGTCCTCGCCCCAGAAGTTGAGGAAATACTGCTGCATATCGTGGATCAACAGCGCGGCGCGCTGTGGCTCCACCTGCCAGGTGACTTTATTTTGCGGCAGTTCGTCCGCCGTCGGCAGCGCGTAGTCATTAAGTTTTGGAATGGCCATCGATTAATCTCCCTGAGCCTGAGTCTGTAGTTGCGCGTCGAGCTGCTGGCGCAGCCGTTTTTTGTCCACTTTGCCGACCGGGGTCAGCGGCAGGCTGTCCACCTGAATAAAGCGATCCGGCAGCTTGAAGTCCGCCACGCCCTGCTCACGCAGGTGGCGGCGCAGCACCACCGGCTTCAGCGGCGCGTTGGCGATGATATAGGCGCAGCTCTTCTCCCCCATCAGCGCATCCGGCATCGATACCAGCGCGGCGTTGATCACGTCCGGATGACGCAGCAGCAGGTTCTCGATCTCCTCGGCGGCGATCTTCTCCCCGCCGCGGTTGATCTGGTCTTTCTGCCGCCCCTGCACGGTGATGTAGCCGTCTTCGCTGATGCTGATCAGATCGCCGGAGCAGTAGAAACCCTCGGCGTCGAAAGCATCGGCGTTGTGCGCCGGGCTCTGGTAGTAACCGCGGAAGGTGTAAGGCCCGCGCGTCATCAACCGTCCGACCTCGCCCGCCGGTAACGGATTGCCGTCGTCATCCGCCACCCATACCTCGTCGTCCGGCGACATCGGCCGCCCTTGCGTCGCCAGAATGTGGCGTTCGTCGTCGTCCAGCCGGGTGTAGTTCACCAGCCCTTCCGCCATGCCGAACACCTGCTGCAGTTGGCAGCCGATTTCGTTCTGAATGCGTGCCGCCAGCGTTTCACCCAGCTTGGCGCCGCCCACCTGCAGCAGTTTCAGGCTGGCGAGCTGGGCATTGCCGCCCCACTCTTCGATCGCCTGCAGCCACAGCGTGACCGCCGGCGGCACCAGCGCCGTCACGTTGATCTGGTGCTGTTCGATCAGGCGGAAGCATTGCCCGGCGTCCGGATCGGCGGCGAACACCACCAGCCCGGCGCCATAAAACACGCCCAGCACGCCCGGCGAACTCATCGGGTAGTTGTGCGCCACCGGCAGCGCGCACAGATAGCGGGTCTGCGCGTCGAAACGGCAGATCTCCACGCTGCGGCGAATGCTGTAGTAGTAGTCATTGTGGGTGCGCGGGATCAGCTTCGGCGTGCCGGTGCTGCCGCCGGAAAGCTGGAAGAACGCCACCTGATCGGCCGCGGAAGGCTGCGCGACGAAACCGTCGCTCGCTTCGTCCAGCCAGGCGGCCAGCGCCAGCTCGCCCTCGGCCTGGCTGCGCAGCGCCACGACGCGCAGCGAAGGATGCGCATCGCGGAAGGCGTTCAGGAATTGATCGTCGGCAAACAGCGCGTGCTGGCGATCGGCGATCAGCAGCGCCGGTTTGATCTGCTCGGCATAGGCATTCAGCTCGCTGCGCTGATGGCTGAACAGCGCGTTGACCGGCGCCACGCCAATTTTCAGCAGCGCGAAGAACACGATATAGAACTCCGCCACGTTGCCCAACTGCACCAGCGCGGTGTCGCCGGATTTTACGCCGCGGCGCAGCAAAGCGGCCGCCAGGCGATCGGAGCGCTGCTGCAGCTCGCGGTAGGTCAGGCTGCCCTGGGCGTCGATAATCGCCGGGGCGTCGTTGTTGGCCTGGCGGTCGAGGATCTCGGTCAGCGGCTTGTCAGTCCAGTAGCCGCGCTCGCGATAGCGGCTGGCGAACTCCGCCGGCCAGGGGGTAAAGGCAATGCTCATCTTGTCGTTATCCTTGATTTATACCAAAGGCACGCAGAATGGTGCTGAGTTTGGTGCCTGTTTCATGCCATTCAGATTCGGGTGAAGAGTCTTCCACGATGCCGGCGCCGGCGAACAGCCGCACCCGGTTGCCGTCAACGGTGCCGCAGCGGATAGTCACTACCCACTCGCCGTTGCCTTCGTCGTCGCACCAGCCGACGATGCCGCCGAACAGGCCGCGATCGAACGGCTCCAGCTTGCCGATCAGGGCGTGCGCCTCGGCCGTCGGCATGCCGCACAGCGCCGGCGTCGGGTGCAGCAGGCAGGCCAGCGACAGGGCGTTTTCGTCGGGAGACGCCGCCTCGCCGTCGATCGGCGTGGAGAGATGCCACAGCGTGGTGGTGGTCAGCAATTCAGGGGTTTGCGGCACGTTCAGGTAGCGGCAGCGGCCGGCCAGCACGTCACGCATGCTTTCGGTGACGATGCGATGCTCGTGGCGATCTTTCGCCGAGGCCATCAGCCGCTCTCCCACTTCGCGATCGCGCTGCGGGTCGGCCTCGCGCCGGGCGGAACCGGCCAGCGGGTTGGAATAAAAACGGCCGCCGTCCTGGCGCAGCAGCAGCTCGGGGCTGGCGCCCAACAGCGCGCCCTGCTCCAGCGGCACATGAAAATGGAAACCGTGCGGGTTCTGGGCAATCACGCGCGCCATCAGCGCATGGCGATCCACCGGCTGACGCGTTTCGATCTCCAGCAGGCGCGACAAGACCACTTTGTCCAACTCACCGGCCTTCATCGCGTCGACGGCGTCGCTGACCATGTTCATGAACGGCTGCTGTGGCGGCAGTTCCGTTACGCCGGCCAGCTCCGGCCCATCCGCCGCCGGCCTAACGCCGGCCATAAAGGCGGCGCGATCGAACCAGCGGCTCTGCTGCGGAATAAACAGCGCCGAAGGCTGCCGGGTATCGAACGGGATGGCGCCGCACAGCAGCGGTTTTTTGATGCCGGCCTGGCGGGCCTCGGCAAACGCCTGCCGCACGCTGCGCTGGAACTCGCCGTTCAGATCGGCGCCGTCCGCGGCCGGCAGGCGAATGCGGCTGAAACAACCGGTGGTGGTCAAGCTGCGGAAAGGAGAAGTAAAGAAGAAGCCCGACGCGGGAGAAAAATCAGCGGCGAACCGGTGTTCTTCGCGCTCCTGCATTTCCTTTCGATTGATGTCGTTCACGGCAGTATCCATCGCTTCGCCCTCAAGGATTTGAAGTGATAACCAATATAATAATGATTATCATTTGAGTTAATTCCGCGCTAAATTACTCGCCGATATTTGCTATGTCAATAAACGTAAGCACTTCTTTCATTTCGAAATCATGACATAAACGCTGTGGGTTTTACGCATGCCGATGATAAGCATTGCTATTTGATCCCACAGCGTTGTCTTAACGCGTTCGACTACTTTTCTGTGGCAGGCTGCGGCTCCGGTTTGTGCAGCGTAACCTGGCGCAAACCGGTCATGGCGAACAGCAGCAGGATGCCGAGCGCCGCCGCGCCGAAGCCGAAGCCGCTGGCGCTCATCGCCGGCAGCATAAAGGCGCCCATCGCCCCCAGCAGCAACGCGCCCAGCGCATCGCCCACCACGTTCTGCGCCGTCCACAGGCCATTGATGCGGCCGAGGAAGTTGTCCGGCGTCAGGCTCTGGATCAGACCGTATTGCAGCAGCGAGTTCAGCGCGCTCAGGTAGCCGAACGCCACCAGGCACAGCAACGCCAGGCTGTACCACGGCATCAGGCCGAACAGGCCAATGGCGGCGAACGCCGCGATCGCCGTCAGCAGCATCACCCAGCCGGGGCGCGCCACGTGCGCCACGCGCCCGCTGGTGAACGCGCCGATGGCCGCGCCGAGCGGCACGGCGGCGTACATATAGCCAAGGTGGGCAGCGTCGATGTGCCAACCTTCCGCCATCGCCGGGTACAGCACCCGCACCGCGCTGGCCATGGTCAGCAGCGCGCCGATCAGTGCCACCATGCCGATCACCTTGTTCTGGAACAGGAAGGCGAAACCGCCCGCCAGCGCGCGCAGCGGGTGTTCACGCGGCTGCGGCGGCGGCATCAGCTGCGGCAGGCTCAGCAGCGGCAACAGCGTCAGCAGGGTGCCGAACGCCGCCAGGCCGTAGTTCCAGGCGATACCCATATGGGCGATCACCAGGCCGCCGATCGCCGGAGAAAGAATCGAGCCGAAGCGCACCGTCAGCATGCTGATGGCGCCCGCCTGCACGATGTTTTCGCGGCCCACCAGCGCCGGCGTGGCTGCCAGCAGCGCCGTCACCCCCACCGCGCCGAAGAAGCCGTCCCACACCGCCAGCAGATAAATGGCCGCCAGCGAAGGCGACGGCAACAGGGCGTTGAGACACAGGCCGACAAAACCGACGCCGCAGGTGGAACGCGCAAACAGAATCAGCCGGCGTCGCTCATAGCGATCGGCCAATACGCCCCCCATCAGCAGCCCGGCGAACATGCCGCCGCCGGCCAGCGTCACCGCCAGCCCGACCTGCAGGGTGGAACCGGTCAACGCCTGGATCTGCACCGGGATGGCGATCGCCATCAACCCCAGCGCGACAATGGAGATAAAGCGCGCGCAGAACACCGCGCGGAAAGCCCGGTTGGTTTTCAGCAGGCTGAAATCAAGCAGGATGGAGGGTTTGCTACTCATCGGTTGTTCACCACATCTTTAAACGGGGATTCTGCAGTTGCGGGGCGCTATGCTAGCACAGATGACGAAATCAATAATGATAATAAAACTCATTGATATTCAATTGTGAGCGACCGCAAGAAACGCCGCCAAACGCGGGGCAATCCCCGTGCCTGGCGGCGGGATGAGGGCGTCATTACAGCGTGCGCAAGATCCGGTTCAGCAGCGGCCCCAGCACTTTGAACGACGCCGGCGAAACGATATCGACGTGCGCACAGTCCAGCTCGTGCGCCTGCAGCGCATCGACGTACTGCGACCAGGTTTGCTGCACGTCCATCCCTTCCTGCAGCGTGCGTTTGGCGACGAACAGCGTCGCCTGGCCGTGGAAACGGGCGGTCCGCGTGTGCGATAACAACCGCACCGAATCGGCGTAGTTGGCTTCAATATTGTCGAACATCGCCGTGCGCGTTTCGCCCAGCGCCGGATCGAGCGTGTCCTGCGACACCGCCAGGAACTGCTCGCGCTCGCGCTGCACTTCCTTCAACACGTTGTCGTCCAGCATCACGTCCCAGTTTTGGGTCTCCGGCGGATAGGTATCCAGCAGGCCGAGGAACGCCACCTGCTCGCCGCGCGCCTGCAGCCGGGCGGCGATGCCCTGCGCCAGCGTGCCGCCGAGCGAATAACCGATGAAGTGGTACGGCCCGTGCGGCTGCACCTGCAACACCGTCTGCAGGTGGGCCTCCACCACCTGATCCATATCTTCGCTCAGCGCCAGCGGGCCATCCGGCCGCGGCGACTGAATGCCGACCAGCGACCAGTGCTGGTCGAGATAGCGCGGCAATACGCTGAACTGCCAGGAGAAGCCGGATGCCGGATGCAGACAGAACAGCGTCGGCCCCTCGGTGACGCGCAGCGGCAATACGCTGTCGAAGCCGCTGCGATCGGCCTCTTCCTGCGTGCGATCCTCCGCCAGCAAGGCGGCCAGTTGCTCAACGCGCGACGCCACCATCACCTGGCCGACGGACACCGCCTTGCCCAGATCGCGGCGCAGCTCCGCCGCCAGGCGCATCGCCAGCAGCGAATGGCCGCCGAGCGCGAAGAAATCGTCGTCGGCGAACACCTGCTCGCGCTGCAGCAAACGGGCGAATACCGCCGCGATCTCGCTTTCCAACCCGGCCTGCGGCGGCCGCCCCGCCTTGCGCTCACCGCCCTGCGGCTGCGGCAACGCCTTGCGATCCAGCTTGCCGTTGGCGCTCAGCGGCAAATCGCTCATTTCCACCAACGCCACCGGCACCATGTGCGGCGGCAGGCGGTCGGCCAGCGCCGCACGCAAAACTTCCGCATCCCAGCTCGCGCCGGGTTGCATCACCAGATAGCCCACCAGCTGGCGCGCATCGCCGCCGGCGTCCACCGGCGTGCCCTGCAACACCAGCGCGTGCGTCACCGCCTGGCGCACGCCCGGCAGCGACAGCAAGGCGTGATCGATTTCACTCAGCTCGATACGCTGCCCACGGATCTTCAGCTGATCGTCGCTGCGGCCCAAATATTCCACCGCGCCGTCCGGCAGCCAGCGCGCCACGTCGCCGGTGCGGTACATCCGTCCGCCCTCGCCGAACGGGTCGGCGACAAAGCGGCTGGCGGTCAGATCCGGCCGGCCAAGGTAGCCGTGCGCCAGCTGCACGCCGGTCAGATACAGATCGCCCGCCACGCCCGGCGGCACCGGCCGCAGGCGCGCGTCAAGAATGCGCAGCCCGGTGTTCCATACCGGCAGGCCGATCGGCACGTTGGCGCCGGTCACCTTCGCCAGCGCGTCGCCGTAGGCCGGATGCCAGGTTACGTCCACCGCCGCTTCGGTCGGGCCGTAGAGGTTGTGCAACGGCACCGCCGTGCGGCTTTGCCACAGGCGGCACAGCTCCGCCGGCAGCGCTTCACCGCTGCAGAACACCTGGCGCAACGCGACGCAGTTCGCCACCGCCGCGTCGTCGTCCAGGGCGGCCACGAAAGCCGCCAGCATCGACGGCACGAAGTGCATCGTGGTAATGCGGTGTTGCGCGATCAGCTGTTGCAGCTGCTGCGGATCGCGGTGCGCCTCCGGCGGCGCCATCACCAGCCGGGCGCCGACCATCAGCGGCCAGAAGAATTCCCACACCGAGACGTCGAAACTGCATGGCGTTTTCTGCAGCACCGCGTCGTCCGCCCCCAGCGGATACTGATGCTGCATCCACAGCAAGCGGTTGACGATCGCCTGATGGCCGACCAGCACGCCTTTCGGGCGCCCGGTGGAGCCGGAGGTAAAGATGATATAGGCCGCATGATCCGGCGTCGGGCCCGCGATCGCCACCCCATCGGCGTGATCGGCCGCCAGCGGCGCGTCATACAGCAAGATTTCGCCCTTGTCGGCGAAACGCGCCTGCTGCGCCGGGCTGGTGATGACCAGCCGGGGCGCGGCGTCTTCCAGCATCATCGCCAGCCGCTCGTCCGGATAACCGGTGTCCAGCGGCAGGTAGGCGGCGCCCGCTTCCACGATCGCCATCAACGCCAGCGACAGGAACACCGAGCGCGGCAGCGCCACCGCCACGATGTCGCCCGGCCGTACGCCCTGCACAACCAGCTGGCGCGCCAGCGCCGTGACCTGTTCGCGCGTTTCGCGGTAGGTGAAGCTGAAATGCGCATCCGCCAGCGCCGGCGCGTTCGGCGTGCTTTGCGCCTGCTGCGCCAGCAGTTGGCTCAGCGTGGTCGCCGGCACGGGATGCGCCGTGTCGTTGACCCGCGCCAGCAGCGCGCGATCGTCGGCGGTCAGCATGTCGGCTTCGCCGATCGGCAACATTGCCTGCGCGGCGAACTGCGCCAGCAGCAGCGGCAACCGCTGCAGATGCGCCAGCAGTTCCTGACGGCTGTAACGCTCGGCGTTGGCCAGCAGCTCCACCTTCAGCTGATGGTGTTCGTCGATAAACAGCGCAATCTCCAGATCGCGCACCGGCCCGGAGGCCAGATCGTGGGTAATGCCTTCGATACCGGCGAAGTCCAGCTGGTAATCGAACATTTTGAAGTTGAAGACCGTGCCGTACAGCGGTTCGCCGTCGCCGATGCGCCCCAGATCGCGCTGCACCTGTTCGGCGTCGTAGCGCTGATGGCGGCGCACCGTTTTCAGCTCGCGGCTGATGCGGGCTGCGGCCTCATACAGCGTGGCCTGCGGCTCGAGGTGCATCTCCATCGGCAACACGTTGATCACCGGGCCGGCGGCGCACAGGGCGGCCGATCCGGTACGGCGCATGAAGATAAAACCGGCGCTGAAGCTCGGTTGGCCGCTCAGACGCGACACCCACAGCGCCACCAGCGCCACCGCCATATCGGCGGCGTTCAGCTTCTGCTGCGCGCCGCACTGCACCAGTTCGGCGAAGGCCTGCGGATCGCAGCGCTGTTCCAGCCGGTGGATGCGCGGCGTGGGCGTTTGCCCGGCCAGCGGCTGCGGGCAGAGCGTGGCCGGTGGCGGCAGCTGCCGTGCTTTTTCGAGCCAGAAATCGGCGTCGCGCTGCCAGGCCGGGGCCTGCCGGTAAGCCTGGTATTCCGCCACCACGTCGCTGAACGCCGTGAAAGGCGTCGGTTCCAGCGCGTCGCCGCGGCAAAGATGGGTGTAAATCGCCGCCACGCGGCGCGCGATGGCGGTGAAGCTGAAACCGTCCACCAGCAGATGGTGATAGCGCTGATACCAGAACCAGCGGTCATCCGCCAGACGCATCACCACATGACGATACAGCGGCGCGCCGCTGCCGGCGCGCAGATCGCCCGCCAGATCGATGTCCATCAGCGCGCGCGCGGCGGCTTCAGGGTCCGGCGACGTTGTCAGATCGACAAGTTCCGGCTCGTGCACCGCCAGCGCGTCGTCCAGCCATTGCACCGGCACGCCGTCGCGTTCCGCAAAACGCAGGCGCAGCATGTCCACCTCGCCCAGGCCCTGAATGATGGCCTGCAGCAGAGGCTCCACGGCGACAGGGCCGTTGAGTTCGATGGCGTGAGCCACCGCGTAGGCATTGCGATGCGGGGAGATTTGATCGGCGACCCAGATGCCGGGTTGCGCCGCGACCAGCGGCCATTCGCCCGCAAGCGCCGGGCCGCTGAGAGAGTTAGGGGTGTGTGACACTGCTTATTGCTCCCGTGATTACCTGGCGCCGGTCACGCCTCGCGTGCTGCGACCGGCAGAATATCTTGCCAATGCTGTTCCAGCCATTCGGCGCACTCGAGGCGCGCCGCCGGGCCAAAGACGATCGTCCACTCGGACGGAATGGCGCGGAAATCCGGCCACAAACTGTATTGTTGTTGTACGTTGCGCAGCACCAGGCTGCGCTGCTGTTGATCATCGAACGGATTCAGGCTTTCCATCATGTGTTCCTCGTGCCGTCGCCGATGCCGGGTAAGCGGTGGCGAAAGCGGAAGCCCATACCGCCTGCAGCCCATCGGTCAGGCCACTGCGCCAGCACAGCGCATCGTGCCCGCCTTCCACCACCCGGTAGTGCACCCGATGGCCGGCGTCGCTCAGGCGCGCCGCCATTTCGCCACTGACCCGATGCACCAGTTTTTCCTGCGAACCGGCTTCCATAAAGACCTTCAGCGCGCCGTGGTTGCCCAGGCCGTGGCGTTCGACCTGTTGCATCAGCCAGCAGGCGTCGTCGGGAATGCTCGGCAGCTGCAGCATGTCGCGCCGCGGCCACCAGTAGGAACCGGACTGGGTGATCACCGCGCCGAAGCGCTGCGGCCAGCGCAGCCCGGCATACAGGGAGGCCAGGCCGCCAAAGCTTTGCCCCGCCACCACCGTATCGGCCGGCTTGTCGCTGTGCGGCGCCCAGTCGGCCAGTTGCGGCATCAGTTCTTCCTGCACCGCCAGCCAGAAATCGTCCTTGCAGGTTAATTCTCGCGCCCGGTGCGGCAGATCGATGATGTCGATCAGCACATACACCGCTTCCGGCAACGCCCCCTCACGGGTCAGCTGCATCAGCGGCGCCCAAACCGGCATCTGCTTCGCCCAGAACTGGCCGTCGAGCAAGATCGCGAGCGGGCGCTCGGCCGGTTTGCTGTCGCCGGTGGTGTAGATCCAGACATCGCGGCTGTTGCCCAGGCGCTCGCTCTGCCAGGTATGACGCTGCAAACGCGCCGGCAGCGGCGGCGTGCAGCGCCCGCTGGCGATCTCATATTCGTCGAACGAACGCCATACCGGCTGCGGCGGCGCATCCGGCATGTGCAGCCCGGAGACGCTGTGACCGCTGGCGCTTTGCCAGGAGCGATACGGGTTGAGCAGATCGGGGGTAGCGCTGGCGAACACCTGGTGCCACCAGTGACGCAGGTTGTGCATGTTGGCGTACGCATCGTCGCCGCTGAACGCCGGCGGCCGCTCGTCAAAGCAGGGGATAAAGCAGTAGCTGCCGCGCCAGGCGCCGCTCAGTTCAGTCTGCCAATACCACACGTCGGTGCCGGCCAAACGCTGCAGGCTTTGCGGCGGATTCGGCTGATGGTGGTCGGTCAGGCAGTTAATGTTGATCCACACGCGACGGTAGGCGGAGGTCAATTCGCATCCCTGGGGATCGCGCCAGAAAAAGGTGGTGCGCCAGCGGCCGTTACCCGCCGGTTCTACCCATGGCGTGCCGCGTCGTGCCACCGTCAACCACCACCCTGGACTGCCCGCATTGCTGCTGGCCAATAATCTGCTGCTTTCTGACTGTAGTTCTGTATTCACAACGCCTACCCATTTTGTAGTTGGCGGCACCGGGAACGTCGACTTTTCCCTATCGCCGGCCACCGCCCGAACGCACTGTACGCCAAATACTATTGATAATAATTTGCATTTGCAATAGTGTGTAAGGCTTGGAGATCGTGCTGGTATTGCGCGCAACGGACAGGGATCGGGGATACATCAATGGCATCCCTTGCCGCAGCCGATTTTCTATTTCCGACTACACAAAAACTACAACCGCCCTTCCCCCCATTCGGCGAGGGATGGCAGCAAGGTAGGACACTCAGATGAAAAGCAAGCTATCACGTTATTCTTTAGCCACTCTTATCGGCTTGGGATTGGGCGCGTCCGCGTTCGCCAACGCCGCGCAGCAGGCTGATACCACCACCACGGAAGAGAACAGCGGCGCCACGGATAAAAAGCCGCGCGGCGAAGACACCATCGTCGTGACCGCCGCCCGGCAGAACCTGCAGGCGCCAGGGGTGTCCACCATCACCGCCGACGAGATCAAGAAACGCCCGCCGGCGCGCGACATCAGCGAACTGATCCGCACCATGCCCGGGGTTAACCTGACCGGCAACTCCACCAGCGGCCAGCGCGGCAACAATCGCCAGATCGATATCCGCGGCATGGGCCCGGAAAACACCCTGATTCTGATCGACGGCAAACCGGCCTCCAGCCGCAACTCGGTGCGTCAGGGCTGGCGCGGCGAGCGCGACTCCCGCGGCGATACCGCCTGGGTGCCGCCGGAAATGATCGAGCGCATCGAAGTGCTGCGCGGCCCGGCCGCGGCGCGCTACGGCAACGGCGCCGCGGGCGGCGTGGTCAACATCATCACCAAGAAAGCCGGCGATGCGCTGCACGGCTCGCTGAACGGCTACTTCAACGTGCCGCAGCACAAGCAGGAAGGCGCCACCAAGCGCACCGACTTCAGCCTGTCCGGCCCGCTGAGCGATTCCCTGAGCTTCCGCCTGTTCGGCGGCTACAGCAAAACGCAGGCCGACGCCTGGGACATTAACGAATCGCATAAATCCGAACGCGTCGGCGCCTACGCCAACAGCGTCCCGGCCGGGCGCGAAGGGGTAGTCGATAAAAACATCGACGCCCTGCTGCACTGGGATTTTGCCCATCTGCAGTCGCTGGAGTTCGAGTACGCTTACGGCCGCCAGGGCAACCTGTACGCCGGCGATACCCAGAACACCAACACCAACGCCCTGGTGCAGAGCAACTACGGCAAAGAGACCAACCGCATCTACCGTGAAACCTTCGGTCTGACCCATCGCGGCGCCTGGGACAACGGCGTGAGCACCAACAACTACGTGCAGTTCGAGCGCACCCGCAACACCCGCCTGAACGAGGGCTTGGCCGGCGGCACCGAAGGCATCTTCGATACCAAAAACACCGGTTTCGGCACCACCAAGCTGGACGACTTCCTGGCGCACAGCGAAGTCAGCGTGCCGTTTGAGCTGGGCGTCGCCCAGACCGCCACGCTGGGCACCGAGTGGACCCAGCAGCGGATGAAAGACGGCACCTCCACCAGCCAAACGCTGATGGGCGGCACCATTCCCGGCATGACTACCGGCACGCGCAGCCCTTACGCTTCTGCACATATCTTCTCGCTGTTCGCCGAAGACAACATTGAGCTGACCGAAACCACCATGCTGACGCCGGGCCTGCGCTACGATCTGCACTCCGAATCCGGCAACAACTGGAGCCCGGCGCTAAACCTGTCCCAGGAACTGGGTGATTACTTCACGCTGAAGATGGGCATCGCGCGTTCCTATAAAGCCCCGACGCTGTTCCAAACCAACGGCAACTACCTGCTGTACAGCAAAGGCCAGGGATGTGCCGGCAGCGATACCAAAAACGGCTGCTACCTGCTCGGCAACGACGATCTGAAAGCGGAAACCAGCGTCAACAAAGAGATCGGGCTGGAATTCCATAACGAAGGCTGGCTGGCCGGCGTGACCTACTTCCGCAACGATTACCACAACAAGATTGAGGCGGGTAACTCGCGCATCGCCACCAGCAGCACCGGCACGGCGGTCTATCAGTGGGAAAACGTACCGAAAGCGGTGGTACAAGGGCTGGAAGGCTCGCTGAACGTGCCGGTTAGCGAGACCGTCACCTGGAGCAACAACGCCACCTACATGATCGAGAACAAGAACAAGACCACCGGCGATTACCTGTCGGTGATCCCGAAGTTCACCGTCAACTCGACCCTCAGCTGGCAGGCCACGCAGGATCTGTCGATGCAGTCCACCCTGACCTGGTACGGCCGGCAGAAGCCGAAGAAGTACAACTACCAGGGTAAACCGGCCACCGGCGGCGAAACCCGCGAGGTCAGCCCTTACGCCGTCGTCGGCGCCAGCGCAACCTATGACCTGACCAAAAACGTCAGCCTCACCGCCGGCATCGACAACCTGTTCGACAAACGCCAGTTCCGCGCCGGCAACGCGCAGAACGTGGGCGATCCGAACACCGGCGCGATCAACATCGCCGGCGCGGGCGCGGCCACCTACAACGAACCGGGCCGCACCTACTACATGAGCATCAACACCCACTTCTGATGACATAACCCAACGACAAAGGGGCGCCGCGGCGCCCCTTTTTTTATCTTTCCGTTGCGTTACCTGGTGTGCAGCTGAATGCGCACCACGCTTTCCGGCTTGCCGGCCTTGGTGGAAGCGCCGTCGTTTTTCACCGTCACGAACAGCGCGTCGCCTTTCGGATCCAGCGCCAGGCTGTTAGGGTGCGGCGGCAGGTCTACGGTTTGCAGGCGCTTGAGCGTCTTGGCGTCAAACACCGTCAGCGTGCCGGCGCCGTGATCCACGCGCACGCCTTTGCGGTTGGCGACATACAGCCGCTGGCTGCGCTCATCGAGCAGCAGGCCGATCGGCACCTCATCCGTCAGCTCGCTGGCCAGCACCTTGCCGCTGTCCGCATCCAGCGCGAATACCCGGTGGCCGCTACTGCGCTTCACATAGTCGTGCCCCAGATGATGATTGCGGTAGTCGTCGCGATCGATGCCCTGATCGACGCCCAGCAGGCGATTGCTCGCCGGGTCATACACCAGGTTCAGCAGCTGATCGGCCTGTACTTCGTGCGTGGCGGTGATCGCCAGCGTGTCGGCGTTCAGGGTGATCACCTGCCCCTGCATGTTGGAGACGAATACCCGGCGGCCCTTCTCATCCAGCGTGATGCCCACCGCGTTGTAGCCGAAGCCCGGGATCACTTTCTCCAGCTTGCCGGCCTTGGTATCGACCACGTACAGCACGCTGTCAACGCCGAAACCCAGGCCCGGCAGGAACAGACGGCCGCTTTGCGCGTCATACTTGAGCTCGCGGAGGCGGTACAGGTAGTCCTCGGTGATTTTAAACTTCTTCAGCTCCGCCAACAGGAAATCCAGGCGCTTGCCGCTGATGCCCGCCTGCTTGTAAGCCTGCTCCAGCACCGTTTTGTCCAGCAGCTTGATGCTGCCCAGCGCGTGGTTGGTGGTGGTGTCCACCACCCCGACTTCGCCGTTGAAAGCCTGCGTCAGGTACAGGCGATTGCCCGCGTCGTTCAGCGCCACGCCGAAGCCTTTCACCTGCAGCGGGATCTCCGCCTTGATCGCCAGGGTGTTGGGATCCAGCCGCAGCACGCGGGAGCGCGCCTCTTCCTTCCAGTCCGGCGCGCTGACGAACAGCGCCTGTTGCGAGGTGCTGTAGGCCATCTCCACCACCGTCGACGACAGCGCCTGGCGCTTGATGTCCTGCGGTTTGATGCCGGCATCGTCGGCCTGCGCGGCGCCGGCGACCACCAGAGAGGCCGCCACCAGCAGCGACAGTAACGCGCGCGGGGTTGCTAGGGTTCCAGACATCCTTTTATCTCCTTGAAAATCATGCTTTCGGTTAGAGTGAAACAACGTCATGCCTGCGGCCCGGGCGGCAGCGCCGCCAGAGCGATATCGCCAGCGATGTGCTGCGCAAACTGGGTAAAGACGTGCTGAACGCCGTCGGCGATCAGATTGGCCTGCTCCCGGCTGTAGTGATCCTGGCGGTAGGTCATCATCACCCGCAGGGATTTCGCCCCCGCCAGATCGTCTTCCATCACCTCAAACTGCAGGCCGAGCAACGATTCGGCTTTCTCCGGCTCCACCTGACGGTAGGCGATCGCGCTGCCGTCCTGCAGCCGGAACTCGCCGTTCAGTTTGATGCGGCTGTGGATCTGGATGAACACTTCAAACATGTGGTTCTTGCGGTCAGCGTCCACGCCGAACAGCCCTTCCTCCACCAGATCGATCGGAATATCGGTGTATGGCAGCGAGCCGTTGATGGTGTTTTTCACCTGGCTGACCAAGCCGGCCACCGTCAGCCCTTCGTCGAAGCGCACGCGGTGCACCACCACAGTGGTGAAGTAGCCGACGGTATCGAAGAACTCGGCGTCGTTACGGCCGGAGGTCGAAGTGCCCACCAGCAGATCCGCCGGGCCGCCAAGCAGGCGCAGCGCCGAGGTAATCCCGGCATACACCACGTTGAACAGCGAAGCGTTATTGCGGCGAGCGAGCTGATACAGGCCTTCCGCCACGGCGGGATCGACCTCGAACTCCAGCCAGCCGCCGTTGACGTCCGCCGGCGCCGGCACCGCCGGGTGGGTAGCGGGTTCTTGCCGGAAGATCGGCTGGCCGACCGGCGCGCCGCGCAGCGCATCGAGCCAGTAGTCCAGATGTTGCTGCTGCACCCCGGAGGCCCGCTGCTGCCGGGCGAAGGTGTGGAACTGCGGCGGTTGCCCGCTCCACTGCGGCGCCTGGCCGACGACGCGATGGCGGTAGGCGACGCCCAGCTCATCCATCATCAGGTTGAGCGACCATTCATCCAGCACCACATGGTGGAACAGCAGCGACAGCAACTGCTGGCCGTTGTCCGCATCGCGCAGCAGCGTGACACGCAGCGGCAGCTCGGCGGCCAGATCGAACCGGTGCTGGCCGGCGTCGGCCAACAGGGCGGCGGCGTTGCCCGCCGGCGTCTCGTGAGAGAAGCGGAACCACTGATAATCCGGCAATTCTGCGGCCGGCACCACCACCTGCACCACCTCGCCCTGCTGCTCAACAAAGCGTGAACGCAGCACGGTATGGCGAGTCATGACGTCGATAAACGCCTGATGCAGCACCGTTTCATCCACCGCATCGAAGAAGCGCAGAGAGAACGGCAGGTTGAAAATCTCGTCATGGCCGAAGGCTTCATACACCTTCCACAGCGATTCCTGCGCCAGCGACAGCGGCGCCTGCGCCCGATCATGATCGTCGGCGGCGGCCACCGGGGCATTCGGCTGCGTGACGTTCAGGCGTTTGGCGTAGCCCGCCAGCCCACGCGCCGTCGGATGGCTGAACAGATCGTTAATGTTGATTTCGATCTGATGCAGGCTCAACAAGCGGCCGATCACCCGGGTGGCGACCAGCGAATGGCCGCCGCGATCGAAGAAGTCTTCATCCAGGGTCATTTCCGGCGCCACCAGCGCCTCACGGAACTCCTGCAAAATCAGCGGTGCAACGCTTTCGTCCGCCTCGCCGTTCGCCGCCGGCGCGGTAATCGCCGGGGAAGCGGCCTCAGCCGCCGGCAATGCGACGGCAATTCGCTGCCCGGCCAGGAAGGCGCTGAACTGCTCCAGCAGGAACGGCGCCGCGTGCGGAGACAGACGCGGGTCGGTGACCAGCTCCAGCGTCAGCGCTTCCGCCTCTGGCAAGCCCAACAGCAGCGCCAGTTCAAACGGCGTATGCAGCGGCGGCAACAACAGGCGTTCGGCGTGAACGCCTTCCATGCACCAGTCCGCAGCCAGATCGTCACGCCAGGCCACCAGCAGCTGCGCCCGCTGCGGATCCGGCTGTTCGGCCACGGCCTGCGCCAGCAGCCGCTGCCCGACGTCGCCCTCACCATGCAGCACGGTCAGGCGCATCAGCGGTGCCGCCGTCAGCCCCAGTTCCAGACCGATGCACTCCGCCGTCTCCGCCGCCGGCACGCACAGCTGCACCGCTTGCCCGCCGGCCTGTGCGGCGACGAACTCGGCAAACCGCGCCGCTACCGCCGCCAGCAAGGCCCGCGGTGTGTCGTTGGCGGGCAACAGCGAGCGCGCAATGCGCGTGACCACGCGCGCGCCCACCGGCGGCAAGGCTTCAGTGCGCGGCGCCGGGCTGCGGTAATCCTGCAGCGAGACCGCCTGGCGCGCCCAGGGCAGTTGCGGTTCCGGGATTTCCGCCAGCTCGACCGGCTGAGGGGCGAAAGACAGGGGCACTGCATCCCCGTTATAGCGAGCGGACAGCATCGCCGGCAGATGGCGCCACGGCAGCGTTTCCGCCAGGATGTCATGCAGTGCCACGCCCAAAATCACGTCATCACCCGGCGTGAGCAACAGCAGGCAGCGCAGCGGTGCTTCGCTTTCCAGTTCAAACGGTGCCGCCTGCGCTTGCAGCAGGCAGCCAATGGCGTGTTGTTCATCCGCCACCTGACGCAGGCTCACCGGCAACGGCGCCGAGCTGGCGGGGCGTTTCACCAGACCGTTTTCGTCATCAAAAACGTAGCGCATGTCCACGCCCGGCGTTTCCCGCACCAGCGCCTGCAGCGCCGCCGCCAGCCGGGCGATATCCACGTCCCCCGTCAGGCGCCAGGCCAACGCCCGCTGCCCGCGTGCGTCACCCTGTTGCAGATGGGCGAACCATGCCCGCTCTTCGGCTTCGCTCACCGGCCGCTCGCCGTTGGCCGACGCCGCGCCCAGCGCCTGAAATGCGCTCTCCAGCCGCTGGGCCTCTTCATCGCTCAGAATGCTGTCAAAATCACCGATCACTGCGTTATCTCCTTTGCCCGGCCGTGCCGGGATAGCGCATAAAACGGGGGACATGCGTCCCCCGTCATCGCGATAGCGTTAGAAATTCAGCTCAACCGCCGCGCCGACCATGCGCGGGCGCTGCTGCGTCGCGGTGTAGATGTCGTTGCCGCCAACCATGATGCGGCGCTCGGAGTCGAACAGGTTTTGCGCAAACAGCGTGGCGCGCCCATAGGCGAAGGTGTAGGCCAGTTGGGCGTTAGCCGACCAGTAGGAGCCGATGCGCCCGCGCGAATCGTTGTCATACGCCGAGTAATAGGAGTCCGAGAACGCCACGTTGGTGCTCACTTCCCACCCTTTCAGGAACTGATATTTGGCGCCCATGTTGGCGGTGTAAGCCGGCGCGCGTCCCAATTCATGCCCTTCCACGCCGCTGCCCGCGAACTTTTTGATCTTGGTCTTCAGCAGGCCGACGTTGCCAAACAGTTCGAAGTCCCAGCGCGGCTGCCAGGTGGCGCCGATTTCCGCGCCGTAGGTTTCCACCTTGTCGGCGTTGCGGATCACGCTGGAATTCTCACCCAGGTAATAAGGCAGCTGCATGTCTTTGTAATCGTTGTAAAACACGTTGCTGGTCAGCACTACGTTGGCGTCTTTCAGGTGATGGCGGGTGTACAACTCATAGTTCCAGACATACTCGGAACCGTAGGTGTAACTGACGATCGGGCTGCTGAGAGTAATGCCCGCACCGCCGGCGTTATAACCGCGAGCGATCTTGGCGCCGTAGGTTTGGGTGTCCGTCGGTTTCCAGGCCACGTCCAGCTTCGGCAGGAACACGGTGTAGGTTTCGTCGAAGTCGATGCGCACCGCCTGGCTGCCGCCGTTGCGTTGGCGATGTTCACGTTCCAGACGGCTGGCGGCAGTCACGTCCACCTGTGGCGTCAGCGCATAGGTCAGCTCGGCGAAGGCCGAGTTAGTGTCAGTTTTATCTTTAAACGTCGCGCCGCCGAAGATATTGACGAACTCATCCTGCTTGGCGTGGAAATAACGCAGCCCCGCCAACCCGTGCAGGCGGCTGTCCGCGCCGCCGAAGCGCACCACCGGTTCTACGTGCACCTCTTTGCCGCCGATGTCGGCGTACGGCAGCTTATAAGCCGTGGCGCGGTTAATGTTGAAATCGGTATAGATAACGCGGTTTTCCAACGCCAGGCCATCGGAGGCCTCCCAGGCCAGATCCCAGATCCCGCTGTTCACATTGCTTTTGAACACCGGCCGACGGATGTCGTGACGCGCACTCGCAGGATGCGGCTGCGGGTTGAGACTTTCGTTCTGCGGCGCAGTGCTGCCAAAGTGGTTAAAGGTCAGCTTGGTAGTCAGATCGCGCAAACCGGCCGGGTTGAACAGCAGCTTGGCGCGTGCGGTGGTGGCCTCCACCTCACGCGGATCGCCCACCGGTTCATAGGCCGGCAGGTCAGCGTCGCTGCGGCGGCGCTGGCGATCGACACTGACGCGGAACGCCAGCTGGTCTTCCACCAGCGGGCCGGACGCCATGGCGGCCAACTGCGAGGAGTGCTGGTTGCCGGCCCCGCCCTTGAAGGCGCTTTCCCATTCGAAGGTCGGGTCTTTACTGGCCATGACGATGGCGCCGGCGATGGCATTGCGCCCCTGAATATAACTTTGCGGGCCGCGGAACACTTCAACGCGATCCAGATCCCACAGCGATTGCGGTCCGTAGGCTTGTTCGTTATAGGTCAGCGAACGGCCGTCCAACGACAGGTTGAGGCGCGGCCTGGTGCCGCTGAGAAAAGCGCCGGCACCGGTGGTCGGGCCGGAACCGTCAACGCCACGCACGGTTGGCAGATCGTTGCCGATGCCGACATCCACCACGTTGGGTGTCATGCGCAGCAAATCGGGAACCTGTGTCGCATTAGGCATCGAGGCGATGCGGTTGCTGTCGAACACTTCAACGCTGGAGCCGGTGTCGAAAATGGAACGTTTGATCTTCTCACCGGTGACCAGCAGCGTTTCCGCATCCTGGTAGGTTTCGTTGCTCTTCGTTTCCGCCGCGTTGACGTTACCGATCGCCAGTGAACAAACCCCTAAAAATACGGAGGAAAACGCCCCAATGGCTTTCATCCCCGTCTTTTCCCCGTTTCCTACGCTTTCATGCCGTTGAGCCGCAAAATGCTTGCCCATAGATGTCTTCTCCTTTCATCCCAGAGGTGCACAAAATTTGATTTTTTTTTACACAACCTACATCGACACTCACACAGACCATGACGCTGCGGCCTTCCCGGCCTTGCTGTTGCTTATCCCTGCGGCAAACCCATGTCTTTCGCGGCCGAACGGGCGCGGCCCCGTCCACGGCCAAGCCGCCGGCGAAGCGGCCGGCAGCTTGTATAAAAACGTAAAATAGTGTTAAGAATGATAATATTTTGCATTTTTTAATGCAAATCATTATCAATAAAGGTGTGAGGCCGGGCGTGATCACCGCCAGAAACCCTTATATTTTCGCAGGAAAAACCAGCGCTGCAATAACAAGCAATCATTTCAATGCTAAGAATAATATAGATAAATTATTCACGCCTAACGCCCTGCCTGCCCGGCATCGCTCAAACCCCTTATAGATAGCACCTCCGCGCTAAATGGATCAAATAATAATAATTTTCATTCCTATTAACATTTGGATATATTCTTGCAGTCTCGTTGGCTGAATCAAAATGGATACCCGATGAAAGCTTTGACCACGATGCAGGCCGCCTATTGGGTAGGCCGACAGTCCGCTCCTCCTCTCGGCGGCATGGCCGCCCACCTGTATGCGGAATTCGACGGCGGCGAGCTGAACATCGCCCGGCTGCGCCAGGCCGTCGAGGCGCTGTATCTGCGCCATCCGCTGTTACGCCTGCGCATTACCGACGATGGCAGGCAGACGATCGCACCTCCCAGCTCCCGGCATACTTTGCATCTCGACGACTGGCGACACGCCGATGAAACGACGCTGGCGGCCGCGCTCGCCGCCAAACGCCAGGCGAAAAGCACCCAGTTGCTGCCGCTGGAACAGGGCGTTCCCTGCGATATCAGCCTGAGCCTGTTGCCGGAAGGACGCAGCCGCCTGCACGTCGATCTCGACATGATCGCCGGCGATGCCATGAGCTTTCGCTTGTTGATGGAAGATCTGACGGCGTTTTATCACCAGTGCCCGGCGGCACCCTCCCATGACACGCCGCCGGCCTACTTCGATCACCTCGAACGACGCGACGCCGACGTGGCGCTGCGCCAACGGCGCGAACGCGGCCAGCGTTGGTGGCGTGAACGCCTGGCGCAGATGCCGCCGGCGCCGCGCCTGCTGCGCACGCCGGACCGCTGCCGCAGCGATCGTTTGGCCATACAGCTGAATGCAGAAGAAAGCCGCGCGCTGGAAAACGTCGCCAAACGGCATCACACCTCCCTCTCGACGCTGTTTCTGGCGCTGTTCGCGCTGGCCGTCGGTCAGGGTTGGAACATGACGCGCTTCCGGCTCAACGTGCCGCTGTTCCACCGCGAGAGCGAACGGGAGGACGCACATCGCCTCATCGGCGATTTCTCTAACCTGGTGCTGCTCGGCGTGGAACTGAACCCGACGGAAAACCTGAACGCCTTCTGCCGACGCTTGATGACGCAGCTGGCGGAGCTGATCGAGCATGCGGATTACCCCGGCGTCAGCGTGATGCGCGATCTGTCGCGCCTGCACGGCAGCCTGCAGCCTTCGCCGGTGGTGTTTACCGCCGGTTTCGGCATCCGCGGCAAAACGCTGTTTTCCGAACGGGTCACCAACACCTTTGGCCGTCTCGGCTGGGTGATCTCTCAGGGGCCGCAGGTGGCGCTGGATGCGCAGGTCGCCCACGTCGACGACGGCATTCTGATCAACTGGGACGTGCGGCTGGACGCGTTCCCCGAGCACGTGCTGCCGCGCCTGCTGGCCTGTTACCGGGCGCTGCTGCACCTGGCCGCGCGGCAAGCGGGGGCATTCGATCGCCCGCTGTCGCAGCTGCTGGCGCAATGCACGCCCGATGTGCTGGCGCGGCAGGCGCCGGTGCGCCAGGTGCTGCACCGGCTGCTGGCGCGGGTGGCTCCCGAGGCCAGTGTGCGCGACCACGACGATATCCGCCGGTTGGCCTTGCCGGATGCCGGGGTGAACGCGCTGCTGACGGTGCTCAACAAGTATCTGGCGGCGGCGCTGACGGCGCAGGATCTGACGGCGCATCCCTCCCCGGCTGCGCTGGCGGCGTTGATCTGCCAACGGTCGCCCGAGGCAGGAAGGCATGCGAAAACGCTGCTCGCCGCGCTGGCGCCGCAGCACTGAGATCGGTTTCCGGGCGCACGGCGCCCGGCTCGTTTTAATCGGTTAGCGACTATAGGGAAGTACCATGGAGACACCATTAACCGCACTGCAGCAGGCCTACCTTCTGGGCCGCAGCGATCGATGGCCGCTCGGCGGCGTAGCGATGCACGACTTTCGCGAATACCGCGCCCGGCAGCAGGATGTACCGCGCCTTGAAGCGCGCCTGACCGAGCTGGTACAGCACTACCCGGCGCTTCGCACCTGCATCGATGTGCAGCGCGGCACGCAGCACGTACGCCCGGAAACCACGCTGCATCTGGATCGCCACGATCTTCGCGCCCTGGGTGGCGAAGCGGCGCAGCGCCAGGTCGAACAGCTGCGCGAGCGTTACTCCCACCAGCGCCACGATCCGAGCCAACCGCTGTGGCGCATCGCCGTGATCCAACTTGCCGAACAGCAGGATCCGACGGGATCGCCGTACGATACGCTGATCTTTACCAGCTTTGATGCCTTGATCCTCGACGGCCAGGGGATCTCCACCGTGATCGCGCGCCTGTTCGACGATCGCCCTCTGACGTCGACCGCCGCCGCACTGCCGCCCCCCGCCGCATCGGCGGCGCAGCGCCAGGCCGATGCCGCCTACTGGCGTGAAAAGCTGCAGGATGTCACCACCCCGTCGGCACTGCCGTGGCGCGCCCCGCTCGCCAATCTCACCTCATCACGCTATCGCCGCGCCACCTTGACGCTACCGCGCGATACGGTAAAACAGCTTGGCCGCCTGGGATCGCCGCATGCGCTGCTGCGCAACAGCCTGCTGTCGGCGCTGGTCCTCGATACGCTGGCCCACTGGACCACCGACGGTGAGCTGTGCGTCGGGGTGCCGGTAGCGTTCCCCGCCGCCGATGGTGCCCTGGGCAACGCCTCCAGCTTCGTGGCGGTGCGCTATTCCCGTCACGGCGAAGATTTTATCCAGCGCGCGCAAGCCCTGCAGGACGACGTGCTCGGCGCGCTCGACCACCTGACGTTTTCCGGCGTCGATCTGGCGCGGCAGTTGCTCGGCCAAAGCCAGGGCGGCCCGGCGCTGCCGGTGATCCTGACCAACTGTCTGGGTTGGGAAACGCTGCCGGCCGAGGCGCCGGTGCGCTTCCACGACGGCCTGACCCAAACGCCGCAGGTCGCCATCGATATTCGCCTGACGCTGGACAGCGAAAAAAACCTGCAGCTGTGCGTGGACTACGCCGAACAGGCGCTGCACGGCGAGCAGGTAGAAGCCATGCTGGCGGCATTACAGCGACGCATCCTGCGCAGTTGCCAACGCGCCGACCTGGCGATCGCGCCGCGAGATTTCATCGATCTGGCGCATTATCGCCACAATGACAGCGAAGCGAATTACGCGCCTTATCCTTATCTGGCGCAGCTGGCCGAGCGGCTGTTTGGCGCACAAAACGGCGGCAACGCGCTGATCTGCGGCGAACAGACGCTGACCTACCGCGAACTGGGCCAGCGGATCGCCACGGCGATCGCCAACCTGCAAAGCCGCGGCGTGCAACCGGGCAACGTGGTAGCGTTGTATCTGCCGCGCAGCCCAGAACAGATCATCTTCAGCCTCGCCTGCGCCCTGCAGGGGGTGATCTGGGTGCCTATCGATATCAACTCACCGCCGGAACGCACCGCCTACCTGCTGGAGAACTGCCGGCCGACGTTGGTGGTGCACGGCGGCGATCTGGAGACGCCGATCGGCGTGACGCCGGCGATCCTGCTGGCGCCGACGGATCGCGCACCTGCGCTGCCGGATGAACAGACGTTGGTGGAACGCAGCGCCAGCCTGGCCGCAAGCTACTACCTGTATACCTCCGGCACCACCGGCAAGCCCAAATGCGTGGTGCTCAACAACCGCGCCACCGCCAACGTTATCCACCAGACCCAGCAGCGCTGGGCGGTCACCGCCGACGACGTGTTCATTTCCGTCACGCCGCCGCACCATGACATGTCGATGTTCGATCTGTTCGGTTCGCTGTGCGCCGGCGCTACGCTGGTGCTGCCGGCGCCGCATCAGGAAAAAGACGCCATCAGCTGGAACCAGCTGGTGGAAAAACATCGGGTCAGCCTGTGGTGTTCGGTGCCGGCCATTCTGGAGATGCTGCTCACCTGCAAAACGGCCGACAGCCTGCGTTCGCTGCGTCTGGTGGCGCAAGGCGGCGACTACATCAAGCCGGCGACGGTGCAAACCCTGCGAACTCTGCGCCCGGATCTCGCGCTGTTCTCGCTCGGCGGGCCGACCGAAACCACCATCTGGAGCATCTGGCATCCTATCACCCCGCAGGAGAGCGGCACTGTGCCTTACGGCCGCCCGCTGCCCGCCAACCGTTATTTCATCTGCCATGACGACGGCAGCCATTGCCCGGCCGGCGTGGTCGGCCGCATCCATACCGCCGGGGTCAACCTGGCGTTGGGCTACCTGGAGCAGGGTGAGCTGAGGCAGCACGATTTCATCATCCTCGAAGGGCCGGACGGACAACCGCTGCGCGCTTTCCGCACTGGCGATCAGGGTTACTATCGCGCGGACGGCAACATCATGTTCGCCACCCGAGTGAACGGCTATGTGAAGATCCGCGGCGTGCGCGTCTCGCTGCCGGAAATCGAAGACGTGCTGCGCCGCCATCCGGCGATCCTGGATATGGTGGTGGTGGATTATCCCAGCGGAGAGAACAACGAGGCGGCGCTCGGCGCCCTGTATCTGACCCGCGACGGCAAACCGCTGCCGCTGTCCGAGATCCGCGCCTTCGCTACCGGCTATCTGCCCTGTACCCATATTCCCACGCGCTTTATCCATGCCGAGGCGCTGCCGTTGTCTGCCAACGGTAAAACCGACCGCCATCGCATCCGCGCCGACCTGAGCCACCAGCAAACCGCGCCGGCGTTAAACGCCTGCGCGGCCCCGCCGCCGAACGCGCCGCTGGCGCGCAGCGCCGAGATCCTGACCATTTACTGGCAGGCGATCGGCGTGACCCCGCGCCCGGAATGGGGGGAAGAGACGGCGTTTATCGCCATGGGGCTGAAGCTGCCGCATATCAAACAGGTGGCGTCGCGCCTCAATGACGCTTTCGGCACCCGTCTGGTAAGCAGTTCGCTCTTGCCGTGCAAGAACGCGCGCGAAGTGGCGGCGTTGCTGGCCAGCTGAAGCCCTGCCACTCGGGCGGGAGCATCCTCCCGCCCGCACTTTCTCAGGCGGGCAACGCCGTCAGGGCCGCCAGCGGTCGCCCCCAGGCTTCCCGCTGCAGCGCACGCAACAGAAATTCTTGCAGCGCCTCGCCATAGTCCAGCGCATCCTCCGTCGGAAACTGCTCCAGATAGATATCGATATCCACCTGCAGATCGCGGGCGTCGGTGCGGCCGCGATAAGTCAGGTTGAAACCGTCGCCCGAGCCGCCGGCCAATACGCTGCGCGTACCGCTGCAGCCGGTGAAACGGGGCGCATCGAAGGGTTGCACGTTGATGAAAGGGGAAATAAAGAAGCGCGAGTCCGGAGCCACTCCGCGATCGACGGCCAGTTGCCGCAGCCGGTAGCCGGCGTGGCTGCGCAGCTCCCGCAGTTGCTGCGTCAGAGCGGTGAGAAAGCTCCCCAACGTCTCCGCTTGCGACGATGACACCAGCAGCGGCAGGGTATTGACCGCCAGCGAAGGCACGTTGGTGGCGGCCTGCCCACGGCGATTCAGCGCCGGCATCCACATCGGCAGCGTATCGCCCTGCCGGGTACAGCGCGGCATCACCTGAAACAGCCAGGCCGCCGACAGCGCCACCAGCAAGTCGGGCCAATTGATGCCGCTGCGCTCCGCCAACTGCGCCAGACAGTGCGACACTGCCGCCGACAGCCGGTGATGGGTGCTCAAACGCCGTACGCCATAGGCCTCACCGCCCTTGCGTACCGTCGGCAGCGCCTGTGACGGCGGCAAATAGGTCTGCCAAAAGCGCCGATCGCGCTCGCATCGCTCAGAATCAGCGTAGGCCAGCTCGGCCTGTTGAAAGGGTCCAAATGCGCCCAGAGGGATACCCGCGTTGCCCTGGCCGAGGTAGTGCGCATATAACGCGGCGCAGCGGTGTTCGATCAGGGCCATACCGAAGCCATCAATCAGAATATGGTGCGCACGCACGTACCAGAGGTAGCGCTCCGGCCCCAGTTTGAGCAGCCAGGCTGCGGCTAGCGGCTCGCTATGCAGCGCCCGGCGCTGCGCGATATCTTCGCGCATCAGGCTTTGCGCCGCCTGCCAGGGATCGCCGTGTGTTTGCAGATCGATGCGTTGCAATGGCGGTGTGCACTGTGGATCGTAACGTAACGACGGAGGAACGTCGCCATGCCGCTCACCAAAGCGCAAGGCAAACGCCTGCGTCTCGGCGAGCGTGGTGGCGATCGCCCGGCAGAGCGTCTCTTCCTCTACCGCGCCACACAGTTCGGTGCAATGTGCGACGGTGGACAGAGTCTGCCCAGGATGCAAGGTGTGTTCTTCCCAGAAATCAAGCTGCGCTGGCGCCAGCGGCAACCATTCAGAGGCCAAAGCGGTGTCCGACATGTTACCTACCTTTGATAAGCCTGAATAAAGACGCCGAACGGGCGTAACCCCACCGTTCAACGGCTTTGCGTGTCTCCATACATCATCAAATGAAAATGATAATAACATCTATTATCATTTCTATTAATTTGGTAACACTTTAGATTCTGTTAAGCGGGGATGCAAGTCGCGCAGTAGGACAGAGAAAAGAAAGTGGCCGGTGAAGAGCCATAAAAAACAAAACGCCCCGGCACAACTGCCTGGGGCGTTTTCAACGTCAGCGATACTCGGTAATTAGGCCTGGTTGGCCGGCTTCACCTTCTGCGCCAGGAACTCCGTTTCGTAGGCCAGCGCCTTCTTGCGATCAAACTGGTGCTCCCATTTGGCGATCACCAATACCGCCAGCGCGTTACCCACCACATTCAGCGCAGTGCGCGCCATATCCAGGATACGGTCCACGCCGGCGATGAACGCCAGGCCTTCCAACGGAATGCCGACGCTGCCCAGGGTGGCCAGCAGCACCACGAACGAGACGCCCGGCACGCCGGCGATCCCTTTCGAGGTCACCATCAGCGTCAGCACCAGCACGATCTCCTGACCCAACGACAGCTCGATGCCGTACAGCTGGGCAATAAAGATGGCGGCGATGCTCTGGTACAGCGTCGAGCCATCCAGGTTAAAGGAGTAACCCGTCGGCACCACGAAGCTGGTGATCGACTTGGGCGCGCCATAAGCCTCCATCTTTTCGATGATGCGCGGCAGCACCGTTTCCGAACTGGCGGTGGAATAAGCCAGGATCAGTTCGTCTTTCAGGATGCGGATCAGCGTCCAGATGCGCAGGTTGCACAGCCGGGCGACCGCCCCCAGCACCACCAGGGCGAAGAACGCAATGGCGAAGTACACCAGCACCACCAGCTTGGCCAGCGGCAGCAGCGAAGCGAAACCGAAGTTGGCTACCGTAACCGCAATCAGGCCAAACACCCCGATCGGCGCATAGCGCATAATCATGTGGGTGACTTTGAACATGCTCTCGGACACCGCCTTGAACACCTTCAGCAGCGGCTCTTTGGTCTCTTTCGGCAACGACGACAGCCCCAGACCGAACAGCACCGAGAAGAAGATAATCGGCAACATGTCACCCTTGGCCATCGACGAGAAAACGTTCGACGGGATCAGCGACAGAATGGTCGCCACCAGACTGTGCGAACCGCTTTGCACCTGTTCGGTGGTTTTCTCGTACTGCGAAATGTCCACCGTGGTCAGCGTCGACATATCGATGCCGTGGCCGGGTTGGAAGACGTTGGCCAAGGTGAGCCCCACCACGATGGCGACGGTAGTGATCACTTCGAAGTAGATAATGGTTTTCAATCCGATGCGGCCCAGCTTTTTCGCATCCCCCACGCCGGCAATACCGACGATCAGCGTGGAAATAACGATCGGCACCACAATCATCTTGATCAGACGAATAAAGATATCACCCGCCGGGCTGAGAATATTGCTCACCAGCCACTCACGAGATTCGGTCTGGTTGTGCAATACCGCGCCAACAATAATACCCAGTACCAACGCGATCAGGATTTGCCAAGCCAGGCTAATTTTTACACTTTTCATACCCAAAAAGTCCTCAAAGACTCTTTGCGCCGTACAAAGTCGCAACACGGCGAAAAGAATACTTAATCATTTATTACAGGCTTATGTTAATTCAGTGGAAGCGTTCACCTGCCCTGGGTGCGACGCAGTATAAATCTGTATCATCCGGGCGGCATGCTCTGCAAGCCTTGATTTGTCAGGCCTGAGCGCTGAATCGAATCACAAAAATTTCGCGGAACTATTTCAAATGGCATAATTGCTTGTTATTAAAAACATAATTTTTCATATAATGAAGTACATAACCACGCCGACGACGATTTTTTGAACGCGATTAAAATGCGTTATTTTTCGCTCATTCTGCATATTTAATCCGCATCATATGTTTATATTTTGTTACTCAAAAGTCAAACAAATGAGAATTGGCCGAGTGACACTTTCGTCCATAAATGCAGCGCCACTTTATATTTCGATTAAAAATCGAACGATGCCGCAGGATGAATGCCACAGGGTATTTCCCGAGTTTTCATCAGGAATTAAGCGTTAATAAAACGTTATTTCACGCTGTGCAGTCCATCGTTATATCGTGCTAATGCCAACTTAGAATATTAATGGCGAAAAACACTCCAAAAAGATTTATAGCGAGAAATAATGGCGGCCCTGATCGTATCTATTAATTTCGCGGCAGTTGAGTCCGTTTTGGTTTATTCTTTTTTGTTCTTTATATAAGTGTTTTTGGTTAAAAACGTGGGTTTATGAGGATTTAAGCGCCAAAGAGATAGATACGCCCTGCAAATGCGACAGAACGATTACAAATCAATATCTTTGTTGCGTGATCTGCCGCGCAAAAAAGAAACAAAGAATCATAGCAAACTATACTTAACCTTCAGTTGACATATCATTAACAACTTCAAGGAGAAAAGCTATGAGCCAACTGCATAAACACGCTATTCCTTCTGCAATTGCAGAACGCGCCCTGATTAATCCGGCACAATACCAACAGTATTATCAACAGTCGGTTCAAGACCCAGAGGCTTTCTGGGGTGAGCATGGCAAAATCCTGGATTGGATCAAACCCTATACCAAAGTTAAAAATACCTCGTTCGATCCGGGCCACGTCAGCATTCGCTGGTTTGAAGACGGCACGTTGAACCTGGCGGCCAACTGCCTGGACCGCCATCTGGCCGAGCGCGGCGACCAAACCGCCATTATCTGGGAAGGCGATGACCCGACCCAATCAAAAAAGGTGACTTACAAACAGCTGCACCACGATGTCTGCCAATTCGCCAACGTGCTGAAACAGCTCGGCGTTAAAAAAGGCGACGTGGTGGCCATCTATATGCCGATGGTGCCGGAAGCGGCGGTCGCCATGCTGGCCTGCGCGCGCATCGGCGCCGTACATTCGGTGATCTTCGGCGGCTTCTCGCCGGAAGCCGTCGCCGGGCGCATTATCGACTCCAACGCCAAACTGGTGATCACCGCCGATGAAGGCCTGCGCGCCGGCCGCGCCGTGCCGCTGAAAAAGAACGTCGACGATGCGCTGAAAAATCCCGGCGTGGTCAGCGTGGCCAACGTGGTGGTATTCAAACGCACCGGTAAACCGGGCTACTGGCAGGAAGGGCGCGATCTGTGGTGGCATGAGCTGACCCAGGGCGTCTCCGCAGACTGCCCACCGGAAGAAGTGAACGCCGAAGATCCGCTGTTCATCCTGTACACCTCCGGTTCGACCGGCAAGCCGAAAGGCGTGCTGCACACCACCGGCGGCTACCTGGTCTACGCTGCGATGACCTTTAAGTATGTATTCGACTACCATGACGGCGACATTTACTGGTGCACCGCCGACGTGGGCTGGGTCACCGGCCACAGCTATCTGCTGTACGGCCCGCTGGCCTGCGGTGCCACCACGCTGATGTTCGAAGGCGTGCCTAACTATCCGGGCGTCAATCGCCTGTCGCAGGTGATCGACAAACACCAGGTCAACATTCTGTATACCGCGCCGACCGCCATTCGCGCGTTGATGGCCGAAGGCGACAAGGCGATCGAAGGCACCCGACGCGATTCGCTGCGCATCATGGGCTCGGTCGGCGAACCGATCAACCCGGAAGCCTGGGAGTGGTATTACAACAAGATCGGCAACGCGAGATGCCCGATCGTCGACACCTGGTGGCAAACCGAAACCGGCGGCTTCATGATTACCCCGCTGCCAGGCGCCACTGAGCTGAAAGCCGGTTCCGCCACGCGGCCGTTCTTTGGCGTACAGCCGGCGCTGGTCGATAACGTCGGCACGCCGCAGGAAGGTGCCTGCGAAGGCAACCTGGTGATCGTCGATTCCTGGCCGGGCCAGGCGCGCACCCTGTTCGGCGATCATGATCGCTTCGAGCAAACTTACTTCTCGACCTTCAAAGGCATGTACTTCAGCGGTGACGGCGCCCGCCGCGACGAGGATGGTTACTACTGGATCACCGGCCGCGTCGACGACGTGCTGAACGTCTCCGGCCACCGTCTGGGCACCGCCGAGATCGAGTCCGCGCTGGTATCGCACCCGAAAATCGCCGAAGCGGCGGTGGTCGGCATTCCTCACAACATCAAAGGCCAGGCGATCTACGCCTACATCACGCTGAACCACGGCGAAGAACCGACGCCGGAGCTCTATACCGAAGTGCGCAACTGGGTGCGCAAAGAGATAGGGCCGATCGCTACGCCGGATGTGCTGCACTGGACAGACTCGCTGCCCAAAACGCGCTCCGGCAAGATCATGCGGCGCATCCTGCGCAAAATTGCCGCCGGCGACACCAGCAACCTGGGGGATACCTCCACGCTGGCGGATCCGGCCGTAGTCGACAAGCTGTTGGAAGAAAAACAATCAATGAAAGTGCCGTCATAATTTACGCCGCTTCAGGCCGCTCATTCGGATAACGCGCCGTTGAGCGGCCCTGGCGCGGCGTACTCTCTCAATACCGACTGGAGACACTCTGATGAATGACACCATTTATCAAGGGATTGAAGAAAACCCGCGCTTTAAAGAGCTGGTGAGAAAACGCGGCCGGTTCGCCTGGCTGCTTTCGCTGATTACGCTGGCGCTGTACGTCGGCTTTATTTTGTTGATCGCCTTCGATCCGCAATGGCTCGGCACGCCGATCGCCGCCGGATCGACCATCACCCGCGGGATCCCGGTCGGCGTCGGGTTGATCGTGATCTCTTTCGTCTTGACCGGGATCTACGTGTTTCGCGCCAACGGCGAGTTCGATCGCCTCACCGCAGAGATTCTGCGCGAGGTGAAACAATGAAGCGCTTATTGTCCGCCGCCGCGCTGCTATTACTACCGGGCCTGGCCTGCGCCGACGCCATTGGCGGCGAGGTGCATCGTCAACCGCTGAACATCCAGGCGATCGTGATGTTTATCCTGTTTGTCGGTGCCACGCTCTACATCACCTATTGGGCGTCCAAACGCACCCGTTCTCGTCAGGACTACTACACCGCTGGCGGGCGCATTACCGGCCTGCAAAACGGCCTGGCGATCGCCGGTGACTTCATGTCCGCCGCCTCGTTCCTCGGCATCTCCGCATTGGTCTACACCTCGGGCTATGACGGGCTGATCTACTCCATCGGCTTCCTCATCGGCTGGCCGATCATTCTGTTCCTGATCGCGGAACGCCTGCGCAATCTCGGCCGCTATACCTTCGCCGATGTCGCCTCTTACCGTCTGCAGCAGAAACCGATCCGCACCCTCTCGGCCTGCGGCTCGTTGGTGGTGGTGGCGCTATATCTGATCGCGCAGATGGTCGGCGCCGGCAAACTGATCCAGCTGCTGTTCGGGCTCAACTACCACGTGGCGGTGATCCTGGTCGGCATTCTGATGGTGCTGTACGTGCTGTTCGGCGGCATGCTGGCCACCACCTGGGTGCAGATCATCAAAGCGGTGCTGCTGCTGGCCGGCGCCAGCTTTATGGCGCTGATGGTGATGAAGTCGGTCAACTTCGACTTCAATACCCTGTTCGCCGAAGCGGTGAAGGTGCATCCGAAAGGCATCGCCATCATGAGCCCCGGCGGGCTGGTGTCCGATCCGATTTCCGCGCTGTCGCTTGGCCTGGCGCTGATGTTCGGCACCGCCGGCCTGCCGCACATCCTGATGCGTTTCTTCACCGTGAGTGACGCCAAGGAAGCGCGCAAGAGCGTGTTCTACGCCACCGGCTTTATCGGTTACTTCTATATCCTGACCTTTATCATCGGCTTCGGCGCCATCTTGCTGGTCAGCGCCAATCCGGCGTTCAAAGACGCCACCGGCGCGCTGCTGGGCGGCACCAACATGGCGGCGGTGCACCTGGCCAATGCCGTTGGCGGCAACTTCTTCCTCGGCTTTATCTCGGCGGTGGCGTTCGCCACCATTCTGGCAGTGGTTGCAGGCCTGACGCTGGCCGGCGCCTCGGCCGTGTCCCATGACCTGTACGCCAGCGTGATTAAAAACGGCAAGGCGACCGAGCGCGATGAGCTGAAGGTCTCCAAGATCACCGTCGTGGTATTGGGGCTGGTCGCCATTGCCCTGGGGATTTTGTTCGAGAAGCAAAATATCGCCTTTATGGTCGGGCTGGCGTTCTCCATCGCCGCCAGCTGTAACTTCCCTATCATCATCCTGTCGATGTACTGGTCGCGTTTGACGACCCGCGGCGCGATGATTGGCGGCTGGCTGGGTCTGTTAACAGCGGTGATTCTGATGGTCCTCGGCCCGACGATCTGGGTGCAGATCCTCGGCCATGAGAAACCGATTTATCCGTACGAATACCCGGCGCTATTCTCGATGATCGTGGCCTTTGTCGGTACCTGGCTGTTCTCGATCACCGACAGCTCGCTGGCCGGGCAGCAGGAGCGGGAACGCTTCCGGGCCCAGTTTGTCCGTTCGCAAACCGGGCTGGGCATCTCCCAGGGCAGCTCGCATTGATCGAATAATAAGTGAAAAAAGCAAACACACCCTAATCAAAGGCCCTTCGGGGCCTTTTCTCTGGCTCGCTGGCGGAGAATAAGGAGGAGGGGGAAAACCGCGCAGCGTAGCTTAATGCTTGTCAGTTAACGTTTTTTTTGAAGTACTCGTGATGTTTTCGGTCGATAAATGAGAGGTGCATCATGAGACTCCTGCACCTCGACCGAGCCAGGGGCCGAAGGCGCGGCCCCTGGCAACCCGCGCCTTTGCCCTATCAGACGGTTGGCTTTGCCAACTCCCCTCCCTCCGCCATACCGCATTGAGGCCGGTTGCGACAGGTGTCCCTGCCTGTCTCACCTGAAACCGCCGTCCATGCCGGTTTCGCCTAATGCGCTATGCCTACGTTCGGCGTCTTCAAGGGCGTCCAATACCGTGTTCATCTCCAACTTCTCTACCACAACCTCATAAGCGACAGATTTCCCGGTAGCTGCCAGCTCAGGGGTTGACCTTTGGCGCGCATCACCGGCTGCCGAGCAAAACGGCGCTGTCAGGGGCAACCGGCCAGGGAAGGCCGGTTGAGGCGAGACTAACAGGGACGTTTGTCGCAGCCGACCCGCCCGACAGCGCAGACGCGGCGAGGGTATCCGCGTAGCGGACAGACGGTGTTAAGCGAAGGCGCGGGTGGAGGGGCCGCGCCTTCGGCCCCTCCAATTGCCGTTCATTGTGGTAACAGAGAAATTCGGGGTATTTACGGCAATTCGTCCTGCACGCCACGTACAGAAACTGGATAAAAAAATGCCAGTCGGGCTTAACTGACAAGCATTACGCAGCGTAGCTGCGCCTTTTTACGAATTGCACATAGCAAAAAGCCCTGAACGTCAGTTCAGGGCTTTCGACTTTATTTGATGCCTGGCAGTGTCCTACTCTCGCATGGGGAGACCCCACACTACCATCGGCGCTACGGCGTTTCACTTCTGAGTTCGGCATGGGGTCAGGTGGGACCACCGCGCTATTG
>NZ_JBJNOJ010000017.1:0-86077 GCF_052166695.1 Serratia sp. CY76391
TTTGCCGGCATCGAAAGATGCAACGTAAAAGAATCGGTGGAGCGGTAGTTCAGTTGGTTAGAATACCTGCCTGTCACGCAGGGGGTCGCGGGTTCGAGCCCCGTCCGTTCCGCCACTTAATTGATAAGCCCTGAGTTTCGACTCAGGGCTTTTTCATATCTGCATTTTGCGCTTTTCAGACTGGAATTGTTCCTCTTTACCGCCTCGCCTTTCTCCATATTATTGCCTTTAGATCAAAAGTCTTATGCCGAACCAGGCGTTTTTGATCAATAAAAAAGTTGCCATAATCTTCCTCATACCACATCTACCTGTTAATGAGAGAAAACATTATGAGCATCCCTGCATTTGGTTTAGGTACTTTCCGCCTTCAGGATCAGGTTGTTATCGATTCTGTCAGCACTGCACTTGAGCTGGGCTATCGTACTATCGACACCGCGCAGATCTATGAAAACGAAGCGGCTGTTGGCCAGGCTATCGCTGCCAGCGGCGTGAAACGTGAAGACCTGTTCATCACCACCAAGATTTGGATCGCGAATCTGGCGAAAGGCACACTGATCCCAAGCCTGCAAGAAAGCTTGAAAAAACTGCAAACCTCCTACGTTGATCTGACGCTGATCCACTGGCCGTCACCCAACGACGAAGTGCCAGTTGCCGAATTTATGGCTGAGTTGCTGGAAGCGAAAAAGCTGGGGCTGACTCGCCAAATCGGCGTATCTAACTTCACTATCGACTTGATGCAGCAAGCGATTGACGCGATTGGCGCCGATGAAATCGCCACCAACCAAATCGAGCTGTCACCGTTCTTGCAGAACCGCAAGGTGGTAGAATTCGCGCAGCAGCACGGCATCGCCATCACCTCTTACATGACGTTGGCCTATGGCAAAGCGCTGCAGGATGAAACGATTAAAAGCATCGCCGC
This sequence comes from Serratia sp. CY76391, assembly GCF_052166695.1. Lineage (NCBI taxonomy): Bacteria > Pseudomonadati > Pseudomonadota > Gammaproteobacteria > Enterobacterales > Yersiniaceae > Serratia > Serratia sp. CY76391. The sequence goes on from NZ_JBJNOJ010000017.1 coordinate 920, forward strand.
TCGTCACAATGCAACTCCTGCACAGGTTGTCCTGGCTTGGGCATTGAAGCTGGGTTATGCAGTTATTCCTTCCTCGACCAAACGTGAAAACCTGGCGAGCAACCTGTTGGCACAGCAACTGACGCTGACCGACGAAGATATGGCGCAGATCGCCGCACTGGAGTGCAACGGCCGTCTGGTTAGCCCGGAAGGCCTGGCGCCAAACTGGGATTAATCTTTCCTCGCAGTGGTTAGCATAAGGCGTCCATCAGGGCGCCTTTTTTATCGTTTCAGGTATTCACTCACAAAATCAATAAAGCTGCGCAGACGGTTGCTAACGGCGCTGTCGCTGTAATAAACCGCGTTGATCGGCATGGCGACCGGCAGCGTCGCTTCCACCAGAATCGGAACCAAATCTCCACGTTTGATATCTTCGTCGCTCATAAAATCCGACAGGCAGGCGATACCGTTGCCATGCAGACAGAGATGGCGCTGGGTTTCTCCACTATTAGTGGTCAAGCCGGGGGTGATTTCCAACTGGCTGCCATCTGAACAAGCCAGTGGCCAGCGGTTCAAACTGGGCAGGTCGTTGAAGCCGATGCAGCAGTGATGTGCAAGATCTTCTACCGTTAGCGGCGTGCCGTGCTGCGCCAGATAGGCGGGGGAGGCGAGCACATGCCGGTAGCTGGTCATCAGTTTGCGCGCTTTCAGCGTGGAATCGGTCAGTTCGCCTACGCGGATCGCGATATCCACTTTTCGCTCGATCAAATTGATAAAGTTTTCCGAAGACACCAGCGATAACGACATTTCAGGATAACGTTCGCGGAACTCCGCCACTAAAGGCGTCAGCATGTGCAGCACCACCGGCGTTGCCGCGTCGACGCGCAGCAGGCCTTGCGGGCGTTGACGGCTTTCCATCAGCGCATTTTCTGCCGCGGCCATATCGTTCAGTACCTTCTGCACCTGGCGAAAGTAATTCTCTCCTTCCTGAGTCAGGCTGATTTGGCGCGTGGTGCGGTTGAGCAGCGTTACGCCCAGTTTGCTTTCCAGTTTTTTCACCGTTCGGCTAACCACGGAATTCGCTTGTTCCAGGCGTTCAGCCGCCCGGCTGAAACTGCCGCTTTCCACGACGGTGACAAAGGTGATCAGCTCGTCTGAGTTTGCTTTCATTTTTGCTCCAATGGCAAAGTTAATTTGAAATTTTGAGCATTTTTATCATTTAAGCATAGGCCGATAATAGCCGTCATCAACTTGAATGCTATTTCGGAGTAAAAAATGCCACTCGCATTACTTGCCTTAACCATCAGCGCTTTTGCTATCGGTACGACCGAGTTCGTGATTGTCGGGTTGATTCCGACTATCGCGGAGCAGTTGGGAGTGACCGTACCGTCCGCTGGGTTGCTGGTGACTATCTATGCCCTCGGCGTGGCCATCGGCGCGCCGGTGCTGACGGCCCTGACCAGCCGTATACCGCGCAAACTGCTGCTGGTTGGCCTGATGGTGCTGTTCACTCTTGGCAACCTACTGGCCTGGCAGTCACCCAGTTATGAATCGCTGGTAGTGGCTCGGTTGTTGACCGGCCTGGCGCACGGCGTGTTCTTCTCTATCGGCTCCACTATCGCCACTAGCCTGGTGGCAAAAGAGAAGGCGGCCTCCGCCATCGCCATCATGTTTGGTGGCCTGACGGTAGCGCTGGTGACCGGCGTACCGTTGGGAACGTTCATCGGCCAGCAGTTTGGCTGGCGTGAGACCTTCCTGGCCGTTTCTCTGATTGGCGCTGTCGCCACGCTGGCCAGCATTATTTTGGTGCCGAGCAATATCAAGAACCAGGGCAGCGCCGGCGTGCGGGAACAGCTGAAAGTGCTGACTCATCCTCGTCTGCTGCTGATTTACGCGATTACCGCATTGGGATACGGCGGGGTCTTCACGACCTTTACCTTCCTTGCGCCGATGATGCAGGAACTGGCCGGCTTCTCTGCTCCGACCGTGAGCTGGATACTGTTGGCTTATGGCGTCGCGGTGGCGGTGGGTAACATCTGGGGAGGCAAGCTGGCCGATCGTCATGGGGCCGTGCGTGCGTTGAGCTTTATCTTTGCCGCGCTGGCCGTTTTGTTGCTGGTGTTCCAGTTTACCGCCAGCCACAGTATTGCCGCTTTGCTGACGGTGATTGTGATGGGTGTGTTCGCTTTCGGCAACGTGCCGGGGCTGCAGGTGTATGTGGTGCAGAAAGCCGCGCAATACACGCCAAATGCGGTGGATGTGGCGTCCGGTCTCAACATCGCGGCGTTCAACATCGGCATTGCGCTCGGCTCGGTGATTGGCGGCCAGACTGTTGCCTCACTGGGGCTGGCGCAGACCCCCTGGATTGGCGCGCTGATCGTGGTGGTTGCATTGTTGCTGGTTAGCCTCAGTGGCCGCCTGGATAAAAAGTCTCAGCTGCAAACGGCTTAATTCGTAAAACCTTTGCTGCCTGGCCCGCATTTTGCTGGCCTTTTCGCATTTTTCACCTATTACCCCTCACCTTTACACAGCTATACCGTCAGAAGATTGAAATCGCTGCAGGCGGCCCCTATAACTGAAAAGGTGATGCCCGCAAAAGCCATGCCCTCTATGTAGGGTAGGCGTATAATCAATTCATCGTTGGCGAGTGTTCATCGCCAGTTTTCATGTTAATGGGTAATAGGCGAATCGCGTGCCGAAACGAACTTATGCAATGAGGTATGTTGCAGGTCAGCCAGTTGAGCGAATCTTTCCTGGCGCCGTTAACCAGCCGTTGCCGCCAGGGGCGGCGCTGCCGACGACCGGCGCCTTGCGCGTTATGGTGTGGAATATTTTCAAACAGCAGCGAGCCGACTGGCTTTCGGTGCTGAAAAACCATGGCAAAGACGCGCAGCTGGTATTGTTGCAAGAGGCGCAAACCACGCCAGAGTTGGTGAGCTACGCTACCGCCAACTATCTGGCGGCCGATCAGGTGCCGGCCTTTGTGCTACCGCAGCACCCTTCCGGCGTGATGACGCTGGCGGCCGCTCATCCTGTTTACTGTTGCCCGCTGCGCGAGCGAGAGCCGCTGCTGCGGCTGTCCAAGTCGGCCCTGATCACCGTTTATCCGCTGTACAACGGCGAGCTGTTGATGGTGGTGAACATCCATGCGGTGAACTTTAGCCTGGGCGTCGACGTCTACAGCAAGCAGTTGGGGCCGATAGGCGAACAGATCGCCAGTCACCGGGGGCCGGTGATTATGGCGGGGGATTTCAACGCCTGGAGCCGCAAGCGCATCAATGCGCTGTATGACTTTGCCGGAGAGATGGCGCTGCGCGAGGTGAGTTTCACCGACGACCATCGCCGCAAGGCCTTCGGTCGTCCACTGGATTTCGTATTTTACCGCAATCTGGGGGTGGTGGAGGCGTCGGTGCTGGTGACCAGCGCGTCGGATCACAACCCGCTGTTGGTGGAGTTTCATCCGGAGAAAGACTCGCCGGTATGGTGAATCGCAGCTAATAAAAAAGCACCCCGAAGGGTGCTTTTTTTGTGCCGAACATTTAAGTATCCGGCGTTAGCTTGTTGCCGACAAACAGGGTCAGCTTCAGACCTGGCTGCAGGTTGCCTTTGGCGAGCGTTGAATTCCAACGCATCACGTCGTTAATATCGACGCCGTGACGACGTGCGATACTGGCGAGCGAATCACCTTTACGAACCTGGTAGGTGATACTGCTGTTACTGCCAGTATTGCTGGCCACTTGCAGGGTTTGCCCAACTTTTATGGCGCTCTTGGCGCGTAAGTTGTTCCAACTCTGCAAATCGCTGGTCTTAACGTTCAGCCGCTTGGCAATGCCCGATAAGGTGTCGCCGGAGCGCACTTTATACGAACTGCCACCGGTCAAACCGCTGTTCTTCGCCAACTGCGTCGTTGGCTGAGTCACGGCGATCTGGCCATCGGCCAGCGAGTCTTTCAGTTGCTCGGCATGTCCTTTGGGAACCATGATGTAATGGGGCCCGTTGGGTGCCGTAACGCCTTTTTTGTAGCCTGGGTTATACGCTTTCATCTTGGTGACTGAAAGCCCTGCCATCTCAGCCGCCTGAGTCAGCTGGATCTGCTGTCCGACATCGATACGCGCCAGCGCACGGGTTTCATCCGTTTTCGGGAGTTTCACGCCGTACTTCTTACTGTTCTTGATGATGTCGCTCAGCGCCAGCATTTTCGGGACATAGATTGACGTTTCACGCGGAAGCGACAATGCCCAGAAATTGGTTGGCTTACCCTGGCGTTTGTTTGCCTTTACCGCTTGCATCACGCGGCCTTCACCACTGTTATAGGCGGCTACGGTCAGTAACCAGTCGCCGTTAAACATGCGGTTCAAGCGCTGCATCATGTTAAGCGCAGCGGTTGTCGAGGCGACGACATCGCGTCGACCGTCATACCACTGATTGTTTTTCAAACCATAATTGCGACCCGTTTGCGGCACGATTTGCCATAGCCCTGCGGCGTTGGCACTTGACGTGGCGTGTGGGTCAAAAGCGCTCTCCACTATGGGTAGCAGTACCAGTTCCATCGGCATATTACGTTTCTTAATCTGCCCGACTATCCAGTACATGTACGGCTCTGCCCGTAATGTTACATCGTGGAGATAGCTCTTACTTTTTAAGTACTTTCTTTTCTGATCACGGATCCGGGAATTTTCCGGAACCTCCATCTTCAGCTCGTCGCTAATGAAGTTCCACAGGTCCTGTTGCGCGGCGGGACTGTTGTTATCCAACCACCGCGCCGAGCTCGCTCGGCCATTTGCTGTGTACTCTCCTGCTTCACCATCTTGACCAGCCGAAGACAAACTCTGTGCATGCTGTTCTGGCGCCGGTGCGTCCTGCCTGGACGACTGGCAACCCACTAGCAAGACCGAGGCGAGAAATATCGCTTTAGCCTTCATGTGTGTGTCAATGTAGTTGCTTAAAAGACGAGCAATAATACTTTGCTTCGCCAAATAACACAACTAAAAGCTTAGAAGTTATCTTTCCGCAGGCGTAATTCGGAAAAAACTGAATGAAGGCTTTTCGGTGGTGAATTAAAGCCTAATTTCTTTTGTAAATCAGTGTTATGGCAACGTAAAAACAGGTTAATTTTGCGCTCTAATTGCAATGTGGTCGGCACGCTGGCTTGGCCTTTTGCCCTTAACGCTTCAACATGTTGTTGATATGTTTCAATCTCTCGATCTTCCGGCAAAATAGCCCGCGCAAACTTAAGATTTGAAAGAGTATATTCATGCGCGCAGCAAATTAAGGTGTTATCGGGAAGTTGCGCGAGTTGTTGAAATGAGTCGTACATTTGTTTGGCGGTGCCTTCAAACAGCCTGCCGCAGCCGGCGGAGAAAATGGTGTCGCCGCAGAACAGATAAGGGGCACTATAGAATGCCACATGGCCCAGCGTATGGCCGGGAACGGCGATAGTCCTGTATTGGCGGCCATCGATATCAAAGGTGTCGCCGTCATGGACGATGTGGTTGGCGCCTTTGTCCGCGGTTTCCTGCGGCCCATAGACGGCCAGGCCGGGGTACTGCGCGACAATCTGCGCCACGCCGCCGACGTGATCGTGATGATGGTGGGTCAGCAGGATCGCCGCCGGCGCCAGCTGCAGGCGCTGCAACGCTTCAAGTACCGGCTGCGCTTCACCCGGATCGACGATAATGCAGCGCCCCTGTCGGTCATCCAATAACCAAATGTAATTGTCCTGGAAGGCGGGAATGCTGATAAGATTCATGGTGTACCTCTCGTTGGCAACGGCTTGAAAGAAGATAATAAATCATGAAACCAGCCCATACTCTACAAAAGCTCACCGGCCCGCAGTCCTGGGCTGAGCTGCCGTGGGGGGAGTACTATCGTGAAGCGCTCGAGCGGCAGTTGCAACCCTGGTGGCCCAAGCTGTTCGGTTTCCATCTGCTGAAGATGGGCATGCTCAGCGCCGAGCTGGCCACGGATAAATGCGCAATCTCCCATCAGGTTAACGTAGGGCTGGAGGGGGAAGGGCTGCAGGTGGTCGCCGACGCTTATCAACTGCCGTTTGCCGCCAAGTCGGTAGATGCCTGCCTGTTGGCGCATACGCTGTCCTATGCGGACGATCCGCACCGCATGCTGCGTGAGGTGGACAGGGTGTTGATCGACGACGGCTGGTTGGTCATCAGCAGTTTCAATCCGTTCAGCCTGCTGGGGTTGGGCAAGCTGGCGCCCGGGTTGCGTCGTCGCCAGCCCTATGTCAGCCGCATGTTTACCCAGATGCGGCTGCTGGATTGGCTCAGCCTGCTGAATTACGAGGTGTTGCACCAGGCGCGTTTTCACGTACTGCCGTGGCACCGCAAGGGCGGCAAATTTTTATGCACCCATTTGCCGGCACTGGGCTGCATGAGCGTGATTGTGGCGCGTAAGCGCACCTTGCCGCTGACGCCCACGCCGATGAAACTGGGGGCGAGAAAGCCGTCTCTCAGCCGCGCGGTGGGCGCGACCAAGAGCTATCGCAAGCTGCCTTAGGCTTCCGGTTGGTAACCGACGTCTTCCTGCGTCGGTTTACCGGCCGCTTCGCGCGCCAGCACGTCACAACGTTCGTTCTCCGGATGGCCGGCGTGGCCCTTGACCCATTCCCATTTCACCTCGTGGCGCTGAATGGCCTGATCCAGCCGCTGCCACAGATCGACATTTTTGACTGGTTTTTTGTCGGCGGTTTTCCAACCGCGTTTCTTCCAGTTATGGATCCAACTGGTGATGCCCTGGCGCACGTACTGGCTGTCGGTGCTGAGCGTCACGGCGCAGGGCACGGTCAGCGCTTCCAGCGCCACGATCGCCGCCATCATTTCCATGCGGTTATTGGTGGTCAGACGGAATCCTTCGCTGAAGGTTTTTTCCGTCTGCTTATAGCGTAGTATCGCGCCGTAGCCACCGGGGCCGGGGTTGCCAAGGCAGGAGCCGTCGGTGAAAATTTCTACCTGTTTGAGCATCTCTGGTAGACTCTTCCTATCAGTTTTATAAAAGCCAAGTCTGACATAAACGAGCGCTGTGAGCACTGCAATATGATCTCTACAACCACCAGACAGATTGTCCTCGATACCGAAACCACCGGTATGAACAAGCTTGGGGTGCACTACGAAGGGCACCGCATCATCGAAATCGGTGCGGTGGAGGTGATTAACCGCCGCCTGACCGGGCGCAACTTCCACGTATACATCAAGCCGGATCGGCTGGTGGATCCGGAAGCCTACGGCGTACACGGCATCAGCGACGACTTCCTGGCCGACAAGCCGACCTTCGATCAGGTTGCCGAGGAATTCCTCGACTTTATCCGCGGCGGCGAGCTGGTGATCCATAACGCGGCGTTCGATATCGGCTTTATGGATCACGAATTCCGCATGTTGCAGCAGGGCATCCCGAAGACCGAGACCTTCTGCACCATCACCGACAGCCTGTTGATGGCGCGTCGCCTGTTCCCGGGCAAGCGCAACAACCTCGATGCCTTGTGCAGCCGTTATGAGATAGACAACAGCAAGCGTACGCTGCACGGCGCATTGCTCGATGCCGAGATCCTGGCGGAAGTTTATCTGGCGATGACCGGCGGTCAGACCTCGATAGCGTTCCAGATGGAGGGGGATACCCAGCAAAATGACGCCGCGCAAGAAATACAACGCATTGTCCGCCCGGCGACGGCGATGAAAGTGGTCTACGCCAGCGACGAAGAAGTGAAGGCGCATGAGGCGCGTCTGGATCTGGTGGCGAAGAAGGGCGGTAGCTGCCTGTGGCGCGGAGCGCCGGCGGAATAACGGCGTTTTTGCGTGAAAAAACCTCACCGGATGAATCTTCGTTGAAAAACTGTGCAAACGGTTCATTTGCGGAGAAAAAGGCGTTGACGGAACCGAGAGGCGTCCGTAATATGCGCCTCGTTCCCCCGCAAGAGGGAATGGCGCGGAGCGGTAGTTCAGTTGGTTAGAATACCTGCCTGTCACGCAGGGGGTCGCGGGTTCGAGCCCCGTCCGTTCCGCCACTATTCAGAAGCCCTGAGTTAGCGATAACTCAGGGCTTCGTCGTTTCCGTTCTCTGAAAAACGGCGCGGCCCAATGAACGGGGGCCGGCAGACCGGCCCCTTATTCTCAGAATAACACCGAATAGTTCAAGCCGAAGGTGCGTCCGCGGCCTTTATAGCTGTACAGCTCAGGCGATCCGTAGGTCGGGCTGTACAGGATCGGCGCGCGTTGGCCCCAAACGGTGGTGTATTCCTTGTCCAGCAAGTTTTCCACGCTGAAGCTGATTTTCCCTACCGGCAGGGTATAGCTGCCGAGGAAATCGAGGGTGTTGTAGCCATCGATTTTGCGGCCCTGGGTGGAATTGGCCTTGGTGTAATCGCCATCGTCCGACACGTCGAAGGTTTGCTGCGACTGTAAACGCAGATTCCAGTCGCCCGGCGCCCAGCCGACATAAGCGGTGACTTTCGATGGGCTGGCGGTATCGACTACCAGCTTCTTCCATTCGCCGTTGACCTTGGTTTCGGATCGGATAACGTTGAAGTTGGTGCCGGCGCTCCAGTCGCTGTCTTCAAAGAAGTAGTCCACCGCCCCTTCCAGCCCATAGATGCGCCGCTTATCCGCATTGACGTTAATGGTCATGTCGGTTTTGTTGATGGCGATGCTCTTGTCGGACAGCGAGTAGTAGGCGGCGATTTGCGTGCGCAGGTTATCGCCGGTATAGCGCCAGCCCAGCTCGTAGGCATTGACCTTGATGCCTTCCAGCTTGGAATCGCCGACGTTGACACTCTTCAGCAACTGGTAATGTCCGCCGTTCAACGCGTAGGTGCCGTTACCGTAATATTTGCCCGGATCCGGGATCTCAAAGCCCTGAGAGAAGTTGAACCAGGTTTGCTGGCGCTCGGTCAGATGTGCCAGCAGGCCGGCATTGAACAGCGCGTTGTTGTAGTCGGTTTTCCCGCCCGGTATAGCGTCGGCGGACGTCGCGGCGCCGGTGGCGATTGCCTGCTGCTGGTTATAACCGACGAAGTCATCAATCTTGTTTTCGGTGTACTGATAACGCACGCCGCCGCTCAGGGTGAAGATCGGGTTGATGTCGTAGCTGGCCTGCAGGAACGACGCCAGGTTGCTGGTGGTATAGCTCGGGTAGCGGCCGGTGCTGTAAGCGTTCTCCAGCGTCATGCCGCCCGACTGCTGAGCCTTCGCCAGGTTGAAGAACTGCTGGTTGGCGTTGAAGCTTTCATGCTCGGCGTCAATGCCGTAAGTCAGCGTCAGTGCGTCGACAGGTTTGCTGTTTAACGTCAGCTTGCCACCGTAGAAATCGGTTTTTTGCTGCGAAGCGCCAATGCTGCTGACGTAATAGTTCGGTGCTTTGCCCGCCAGCGTCGGGAACGGGTAGAAGGTCAACGTTTCGTCGCGGTAGTAGACCTGCGCCACCAAATCCTGGCCGAGGAAATCAGTGTTGGAATACTGCAGGTTGATGAGATGTCGTTCGGTGCCGGGGATGCGATCGGAGTTTAAGTTACCGCTGTTATATGCCTTGGCATTGCCGGTTACCGCCGCAAAGTTCTCTCCCAGGAACAGGCCGTGATCGCCGTCGGATTGGCTTTTGTAGTATTGGGTGGTCAGCTGCAGCTGTTGATGATCGTCGATGTTGAGGGTGCCGGTGCCCATCACGTCGAGGCGATCGGAATACTGCAGGCCGGTTTGGGTATTGTCGATCAATACCTCGTTGCCTTTGCCGTCATACCAGCCGCCATAGCGCTGGTAAGAAACGGACAGGCGCCCAGAGGCATTGTCGTTGCCGCCGCTGACCGCCGCCGCCACGTTCTCGTCGTGATCGTTATGGCCGCCAAAGCCGGTTTTACCGCCGACCTGCAACTCGACCTGCTGTTCCTGTTGCCCTTTTTTGGTGACGATATTGATCAGGCCGCCGGTGCTGCCGCCGCCGTACAGCGAGGTCGCGCCGGAAATCACCTCGATATGATCGATATTGAACGGATCGATCGAATCCAATTGGCGGCTGTCGCTGCGCGATGAATTCAGGCGCACGCCGTCAATCATCACCATCATCGAGCGGCCGCGCATATTCATGCCATAGTTGGTGCGGCCCTGGCCGCTGACGTCCATGCCGGGGATCAGCTGCGCCAACATGTCCTTGATCTCTTTACCGCCCTGAACCTGCTGTTCGATCTCTTGGCTTTCGATCACCCAGGTGGTTTGCGCCATTTCCGCCGTGCTGCGGTGTGAACGGCTGGCGGAGACCACCATCTGCTCTTCGGCGCCGGCTTTCTGATCTTCTGCCCAAGCCGTCGGCGCAAGCATCGCCAGCAGACAAGGATTCAAAACCCAAAGGTGTTTGCGTTTCATCGTTATTTATTTCCCAGGTGATATTGTTATTGCGTTATTTTTGAGAATGATTCTTTTATCAATAACGTTTCTTGTTATCAATAAAATCATGATATGATTTTTTGCGATACATTAACGTAATTAATTAGTTTTATTAACATTTTACCCGCTGCGCGATCGAGCAACCCACGCCGTCAACACGGCAGCCGATCGGCCATACGTTCAAGCGACAGCCGTTGCCGGAGAATAGAGAACATGTCCGCCAGCTACAGAATTTTTGATATCACCTTGAAAAGCAAAACGCTGATTTCACCTTCGCTGGTGCGCTGCGTGTTTGAAGGTGCGGATATTCATCGGATGAAGTTGGAAGCGCCGGATCAGCGCATCAAACTGCTGTTCCCGGCGGCGGACGGCCAGATCCCGCAGTTGGCCAATAGCCCGGACTGGTATGGCGATTACATGGCGATCCCCAAAGAGCGGCGCCCGGTGATGCGCACTTATACGCTGCGTGCGCTGCGCCGTGAGCAGAATCAGATGGACGTCGAGTTCGTGCTGCATGGCGTGAACGGCCCGGCCTCCGCCTGGGCGACTCACGCCGAGCCGGGTGATGCCATCCAGACCGTCGCCCCCAACGCTGACTTCGACGGCGACAGCGGCGGCTACGAATGGGCGCCGCCGGCGCAGTTGCAGCAGGCGCTGTTGATCGCCGATGAAACAGCCGTGCCGGCGGCGATGGGCATTCTGGAGCAATTGGCGCAGCAGACCAATCCGCCGCGCGTGCAGGCGTTCTTCGAAGTGCCGCAGGCGGGGGATTGCCTGGATTTGATCCGCTTCCCGTTCGCCGAGGTTTACTGGCTGCCGCGCGATGTGGGGCGCCAGTTGGCGCACGGTACGTTGCTGGTGGAAGCGGTGCGCCAGCGGGTGGATATTCCCGCTTCGGCGTGCGCGCAGGCGCAGTCTTTGGCGGAAAGCAGCCTGAGCGATGAGGTGTTGTGGGAGCGGGCGGCGGGCGGCAACGCTTTCTATGCCTGGGTAGCGGCCGAGTCTTCGGCGGTGAAAACCCTGCGCCGTTATCTGATCGGCGAACGCGATCTGGACCGCGCTACCGTTAACTTTATGGCCTACTGGTGCTGAGTCGGCCGCTGTCGCCGCGCGACTGCATCATGGGTTCTACCGCCTGGAGCCCTGTGAAGGCTAAGGCGTGTCGAGCAGGCTGACGTGCGCCGCTACGATGCGCCAGCCACAGGGCAGTTTGACCCAGGTTTGCATTTGCCGCCCCCTGCGATTGCTGCCCGGCCGATGAAATTCCGTGCTGGCCACCGCCATATCTTCACCAAAAGTCGTGATTTGGGTATTTTCCAACAGCCGCTCCAGTCCGTTGGCCGGGCGCCGTTGACGAAAATCGCGGATCTCGTCGATACCGTAGAGGCTTTCGGTGGCGCCATAGCGCACCGTGCGCGCGTCGTGCCAGAACAACTCGTCCAGCACATCGATGTCATTGCTGATTAACGCCTGTTCATAGCGGTAAAAGGCGGCGTTGACCTCCGCCAGCACTGCCGGCCGATCGATATGTTCATTGTTCATTGATTACTCCTGTTTGCAGGCGCAAGTGGCGATGCCGGCGCATTCCAGCGCATAGGCGGCGCGCAGCGCCAAATCTTCGCGCCACGGCGGGGCGATCAGTTGCAGGCCGATCGGCAGACCGGATGCGCTTTTCAAAGGAACCGTCACGACCGGCAGGCCAAGGAAGGAAATCGGCTGCGTCAGCATGCCCATACTGGCGCGGATCGGCAGATCGACGCCGTTGATGCGCATCGTTTCTTGGCCGATCGGCGTGGCGCTGCATGGCGTCGCCGGGGCGATCAAAATGTCCCAGTGCTTGAACAGCGGCGCGGCTTGCCGGCGAAACGCGTGACGAAAGCGCTGTGCCTGCAAATACCAGGTGGCGGGGAGCATGGCGCCGGCCAGCAGTCGTTCTCGCGACAGTGGCTCGAAGCGTTCGGGTTGGCTGCGCAACTGCGGCAGATAGCGATGGCCGCCCTCTGAGGCGCTGAGGATAAAGGCCGCCGATCGAGCCAGTTCGGCCTGCGGCAGCTCGACTTCGGCGCTGGCTGCCAGCGCTTGCGCCACCTGGTTGACTGCGGCTTTGGCATCATCATTGCACCATTGCAGGAAATAGCCGCCTAACACGGCGCAGCGCAGGTTCTGGCTGCCCTGCGCCAGCAACGCTTCGGTGCGGGAAATCGGCCGATCGCTCTGGAACGGATCCTCGGCGTCGATGCCCTGCATCGCATCATACACCGTCGCAAGATCGTGCACCCGGCGGGCGAACGGGCCGATGTGATCCAGGCTGTCGACAAACGGCTGGCTGCCGCTGCGCGAAAGACGGCCGAAGGTCGGTTTCAGACCATAAATGCCGCACAGCGAGGCGGGCACGCGTATTGAGCCATTGGTGTCGCTGCCGAGCGAAAAGGTCACCAGGCCGGCCGCTACCGCTGCGGCCGAGCCGCCCGAAGAGCCGCCGGCGATGCGTCCGAGGTCATGCGGGTTTCGGGTGGCGCCGTAATGGCTGTTCTCGGTGGTGAAACCGTAGGCGTAGGCGTCCATGTTCAACATGCCGCAAAGCAACGCGCCTTGATCCGCCAGCCGGGAGACGCCCCAGGCGTCGCGGCCGGCCGGTGGCCGATCGCTGAACAAGCGGGCGCCGGCCAGCGTGGTTTCACCGGCGACGTCGAACAGGTTTTTTACCGCATAGGGAATGCCGGCTAAAGCGGGCAGCGTTTGCCCAAGCGCGCGCGAACGGTCGAGGCGATCGGCTTCTTTTTGCATGCGTTCCCGGGTGATGTGCGTAAAGGCGTTCAGCGCGGGATTCTGACGGTCGATGTGATCGAGCGTATGCCGGACGATCTCGCGCGCCGAGAGCGCGCCGCGTTCAAGGGCCGTACGGATCTCGGCGAGCGACAGGGCACTTAAGGGGTTCATGGGCGATATACCCCTGCGATTTCCTGGCGCGGATCCAGCGGTAAGGCCATCAGCGGTTCGGCCAGCGCGGCGATGCGTTCGATCTGTTTCAACAGTTCCCGGCGGCGGACATCGTCCAGTTCCACGGCCAGCACGGTTTCCATCTGGTGGATATAGGCCGCCCAATCGGCGGCGTGTTGATTGTTCATAAGCGATCCCGATAAACAAGAGAGTCAGAAGCCGGCGGCGCTGCCGTTGCTTCGTGGATCGAAAGCGCCTTCGAACATGCCGTTGGTGTGGCGTACGATGGCGCCGGCATGGCCGACCGTTTCGCTGAAGGCCGGCAGCAGTTCAACGGCGTGGCCTCGCTGTCGCAGATAGTCGAGGGTCGCCGCGTTAAAGCGCCCCTCAAGCTTCAACGAGTCCGAACTTTCGCCCCAGGTTCGCCCCAGCAGCCAGCGCGGCGCGCTGATCGCCTGCTGCAGCGGCAGCCCTTGCACCACATGCCGCACGAATAACGCCGCTTGAGTCTGTGGCTGGCCGTCACCGCCCATCGAGCCGTAGATCAGCGTGCGTCCGTCATACAGCCGGGCGGCGGCCGGGTTCAGCGTATGGAACGGCTGCTTGCCCGGCGCCAGCGCCAGCAGATGATCGGCGTCCAGGCTGAAAGAGGCGCCGCGGTTTTGCCACAGGACGCCGCTGTTCGGCAGAACCACGCCGCTGCCGAATTCGTGGTAGATGCTCTGAATGAAGGAGACCGCCAGCCCGCTGCTGTCCATCACCCCCATCCAGACCGTATCGCCGGGGCCTTTGCCCTGGCCCCAGTCGGCCGCTTTTTGGCCGTCGATGCGCCCGGCCAGCCTATCCAAATGGTCGGCCGCCAGCAGCGCCTGCGGATCCTGCGTCATGTGGCGCGGATCGGTGATGAAACGGTCGCGCAGATCGAACGCCAGCTTGGTGGCCTCGACCACGGCGTGTACCACGGCGCCTTCGCTCTGTCCGACCAGCGGCAGACGGTCGGTCAGCCCGAGGATGGCAAGCGACACCAGCCCTTGGGTCGGGGGAGCCAGATTGAATATTTCACCTTTTTGGTGTTCCAGGCGCAGCGGAGGACGGCGGCATGGCCGATAACTCGCCAGATCCTGAGCGGTAAGCGGCATGCCCAACATCGCCATGTCCGCCGCCATGCTTTCAGCCAGCGGGCCGCGATAAAAACTGTCGAGCCCGTCCTCACTCAGTGCGATCAGCGTATCGGCCAGCTGCGGTTGGCAGAATCGTTGGCCGGCAAGCGGGATCTTTCCCTGCGGCAGGTAAATGCGGGCGAAGGGGGCGAACTCCTCCAGCTCGTGGCGTTTGCTGCGCGTCGCCGCCTCTTGGGAGGCGGTGACCGGAATGCCGTCGGCGGCGTAGCGTATGGCGTCGGCGAGCAACCGCGACAGCGGCAGCGGCGTTTCGCCCAGTTCGGCCGCATAGGCCAACGCCTCCTGCCAGCCGCCGACGGTGCCGGCCACGGTCAACGCCGCTTTTGGGCCGCGCTGCGGGATGCGGCTTTCTCTGGCGTACAGCGCCGGCGTCGCCAGCGAGCCGGCGGCGCCGCTGGCGTCGATGGTCAGCGGCTCGCCCTGCGGCGGCACGATCAGCCAGAAACCGTCACCGCCGATGCCGTTCATGTGCGGATAGACCACGGCGATGGTCGCGGCGGCGGCTACCATCGCCTCAATGGCGTTGCCGCCTTCGCGCAGCACCGCCAGCGCGCTTTCGCTGGCGAGATGGTGTGGCGTGACCGCCATGCCCTGTGGCGCGGTATTGCTGTTAATCATATTTCTGCCCTTGTCTGAGGTGAGCGTTTGGGTAACAGAAGCAAGAGGCGTTCCACTTTTAATCAGGACGATTAATTGCTTGTCAGTGAGGGGCCGGGGCGTGCTATGTTCCGGTGAAACAAAAGTTACAGCGAGAGTGATGATGCAGCCCTTCGATGAACGCCTGCGCAACGAATATCCGCAATTGGCGCCGCAGGAACAGCGCGTCGCCGACTTTATCCTCGATCATTTCGATGACCTGATCAGTTACAACAGCGCCGAGCTGGCGCGCTTGAGCGGGGTTTCTAAAGCCACGGTCAGCAGGCTGTTCAAGCGGTTGGGGTATCGCAGCTACAAGGACATGCGCGCTGAGTTGCGCACCCTGCGCCAGAGCGGCATGCCGGTGACCGACGAGAGGCATGCGGTGCAGGGCAATACGCTGCTGGCGCGGCATTACAAGCAGGAAATGGCTAACCTCTCGCACTGGGTGAGCCATCTCGATGTGGAGCAATTCGGCGCGGTGATCGCCGCGCTGGCGCGGGCGCGGCGGGTCGCGCTGCTGGGATTTCGCAACAGCTATCCGATAGCCATGCATCTGCGTCAGCAGCTGATGCAGGTGCGGGAGCGGGTGCTGCTGATGCCGCAGCCCGGCCAGACGCTGGCGGAGGAGCTGGTCGATCTCGCGCCGCAGGATATGGCGGTGGTGGTGGCGTTTCGGCGCCGGTCGCGTCAGCTCAAGGCGATACTGACGCAGCTGCAAACTCGCCGGGTGCCGACGCTGTTGATCTGCGAACCGCAGGCGCAGGCGCTGATCCCGCTGGCGGACTGGCATTTGGCCGCCTCGCTGGACAGCGTCTCCGCCTTCGACAGCTATTCAGCCGCCATGAGCTTATGTAACCTGCTCAGCAACGCCCTGCTGCATGAGATGTTGGAGCAGGGGCGATCGCGTATTCATCATATTGCCGGTCTGTATCAGGATTTGGACGAACTGGAACCGCGCTAACCGGCGCTTTTTTGGTGCTGATGCTCATTTTTGGTGCAACTCTGGCCTGTCTGCCTTCCCTTTCTCCGTCGCCGGCCCGCTGAGGCCGGCAGGTTTTTTCTCGTTAATCAGCGCCAGTTAAGGCATGGGTTCGACGTATTTTCGATTGGCACATTAGTTGCAGAGATTGTGGTGTAAGAATCTTTTGTTTCATCTTTTCACCATCGGGGATACGCTATGAACATCAAAAAAACGCTGTGGACGGTTTTCACCGGGATCGCCTTGCTGGCGCAGGCCGCGCCGACCATGGCGGATCAATTGCAAGAGATCCGGCAGCGCGGCGTCCTGCGCGTGGCGGTGCCGCAGGATTTCCCGCCATTCGGCTCGGTGGGCACCGATCTGCAGCCCCAGGGTTATGACATCGATATGGCGCGTTATCTGGCCGATAAGATGAAACTTAAGTTGCAGTTGGTGCCGGTCACCAGCGCCAACCGGGTGCCTTATCTGCAGACCAATAAAGTGGATCTGGTGATCTCCAGCCTGGGCAAAAATCCGGAGCGTGAAAAGACCATCGCCTTCAGCCGCGCCTATGCGCCGTTCTTCCTGGGGGTCTTTGGTCCGAAAGACGGCGCGTTGGCGAACATGGCGCAGCTCGATGGCAAGACCGTCGGCGTCACGCGCGGCGCGGTGGAGGATATGGTGCTGAGCGACGGCGCGCCTAAAGGGGCGCAGATCAAGCGTTATGAGGATAACAACACGACGCTGTCGGCCTATCTCTCCGGGCAGGTGCAGTACATCGCCACCGGTAACATGGTGGTGAGCGCCCTTGCGCGCCAGAATCCAGGCAAGGCGCCGGCCGCCAAGTTCATGTTGAAAGATTCGCCGTGCTTCGTGGGGTTGCGCCAGGGAGAACCGGCCTTGAAAGCCGCAGTGGATGCGCTGATTGGACAGGCGCTGGCGGACAAGACGTTGAATGGCCTGTCGGAGAAATGGTTGAAGGCGCCGCTGCCCGATGGTTTTGGCGCATAACGGGAGCGGCGGATGACCTATCAGCTGAATTTCTCCGCGCTCTGGCCCTACATGCCTGAGCTGTTGGCGGGGTTACTGACGACGATGGCGCTGACGGCGCTGGCGACGTTGATGGGGGTTGCGTTGGGCATTTGCGGCGCGGCGATCCGCAGCGGCCGGGCCGGCGCGCTGAGCCGCCTCTGGGGCGTTTACGTCGAAGTGGTGCGCAACACGCCGTTCGTCGTGCAGTTGTTCTTCATCGTGTTCGGCCTGCCGAGCCTGGGCTGGAAACTGACGGCCGGGCAGGCGGCGCTGCTGGCGATGGTGATCAACCTTGGCGCCTACAGCACCGAAATTATACGCGCCGGCATTCAGGTCACGCCGAAGGGGCAGTGGGAAGCGGGACGCGTGTTGGGGCTCAGCCGCAGCCAGACCTTTTTACGCATCGTACTGCCGCCGTCGCTGCAGCGTATTTATCCGGCGTTGGTGAGCCAGTGCATCATTGTGATGCTGGGATCCTCGGTGGTGTCGCAGGTCTCGTTCGAAGAGCTGACCTTCGCCGCCAACCTGATCCAGTCACGCACCTTCCTCAGCTTTGAAGTCTATCTGGTGACGGCGCTGCTTTATCTGTTGTTGTCGCTGTTGATGCGTCAACTGTTGCTGGCCGCCGGGCGGCGTTTTTTAGGGAGCCGAAACTGATGCTGACGTTTACCGATTGGGACATCGTGCGCAATCTGCTGTTGGCGGCTCGCTGGACGCTGCTGCTGTCGTTGACGGCGTTCTTCGGCGGCACGCTGGTGGCGCTGCCGCTGGTGTTAATGCGCCTGAGCAAGCGCCGCTGGGCAATGCGTTTTGTCCGCGTTTACGCGGAACTGTTTCAGGGCACGCCGCTGCTGATGCAGCTGTTTTTAGCGTTTTTCGGTCTGGCGCTGTTCGGCGTCGACGTCAGCCCATGGACCGCGGCCGCGCTGGCGCTGACGCTATTCACCAGCGCTTTTCTGGTGGATATCTGGTCCGGCAGCATCGCCGCCTTGCCGAAAGGTCAGTGGGAGGCAGCCCGTTGTCTCGGGCTGAGTTTCGCGCAGACGCTGATGCGCGTCATCACGCCGCAGGCGGTGCGTATCGCCATTGCGCCGACCGTCGGTTTCTCGGTTCAGGTGATCAAGGGCACCGCCTTGGCGTCGATCATTGGCTTCGTCGAGCTGACCAAGGCCGGCACCATGCTGAACAATGTGACTTATCAGCCCTTCAAGGTGTTTGGTCTGGTCGCGTTGGGCTATTTCCTGATGTGCTATCCCTTGTCGCGTTACAGCCATTATCTGGAGAAGAAATGCCATGCCGATCATCACCATTAATCAGGTTCAAAAATATTACGGTCAGAATCATGTGTTGAAGGGCGTGGATCTGGATATCGACATGGGACAGGTGGTCTCGATCATCGGCCGCAGCGGGTCTGGTAAAAGCACGCTATTGCGCTGTATCAACGGGCTGGAAGGGTATCAGGAAGGGAGCATCAAACTGGGCGGCATGACCATCACCGATCGCGATTCGCAGGCGCGTGAAATCAGCCGCTCGATTGGCATGGTGTTTCAGAACTTTAACCTGTTCCCGCATATGACGGCGCTGGAAAACGTGATGCTGGCGCCGCGCCGGGTGCTGAAAAAAAGCGCTGCCGAGTGCCGCGAGTTGGCCGAACAGATGCTGAACAAGGTGGGATTGGGTGAGCGCATGCATTACGCGCCGGCCAACCTTTCCGGCGGGCAACAGCAGCGGGTGGCGATCGCCCGGGCGCTGGCGATGAAACCGAAGGTGTTGCTGTGCGATGAGATCACCTCGGCGCTGGATCCCGAGCTGGTGGGTGAAGTCCTGAAGGTGCTGGAACAGTTGGCGCGAGAGGGCATGACGCTGATTCTGGTCACTCATGAAATGAGCTTCGCCCGCGAGGTGGGCGACCGGGTGGTATTCATGCACCAGGGCAAGGTGTGGGAGCAGGGAAATAGCCGCACGCTGTTCGCCAATCCGCAAACGCAGGAATTGAAACAGTTTATCGCTTCTGTGCGCGGGTTGTCAGAAGCCTGATCTCGGCAAATAAAATGACAAGTTATTAAGCTGGTAAGGAAATAACATGCTAACTACTCCGCAGTTCGAACAGATTAACCCGCCGGCGCGCCTGTTGATGGGGCCGGGGCCGATCAACGCCGATCCGCGCGTTCTGCGCGCCATGTCGAGCCAGCTGATCGGCCAGTACGATCCGGCAATGACCGGTTACATGAATCAGGTCATGGCGCTGTATCGCGCGCTGTTCCGCACCGAAAACCGCTGGACGATGCTGGTGGACGGCACCTCGCGCGCCGGCATCGAGGCGCTGCTGGTTTCTGCCATTCGTCCGGGCGATAAGGTGCTGGTGCCGGTATTCGGCCGCTTCGGACATCTGCTGTGCGAAATTGCCCGCCGTTGTCGCGCCGAGGTACACACGATCGACGCGCCGTGGGGCGAGGTGTTCAGCGCCGATCGCATCGAAGACGCGATTAAGCGGGTGCGCCCGCGTCTGCTGCTGACGGTGCAGGGCGACACGTCCACCACCATGCTGCAGCCGCTGCATGAGCTGGGTGATATCTGTCGCCGCCACGGCGTGCTGTTCTATACCGATGCGACGGCGTCCTTCGGCGGCAACCCGCTGGAGACCGACGCCTGGGGGCTGGATGCGGTCTCCGCCGGGCTGCAGAAGTGCCTGGGCGGCCCTTCCGGCAGTTCGCCGGTCACCCTCAGCCCGCAGTTTGAAGAGATCGTGCGCCGTCGCAAATGCGTGGAGGAGGGGATCCGAACCGCCGAACATGCCGACGGCGACGACGAGATGATCTACTCCAACTATTTCGACCTCGGCATGATCATGGATTATTGGGGGCCGGAACGCCTGAATCACCATACCGAAGCCACCAGCATGTTGTTCGCGGCGCGAGAATGCGCGCGGGTGATCCTCGAGGAAGGGCTGGATCAGGCCATTGCCCGCCACCGGCTGCACGGCGCGGCGATGCTGGCGGGCATCCAAGGCATGGGGCTGGCGGTGTTCGGCGATCTCGATCACCGTATGAATAACGTGCTCGGCGTGATGATCCCGCCGCAGGTGCACGGCGAGCAGGTGCGGCAGATGATGCTGAACGATTTCGCCATCGAAATCGGCACCTCGTTCGGCCCGCTGCAGGGCAAGATCTGGCGCATCGGCACCATGGGCTACAACGCGCGCAAAGATTGCGTGCTGCAAACGTTGGCGGCGCTGGAGGCGGTGTTGAACCGGTTGGGCTTCGCCACGCAACAGGGGGAGGCCCTCCAGGCGGCCTGGAACCTGTACGATGCAGGACGGCCAGAATGACGCCGCAGGAGGCGCAGCAGGCCGCCGCGCGGGTGATGGCGCGCTGTGACGAGCTGGCGGCGATCAGCGCGGAGCCCGGTAAACTGACGCGTCTTTATTTGTCTGCGGAACATCGGCGCGCCAACGTTCTGGTGGGCGAATGGATGCGCGAGAGCGGCATGCGGGTGTGGCAAGACAGCGTCGGCAATATCTGTGGCCGTTATGAAGGGCTAACGCCCGGCGCCCCCGCGCTGCTGCTCGGTTCGCATCTGGACACGGTGCGCAACGCCGGGCGTTATGACGGCATGCTCGGCGTGCTCACGGCGCTGGAAACGGTGGCGCAATACCACCGCCAGGGGCGCCGTTTGCCGCTGGCGCTGGAGGTGATCGGCTTTGCCGACGAAGAGGGCGCTCGCTTTGGCGTGACGTTGCTGGGCAGCCGCGGCCTGACCGGCCAATGGCCGCAGGAATGGCTGGCGCAGACTGACGCGGACGGGGTGAGCATCGCGCAGGCCATGCGCGACTTTGGGCTGGAGCCGACGGCGATCGCGCAGGCGCGCCGCGCGCCGCAGGAAATCCGCGCTTATCTGGAATTGCATATCGAACAGGGCCCATGTCTGGAGGCGGCCGACCTGGCGCTGGGGGTGGTGACGGCGATCAACGGCGCGCGTCGGCTTAACTGTGTCTTTAGCGGGGAGGCGGGGCATGCCGGTACGGTGCCGATGGGGCAGCGCAAAGACGCGCTGGCGGCCGCGGCGGAATGGATAACGGCGGTTGAAACGTTGACTCGCGCCGCCGATCCGCATCTGGTGGCCACCGTCGGCTGCATCGAGAGCCTGCCGGGCGCGGCCAACGTGATCCCGGGCGAAGTGCGATTGACGCTCGACGTGCGCGGCCCGCAGGATGCGCCGCTGGCGGCGCTGTTGGAGATGTTGCTGGCGCAGGCGCAGACGATCTGCGCACGCCGCGGAGCGCGCTTCGCCAGCGAGGAGTTTTACCGCATTGACGCCACCGCCTGCGATAGCGATCTGCAGCGCCGCTGGCAGGCGGCCGTCGAGCAGGTTCAGGGGCAGAGTCTGGCGCTGCCGAGCGGCGCCGGTCATGACGCCATCGCCGTGGCGGCGCAATGGCCGGTCGGCATGCTGTTTGTGCGTTGCGCCGGCGGCGTCAGCCATCATCCGGCCGAAGCGGTGCGGCAGGCGGACGTAGCGCTGGCGATCCAGGCCTATTGCCTGACGATCGCCGGCTGGGACCGCGTTTAATCAGTCAAGACGCAGAAAACTGTCGGCGTCGCGCCAGGCCGGGAAGGCGCTGCGGTAACTTTGCAGGTTTTCCAGCGACAGCTCGGCGTCCAGCCGCGCGGCCGCGCCGGGCTCGGCATCCGCCAGGATCTCGCCCTGCGGGCTGATGATCAGGCTGTCTCCGCTGTAGTTCAGGCCGTTAGGGTCTTCGCCCACCCGGTTGCAGCCCGCCACATACACCTGATTTTCAATCGCCCGCGCCGCCAGCAGCGTTTGCCAATGGCGGCTGCGCGGCGCCGGCCAGTTGGCGACGTACAGCGCCAGATCGTAATCCTGCTGATAGCGCGCCCAGACCGGGAAACGCAGGTCGTAGCAGATCTGCGGCAGGATGCGCCAGCCGCGCCACTCGAAGATTTCACGCCGGTTGCCGGCCTGGTAGTGCAGGTGTTCGCCGGCCATGCGGAACAGATGGCGTTTGTCATAGGCATGCACCTGGCCGCCCGGCTCCACCAGCAGGAAGCGATTGACCGCGCCTTCGGCGGTTTTCAGCGCCACGCTGCCGCCGATCAACGCGTGGCTTTTCACCGCCCAGCCGTGCAGCCAGTCGATCACTTGCTGTTCGGGCAGGGCGCTCTCGCCGGCATCCATGGCAAAACCGGTGGTGAACATTTCCGGCAAGACGATGAGATCGCGCCCGACGATCGGCGCCAGCAACGCGTCGAAGGCGGCCAGGTTAGCGAGGCCGTCGCGCCAGACCAGCGGTTGCTGCAACAGGGTAATTTTTAAAGTCGACATAACCGCTCCGCAGCTGCATCCAGCGTGGCGTCCTGCTTAGCGAAGCACAGCCGGATCAATTTATGAGGGAAAGGATCGGCACAGAAGACCGACAGCGGAATGGCCGCCACGCCCACGTGCTCAGTTAACCAATGGCAGAACGCCACATCGTCCAGATCGGAGATGGCGCTGTAGTCCGCCAGCAAGAAGTATGTACCGGCGCAGGGTAAAATTTCCAGTCGGCTGCTCGCCAGCGCCTGCACAAAGCGATCGCGCTTGGCGCGATAGAACGCCGGCAGCTGTCGCCAGTGCTCCGGTTCGGTGCGCAGGCTATCCGCCAGCGCCAACTGCGCCGGAGTATTGACCGAAAAGGTCAGGTATTGATGCACCTTGCGCACCTCGGCGCTCAGCGCGGCGGGCGCCACGCAGTAACCCACTTTCCAGCCGGTCATGTGGAAGGTTTTGCCGAAAGAGGAGACCGCGATCGCGCGTTGGCGCAGCTGCGGGTGGGCCAACACGCTGGCGTGGCCGCCTTTGGCGAAGCAGATATGTTCGTAAACCTCGTCGCTGAGCACGTAGATTTCGCGTTCGGCGATGGCGTGCCACAGCTGCTGCATGTCTTCCGCCTGCCAGGCGGTGGCGGACGGATTGTGCGGCGTGTTGACGATCACCAGGCGGGTGCGCGGCGACAGCGCGGCGGCGAACCGTTGCCAATCCACGGCAAACGCGGGCGGCTGCAGGGCGAGGCGTTTGAGTACGCCGCCGGCCAGCGTCACCGCCGGCGCGTAGCTGTCGTAGCTCGGATCGAAACAGACCACCTCATCGCCGGGGCGCACCAGTGCCGTGATGGCGGCGAACAGCGCTTCGGTAGCGCCGGCGGTGACGGTCACTTCGGCGGTGGCGTCCGGCTGCCAGCCATACAGCTCGGCAGTTTTGTCGGCGATGGCTTCGCGCAGCGCCGCCACGCCGGTCATCGGTGCATATTGGTTGGCGCCCTGGGCGACATGCCAGGCCAGGCGTGCTTTCAGGTAGTCCGGCCCGTCGAAATCGGGGAAGCCCTGCGACAGGTTGATCGCCTGATGCTGCTGCGCCAGCGCGCTCATCTGGGTGAAGATGGTGGTGCCCAGGGCAGGCAGTTTACTTTCGGGAATCAATGCGGAAGTGCTCATAGCAGGTGAATACTCCAGGCGCTTATATTGCCGTCAATATAACACGATGCTAGTATTTGGCAATCAAGACGCTTAGATGGCTAAATGCAAAAAAGTGCTTAGCCTGTCGCGCAGCCGGCTAAGCCTCACCTGCTGACCGCTATACCGAACGGGAAACGATAACAATGACGGAGAATCCGCAACTTACCGCATTACTGGCGGCCTGCCACTGGATTGGCGACAAAGGTTGGTGTCCGGCGACCGGCGGCAACATGTCGTTGCGCCTCGACGAACGCCAGTGCCTGGTCACCGAATCCGGCAAAGACAAAGGCAGCCTGAGCGCCGCCGATTTTCTGCGGGTGGATATTGCTGACAATCACGTGCCGAGCGGCCGTACGCCATCGGCGGAAACCGGGCTGCATACGCTGCTCTATCGCTTGTACCCGCACCTTGGCGCGGTGTTGCATACCCATTCCGTCAACGCCACCGTGTTGTCGCGGGTGGAACGCGGCGATGCGTTGGTGTTGCAGGGGTACGAAATGCAAAAGTCGCTCGCCGGCCAGCGCAGCCACCTGGACAGCGTGGCGATCCCCATTTTCGATAACGATCAGGACATCCCCCGGCTGGCGGCGCGCGTGGCGGCCTATGCCGAGGTCACGCCGCTGCAGTACGGTTTTCTGGTGCGCGGCCACGGTCTCTATTGCTGGGGAAGCCAGGTGGCGGAAGCCCGCCGTCATCTCGAAGGGCTGGAATTCCTGTTCCAGTGTGAACTGCAACGTCGCTTGCTGGAGGCGAAATGATCCGCGCTATCGTGACTGATATTGAAGGCACCACCAGCGATATTCGCTTCGTGCATCAGGTGCTGTTTCCCTATGCCCGTGAACGGCTGGCGGATTTTGTTCGCCGTCACGCCACGGAGAGCGAAGTCGCCGCGCCGCTGGCGGCGCTGCGCGCTGAAATTGACCAGCCACGGGCGGATCTCGACGCGCTGATCGCCGCGCTGTACCGCTTTATGGATGAAGACCGTAAATCCACCGCGCTCAAGGCGCTGCAGGGCATCATCTGGCGTAGCGGCTATCGCGAAGGGGATTTCCGCGGGCATCTGTACCCGGAGGTCGCCGGGCAGCTGGCCGCCTGGCAGCGTCAGGGGCTGAAGCTTTACGTCTATTCCTCCGGTTCGGTGGAGGCGCAGAAGCTGCTGTTCGGCCACAGCGACGCCGGCGATCTGCAGCCGCTGTTTAGCGGCTATTTCGACACGCACGTCGGCGCCAAGCGTGAAACCGCGTCGTACCGCAACATTGCGCAGGCTATCGGCATCGCGCCCGACGAACTGCTGTTCCTGTCAGATATCCACCAGGAGCTGGACGCGGCGCAGGCCGCCGGCTGGCATACCTGCCAGCTGATCCGCGATGAGGCGGACGCACAAAGCCGGCATCCGCAGGTCAGCCGTTTTGATCACATCGATTTAGGGGAGTTTGTCTCATGAGTGGATTGACCATTTTCAGTGATACAGCGCCGCAGCAGCCGCTGTGGCAGAGCCGCGACGCGCAGGAAATCCAGCGCCAGCTGGCGCAGATCGGCGTGCGCTTTGAGCGTTGGCAGGCGGATCGCGAGCTGGGCGACAATCCGCAGCCGGAGGCGGTGATCGCCGCCTACCAGCATGAGATCGACCGGCTGGTGGCGGAAAAGGGCTACCAGAGCTGGGACGTGATCAGCATGCGCCCGGACCACGAACAGCGCCTGGCGCTGCGTGAAAAATTCCTGTCCGAACATACGCACGGCGAAGATGAAGTGCGCTTTTTCGTTGAAGGGGCGGGGCTGTTTTGCCTGCATCTGGACGGCAAGATCTTCCAGATCCTGTGCGAAAAGAACGATCTGATCTCAGTGCCGGCCAACACCCGTCACTGGTTCGATATGGGCTCGGCGCCGCACTTTACCGCGATCCGGGTGTTCGACAACCCGGAAGGCTGGGTGGCGCATTTCACCGGCGACAAGATCGCCGATGCCTATCCGCGTCTGGACTGATCGTTAACCGGCGGGCGTTAACCCAGCGTCCGCCGGAAAATCCCCGCTTCAACCTGCTGCGGCGTGATCACGCCGCTGTCGAACACCCACCCGCTGATGAGTTTTGCCGGCGTGACGTCGAACGCCGGATTGTAGACCGGCGCATCGGTCGGCGCCCACTGGCAGGCGCCGAAGCTGCCTGAAACGCCGGTGACTTCGGCCGCCGCGCGTTGCTCGATCGGGATGGCGGCGCCGTCTGGGCAGTGCGGATCGTGGGTGGTATGCGGGGCAGCCACGTAGAATGGAATGTCATGGTAGTGCGCCAGCACCGCCAGGCTGTAAGTGCCAATCTTGTTGGCGACGTCGCCGTTGGCGGCGATGCGATCCGCACCGACCCACACCGCATCGACCTGGCCCTGCGCCATCAGGCTGGCGGCCATCGAATCGCAGATCAGGCGATAGGGAATGCCCAGCTCGCCCAGTTCCCAGGCGGTCAGACGGCCGCCCTGCAGCAGCGGCCGGGTTTCATCGACCCATACCTGTTGCACCTTGCCCTGCTGGTGGGCGCGCAGCAGCACGCCGATGGCGGTGCCGACGCCGGCGGTGGCCAACCCGCCGGTATTGCAGTGGGTCAGCAGGCGGCTGCCGGGCTTGACCAGACCAGCGCCGCGATCGGCGATGCGATCGCACAGCAGGCGATCTTCCTCCACCAACCGCAGCGCTTCGTTCACCATCGCCGGCGCCCAGTCAGGCTCCGCCAGCGCCAGCTTCATGCGATCCAGATTGTTCATCAGGTTAACCGCCGTCGGGCGGGCGGCGCGCAGCGTGTGCAGCGCCTGCTCCAGCTCGGCGCGCGTCAGACCGCGTTCCGCCAGCAGCGCCAACAACAGGCTGGCGGACAGCCCGATCAGCGGTGCGCCGCGCACCCGCAGGCTGTGAATGTGCCCGACCAACTCCTCCACGCTGTCGCAGGCGCGCCACCGCTTTTCCTGCGGCAGGGCTTGCTGATCGAGGATCCAAAGGCGGTTGTCCTGCAGGGTCAAACTGGTGGTGTTAAGCGCTTGCATCGGCGGTTAATTCCTTGTTGCGAGGTTATTGCATCTGAAACGCTATTCTGCCAACATGACTTCCAGATGTATAGACGTCCAAATGCTTTTACGTCTAAATAAACAGAATCGCTGGGGGCAGCGAGAGAGAACAGAGGGGTTGGGGAATGTCGCTTTATCGTACGTTTACGGCTACCGATGCCGTTGAATACGCCCGCCAATACGGGCAGGTGGCCGAACCGCAGGCGCTGGTCAGCGCCGACGAGATCGGCGACGGCAACCTGAACCTGGTGTTCAAGATCCGCGATCGCGAAGGCGTGAGCCGGGTGATCGTCAAACAGGCGTTGCCGTACGTGCGCTGCGTGGGCGAATCCTGGCCGCTGACGTTGGATCGGGCGCGTATCGAAGCGGAAACGCTGTTGATCCACGGCGGTTTCTGCCCGCGACATACGGTAAAAGTCTTGCACCACGATCCCGAGTTGGCGGTGATGGTGCAAGAAGATCTCTCCGATCATCGCATCTGGCGCAGTGAACTGGTGCAGGGGAACTATCATCCGCTGGCGGCCGGGCAGCTGGCGGAATACCTGGCGCAGACTCTGTTCCACACCTCCGATTTTTATCAGCCGGCGCAGCAGAAAAAAGCGGAAGTCAGCCGCTTCACCAACCCCGAACTGTGCCAGATCACCGAAGATCTGTTCTTTACCGATCCCTATATCGATCATGAGCGCAATCAGTTCGAGGCGGCGCTGTTGCCGCAGGTGCAGGCGCTGCGTGAGGATGCGCCGCTGAAGCTGGCGGTCGCCAGCCTGAAACACCGCTTCCTCAGCAAGGCGGAGGCGTTGTTGCACGGGGATATCCACAGCGGTTCAATTTTCGTGGCGGAAGGGCGATTGAAAGCGATCGACGCTGAATTCGGTTTCTACGGCCCGATCGGTTTTGATGTCGGCACTGCGTTAGGCAACCTGCTGCTCAACTATTGCGGCCAGCCTGGGCTGTTCGGGCCGCGCGACGCCGCCGCCGGGCGCGAGCAGCGTCTGCAGGATGTGCGCGAGCTGTGGCTGATCTTTGCCGATCGTTTCCTGGCGCTGTGCCATCAGCAAAGCCGCGATGCGGCGCTGGCGACGCCGGGTTACGCCGAGCAGTTCCTGCAGCAGGTCTGGACTGATGCGGTAGGGTACTGCGGTACCGAGCTGATTCGGCGCACTATCGGCCTGGCGCACGTCGCCGATCTGGACAGCATCGCCGACGCCGACATGCGCCTCGGCTGTCAGCGTCATGCGCTGGGCTTGGGGCGCACGCTGATCGTCAATGCGCCGCAGATCGAGCATATCGATGCACTGTTGGCGCGCATTCGTCAGCAAGGCTGAAAAGGCGGGTGCTCGTGGATCCTGCCTGACATCATCAGCCAACGGGCGGGGCGAACTCCGCCGTTGGGTTGCCTTACCGTTCGGATTCGTAAGCCAAAGTAGCCGCAACCTCCGAGTCTCCCAACCTGATGCGCAGTTCGCACAGCGAACCGCGGGTTAGCCAGATGAACGCGATCAGCGTCATACAGACGATCACCAGTTTAAGCACGACCCGTTTTTGCTGCATTTTTGACCTCCCTATCCTTGCCTTGCGGCGGGTAAGAGGCTAACCTGATGTTGCTTGGCATCAGAGTGGCCTCGGGTTGATAATATCGACTCGGGGCCTTTCTCTTTCTCTCCTTTGCCAAGGCTCCGGACAGAAAGATCCAGAGCACCCGCGGCGCAGTCTACCCGAACTTCCTTCCCGTTAAATCCGCCGTTGCGCCAACCTGCGGCGCGGTGCGCAGTTTGTCATGAAAGCAAAAGAAAAAGGGGCGATGATGATCGCCCCTTGGATGCGTGAAGTGAACCTTAAGCCGCTTCGGTCTGCTGCTGGCGCTTAGACTGCGCCGCCGGCTTTTCCGGCTTGGCGGCCGCCAGCGCATCCGGCGCAAAGTCGTCCACGTTGATGGAGCGCAGGCGGCTCTCTTCGGCTTTCACCAGGATCTTCGCCTCGTCGGCGCTGATCTTGCCTTCTTCCAGCGCGCGCTCCGCCAAACGATCCAGACGGGTGAACGGCAGGTTTTTGCCGACCGCCTTGCACAGGCGTTCGTGAATCGGCTCGGCGGCCATCACGTCGGCCAGCGCCGCTTCCAGCAGGCCGATTGGATTATGCTCGCTCGGCGTCAGGTACTGGCCGCGCCCCAGACGGCTGCGGGTGGCGGAAGGCACCTGCAGGATCTTGGCCAGCTGATGATCCAGGCGATCGGACGGCGCGGTATGCACGCGGCCGAACGGGAAGACCACGAAGCGCAGCGCGCCGGCGATAAAGCGGTTCGGGAAGTTGCGCAGCAGATCATCCAGCGCCTGTTCGGCTTTATGCAGGCTGTCTTGCACGCCCCAATGCACCAGCGGCAGATCTTCTTTCTGACGGCCTTCGTCGTCAAAGCGTTTCAGCACGGCGGAAGCCAGGTACATCTGGCTGAGGATATCCCCCAGGCGAGCGGAGATGCGCTCGCGGCGCTTCAGGCTGCCGCCCAGCACGCCCATGGAAACGTCCGACAGCAACGCCAGGTTGGCGCTCAAGCGGTTCAACTGCTGATAGTAACGACGGGTCGCGTCCTTGGTCGGCGTGGCGCTGGTGCGGCCGTTGGTCAGGCCCAGCCAGAAGCTGCGTACCTTGTTGCTGCCGACGTGGCCCAGGTGGCCGAACAGCGATTTATCGAAGGCGTTCAGATCGTTGTTCTGCGCCGCCGCCATTTCATCCAGCACATAAGGATGGCAGCGGATCGCGCCCTGGCCGAAGATCATCATGGTGCGGGTCAGGATGTTCGCGCCTTCCACCGTGATGGCGATCGGTGCACCCTGATAGGCGCGAGCCAGGAAGTTGGATTCGCCCAGCATGATGCCTTTACCGCCGGCGATGTCCATGGCGTCAACGATCGACTGCTGGCCGCGGTGCGTACAGTGGTATTTGACGATGGCCGACAGCACGGCCGGTTTCTCACCCTGCACCAGCGCGTAGGTGATCAGCGAAGCGGCGGCGTCCATCACATAGGTGTTGCCGGCGATGCGCGCCAACGGCTCTTCGATCCCTTCCATCTTACCGATGGAGATCTTGAACTGACGGCGAATGTGCGCGTAGGCGCCGGTCGCCAGGGCGATGGATTTCAGGCTGCCGGTGGAGTTGGACGGCAGGGTGATGCCGCGACCGACCGACAGGCATTCAACCAGCATGCGCCAGCCCTGGCCGGCCATTTTCGGCCCGCCGATGATGTAATCGATCGGCACGAACACGTCGGTGCCGCGGGTCGGGCCGTTCTGGAACGGCACGTTCAGCGGGAAGTGGCGGTTGCCGATTTCCACGCCCGGCGTGCTGGTCGGGATCAGCGCACAGGTGATGCCCGGGGATTCGTTGTCGCTCAGCAGGCGGTTCGGGTCATGCAGTTTGAACGCCAGGCCCAGTACGGTGGCGACCGGCGCCAGCGTGATGTAGCGCTTGTTCCAGGTCAAGCGCATGCCCAGCACCTGCTTGCCTTGCCATTCGCCCATGCACACGGTGCCGACGTCTGGAATGGCACCGGCATCGGAGCCCGCTTCCGGGCTGGTCAGCGCGAAGCAAGGGATCTCGTCGCCGCGCGCCAGGCCCGGCAGATAGTGGTTTTTCTGTTCTTCGGTACCGTAGTGCTGCAGCAGTTCGCCCGGGCCGAGGGAGTTCGGTACGCCGACGGTGATCGCCAGGATGCCGGAAACGCCGGCCAGTTTTTGCAGCACCATCGCCTGAGCGTAAGGGGAGAATTCCAGGCCGCCGTACTCTTTCTTGATGATCATCGCGAAGAAACGGTGTTCTTTCAGGTACGCCCAGAGTTCAGGCGGCAGATCGGCCAGTTCGTGGGTGATCTGGAAGTCGTTGGCCATGCGGCAGGCTTCTTCCACCGGGCCGTCGATAAACGCCTGCTCTTCTTCCGTCAGGCGCGGTTTCGGGTAGCTGTGCAGCTTGTTCCAGTCCGGCGCGCCGCGGAACAGATCGCCTTCCCACCAGGTGGTGCCCGCGTCGATCGCTTCTTTCTCGGTGGTGGACATCGGCGGCATCACCTTGCGGAAGGCGCGCAGCGCCGGCGCGGAGAGCAGAGAGCGACGCACAGAGGAAAGGTTCAGCGGCAGCAGCACGATCGCCAGCGGCAGCAACAGCCAGAAGCTCCACAGGCCGATTGCGCCCATGGCGGCGGTGTACGCCACCAGGATCAGGCTGCTGAGGGTAAGGTTCACTCGGTGGTAGAACACCACGCCGAGGAGCGCCAGTAAAACGACAATACTAAGAACCATCATAAGAAGCTCCGAAGTAGTAAGAGGTCTGACCTGTTGTGTGTATGTAATAGGTTTTAGTACAAGGCAGAATTTTTATCAATGTGTTTACAGTTTAATTACAACTCAGGTCACAAACTGACAGCACCAATCATCAAAAACCTCTCCGCTTCCTTAACCGGCGCGCTGTTTGGCTGAGAATGCTTCTCGCTGTTTCCGCGATCCGGTACACTGCGGAGCGGAAGATTTGACGATAACAAGAGGTTCCTCATGTACCACGACCTTATTCGCAGTGAACTGAACGAAGCGGCTGATACCCTGGCGAAATTTATCAATGACGACGCCAACATCGACGCCATCCAACGCGCGGCGGTGCTGCTGGCGGATTCCTTCAAAGCCGGCGGTAAAGTGATTTCCTGCGGCAACGGCGGTTCCCATTGCGACGCGATGCACTTCGCCGAAGAGCTGACCGGCCGCTACCGCGAAAACCGCCCGGGCTACCCGGCGATTGCCATCTCGGACGTGAGCCATCTGTCCTGCGTCAGCAACGACTTCGGCTATGAGTATGTGTTCTCGCGCTATGTGGAAGCGGTGGGCCGCGAAGGCGACGTGCTGCTGGGCATTTCCACCTCCGGCAACTCCGGCAACATCATCAAGGCTATCGACGCGGCGCGTGCCAAGGGGATGAAAGTGATCACCCTGACCGGCAAGGACGGCGGCAAGATGGCGGGTTCCGCCGATGTGGAAATTCGCGTGCCGCACTTCGGCTACGCCGATCGCATCCAGGAGATCCACATTAAAGCGATTCACATCTTGATTCAGCTGATCGAAAAAGAGATGGTTAAGGCGTAATAGCCTTCGGGGGGCTGCGGCTCCCCATGAATAAGACTGCGGACGCCGCATATATGCCGTGCCCGCACAGCCTGTGTCAGTGTGGTTAAGGAGTGCTGGCGATGTGTGAACTGCTCGGGATGAGCGCAAACGTACCGACCGATATCTGCTTCAGCTTTACCGGCCTGGTACAGCGCGGCGGCCGCACCGGGCCGCATAAGGATGGCTGGGGCATTACCTTCTATGAAGGGAACGGCTGCCGTACATTCAAGGATCCGCAGCCGAGCTTCAACTCGCCGATCGCCCGCCTGGTGCAGGACTACCCGATCAAGTCTTGCGCGGTGGTGTCCCATATTCGCCAGGCCAACCGCGGCGAAGTGGCGTTGGAAAACACCCATCCGTTCACCCGTGAACTGTGGGGCCGCAACTGGACCTACGCGCACAACGGCCAATTGAAAGGCTATCGCCAGCTGGATACCGGCACGTTCCGCCCGGTCGGCCAGACCGACAGCGAATACGCGTTTTGCTGGCTGCTGCACCAGCTGGCGCTGAAATATCCGCGCACCCCGAGCCAGTGGCCGGCGGTATTCCGCTATATCGGCCTGTTGGCGAGCCAGCTGCGCAAGAAAGGGGTGTTCAACATGCTGTTGTCGGACGGGCGCTTCGTGATGGCGTATTGCTCCACCAACCTGTATTGGATCACGCGCCGCGCGCCGTTCGGCAAGGCGACGCTGCTTGATCAGGACGTGGAGATTGATTTTCAGCAACAGACCACACCGAACGATGTGGTCACGGTGATCGCCACCCAACCGCTGACCGCCAACGAAACCTGGCACAAGATTGAGCCAGGCGAGTTCGCGTTATTTCACTTCGGTGAGCGGCTTGTTCTGAGCGAAGGGGTTGGTGTTGGGCGTCGGGCTGGCTGACGCGTACTGCGTCATCATGCCGCCGCTGCTCATCAGCGGTTGACCCAAGACGTACTGGCCATTGACCACGCCCATTGTCGGCGGTTGGCGGTTCTTCGCGAAGTAATCGTAGCCCGGCTTCAGCTGGCGCCAGAAGGCGATATAGCTGGATGACGCATGGCGTTTCAGGTTCTGTTCGGTCATGCGGAACGGGTAGATGCTGATGTCGACGCGGCTTTGGCCATAGGCGAAGGCGGCTTCGACGTAGCGATAGATCTCATCCATATAGGTGTTGGTCATCGCGTAACAGCCGATCGATTTACATTCACCGTGGATCATCAGATAAGCGCCGGAATAGCCCTGCGACTTATCGTAATCGTTAGGGAAACCGATATTGATCGCCCGATAATACTTGCTGTCGGGTTTCAGATGGCGCGCGTCAACGCTATAAAAGCCTTCAGGACTTTTAAAGTCGCCTTCACGACGTTTAGGACCCAGCCCGCCGGAGAAATTACAGATCGGGAACGTGTTGACCAGGCGGAATTCATTGCCCATTCTGGCATACAATTCCAGCTTGCGTTCCTCTTTGAAGATCTGAATATAGACCGGCGAACCCAATAATTGCTGTTTAACTACCGGTGCTTCGGGTACCTGCTCGCTGGCGCTGCAGGCCGTGATCATCGGCATAGAAACAAGCATCGCAAACAACAGCGCGATTTTGCTCATTATAATTCCTGCTTATATTTATCTGCCGGCGTAATCAACCTGGCCAGCATGCCACTGATTATTGTTTTTACTGCTGCAAAACACCGCCAGATTACCAGCGCGTTTATTTTTAGCAATACGTGATATGTATAAAAAAACGACAAAGCTCGATAAAAGTGAAATGACCGGCAGATTTTAACGATAAGTAGTGAAAAACAGGCGAAATTTAATTGCGTTTGCTTGACCCAAGTCACGACGTAACGCAGAACAATGTTGCGAACAATGTTAATATTCCCTCTTCAATTTAACGCGCGGTGGCGATTGAAGCGGCAGGGGTTATGGCATATAACCCGGCCGTTTTGGTGGTTATTTGGCTACAGGCCGTTAACACATCGATTGTCACGCAAACAACGGAAAGGGGGGAATCAAGGGAATGCGCGTTACCCCATATATTCACTGCGAGAAAGTTCATGTTGGGTGTGCCGTCGTGCGCACTGCCCGGCAATCCTGGCATCGTCCGCACCCGCCTCTGGGGCCGGGCAGACGTGTAAACCAAACTACATCGTATAAATCCTATGATTAAGATCAGAAAAGGGTTAGATCTGCCGATAGCCGGGGTTCCGGTTCAGGCGATCCAAGATGGCCCGAACATTCAGCATGTCGCCCTGCTTGGGGAAGAGTATGTCGGAATGCGCCCCTCCATGCTGGTGCAGGAAGGCGATACCGTTAAGAAAGGCCAGGCGTTGTTCGAAGACAAGAAAAACCCCGGGGTTTTCTTCACGGCTCCCGCCAGCGGCCGCATCGCCGCGATTAACCGCGGCGAGCGGCGCGTATTGCAATCGGTGGTGATTGCGCTGGAAAACGGCGGCGACGATCAGCTCGAGTTCGCGCACTACCCGCTGGGTGAACTGGCCCAGCTGCCGCGCGAGCAGGTCGAAAGCGAACTGATCGCCAGCGGCCTGTGGACCGCGCTGCGCACCCGTCCGTTCAGCAAGACGCCGGCTCCCGGCAGTGAACCGCGCGCCATTTTCGTCACCGCGATGGACACCCAGCCGTTGGCCGCCGATCCGCAGGTGATCATCGCCGAGCAGCAGGCGGCGTTCAACGCCGGGCTGGTGGTGCTGGCGCGCCTGACGGCGGGCAAGGTGCACGTATGCCACGCCGCCGGCGCCTCGGTTGGCCAGCAGAGCGGCCCGCAGATCGCCTACAGCGAATTTGCCGGCCCGCATCCCGCCGGGCTGGCGGGCACCCACATTCACTTCCTTGAACCGGTCAGCCTGAAGAAAACCGTTTGGCACATCGGTTACCAGGACGTGATCGCCATCGGCACGCTGTTCACCACCGGCAAGCTCGACACCCGCCGTGTGGTGGCGCTGGCCGGGCCGCAGGTGGCGCAGCCGGCGCTGCTGCGCACCCGCCTGGGGGCCAGCCTCGATGAGCTGACCGCCGGCCGCCTGAAAGGCGGCGAGAATCGGGTGATCTCCGGTTCGGTGCTGAACGGCATGCACGCCGCCGGGCCGAACGCCTGGCTCGGCCGCTTCCACTCGCAGGTGTCGGTGCTGGAAGAAGGGCGCGACAAAGAGCTGTTCGGTTGGATCGTGCCCTCGCCGAACAAGTTTTCCATTACCCGCACCACGCTGGGCCACTTCCTGAAGAACAAACTGTTCGCCTTCTCAACCACCACTAACGGCGGCGAGCGCGCCATGGTGCCGATCGGCAACTACGAGCGGGTGATGCCGCTGGATATTTTGCCGACGCTGCTGCTGCGCGATCTGCTGGCGGGCGACAGCGACAGCGCGCAGGCGCTGGGTTGTCTGGAGCTGGACGAGGAAGATCTGGCGCTGTGCACCTTCGTTTGCCCCGGCAAGTATGAGTACGCGCCGGTGCTGCGCGAGGTGCTGACCAAGATTGAGCAGGAAGGATAACCGATGGGCCTGAAGAATTATTTCGAGAAGATAGAGCATCACTTCACGCCGGGCGGCAAACTGGAAAAGTGGTACCCGCTGTATGAAGCGACCACCACGGTGTTTTACACCCCCGGCACGGTGACGCGCGGCGCTTCGCACGTGCGCGACGCCATCGATTTGAAACGCATGATGATCCTGGTGTGGCTGGCGGTGTTCCCGGCGATGTTCTGGGGCATGTACAACGTCGGCCAGCAGGCGATCCCGGCGCTGCACCATCTGTACAGCGGCGAGGCGCTGCAACAGGTGTTGGCGGGCGACTGGCATTATCGCCTGGCGCAGTGGCTCGGCGCCTCGCTGGCGGCCGACGCCGGCTGGGTCAGCAAAATGGTGCTGGGCGCCTGTTACTTCCTGCCGATCTACGCCGTGGTGTTCGTCGTCGGCGGCTTCTGGGAAGTGCTGTTCGCCATTATCCGCAAGCATGAGGTCAACGAAGGTTTCTTCGTCACCTCTATCCTGTTCGCGCTGATCGTGCCGCCGACCCTGCCGCTGTGGCAGGCCGCGCTGGGCATCACCTTCGGCGTGGTGGTGGCCAAAGAGATCTTCGGCGGCACCGGGCGCAACTTCCTCAACCCGGCGCTGGCCGGCCGCGCCTTCCTGTTCTTCGCCTATCCGGCGCAGATCTCCGGCGATCTGGTGTGGACTTCCGCGGACGGTTTCTCCGGCGCGACGCCGCTGGCGCAGTGGAGCGCGGGCGGGGCGCACAGCCTGAGCAACGTGGCCACCGGCCAGTCCATCAGCTGGATGGACGCTTTCCTCGGCAACATTCCCGGCTCCATCGGTGAGGTATCCACGCTGATGATCCTGATCGGCGGGGCGATTATCCTGTTCGGCCGCGTGGCCTCCTGGCGCATCGTCGCCGGCGTAATGCTCGGCATGGTGGCTTCCGCCCTGTTGTTCAACGCCATCGGTTCGGACACCAACCCGATGTTCGCCATGCCGTGGTACTGGCATCTGGTGCTGGGCGGCTTCGCCTTCGGCATGATCTTTATGGCGACCGACCCGGTTTCGGCCTCCTTCACCAATAAGGGGAAATGGTGGTACGGCATTCTGATCGGCGTGATGTGCGTGCTGATTAGGGTAGTCAACCCCGCCTATCCGGAAGGCATGATGCTGGCGATCCTGTTCGCCAACCTGTTCGCGCCGCTGTTCGATTACCTGGTGGTGCAGGCCAACATCAAGCGGAGAAAAGCCCGTGGCGAATGAAGCGAAAAATGACGGCATCGGTAAAACGCTGCTGGTAGTGCTGCTGCTGTGTCTGGTGTGTTCAGTGGTGGTGGCGGGCTCCGCCGTCGGCCTGAAGTCCAAACAGCAGGAGCAAAAGCTGCTCGATAAGCAGCGCAATATTCTCGACGTAGCCGGCCTGTTGCAGCCGAAAATGGAGAGCGAGCAGGTCAAGCGCCTGTACAGCGAGCGCATCGAACCGCGCCTGGTGGATCTGAACAGCGGCGAGTTTGTCGCCGGCAAAGCGGCGGCGTTCGATCTGGGCGCCGCGCTGCGCGACGACGCCAAAAGCGTGGCGCTGGCGGCGGGCGACGATCCGGCCGGCATCAAGCGCCGCAGCAACCAGGCGGAAATCTATCTGGTGCGCGATGAAAGCGGCCAGGTGAACAAGATTGTGCTGCCGGTATACGGCACCGGCCTGTGGTCGATGATGTACGCCTTCGTGGCGCTGGATAACGATGGCAATACGGTCAAGGGCATCACCTACTACGACCAGGGGGAAACCCCGGGGCTGGGCGGCGAGGTCGAGAACCCGTCCTGGCGCCAGCAGTGGGTCGGCAAGCAGCTGTTCGACGACAACGGCCAGCCGGCGATCCGCGTGGTGAAAGGCGGCGCGCGTCAGGGGGACGTACACGGGGTGGATGGCCTGTCCGGCGCCACGCTGACCTCCAACGGCGTGCAGCATACGTTTGATTTCTGGTTGGGCGAGCACGGCTTCGGCCCGTTCCTGAAAAAAGTTCGTGAAGGAGCGCTGAAAAATGGCTGATTCCAAAGAGATAAAGCGGGTCCTGCTGGGGCCGCTGTTCGACAATAACCCGATCGCCCTGCAGGTGCTGGGCGTCTGTTCGGCGCTGGCGGTGACCACCAAGCTGGAGACGGCGGTGGTGATGACCATTGCGGTGACGCTGGTGACCGCGTTCTCCAGCTTCTTCATCTCGCTGATCCGTCACCATATTCCCAACAGCGTGCGCATCATCGTGCAGATGGCGATCATCGCCTCGCTGGTGATCGTGGTCGATCAGCTGCTGCGCGCCTATGCGTTCGAGATCTCCAAGCAGCTGTCGGTGTTCGTTGGCCTTATCATCACCAACTGCATCGTGATGGGGCGCGCCGAGGCCTACGCCATGAAGTCGCCGCCGATCGAGAGCTTTATGGACGGCATCGGCAACGGGCTGGGCTACGGGGTGATCCTGGTGCTGGTCGGTTTCCTGCGCGAGCTGATCGGCTCCGGCAAGCTGTTTGGCGTGCCGGTGTTGGAAACGGTGCAGAACGGCGGTTGGTATCAGCCGAACGGCCTGTTCCTGCTGGCGCCGAGCGCGTTCTTCATCATCGGCCTGCTGATCTGGGTGCTGCGCACCCTGAAGCCGGCGCAGATCGAAAAGGAGTAAAGGCCGATGGAACACTATATCAGCCTGTTTGTGCGCGCGGTGTTCGTCGAGAACATGGCGCTGGCGTTCTTCCTCGGGATGTGTACCTTCCTGGCGGTCTCGAAGAAGGTCTCGACCGCCTTTGGCCTGGGCATCGCGGTGACCATCGTGCTCGGCATTTCGGTGCCGGTGAACAACCTGGTCTACAACCTGATCCTGCGCGACGGTGCGCTGGTGGAAGGCGTCGATCTGAGCTTCCTCAACTTCATCACCTTCATCGGCGTGATCGCGGCGCTGGTACAGATTTTGGAGATGATCCTCGATCGCTTCTTCCCGTCGCTGTATAACGCGCTCGGCATCTTCCTGCCGCTCATCACCGTGAACTGCGCCATCTTCGGCGGCGTGTCCTTCATGGTGCAGCGCGACTACAACTTCGCCGAATCGGTGGTGTACGGCATCGGTTCCGGCACCGGCTGGATGCTGGCGATCGTCGCCATGGCGGGGATCCGCGAAAAACTCAAGTATGCCAACGTGCCGGCAGGGCTGCGCGGCCTGGGCATTACCTTTATCACCACCGGACTGATGGCGCTGGGCTTCATGTCCTTCTCCGGTGTTCAGTTGTAAAGGCGGGAAGAATTTATGGAAATTATTTTAGGCGTAGCGATGTTCACCGCCATCGTGATGGTGCTGGTGTTGCTGATCCTGTTCGCCAAATCGAAGCTGGTGAACACCGGCGACATCGCGGTGGAAATCAACGGCGATCTGGATAAGAGCTTCCATGCGCCGGCGGGCGACAAGCTGCTCAACGTGCTCTCCAGCCAGGGGATCTTCGTCTCCTCGGCCTGCGGCGGCGGCGGCTCCTGCGGCCAGTGCCGGGTGGTGATCAAAGAGGGCGGCGGCGATATCCTGCCGACCGAGCTCTCGCACATCAACAAGCGCGAAGCGAAAGCAGGGTGCCGCCTGGCGTGCCAGGTGAACGTGAAGCAGAACCTGAAGATCGAGCTGCCGGAAGAGATCTTCGGCGTGAAGAAATGGGAGTGCGAGGTTATCTCCAACGATAACAAAGCCACCTTTATCAAAGAGCTGAAGCTGAAGATCCCCGATGGCGAAGACGTGCCGTTCCGCGCGGGCGGTTTCATCCAGATCGAAGCGCCGGCGCACGACATCAGCTACGCCGACTTCGACGTGCCGCAGGAGTATCGCGGCGACTGGGACAAGTTCAACCTGTTCCGCTACCGCTCGACGGTGAACGACACCACGGTACGCGCCTACTCGATGGCCAACTACCCGGAAGAAAAGGGCATCATCATGCTCAACGTGCGTATCGCCACGCCGCCGCCGAACAATCCGGAGGTGCCGCCGGGCATCATGTCTTCCTATATCTGGTCGCTGAAGCCGGGCGACAAGGTGACCATTTCCGGGCCGTTCGGCGAGTTCTTCGCCAAGGACACCGACGCCGAAATGATCTTTATCGGCGGCGGCGCGGGCATGGCGCCGATGCGCTCGCACATCTTCGATCAGCTCAAGCGCCTGAACTCGAAACGCAAGATCACCTTCTGGTACGGCGCACGTTCGCTGCGCGAGATGTTCTATGAAGACGACTTCAACCAACTGCAGGCGGAGAACGACAACTTCACCTGGCACGTGGCGCTGTCGGATCCGCAGCCGGAAGATAACTGGACCGGCTACACCGGCTTTATCCATAATGTTCTGCTGGAGAACTACCTGAAGAACCACCCGGCGCCGGAGGACTGCGAGTTTTACATGTGCGGGCCGCCGATGATGAACGCCGCGGTGATCAAGATGCTCAAAGATCTGGGCGTCGAAGACGAAAACATCATGCTGGATGACTTTGGTGGCTAAATTGCGCGCATTGGCGACGAAGAACTGGCTGACGGGCGTGGCGCTGAGCGCCACCCTGCTGCTGACCGGCTGCGGGCCGGAACAGGTGGATCTGACGGGTAAAACCATGGGCACCTCGTATTCGATCCGTTACGTGACCGGCGACGATACGCCGTCGGCGCGCGAGATGCAGGCGGAGATCGACAAACGGCTGGAACAGGTGAACGATCAGATGTCCACCTACCGGCCGGATTCCGAGCTAAGCCGCTTCAACGCCAGCCGCGACATTGACCGGCCGTTCCCGGTTTCGCCGGCCACCGCCGAAGTGGTGCGCGAAGCGCTGCGCATCAACCGCGTTACTGATGGCGCGCTGGACGTGACCGTCGGGCCGCTGGTCAACCTATGGGGTTTCGGCCCGGAAGGGCGGCCGGACAAAGTGCCGAGCGAGGCGGAACTGGAGCACCGCCGCGCCTGGACCGGCGCCGATAAACTGGCGGTGCAGGGCAGCGCGCTGGTGAAAAGCATCCCCGAGCTGTATGTCGACCTGTCTTCGATTGCCAAAGGATACGGCGTGGACGTGGTGGCGGAGTATCTGCAATCGCAACACGTGAAAGACTACATGGTGGATATCGGCGGTGAAGTTCGTACCCGCGGGCGTAACGGCGAGCAAAAGCCGT
Organism: Serratia sp. CY76391; assembly: GCF_052166695.1. Taxonomy (NCBI): domain Bacteria; kingdom Pseudomonadati; phylum Pseudomonadota; class Gammaproteobacteria; order Enterobacterales; family Yersiniaceae; genus Serratia; species Serratia sp. CY76391. Next base: position 41,376 of record NZ_JBJNOJ010000017.1, read on the forward strand.
GGCGCATTGCCATCGAGCGCCCGACCGCCGGCGCGCAGCAGCAGGCGCAGCTGGTGATCCAGCCGGGGGAGATGTCGATCGCCACCTCGGGTGACTATCGCAACTACTTCGAGCAGGACGGGGTGCGCTATTCGCACACCATCGATCCGGTCACCGGGCGGCCGATCCATCATCGGCTGGTGTCGATCACCGTGCTGAGCCCGACCTGCATGACCGCCGACGGCCTGTCCACCGGCCTGAACGTGATGGGGCCGGAGCGCGGCATGGCGCTGGCCAACCTGCTCGGTATCCCGGTGTTCATGATCGTGAAAACCGCCGACGGGTTTGAGGAGCGTTATTCGGACGCGTTCAAACCCTATCTGAAAAAGCGTTCGTGAGGTTGCTATGTTGACGGTATTCGCCGCTACCTTCGTGTTGTTCTTGCTGATCGTTGGCGGGATGTCGCTGGGTTACGTGTTCAAACGCAAAAGCCTGCAGGGCAGCTGCGGCGGCATCACCGCGCTGGGCATGGAGAAAGTCTGCGACTGCCCGGAACCCTGCGATGCGCGCAAAAAGCGCGAAGCCAAAGCGGCGCAGCGGCGCGAGCAGTTGGACAAGCACCGCATTCTGTAGCGAAGCGAAAACCCGGCCTTGGCCGGGTTTTTTATTTCGCCTTGCGGAAGCTTTTCGCCTCGGCCGGCGAGTTGACCATCACGCCGTCGGCCCCCAGCGCCAGTGCCTGCTGATACGCCTGCGGCGTGTTGACGCCGAACAGAATGATGTGCGCCGGGCCCTGCGAGCGGAAACAGTCCATCGACTCTTTATCCCAGGTCAGAAACGCCTTAGAACGCCCCTCTCCGAGGGTATATTTCTCTACCACCTCCACCTCGCGCTTCAGCTCCAGCCCGTACCAGCGCGGCTGCCGGTTGTCCGGTTTGACGTCGCACTGGTGCGCCATGGTGACGTTGGCCAGCAGCGTGCGGGTTTCGTCGCGGCTTTCAAAGCGGGGGATGGCCGGCGGCAGCGCCTGCAGGTATTTGGCGTCGGTAGAGTAGACGCGGATGCGGTTCAGGCTGTCGGTGCTTTGCAACGTCGCCAGCAGCGCCTGGCCAAACTGCGCCGGATCGGCGTCCGGGGATTTGATGTCCAGATAGAAGGTGACGTGCGGGAACGCCTTTAGCACCTCGTCCAGCTGCGGAATGCCGATGCCCTGGCCGCGGAACGGATGCGCATCGCCTTTGGCGAACGCCCAGCCGGCATCGGTCTCGGCCAATTGCGCGGCGGTATACGCAGAAACCGGGCCCTGCCGGTTGGTCAGCGCCTTCAGATCCGAGGGGCGATACAGCACGATGACGCCGTCTTTGGATTCTTGCAGGGTGATCCAAATGGCGTCGGCACCGTTTTTCAGCGCGGTTTCGATGGCGATGCGAGTGTTTTCCGGCGCATCGGCGGTGCCGCCGCGATGGGCGACGATCGCCGGCGCGTGACCGGCAGCGCTGGCCGCCAGCGCGCTCAGCGACAGCGCGGAAGCCAGCAGCCAATGAGAAAATCTGTTCATGTAGAGTACCTTGTCATTATCGTTGTGGTGAGCCGCAGGGGATAGCTGAGATCATACTATTGAAAAATTAAGCTTTTTTAACAACGCGGAAATATCTGACGGAAGCGGCGCTTTCATCGAAGCCTGCGGCCTTGAGCTTTCGGCATCTGACTGTATACTTATACAGTGTTACTGGAGGGTGCGATGCGTAAAATCATTCATGTCGATATGGACTGCTTCTTCGCGGCGGTGGAAATGCGCGACGATCCCAGCCTGCGTGAGATCCCATTGGCGATTGGCGGCAGCGCCGATCGGCGCGGGGTGATCAGCACCGCCAACTACCCGGCGCGGCGCTACGGCGTACACAGCGCCATGTCCACGGCGATGGCGCTCAAGCTGTGCCCGCATCTCACCCTGCTGCCGGGGCGCATGGCGGCCTACAAAGAGGCTTCGCTGCACATCCGTGAAATCTTCGCCCGCTATACTCCGTTGATCGAGCCACTGTCGCTCGATGAAGCCTATCTCGACGTGACCGACAGCCCGCAATGCAACGGCTCGGCGACGCTGATCGCCCAGGAGATCCGTCAGGCGATCGCCGACGAGCTGAATCTCACCGCGTCGGCCGGCGTCGCGCCGATCAAGTTTCTCGCCAAAATCGCCTCCGAGATGAACAAGCCGAACGGGCAATACGTGATCACGCCGGCGCAGGTGCCGGCGTTTTTGCAGCAGCTGCCGCTCAGCAAGATCCCCGGCGTCGGCAAGGTGACCGCCAAACGGCTGGAGGAAGTGGGGCTTATCACCTGCGCCGACGTGCAGCAATACGATTTGGCGCAGCTGCTCAAGCGCTTCGGCAAGTTTGGCCGGGTGTTGTGGGAGCGGTGTCAGGGCATCGATCGGCGCGAAATCTCGGCGGAGCGGCTGCGCAAATCGGTGGGGGTGGAGCGCACGCTGGCGGAAGACATTCACGACTGGGAAGACTGCGAAACGCTGATTATCGACAAACTCTATCCCGAGTTGGAGATGCGGTTGCGCAAGGTAAAGCCGGATCTGCACATCGCCCGGCAGGGCGTGAAGCTGAAGTTTCAGGATTTTCAGCAAACCACCCAGGAGCACGTCTTCCCGGTGCTGAATCAGCAGGATTTGCTGGCGGTGGCGCGGCAGGCGTGGCGCGAGCGGCGCGAAGGGCGCGGCGTGCGGCTGGTGGGGCTGCATGTGACGCTGCTCGATCCGCAGCTGGAGCGGCAGCTGGCGCTGCCTTGGGAATAAAAAAGCCGGCGAGTCGCCGGCTTTTTGCGTTAAGCGCGCAGATTACGCGCGCTCAGGGATCGCTTTCAGCAGCGAGGTCAGCAGCTTCCAGTACAGACCGACGCTTTCGATATGCACCTGCTCATCCGGCGAGTGCGGGCCGGTAATGGTTGGCCCGATCGATACCATGTCCATGTTTGGATACGGCTTTTTGAACAGGCCGCATTCCAGGCCGGCGTGGATCACCATGATGTTCGGCGTCTTGTTGAACAGATCCTGATACAGCTCGCGCACCAGGTGCATCACCGGCGAGTCGGCGTCCGGCTGCCAGCCCGGGTAGCCGCCCTTCGGCGCCACTTTGGCGCCGGCCAGCTGGCCCAGCGCGGTCAGCATCTCGACCACGTAATCTTTGCCGCTGTCGATCAGGGAGCGGATCAGGCAGATGATTTCCGCTTCGTTTTCGCTGGTGGTGACCACGCCGACGTTCAGCGAGGTTTCCACTACGCCTTTGACTGCGTCGCTCATGCGGATCACGCCGTTCGGCGTGCCGTTCAGCAGCGCCAGGAAGCGTTGCTGGCTGTCGGCGCTCAGCGCCTGCGAAGCGCTGGTGGCCGGCTCCAGCAGCACGGTGATGTTCTTCTCTTTGGCGGAGAGTTCGTTCTGCAGCACCGCCAGGAACTCCTGGCTCAGCGCTTTCAGCGCGTCGGCTTTTTCCGCCGGCACCGCAACCACCGCGGAGGCTTCACGCGGGATGGCGTTGCGCAGGGTGCCCCCGTTCAGATCCAGCACGCGCAGGTTCAGCGCCGCCGCATGGGCGAACAGGAAGCGCGCCAGCAGTTTGTTGGCGTTGCCCAGCCCGACGTGGATCTCGGCGCCGGAGTGGCCGCCTTTCAGGCCCTTGAGGGTCAGCTTCAGGGTTTGATAACCGGCCGGCACCGCTTCGCGCTGCAGTGGCAGGGTGGTGATGAAGTCGATACCGCCGGCGCAACCCATGTAGATTTCGCCTTCTTCTTCGGAATCGGTATTGATCAGGATGTCCGCCTGCAGCCAGTTCGGCTGCAGCCCGAAGGCGCCGTCCATGCCCGCTTCTTCGGTCATGGTCAGCAGGACTTCCAGCGGGCCGTGCTCAACGCTGTCGTCGGCCAGCACCGCCAGGGCGGAGGCCATGCCGATGCCGTTGTCGGCGCCCAGCGTGGTGCCGCGCGCTTTCACCCACTCGCCGGCGATATAAGGCTGGATCGGATCCTTGGCGAAGTCGTGCACGGTGTCGTTATTCTTTTGCGGCACCATGTCCAGGTGCGCCTGCAGCGCGACCGACTTGCGATTTTCCATGCCTTTGGTGGCCGGTTTGCGCAGCAGGATATTGCCGACCTGATCGCGCTCGGCGTGCAGGTTCTTTTCTTTGGCCCAGGTGAGGATGTGCTGCGCCAGCGCTTCTTCATGATAAGAAGGGTGCGGGATAGAACAGATCTTGGCGAAAATATCCCACAGCGGCTGTGGCGAAAGCTGAGACAATTCAGACACTATAAGTCTCCTGTGACGGCAGGCTCCGACAGGACGGGCGTGCCGCGCGGTTAAGGTGAGCGGGTATCTGTGCGTCGTGGCACGATCGTCAGAGAATATCACTTTATTTCCGGCGGTGCGCGCCCCGTATTGTGCGGTTTAAGCGCTTGATCACACGGCTTCGCGGCGGGAACGCTCGTTTTTTCAGCATCAATCACCGAAAATCCGCCCGGCGGAAATCGCGAGGTTTTCCTCGGTACAGCTGGAATTCAACGCGGCCAGTCTCTATAATCTCGCGCAACCTTTTTTCCCCTGAACTATAAAGTAAGCCGCTTCACCAGCCGGCTGGGACACGATTCTATGAGCGAAAAATACGTTGTTACCTGGGATATGCTGCAAATACACGCACGCAAGCTGGCGCACCGCCTGCTGCCTGCCGACAAATGGACCGGCATCATTGCCGTCAGCCGCGGCGGCCTGGTGCCGGCGGGCCTGCTGGCGCGCGAACTTGGCATTCGCTATGTGGATACCGTCTGCATTTCCAGCTACGACCATGACAACCAGCGCGAAATGAAAGTGCTCAAGCGCGCCGAAGGCGACGGTGAAGGTTTCATCGTGGTGGACGATCTGGTGGATACCGGCGGCACCGCAAAAGCGATCCGCGACATGTACCCGAAAGCGCATTTCGTCACCATCTTCGCCAAGCCGGCGGGCCGTCCGCTGGTGGACGACTATGTGATCGACATCCCGCAGGACACCTGGATTGAGCAGCCGTGGGACATGGGCGTCAGCTTCGTTCCCCCTATCGGCGGTCGCTAAGCCCAGCCAGTTCCAAGTCAACGCCCGGTTATGCCGGGCGTTTGTTTAAGGATAAACGTGATGGCGTTGTCAGGCTTACCGAAGGCACGATATAAAAAACAAGGAAAATCAATTTATTGATTTTCGGCCGTTGACCACAAAGGAGGAAAAACCACGCTTTTTCCTCCTTTGTCCGCCGCCTGACGCCCGGTTATGCCGGGCGTTTGCGTTATCTTGGTTTATCCCGCCAGAGTTAGGTACACTACCTCCAGTTAAGTAGGCCTGTTGCGGCCTATCGCCAGATTTACGGAGGCTGTTGTTACCATGGCACAGGCCAACCTTTCTGAAATTCTTTTCAAGCCCAAATTCAAACACCCTGAAACCTCGACGCTGGTGCTGCGCGCGCGCAACAAAGTGAGCGCCGCCATGCATTCCGCATTGGAAGGTGACACCACCGGCAGCTGGTACCGCATGCTGAACCCGCTGCTGTGGGCCTGGCGCGGCGTCAGCCCGATCGAAATCCACGAAGTGCTGGCGCGCATCGCCGCCTCCGACGCCGAGCGCAGCAACCCGCAGCGGCTGGATACCGTGGTGGGCTACCGCAACGGCAACTGGATCTACGAGTGGATCCATCAGGGCATGCAGTGGCAACAGCGGGCGACGGAGCAGCAGGATCCGCTGCTCGGCGGTGAATACTGGTTGAAGGCCGCGAGCCTGTACAGCATCGCCGGCTACCCGCACCTGAAGGGCGACGAACTGGCCGAACAGGCGGAGATGCTCGCCAACCGCGCGTACGAAGAGGCGGCGCTGCTGCTGCCGTATCAGCTGAAAGAACTGGAGTTTCGCATCGAAGGCGGCGGTAGCGTCACCGGGTTCCTGCACATGCCGGAGAAGGGCGAAGCACCGTTCCCGACGGTGCTGATGTGCGGCAGCCTCGATACGCTGCAGACTGACTATCATCGCCTGTTCCGCGACTATCTGGCGCCGCACGGCATCGCCATGCTGACGCTCGACATGCCGTCGATCGGCTCCTCCTGCAAATGGAAGCTGACGCAGGACTCCAGCTACCTGCACCAGCAGGTGTTGATCCAGCTGGCCTCGGTGCCGTGGGTGGATCATCAGCGGGTGAGCGCCTTCGGCTTCCGCTTCGGCGCCAACGTGGCGGTGCGATTGGCCTACCTGGAGCCGCAGCGGCTGCGCGGCGTGGCCTGCCTGGGGCCGGTGGTGCATCGCCTGCTGTGTGACAGCAGCACCCAGCTGAACGTGCCGGACATGTATATGGACGTACTGGCCAGCCGCATGGGCATGGCTAACGCCTCGGACAACGTGCTGAAGGTGGAACTGAACAGCTACTCGCTGAAAATGCAGGGGCTGCTGGGGCGCCGCTGCCCGACGCCGATGATCTCCGGCTACTGGGAGCGCGATACGCTCAGCCCGAAAGAGGAGTCGCAGCTGATCGTCACCTCTTCGGTGAGCGGCAAGCTGGTCGCCATCCCGCGCACCCCGGTTTACGACAGCTTCCACCGGGCGTTGCTGCAGATGTCCGGTTGGCTGAAGGACAAAATGCGTTAATTAGTTGCTAAATTTTAACAATTTGTTAAAAAGAGTGGTCTACATTGAGGAGGTGAGAGAATGACGTTACCGAGTGGTCACCCTAAAAGCCGACTAATGAAACGTTTTGCCAGCTTGGGGCCGTACCTGCGTGAAGGGCAATGTGAGAACGACCGGTTTTTCTTTGATTGTTTGGCCGTCTGCGTCAATGTAAAGCCCGCTCCGGAGAAGCGTGAGTTCTGGGGCTGGTGGATGGAGCTGCAGGCGGAAGAGGCGCGCTTCACCTATTCGTACCAATTCGGCCTGTTCGACAAGGAAGGCGACTGGACGGCGCAAAACATTAAGGATGATGAAGTGAACGCCAAGCTGGAAGACACCCTGCGCGACTTCCATCGCCGCCTGGGCGAGCTGCTGGCGACCATGGAGCTGGGGCTGGAACCCGCCGACGATTTCAAAGAAAAACTGATCAAACTCTCCGCCTGACCCCGTTTGACCACGTATTGTGCTGATTTCGCGTTGTGCCTGTTGGCATAACGCGTCTCTCCTGTTACAAAGACCTTTGCACTCTTCTTCTCATCATTACACACGGCAGAAATACTATGAACGGCAGCCAGACATTGGTTGTGAAATTGGGCACCAGCGTGTTGACCGGCGGATCGCTGCGTCTGAACCGCGCCCACATCGTCGAATTGGTGCGCCAGTGCGCGCAGCAACACGCCGCGGGCCACCGCATCGTCATCGTCACCTCCGGCGCCATCGCCGCCGGGCGCGAACACCTGGGCTACCCCGAGCTGCCCGCCACCATCGCCTCCAAGCAGCTGCTGGCGGCGGTGGGGCAGAGCCGGCTGATCCAGCTGTGGGAACAGCTGTTCTCCATTTACGGCATCCACGTCGGGCAGATGCTGCTGACGCGCGCCGATCTGGAAGACCGCGAGCGCTTCCTTAACGCGCGCGACACCATGACGGCGCTGCTGGACAACCGCATCGTGCCGGTAATCAATGAGAACGACGCCGTCGCCACCGCCGAAATCAAAGTGGGCGACAACGATAACCTGTCGGCGCTGGCGGCCATTCTGGCCGGGGCCGACAAACTGCTGCTGCTGACCGATCAGCAGGGCCTCTACACCGCCGATCCGCGCAACAACCCGCAGGCCGAACTGATCCGTGAAGTGCACGGCATCGACGACGCGCTGCGCGCCATCGCCGGCGACAGCGTCTCCGGTCTGGGCACCGGCGGCATGGGCACCAAGCTGCAGGCGGCCGACGTGGCCTGCCGCGCCGGCATCGACGTGGTGATCGCCGCGGGCAGCAAGCCGGGCGTGGTGGCGGACGTGATCGAAGGCAAACCGGTGGGCACCCGTTTCCACGCGCTGGAAACCCCGCTGGAAAACCGCAAGCGCTGGATCTTCGGCGCGCCGCCGGCCGGTGAGATCACCGTCGACGACGGCGCGGTGGAAGCGATGATGGCGCGCGGCAGCTCGCTGCTGCCGAAAGGCATCCGCGAAGTGAAGGGCGACTTCTCGCGCGGCGAAGTGATCCGCATCCGCAACCTGGCGGGGCGCGATCTGGCGCATGGCGTCAGCCGCTACAACAGTGACGCAATGCGCATGATCGCCGGGCACCACTCGCAGGAAATCACCGAAATCCTCGGTTATGAATACGGTCCGGTGGCAGTGCACCGCGACGATATGATTGTCAGTTAAGGAGTGAGCATGCTGGAGCAGATGGGGAAGGCCGCCAAGCAGGCCTCCTGGCAGCTGGCGGTGCTGAGCACGGCGAAGAAGAATCAGGTGCTGTCGGTGATGGCCGACAGGCTGGAAGCCAACAGCGAAGCGATCCTGCTGGCGAACGAACAAGACATGGTGCAGGCGCGCGCCACCGGCATGAGCGAAGCGCTGCTCGATCGCCTGCTGCTGACTCCGGCGCGCCTGGCGGCGATCGCCAACGACGTGCGCCAGGTGTGCCGCCTGAACGATCCGGTCGGCCATGTGCTGGACGGCAACCTGCTGGACAGCGGGCTGAAGCTGGAGCGCCGCCGGGTGCCGCTCGGCGTGATCGGCGTGATTTACGAGGCGCGGCCGAACGTCACCATCGACGTCGCCAGCCTGTGCCTGAAAACCGGTAATGCGGTGATCCTGCGCGGCGGTAAAGAGACGCACAACACCAACCAGGCGACGGTGAAAGTGATCCAGCAGGCGCTGGAACAGTGCGGCCTGCCGGCGGCGGCGGTGCAGGCGATCGACAGCCCGGATCGCGCGCTGGTGAACGAACTGCTGCGCCTGGACCGCTATGTCGACATGCTGATCCCGCGCGGCGGCGCCGGCCTGCACAAGCTGTGCCGCGAGCAATCGACCATCCCGGTGATCACCGGCGGCATCGGTGTGTGCCACACCTACGTGGATGCCGACGTCGATTTCGACAAGGCGCTGACGGTGATTGAAAACGCCAAGATCCAGCGCCCCAGCGCCTGTAACTCGCTGGAGACGCTGCTGGTGAACCGCAGCATCGCCGCCGAGTTCCTGCCGGCGCTGAGCGCCAAAATGGCGGCGGCGGGCGTGACGCTGCACGCGGCGGAAAACGCGCTGCCGCTGCTGCAGGGCGGCCCGGCGACGGTGGTGCCAGTGAACGCGGAAGATTACGACGACGAATGGCTGTCGCTGGATCTGAACGTGCTGCTGGTGGACGATATCGATCAGGCCATCGACCACATCCGCACCCACGGCACCAACCACTCCGACGCGATCCTCACCCGCTCGCTGAGCAGCGCCGAGCACTTCGTGCGCGCGGTGGACTCCTCGGCGGTGTATGTCAACGCCAGCACCCGTTTCACCGACGGCGGCCAGTTCGGCCTGGGCGCGGAAGTGGCGGTGAGCACCCAGAAACTGCACGCCCGCGGCCCGATGGGCCTGGACGCGCTGACCACCTATAAGTGGATCGGCTACGGCGACGATCTGGTGCGCAGCTAAGGCCGGATTGCGGTCATAAAGAGATCAGGGCGCAGCGTGCTGCGCCCTGATTGTTTTTGGGGAAGGTTGAGTGTGCCGCAGTGCGGTTGCTTGCAAAACGACCAAACGCCCCGGCGGCTATTGACTCATTTCGCACGCAGGTCTACCTTGTTCAACGCACTTCCGGCTTGCCCCGCAGGCTTGGCTCGATGCCGATATAGCTCAGTTGGTAGAGCAGCGCATTCGTAATGCGAAGGTCGTAGGTTCGACTCCTATTATCGGCACCATCCTCTCTTCCTGTAATGTCCGTATTAATCCATAACAACTCTGTTTTATAAGGTATTTTAGCTTTTTTAATCCGTATTAGTCCGTACTGTTCCGGTGGAATCCGGCATCTAATATGTATAGGATTGCGTATATGTTCCTGTTCGGTCTTGGATTCCTATACACATGCCTTTAAACGATATGCAGATTCGCCGCGCTAAACCTGAAGCTAAAGCCTATACACTTGGAGATGGGCAAGGGCTGTCATTGCTTATAGAACCTAATGGAAGCAAGAGCTGGCGCTTCCGCTATCGCTATGGCGGTAAACCCAAAATGATCTCCCTTGGTGTTTATCCAATTGTCACATTGGCTGCAGCGCGTACAAAACGTGATGAAGCCCGAAAAATAGTGGCAGAAGGGCGTAATCCGAGTGAAATTCGCAAAGAGCAGAAATTAGCTCAACAAGTAGGTGTTGGTAACACGTTTGAAGTTATTGCTAGGGAATGGCATCAATTGAAGTCAGCTAGATGGTCGGCTGGATATGCTTCTGACATCATGGAAGCCTTCAGAAATGATATTTTCCCTTATGTAGGACACAGACCAATTTCAGGGATAAAGCCTCTTGAATTGCTTAACGTGCTTCGCAAGATAGAAGCTCGTGGTGCATTAGAGAAAATGCGTAAAGTTAGGCAGCGTTGCTCGGAGGTTTTTCGTTATGCAACCGCGACAGGCCGTGCCGAGTTTAACCCGGCAGCCGATCTCTCTAGCGCATTAGAGGTCCATCAATCTAAGCATTTTCCATTTTTGGCCGCCAGTGAGATCCCTGATTTTCTTGTCGCGCTTGAAGCTTACTCTGGTAGCAAACTAGTTCAATTAGCAACTAAATTGCTAATGATCACCGGGGTCAGAACTATAGAGCTGAGGGCTGCACAATGGCAGGAATTTGATCTAGTTAACGCTATATGGGAAATTCCTGCTGAAAGAATGAAAATGCGTAGACCACACCTTGTGCCATTACCGGCTCAGGCGTTAGATTTACTCTATGAGCTGAAGGCTATGACAGGAAACTATCGTTATGTTTTTCCGGGACGGAATGATCCGAACAAGCCTATGAGTGAGGCAAGTATCAATCAAGTTATCAAGCGTATTGGATACGCTGGCCGGGTTACTGGGCATGGTTTTAGACATATGATGTCGACTATCTTACATGAGCATGGTTTTGATTCCCGTTGGATAGAGTTACAGCTGGCACATGTAGATAAAAATACCATCCGAGGTACTTATAATCATGCGATCTATCGTCATGAGAGAGCAACCATGATTCAGTATTTTGCTGATTTTTTATTAGGGAAATCTCATGGCAATAATAAATGATGTCAATAAATTTGTTTCTGTCAGAAAACAAGATTTTGATGCGTGTATTGATGTTGTTGAGCACACCTTATGCATCAAGTCACTCTGCGCAGAGGTTCGATTTCATCATTTGAAATTTGATGGTAATGGTAGGCCTATGGTGAAAGCTTTAGCTGAAAAACTATATGAATATATAATTGACTACTGTTTTTCGATGCAAGATAGAAGTGAGCCTCTCTCTACTCAACAATGGCTAGCTTTAGCAAAACAGGCTAGATCTTTGTTTAGACACCCTAACGTTACTGATGATTCACCTGATAAAACAGGTGAGGCAGGAGAAACATTGTTGTTTTTTCTTCTGGAGGCTATAGTTGGAGCTCCTCAGTTAGTTGCAAAAATGGAACTAAAAACTAATTCTAATGATGAAGTTAAAGGCTCTGATGGAATACACATCAAGTGGAATGAAGAGGACAAAGTTGTTGATTTTTACTTTGGTGAGTCAAAGCTTTATAAGCAAATATCATCTGCTATGGACTCAGCGCTAAAAAGCATTGATGATTTTCATACCAATGAAATGTATAAGCATGAGTTTGGTATGGCGACCAAGCATTATAAATATGCAAAAGACGAGGTTAGGGAGTCTGTACGGAAATTATTTGTTTCTGGTGAGCCGGGTTCGGACGTGCGTATAAATCATGCATGCTTAATCGGTTTCGACTGGAGTGGATTTAATAAATTTGATTATGGCTCTTCAACTCCTATACATGAGCAGTTTCTTGCCAACTTGACTAAATCGATGCCGCAATGGATTGGGTTATTAGATGATAAATTTAGTAGATTTAATAGAAAATATCTACGGTTTGATGTTTTCTTTATTCCATTCCCTTCGGTGGTTGAGTTCAGGAATGAATTTAATAGAGCGTTGGATTAATTATGTTTGAAACTAACGGAATATACTCCAAGCTTGTTAAGGTTAGTGTTAATAGTATTCTTGGAGTGGATAATGATTTGAAGATAAGTGCAGCTAATATTTATCAGTTACTATCTATTTCTTCTATATTATCTTTATCAGAGAGTGAATCTGATATAAAAAAAGCATATGATATTGTAAGCAGAATATTAGAGATTAATGGGCAGTACGATGTAAGTGTCATTGCGGCTTGCGATCTTATTTTATCTAGAATTGGTAATTTTCCCGGAAGGGGACTATTAAGAGATAAGTATAATAATGGGGAATCTCCTGCGCTAAACTTATCCCTTTCGCTTGAGCGTCTAGGTCGTGAAGCAGAGAATACATATAACGAAGTGGTGTTAACGGACTTTCAGTGTAAACTATTTAATGCATTGAAGAAAAACAATTATCTTAGTATATCGGCACCAACATCTGCAGGTAAGTCATTTATTCTTTCACTCGCAGTTATTGATAAAATTAAAGTTTATAAAAAGGAGTGCATTGTTTATGTTGTTCCAACTCGAGCTTTAATTAGTGAGGTTTCTAATAGATTTCGTTATGAATGTAAGCAGTCGAATCTCAATGATGTTATTATAAGAACTGCGCCAGAAGTAATAGATATCGACAATGTAGAACAAGGTTTGATATACGTGTTGACACAGGAAAGGCTCGTTAGCTTACTTTCTAACTCTTATGGTAATAGCCATTTTCACATAGATACGTTGCTTGTTGATGAGGCTCATGAAATACAAAAGGGAAAGAGAGGGATAATTCTACAGAATGCTGTTGAATTAGCGCTTGAAAGACATCCTGATATGCAAGTTATGTTCTCTAGTCCTTTGATTAGTAACCCTGAGTATTTTTTCTCAATATTCAGATGGCGTCAGAATGGCCAATCATTTATCGAAACAATTTCACCTGTTACACAAAATATACTGCTTGTCAATCAAGTGAGAAATAATACTAAGGCTGTTAGTATAAGCTTGAATTCTGAAGATAGAGTTATTGATTTAGGAGTGTATAAGTTAGATTTTATTTTGCGTGGAAATCGGAGCGTTCAGAAAGCAAAATTAGCTGAGTTTATATCTCGCTCGGGAGGGGCCGTAATTGTATTTGAAAATACACCATCAAATGCAGAGAGTGTTGCTATTAACATAGCAGAGGTTCTTAGTGAAACGCTACTGGAAGATGATTTCGACGAGTTTATATCTTCTATTAAAGAAGAAATGCATGAGCAATATACATTGATTACTTGTTTGAGATCGAGAGTTGCCTTTCACTATGGGAATATGCCATCAATAATAAGAAATGGTATTGAATATTTTTTCAAACGGGGTGATATCAGATTTATTGTATGTACAAGCACATTGCTTCAAGGTGTTAATCTACCCGCTAAACATCTTATTTTAGAAAATCCTCACAGTGGGGATGAGCCAATGTCTAGGGCTGATTTTCTCAACCTTGCTGGTAGAGCAGGTAGATTGAAATATGAATTTCATGGCAACGTTTGGTGTATTCGAAGCAATATTTGGGATAAGAAATCTTTTGAGGGTGAGCCACTTCAAACTATAAGTTCCGCCATGTCAAAAGTTATGGTGGATGGTGGTGGAATTATATCCAATGCTATTGATAATATATATTCGCCAACTGATGATAAAGAGCTGGCTGACGTGGCGTTTGCTCGCTTTTATCATGAGGTAAAAAGGGACGGTTTTCAGCTGCCTTATTTTTCTGAATTGAACGGAGAGGAAGTTCATGAAATGTTGGAATATAACTATGATAAAGTCAGGAGAATGAAGATAACCATTCCAGAAGAATTAATTAAATTAAATTTAGGGACGCGGCCTGATTATATTCAAAGGCTCTATGATTATTTTGTTCAACTGGATAACTTAGATGATTATATTCTTCTTAGTCCTTATCAAAAAGGAGGGAAGGCGAGGGTGGATCGAGCTATTGAGATTATCATTGATATATTCTCTTGGCCTGTTACATTACAGTATGCAAAGTTAATAAGTGTTATGGCTCACCAATGGATGACTTCGCACTCGCTAAGGTCAATGATTAATTATAAAATTAGAAGTTCTAGTGAGTTGTCTGATTTGATTAGTAATGGCGCGCCTGTCGATAAAATAAGAAGAAAAACCTCATCCCTTATTAGGGATGTTCTTAATACACTTGAAAATCAAGTTAGATATAATCTTGTCCGTTATTTGAAAGTATATAGAGAAACACTTGTATTTGTTCTGATTTCGAAAGGGGAAAAAGATAAGGCTGAAAAAGTAGAGAATATCAGTGCTTACCTTGAGTTTGGCTCATGCAATCCAATAGAGTTGAACCTAATGTCGCTTGGCCTTTCACGAAGTACTGCTCTGTTTCTAAAAAATAAATTTAATTTCCGGGGGGATTCTTCGCCTGAGGAATTGATCGACTTTTTATCAAAGAAAGATCTGAATGCTAAAAATATCCCTGGATTTAGACTCAGGGAAATCAAAGACGTGCTAGGAATATAACTTTTATCACAGCTGTTGGTGGTAACTAATATTATTGCGAACTGAGTGTCGGCTTGTTTTTGAGAACGGTAACAATTTGATGAGCGCGCAATACTTCCCCCGCCTCGCCTACGCACTTCATGTGTCGCTTTTCATGCAGTTGCATGAACGGCCGCAGGCCGCGCCAGTACTGGTGCGGCAGGGGATGAAAAGTGCATTTTCGTGCATGCAAAATCATGCACCCTATGCATGCACGCGCAATTTGAGGCTGGCTAGCCAGGAAAAAGGCTGTTTTGGGCGAGGCGGAAGGGGAATGCCCCGCGATGCTGCCGAGAGCGGCGGGGCGGAGTGTGATTAGTGCAGGGTATGATTGCTGTTGTAGCGGCGATAGCGGTTCAACGTCCTTTTCTCCGGCGGTGGCAAGGCGTTCTCATCGACCGGTTGCGCCTGTATCGGCTGGCACAGGATTTTATCGACGCTTTCCACCGTCTTGAATGTGCAAGAACAGGTCAGGCTTTGACATTGGTAATAGGCTTCTTTCGTCCGCTCCGTGATATAGCGACTGGTGCGAGTATAGGATGCATGAGTGCACAACGGACAGCGCATCATGATTTGGCCCCTTTCTGCTGCAAGCATTGACGTTTTTGCGCCAATTCTGCTACCCCTTGCATCGGGCATCTTTGTCGCTCCCGCAATACGCCGGTTTGTTCCGGTATCGTCAGGCCAATCTCATTCAGCACCGGGTGATCGATATTTTGCATTGCCGTGGCAGTGTTAATATGGCCCCGCAGCGTTCCCAGCAGCTGTTGTTCAATCGCTTTCACCGGGTCATCCCCATAAACGCTATAAGCCTTTTTCGCCAGCGCGCAGGCCTTGACAATCTCAGGGCTGATAAGCGCCTGGCTCAGCGCATCCACGGCTTGGCCCATTGCATGGTCAGCGAAGGTTGTGAGGGCGTCTTTGTGCGCGTTCACCATCTTCGGGGCTGTGCCGCCGCAGCTGAGGTGAAGCTGCATTCTGTCCAGCTCCATCTCCTCAATCAAGCCGTCGAACTCTTTCCCCAACTCCCGCTTGGAAATCCGACTGCGGTGCTGCGCTTGCAGTTCCGGCGTCATTTCTCCGCGCAGTTTGCGAAACAGGGTGCGCCACTGGCTTTCTGCCTCCTGGCTCTGGCTCTGCACTTCGGTGTCTTTCTTCTGTTGGTGGCAGCGGGCAATGCCTGTCACGACGTCGGTCAACGCCTGGTAGTTTTTGTCGTGAGCGGCGCGAGCGTCACGCAGGGCTTGCAGTTTATCGGTGATGTATTTCGGTAAGGCGGTGGTGCTCATGGTCGTGTCTCCGGCGTCAGTCAATGTGAAGCTATTCTGCTGACCGCCGTACAACATCGCCATTCATCCCGGTTGGACTGTCCCCAGGACAAAAGCCTTGAGTACTGATGAGAAAATCATCAGGCCATTTTTAGTTTTAACTAAAACTATTCACTACTGTTCACCTAAATAAAAAATATAGATAAATCAGTAAATAAGATGGTGAATAGTTCTCGCTAAACTCTTCACCCGGTGTTCACCACTGTTCACCCGGCCCAAAACGACCTTTTCCCTGGCTAGCGGTATTTGGCGGTTTTTCCCTATTAATCAACCGCCCATTCATCGCTCAGGCTTTTCGTCCGGTTTGCCAACAAAGGTCAATAAATGCCAATAAAGGCCAATATTGGCCAACGTTGTCCACTTGATTGAAAAGTAAGCATAAAATCTGTTCCACCACACAACAACACCTTGTTGCCACCCCGGTAAATATTCACATAATAGGGCGCTACCGAAGTTCACACAGTCCCGACCAGCGTTGGCCGGACACAAAGAGGTAGCGTTTTATGTTGACCGTTTCCACTCCCACTCCATCCACCCCGTTGCCGGTTATTCCTGGCGGTTACACCCCGCGTGAGCGCTTTATCCGCTTGCCGGAAGTGCTCTACACCACCGGCCTGTCCCGCTCCACCGTGTACGAGATGATGAGCCGTAAGCAGTTCCCTGCCCAGGTCTCCCTCGGCGGTAAAAACGTCGCCTGGCTGGCCTCCGAGGTCGAGCAGTGGATGGACGAACGTATCGCCAACCGTCACCAGGGGGCCGCCGTATGATGCAGTTAACCTTGGGTCGCCAGCATTTCACCCTCGATGAGCGCGACGCGCTGTTTGTGGCGGAAGCTATCCTGTTGCAGCGTAAAGAGCCTGGCGTCGTCTTGCCGGAGCACCGTAGCGAAAAGCACGGCGTTATCCGTCTGGCGAGTCGCCAGGCTGAGCCGCGCCTGTTCCGTGCCGGGCCGGTGCCGCTGACCTGCGCGGCTGCCGATACCCGCAACGACCAATTGACCGACTGTTGATCACTATGCGATCGATTGAACGTCCGGGGGCGTCTTACGGCTTGCCCCCACGTCCGGCCCTGCGCTATAGTCCTCCCGCTGTCGCAAAATCGGCAGCCGGGCGTGGAAACCCGAGTAACTCTAAGGCGACACAACACGCGCCAGGCGTGTTTTTTTATGTCGCAGCCTTTGCTCGCTCATTTTTTGCGCGGTGGATGTTATGCTATCGCAGTAGTCAATCAATGGTGGCTCAGGCGGGGCTGACTTCGGTCAGGCCGGTATTCTTAGAGGCCGGTATTTCCACCCCCGTCTGGGCTACCACCCATAAGCGTGGAAACTTCGGTGGTAGCAATAACCTTTACTCTAAGGAGGCTGCCACCATGGCTACGACCCTCACCCCGACTCACCCTACATTCTGTTTCCTGTTTGCGGCCGTACGCCGTTCTGCGCTGACGGCTTCGCCCCGTATGGTGCGCACCGTGGCGGATTCTGAGCACAACGCCCGCCGCGTGCTGGCCCGTGATTACGTGTTGTCCTTTGCCGGTCGTCTGCCGGTTAAGGCGGTGGCATGAACACCCTGGCCGACCGCTACTACCGCGACACCCATTACCCTATCCCGCACGCCGACTTTCTGCGTCTCCAGCATGCGCACGCCACCGGCGTGCTGTTCCTCGACCTGCTGGACACCCTCGACCTCGGCGGGCAGCGCCCCGATGCCACGCAATAGGCGTCGTTTGCCTCGGTCATTGCCTTGCTGACCGACCAACTCGGCCACGTCGTCAACACCTGTGAAACCCAAATCCTTGCCCGCATGGAGGCCACCACCGCATGAATACCTCATCCTGTTTACCGATTGAAGTCCGTACCGCCGTTTTCCGTCGCGCCGTGGCGCAGGCCTATCTGGACACCTGCGCCTTTTACCGGGTGAGCCTGGGTTACACGCTGGACGAGCTGCAGATGACGATTGCCCTGCGCCTGGAGGGACATTTTGTGCGGCAGTACGGCGCAGAGGATGGCATGGACATGGCGTGCACGATGTTGAGCGACATGGTGCAGCCGGACGTTCTGGTGGCGGCGCCGCGCCTGACCGCGCTGGGGCAAAAGATGATGGACGAACTGTGCTGCGAGCGCCTGTCGGCGGCACAGAACGCGACCGTACACTGAGGAGAGAAAGGATGAGCGCCCAGTTCGTTTCCCAGACCGTACGCACCGCCACCGGCCACTGGCCGGTGATACTCCCGGCGCTCGGCATTGCCTTGCAGCCGAACGGCAAGCCGCAGCCGTGTCCAACCTGCGGCGGTAAAGACCGCTTCCGCTTCGACAACCAGGGCGGACGCGGCACCTGGTTTTGTAATCAGTGCGGGGCCGGTGACGGCCTCAACCTGGTGGAAAAAGCCCTGTCGTTGTCTGCCCGGGCCGCTGCCGAACAGGTGGCTGCCGTGATGGGGGATAATGCCAGCACTTTGCCACCGGCCGCTGAGGCCGGTCATTCACCACAAGACAAGGCTGAGGCCCAGCGCAAGGCCGCGCGACAGGCACAGGCTCTGGTGGCTGCCGCGCAGTCCCAGACCGGCAACGCCTATCTGAGCGCCAAAGGCTGTCCGGAGGTGGACACCCTGACCTTGCAGGGCCAGCCGCTGCGCGTTGGCGGTATCACCTTCCAGCCCGGCGACCTGTTATTGCCGCTGCTCAATGCCGGGGGCGAGGTGGTTAACGTGCAGCTGATTAACGCCAGCGGGGACAAGCGCATGCTGGCAGGCGGGCAGGTGAAAGCCGTCTGCCATACCCTCTGCGGCCCGGACAACGCGGTTATCTGGCTCACGGAAGGCTACGCCACCGGCCTCACCGTGCACCGCCTGACCGGTGAGACGGTGTGCGTGGCGCTCAATGCCAACAACCTGGCGGCCGTGGCGCAGCAGCTGCGCAGCCACTACCCGGACGCACGGTTGCTGCTGGCGGCCGATAATGACCGCAGCGGCACTGGGCAGACCCGCGCCGCCGAGGCGGCCACACGTAGCTGCGGCACTCCGGCACTGCCGCCCACGGAAGGCGACTGGAACGATGTCTACTGTCAGCAGGGCGCTGAGTCCACGCGCGCGCAGCTCCAGACGTTCAGCCAGCCGCCGCAGCCGAGCCCGTTCGACACGCTGAGCGATGCCGATCTGAAAGCCATGAGCGCCAGCGAGAAGGCCGAGCTGCTGGCCGAGCACTACGGCAACACCCTGGCGGTGCCGCCGGTAGGGGAAGAGCTGTGCCGCTATACGCGTGGTGCCTGGCAGGTGCTGCCACACCGACAGCTGAGCCGGGAGATTGCCGCGCTGTTCCAGAAGGTGCGTGCGCCGTTCTCCGCTGCGGGTATCAACAGCATTTTGGATACCCTCAAACTGATGGTGCCGCAGATGGGCGACCCGGCCCGCCGGTTGATAGGCTTTCGTAACGGGGTGTTTGATACCGTCAGCGGGCAGTTTAGCGCCCACCGCCAGGAACACTGGCTGCGCACCGTCAACAGCGTGGACTACACGCCGCCGCGTGCCGGGGAGAACCTGGCCGACCATGCGCCGCACTTCTGGCAATGGCTGACGCGGGCCGCCGGGGGCAATCACGACAAGCAGGAGCGCATTCTCGCGGCACTTTTT
Organism: Serratia sp. CY76391; assembly: GCF_052166695.1. Classification (NCBI taxonomy): domain Bacteria; kingdom Pseudomonadati; phylum Pseudomonadota; class Gammaproteobacteria; order Enterobacterales; family Yersiniaceae; genus Serratia; species Serratia sp. CY76391. The sequence continues at coordinate 60,986 of NZ_JBJNOJ010000017.1, forward strand.
ATGGTGCTGGCCAACCGCTATGACTGGCAGCTGTTCCTCGAAGTGACCGGCCCCGGCGGCAGCGGCAAGAGCGTAATGGCGGCCATCGCCCGCCTGTTGGCCGGGGCGGACAACACCACCTCGGCCACCATCGACAACCTGGAGTCGGCGCGCGAACGTGCCAGCGTGGTCGGCTTCTCGCTGATTATCCTGCCCGACCAGGAGAAGTGGAGTGGTGACGGCGCCGGTATCAAGGCCATCACCGGTGGCGATGCCGTCGCCATCGACCCGAAATACCGCGACGCCTACGCGGCGCACATTCCGGCGGTGATTTTGGCGGTGAACAACAACCCCATGCAGTTCAGCGACCGCAGCGGCGGCATTTCGCGCCGCCGGGTTATTTTGCCGTTCCCGGAGGCTATCGCCCCCGAAGAGCGCGATCCGTTGCTGCTGGCGAAGATCACCGAAGAGCTGGCCGTGATTGTGCGTCACCTGATGCAGCGCTTCGCCAACCCGAATGATGCGCGTGCACTGCTCCAGGCGCAGCAGAGTTCGGCGGAAGCCCTGGAAATCAAACGGCATGCCGATCCGCTGGTCGATTTTTGTGGTTACCTGACGGTGCTGGGTACCCCGGAAGGGATGATGATCGGCAACGCCAACATCACCCCGCCGAATCCACGCCGCTACCTGTATCACGCCTACCTATCGTTTATGGCGGCACGGGGCTATCAGCACGTGATGAACCTGACGGCGTTCGGCCAGGCGGTGCCGCAGACGCTGAAAGAGTATGAGCATACGCTGCTGAAACGCCGCACCAAGCAGGGAATACAAACCAATCTGATATTGAGTGACGAGTGCGAAGCGGACTGGCTGCCTAAGTGCGGGGCGGTGTGACGATGAGCGGGTCGATCGACCGAGCCGATCAATAGGCCATTATTGATCTGCCGAACCCATTGGACGCTCAATCGCCGCGCCGCCTATAGTGGCAGTGACCCGAATACATGCAGCAACACCAGGGCATCCTATCGGCCGCTGAACGGCCAATATCATAACGACAAGCGCTCCCAAAACCGGCTCAGGCCGGTTTTTTTGTGCCTGAATCTCAGCAGACTACGATTGGTATAAAAATTACTTACCTATAAGTATATTAAAAATAATAAACTGAATTTTAATTTATGGTGAGGATGTTCCTTCCTAAAATAATTAGTGCTCATTGCCGATTTTAGTTAAATCAACACGCTTGCAAGGCATTGATTGTGTGTGAGATTAATCGCGGTAGTGATTTTTATATCTATTAGAGGTCACATAAACAGAGTGTTTTGTAAACCTCGAAAATATAAGGCGATCTGATGCTATATTGTGTGATTTAGCGGATAATTCATTTATAAACAGAAAGCTCTCCTTCAGGCCGAGTCTTAAACCTACGATGCATCCATAGATATTGTTCGGGGGCTCGGCAGATTTCCTTTTCGATAATTTTATTTATGTAGTTTGCTGCTATAATCTCATCACCTTTGGGATAATCTAAAAGCGGAGAACTGATAAACATACGATAGCCCTTTTTATTACTAAGTCGGATCATACTCAAAGTAATCAAGTCTGCTCTTGCGAGTTTCGATAGAACAAAAGTTCCGTTCGTAGTGGCTGCATTTTTAACGCAGAAGAAAGGCGCAAAAACACTACCCTCAGGCCCATAATCCTGATCAGGTGCAAACCAAACAGCCTCGCCGGCTTTCAGTGCCCGGACAAACCCAAGTAGATTGCGTCGATTAATCATTGCTTTGTTTGAGCGCATTCGACCTTTAGTTTGTATCCATTCCATAAGCAGATTATTGTGTGGACGGTAAGTAGCCATCATTGGATGGCATACCCCCATAACTCTTCCGCATAATTCAAGGGACATGAAGTGAACGCCTAAAACCATCACGCCTCGGGTAGCTTTCGTTAGATTTTCAATACCTTCAACCTCAAACCATTTCCTCACCCTGGCATCACTCCAAAACCAAGCCATACCAGTTTCCATCAACCCTAACCCCAAGGAAACAAAATTTTTTCTGACCAGCTGATCCCGTGCTTTTGTTGTCATTTCCGGGAAACAGAGCTCTATATTTTTGTCGGCAATGCGCCTGCGCCTTTTAAGAAAAGGTCTGGATGACCTCCCCAGAGTAGAACCTAATAAATGCAGTGCCGGATAGGGAAGTTGGACGATAATCCAGAGCAAACCTAGCCCAAACCAGGTAATCCAGTAACGGGGATGGAGTAAAGCCTTTGTAAAATGTTGTGACATGTTTTTCCTTAACTCGACCCGAAGATTAAATATATAGGTTGTAATGTATAAATAAAACTATGTCTTTAGCACTACATACTGCTTAGACAATGGTGTTGTGTTTAGATTCAAAATATAAATTAGTCGGCGCATAGTGGTTGCAATCATCCTTGTCATTATTCTTCTGGATATTTCATTAGCCTTATTACGTTTTTTACAACTCGAAATGCATTAATCACATTCATAAACTCAGCAGGGAGGCATTGGCTTTAACTATCCATATAGTATACGGTTTCTCTTTATTCTTGAGCTATGAGAGCAGAACCAAGCAACAAAGTAATATTTTGTGATATAATACCCTTCCATGAGAAATTTATAATGAAATCAGAAGACACCCTTGACTGGTACCCTGCACAGTTACCCCCAGTGAAAATTATCCTTGGTGAGGCGGTGCTGGCCGTGGGAAAACAAGGCAGGCCGATTAACACCCGAACGTTGCTTGAATACCTCCAAGTAATGCAACTCAAACAGAAAAGACGAGATGATAAAGTCGTAATGCAAACCGCAATCGAAGTTCTCAGGGACAATCAGCGCATTAACGGCAGGCTTTAATGTGCCTTTTAAGGCAGTATCAGTTTTGAATAATTTCAACCGTATGATTTTTCCCATCATCCCGCAAAGGAATGTTGTCGCCAGGCAGTACGATGCCATCCAGTGTGACACGATACTCTCCCTCTCCGCGTGAAACCATAATCTGATACTGGCTTTCACCATGTTGATATGACATCGAAAAAGAGGGCCACTCATCCGGCAATCTGGCATGGACAGTAAAGATAGCACCGGAGCGTTTTATACCCAGAAATTCCTCGGTAAGTAAGCGGTAGGCCCAGCCTGCGGAACCGGTATACCAGCTCCATCCCGCTCGTCCGGTATGGGGAGCGACACTATAGACATCAGCACTCATGACATAAGGCTCAGCCTTATAAATCCCGACCGAGCCTGCATTAAGGGTATGATTTATCGGGTTGATCATTGACCAGAGTTGCCAGGCGCGTTCTGCATTTCCCATCCGTGCAAATGCCATAACGGCCCAGATGGCGCCATGTGTATACTGCCCCCCATTTTCCCGCACGCCGGGCAGATAACCCTGGATGTAACCCGGGTTAGGTCCATGACCATCGAATGGTGGTGTTAACAGCCTTATCAACCCGCCATCGTTATCTACCAGGTGCTTATCCAGCGCCTGCATGGCCTGTGCGCACCGTCCCGTGCTGGCAGCCCCGGACAATACAGACCAGCTCTGCGCAATCGCATCTATCCGGCAGTCCTGCGAGGCTTTCGATCCCAGGGGAGTACCATCGTCAAAATAACCGCGCCGGTACCATTCGCCATCCCAGGCGTGGGTTTCGAGATTGTTTTGCAGGTGTAAGGCCTGCGAACGACACATCAAGGCGATACTGTCATCCTGCCTGCGCTCTGCCAGTGCGGCAAACCGCTGCAAAATGTCATACAGGAAGAAACCCAGCCAGACGCTTTCACCTCTGCCTTCGATACCAACCCGGTTCATCCCGTCATTCCAGTCACCTGCCCCCATCAGCGGCAGGCCATGCTCACCGAACCTCAGTCCATGTTGAATCGCTTTGACGCAGTGTAACCACAATGTCTCTTCGGTGCCGCTGACGACCGGCGTGTCATAGATAGACTCTTCACCGGGCTGGAGCAGGCGACCTTCCAGATACGGTATGCGCATCTCCAGCACATTCATATCCCCCGTCGTTTCCACATAGTGGCAAACGGCAAGCGGAAGCCACAGGTAGTCATCAGAACAGCGGGTACGAACCCCGCTGCCGTGTGGAGGGTGCCACCAGTGTTGCACATCTCCTTCGATAAATTGCCGTGATGCGCACAGCATTATCTGTTCGCGCATTCGGTTCGGATCGGCATGACTCAGTGCCAGCGTATCCTGCAACTGATCGCGAAAACCAAATGCACCGCCGGACTGGTAGTAACCACTGCGAGCCATAAGGCGACAGGCTACGGTCTGGTATAACAGCCAGCCGTTGACCAGCAAATTCACAGATGTATCAGGCGTATTAACCACGATTTTATCGAGCACATGGTGCCAGTAGTGGTGAACGCGGTTCAGCTCCAGGCGGGCCGCATCCTCATTGAGATAGCGGGTAAGCATCTCCTGAGCCTGGGCATGATTATCTGCCGCGCCAAGGACAAAAATAAACGTTCTCTGGTCCCCGTCAATAAATGTAGCCGCTGACTGGACGGCTCCACAGGGATCGAGGCCGGCGCCGGTTTTACCCGAGAGTCTGCGCAGTTTCATGGTGGATGGGCTGCGCAACGAACCGTTACGGCCAATAAACTCCCGGCGATCTCCCATCAACGAACAATAATTACCGCTGACGGCAAAAAATGCAGTGCGCTCGCCACCGTTGTCACCATAAAAGTTATTTGCCATCACACCGCAACCGCCAGGGATACTGGCAGCATGTGTCACGATATGAGGGGCGGAGCGAGTTCGTGACTCTCCGAGCGTCCACTCCACGTAGCCCGTGACGGACAGTTTACGAGTGCGTCCCGAATTGTTACTGAGCGTCAGGATTGCAAGTTTAACCGGGGTCTCTTCGGCAACAAATACCGTCAGCTCACTGTCTATACCACTCTCCCGATGGGCAAATACGCTGTAGCCAAAACCATGGCGTGTCAGATAATCCCCTTGTCCGCGCGTAGGTAAAATCGTCGGTGACCAGCACTCACCACTCTCTTCATCACGCAGGTAATACGCCTCACCGCTACGATCGCTCACAGGATCGTTCTCCCACGGCGTTAACCTGAATTCATGGGCATTCTCATACCAGCTATAGGCCTGCCCCGCATCCGAAATCACACTGCCAAAACGGGCATTCGCCAGTACATTTGCCCAAGGGGCGGGCGTTGACTCATTTTCCCGGAGCACAATCTGATATTCCCGGCCGTCATGAGAAAATCCGCCGTACCCATTGAAATGGCGCAACTGGCTGGTATCGGGGGCCCAATCGGTATGTTGGTTACTCTCCGAAACAATATGCGGAATCAACGGTCTGGCCGGAGGTTTTGGGGTGTGAATACGCTGGTTAAGCTGTTCATTAATTCCACCCGCACGGTCATCGAGGTAAAGACAAGCCACGCTCATCAGCAGCAGCTTATCCTCAGTGGTGAGGTGCTCGCCATTACGCACAAAAAGGCCGCCCGTTTTATCCAGCAGACTGGCTTCTGACCCGGCATAAATTAAATCCATAATCTGATTTTGCAATCCCTGCTGGTATCCCCCTGGGCTGTTATTCAAGATCACCAAGTCCACCTCCAGCCCTTTCAGCCGCCAGTATCGGTGTGCCTGAATCAGGGTGGTGACGGAGGCGACGCCTTCCTCGCTGGAAATGCTGAGCAGCACTATCGGCAGATCACCTGAGATTGCCCAGCCCCACAGGCCGGACTGACCACGCCGATTATGGCTGATGGTTTGGCCCTCGGCACGCAACTCCTGACTGGGATAAAGTACTGCGCTGGCAAGACGATTAAACAAGGTGGCATCATCTTCACTGGCGTTCATCTGACGTAATACCACCAGACTATGCGACCACGCCAGTTCAAACACGCGGTCAGCGATAGGATAGTCGCGATATTTTTCGAGCAATGCCAGGCTTTGCTGGCGGCTTTCACTAATGCCATAAACGATATCAATCGTAACCGGTTGCCCAGGCTGCAGGATGATGGCGTGACGTATCGCCAGTATAGGATCCAACACTGAGCCCGATGTGTTGCTGAGCGCTCCGCCTTCCTCGATGGCCCGAGCATCGGCTGGGCTTCTGCCTCGTCCAAGGAACTCTGCCCTGTCTGTTTCAAACGAGACGCTCTTATGGTGACCGCCATGCACCACCATCATGTGAAACAGGCAAGGGCTCGACTCATCCGGCGAGCGCGGGCGCCGGTGGCAGAGGATAGCGTCACGTTCAGGATCAAGCTCGGTCTGGATAAACAAATTGCTGAACGCTGGGTGTGCCAGATCGCTGGCATCAGACGCCAGTACCACTTCGGCGTAGGTTGTCAGTTCCAGGGAGCGCGGCTGGCGGCCCCGGTGCACCAGGGTGATCCGTCGTAGTTCAATATCATCCTCCGGGGAGACAACAACCTGGGTTTTGACGCTGAGCGTCCCGAAGGTGCGCCTGAATTCCGCCCCCGCATCGGTAAATATCACTTCTTCGTCGAGCCCGATAGCGTTGCCTGTCGGTTGCCAGGTATTGCTCCATATCTCACCCGTCTGCATATCGCGGATATAGCAGAACGTTCCCCAGTTATCCCGGGTGGTATCACTTCGCCAGCGCGTTAGGGCAATATTATTCCAGCGACTGTAGCCTCCCCCGCCAGCCGTCAACATCAGATGATAATGGCTGTTGGACAACAGCTGAATTTCCGGAACCGGGGTGTCCACCCCGTTGAAAATACGAGGTTCATAGCGAGCGGGTTTGACCCTTCCTTCATGAGATTCAAAATGACGGCGCGGGCTGTAGAGATCGACCGCATCCGGCACGCGCTCCTGTAACAACAAACTCGCTGACTGGAAGAGCGTGCTGGACATAAATCGCTCAGTCATGGGGGCGTCAAGCAGCACGTGGGCGAGCGCCTGAAATGCCATGCCTTGATGATGTGCCATCCAGGATTGCACTACCGCATACAGTTGACCGGTTGCGAGGCGTGAAGGGGTATAATCCAGCGCTTCATAGAAGCCATACTCACCCTGTGCGCCATTTTTTTGCAATCGGAACAGGTTTTCACACGCTTTTTGCGGTGAGACCATCAGCGCCAGCAGGGTGGCGTAAGGGGCAACCACCATATCATCGGCAAGTCCCCGACGCAGACCGAGCCCTGGCACGCCAAATGCCTGATACTGATAATTTTGCTGAACATCAAAAGCATGATAGCCAGACTCTGATACCCCCCAAGGCACCCCACGCTCTTTACCCCAGTGTATCTGGCGCATCACCGCCGACTGGCTCATCTCATCAAGCAGACTGCCTGGCCACGTGGGCATCACCAGATTAGGCATCAGGTATTCAAACATCGAACCGCTCCATGACATCAGGGCAGTTTCATTGTCTATGGTGGTGAACAACCTCCCCAGCGCGTACCAGCTTTTGAGTGGCAACTGATTCGCCGCAATGGCGAGGAAACTGGTCAGTCGGATTTCAGATGGGAAAAGATCGTAATGGCTTTTGTCTGACGTATTCGTGTCACAGTTGTAACCGACACTGAGCAGACTGGTTGCCTCACTGTACAGAAAGGCGAAATCCATCCGAGCATGGTCATTCAGCCGTTGTTCAAGCTCGGCGATAATTTTCAGCCGCATTTGAGCTTGCGCCGTCACGGACGCCGGAGGCGTTCCTTCACCGGTAAATGTCGCACGGGCCAACCAGTTCAGCGTCGGCAGCGTCTGTTTGTTCCAGGACGCTGGCAACCAGTCGAGTAGTAGCGACCATTCATGACCAAGCTGCACCAGCTGATTTTCCAGATGTTTTGTCCAGCGTACCTGAAGGTGGGAGTCTTGATGACATTGCGTTGTCAGGTGGTTGCACTGAGTGCGCATTTTTTTCAGTTCGCTGAAAAGCGCTGGCGGAGACAGTGACACCGCACTTTGGCAGTGTTTGCGCAGTAGCCGCAAAGCGGTAGGCGCGCTTGAGCCCCAATGTTTCTCCAGAATATCCAGCGTATCGTTCAGCCCGGCCAGCATATGTTCGATGTTTAAAACAGGCTGATGGCGCATGGCAGATAGCCCTTCACGCAATGTCAGTAAATGACCCGCCATATTGCCACTGTCGACACTTGAAACGTAGCGTGGGCTGAGCGGTGCCAGCGTACGGGTGTCGTACCAGTTATAGAGATGTCCCCGGTAGTGTTCCATTTTGTCCAGCGTATCAAGCGTTAGCGAGACGCGCTGCAGTACCTCCCCGCCGGAAAGATAACCAAAGTCCCAGGCCGTCAGATTGGCCAGCAGGGAAAGGCCAATATTGGTAGGAGAAGTACGGTGAGCCACTGTCGGTTGCGGTATTTCCTGATAGTTGTCAGGCGGAAGCCAGTTCTCTTGCGCCGTGGCAAAGGTCTCAAAAAATGCCCAGATTTCACGGCTTGTCTGGCGTAGCAGTCGTTTTTGCTCTTGGTTCGGCGAAAAGGCCTTACGAACGGGTTGGCGGCTCAACCCTTTCATCAGCAGGGGAGCCAGGCACCATAACACACTGACCGGCAAAGCGATCGCCAGCAGCTGCGGCGCAATATGTACTGTCAGAATGGTGAGTGCCACTCCGCCAGCGACGTTCAGCCACATAGCCTGGTAGAAACGGCCAACCGAAGTTCTGGCCTGATTGTCGTCCGGACGATGGCTGACCCACTGGCTGAGATTGCGCTGGCTAACGCCCAGACGCCATAGCGTCACGATAATCGCATACAATGAATATCCGGCTTCGTGCGGCAGTATCGCAAAATTAAGCCCGATGCCTGACAGACGCTTCAGCGCCCCTGAAGCTACCAGCAACAAATGCGGTTTCAGGTGGCGGCGAAGGGGCTTATGCAGCAGATCATAGAGGATGCTCAGCATCGCAGGTAACAGCCATATCAGCGCCAGCACGCCAAGCCAATAAACCGGATTAGGCACCCAAAGCAGTGTCAAGAACAGCAATATCAGTAAAGAGGGGGCGACGAGACTGCGGCGCAAATTATCAAACAGTTTCCAGTAAGAGAGTGCGGATAGAGGATTCTTATCCCGGCTTCCATCCGCTTTTCTGACGCGCAGTTTCAACCAGTTCAGCAGTTGCCAGTCACCCCGGATCCAGCGTGAGCGGCGTGCCACATCCGAAAGGTAATTATTGGGGTACTGTTCGTAGAGTAAAACTTCACTCAGCAGCCCCGAACGCGCGTAGCACCCTTCCAGTAAATCATGGCTGAGAACCAGATTTTCAGGACAAACGTTGGCCGTGGCTTGAACAAAGGTATCGACATCATAAATCCCCTTGCCCACGAACGATCCTTCCCCAAAGAGATCCTGGTAGATATCGGAAGACATCATGGAATAGGGGTTATTGCCAGGTGCGCTGCTGCGCATGGCCGCGTATCGCCCCTGGCCATTATGCGGCATCGCCTCCGCCAGTCCGGGCTGTAGAATGCCGAATCCTTTGACCACCCTCTGGCGTACCGGATCATACTCTGGCTTATTCAGCGGATGCGCCATCGTCGCGACCAGCTTGTGTACCGTATCGCGCGGCAGCACCGTGTCGCTGTCCAGCGTAATGACATATTTTATATAGCCCGGTAAAAGATGAGCAGGCATGTCTGCAACGCTGACAAATTGCGCCGCAGGATGGCGTAGCCAGTCGTTTAACAACGCCAGTTTGCCCCGCTTACGTTCATAACCCATCCAGGTCCGCTGAGAAGGGTTCCATTCAGGCTGCCGGTGCAGCAGATAAAAACGAGGGTGTCGGGATGGATAGCGGCGGTTAAGCGCCTGCATATCGGTGATCGCCTGTCTGAGGAGGGCTTTGTCTGCAGGCGCTTGTTTATTTTCTGCATCGGCAAAATCGGTGAGCAGAGCGAAACAGATGTTTTCGCTTTGATTCCCCAGCCAACATACTTCGAGACTGGTGAGAAGTTTGCTGAAGCTTTCGTGACTTGTCAGCATGCAAGGGATGACGATCATGGCTGCACTATCTACGGGAATACCGGCTGAAAAGTCCATCCTCGGTAATGGGCGGGGGATTCGAAAACGAGTGGTGGCATCGCTGAGCAGATCACTTGCTAATTGGCTAACAGCAATGACAAGAGGCAATGCCACAACGATCGGCAGCCAATACGTTCCTTGCTGCGCAGTTTCATGCAATACCCCGGCCACCGTTGCTGTGGTCAACAAACTCAGGCTGCCAAGCCATGACAGCAGGGATATTCTGTTGAAACTGTGCCGCAGGCGTATAAACGTTGAGGTGTCAGCCAGCAGATGAATTTCCAACTTCTCTCGACCTTCGCCTACCAGATAATAGCCAATGTGGGACTTCGATGTGTCGGGAGCGTTCTCCCTGGTAAGAGCCAGTAACCGGCTGGCTACCTCAGGCTCACTGAGACCGCTATCTCTGGCCAAAATCTCAATGACGTGGCGATAATGATCCCGAGTATCAAAGTGCATTTGGGGATAAATACCGGCAGGATCACGGCGTAATACCTGTTCAACGGCGCTTATCGCCTCAGCGAAATCAGCCCAGTTCGTTTCGCTCAGTAAACGCAACCCAGCGATACTGTTACTGACTGAAAGCTGACTGGCAGCGAGCTGTTGATTGAAGCGATGAATCAGTGCCTCGGTTGTGACCCCCTGTTCCGCCAGGCACTGGTCAACCCAGGTCAGAGGCAACGACACCGCATTGCCATGCCCTTGCAGACGCCGTACTAACTCCGCGACAAATGCACTGCTCAACGGAGGACGTGAGCGCGCCATGTCGGCGACCACCATGATTAAGTCAGCGGGAGCATTCTCTGCACATTCGAAAATTCTTGTTATCCACGCATCTGCCAGGTTTCGTTCCCGCTGAGCCTTTACGACTTCCATGCTGATGCGGCGAAGATTTTCAATCAGAGCCAGGCGCAGCATGCCCGGTAGGGCCCAAACTTCGCCCAACGTCAGTGGGGTGACCTGTTGGTAGGCCGTGATATAGCTGGTCAGGCTGGCAGTGTCCCAGCGGCCATCGCCGTGCGCAATGGCTTCTGATGCAATATCATAAATTCGCGGACAATTCTGAGGCGATATCAGGGATGGGAGACCTTTGCCGAAGCTTTTCGGCAAGTGTTGGCGAACGATGCGAATTTGCTCCTCAATAAGGTAGTAATTGTCCAACAACCACTCCCCGGCAGGCATAATACTCGCTTTTATACCTGAGTTGAGCTCGTAGCAGTTCTGCGTGATAGCGGCCTCATTATTGCCAAGCCTTTTGAGAAGGTAGTAGGGAAGCTTATCCGGAGATAATTTATGGGCACGTGCCAACTTTTGACCGTAACGTTCCATCTGAGATGTTGAAAACAACTCCGATCGTACCGCCCCCTCACCAGCAGGATCGTTAGCGGCAAGCGGCGATCGTTCGCTTTTTTTTGCCAGAATTCGGGAGTGGCTAAACCATGCCCTGGGGTTCATTTTCATAGAGTTGCTCAGTTGCGACGTTAATGCGCAGGAGCAGTTGCGAAATCAGTTCAGAAGCGTTCTCTCAGGATGGATGTAAGCCATCCGGGATTTAACAGCTGCTTGAATATGTCTTAGGCGTACTCACAAAATTTAGCATCACCATGTATCAGAGTTTAGCGTGACTTGACAAATAGCGCTTTACATTCAGGGCAAAGCATTGCTTGTTTCAGTCGAAGCTTGCTAACCGCCTGAGATGACTTGAATCCACAAACAGGGCAAATTACAGCAGATCTAGATATGCCGCCGATGTACTTCATTGCGTAATCGATAAAAGACATATGGATTAACCTTTCAATGAATGAGATTTATCATATCATTAACGGTCGTTTTTTGTACTGTTAATATTTTTCTTTTATTATAGTACATAATTATCATATGCTTATGCTAAGCATTAGCCCAAAATTATAAAATATACGATGTCAATCAAGTCAGGTTGCAAGAAAAAATTGTATTTTACTGATTTTTACTTCCTTGAACGTTTTACAGCAACTTTTCAGCAGCAGCAAAAATCTCGTCGGATGTTAAATCACGATCAGAGGCGACATGAACAATTGTGTGGTCACCTGTCCGAGAAGCTAATCCCGCCGTCATTATAGGTAATTGTACTTTCTCTCCATTCGGATAAGAGCGTGAAATTGTTTTTACGCCGTCCTGAAGCTCAGTGATACAAGATGGAGCAGAATTAAAAAAAATAATGACTTTTATCATGACGTTACCTTGTTGATGGATGCGTATTTATTACAAAATATTTAGTGGGGTATTAATCGTCCAAAAACAAAAGTTATAGCCTCCTTATCAACATAAAAAGCTATTTCAATGTGATATATATTATTAAATTCCTACTTGGGTGTGAGAAGTCAGAATAGTACACTAATCAAAAAAAGGTAGATTGAAACATTAGCTATAGGGGCTGAATATATGACTCATTTAAACCGACATTTTCTGCGGTTTACTTTTAATAACTTAGTCTTACACCCTTATTAAAGAGATAGCAATGTTTATTTTTAGCCGTCTAAAAGGCCGGGGTGAATGTGTAAGATTGAGATGGTTTTTTTATTCATTTAATGTATACTTAAGGCTGTTTTCATCTCATAAGGTTGTTCTTTGTTCCAAAAAATGACAGGCATCATCAAAATATTTGATAATAAAACAGGTAAAGGATTAATTATCCCCTCTGATGGAAGAAAAGACGTACGAGTACACATTTCAGCATTATCATCACGTGAAACTCAAACCATCATCCCTGGAATTCGAGTGGAATTTAGAAGAGTGAATGGGCTTAATGGGCCTACGGCAGCAAATGTCTATCTTTCCTAACATCATTAGAATTATTTTCATTAACAATAACATGATTGAAAACCCACATCCTATACTTGATTAATAATGAAGGCTATATAGAGACTCACTCCACCTTATTAATTTCCCAGGCCAACATGAGTTAAGGTGGTTAATAAAAATAGTTTGTGCATCATCCATCCATCAATCCACCCTCGAAATATTTGTCGCAAGAGTTATTCTGAATGCTATTGGACCTCCTGGTAGCCGTGCCACAGTTGGCTGTATGGGGAAAATGCGGATTGACGATCGATGCGACTGCGAGCAGTCGGAGACATTGAACCGCGCCATATCTGATTGATAGAAGGCAAAGCAACCAAATGCGCCACTGTTGAAATAGTCAGCGTAGTTCTGAACATTAACAACTACGACAAAAACGATACCAGTCAGGCCCTGTCTATAAGACTTTGGCATGAATCGGTGCATTGGTAGGAAAAGGGCTATGCACTAAACATATGGAGCCTGATATATCCCTACTACCACAACTATTGGGCCTGTGAGGCTGCCGCGCTGTGACAGGATTTGATAGAATCTTAACGTCGTAGGTATCAACAGGATGAGCGTGATGGCGACTATCGCCCGGTGGCTGGCCAGTGCCGTTAATAACCCTGCCGCCACTATCGACAAACTGGAGTCGGCGCGCAAATGTGCCTAGGTCGTCGGTTACTCGCTGATTATCCTGCCCGACCAGGAAAAGTGGAGTGGTGACGAGGCGGGTATCAAGGCCATCACCGGCGGCGATGCGGTCGTCATCGATCCGAAATACCGCGACGCCTACGCGGCCTACATCCCTGCAGTTATACTGGCGGTGAATAACAACCCGATGTAGTTCAACGACCGCAGCGGCGGCACCTCGCGCCGCCGGGTGATCCTGACGTTCCCAGAGGCTATCGCCACCCGAAGAGCGTGACCCGCTGATGCTGGCGAAGATCACCGTAATCGTGCGTCATCTGATACAGCGCTTCGCAAACCCGAACGAGGCCCGCGCACTGCTCCAGGCGCAGCAGAGTTCGGCGGAAGCCCTGGAAATCAAATGGCATGCCGTCCGCTTATTGATTTTGTGGTTACCTGACGGTGCTGGGCACCCCGGAAGGGGGAATGATCGGTAATGCCAACATCACCCCGCCGAATCCGCGCCGCTACCTGTACCGCGCCTACCTGTCGTTTATGGCCGCAAGAGGCTATCAGCACGTGATGAACCTGACGGCGTTCGGCCAGGCGGTGCCGCAGACGCTGAAAGAGTATGAGCATACGCTGCTGAAACGCCGCACCAAGCAGGGAATACAGACCAACTTGGTATTGAGTGAAGAGTGCGAAGCGGATTGGTTGCCGAAGTGTGGCGACGTGTGACAATGAGCGAGTCGATCGGCCGGGCCGATCAATAGGCCATTATTGATCTGCCGAACCCATTGGACGCTCAATCGCCACGACGCCTATAGTGGCAGTGACCCAAACACACGCAGCAATACCAGGGCATCCTATCGGCCGTTGAACGGCCAATATCATAACGACAAGCGCTCCCCAAACCGGCTTAGGCCGGTTTTTTTGTGCCTGCGATTCAGACTGTTCACCCTGTAGGTGAACAGGGGTGTACACCGAGAAGGTAGCTATACACCCATCAATGCATTGAAATAAAAGGATAAAACTAAAAGGTGCATAGGGTGAACAGTTTTCCTATAAATCTTTTTTTAATATGATGAGCACTGGGCGAGTGCTAATTGATTATAATTTATTCTATGTATTGTGCATCATTTTATTATGTATAGATATATGTATAGTTTTCTGTTTTGTGTTTATAAAAGTAGTTTTAAAACAGTATGTTATTTGGTGTGTTTCGCTCCTATTATCGGCACCACCTCATTTTTTAACTTTCCCTTTCGTACGCTCCGTCACCGACTCTGCCGCAACGCTAAAGCCTATTAATCCGGTGCATGATGCAATACCTGGGCTTGTGTGCCATAAACCGCACAACACACAAACGTCGTAAACGGGAATATGCGTTGCTACGTTGGGACCTCACCGTCTTTTTCTTATCTGAGAAGAAAGGCATTGACGCGATTAATTCATTTAAACAAGTGAGGTTGTTATGTGTGAAGATTTAATATCAAGAACGAAGTGTTTTGTCTTTAATGGTCAAAGATACAGAGTCTTTATCTCTCACCGCAGGGGGATTGGCGGTAATTTGAACCCGCTGTATCTTTTGGATGCTAACTCCCAGTTTTCGGTCGTGACGGAACGTAACAACAGAAAACGCGATGGGGATATTCTTTATATCGGCATTGGCTATCAAGACGGGGTGGATATCTTGAAGGCAAGAACCCGTGATTATACGGTTCCCTCAGGAGAGAAAGAGTTTGCGGAGGGGGGCGGAGCGGCAGCGTTTTATCAATTTATTGCCGCATGCGTTAAACCATGGATCGAAGCGCATTATCCTGTCAACGTAGACCAGCAAACGCTGGCAGGCCACTCGCACGGTGGTCATTTTGTGTTGTATACCCTGTTTAATCATCCTGATGCATTTCAAAATTATTTAGCGGCCAGCCCATCCATTTGGTGGGGCAATGGGGCGTTGATTCCTGACGGCAAGTTAACCATTGATGAGCATGTCAATCAGGTCACGCTGATGGTGGGAGAGTATGAAGAAAAACTTCATCCCCAAAGTAATGAAACAGAGAAAATGCAGATCCTTAGAATGAACGCCACGCCTAAGCTGCGAGCCAGAAATCTGGCGGAGAAGTTGATCGGTAATGAACAGCGCTGTAGCTTTGTTTTTTTCACCGGGCGGCGCCATCCCGGCGTTATTAAGGATTATGCACAGGTGGCAAACCTGATCGCTGGGCATCGTCCCCAATATGACGGGCTTTAGAATAGACATCGCGTTATTCAAGATCGATTTTATTGCTGTTAGTCCGGGCTGACGCTGCGAATCCTATCAATGCGAGTCACCTAGATTGCCAGTGGGAAGTCACCAGGGAAAATAAAATAGTCGACAGGGATCTGGCCCCCGAAGAGGCAACACGCTTAGCTCGGCGTCAACGGCTGGCGTGATAGTCATGAATGTATGCGAATTATTTACTTTAAAAACAAAAAGATATTAAAGTATTGAGCCTTCGCCGCAGGAATATTCCTTCTCTTGCCGTACGTCATTTGTCTGCCTTTCCCCGGTTAAACAACCGTTTAATTAATCACTGTTATAATTACCCCTGTTGAGCCTTGATGGGTTAATGTTTTCCTCCTCAAGCATTGCGATGCGGCGCTCAGTGGCGCGGCATCCGTTTTTTGGACATGCCGGTGGTTCGGTGAGAAGTAAGGAGAAGTGCACTATGAGCAGAAAAGACAAGCTCGCGGCGGCCCTGCTGGCCATCTTCCTGGGTGGGCTGGGCATTCACAAGTTTTACCTGGGCATGAAGTGGTGGGGGTTGTTCTACCTGCTGTTCTGCTGGACGGGGATCCCGGCGATTGTCGGCTTTATCGAAGGTATTATTTATCTGTTCCAATCGGAAGATAAATTCAACCAGAAATACAATTCTGGCCTGATTTAATGCTTTTATGACGGTGCTTCCTGTTAAGGGACGCGCCGTCTTTCATTCCATTACTGTTTTTTATCATTATCTTACCGTGGATCTCTTTGCTCATCATTTTATTCGAACTGGAGAGCATGCTGGTTGATAATTATAATCCGCCAGGCTCAGCGCGGTGAGATCGGTCGCCATTTCCATCGGCTGTTTGTCGTTTGGCGATGGGAACATTGATTTGGCCGACATCATCATGGTGCTGCTGTTTATGGTGTAATCGGTTTTGACCCTCATGCCGATATATTTCGACTCCGGCATTTGCCGGCGACGTCGTGCTGTGGCACCGGGCTGCCATTTTCCATCACGGCGTGTGCGTGTTCCGACATTGCTTCCGCGCTGCCGGTAGTGGGCTCTGCATCGGCCGCGTAGGACGCGCCGCTGAAGGCGGCCACAGAGGTAAGGATAATGCCTGTAACGATTTTGATTGTCGCTCTCCGGAATGCTATTAATTGCGGTGTGTAGCCTATTGGCTTGATAAAACGCAAAGTGACCCGTTCCATGGAGATAATACCTCCCAAGAATATGGTTGATGAAATATTTCATCGCCCGATAAATACGGAATTTTTAAATTTATGCAAGTGTGCTTGCGTGTATTTTGATGCATGCAAATAGTATGTCTAAACATAGGCAATGATTAGAATGTTTAAAAATTATTGCGGTTCTTTCTTTGTTTGTACTTTTTGTTTTTTGGCCGAGATAAATATTCCATGCGATACAGAGTGTTGTGTTTTTGATGTGAGATTTCATATGAGGCGTGATTTGTGTGAACGGCATGGTCACATAAACGATGCGATAAGTAATTATATATTATCAGGTTTATTATTGACGTTATTAAAGAATAACGCGGCGAGAGCCGCGTTTATCGATCGTTCAATAACGGCGGTATTTCCTGGTAAAAAAAGTCGATCAGCGCTTTTACCGCTGGCGGTACCCCGCGGCGCGAGGGATAAAGCAGTACCAGCTCGCCGTTTTGCGGATGCCACCCGCGCAGAACCTCTTGCAAATCGCCACGCGCAAGCGCCTGGCGGCAGGCGTAATAGGGAATGCCGCAGATGCCTTGCCCATCAAGGGCGGCGCGCAGGATCACCTGCAAATTATCGCTGCTTAAGCGGGGTGAGAAGGGCACGGTGACGACGGCGTTTTGCGGCCCGTAGAGCCGCCAGCTCGGTGCCCCCTGTTGTGGCGGGTAAAGCAAGCAGGGCTGGTCGCTCAGCTGTTGTGGTGTTGACGGCGCACCGTGTCGCGCCAGCCATGCCGGGCTGGCGGCCAACAACCATTTGGCGGTGCCGAGTCGCCGCTGGATAAGCCCTGCGGCCTCGTTGGCGATGCCAAGCCCGCGAACAGTGAAGTCCAATCCTTCCTCCAACAGATCTATCCGCCGGGCGGTGACGTGCGTTTCTACGTTCACTTTGGGAAAGCGCGCCATAAATGCCGGCAGGAGCGGAGCGATCACTTCGTCCGCCAACAGCGGCGACGCGCTGAAGCGCACGGTGCCGTTCGGTTCCGCCAGCGTGCGCAGCGCCGTCTGCTGCGCCTGATGCGCTTGCTGCATCATGGCGACGCAGTGCAGATAGACCTCGTGGCCCACCTCGGTGAGCTGAATACGCCGCGAGGTTCTTTGCAGTAACCGCAGGTTGAGTTGACGTTCCAACTGCGCCACCTGGCGGCTCAGGCGAGAGGTCGGGATGCCCAGCGCTGTGCCGGCAGCGGTAAAACCTTTGTGCTCAACCACCTGAGTGAAAAAATACATGGCGTTGAGATCGAGTGGAAACACCTTCATCACACACTCCATCATGATCATTTTTGCAATGATAGCTTCTATTGTCGCCTATTTAACCCTGATCGATGCGGTTTTATCCTGCAGGCACACCATTGTTGAAACGAGGATAAACATCATGAAAAACCTTTACCGCACTTTGGCTCTGGCCATCGCCATGGCCGGGGCGGCGCAACCGGCCTTCGCGGCGCCGGCAGCGCCACAGCCGCATACTCAGGCACAGCCGGCGTCCGGCCCTTTGCAGCTGTTGGATCGCCACAACTCGGTGCTGCTGTTGGTTGACCATCAGATCGGTCTGATCACCGGCGTGCGCGACATGGAGAGCGCAACGCTGAAACATAACGTCGTGGCGCTCGCCAAGGCGGCCCAGGTGATGGGCATTCCGGTGATCGTGACCTCGACCGGCACCAACGGTCCTTTCGGGCCGATCATTTCGGAACTTAAGGCTGCGTTGCCGGGGGTGAACATTATCGATCGCCACAGCGTCAACGCCTGGGACGACGCGAACGTGCGCAAAGCGGTTGAGGCCACCGGCCGCAAAAAGATCGTGATCGCCGGCGTATCGCTGGAAGTGTGCGCTGGCTTCCCGGCGATCACGGCCAAAGCGGCAGGATACGACACCTATGTGGTGATCGACGCTTCCGGCACGTTCAATCAGTCCAAGCATGAGGCGGGCATGGCGCGGCTGGTACAGGCCGGGGTGATACCGACGGATTACGGCACGGTGGGCGTGGAATGGTTGGGAGATAACGGCGATGCCAAAGCCGGCGAGCTGTACGGCGCGCTGGATATGCCGGCCACGACGCTAGTGAATCAGCTGTTCCAGGCCAAAGGCAAATAGCGCCTGGAGTGATAGCGATATTTTTTTCAATCCTTCCAACCGCCTGCGCTAGAATCAGGCGGTTTTCTCTTGGAAAAGGATATCGCCATGGCCGCCTGGGCCCTTTTGATCGTCGGTTGGGTGTTGATTTGGCAGGATCAGCCGATTGTCGGCGTGCTGTGCATCGCGCTGTTTGCCGTGCTGCAATGGGCGAAGTACGCCGCTAAAGGTGCGCAAGACCCCGAAGAGGTGGCAGAGTGGCGCAAGACCGACTGGCGTTCGCAGCCGATTGAAATGGCGCACGCCGGTGACTGTGACCGGCAGATAGGCGGCGTGGGGGAGTTGGGCATGGGCGGCCCCAGTTTTTGGACGCTGCTGCTGCGCGACGGGGCGATGGTGCATGGCGCCTGTGCCGAGCCGCAGGACGTGGACGGCGGCAGGTTGCGCCTGATCCCGACCCGCAGCCGCGAGGGAAAGGGGCTGACGGTGTACGAGCCTGCCGCCCGGGTGATGTACGCGCTGCCCGCGCTGACCGATCGTGAGCAGGGAGCCTTGGCCGCCGGTTCCGCCGAGGCGCTGGCGCGGCTGCGGGCGACGTGTCGGCAGGTGGAGGCCACGCCGTTGCGGCAGGTGCGCGGTCTGTGGGTGCCGCAGTGGATAGCGGAACCGGCGGATCGTCTGGAGATCACCTTGCCCAGCGGCCGCGCGCTGGCGGCGCGTTTGATGTTGCCGCCCGATCTGCGCTATGCAGACGATCCCGCCGCGCTGCTGCACGCACCGCCTTATGCGTTGTGGCTGGATAACCGGCCGACCGATCGCTTCGTGTGCGATCTCGAACGCGTGGCGGAATCCCCGGCGGGTGATGCCTTCAGCGTCGGCGGTTGCCAGTTCCGCGGCGAGCATATCGTGGATGGCCTGTACCACCTCTATTTCGCCGGCGAGTGGTTCTGCCTGCTCTCTTATGCGCACAAACCTGCAGGTGGGCGTGGTTCAGACACCACCTTTTTCGTTGAACGAGTTGAGCCGCAAGACGGCGGCGTGTTCGTGATTGAATGGGATGCCTACAGCGTGGGGCCCGACGGGCGTGAGCCGCGCGTGCCGGCCCCGCCGGTCTTGGTTATCGCGGTGAGCTGGCAGGAAGCGCCGCTGCAGCTGCCCACGGCCAATAACCGCGTGACCGTGCGCCTGCCCAACGCTACGGCGTAATGCAACATGGTGAGCTCGCCGGCCTGCAAGGCGCGCGTTAATGCTCACATTTTGATTCGCTTAAGGGCGTTTCTTCCTGATCTTGCCGGGAGACTCGCCAAAATAGGTTTTACACACGCGATTGAAGTGTGAAACATCGACAAAGCCTGCCCGTTTGGCGATATCTGCGATGGAGAGTTCGTCAAATTCTTCGGTATTGAGCATACGTAATGCGGAGTTGGCGCGGTAGTTGATTAACGCCTGGCCGAAACTGGTGCCTTGATTGGCCATCACGCGGTGTAATGTTCTGGTTGAAATGCCGACCTCTCGCGCGATATCCGTTGCGGTCAGAACTAAATTCATGTGTCTTTGATGCAGACTTTCCACGATTTTCTGATAATTTCTATCGCGGCTAAATTTGCGGGACAAGGCATCTTCGCTAACCAAATCGTGATAGAGCAGCGAGAGCAGCATGCCGATTTGATCCAATATCATTGGCGGTTGAAAGTCGATTGTGCTCAGATAAGGCGGAGAAATCTGTTCCAGATAGGCGGCTAATACTTTCCCCCAGCCTGAAAGTTCGCTCAGGTTTTGTTCGATCATTTTTTCGGGATTGGCGACCCAGGTGTTGAGCCATTCAGCAGGCAACGCCAGCGTGCGATTAAGGAAACCCTCCGGCAAAAGTGAAATATATTCCTTACGCGTATCGAGCAAGATTGTGCTTCCCGCAGGCACGGTGATCTCTTGGCCGTATCGATTGATAAATCGCCATGTGGCGCCGGCATACACGAGGTGGTATTCGTCGCTGGCGCTACGTAGAATATTCTTTCTGTCGCGCTGTGAGCGTTTGGCTGAACCATTAATGTCAGTAATGGAGAATTGTCCGGCCTTGAGCGTTGACAGATGGCACCAGAAGCGGGAGTGATCGTCGATGGTGGTTGTAACGCTGATCAGGCTTTGTTTCAGCAGGCGATCAAATTCACTCAGCCGCTCTTCTGCAAGCATGCCGGCAGTTGACCAGTTAAATAAGGAGGACTTGTCCTTTCGCATTGCACCGCTCTCCATTTTACGTTGTCCGTTAACGTTTATTTTTCTCACATTGCCTAAAAATGACTGTCTGACTGGGAATGTTCCTATTGTCTTCTATTAAAGTTGCAGCCCTTTTCCTCTGTGCCGTAAGTCATCATCCTATAATGATAAGAGATAGGTTCCTTCTTAAGATGTAAATATCATAAATTATAGTTGATTGCATCGCTTGAACGGGGATTTATCAGATGATGTTTCTGATGTCATTAAATTCTCTTATGTAATACAAAGGGGATTGTTTTAAGGGGCTTAAGTAAACCGCCGTGATGATAATTATTTCAACCGGAATTTGCTTTGGATGCCACTCAATTGGCTGTGAGTGACAGGTTGCGGGGTAATTTGACAGCACATTCTTTTTCTGCCATTGGTTATTTGTGCAATGAAGTTAATTAAATGAGGAGGGAGAAGATGTCTGACGAATTTAACGGAAAGATCAGCGATCGCGTCGTTCGAGAAATTATTATTTGGATTGATAATAACTTAGGTGGGGATTTGAGTATTGATGCCATATCCAGAAAGTCAGGTTATTCTAAATGGCATCTGCAGCGAGTGTTTAAAATGCGAGCCGGTATCAATCTGGGCGGTTATGTCAGGGAGAGAAGGGCGCTCTTTGCGTACTATGCTTTGACGGAAACAGATATACCAATAATTGATATTGCTTTTATGTTAGGCTTCAATAGTCAACAGGCATTTAGCCGAGTGATTGATAAAACATTCACGCTTTCACCCGGTGTTATTCGTCGGCTAAGCAGAAATGGCACGGTTTCTTTTCCGGCATTGATTAATAACAGCTATTGTTCAACGACCTCCATGAATCCCGCCATGCGGGTCTCTGTCATGGAGGGAATGCGTAAATTATTAATATAGTTAAATTCTAATTTTAATTGGCGTCTGGTGATTGCCCCTTTTGCTTTTGATGCCTTGTCACTTTGAGCAAAAAAAATGGCACGTTTAACCCTATTAAAAAGGACGCTCTCCATTAGACTGAAAACAGTGGAATGCACATGGCGATCATTTAAAGGTAAGAATTTGATTTTTAAATATTTTCTCAATTTTTACCGGGTTTTAAGAGCTGGGATCCCCCCTTGGTTATATAAGAAAGCGTCGGTTTTTTTTAAATTTTTTCACAATACAAGCCAATTTTGTTTCAGAGGGGGAGGTAAATGATTGATGGAGTGGCTTATTTAATCAGCTTTTTGTTAATATTCCGATTTTGTGTCTTCAATTTGCTTCTCTGCTGAAAGAGACTAAAATTTATTCTATGCTTTGTCATCTTTCAGCTTGCCTTAACGCTGTAGTACTGTGCCCAGTCCGTTCAGTCCATTTGAAGGAGTGAGATATGTCAAAGAAATATGTTCGCCTTGATAAAAATGATGCCGCTGTGCTATTGGTCGACCATCAAACGGGGTTGCTTTCACTCGTCCGTGATATCGATCCCGACAAATTCAAGAATAACGTTCTGGCGCTTGCCGATCTGGCAAAATACTTCAATTTGCCTACGGTGTTAACAACCAGTTTTGAGGTTGGCCCAAACGGCCCATTAGTGCCTGAATTAAAAGAAATCTTCCCCGACGCTCCGTTTATTCCCCGCCCTGGTAATATCAACGCTTGGGATAATGACGATTTTGTTAAAGCCGTCAAAGCCACCGGTAAAAAGCAATTGATTATCGCCGGGGTCGTTACGGAGGTTTGCGTCGCATTTCCTGCGTTGTCAGCGCTGGAAGAAGGTTTTGATGTATTTGTCGTGACTGATGCATCAGGCACCTTCAATGAAATCACGCGTCATTCCGCATGGGATAGAATGTCTCAGGCCGGTGCGCAGTTAATGACCTGGTTTGGCGTTGCCTGCGAATTGCATCGTGACTGGCGTAATGATATTGAGGGCTTGGGCAAGCTGTTCTCTACGCATATTCCGGATTACCGTAACCTGATGACCAGTTTTGATAAAATGAATGGGAAATGATATTGACCATTTTCAATGGATGTTAGTGGGAAGGTAATTTGGCATGACGGCGATGCTGAACGCGTATGCATCATGCCAATATCGTTTTCCTTTACCACAAAAATATCCGTGATTGAGCCTAAATCTAAATTTGGCCTTTTTTCTTTATATTCATCCATAAAAGTTTCTGGGCATAGGATGGGAAATTATGAATAACAAATTCAGTGTGATGTTCAACGCGATTGCCATATCTCTGATGACCTGCGGTATGGCCTATGCGGCGGATGCTTCTCACTCGCCGAAAGGGGAACAAGCGATTGTTCAAACGGCAGAACCTTTCAAGGCCCATGTTTTAATTAATGGGCTTGATGCGCCCTGGGACATGATTTGGGGGCCGTATGGCGACCTCTGGGTGACGGAGCGCAAGGCTGCGTCAATCGTTCGTATCAACCCGCAAACGGGTGAAAAGCAGGTGGCGATCAAGATTGACGGCGTGCATGTCGGGCCGCAGCATGAAGGGGTATTGGGGCTGGCGCTGTCCCCGAACTTCATGAAGCCGGGAGGGGATAACTATGTCTACGCCTCCTATACCTATATGAATGGCAATGACGAGCACGCAAAAATCGTCCGTTTCGAGTACGACGAGAAAACCAAAAAACTGGGGAATGAGAAAGAAATCCTGGCGGGTTTCCCGGCAGGCAACGATCATAACGGCGGGCGCCTGCGTTTTGGGCCTGACGGCAAGTTGTATTACACGATCGGCGAGCAGGGCCACAACCAGGGTGCCAATTTCTGCAAGAAAATTGACGCTCAGCGAATCCCGACCGAAGCCGAGCTGGCTAAAAAAGATTATTCCTCTTACGCCGGTAAAGTCATTCGCTTAAATGTCGACGGCACTGTTCCAAGTGATAATCCGGTGATTCACGGGATAAAAAGCCATCTTTTCACCTACGGTCACCGTAATCCGCAAGGTCTCGTTTTCGTCGGCAATACGCTGTACGCCACAGAACAAGGGCCTTCATCCGACGATGAGTTGAATATCCTCGAAGCCGGCGGCAACTATGGCTGGCCTCATGTCGCAGGCTATCGCGACGATCAAGCATATGTTTACGCGAACTACTCCGAGGCTAAAAATTGCCCGTCTCTGCAATGGGATCCGAACCATATCCCGGCGGGCGTACCGATCCAGAAAGAGACCGAATGGAGCGCACCTGATTTCAAAGCACCGTTGAAAACCTTCTTTACCGTAAGAGAAGGGTTTACTTATAACAACGCCAGTTGCCAGGGTGATTCATCCTATATGTGTTGGCCGACAATCGCGCCTTCCAGCATTGCGTATTATCCTGAGAATGGCGTGATAAAAGCTTGGCGCAACTCGGTTATTATCACTTCCATGAAAATGGGGGCATTGTACCGAGTGCCGTTAAATGCGGATAAGAAGGATGTGCAGGGGGATGTGATTAAATATTTCCACACCGTGAATCGTTACCGTACGGTGTTGGTGAGCCCTGATACGCGGAAAATCTATGTAGCGACAGATAATTTTGGCAACGTTATGGATGAAACCAACCATCCTACGCACGATCACAGCAACCCCGGTTCGATTCTGGTCTTTGAATATACCGGGCAGTAGTAGTGAATAAGGGAGATATCTGATGATATCTCCCTGAATTGAGCCGGAATAGAACGGATTTTTTGGCTTAGCTGCCGTTACTTTACATAAAGAGGGTAAACATCATGCTGTTATGGCAAAAACCTGAGTTTGTTGACCTGCGCCTGGGGCTGGAAGTGACGCTGTACATTTCCAACCGTTAATCGCCCGTCTGCCCGCCTTTCGCGCGGGCATTTCTTTCCTTCTTTTTCTGGTTCAG
>NZ_JBJNOJ010000018.1:0-55742 GCF_052166695.1 Serratia sp. CY76391
CTCTGCCCCCTTGCGCCGTTGGCATGTGTGAACGACACAGCAGAACATGCAGCCATAGCAACAATAGCCACCAGCAGCAGCGAATTGACCACCAGCCGCGTCCTTTTCTTGTTCATGAAGTTTTTCCTTGCCTGAAATAAAAAAGGCCCCGCGTCAGCGAGGCCCCAACTCGTTTATTTAACTCATAACCGGTCGTCAATAGCACCGAACATAACAATGCTTTTAATCGTATCGGATACGACGCTAAATCGCTCAGCGGTATCAATCGGGGGGACTTGGACAACCGTAGACTTGCCTCCAAAATCTACGAACAGCGTATCGCCCTTGTACCACACGGCCATTTCAAGGATGTAGTCTTTATAGGACGTGACCAACACATCAACCATCGTTTTTAGCGAGAAGTTCAACCGATGAGCATCATCAAGCTCAAGTGAAGCAATTGGTGTGTGCCTGAACACCCCACCAACAAGAATCCCTACACGCACATAACCTTGCTCTCTTCCTGCTGCATCAACCCAGTGCGAACCAGGCAACTGTAGTGAATCTCGGTAATACCCGACAAGGTCCGATACATCTCGCTGCAGCTTTATCTTCCGCTCTGAGCGTTTGGCCTCTAACTCCCTGTACTGCTGATTTATCGTTGCATAGGTGATCGTCATTTTCTGTTCCTAGTTCATATTTACAGTAACTAACATGCTGCCTCACACTATCAACGGGGAGCGAAAAAAGGCCACACAGAAGTGCAGCCCTGAATGGGTGCCAGAGTCCGTCTGGCGGCGTATACCCTGCCGGTGATAGGGTCACAAGTTTCGCGGTCTAATTTTCAATCGTCTACTCTGCTCAATCAGCTTTCCGATCATTGATACCACTATGGAGTTTCTGGTTTCCTGATCAGCTACTTGATAAAAGCGGAACAACGCATCTTCCGGTCGCTGCGATTGCGAAAGAACCTGTTCAATTTCATTAATGATAGGAGTTAAATTTTTCATGGGAGTTATTACCTTACATGATGTCGCTTGTCCACATTGTTTACGAGAGACGCCAACACTGACTTGTTCAGCGGAAGTTCGTCTGACATTAAAACGTCTATTAGCACTCATTTTTTTATGTAGGAATTGTAACGGGATAACAGTCGCTGAAGTTATCCCTGATGATAATCTAATGAGGCACTATGGTAGCTATATCCAATGGGCGCACAGCACCCAAAGAAATCACGCTATCTTCCCAACAAGTGAAGAGCACCCTCGCGTGGTTAATATTTACCCGAAGCCCAACACGCCATCTAGCCCTGAACATGTTCCCGCCAACATTCAAGCTGTTTATTCCGAATCTGAAGATAATTTCAATCGAGGAAGATTTTCAACGTGTGTCATGTTAGCCAGAAAAACCTTAGACCTCTCTACAAAAGTCTTAGGTGTTTCTGAAGGAATTGATGTCAACGATCTTTCAAAGCGAATTTTTAAGCTCAGAGAAAGCGGAAAAATAACACCTGAAATGGCGCAGTGGGCAAAGATAGTCAGGCTAGATGGAAATACATCGACCCATACAGACGACGAGTTCAACGAGTCAGAAACAAGAGAATTACTGGATTTTGTTGAAACCTTCCTTCTATATGCGTTCACTTTACCGGCGATGGTTGCAGCAAACAAACATGAGCAACAGTAGAGCGTTGAGCGGGCTTGAATGAATACTAACCACCATCGTGGTCAGCATCCCTTTCAACTTCTTCATAGTTCTGCCCGCGCTCTACTTTACCATCGTTACACACTTCTGGGGCATCATCATGATGCTCCATGGCGATAAACGCTGCATCGACATACTCTCCAGCAGATTTGGCCGACTCAGCACCCTCAAGGCAGTCCCTCACCAATAACGAACAGAGTGCAGTACGAGCGCAATTCTTCGTCTCTTCCGATAACTCTTCAAATTTCATGGTTTTCTCCAATAAAAAAGCCCACGCATATACATGGGCCTGTAGTTGCCGCCTAAAATCGGTAACATGACGAAATAATTCACATTGTGAATTATATTGAAATCCTGATGATACCCATTATCGTTAGTCCTGCCTCCTCACTCTCCTGAGGCAGGGCTAACAGTAGTGTTATTACTGATGTTACATTGTTCCAATTTATAGCCAGCGCTTTCCTGCTGGCTTTTTTTTACTTGGCGTTGGATACCACCAGCGGCTGAAATCAATGCCAAAATCGCTTGGCCTATCCTCTCTGCCGTTGCTATCAATACCGCAACAATCAAGGGGGGATGCATGAAATTCCTGGGATTAATAATCTACTGGTTTACCATACTGGCTCTTATTACAGGCTGGTTCCTGTTCATAATCTATGACTATGACGTCACCAAGCAATAATCGATAGAACAGCAAAGGCCCCGGCAGTTAGCCAGGGCCTAAATCAGTGTTGCAGTGCTGGGTGCCTCCCAGTGAGCCGTTGGCCAGCAGTCACCATGACTCGTGATTCTGTCAAGCAAATTCCCGATTTGAAATTCCGCTGTTTCACCCCGACGCATAGTGGGATTCACTGCAACTAAAATACTTTCAGATAGGTAGCTCCGTGCAGTCAATCGCCATAAACTCGCGGTTAGCCAGGGTTAGAAATGGAGCCGATTTTCCGACTTTCAGTGTGCATCACAATGAAGGAGCGCTCACGGTATTAGGTTGCCATTGTTCGATTTTGGTAAGCCCAATAATCATAAGCGCTCCGCCATTGTCTGGAGCGGTCAGCGGGAATCGAACCCGCATCATCAGCTTGGAAGGCTGAGGTAATAGCCATTATACGATGACCGCGTTGGTCCGCCATCGAGGCCTCGAACCCCGTACCGTTATCTCCATTAGGGATAACCGCTCTTCCTGCTAAGCTAATGGCGGTTTGGTAGCCCTTGCTGGGCTTGAACCAGCGACCGAGCGATTATGAGTCACGCGCTCTAACCATCTGAGCTAAAGGGCTGGGGTGCCGGTCTTTCCCGGCTGTCAATTCAACACCAGAATAGCAAGTGAGAGCAGGCCATAAACCGGCTCACGCAGAAAATATGAACGGGAGGATAATACCGCAAGCGTTTTTTCTCGCCGCAAATACTCTTGCCGTTGGATGCCGGTCTTTCCCGGTGTCACTTCACATCAGAAGGACGCACTCAGATACCCCCACCAAGGGATGCGATAGTGCGTATCAATACCAAGTGCGCCCTTCTGGAGCTGTTAGCGGGAATCAATCAGCTTCAGGTCAGTTTTACGCTGTCGCTTTTGTTCTTGGTAGAAGTTTTCATGTGACCCCAAACTCAAGAGATAAAGCTCCAGCTTGCCTTCAACCCAACTGTACCCTAAAAGCGTAAGCTGGTTATTGAGCTGAAACTTATGCACACGAAGGTAGTTAAGATCGCCCTTCTTCAACTCACCTATTTCTGGATCAGCGATTATCCGTTCAATTTCATCTTCAACGACTTTTAACAATTGCTCGGGTAATCTTGCCAACGCTTTAGAAAAACGACTGGTTTCATAAACATCAATCTGCTGACCGTTCGGTCCTTCTGACATAGCGCGTTACCTTATGATTCTTGACTTCGCTTTGTGCAAGCAAGGCTTCGCTGATGAAACTGAATGGCAAATCAGGGTTTTCTTCGGCTATACGGCCAATTCTCGCCCAGTGCTCAATCTGCTTCGGAATGCTTCGACTAGAAGCATCAGCATAAACCTTAACATCACTGACAAAATCGTCGTCGAGTCGGATGCTGGTTGCCATTGGTGCCTCTCACTAGATAGGGGTTGTATGTCGGTATCGCCATTATAATGCAACAAATTGTCGCGTAACGCAACCCTATGCAGCAAAAAACATCCGCTATTGTCAGAACGAAAAAAACCCGCTCGCAGGCGGGTCATTTTGTTGCATCGCTTGATGGTACAGCTTCGCGAAAGCATACCTGTATTATGCAGTTCCCTTGGCTATTTTCAAGCTATTTTTGCATTTTTCTTCATTTTCGATGCAGATAGCTGCACGAACGGCGACGAACACCGCAGAATTGAATATTTCAATGCACCAGCGCACCCGGTCATCAACCTGATCGCGCGTTAGCCAGGGCGCGTAATGATTTTGCATGTAGCGCCCCAGCACCGACACTGTATTGTTCCGGCCCGTGTAGAACAGCTTGCCGATGATGTAAACCGGGTTGTCGTGCTTCATCGACGCCAGCACCGCTTTTTCCATGAAGTCGCATTCCTCGCCAGCGTCAGCAGCCACCAGCATCGACTCAAGCGAGCGGTGCGGCCAAAGAATTGTGGTTGCCTTCTTCAACTGCTCCTCCCCGCGATACCCAAGTGTGCGCAGGTCGCCCAGCACCTTCACAATTCGCGCCGCGCTTTCGTCGTCCCACTGCTCAGGCATGATTTGCCCCCATACACCGCTGCCGCCGCTGCACTTCAATTTCCCATCTGTGTTGCCGCCGTACATATCGCCCCAGGCGTTCAGCAGCGAAGTGATCCACAATGTTTGCAGCCGGGTCAGGCGCTGGTACTTACCCAGGTATTTCTTGCGAGGAACACCGGCAACAGTCGCCCAGGCGTTGTGTTTGATTTCTCGTTTCTGTTTTGGGGTCATCATGCTGCCTTCTCCTGCTTCAATGCTTTGCGTTTAGCTTTATACGTGTCGCGGATGCGCTCATAGTCACTGCGGCCCAGCTTGCCGACTTTCGGCGGTGGCCCCATTAACCGGTCAAAACGTGCCTGGCCTATCTTGGCTATCAGGTTAGGGCGGTACTCGCTCAGGTTCGCGGATTTGAAGTTGTTACAGACCGAGCACTGCTTGTGGCAGTTATCTTCATCAAAGCGCAGCTCCGGATGACTCCCCACCGTGCGGTAATGCCCTGCGTGATATTGGCCTGTGTGGTAGCGCCCACAGCTGATGCATGGCTCGTCGGCATCGCGCTCGCGGATGTAGGCGTTAAATTCGGTCTGCGCCTGGTTGATGAAGTAGCGCAGCGGCTTAACGGCCAGTTTGCGAATTTTCAGCTTGTCCTTACGTTCCCTTTCCTCAAGACGCTTACGCGCGTCACGCTGGTATGCGATAGCGCAGAGCGGGCCACATACCTTTTGCAGGTACTTCACCGGCGTGAACGTTTCACCGCATTGGGCACACTTTTTTGCCTTGTACTGCTTCGGCTTAGTTGGTTTTTTCATTGTTTTCCTCGCGTGGGAATACCCACTCGTAGACCTCTGAGCCGTTAAGCAGCAGATCGTTAAAGTCGCCGGATTGCGGCCAGCGGATAGATACTTGTTTAAGATCGTTCTTTGCCAGCAGGTTGGCGCGGGCGCACTCAAACGCCGCTGCGTGACCGGATGCGTTCTTGTCAGCGTCGGCAAAGATGATTAGATGTTGCACTCCACGCGGTACGCGGAACTTCTTCATGAATGTGGTGTTCAGCGTCGCCCATGTGTTGCACTGCGTGATTTGATGGCAGGACAGCGCGGTTTCGATGCCCTCGGCGATACCGAGCGTTGATGACGGCGGGAACATGCGGATAGCGACCGAGCTGGCGTGTTCCAGATAGCTGTCCTCCTGTAGCTTCATCATCTTTTTCGGCGCGCCAGCTACCGTGGCCTTTTTGTCCCCGTCGAGCAGGGTGCGGTGCAGGTAACACAGCTCGCCTTTGTCGTCCGTTGCCAGCGCATAGATGGATTGGTATTCGCCACCCGCTGCGCGCTGCCGGTCGCAGTAGCGCACGTTGTCTTGTGGCAGACTGGTGATACCGCGCAGCTTCAGGTAACGGTCTGCGCCGGTGCCTTTCAGACTTGTCAGCGATGCAAACTTGCAGCTCACGCGCTGGCGTTGCGAGGCTATGCCAGATGAAGGGCCACCAGCTTGATAACCCTCTTCCGGCGAGTAGACTCGGCCAATCAGCTTATCGACCTCTGCCGCCAGCGTTTTAAAGTCCTTGCCGGTTGCCCCTGTCAGCAGCGCCCAACCGTCACCCGCGCCGCATGCGCAGATGTAAGAACCGGTGCCGTTCTTGTCGTCGCAACGATATTTGCCCTTGCGGCCACACAGCGGGCATTCACCCTTAAAATGTTTTTTCCCAGTTACCGGGGGGAGGCCGTAAAACTCGAATATTTTCGGCCAATGGCCGATAGCTGCCTGTTTGGTATTCATGCGGCTTTCCCTTCGTTTTGCTTAGATTTTGCGTAGGCGATCTGCGTTGATTTGATGAAGTTGCTCACCACTGGTGTGATGGCCATCGGTGCGTGATACAGCCCTTGCGGCCATACCCCGAATTTTTTGCGGTAGACATGCGAGCACCAGCCGTCACTAACCGGTTTGCCCTGGGCGGCGCGCATGCGTTGGTAGTAGATGATTTGACTCCACCAGGCTTGTTTCACTTCTTTGGTGACAACCTCCTTGGCTTGCTTCACTTTTTTTAAGCCGCGTGACTTATCGGTTTCGACGTCCTCACCAGCGATAGGCTTGAAGCCACATTTCGGGCAGATGTAGACGCCGACCGGCTTAACGTAGTGGCATTGGGTGCATTCTTTCGGCAGGCGCTCCGGCTGATCAGTCTTAACCACGCGCGCGGGCGTTTTCTCCATCCCGTCAGAACTGGCAGGCAGGTAGTCATATTCGATATCGTCGGGATAACCGAGCTTATGCACGGTGCCGGTGTGATCGAAGATGAGGCAGTGATCTTTACCGGGCGCAGTACGCAGGCCACGGCCAAGGCATTGCAGCCAGCGGATTTCTGATTTTGTCGGACGGGCGTAGATGATGCAGCGGACATCGCTATCAAAACCGGCCACCAGCACGCCGACGTTGATGATGATCTTCGTGATGCCCTGCTCAAACCGGCGGATCGTCATCTGGCGGTCTTCGTGTGGCGTCGCCGCCGTCATAACTTCAACTGTCACGCCCGCTTTGCTGAATTCAACGGTCACGTAATTTGCGTGGGCCACGTTGACGCAAAAACAGATCGTCGGGCGGTTTTCCCCGTTCTCCAGCCAGTTCTTAATGATGTCGCCCACCAGCGTCGGGTCGCTCATCACCTCTGCCGTTTGCGTTTCGTTGTAGTCGCGGCCATAGCCTGCCTGCTCTGACGTCTTAACGTCGCTCAGGTCTGGGTGCGATGGGGCGTAAAATTCGTATTTGCTCAGCGCGCCGATAGCGATCAGCTCTTTCATCGTCGTCGGCTTGATCAGCTTCTGGTAATACGTCCCCAGCCAGGCCGAGAACGGAGTACCGGACAACCCGATCACTTTCACGCCTTTAGCGGTCAGCTCGTCGATGAACTCCAGCATTTTTTTGCGCTTCAGGTGGGCTTCGTCGATGATCAGCAGATCGATGTTTTCGGGGAAGTCCCGGCGGATCAGCGTATCGGCTGATGCGATTTGAATAAGGCGGCTCGGGTCATAGGCCGGATGGTCGCGCCAGATGTAGCCGATTTCCTCGGCTGGCAACCCGTACTCAATAAAACGCGTTGCGGTCTGGTCGAGCAGGACGGTATACGGGGCCACAAACATTATGCGCATGTTGCGGCTGATGAACCCGCTGGCGATCAGCGCCGCGATTGCGGTTTTGCCGAACCCGACCGGGGCGTACATCATGAACGAGGCGTATTGCTTCCACGCCGCGCGCAGCATGTTCAGTGCAACTATCTGTTTTTCGCGTGGCTGGATTGTAAGCGTCATCGTTATCTCCTCGTTTAATCGTCTAGCCGTCTAAATGTCCGTTTGGCGTTTTTAAACACTCGATCCCTTAAAGATCTTCTCTCTGGTAAAGCCCGTTCCTTCCCCCACACCCCAACCCGATCACCCCCCTTTCCCCCCTCTTACCCTTCCCCTCTCCCCCGTTTAAAAAACACCGGCTAAAAAATTCATGCCGCTACCCTGTTTTGCCCCACCAGCGGTGGCGCGGTTGTCATGCCCTGGCCTGCCCGTGAATACCGCTCGACGTACAGCCGCAGGCGCGTGTTAGCCGCTTTGCGGCCTGCGTTCTCCTGCCGGTAAGAAACCTCCTCGGCGTCAAACGCTGTGCGGTAAGCCTCCTCGTAGGCGTGCGCAATCTTCCCGCGCTGCCCGTGCGGTAACTTACCTAGCTGGTCTTGAATCCATGCGGCATCCTCGCGGCAATACACCGCAGGCATGGCGGTTCGAACAAACGATGCAGGCTGCATACGCTTACCCTCCGGTTGTGAAATACAGCAGTCCCTACGGCATAGGAGCGCGCCACTTCGCTGTGTGGATTGGGGTGACTTCCGCCGGGCAGAACACGCTATAGAGCAACAGGATGTGCTCCTGGAACGTCGCGATCAGGCGGTAGGTATTGCCGTCCAGCGCTTTACGCTCAGCGGCGTCTATCTCGCCGTCTTCGGTAAATTTGCGGACAAGTTCGGAGTGCTTGCCGATGTACTCAATCGCTTCCATCAGCTTGGCGTTGATGTCGTCTCGATCGACGTCTTCAACTTCGGGCAGACGCACGTTCACGCTGCGAGACTGGCGGGATACAGCGTCGGCAAAGTGGGTATTGCCACCAGCCCGCTGTAAAACCATGAACCAGCCGATCGGGAAAATTTGGTTGCTGTTTGGGCGAAGACGGTTAAACAGCGCGTCTTCCGTAACCCCCAGCCACTGCGCAGCCTCAGCATAGCCACCAGGCAGACCAGTGATGATTTTTCGGGCGGAATTGACCACCCATTCAGGCTGTTTTTCTGCCTGCCAGTCCGGCGCTTTTTGCTGTGACACAGTTGTACTCCTCGGGCTGTGGTTACTAAGCCTTGAAAATTGCGCAATACTTTCCCCATCAAATTGATGGGCTTGTTTCACGGTGGTTTGTTGGGGGGAAAACATCATCCAACCCAACAGGCTCGCCAAGCTTGTTAAAAATCGCCACGAAACTGCGACAAGTTTGTATATCCATGCTCCGTCGTCCGGCCTCGTAATGGCCTATTGCACCCGGCGTGCATCCAGCAAGTTGAGCCAGCTCTGACTGCGTAATTCCCAGGCGCTTGCGAATCACTTGTATGTTGTTCATGGAGCCTCCTATTTCGACGAAGTATACATATCGTATTCATTGATCGCAAGTTAAGTATACAAATTGTGTCTCGATAGTGGCTATACAAACCGTATAATTCAGGAATGAATATGAAATGGTATGAAGCAGCCAAGGCCAAAATGAAGGAATCGCGCATTGGCCAAGAGCAACTCGCAGAGCACCTTGGGGTTACCAAAGGTGCCGTCAGTCACTGGCTAAACGGCAGAAGGGAGCCAGGGATAGAAATCATCGCCAACATAATGAATTTTATTGGTTTGAAAGATTTTGTTGTTAACCCTGGCAATTCTCAGCCAGCTTCGCACCACACCGAAACCTCAAACGTTAAATTTGCTGGGCCTTATAAAAAAGGCAGGGAGTATCCGCTGATCAGTTGGGTTCAAGCGGGAGCTTGGGCTGAGGCAATGGAGCCGTATACCGTCGATGAGATCGATGAATGGTTCGAGTCTGATGCAAAAGTTTTCGGTAAGGCGTTCTGGCTACGTGTCGATGGCGACTCTATGACAGCGCCAACAGGGATCAGTATCCCTGAAGGAACATTAGTCCTAGTAGATACGGGTCGTGAGGCCGTCAATGGTAGCCTCGTTATAGCCAAGATGGTTGACGCCAATGAAGCCACATTCAAAAAACTCATCATCGACGGCGGGCAAAAATACCTTAAAGGTCTGAACCCTGCATGGCCGATGAAAGAGATCAACGGCAACTGCAAGATTATCGGAGTTGCAATCCAAACCATGATGCGTTTGGTTTAATCAACGCCCAGCACAATGCTGGGCTTTCTCTTAATTCCCGATTCCCTCCCTCAAAGAACCCCCCTTCCTCACTCTAGGGCGAATTGTGCACAAATAATTTTTCAATAAAAATCACCACGATACGTATACTTCTGTATTTTATGTATACATTTCGTATTGCAAGATAAAAATACAATTCGTATACTCACTCCATCAACCCGGAACGCCACCAGCAAAACACCGCCGCAAACGTTACGGAACGCTCTTTAACAATCAGGGATGGGCAGTCACAAACCACAATCCGGTGGCCCGCTGGATGTCTCTGCTAACCCGTTAAAATCGGAATGCGAGATCGGCAGGTGACGAATTACTTTGAATTGACACAATTATGAGATGAGAAGTCCTCAACCACGCAGCCACATAACACGCATATGAGTTCTATTACAGGCTTCTGGCGACGCATGGCTGTGATATTTTTCCTTCTTGGTTGCTGACTGTAGTTCTTCCTCTTTCTTGCAGGTGCTATTTGCCCAGGACCAGAGGAACTTCTAGCCTCACCAATTGCATCAAGATATCCCCAGCCACCGCAATATGAGCACTGGGGGTTTCTTCCTTCGCAAACGCATTTTTTCCCGAGCGTTTCTATTTTCACTTTTTCTTTCCCTGACCAAAAGAGCCACCAGACACTGTTTTACCAGTATGTCGGTACTGTTTATTGCCCATCAGGACATCGGTAGCGTTGATATTACGTTGCTGAATGCTTAGGCGATCACTCTCAAGCTGCTCTTCAATGTATGAGTTTCTCAACGAAACAATAACTGCATTTCTGATAAGGAGCTCTTTTTCAGGTGTTATGTCTTTGTGTGTTTTGATATGCCGGTTAACCCTCCCAATTCGAAATTTCGCTTTGCAGAGAGGGCATACAGCGTATTTATTCCAAGATTGTGTATTCATCTTTGAATCCTTTTCAGTCCAGGAATTAACACTAATTCATCGTGGGATTTAAATC
The DNA here is from genome assembly GCF_052166695.1 of Serratia sp. CY76391. Taxonomy (NCBI): domain Bacteria; kingdom Pseudomonadati; phylum Pseudomonadota; class Gammaproteobacteria; order Enterobacterales; family Yersiniaceae; genus Serratia; species Serratia sp. CY76391. The sequence goes on from NZ_JBJNOJ010000018.1 coordinate 10,776, forward strand.
CAGACCGCAGGGGGGAATAACACTAAAGGCATGCAGCGGACAGGACAGGGTGACGAATTATCAACAAAGGAGATCAAACCAATGAAGCAGTAAATCGGTTCATGGCCTACAGGCCAGCCACGCGACGACGGTGTTACAGGTCGGGTTCCCACGGCGACGCAGTGAGGGAAAGGAGGCGTAAGGCATCACTAAGTAACCGGTTAGCGCCCGGCGAACGCACAAGCAGCTTAAAACGACGAGTGGATTTACCCTGCCGCTGCCAGTGTGGGGCGGTAGGCATAAAACCACTGAGGAGCAAAGCGATGAAAGAACTTGTGTTTCAACCAGCTAGCGCAGTCCCGTTGAGCACTGCCCGTAGACAATCCTTTTTAGTTATACACCCTAGCGATGGCTATTGCCTTGGCAGAGCTTTTTTTGACGAGCTTAATGAATTTGTCTGTTTCCTTATCGATGAAGAATATGGAGAAACAGCAGAAGCACTCCATCAGGGCCAATACTTAGCGTGGGCTTCCCTGCCCAGCGAGAGAATTATTTTAGAGAGTTTATAAAGTCGTTATAGAGTCCTAAGTCCTTACGACTCACATTGTCCATTGGAAACATTTGATGGTATAGGGGTTTTAGGTTCTTCTTACGCAGGAATTTAATAGCCGATTCCTGCAGTTCTTTCGCCCTGGCGATACGGGTATCTAGCATGGAAGCTCGACGCCCTATATTAGTGAGTTGACGCCGAGATATTGCATTTAAATCCACATTTTCAAGTGCCGTCAAAACCTGCGATATCTCCTTCTCATAGAGATCTCTTAAGCTGTTATCGGAAGCTAAAATCTCTATCTGCTGTATCTGCCCAATAACTACAAACACCGTTTTATATTCAATTGGTGCATCTTCGGCGGGGTTATTGTATTCGTTTTTATCCTTTGGAACAGATTGCGGGCTCAAAACCTTAGTGTCTCGGTTGGAAGCCATGCGCGATAACTCAGTCGCGGCGTAACGTCCGACGACAAGCGGATCTTTAATTTGCTCTATTTTTTCCGCTAATTTTAGTATTCCGTTCGGGCCACTGGTCAACTCGGCCGCTTGTTGCCAATATTCAAAGACTTTCTGCTTTTTGCTAGCAACCGTTTCTTTGTAGATTTCGAGGTTAACTTCACTTTCCATCCTTTGAGCCAACACTTCGAATTTTTCTTTAAAAATCGTAGTACCGCATATGTGGCCTATGCATGTTTCCAAACCATCTTCAGTTCTTACAATGAAGCCCTTTTTATGGCCAGCATGACAATTTTTAAGGCCACAAGCTCTCGATGGTTCGTTTTTGTAATAACCAAAGACCTCATTCAATACTTTACCTTTTGAATCGATATCCACAACATAATTTGGCCGCGTATAAACTTGTTCCCAATTATCAAGCTTTATCAGAACACCGCCTTCTTTCACGTAAAGCATGCTTTTCCCTTCTTGGATTGTGGAGATCGGATAGTACCACATCAATAAGGTCAGTATGCAACCAATAACTGTATACATACCCAGCAAGTTATCCACAGGCGAAGGAGCACCAGATGGCAATCATTCTAACCACGCGCGAACGCCGAAGAGCACGGCGGGAAATGCGCTCAATACGAGCTGCCGCTATTCGCAAGTTCGGCAATAGCGACGTCACCAGCTACCTAAACCGTCTGGTGCGCTGGTACTTCTGAAATAAATAGCCCCGGCTGCAGACGCCAATCTTTGCCGGGGCATGACCAGTAGAACGGAGATTCAACATGATCAAACACAATGCTAACACAATCGTTGTAGACGGTATGCGCGTTGTCCCTTCCGTGCAGGCCGTTCGCCTCACCTTCTTTACCCGCCTGGTGAAAATCCTCTGCCAGAAAGGCCACCCGCTCTAAATCTTTGCTGTGTGTAGTCTTTGGCGGCCGCCGAGCTTCAACCAACCCAAAGGAGGATGAAGATAATGTTCGTAGGCGAGCCGCCCTTTTTCATAGAGAGAAGAATTCAGGCATCCATTTAACCGTGGAGGGCGTCACCCGGCCCGAGTTCTTCTCTGTATGTGACGAGGAGAAATAGTATGTCTGAAAGCAAATGCACTCCCTTTAGCCAGCAGCTGGCTTATATCAACAAAGGCACCTTAGACCAGGAGCTTACCGAAGCTCTGGCCGAGGTTATTAAAATGGTTCGCGAAACCGGCAAGAAAGGCGCTGTTACTTTGACGCTTAATTGCCAGATGTTGAACAGCCGCGACGAAAACACGATGAAAATCACCCCGAACGTCAAGAAATCCATTCCTGAACTGGATCGGGCTGACACCATTATGTTCTCAACCGCCGATGGCGATTTAATGCGTGATGATCCTTCTCAAGTGCAAATGGATTTGAAAGTCATTGATACAGCCCCCGCCGCAGCGCCTATTAAGCTGCAAGCCAACGGCTAATTAATTTAGCCAGCAACGTTAATATTAATTAAGGAAAATAGCATGCAAGAACTTGCAAGCCTCGCTAATGGCTCAGTACGCGAAATTCAGGAATTGGCATTGACCGCGTTCACGCCAAAAACGGATATCCCGGTAGCTGTGGTTCCTGACAACCATGAAGTACAAACGCTCGAGCATTTTCAGCTTCAACCTTCGCTGATTCGTCAGGCGGTACGTCTTCTTTCGGCGTCCTCGCTGATTGCCTACGTTAAAAAATTCGCTGATCAGCGTACTGCAATCTTCGCCGACAAATCGCAAACCCGCATTGAGGCCGTGCTGGATTACCACTCTGCGGCATACTCACCAGAGTGGGCAAACCATCGCGCTGTCTACGACTGTCCGTATTCCGATGAATGGCAGGAATGGGCAGCACGCGATAAGCGCGCGATGAACCAGACTGACTTTGCCGAGTTCCTCGAAAACCACATCCAAGACATCGCGCCGGTCAGCGATGACTACAAAGGCCCATCTGGTACGGCGTTGTTGGAAATGGTGCTGGCGTTCCAAGAAACCCGCAAAGCTGAGTTTAAATCGGTGCGCCGCCTGCAAGATGGCACGTTCCAAATGAGCTACAGCGATGAAAAATCAGGAAGTGGTAACACCTCCCTGCCGGAAAAAATCAGCCTAGCTATCGCACCATTCCACAACGGTGTGCGTTACCAAGTTGAAGCCCGTATTCGCTACCGCCTGAAAGACGGCGGCTTAGCACTTTGGTACGAACTTATCGAACCGAAAAAAATCGTTGAGCACGCTTTTACTGAGATCGTCGTAGACCTGGAAAACCAGCTCGAAATCATCCCGGTTTATGAAGGCTCAATTAAATAAAGTGCAGTCTTATGCGCCACCGTGTGTGGCGCATAGTGAAGCATTTTCACCCCCTCAGAATGGAAGATAATTATGGCAACTTTAAGTCAGCGTTATTCTGCAAAAGAAAGCATCGGTTCCGATATCACTACCCGCAAAACGTTTCTGGTTCCACTCAGTGAAATTTATGCTGAAGATGGCTATAACGTTCGCGAATTAAATCAGGCGCACGTTGAAGAGTTTAGGGATGCGTTTATTGCGGGGAATATATACCACCGCTGGCAGTTGAAGTGACCGAGCAAGGCGTGAAGGTTATCGACGGTCACCATCGCTTCCACGGTGCGCTGTTGGCAAGGTCTAGCACTTACCCCTATCGAACGTGGCGCGGCCTATCAACGGCTGGTAAATCAGGGCTGGACTAACGCGGAGATCGCAAAGAAAGTTAAGCGTTCTGAGTCCGATATCCTCCAGCATCTGCAATTGCAGGAATGCAGTCCCTATATCAAGAGCCTGGTGCGTTCTGGTTCCATTAACTATGCCCTGGCTATTCAAATTAACCGCGAGCATGGCGTATATGCCGACCGTGAAGCCGCGCGCTTGATGAAAAAGGCCGAAGAATCCGGTAAGAAAAAAATCACTAAGAGCGTCGCCCAGCCACAATTCAGCGCCAAGAAAGCCCGTCGAATGCTGGAGCTGCTGTTTGATGCTGTGCCAATCGTGCAAGGCGATACCGATTCACTGATGTTAGCCAAAGGCGTTAAAGACGAGGTCATGCAGATAATTAATGATTATCGCAATGAAGGCCACCAGCAATGAGCATCAACCTGAATAATGCGCCTTTGTGGATTACTGCGAAGGCGCTGGAAAAATTAAAACAGTTCCGCGCCGGTCGATTATTCCCCAAAAGAACCTATGGCAAAAAGTACCTGACCTTTCGTGTAAATAAACGCTGGCGCTTACTTTCAAAAGACGACGGCACTACATGGCGGTTAATGTCGCATTCCGAATACAACACATAATTAAGGAAATGAGATGACTAACTATCAACTTCTCTGTTTTCTTCAGAAAGATGGCGGTTTTTATGACGTCAAAGGACACATTGACCTGCTCAAAAGCACATTCCCTGATGCTGGGTTTGATGACATAGACATTAAAAACCTGCGAAACATCATCACTCGTTCAACATCCATCGCTTTCGAACGGCGCTGGGCGGAACGCTCAATGAAAATTAAGGTTGTTTACGTCTCTCCCAAATATGCCAATTACTCCAAGGCAGCGATTGGTATTGGTAGAAAACGGGGAGCGCCGAAATGGACCTACCTTGAGGGAGAGCATCAAGAAACCGTAAATGCCATCATACGGCGGCAAACGTTTGATCGGTTACTGAGTGAATGCCGTGGACAAAGCCCGAGATGATAACCTGCACACCACTGCACAAGAGGTTCTAAACGAATACCGCTCCCCTACCAATAATCTCACCTATCGCGAAATCCTCGACAAGCACGCAGCTAAGATCGCCCCCTACTGGCCGGCAAAGCCGCCAGCATGGATGCGACTCAGCTGTGCCTGTATGCGGATTGATACAGTTAAAAAGCAGAGGAAACAATGAATATAGAAAATAGTGGTTTTTGGCGCACATCATCAGTGTGTAAACATTTTGAAGTTAATCGACGCACCATTCATCGTTGGCGTCAAGGGAAAGGCGTTAAAGAGCCGTTCCCTGAACCTATACAACAAGCATTCAGGGAAGGTAATCGTTGGATAAGTGAAGAGGTCATTGCATGGGGGAATCGTAATATCAAGACGCGACAGAAGGCCGCTTGAACTCCGCAACCTGCGGGTCAACAATCCCCATTAGTCTTGCCCACCAAAGGCTATATGCCGTTCTCATCTCGTCTAGGTATTTGTGTTTATCATACACGCCCCAGACGCCAGGCAATTTGTGCCCCAACATCATTTCAGAAATGTGAGGCTCGGCGAGCTCCGACCAATTGGTTCTTGCTGTCCGTCTTAAATCATGAACAGTGAAATGGGGCACGCTCTCCTTGTAAACCTTCAGCATAAATTTACATAACATCCCCGTAATACTCAGATGATTTCCACTCGGCATCGGTTCCGTCCGATTTGAGAAAGCATATTTACCCGGCGCTAAATCCATAGCTGACTTAATAAGTGGCACAACACCAGGGATAATTGGCCTAATGATGGGTTTTCCTGTACTTGAGCCTGTTTTATGGTTCTGTGGCGGTACGACCCACACCATATTTTCGAAATCAAAGTGATCTTTTTCCGCTAATCTTAACTCGCTAACTCGACAACCAAAGAAAAGACATAGCTTAATTATCGCTTTATTCCTATTGCTCATCCTGGATTGGTCACAGGCTTTCCAGATAAAAGCGATCTCCTTCCTCTCCAGGGTACGCTCACCAACATTGGTTTTGATACCAAAATCGGAAGATGTAAGCGTAACGACTGGGTTATGCTCAACAGCCCCCCTTTTGTGCGCCCAGGCATAGCTATTTTTGGTTTTGTTAAGGATCCGCTTTGTTACGCCGGTATACACAGCCGCCAGCGCATCCAATAGCTCTATCCAGCGCTGTAGGGATATCTCAGAAGCCGGGTATTTGCCAACCTTAGGGAATACATGCAGCTCGAACGATCGCATCACCTGATCCGCGCATTTTTTCCCGCTCTCGACCATTTCGAACCAATCGCGGAACATCCGTTCAAACGTCATAGAGGAATTTAACCGAGCCAACTCCAGCTCGCGGTGGATTTTAGGGTTCTTTCCTATAGCCAACACAGCAGCATGCTTTGCAACCTCCTCTCTGGCTTGCTTTAACGATATGGCGGGATATGAACCGATGGTCATCTTGTCTTGCTTACCCATGAATCGGTAGCGATAGAAGAAAGTGACCGCACCCTTGATGGATAAGCGAACCCACAAACCATCACGATCGGCCTTTTCTTCAACCTTCAGACGCCCTCGCCCCAAGTTGGATTTTAAGTACGTATCAGATAACGCCATAGCCCCCTCAAGCCACCAGATGGACACACCGAGAAGAAGGATACAGCATTATGGACACAAATATGGGCAAAGATTTTATGTCCCAACGTTGGACAACGTTGCCCAATCAATTTTTCTAATTAGGTGGTTTTACCTCTTAAGGCCGCATGGTTACTGGAAAAATCGCCCCAACAAGTCCCAAAGAGTCCCCATACCACTTATATAGATAGGTTATAAATATATAATCAATTTCTCTTTTATTCAGCCCAAACGTACTCTTAGCAGCAAGAAACAGACTGAAGGACTGACTTTTATGGCAACTGATACCACTCACACCTATCCCGAGCGACGCTTTCCGCTGTTTGGCCTGCCGCGGCTGGTGCCGGGGCTGGCGCTGACCGGTGCGCTCACCGCGCTGGCCGTCTGGGCCGGCGATATTCCCTGGGTGGCGGAGCTGGGGCTGGGGGCGCTAACGCTGGCGATCCTGCTCGGTATTCTGGTGGGCAACACGCTGTACCCCCACTGGCAAACCGTTTGTCACAGCGGCGTACAGCTGGCCAAACAGCGTCTGCTGCGTCTGGGCATTATCCTTTACGGCTTCCGGCTGACCTTTCAGCAGATCGCCGACGTCGGCGCCAGCGGCATCATCATCGACGCGCTGACCCTGATCACCACCTTCCTGCTGGCCTGCTGGCTCGGCAAGAAAGTGTTCGGCATCGACAGCCAAACCGCGATACTGATCGGCGCCGGTAGCAGCATTTGCGGCGCGGCGGCAGTGATGGCCACCGAGCCGGTGCTGAAGGCCGATTCCAGCAAAGTGGCGGTAGCGGTCTCGACCGTGGTGGTATTCGGCACCCTGGCTATTTTCGTTTACCCCTGGCTGTATCAGTTGAATGAACACTTCCAGTGGCTGCCGTTCAGCCAGGAAACCTTCGGCATTTACGCCGGCTCCACCATTCACGAAGTGGCTCAGGTGGTCGCCGCCGGGCACGCCATCGGGTCGGACGCCGAAAACGCAGCGGTGATCGCCAAGATGATCCGCGTGATGATGCTGGCGCCGTTCCTGCTGCTGCTGTCGGGCTACATCAGCCGCGGCAGCGCAGGCAAGGCGGAAAAATCCGCCATCACCATTCCGTGGTTCGCCGTGCTGTTTATCGCCGTCGCCGGGCTGAACTCCTTCAACCTGCTGCCGGCCACGCTGGTGCGCCATCTGATCACCGCCGACACCTGGATGCTGGCGATGGCGATGGCGGCGCTGGGGTTGACCACCCACATCAGCGCCGTGCGCCAGGCCGGAGTGAAACCGATTCTGCTGGCGACGCTGCTGTTCGTCTGGCTGCTGGTCGGCGGCGGCGCGATAAACCAACTGGTGCAACACCTGCTGTAATCGCCCTCGGCGGCCCGCTTCGGCGGGCCGCCGCTTTTCACCATTCAATCCGCCCGCCATCAATGCCATAATGTCACCGATAACACAGGAGAATGAAGATGAAGTTTGTCGGTGCACATGTCAGCGCGTCAGGCGGCGTGGATCAGGCGGTTATCCGCGCGCACGAATTGGAGGCGACCGCGTTCGCCCTGTTCACCAAAAATCAGCGTCAATGGAAGGCCGCGCCGCTGGCCGCCGACGTGATCGATAAGTTCAAGAGCGCCTGCGCCCAGTACGGTTACGGGCCGGGGCAGATCCTGCCGCACGACAGCTACCTGATCAACCTGGGGCACCCGGTGGCCGAGGCGTTGGAAAAATCGCGCGAGGCGTTTATCGACGAGCTGCAGCGCTGCGAGCAGCTGGGGCTGACGTTGCTGAACTTCCACCCCGGCAGCCACCTGCTGCAAATCGATGAAGACAAATGCCTGGCGCGCATCGCCGAATCGATCAATATCGCGCTGGACAAAACCGCCGGCGTGACGGCCGTGATCGAAAACACCGCCGGCCAGGGCAGCAACCTGGGCTTCAAATTCGAACATCTGGCGGCGATCATCGACGGCGTGGAAGACAAAAGCCGCGTCGGCGTCTGCATCGACACCTGCCACGCTTTCGCCGCCGGTTACGATCTGCGCACCGAAGAGACCTGCGAACACACCTTCAAACAGCTCGGTGACATCGTCGGTTTCAACTACCTGCGCGGCATGCACCTGAACGACGCCAAGAGCGAGTTCAACAGCCGCGTCGACCGCCACCACAGCCTGGGGGAAGGCAACATCGGCAAAACGGTGTTCAGCTACATCATGCGCGATCCGCGTTTCGACAATATCCCGCTGATTCTGGAAACGGTAAACCCGGATATCTGGGCGGAAGAGATCGCCTGGCTGAAGGCGCAGCAGTAACGCGGCGCCCAAACGACAAAACCGGAGCCTGGGCTCCGGTTTTTTATGGCTGGCTCGCCGTTACGCCACGCTGGCCGCCGGTACTTCAGCACGTTTCAGCAGGGCATAAGCCACCCCGGCCAACAGCGTGCCGGCGGCGATCGCCACCAGGTACAGCAGCACCGGCGAAATCGCGCCCGGGATCAGCAGCACGAACAGCCCGCCGTGCGGCGCCATCAGCTTGGCGCCGAACGCCATCGACAGTGCGCCGGTCAGCGCCCCGCCGGCGATGCAGCACGGCAGCACGCGCATCGGATCGCGGGCGGCGAACGGAATCGCCCCTTCGGTGATGAAGCACAGCCCCAGCACCAACGCCGCCTTGCCGCCTTCCTGTTCGGATTTTGGGAACTTGCGGCGCGCCAGCAGCGTCGCCAGGCCCATCGCCAGCGGTGGCACCATACCGGCGGCCATGATGGCTGCCATCGGCGCATACACCGAGGAGCTGAGCAGCGCCACGCCGAAGGCGTAGGCCGCTTTGTTCACCGGCCCCCCCATGTCGGTGCACATCATGCCACCGAGGATCGCCCCCAGCAGTACAGCGTTGGCGGTGCCCAGCGATTGCAGCCAATGGGTCAGGCCTTCCATGATTTTCGCCACCGGCGTGCCGACCACGTAAATCATGATAAGGCCGGTGATCAGGCTGGCTACCAGCGGAATGATCAAGATAGGCTTCAGCGCTTCCATACTCTGCGGCAGACGCAGCTTGCTGCTGATCGCCTTGGCGACGTAACCCGCCAGGAAACCGGCGATGATGCCGCCGAGGAACCCGGCGCCGGTGCTCACCGCCAGCATGCCGCCGATCAGGCCCGGCGTCAGGCCCGGACGATCCGCGATGGAAAAGGCGATGAAACCGGCCAATACCGGCACCATCAGCGCGAAGGCGGAGCCGCCGCCGATCTGCATCAGCGCCGCCGCCAACGTGCCCTTGACCTCAAACGCCTTGATGCCGAACACGAACGACAGCGCGATGCACAAACCGCCCGCCACCACCATCGGCAGCATGTAGGACACGCCGGTCAGCAGGTGACGATACGGGCCGTTGCCCTCTTTCTTTTTCGCCGCCGGCGCCGCGTTGCCGCGCTGCTGCGGCTGGAACACTTCCGCCTCGGCCTGCGCCTTGTCCAGCTCCTGCGCGGTTTTCTTCAGCGCCAGGCCCGTCGAGGTGCGGTACATCGGTTTGCCGGCAAACTTGTCCAGATCCACTTCGATGTCCGCCGCGACGATCACCAGATCCGCCGCCGCCACTTCTTCCGGGGTGATGGCGTTGCCGGCGCCTACGGAGCCGCGCGTTTCCACCTTCACCCACCAACCGCGCTTCTTCGCTTCGCTTTCAATGGCTTCGGCAGCCATAAAGGTGTGCGCCACGCCGGTCGGGCAAGCGGTGATCGCCACGATGCGTTTTTGCCCACCGGCTTTCACCGCAGCCGCCGCCTGCGGCGCCTGATAGGTTTCAGCTTCGGCCTGGGCGCGCGCCAGAAACGCGTCCGGTTCACGCACCGCCTGTTCTACCTCGCCCACATACACCAATTTGCCGTTCAGCCCGGCGTCAGCAGGGGCAGCCTGCCCCGCCACCGCCACCAGTTCGGCGTCCTGCAGCGACTCGACCAGCGTCAGGCCGGTTTTGGCCGCGGCGGCCTCCAGCATGCGTTTCGCCAGGTGGCCACGGGCCTGCCCCAGCGAACTGTCTACCATCAGCAGCGTTTTCATTCTGCCTCCTGCTATTGATTGAAAGGTTTCAGATCGACGCGCGCCATCATCGCGGCCAACTGGGGACGATCGGTCACGCCGACGTTGCTCTGGCTGACCGCCAGCGCCGCTACCGCCGTGGCCAGACGCAGGGTGTGCTCGCTGGATTCGCGCATCAGCAGGCCATAAATCAGGCCGCCGACCATCGAATCGCCGGCGCCCACGGTGCTGACCACCTCACAGGACGGCGGTTTGGCGATCCAGGCGCCGGAAGCGTTAACCCACAGCGCGCCTTCCGCACCGAGGGAGATAACCACGTGGGCGATGCCCTGCTCGCGCAGCGCATGCGCGGCCTCAACCACGTCCGCCAGCGCCGGCAGCGGGCGGCCGGCCCAGATTTCCAACTCGCGGCGGTTCGGTTTGACCAACCACGGCGAGGCCTTCAGCCCGGCGACCAGCGCTTCGCGGCTGCTGTCGAAAATGATGCACGGGCACTTGGCGCGCAGCTGGGTCATCCAGTCGGTAAATGCGTCAGGATCGACGCCGGCCGGCAGGCTGCCGCTCACCGCCACCATGTCGAACTGGCCCAGCCAGCTCAGCGAGTCGCTGACGAAGCGATCCCAGTCCTGCGGCGTCACTTCGAAACCGGAGAAGTTGAAGTCGGTGACTTCGCCGTCTTTTTCCGTCAGCTTGACGTTAATGCGGGTACGGCCCGGCACCACCTGAAAGCGGTTGGCGATCCCCAGATCGCTGAACAGCAGCTGGAAACCGTCCTGATTGTCTTTGCCCAGGAAGCCGCCGACGGTGACGTCGATGCCCAAATCCTTCAACACCTTGGCGACGTTGATGCCCTTACCGGCGGCGTGCAGGCCGGCGGTTTTTACCCGGTTGACTTCCCCGCGTTCGATCTGCGGGCAGAAACCCACCAGATCGTACGCCGGGTTCAGGGTGATCGTTGCTACTCTTCTGCTCATGCTGCGCCCTCGCCCAGTCCTTCATTAATCGCTTCGCCAATCGCCTTCAGCGCGGCTTCAGCATCTTCTCCATTGGCGGTAAAGCGCAGGTGATGCCCTTTCTTCACGCCCAGCGCCACCACCTTCATCAGGCTGCGCCCGTTGGCCGGCTTGCCGCTGCCGTCCAGGTTGGTGACGGTGATGTCACTGTTGAAACTTTTGATCACGTTGACCAGCGCCGTGCCCGGCCGCGCGTGCAGACCGTGCTCGTTGCGGATCACGAACTCGGCGCTCAGCACGCTGCTCTCCTCAGCCACTTCGCTGGTCAGCAGCGCCAGCACGCCGGCGGCATCCGCCTTCAGCAAGCGTTCAGCTTTATTGGCCAACAGCAGATCGCTGAGGTAGTTGAGCACCGCCAGCGGCTGCGCGTCGGCGACCGACACCGTCAGCAGCAGTGCCACCGGCTCGCCGTCTTCCACGAAAGCCTGCGCCGGGCGGCTGACGGTGGCCGCGCTGGCCAGGTTGCCTTCGACGCTGTCGCTCAGCCAGATGCCCTGCCCCAGGTTCAGCGGCTTGCGGGTGATGACATCACTGACGAACTGCGCGTTGACCGCGCCGGCCTTTTGCAGCCGGCCGGCGTTCAGCGCCTGCAGCGTCATCAGGCTGTCGGCGGCGACGTCGAGCGTAATCAGCGAAACGTCGAACTGGAATTCGGCGCTCTGTTGTTCGCCCATCAGCAGGCTGCGCAGTTCCTCCGCAGAGGTGGTTTGCGCCAGCCGCTCCGCCACGCTGTCATCGCTCAGGACGTGGGTGAGCTGGCGCAGCAGCGCCAAATGCTCGTCGGAGCGGGCGGCGATGCCGATCGCCACATAGGCGGTCTGGCCTTCGCCCCACGCAATGCCCTGCGGGAACTGGAACACCTGCACGCCGGTTTTCAACACCAGATCGCGGGTATCGGTGGTGCCGTGCGGAATGGCGATGCCGTTACCCAGATAGGTGGACGTCTGCAGTTCGCGCTGCAGCATGCCGTCCACGTAACCGGCGCTGACGCAGCTGGCTTCAGTCAGGGCGGCGGCCACCAGGCGGATGGCCTCTTGCTTACCGTCGGCAACGGCGCCCAGATGAATGTCTTGAGGTGACAACTGGAACATGACTCTCCTCTCCTGCTGAATTGAATCGTTTCAGCTTCATTGAGAAAAAGGAGCGTTATCCGTTCGCCACAAGCGGCCGAACAACGCTGAAACGTTTCAAGGAGTGTGTGAGCAGCACAAGGCGAAAGCAAGCTTTCTCCCTTTCGCCATTGCAAATTTTTGAGCTTACGCACACTTTTGCCGGCGTATTGGCCAGCGCCGGGGCAAAATGACATACTGTGCTGAAACCTTGCTGACGGAGAAAAGCATGAACGTAGTAACGGGCGTCGGGGTGATCATCGTCAACCCTCAAGGCGAGATTTTGTTGGGCAAACGCTGCGGTTCCCACGCGCCCTTTTGGTCGATCCCCGGCGGGCATCTGGATGCCGGTGAAACCTTCGAGCAGTGCGCCCAGCGCGAAATCGCCGAAGAGACCGGGTTGCTCATCGACCCGCCGCGCTTCGTTGGCGTCAGCAACAATCTGCATACCTGGCGCGCCGAAGGCAAACACACGGTGTCAATCTGCCTGCAGGTGGATCACCCCGGCGGCAACGCCGAGCTGAGAGAGCCCGAGAAATGCGCCGAGTGGCGCTGGTGCGCGCCTGAAGCCCTGCCGGAACCCCATTTCGAAGCCAGCCGCACCGCCATCCGCCTGTGGCTGAGCGGCCTGGCCTACCTGCCAGCGGTCTGATCCAATGCGAGCGCGTGCTGCGCTCGCTTCCCCTGCCGCAGCGCCCTATCGCTATATAAATTAGAATATAACGCTATTTTTTGCGATATACGCCATTTTTTTGACTACGGATAACCCTATGGGGTTAACCCTCTTCTATCATTACCCCTGCAATCGACGTGGCATTCTGACCTCCGGTCGGTGGCCTTTTGGCAAGATTTTATTTTAAATTCATAATTATAAGCGGGTTTACCATGAGCAAAAAACTGACTGGCTTTGAAAAAAAGCGCCGGTGGGGATGGCTATGGCTTTTGCTGCTGGGGATTATCCTCGGCGCGGCGCTGTTGGCCGGGACCGCCACCGTCTTCCATAAAACCAGCGATACCGCCTTCTGCGTTTCCTGCCACACCATGCAACAGCCGCTGGCCGAATATCAGGGCAGCGTCCACTTCCAGAACACCAAGGGCATCCGCGCCGAGTGCGCCGACTGCCACGTGCCGCACCAGCCGATCGACTACCTGTGGACCAAGATCCGCGCGGTAAAAGACATCTACGGCGAGATGGTCGGCACCATCGATACGCCGGAGAAATACGAAGCGCACAAGCTGGCGATGGCGCAGTCAGTCTGGAAAACGCTGAAAGAGAACGACTCGGCCACCTGCCGCTCCTGCCACAGCTACGACGCCATGGACATCACCGCCCAGCGCCCTGAGGCGCGCCTGCAGCACCCGGTGGCGATCAAACAGGGCGAAACCTGCATCGATTGCCACAAGGGCGTGGCGCATATCCTGCCGGACATGAGCGGCGAAACCCAGGCCGGCGCCGCCGAGCTGGCCAAGGCCGCGGCGCTGACCGCACCGGGCGCCACCACCCTCTACACCATCGCCACCGAACCGTTCTTCCTCAGCGCGGACGACAGCCATAATGCCGGCAACCTGATGCCGTCCACCGAAGTGCAGGTGGTGAAACAGGATGGCGACAAGGTGCTGGCCACCGTGAGCGGCTGGCAGCAAGACGGGGTCAGCGAAGTATTCTACGCCGCGCAGGGCAAACGCATCCTCAGCGTGCTGCTGGGTGAGGATGCGCGCCAACAGCTGAAGACCGCGTCCACCCAGACCGATGCGGAAACCGGCCTGGTCTGGCATCAGGTCTCTCTGCAGGTGTGGCTGCCGCGCAAGCAGCTGATCGACGATCAGCAAAAAATCTGGCGCTACGCCGCCGACATGATGTCGGCCAACTGCACCGGCTGCCACGGGCTGACCGCGCTCGATCGCTTCAACGCCAACCAATGGATCGGCGTCATCAAAGGCATGGCGCCGCGTACCTCGCTGACGCAGGAACAGCTGCGCGTGCTGACACAATACGTACAAAAACACGCCAGCGACATGCCACCTGCCGCACCGGCCAAGCTTTAAGGGAGAAGCGCAATGAGCAACCAAAAACCGTTAACCATGAGCCGCCGCCGCTTCCTGACCGGCGCCGCCGCGCTGACCGCTGCCCCGCTGCTGGCGGGCTTATGGCCCAAAGCGGCGCTGGCGCAGGCCATCAGCGAAGCGCTGCCGCAGTTCATCGTCTTGCGTCAGGCGCAAAAAGGCATTCTGACCGGCGCCCACTGGGGCGCGTTTGAAGCCATCGTGCAGGACGGCAAGATGGTCGGCGTGCAGCCGGTGCAGGACGATCCGTATCCCAATGAGCTGATCACCATGGCGCCTTATCAGGTGCACGCCGAGAACCGCATCAAATATCCGATGGTGCGCAAAAGCTGGCTGGAAGGCGGCCCCGGCAGCCGCACCGAGCTGCGCGGCCGCGACGAGTGGGTGCGCGTCAGCTGGGACAAAGCGACCGAGCTGGTGTGCAATGAGATCGTTCGCCTGCAGAAAGATCACGGGCCGCAGTCGATCTACGCCGGTTCCTATGGCTGGAAAAGCGTCGGCATGCTGCACAACAGCCGCACGCTGCTGCAGCGCCTGATGAACCTGACCGGCGGCTTCCTCGGCTACGCCGGCGACTACTCCACCGGCGCAGCGCAGGTGATCATGTCGCACGTGGTCGGCTCGATGGAGGTCTACGAACAGCAGACCGCCTGGCCGAACGTGATCGAGAACAGCGAGCTGGTGATCCTGTGGGGCTGCAACCCGATGGTCACGCTGAAAAACAGCTGGAACGTGCCGGATCACGTCGGCCAGACCGGCTTCGAGGCGCTGAAGAAGAAAGGCACCCGGGTGATCAGCATCGATCCGGTGCACAACGACAGCGCCAAGTTCGTCAATGCTCAGTGGATCGCCCCGCGCCCTTATACCGACGGCGCCATGCTGATCGGCATCGCCCACACGTTGCTGACCGAGAAACTGCATAACCCGGACTTCCTGAAAACCTACACCGTCGGCTTCGACAAGTTCCAGGCCTACCTGCTGGGCGAGAGCGACGGCGTGGCGAAAACCGCCGAATGGGCGGCCGACATCAGCGGCGTCGATGCCGATACGCTGCGCGGACTGGCGCGTGAGATGGCGAAACACCGCACCATGATCATGGGCGGCTGGGGCATCCAACGCCAGCACCACGGCGAACAGCAGCACTGGCTGCTGGTGACGGTGGCGGCGATGCTCGGCCAGATCGGCCTGCCGGGCGGCGGCTTCGGCTTCAGCTATCACTATTCCTCCGGCGGCAGCCCGACCGCCAAGGGCGGCATCATCGCCGGCATCTCCGCCGGCAACGCGCCGAAGAACTCCCCGGCGCCGATCCCGGTGGCGCGCATCGCCGAATGCCTGAGCAACCCGGGCAAAACCATCGACTTCAACGGTGCCAAGGTCACTTACCCCGAGGTGAAAATGGTGTATGTGGCGGGCGGCAACACCTTCCACCAGCATCAGGACACCAATAACCTGGTCAAAGCCTGGCAGCGGCCGGACACCATCGTGGTCAACGAGCCTTACTGGACCGCCACCGCCAAGCATGCCGATATCGTGCTGCCGGCCACCACCAGCTACGAGCGCAACGATCTGGAAATGGGCGGCGACTATTCGCAGCTCTACGTGTTCCCGATGCATCAATGCGTGCCGCCGCAGCACGAGTCGCGCAGCGACTTCGACATCTTCTCGGCGATGGCGGCCAGGCTGGGCGTGCAGGAAGCCTTCACCGAGGGCAAGGATGAAACCCAGTGGCTGAAAGGCATGTACGACGACATGAAGAACCAGGCGCGCGCCGCGCGGGTGGCGCTGCCGCCGTTCGACATGTTCTGGCAATCCAACAACTACGTGCGCTTCCCGGTGCCGGAGGCCAATAAGCAGTGGGTGCGCTTCGCCGACTATCGCGACAACCCGCTGCTGAACCCGCTGGGCACGCCGTCGGGCAAGATCGAGATCTACTCCGACGCCATCGCCAAAATGCATTACGAGGATTGCCCCGGCATTCCGACCTGGATGCCGCCGCACGAGTGGTACCGCGGGCCGGAAGCGGCCAAATATCCGCTGTCGCTCAATACCGCGCACCCGACCAACCGGCTGCACTCCCAGCTCGATAACACGCCGCTGCGCGAGAAATATGCGGTAGCGGATCGTGAAGCGATCCTGATCCACCCACAGGACGCGCAGCCGCGCGGCATCAGCGGCGGCGATCTGGTGCGGGCGTTTAACGATCGCGGTCAGATCCTGGTGGGCGCGGTGGTCAGCGAAGACGTGCGGCCCGGCGTGGTGCGCATCAGCGAAGGCGCCTGGTTCGATCCGGCCGATCCGGCGCAGCCCGGCTCGCTGTGCAAGAACGGCAACGTCAACTGTCTGACCTTCGACATCGGCTCTTCCAGCCTGGCGCAGGGCAACTGCGGGCAGATGGCGCAGCTGCAGATCGAGAAGTATCAGGGGCCGGTATTGAAAAATACCGCGCACGCGGTGCCGCAAGGCGCCTGATCCCGCGATAAACAGAGGGCGCAACGCGTAATGCCGGTCAGTTAAGCCTGACCGGCATTTTTTTATCCAGTCTCTGTACGCGCCGTGCAAAAGGAATAGCCTTAAATATCCGGTAGTTCTCTGCGACCGCTATGAACGGCATCTGGGGAGACAGCCACTACGCCGGTCCCCCACACCGTTCGGGGCGGCTGCGATGGCGGCAGGCGCGATGCTGTGTCTGTGGCGGCTGAGGGCAGCTTAGGGCGCGGTGTCCGCTTCCAGTCTGGCGAGATAGATCAGCGCCTGATCGCGGTGATCGTGGCACATGTCGCGGCTCGGCTGCAGGCTGCCGCACACCTTCGGCCGCAGCGGCGAATGAAACAGGCCGCAGCGCAGCCGTTCATCCAGATGAATGCAGCGAGTATTGGCGGGCTTGCCGTTCGGCATGCCGGGGATCGGGCTGGATATTGACGGCGCGATACAGCAGGCGCCGCAGTCGCTGCGACAGTCCATCAGCGCTACTCCTGGTGGGCTGGGGGGAAAGAAGCGCGACAATAGCAGCCGCACGCAGCCACCGCCAGCAGAATCCCTGCGTCCCCGCGATCTTTACACTCATCGCTCTGCGCCGGCCGGCTGCACCCGATGGCGAATAAACGCCCAGCAAACCTTGATTTAAAGAAAAAAACGCGTGAAACGTGCAATTCCTTCGCTTTACATGCGCCATGCGCCCATGTACTATTGAGCTAGTACAAAAGAACTTCTTCCCTCAGGAGCACGCATGTCTACGGACACCATTCAGAAGCTGGCCCGCCCTTCCGTCCTCGGCGGCGCGATGATCATTGCCGGAACCGCCGTTGGCGCCGGCATGTTTTCCATTCCGATCGTCACTTCCGGTGTCTGGTTCAGCGGCTCCGTCGCGCTGTTGGTGTATACCTGGGCCTGCATGCTGCTGTCCGGCCTGATGATCCTCGAAGCCACGCTGCACTACCCGAGCGGCGCCAGCTTCAACACCATGGTCAAGGATCTGCTGGGCAAAGGCTGGAACGCTGTGAACGGCCTGTCGGTGGCGTTCGTGCTGTACATCCTGACCTACGCCTATATCTCCGCCGGCGGATCGATCATCGCGCACACGCTGGAGGGCATCGTCGGCGTCAGCCAGACTACCGCCGGCCTGGTGTTCGCGCTGGTGGTGGCGTTTATCGTCTGGCTCTCCACCCGCGCGGTCGATCGCCTGAGCACCATTCTGATCGGCGGTATGGTGATCACCTTCGTGATGTCGGTGGGCGACATGTTCACCCACGTGCAGCCCGCGGTGCTGTTCAACACCGGCGATGATCGGGCCAGCTATCTGCCTTACGCCCTGGCAGCGCTGCCTTATCTGCTGACTTCGTTCGGCTACCACGGCAACATTCCCGGGCTGGTGAAGTACTACCACAAGGACAGTGGCTCCGTGGTGCGCAGCCTGGTGTACGGCACCCTGCTGGCACTGGCGATCTACATCCTGTGGCAGTATGTGATTCAGGGCAATATCGCGCGCGACGCCTTCAAGCAGGTGATCGCCGAGGGCGGCAATATCGGCAGCCTGCTCAAGCAAATGGGCAACGTCTCCAGCAGCCAGACCGTCAGCCAACTGCTGAACGCCTTCTCCTATATGGCGCTGGCCAGCTCGTTCCTCGGCGTGTCGCTGGGCCTGTTCGATTATCTGGCGGACTTCTGCAAGTTCAAGGACGACGCCGTCGGGCGCAGCAAGACCGCGCTGGTGACCTTCGTGCCGCCGACCCTGGCCGCGCTGCTGTTCCCGAACGGTTTCCTGTACGCCATCGGCTTCGCCGGGCTGGCGGCCACCGTCTGGGCGGTGATCGTGCCGGCGCTGATGGCGCGCGCCAGCCGCCGCCGTTATCCGCAGGCCGGTTACCGTGCACCGGGCGGCAACGGCGTGATCCTGTTCGTCATCCTGTTCGGGTTGATCAACGCCGCCGCACATATTCTGTCGCTGTTCGGCCTGCTGCCGGTCTTCCGGTAATCCTCGAAGGGAGAGCACCTGCTCTCCCTTTCCTGCACTGTTTTTACGCCGGGCTATTGCCTGAAATCGGCGGCGCGAGTACCTTGTCGCAACTTCTCTAATACTCTTCATTGCGGATGAATTGAAATGGCAAGAGCTAACGAAATTAAGCGCGGTATGGCGATCAGCTACAACGGCAAGCTGCTGCTGGTAAAAGATATCGACGTGCAAAGCCCGAGCGCCCGCGGCGCCAGCACCCTGTACAAAATGCGCTTCTCCGACGTGCGCACCGGCCTGAAAGTGGAAGAACGCTTCAAGGGCGACGATATCCTGGACACCATTTCCCTGTCGCGCCGCAAGGTGAACTTCTCCTATATCGACGGCGAAGAATACGTGTTCATGGATGACGAAGACTACACCCCGTACATTTTCAAGAAAGACCAGATCGAAGACGAGCTGCTGTTCATTCCGGAAGGCGGCCTGCCGGGTATGCAGGTGCTGACGCTGGATGGCCAGGTGCTGGCGCTGGAGCTGCCGCAGACCGTGGATATGGAAATCGTCGAGACCGCGCCGGGCATTAAAGGCGCTTCCGCCAGCGCCCGCAACAAACCGGCCACCATGGCGACCGGCCTGGTGATCCACGTGCCGGAATACCTCAGCGCCGGCGACAAAATTCGCATTCATATCGCCGAACGCCGCTACATGAGCCGCGCAGACTAGTCACGCCTACGGGGCCGATACTCGGCCCCGTTTCATTTTCCGCTACGGCAATTCCGGGAAAAAGCGCCGCTTGAGCGCCAGCTCGACGCCGCGCAGTTCCGCCAGCCCTTTCAACCGCCCGATGGCCGAATAGCCCGGATTGGTTTTCTTTTTCAAATCGTCCAGCATCTGATGCCCATGATCGGGGCGCATCGGGATCGGCCGCCGATCGCCCGCCCGCTGCCGACGCAGTTCTTCGGTCAGGATCGCTTCGATCACCGCCACCATGTCCACATCGCCCTGCAGATGCGCCCCCTCGTGGAAGCTTTTCGGGTTTTCCTCGCGGCAGGTGGCGCGCAGGTGGGTAAAGTGAATGCGATCGCCGAAGGTTTCAATCATCCGCACCAGATCGTTGTCGGCGCGCACGCCGTAGGAACCGGTGCACATGGTGAAGCCGTTATGAATGCTGTCGACGGTCTGCTTCAGCCACTGCATGTCTTCGATCGTGGAGACGATGCGCGGCAGGCCGAGGATCGGCCGCGGCGGATCGTCGGGATGCACCGCCAGCCGGATGCCGGCCTCTTCCGCCACCGGCACGATGGCGCGCAGAAAGACCGCCATGTTTTCGCGCAGCCGCGCCTTGTCGATGCCGTCGTATTCCGCCAGACGGCGACGGAACTGCTCCAACGTATAGCCTTCTTCCGCACCCGGCAGCCCGGCGATGATGTTGCCGGTCAGCGTGGCTTTCTCCTCCTCGCTCATGGCGGCGAAATAGGCCGCCGCCTGACTGCGCTCTTGCGCCGTATAGTCCGCCTCGGCGCCGGCGCGCTGCAGGATATGCAGCTCGAACGCGGCGAAGGCTACCTGATCGAAACGCAGCGCTTTGGAACCGTCCGGCAGCGGATAGGCCAGATCGGTGCGCGTCCAGTCGAGGATCGGCATGAAGTTGTAGCAAACGGTGTCGATGCCGCAGGCCGCCAGATTGCGCAGTGACTGCTGGTAATTGGCGATATACCGCCGCCAGTCGCCGCTGTGGGTTTTGATCTCCTCATGTACCGGCACGCTCTCCACCACCGACCACACCAGCCCCTTTTCCGCCAGCAGCGCCTGCCGCGCGCGGATCTCGTCGATCGGCCAGACTTCGCCGTTCGCAATATGGTGCAGCGCCGTGACCACCCCGGTCGCCCCGGCCTGACGCACGTCATCCAAAGAGACCGGATCGTTCGGGCCGTACCAACGCCATGTTTGTTCCATGTTGTGTCCTTATGCCTGTCTCGCATCGCGATGTTGTTATACCAGTTTAATTTAGGTGTCAGCTAGCTTTAACTTACTCTTTCGCCGCGCGCTGTCAAAATTGAACCGTTCATTGGTTGATCCGCTTCACGATTCTGGCTTATTTTGGCCTGACCAATTCCCTTAACCTGCCGACAACTTTAGACTGGTGGCAGTTTTTTATCGCCGGCGCCCCGCTGTCCATGCGTCGGCAAACTGGTCCGCTAACTTGACGCAAGTGGCCCGCCAGCTGTCTACTCGCTTTGGAGATGAGATGAATACGATCGCCAACACCCCGCTGCCGGGCGCCGTCCGGCAACCGAATTATGATCGCCGGGCCCTGCGCAGCCGCATCGTGCACCTGGGTTTCGGCGCGTTCCACCGCGCGCATCAGGCGCTGCTGACCGATCGGGTGCTGAACGCCCACGGCGGCGACTGGGGCATTTGCGAGATCAGCCTGTCCGGCGGCGTGCCGCTGTTTGAGGCGCTGCGGCAACAGGATCATCTGTACAGCGTGCTGGAGAAAGGCGCGGACGGCCATCAGGCCATCGTGATCGGCGCGGTGCATGAGAGCCTGCACCGTAAACTGGAGGGCATCGCCGCGGTGCTGGAGAAGCTGGCCGAACCGCAGGTGGCGATCGTCTCGATGACCATCACCGAAAAAGGCTACTGCATCGAGCCCGGCAGCGGACGGCTGGACCGACAGCATTCGGGGATCGTCGCCGATCTGGCGTGGCCGCATCAGCCGCAGACCGTGCCCGGCATTTTGGTGGAAGCGTTGCGGCTGCGGCGCGAACGCGGCCTGCCCGCCTTCTCCCTGCTTTCCTGCGACAATATTCCGGAGAACGGCCACGTGTTGCGCCGGGCGGTGCTCGATCTGGCGCAGGCGCGGGATCCGTCGCTCGCCGACTGGATCGCCACCGCCGCCACCTTCCCCTGCACCATGGTGGATCGCATCGTGCCGGCCGCCACGCCGGCCACGCTGGATGAGATCGCCGCCGCGCTGGGCGGCGTGCGCGACGAATGCGCCATCGCCTGCGAGCCCTTCATTCAATGGGTGGTGGAAGACAACTTCACCGCCGGACGCCCGGCGTGGGAGTTGGCCGGCGCCCAGTTGGTCAGCGATGTGCTGCCGTTTGAACACATGAAGCTGCGCATGCTGAACGGCAGCCACTCGTTCCTGGCTTACTTAGGCTACCTGGGCGGCTACCGCTATATCAACGAGTGCATGGCGGATGAGCACTACCGCCGCGCCGCCCTGCGGTTGATGCTGGACGAACAGGCGCCAACGCTGAGCGTCACCGGCATCAGCCTGCCCGATTATGCCGCACAGCTTATCGCGCGCTTCAGCAATCCGGCGCTGCAACACCTCACCTGGCAGATCGCCATGGACGGCACGCAGAAGCTGCCGCAGCGGCTGCTGGATGCCGTGCGCTGGCATCTGCGGCACGGCGGCGACTATAGCGGGCTGGCGCTGGGCGTGGCGGGCTGGATGCGTTACGTCGGCGGCGTCGATGACGCCGGTGAGCCGATCGACATTCGCGATCCGCTGGCAGACGTGCTGCAGCAGACGATCGCCGCCACAAAGGACGATCGACGGCGCGTAGCGGCGCTGTTGGCGTTGAAATCGGTATTCGGCGAAACGCTGGCGGCGCATGCGGCATTTAGTGAAGCGGTGACGCAAGCCTATTTATCGCTGCGCGATCGCGGCGCGCGTGAAACGGTGAAGGAGTGGGTGATGCGGTGAGGAGCCTGCAGGGCCGAGAATAACCATGCCGGCGTAACGTTACGCCGGCATGGCGGAACGACTTAACGATAAACGACCGTCATAACAGCGAGTTTCTTCTGTTGGTCTACCCACTTCATTTCGGTTGTGCCTAGATTTAGCGGAAGTTCTTTGCGTGTAGTATCAAAACCTGACAACGCTTGCTGGGCCTGATAATGCTGGCCGTTGCGGTAACATTGCGTATTCGCCTTAGAATCTGCAATCTTGACCGTGCAAGGACTTTCAACGATAGAGCCGACGAAGCGAATTACCCCGCCGGCCACTCCTGCCTGACTCACTGCCGTCCATGAAAACAACATTCCTACGATCAAAAATAACCGAAAGGTATTCATGGCAACCTCATTTTTAGTTAAGCCAATTTAACCATAGAGGATCTTGTTAGGAATAATCGCAAGGAAAGGGACGAGATTTGATCGTTAATCTCGTCATTAACAATGTAAAAACAAGCTACTAACAAAAGTTAACCGCATCTAATACAGGGTTTTATCTAAGAATTTTCTTGTTATAAACGGTGGATTTTGTCGGTTGAAAAGCGCATGGTGACGTGCAAAATTTGCGAGATAGAGCACAAATTAAATCGCGGCCGTTTCACCGACACGGCTGCGTAACTCATTTATTAAGCAGGTTAATTTTTGCGCCAGGAATTATTAATGACCAAAACCAATTTGATTACCGGTTTCCTCGGCAGCGGCAAAACCACCACTATCCGCCATTTGCTGGCTCATAAGCCCGAACATGAACGCTGGGCGGTATTGGTCAATGAATTCGGCGAGATCGGCATCGACGGCGCGCTGCTGGCAGACAGCGGCGCGGTGCTCAAAGAGATCCCCGGTGGCTGCATGTGCTGCGTCAACGGCCTGCCGATGCAGGTGGGCTTGAATATGCTGTTGCAGCAGGCCAAACCGGATCGGCTGCTGATCGAGCCGACCGGGCTCGGGCATCCGAAACAAATCCTGTCGCTGCTGACCCAGGAGAGCTATGCCGGCTGGATCGATCTGCAGGCCACCCTGTGCCTGCTGGATGCCCGCCAGCTCAGCCAGCCGCGCTACCGCGACAACGAAAACTTCCGCGATCAGCTGGCCGCGGCCGACGTTATTTTGGCCAGCAAAAGCGATACCTACCGGCCGGAAGACAGGCTGGCGCTGGAGGCCTGGAAGGCGCAAGACCCACTGCAGCGGCCCTGCTACGCCATCGCGCAAGGCGAAGCGGATGTCGCGCTGTTGTCACTTCCGCGCACGAATCGTACAGAATTGCCGGACGCGCAGCATCATCATGGTCAGGCGAAAAAGCAGGGGTTGGCGGCGCTGCGGCTGCCGGAGCACGCCCGCTGGCGGCGAGCGTTGAATGAAGGGCAAGGCTTCACCAGCTGCGGCTGGATTTTTGACGGCGATACCCGGTTCGACACCGTCGGCTTCATGGAATGGGTGCGACTCGCGCCGGTCGAACGCGCCAAAGGCGTGGTACGCATCCCCGAAGGCACATTGCTGATCAATCGTCAGGGGCAGGATCTCAACATCGAAACCCGCCCGGTCGCGCCGCTCGACAGCCGAATTGAGCTTATCCACAGCGAAAATGCCGATTGGAATGCCCTGCAATCCGCCTTGTTTAAGATTCGTTTAAGTTAGACCCCGTACCGTTGCCCCCCGGTTGCCGCAGGGCTGCCGGGTTTTATTTCGTTTTCATTTTTCCAACAGGTTATGTCATGACACGCCGCAATTTACCCCTCATTCTCTTCTTCAACTTACTGGGCGTTGCGCTGTTTCTGTCCTGGTTCCTGCCGGCCAATCACGGCGGCTGGTTTACCCTGGATTCGGCGATTTTCTTCTTCTTTAACCGCCATCTGGCCACCGACCCGGCGTTTTTACACCTGGTCGCCATCACCAACAACCGCGCGTTCGATGTAATTTCGCTGCTCGCCATGGGGCTGCTGTATCTGTACTTTTATCTGAAGCAGGACGCCGCCGGCCGCCGCCGTCTGGTGATCACCGGCGTGGTGATGCTGCTGACCGCCGTGGTGCTGAACCAGCTTGGCCACCTGCTGCCGGTGAAACATCCAAGCCCCACCCTGACCTTTGACAATATCCATCGCGTCAGCGAGCTGACCGGCATCCCCACCAAGGACGCTTCCGGCGACAGCTTCCCCGGCGACCACGGCATGATGCTGATTATTTTTTCCTGCTTTATGCTGCGCTATTTCGGCCGCGGCGCCTTCGCCGTCGCCCTGCTGATTACGTTGGTCTTCTCATTGCCGCGCGTGATGATTGGCGCCCACTGGTTTACCGATATCGCCGTCGGCTCATTGTCCGTGGTGCTGGTTGGCGCCAGCTGGGTGCTGATGACGCCTTGCAGCGACTGGATCGTCGATCGGTTGAATCGCCTGTTGCCCGGTAAGCACCGCCCCGACCAACCATAATTTGTGTCTATGACTCATGCCGGGAGGCTTACGCCTCCCGCCCTCTCCCCCTCGCCGCGCGCAAAAATTTCCCCACCGTTCGTTAACGCTTTTGCAACCTGATTTCACGCCAGATTCATACATCGGACAATTGGCGTTTTTTATATGAAGATTTACATTATGTTACATCACAAATTCATATAAAAAAGACGGGAAAAAGGCTCGCAATCCCCTATTGGTTCCGGTAATCTCAGATGCGTTTGTGCCTGGTTTAAGTCGAATCAGTATGAAATCCGATAAAAATGTGCGTTCTCGCACGTTTTCAACGGTAACTGGTTGTCGATGCAACAGGTGCGGACTAGGCTCGTTTCGTTTGGCATTTTTCAGGTAGCGACTTTCGTCGTTAAGGACTTCAAGGGAAAACAACAACAATGGTCAAATCTCAACCGTTTCTGAGATATTTTTTGCGGGTAGTCCCTGCAATTGCCGCTGCGGTTATGCTGTCAGCGTGCAGCTCGACTCACACTTCGAACTTGAATAACGCACAAACTGAGATGCGTGCAGTTAATGACAAAGACGGTCTTTTACTGCAAGCCTCTCAGGATGAATTCGAAGCGATGGTCCGCAACGTTGACGTCAAGTCAAAGATTATGGATCAGTATGCGGATTGGAAAGGCGTTCGCTACCGCTTAGGCGGTGACACCAAGCGCGGCATCGATTGCTCGGCGTTTGTACAGCGCACCTTCCGCGAACAGTTCGGCATGGATTTACCGCGTTCGACCTATGAACAGGAAGATCTCGGCAAGAAAATTCAGCGCACCAAGCTGCGCGCCGGCGATTTGGTGCTGTTCCGCGCCGGTTCTACCGGGCGCCATGTCGGCATCTATTTAGGCAACGATCAGTTCGTTCACGCCTCCACCAGCAGTGGGGTCATGATTTCCAAGCTGACCGATAACTATTGGAATAAACGTTATCGAGAAGCGCGCCGGGTGCTGACCAACGGTTAACGGCGCAACGCCCTGAAGATCCTGAATACCAAACGAGCGATAAGCGCCGCCCACGGGCGGCGTTTTTTTTGGTTGTCGAACAGGTATCATCAAAATTGATCCCTGCCTTATCGTCACCTTTCCCTGCTTAACGCCGCCGCACGCCATTATTTTGATAAACTGTTGGCAGGAAATCGCCCCATCGAGGAAAAACTCGCCTATTATCGTCAGATGACGGCAACGGCGCCCCGGCGTTATTTAAAACGTTTCCGCTGATATTATGCGCATGATATTTCTGTCGGCGACGCCGCATATTTAAATGGCGCCGCCGGTTGGTACGGGATAAAAAGGCAAAAATGAAAAAAAAGCCGTTGGCACAATCCATTAACTGGCTGCGCGACACGCCTGACGCCCGGTTGCAGAGGACTCGGTTATGGGCTTGAAAAGAGCTTTCGCCCGCAGCGTATCTCACCGACAACGCAGCCTGGCTAAAAGCGGTGTCGCCGCCCTGGTATTTTTTACGCTATTCACCGCGGTCACGCTTTCTTTGATCAACCACCAGCGCACGCAATATCAACATAAGGTCGAAGCGCGCACGCAAAAGTTCACGCTGGGTTATATCTCGCATCTGACGGCGGTGATGCGGCAAATGATGCCGCTGCTGGACAAGCCTTGCCTCTCCAGCCAGTCGGATATTACCTACCAGGCGGCCTTTACCAGCGGCGTGCGCACCTTCCTGTTGGTGAAGGACGGCTACGCCTATTGCTCCTCCGCCACGGGCGACATGATGTTGCCGATGAAAAATATCTACCAGGATATCGACTGGGATCTGCCTCTGGATCTCAAGCTGCAGCAGGGGACGCCGATGGTGCCAAATAAACCGGCGGTTGCGGTTTGGCTGCGACATCCCGGCGAAAAAGCCACCGGCATCCTCGCTACGCTGGACATCGATCTGATGCCCTACCTGCTGTTCACCTCGCACGACGAACAGGCGCCGGGCATCGCCATCGTGATGGGCAACCGCGCGCTGACCACTTTCAGCCCGAACCTGATGCCGGTCAATCAGCTACCGAAGGGCAAGGCGGATACCCTGACGCTGCCCAATCTGCCGCTGACCATCCTGTTCTACAACGAGAAACTGACCCCCAACGACATTCGCCTGACGCTGCTGGGCAGCCTGGTGCTATCATTGATGACCGGCGTACTCTGCTACTACATGCTGCTGCTGCGGCAAAGCCCGGAACGCGCGCTGCTGCGCGGCATCAAGCGCAACGAGTTCTTTATCGAATACCAGCCGGTGTTCCATACCGATAGCAACAGCATCGGCGGGCTGGAAGCGCTGATCCGCTGGCAGCATCCGATCGAGGGCCGCATCCCGCCCGATGTCTTTATCCCCTACGCCGAAAGCAACGGGCTGATCGTGCCGCTTACCCGCCACCTGTTCAGGCTGATCGCCGAAGATGCGCCACAGCTCGCCAAAGCGCTGCCACGGGGAGGTAAAGTCGGCCTCAACATTTCCCCCGCCCACCTTAGCGCACCATCGTTTCACCAGGACGTGTATGAACTGTTGACGCAGCTGCCGGGCGATTACTTTACGCTGGTGTTTGAAATCACCGAACGCGGCATGGTGGAAGAAGAGAGCGCGCTGGCGGAGTTTGACTGGCTGCACAAACAGGGCATCGAGATCGCGGTGGACGATTTCGGCACCGGGCACAGCGCGCTTATTTATCTTGAGCGCTTCACCATGGATTATCTGAAGATTGACCGTGGCTTCGTCAACACCATCGGCCAGGACACGGTCACCGCGCCGGTGCTGGATGCAGTGATCTCGCTGGCGAAAAAGCTGAAAATGCTGACGGTGGCCGAAGGCGTGGAAACCGCCGAGCAGATGCAGTTTCTGCAAGAACACGGCGTCAACTTCATGCAGGGGTACTACTTCAGCAAGCCGCTGAGCATCGATGATTTCGTCGCTTACTGCAATGCTAATCAGGTCTTTGATTATCAGGAAAAAAATAGTTAACCTTTAAGCATCTTTACCCTGCGCCCGCCCGAAGAATGTTATGCTGGGCGCAGGTTGTACTTTATTCCACAGCAGGAGCTTACCGTCTGATGTCCGTGCGCATTTTCGCTGCTCTGGTGCTCTCGGCACTGAGCTTCGGTCTGCGGGCCGAAGCCCTCAACGAAAGCTACGCTTTCGCCCTTCTCGGTGAACCGAAATACGCCACCGACTTCAGCCATTTTGACTACGTCAACCCGGCGGCGCCCAAGGGCGGCAACGTGCGACTGGCGGCCATCGGCACCTACGACAACTTCAACCGCTTCGCTACCCGCGGCGTGCCCGGCGAGCGCACGATGGAACTGTACGATACGTTGTTCACCAACTCCGACGACGAACCCGGCAGCTATTACCCGTTGATTGCCGAATCGGCCCGTTTCCCGGCCGACATGCGCTGGATGGAGTTGGATATCAACGCCCGCGCCCGTTTCCAGGACGGCAGCCCGATCACCGCCGCCGACGTGGCCTTTACCTTCAATAAATTCATGACCGAAGGCGTACCGCAGTTTCGCTCCTATTACAAAGGCGTCACGGTCAAGGCCATTTCCCGGCTGACGGTGCGCATCGAGCTGCCTAAGGCGAACCGTGAGCAAATCCTCAGTCTGCTCAGCCTGCGCGTATTGCCGGAAAGCTTCTGGAAAAACCATAAGCTCAACGAACCGCTCAGCACCCCGCCGCTCGCCAGCGGCCCGTATAAAATCGGCGATTATCGCCTCGGCCAGTACATCACCTATCAGCGGGTGCGCGACTACTGGGCCGCCAATCTGCCGGTGAACCGCGGCCGCTACAACTTCGACAGCATTCGCTACGATTATTATCTGGACGATAAGGTATCGCTGGAAGCCTTCAAGGCCGGCGCCTACGATTTCCGCATCGAGCCGTCGCCCAAAAGCTGGGCCACCCAATATCAGGGCGGCAACTTCGCGCGCAACTACATCATCAAGCAGGACGAAGTGAATCAGGCGGCACAGAATACCCGCTGGCTGGCGTTCAATCTGCAAAAACCGCTGTTCGCCGATCGTCGGGTACGGGAAGCGATCGGCCTGGCTTTCGATTTTAACTGGATGAACAAGGCGCTGTATTACAACGCCTATCAGCGCGCCGACAGCTATTTCCAAAACACCGCCTACGCCGCCCGCGGCTACCCGGACGCCGCTGAACTGGCCTTGCTGGCACCGCTCAAGGGCCAGATACCGCCGGAGGTGTTTACCCGCATCTACCAACCGCCCTCCTCCGACGGTAGCGGCAACGATCGACAAAACCTGCTGAAGGCGACCCAACTGCTGAAAGAAGCCGGTTGGGTGGTCAAAAATCAAAAGCTGGTCAACGCCAAAACCGGCCAGCCGTTCACCTTTGAACTGATGCTGCTGAGCGGCAGCAACTTCCAGTACGTGCTGCCGTTCCGCCACAACCTGCAGCGGTTGGGCATCGAGATGCAAATCCGCGAGATTGACGCCTCGCAGTACACCCGCCGCATGCGCGAGCGCGATTTCGACATGATGTCGACGGTGTATATGGCGATGCCGTTCCCCAGCGCCGATCTGCAAATTCTGTGGGATTCGCAGTACATCGATTCCAGCTATAACACCCCCGGCGTCAAAGATCCGGCGGTCGACAGCCTGGTCAGGCAAATCGCCGCCCATCAGGGCGATGAAAACGCCCTGTTGCCGCTCGGCCGCGCGCTGGACCGGGTGCTGACCTGGAACAACTACATGCTGCCGATGTGGTACTCCAACCACGACCGCTACGCCTATTGGGACAAATTCTCCACGCCGCCGATCCGCCCGGCCTATGCGATCGGCTTCGACAACTGGTGGTACGACGTCAACAAGGCGGCGCGCTTACCGGCTCAGCGGCAATAAGGAGTCGGAATGGCGGCCTATCTGATACGCAGACTGTTATTGGTGATCCCCACGCTGTGGGCGATCATCACCATCAACTTTTTTATCGTGCAAATCGCCCCCGGCGGTCCGGTCGATCAGGCCATCGCCGCCATTGAGCTGGGGCACGGCAGCGGGTTTGGCAGCGGCGGTGTCGGCGAAGGCCTGGGGCACGCCCGGACGGGCATCGCGGCAGGCGACGGCCAATATCGCGGTTCGCGCGGCCTGGATCCGGAGGTGATCGCCGAGATCACTAAGCGTTACGGCTTCGACAAACCGCTGCACGAGCGCTACTTCACCATGCTGTGGAACTATATGCGCTTCGACTTCGGCGACAGCCTGTTTCGCGGCGCTTCGGTGATGCAGCTGATCGGCCAGAGCCTGCCGGTCTCCATCACGCTGGGCCTCTGGAGCACGCTGATCATCTATCTGGTGTCTATCCCGCTCGGCATCCGCAAGGCCGTGCACAACGGCAGCGCGTTCGATACCTGGAGCAGCACGCTGATTATCATCGGCTACGCCATTCCGGCTTTTCTGTTCGCCATTCTGATGATCGTGCTGTTCGCCGGCGGCAGCTACCTGGACTGGTTCCCGCTGCGCGGCCTGGTATCGAGCAACTTCGACACCCTCTCATGGCCGGCGAAGATCGCCGACTACCTGTGGCACATCACGCTGCCGGTGCTGGCGACGGTGATCGGCGGCTTCGCCACCCTGACCATGCTGACCAAGAACTCATTCCTCGACGAGATCCGCAAACAATACGTCACCACCGCCCGCGCCAAGGGGCTAGACGAGAAAAAAATCCTCTACCGCCACGTGTTCCGCAACGCCATGCTGCTGGTGATCGCCGGTTTTCCGGCCACCTTTATCAGCATGTTCTTCACCGGCTCGCTGCTGATTGAGGTGATGTTCTCACTCAACGGCCTGGGGCTGCTGGGTTACGACGCCACGCTGCAGCGCGACTACCCGGTGATGTTCGGCACGCTGTATATCTTCACCCTGATCGGCCTGCTGTTGAATATCCTCAGCGATATCACCTACACCCTGGTCGATCCGCGCATTGACTTCGAGGCCCGCCAATGAGCCGCCTTAGCCCGATCAACCAGGCGCGCTGGGCGCGTTTTCGCCGCAACCGCCGCGGCTACTGGTCGCTGTGGATCTTTTTGGTGCTGTTCACCCTGAGCCTGGCCGCCGATCTGATCGCCAACGACAAACCGCTGTTGGTGCGTTATGAAGGCCGGTTGTACCTGCCGTTTATGATTAGCTACAGCGAAACCGCCTTCGGCGGCGAACTGAATACCGAAGCCGACTATCAGGATCCGTTCGTGCAGCGGCAAATCGAACGGCACGGCTGGGCGGTCTGGGCACCGATCCGCTTCAGTTACGACACCATCAACTTCGCCACGGAGGTGCCCTTCCCTTCGCCGCCTTCGCGGCACAACCTGCTGGGCACCGACAGCAACGGCGGCGACGTGCTGGCCCGGGTGCTGTACGGTTTTCGCATTTCGATGTTGTTCGGTCTGGCGCTGACGCTGTTTTCCAGCCTGATCGGCGTGTGCGTCGGCGCGACGCAGGGGTATTACGGCGGGCGTTTCGATCTGTGGGGACAGCGCTTTATCGAAGTGTGGTCGGGCATGCCGACGCTGTTTCTGATCATTCTGCTGTCGAGCATCGTCCAGCCCAATTTCTGGTGGCTGCTCGGCATCACCATCCTGTTCGGCTGGATGAGCCTGGTGGGCGTGGTGCGCGCCGAATTCCTGCGCACCCGCAATTTTGACTATATCCGCGCCGCGCGCGCCATGGGCGTGCCGGATCGGGTAATCATGTCCCGCCATATGCTGCCCAACGCCATGGTGGCGACGCTGACCTTCCTGCCGTTTATCCTCTGTGGCTCGATCACCACCCTGACGTCGCTCGATTTCCTCGGTTTCGGTCTGCCGATAGGCTCGCCGTCGCTCGGCGAATTGCTGCTGCAAGGCAAAAACAATCTGCAGGCGCCGTGGCTCGGCATCACCGCCTTCCTGGTATTGGCAGTGCTGCTGTCGTTATTAATCTTTATCGGCGAAGCGGTGCGCGACGCCTTTGACCCCAGCAAGGCGCATTGATATGGCCACTCCTTTGCTCGCTATTCAGGATCTCAGCATCGCCTTCCGTCAGGGCGACACCGTCACGCCGGTGGTCAACGAACTCTCTCTGCAAATAGCGCCGGCGGAAACGCTGGCGCTGGTAGGGGAATCCGGCTCCGGCAAAAGCGTCACCGCCCTGTCGATACTGCGTCTGCTGCCCGCGCCGCCGGTGGTTTACCCTGCCGGCGATATTCTGTTCAACGGCGAGTCGTTGCTGCATGCGCCGGAGACTGACCTGCGCAAGGTGCGCGGCAATCAGATCGCGATGATCTTTCAGGAACCGATGGTGTCGCTTAACCCACTGCACACCATCGAGAAACAGCTGGCGGAAGTGCTGATGCTGCACCGCGGCCTGCGGCGCGAAGCCGCGCGCGCAGAGATCGTCGAATGCCTGGAGCGCGTCGGCATCCGTCAGGCCAAAAACCGGCTGCAGGACTATCCGCATCAGCTGTCCGGCGGCGAACGCCAGCGGGTAATGATCGCCATGGCGGTGTTGACCCGCCCGAAACTGCTGATCGCCGACGAACCCACCACCGCGCTCGACGTGACTATCCAGGCGCAGATCCTGACGCTGCTGCAAGAATTGAAGCAGGAGATGGGCATGGGGCTGCTGTTCATCACCCATAATCTGAATATCGTGCGCCGCCTGGCAGACAACGTGGCGGTGATGCGCCAGGGGCGCTGCGTAGAGCAAAACGGCCGCGCACAGCTGTTCAGCCGGCCGCAGCATCCCTACACGCAGCAGCTGCTGGCCGCCGAAGACGTCGGTGAGCCGCTGCCGCTGCCCACCGCGCGCCCCGGCGACGAGCGGCCGCTGCTCAAGGTGGAAGATCTGCAGGTGCGCTTCCCCATCCGGCGCGGCCTGCTGCGCCGCACGGTGGATTATCACTATGCATTGAAATCATTGAGTTTCGAGCTGCGCGCCGGAGAGAGCGTGGGGCTGGTGGGGGAATCCGGATCGGGTAAAAGCACCACCGGGTTGGCGCTATTGCGTCTGCTGGCCTCGCAGGGCGCCATCTGGTTCGACGGCGAACCGCTGCACCCGCTCACGATGAAACAAATGCTGCCCTACCGCAGCCGAATGCAAATCGTCTTCCAGGATCCTTATTCCGCCCTGAATCCGCGCCTGAACGTGCAGCAGATCATCGCCGAGGGGCTGGAAGTGCACCAGCGGCTTAGCGCCGAGCAGCGGGAACAACGCGTGATCGAGGTGTTGCGGGAAGTCGGCCTGGATCCGCAGCTTCGCCACCGCTATCCCACCGAGTTTTCCGGCGGCCAGCGCCAGCGTATCGCCATCGCGCGCGCGCTGATCCTGCAACCGCAGCTGCTGATCCTCGACGAGCCGACCTCTTCACTGGATAAATCGGTGCAGGCGCAGATCCTGACGCTGCTGAAATCGCTGCAGCAACGCCACCGGTTGGCTTATCTGTTCATCAGCCATGACCTGCAGGTGGTGCGTTCGCTATGTCACCAGGTCATCGTACTGCGACAGGGGGAAGTGGTTGAACAGGGAGACTGCCGGGCGATTTTCGCGGCGCCCGCAGCCGACTATACCCGTCAACTGCTGCAGTTGGCGGATTAGCGGCGAATTCAGAAGGGGTATTGCGCGCTGAGCGGTTCGGCGATCGCGGCACCGACGTTTTTCAGGCGGCACATGGTGGCGCTCTCGTCGCTGCGCTGCACGAACAGGCAAGGTTCCCCTTCCCATTCGACGATCGCACAGTCGACCTGAATCTCCTGCAGCGACAGATTGAGCTGTTGCATTACCTGCCAGGCCTCGGCCCCTTCATGGCTGAGCAGCTTCAGCCCAATCAGGTTGTTATCTTCGTCTATTCCGTTAAACGGAATCGGTTCGACCTTCACGCCGGTGAAACCGGATAGCCAACGATAACTTTGCGGCAAGCGATGCACTACCGAAAGTTGGATACTCTCCACATGAAATCCCTAGTTTGAAAAGGTGAAACACTTTTACCTGACAGGGTTACTAAGTTATAGCCGTTGACTCCCGACTCTGCCGCGCACAAATGTTATTTAAATGTAAATTTTGCCGCAAGCCATTAACCTGACCCCGTGCTTGCCGATGCCGTGCCACTTTTTGGCGCGCCGTGCGGTGTTATTTCACGGCATTTTGCGACTCAGCTCGCATTTTTGCGTTATATGTAACCCTTTCCCGCAGCGATCTCAACTCTTTTTTCTTGCAATGCGACTACTTTTTCGTCGCCATATTTTTACAATGAAGAAACATCTTACCCGTCACGTTAGCGCCGCCACCGTTGCTAATACCTTGATTTACATCAATCCTAATACAAACCCCCCGCGCGGCTCAGCCGACAGCGCGCCGCGCCTTTCGGGGAATATTGGGCGGCACGGCGGCGGAATTTTTTAACAAAAAGCACACAGGTGAGAAAGCGGTCAATTGATTAGCTTGCGTATATTTAGCAACAAATTTTTCATTGCCGGTTGCACCCTGAAATGGCAGGGCGCAACCCCGTGACGATGCGGAGCGACACGCCCCGAATCGGGAGAACGTCAGGCTGCGCGATCGCGCGGCCGGCTGGCGTAAACATAGAACAGCACCGCCACGATGCTGCACAGCGCCATCGAGGTGACCATTGGCCAAGCGCTTTTGCCCGGCGCCATCGACAGCACCGCTCCCACCAGCGCACCGATGCTGAAGCGCAACGTACCGGCCAGGGAAGAAGCGGTGCCCGCCATATGCGGAAAATCATCCAGGATCACCGCCATGGCGTTGGAGGAGATCATCGCGATGCACCCCAGATAGACCGCAACGCCGATCACCAGCGCCCAGAAGCCCAGGCCTACGGAACTCACCGCCATTAGCCACAGCCCCATCGCCAGCTGTACCAGCAGCCCCAGCTTGAACATCTTGACCGCGCCGAAGCGCCGCACGTTGCGGCTGTTGATCAGCGTCGTCAGGAACAGGAAGACGATGTTCAGCGCAAAATAGTAACCGAAATGCTGCGGCGAAACGTGGTTCAGTTCGATGTAGACGAACGGCCCGGCGCTGAGGAACGAGAACATGCCCGCAAACGAGAAGGCGCTGGCCAACATGTAACTAAGCACCCGCTTATGGCGGAACAGCGAACCGAAGTTGCCCAGCGTGGTGCGCAGGTGGAACCGCTGGCGCCGCTCTTTCGGCAGCGTCTCCTTGATGAACAAGGCCACCAGTAGCGAACCGATCAGCGCCGCGGCGCCCATGGTCCAGAAGATGGCGTGCCAGCTGAACCACAGCAGCAGCGCACCGCCGATCATCGGCGCCAGCAGTGGCGCAATGGTCATCACCAGAATGACGAACGACATCATGCGCGAGAACTCATCCTTGGTGAACATATCGCGCATCAGGGCGTTGATCACCACGCTGGCGGCCGCCGCCGCCAAACCGTGCAGGAAACGCAGCCCGATCAGTTGATCGATCGACTGCGCCATAGCACAGGCGCAGCCGGCGATGGCGAAGATCAGCGTTCCCCACAGGATCACCGGCTTGCGGCCGATGCTGTCCGACATCGGCCCATAGAACAGCTGCCCGAAGGCAAAGCCGAGCATATAGGCGCTGAGCGTCATCTGCACGCTGCCGGACTCGACGCCAAACTGGGCGGCGATCACCGGCATACTGGGCAGGTACATGTCGATGGCCAACGGCATCAACATGGACAACAGGCCCAGAATGAAAATCAAACCGAGATGAGAGGTTCGGTTCTGTTGCACGTTCCACGACTCCTTAATCGGCCGCAATCAATGATCGGTTATCAGTCCTGCAGGTGCGGCGCGCCCACGCTGGCGATCTCTTCTTCTGTCAAGGGGCGATATTCGCCCGGCGCCAGATCGTCATCCAGCACGATGGCGCCGATGCGCTCACGGTGCAACGCGATCACCCGGTTGCCGACGGCGGCGAACATCCGCTTCACCTGGTGGTAGCGCCCTTCGCTGATGGTCAAGCGCACCACGTGCTCGTCGACCTGCTCCAGCGTCGCCGGCCGCGTCAGATCTTTCTCGTTGTGCAGTTGCACCCCTTCAGCGAAACGCTGCGCGGTGTCTTCCGCCAACGGGTGCTCCAACGTGACCAAATAGGTTTTCTCGCAGTGGTGGCGCGGCGACGTGACACGGTGCGACCATTGACCGTCGTCGGTCATCAGCACCAGCCCGGTGGTGTCGATATCCAACCGCCCGGCGGCGTGCAGCTTGTACGCGACCGGCTCATCGAGGAAATACAGCACCGTCGGATGATCGGGATCGTCAGTAGAGCAGACGTAGCCCTGCGGTTTGTTGAGCATGAAATAGCGCGGGCCGTTCTGCTGCTGCAGCGGATTGCCGTCGAACGCCACTTCTTGCTCCGGGGTCAGTTTGACAGCCCCGCTCTTCACTACCTCACCGTCCACGGTGACGCGTTTAGCCCGAAGTTCGCGCGCGACCAGCGCACGGCTGATGCCTAACTGCTGAGATAAAAACTTGTCCAATCGCATGGGATCTGCTTTGCCTGTCGTTGTTATGATCGCATTGATCGTATTGCCAAAATATGACGCCCGCCGTTGCACCGGGTGCAAATAGCAGGTTCAGGGGGGGAATCGCGTGGGGGAACAGCGATTGCTGTCACACAAGTATAGCGACACAACGCGTTGCCCGACAGAGGTAATTTTCACGCTTCTCGCACCGCGCGAGCGCAGAAGGCATAATAGTAGAAATTTTTCGGCCGCCCGGGGCGTAAAATGTCGCTGTTTCTGTGGGAACGGGGGCGACAAGATCTGTACCCGGCGGCCCATTCCACTCTACGGCGTTCATTTATGGCCTTTACCCTACGCCCCTACCAACTGGAAGCGGTCGAAGCCACCATCAACCATTTCCGGCGGCGTCCCGAACCGGCGCTGATCGTGCTGCCGACCGGCGCCGGCAAAAGCCTGGTGATCGCCGAACTGGCGAAGCGCGCCCGTGGGCGGGTGCTGGTGTTGGCGCACGTCAAGGAACTGGTGGCGCAAAACCACGCCAAATACTGCGCCTACGGCCTGGAGGCGGACATCTTCGCCGCCGGTCTGCAACAAAAAGAGAGCGCCGGCAAAGTGGTGTTCGGCAGCGTGCAGTCGGTGGCGCGCAACCTGCCGCTGTTCGACGGCGCCTTTTCGCTGCTGATCGTCGATGAATGCCACCGCATCAGTGACGACGACGACAGCCAGTACCAACAAATCATCCAGCACTTGCAGAAAACCAACCCGCAGCTGCGGCTGCTGGGGTTGACCGCCACGCCCTATCGTCTGGGCAAGGGCTGGATTTACCAGTATCACTACCACGGTTTTACTCGCGGCGACGGCGCCAGCCTGTTTCGCGACTGCATCTATGAGCTGCCGCTGCGCTATATGATTAAGAACGGCTTCCTGGTGCCGCCTGAGCGGCTGGACATGCCGATTGTGCAGTACGATTTCAGCCGGCTGGAGGCCAGAAGCAACGGCCTGTTCAGCGAAGCGGATCTGAACCGCGAACTGAAGCGGCAAAACCGCGTCACGCCGCACATTATCAGCCAGATTGTGGAGTACGCCGACGATCGCAAAGGGGTGATGATCTTCGCCGCCACCGTCGAGCACGCCCGCGAGATCCACGGCCTGCTGCCGAACGGCGAGGCCGCGCTGGTCAGCGCCGAAACGCCGCCCGCCGAGCGCGATGCGCTGATCGAGGCGTTCAAACAGCAGCAGTTGCGCTATCTGGTCAACGTAGCGGTATTGACCACCGGTTTCGACGCGCCGCACGTCGATCTGATCGCGATCCTGCGCCCGACCGAGTCCGTCAGCCTGTATCAGCAGATCGTCGGCCGCGGGCTGCGGCTGGCGCCCGGCAAGGAGGATTGTCTGATCCTCGACTACGCCGGCAACCCGCACGATCTGTTCACGCCGGAGGTCGGCGTCAGCAAGCCGCACGGCGACAGCCAGCCGGTGCAGGTGTTCTGCCCGGCCTGCGGCTTCGCCAATCTGTTCTGGGGCAAGTGCACCGAGAACGGCGATATCATCGAGCACTACGGCCGCCGCTGTCAGGGCTGGCTGGAAGACGACGACGGCCACCGCGAACAGTGCGATTACCGCTTCCGGTTCAAGAGCTGCCCGCACTGCGGCGCGGAGAACGACATCGCCGCACGCCGCTGCCATCAGTGTCAGGAAGTGCTGGTCGATCCCGATGACATGCTGAAGGCTGCGCTGAAGCTGAAAGACGCACTGGTGCTGCGCTGCGGCGGCATGGAACTGCAGAGCGGCCGCGATGACAAGGGCGAATGGCTGAAGGCCACCTATTACGACGAGGACGGCACCAGCACCAGCGAGCGCTTCCGCCTGCAGACGCCGGCGCAGCGCAAAGCGTTCGAGATGCTGTTCCTGCGCCCGCACCAGCGCGCGCCGGGCGTGCCGTTCGCCTGGCACACCGCCGCCGACGTGCTGGCGCAACAGCAGGCGCTGCGCCATCCGGATTTCGTGGTGGCGCGCAAACGCGGCCAGTTTTGGCAGGTGCGCGAGAAAGTGTTCGATTATCAAGGCCGTTTCCGCCGCGCCAATCAATTGACCTGAGCGAACGGTCCCCAATCTGGACAGGTTTTCGTTGCCCTGCAGGCGGCTTTCCGTTAAAATGCCGCGCGCTTTACCTGGGCCTGCCCAGCGTTAAAGCGGATTTCCGAACTTGCTACTTGGGTCGCCTGTAGCAGGGTAAATTTTCTTTTAAGAGAAAAAACAATGTTCACTATCAATGCAGAAGTACGTAAAGACCAGGGTAAAGGTGCGAGCCGCCGCCTGCGTGCAGCAAACAAATTCCCAGCTATCGTTTACGGTGGCAAAGAAGCTGCAGTTTCCATCGAATTGGACCATGATTCTGTTAAGAACATGGAAGCTAAACCAGAATTCTACAGCGAAGCAGTAACTCTGGTTATCGACGGTAAAGAAACCAAAGTTAAGGTTCAGGCTGTACAGCGTCACCCGTTCAAGCCAAAACTGGCTCACATCGACTTCGTTCGCGTTTAATCGCTACGTTTTCGAACCTTTCGGGACGCCGAAATAAAGAACGCCGCAATTGCGGCGTTTTTTATTGTCTGCGATCCGGCGCGCTTACTTGCCGCTGCCGGTCCGGCGCTGCAGCTGATCGCGCAGGTTCGGCGGCGTGCCTCTGATGGTCAGCGTGTCGGTGGCCGCATCCCAGAAAATGCGCTCGCCCAACAGCATGGCGTCGAAATTCAGGCTGATGCCGCCGCCGCTGCCGGCAAATTTGGTCAGCTGGCGCAGCGTGCCGCGATCCGCCGGGAAGCTTTCCTCCAACTCATACCCTTGTTCGCTGGAGAACTGCATGAAGTCTTTCTCGCCGACCGGCGACAGCTCCTGCGACAGGGCCTGCAGTTCAATCTCTTCGCCCGCCTGCAGCTGTTCGTTGCAGTAGCTGTACACCTGTTGGCGCACCGACTGGCGCTCGTTCTTGTCCAACTGCGCATCGGCGCAGTAGTCGTCCACCGCCTGCAGCAGCCCGCGGTTTTGCGCCTTGGTGTCCAACCCTTCGGACGCCGCCAGGAAATCCATGAAGAAGTCGGCGACCTTGCGGCCTACGCGCCCGCGCAGGAAGGTCAGATAGCGGGTCGATTCCGGGTTGGTTTCCCATTCGGTCAGATCGATGCGCGCAACGATATCGGCGTTGTTGATGTCCAGATAGTGCGTGGTGTTGATATCCAGCTCTTCGTTGACACGCATGCTGTTACGGCTGTTCAGCACCGCGATCAGCAAGTACTCCACCGCCAGATAACGGTATTGGCCGAACAGCACCACGCCGCCTTCGGCAAACGGATACTTCGCCAGTTCGTCGCGCAGGCGGCCGGTCGCCGCGCGGCTGAAGGCCAGAAAGTCCTTATCGTCCTTGCGGCAAGTGCGCAGCGCTTCCGCCAGTTCGCTGCCTTCGTTGAACAGGCCCAAGGCCTTGCTCTTGGCGCTGTAGACGCGATGCAGTTCCGTCATCATTTCTTCCACCGCCGCGTTGGTGGGAAGCAAGGTATCGCGCAACACCACGTCCAGCGTTTGCTCGTCGCGTTTCACCAATTGGTGCAGAGCGATCTGGTCGATATCCAGACTCATGATAAATCCTCCTGTTCTTTAGGCGCGTATTCAAACACTGAAGACCCCGCCCTGCAATACTAAAAAGCGGCGGCAAACCGGAAAGGCGCAGCGGGGCCCCGCCCCGGCGCGGGCGAACAATTTCCCGAATGACAGGAAGTGATAAAAGAGCGGAAAATCACTGCCCTATACGGTAAGATAGGGCACTTTGCAGATTACTAAGCGCAATTTTATGCCACAATCATCCCGTTACAGTGACGAACACGTTGAACAACTGCTCTCAGAGCTGGTCAATGTTCTGGAAAAACACCATACCCCCACCGATCTTTCCCTGATGGTGCTGGGCAACATGGTCACTAATTTGATCAACACCAGCGTTGCCCCCGCGCAGCGGAAAACCCTGGCGAGATCGTTCGCGGAAGCCTTGCAGGCTTCTGTCCGTGAAGATAAAGCACATTAATATTGACTTATGGTGACAAACCGTCAGCGTTATCGTGAAAAAGTCTCCCAGATGATCAGCTGGGGGCACTGGTTCGCCTTATTCAACATCCTGCTCGCCCTTGGGCTGGGCAGCCGCTACCTGTTTGTCACCGACTGGCCCGCATCCCTGCTGGGCCGGGTCTATGCCTTTGTCAGCCTGCTGGGGCATTTCAGCTTTATCGTGTTCGCCGGCTATCTGCTGGTGATCTTCCCGCTCACCTTCGTGGTGATGTCGCAGCGGCTGCTGCGATTTATTTCCGCCGCGTTGGCCACCATCGGGCTCACGCTGTTGCTGGTCGACAGCGAAGTGTTCTCCCATTTCCACCTGCACCTCAATCCGGTGGTGTGGGATCTGGTGGTCAACCCGGATCAAAGCGAACTGTCGCGTGACTGGCAGCTGATGTTTATCTGCGTACCGGTGATCTTCCTGGTGGAGATGCTGTTCGGCACCTGGAGCTGGCAGAAGCTGCGCAGCCTGAACCGCCGCCGCTTCGGCAAGCCGCTGGCGGCGCTGTTTATCAGCGCCTTTTTCGCGTCGCACCTGATTTATATCTGGGCCGACGCCAACTTCTATCGCCCGATCACCATGCAGCGGGCCAACCTGCCGCTCTCGTACCCGATGACCGCGCGCAAGTTCCTCGAGAAACACGGCCTGCTCGACCAGCAAGAGTATGAGCGCCGTCTGGTGCAACAGGGCAACCCGGAAGCGGTGTCGGTAGAGTATCCGCTCAGCGATCTCAGCTACGGCGATAAAGGCAGCGGCTATAACCTGCTGATGATCGTAGTGGACGGCATTCGCGCCAAAGACGTGCCGCAGGACATGCCAACCCTGACCCGCTTCGCCCAGGAAAACGTGCGTTTCAGCGATCACTACAGTTCGGGCAACCATGCCGATACCGGGCTGTTCGGGCTGTTCTACGGCATTTCCCCGACCTATCTGGACAGCGTGCTCGCCGGCCGTAAGCCGTCGGCACTGATCAATGCGCTCGGCGATCGGGGCTACCAGCTGGGGCTGTTCTCCTCCGATGGCTTCAATGCCAGCCTGTACCGCCAGGCTCTGTTGACCGACTTCTCGCTGCCGACGCCGGCGCCGCAAAGCGATGCGCAAACCACGCAGCAATGGCAACGCTGGCTGACGGATCAGGGCGACAAAGAGCCGTGGTTCTCCTATATCAACTTCAGCGGCGCCGAGCCGACCGAAGGCGACAAAAAACCGGTTCCGGCCGACTTTATTCGGCGCTACCGCACCGGCGCGCAAGATGTGGACGCCCAGATAGGCCAGGTGCTGGACACGCTGAAACAGCGCGGCCTGCTGGATAAAACCGTGGTGGTGATCACCGCCGAGCACGGCGTCGAGTTCAACGACAGCGGCAAAGGCCAATGGGGCGCCGGCACCGCCTTCAACCAGGCGCAGCTGCAGGTGCCGTTGGTGATCCACTGGCCGGGCACCCCGGCGCAGACCATCAGCAAGCTGACCGGCCATAACGACGTCATGCGCACCTTGATGCAACGCCTGCTGCACGTGAAAACCGCGCCGAAAGACTATTCGCAAGGCGAGGATCTGTTCACCGCCCAGCGCCGCAACAACTGGATCGCCACCGGCGATGGCAACCAGCTGGTGATAACCACGCCGACACAAACGCTGATGCTGGACAACAGCGGCAACTATCGCGTCTACGATCAGAACGGCGATGAAATAAAAGACGAGAAACCGCAGCTTGCTCTGCTGTTGCAGGTGTTGACCGATGTAAAACGCTTTATCGCCAACTAACTGCTTAAAACTAAAGCAATCAAATGGCGAGGCGCTTGCATTAACATCGGGAATCGGTAGTATGATTTTTCATAGCGTCGGCATGTAGCGCAGCCTGGTAGCGCACCGTCATGGGGTGTCGGGGGTCGGAGGTTCGAATCCTCTCATGCCGACCAAATTTAAGAAAACCTGCTGTTACAGCAGGTTTTTTTTCGTCTGCACTTTGAGAGGATGAGAATCTCCGAAGGAGGTTTGAGCCGAACGAAGTGAGACCACGTTGCTTTAGCAACGGCCCGCAGGGCAAGCATCGAAGATGCGCAAAGAACCAACAATCAAGATCTGGCGGGGCGGTCGACGTGCCGGCGCTAGCGCCCCCATCGGCGACACGAACGCGCTACAACACGGCGAGCGAAGCCGGCGGGCATTCTTGCCGCTGTTCGATGGCGAGACATTACTCCGCTGGAGTCCTGCGAATTTGCCATCTGGTGATTGCCGAGTGTGTGGGGGGCTGTGGCGTAATATCCCCATCCCCTGCCTCTGACTCGCAGCCTGTCGCGTACCGATGCTGCTGGACGGCATCATGCGGCAACATACCAATGGCATGGTTCGGCTGGAGAAATCCGAGGCCAAATTAACGCCTGACATAGCCAGATTGGAATTGGTGCGGACAAGGGTTCGCCTTGCTCAAGCAAAAGCCGCCAGGCGCTCAGTAATATTTTGAGCGTAATCTGACAGGGCGCGAAGCCCCTCCGTAGCATAATGAGTGCGAATTCCCTTTTGTTACTTTTAAGCCCCCCTTTAATGCGGTTGCCTAACTTAATTCATTCATTTTGGTACGCGCACCGAAGCAAATGATAAATATGAGTACGATACCTACCAGCTGAGGCCAAGTTACACCACAAAAGAGTTAATTCATAAAATACTTTTATACTTAACGCAATAATATTTCGTGATAGCTATGAGCAATTAATTTAAATTTGACTACCCGCTGAAAATAGCTAATCATAAAAATCCTTACAAAGGTTTGTACAAGATAAACTTATTAATCAAAAGGAGTTATTTATAAAAGTCATTGATTTCTCAATGCTGGATTATATTGCTGGTGGCCGTGGCAATAATGGCGGTGACCGTGTTGATAATGGTGGCAGAACTAGCAACGGAAAAAGTGGGAGAAGTAACAATAGCAACGGTAACTATTACTCAAAACAAGGTGATGCCATAACCAATTGTAATAACGGCATTATCGGTGGGATGATTGCAGGATCGCTCGGAGGAGTACCGGGTCTCGCTGTTGGGCTTATCGGCGGCGCAATAGCTGGCGGTTGCTTCAATAATCAAGGTTCCAATGGGGGGCAGAGTAACAATGCAGGCAGTAAAAACAATTGCAACAACTCAATAGGCGGTTCTTGTAAGGTTTAACTTTACCTTCAAGAACATAACATTACAATATCAGACGGGACTAAGACGGTGACAAGGATTATCAGTTCATTAATTGTGTTTTTATCCATCCTGGCCGGTTCTTTTTTTCTGAGTGGTGCTGGGGTAATTGGTTACCAACCGTGGTTTTCTGCACCCGTGAATTTGTCAAAATTTGTGATTATCGTTGTCACCTACTGCTCTTTTGTTTACGGCGCATT
Source organism: Serratia sp. CY76391 (assembly GCF_052166695.1). Taxonomy (NCBI): domain Bacteria; kingdom Pseudomonadati; phylum Pseudomonadota; class Gammaproteobacteria; order Enterobacterales; family Yersiniaceae; genus Serratia; species Serratia sp. CY76391. Next base: position 54,882 of record NZ_JBJNOJ010000018.1, read on the forward strand.
AAGTATTTATAGAAAACTTAAAAAATAAATCCCATAAGAAAGCCATAAAACAGGCATGCCGTTTAGTTTTGGGTTAAAGAATAGAATTAACTATAAATTAACCCTCGATAATTCAGTTTTTCGTCTGCCGTTTACGCGGAAAGTTTGACGATCGCCGCCGGAATACCCTGACGCACCGCCGCACCGGTCACCCAATCCAGCCAGGTATTCGGCACTTCCCGCGTCGGATCGGCAAACCCCAGATCGTTGAGGTTGATGCCGGCGGCGATGCGCTCATCCATCGCCAGCGGTTCACCATCCAGGTAGTGCTGGCTGGCCCCCATCTCCCGGTGGCCGTAGCCGTGTTCCACCGCGAGCACGCCGGGCATCACCCCCGCCAGCAAACTGATCTGCGCCTCGCGGCTGCCGCCCGGCGTACAGATGCGCACCCAATCACCGTGTTGAATGCCGAAACGCGCTCCGTCCGCCGGGTTCAAGGCCACCAGGTTCATCGGCTTCACGTCGTGCAGGCGCCGGATCACCGCGGTGGAGCTGCTCATCACATTAGATTTGAAGGACATCAGGCGCAGCGGCCACTGCCGTTCTGGGTAGAGCGCTTCCACCGCGCGGCCGTCCGACAAACGCGCCGGGTAGCAGGTGGGGCAGCCGCTGAAACGCTCGCCGGTGATCGCATGCCGGTGCTTCGCCACTTCCGCATTCCAGATCTGCAGCGGTTTCTCCCAGCGGTTGCCCACGCTGCCGTGGGGGGGGGGGGGGGGGGGGGGGGGGGGGGGGGGGGGGGGGGGGGGGGGGGGGGGGGGGGGGGGGGGGGGGGGGGGGGGGGGGGGGGGGGGGGGGGGGGGGGGGGGGGGGGGGGGGGGG
>NZ_JBJNOJ010000019.1:0-48983 GCF_052166695.1 Serratia sp. CY76391
GCAAAGAGGTCGATAACCACCGCCAGATACAACCATCCCTGCCAGGTCCGGATATAAGTGATGTCGGTGACCCAGACCTGATTGGCCCGAACAACGGTAAACTGCCGCTGTACGCGATTAGGAGCTACCACTGAAGGTCGGCCGGCGATACGGCGTGGCGCTTTATAGCCGCGTACAGCTTTGATCCGGTTCAGTTGCATAATACGACCCACCCGGTTTTTACCGCAGGTTTCCCCGATTTCGTTCAGATCGCCATGAACTCGCCGGTAACCGTATACGCCTCCGCTCAGTGAATATGAGTCGCGGATAAGTATCAGCAGACGCAGGTTATCTTTATCACGCGCCGAGACCGGGTTGTGCAGCCACGCATAGAACCCGGTCCGGGCGACATTCAGTACCCGGCACATAGTCATCACACCCCATACAGTGCGGTGCTCATTGATAAAGCGGTACTTCAGTCGGGCTCCCTTGCAAAGTACCGCGCGGCCTTTTTCAGGATATCCCGTTCTTCTTCGGTACGTTTTAGCTGTGCCCGTAGTTTCAGGATCTCGCTTTTGGCTTCCAGTAAATCCCGGGCATGCTGTTCGCGGTTATCAGGCTTGATAGCCCATAGCCACTTGTAGAGACTGTGCGCAGAAACGCCCAGACGGTCAGATACTTCGGCAACGGAATAACCGCGTTCCGTTATCTGACGGACGGCTTCTTCCTTAAATTCAGGTGTAAATCGTGGTGTGTCCATATGCTCCCCCTTGTATCTTGAAAGTGGATTACTATGTTCTGACTTAGATTTGGCAAAGCCCGTGTAGCCCGATTCCTCCTGGGGTTATTCAAGCCCGCAGCATAGCGACTGACGCACAGGCTGAGCCGTTCATCTGAAGCCCGAACAGTTGTCTGAACTTCACATCGTATTTGCAAGGAGGGGTATAGATGAGCGTGTCAAATCAACATTGCGCAGGCATTGATGTTTCGAAAAGCACTCTGGATATTGCAATCAGCAGTATTGCCCAGCCCTTCACTATGCCAAATGAAGATGCCGGTTTTAATCAGATACTCAAAGAGTTAAAAACTCAACTGATCCTGATGGAAGCCACCGGGGGACTTGAGTCTGGTGTGGCTGGCTATCTTCAGTCTGAAGGTTTCGATGTGGTTGTTATCAATCCCCGACAGGCGCGAGATTTTGCTCGCGCAATGGGCTATCTGGCTAAGACCGACCAAATAGATGCCAGAGTCCTGCTACAAATGGCAAAAGTTATTAACCAGCATCCTGAGCGGGAAAAATATATTCGCCCCTTACCTGATGTTCACAGGCAGTTGCTGGCAGCAATGGTGGTCAGACGCCGACAATTAACGATCATGCTTACCGCTGAGCGGAACAGATTGCATCCATCGCATCATCAGAATCATGAAAGTATCAGATTTATTATTTCGGTATTGAAAAGTGAAATAGCGCGTATAGAAGCTGAAATGTCAGCCTATATTTCGAAAAATTTCAGTGAATTATCTGCATTATTGAGCGCCGTTAAAGGTGTGGGTGCAGCGACTGTTGCCGTGCTGCTGGCTGAAGTTCCGGAACTTGGAACGTTGTCACGACGTGAAATTAGTGCGCTTATTGGAGTTGCTCCAGTAAACAGGGATTCCGGCACGATGCGCGGTCGCCGAACGGTATTCGGAGGGCGAGCCTCCGTCCGAACAGCTCTCTATATGTCAGCCCTGGTCGGGACGAGGCACACCCCAGTAATTAAAGAGTTCTATACACGCCTCGTTGCCGCAGGGAAACCCAAAAAGGTTGCACTGACCGCCTGCATCAGAAAACTACTGACCATCCTGAACGCAATGCTGAAAAATAATGAAGCATGGGATCCGTTGTATCACCAACATGCTTCGTAATCGGACTCGAAAGACAGTTGCTATGCTCAAACTATAGGGCAGGATCGTCTACCGGGGTGGGGTCAGTCCAATGCTTGCATACTTCTACAACTTGTTAGAACCGTTAAGACAACGCTATCAGAAACGTTTTTATTTTTGGAACCGAAGCCGCTTCTCATAATCATCACGACAATCGACATCACAAAAATGAGCTTCAGCTAATGGGTCAAGACAGTTGTGGCACATTCCTATGAACGAAAGTGACTCTCTGGTTCTATTCGCCAGCAAGCGATTCATTCGCTCTGTTTCGAGCTCTTGGGCAAGATCGACTTCATCAACCATAAAATTATCCTTATTTCATAAACACATTTTAATGTGAAATTAATCTTATGAATGGATGATTAATCAGTACAAGACCATTATGTGTTACAAAATGCAACATGCTAGCGGTAATCACTACCGTCTGATAAATATATCGCTGGGTATGTAAGCATCCCTACAAAACGGCTAATTCATTTTTAGAGAGCTTCCGGCACACTGATGATCCCCCCTGAGGAGAGCGCTATGCGTAAAGCTCGATTCACCGAACATCACATTATCATCGCCGTTCTGAAGTCTGTTGAAGCCAAGCCGGAAGATCGGAAGCTTCGTACTACAACTGACAAGCAAAGTATGAAAGCCTCTGATATCAAAAATATCAAAGATCTAGAAGACAAAAACCGGCGACTCAAACAGATGTTTGTCGATCCCAGCCTGAAATGTTGCACGTTAAAAGACGTCATCGAAAAAACGTTAAAACCAGCGATGATAAAGTGTGAACTCGTAGGCTCTTTGACCCCGTAATTTGCCATGAGTTTACGCCAGGCCTGCAGGACGTTATCGCTGGGCTGGGCTGGGCTGGGCTGGGCTGGGCTGGGCTGGGCTGGGCAGTGTACTGATACCGGGCGTGATAAACCAGTGATCCTGGCACTGACTAAGCTGGTATAACGTTCTCCGCGAGACGGTTTTAAGAAGCTGTTTCGGTGATCCGCAGTCAGGGACATAACTGGAATTATAAGCGAGTACACCGGATTTACTGTCTGTTGAAACTGAATTTTCGTCGCAAGGGAAAGCAGCGTTTGCCTGTCCGTAACCCGGTGCCATTAGCTACATCTGAAGCCGCTTAATCAGAGCTGGCCCAGAGATTTTATGCACGATGCCCTGCTCTGTAGCAGAGGCTTCCGGACTTTCAATGTGGTGAATAACTTTAACCGCGAAGCGCTGGCGATAAGTATCGCAGCGCATGCTACGGGTTCTGGACAGAATAGTGGCAAACCGAGGTTATCCGCTAAAGATGCGAATGGGCAACGTTCCAGAACTTATCTCACTGACACAATGGGCTGAAGAACATGGTGCCATGCTGAAGTTTATTAAGCCCGGTAAGCCGAAACAGAATGCCTTTATCGACCGCTTTAACCGGACATACCGGACGAAGATACTGAATTTTTATCTGTTCAGAACCCTGAATGGAGCTCGGAAAATTACGGAGCGCTGGCGAACTAAATATAACAGCGAGCGGTCTCATTAATCACTGAACAACCTGACGCCGGAAGAGTACCGGTTGATGGCTGAAAAACCGGAACTATCAAAAAGCGTCTGGAATTAAAACGGATGTGCTTACAACTGCACAAGCATCATCAAGGTAAATGCTTACAAAAACCGACGTTTGTACATAATGGTGGGCATGCAATATTTTTTAATTTCCATAAGGAAAACAAGCCCAAAAACATCACAATCAAAACTGACATCATCAAAATTAATTTTCTCATGTTACCCACGCCTCATAGCAAAGAGGGAAATTAGTAACAACGAGTCCCTAAACAAGCATTAAATGAAAAACGTAATATCATGCAACACTCCATCTCAAGGTCGCCCGTAGGTTAAGATCTTCAACTCCCTTGCGGGAATGCTGTTATTAGCAGCACCACGTCTCCGCCTCAAATATTCGGTTCATTCATCCACGATCTTAAGTTACCAGCCAAACTGGCACAGTCGTATAACTCAAATTCAGAGCGGGTTACAAAACTGATACTCGTTGCAGTGCCCTATCTGCTCATTAACCTGCCCTGGCGATCACTGCTGCCTGCAGATACGATGATACCGGAATATACCGGCTGAGTATTACCGGGATTGCTGTTCCTGGTCATGGTGTTCAGCGGGCGGATAGTTTTTTCCCGTCCGCCGTTGCTGCTGTCTTTCCTTATTTTCTCCCTTCCCTTGCTGTGGATGCCCCCCCGGGAGCGACACCTGGCGTGCAGTAACCCACGTGATCATGATGTGGTGTGGCAGTGTTTTTCTGCTGTGGCTTTCGGCCTGTCGGGTGTCTGAGGAACTGGCTGCATTCTCGGCATATGCCCTGATTGTCACAGGCCTTATGTAAAGAGGGTGCTCTGGCCGGCGGGCTATGCGCACTGGCTCCCCCAGCAAAGTGACATGCGTCCCTCCGACGGCTTTCGCCAGGTGGCCAGTTTCCTGCCGACGATGCTGGCACTAAGCCAGCACCGTTGGCTCTTTTCCGGGCAGAGACGTTTTCTGTCTGCTGTTGCGGTGTTTATTCTGGACCCAGTACGGTCGGGCTGCTGGGTGTGGTGCTGGTGTCCGGCCTGATAACCGTGGCTGGCTGGCGAGTAATACGCAGGCACCTGTATCTGACATATCGTGGTGCTGATGTTGACCTAGACCGCGCTGCGCGATGTCCGTGCTCCTGATGTCCCTGGCCCCATTTCTTGACCACGACAGCAGCAGAGCAGCCCGTCTGCAGATGTGGCACGTTTGCCTGAAACTCATGTGCACACATCCCTTGACTGGCATGAGGTACGGGATGTTTGAGGGGGAAAGATCTGCAGGAACTGCCCATGCCAGTGCACTCGCTTACATTAGCGCTCTTTGGTAATTACCATAGTTTGCGTCGTAAAATCACCTCTCTGCACATTTTCAGCATACCCAACTTTAAATTGTCCATCCGTTCGCATGTCAATAACCCGACCATCGAGAGAGAAGGTCCCCCTCTGATTTAAAAGCGACAGAGTAAATGCACTGGCCGAAGGCATATCAATAGCAACGCTCCCCTTGCTGGATGAAGCGAAATCAATAATCCCTTTAGGATACGCGGCTTCAGCATCACGGCTTTGTAGTGGGTCCCCTCCCACAGAGTACGCCATTATATTAAGTTGAGGGGTCCCATCAAAAATAGAAACTATCCACTGATCCTTTGTAACCATTATATTGTTTGTTGTGATGTTTACCAAGTAATTCAGTCAAACTATCGTAAGGAATAACCCTAGGAGTAAAAATATCTAACTTAGTACTGTCATAAGTGGAAAATCGACCACCCCATTCGAAAATAGAACAAGATAAGCTCAGCATCGATGTATCATACATTTCAACATCCACAGAACCATTCGAGTCTTCGTTTGATGCAGTATTTAACTTACTATCCACTGTTATTTTCATTGAACCATCACGCTGTGATGTCAGTTTGAAAGGCCGCTGCTGCCCCATAAAAACACTCATACCACTCGCGTAAGAAAACATTCCAGAGAAAATACCAAACTCTGTCACCGCATCTGCCAGTTCATTTGGATCAGTGGGGGGAAACTGGCCAAAAAACACCAACACTATCTTTCAACTTCAAAGATTTTCCAACGGCATCCATAATAAAACCAGTGCCGATATTTTTATTAAAATCAGAGTCTATTTCAGTCTTGTCACCACATTGCTGATCATAAATCTGAGTTTCATTCGCATCCCATGTAGTATATATTTTAGTCATTTACCCCTCAAATCATTACCATTAGAAATATAAACATTTACTATCAAACGGGAGTTAGATAATTGCAAATATATTCAGCTAAAACGTGACGAATGTCACAGCGCTATGCATCCCCGAAAGCAATTATAAGTTACATATACTGGGAGTAAAAATTCCGGTGGTTAGCTAGTACTCGTTATGGGACGTACTGGCCGGCGCCGATCTCCGACTTGCTGCACTTTCTCAGGACACTGGTATTGTTCGGTAGCTATCTGTTACATATAAGCCTACGCATGCACCACAGAGCCCCCCTATCCCCCTACCTACCGAGGTGCGCTCACTCGCTGGTTCCGACGTCATGGAATGCTCTGGTACTGTTGTACTTCTCCCTAACAGTACCAGAGCATAAATCAGTGTTGCAGTGCTGGGTGCCTCCCAGTGAGCCGTTGGCCAGCCACCGTGGCTCGAGATCTTTTAAGCAAATTCCCGGTTAGAAATTCTGGATTTGCCCCTGTAACTCTAGAACTCTAGACTCTTCGACTCTCTTATTTAGGTCTACCGGCGTCGCAGATATTCTCGCTGCGAACGGTAGCAGCCTAACGCACTGTGCGGATGCCATTCGTTATAATGTTCGAACGCCATCGCCAGATTCTGCACTGCAGTACGCGCATCCGGACGCGGTATAACGCTGATGTAGTCACGCTTCATCGTCTTCACGAAGCTTTCTGCCATGCTATTACTCTCCGGGCTACGCACCGCTGTTCTTTTCGGCTTCAGCCCCAGCAACCGGGCGAACCGCCGGGTATCATGCGCTCTGTAGGCTGGGCCATTGTCTGTCAGCCACTCGATTGGGTCTGGCGGCAGGTGTTGTCCGAAGCGACGTTCCACCGCACCCAGCATCACGTCCTGAACAGTGTCACTGTCGAAGCCGCCTGTGCCGGCGGCCCAGTGAAGTGCTTCGCGGTCACAACAGTCCAGGGCGAAGGTGACGCGGAGTTTTTCACCGTTATCACAGCGGAACTCGAAGCCGTCAGAACACCACCGCCGGTTACTTTCATTGACTGCCACCTTACCTGTATGCGCTCGACCTGCCGACCGCACTCTGGGTTTTCGTCCCAACAACAGTGAATGCTGGCACATGATCCGGTACACCCGTTTTGCATTGACGACGGCCAGCTCCTGTGTCTCCGATTGGCGGCGCAGTAATGCCCAGACTCGACGGTAACCGTAGGTCGGCACTTCACCGATAACGCCATTGATCCGCTCAAGCACATCGGCGTCATCGGCCTGGCGCTTTTATCTCTCGTCCTGCCAGTTATCGGGACGATGCTTCAGGGTATATAAGTGCGCACGCGAGACCTGAAGACAGCGGCTGACGAAGCTCAGTCGCCATCCCCGGGCAATAAGGGCACGTGCGCTATCCACTTTTTGGGCGACCATACTCGACAGCTTCCTTCAGCAGCTCGTTCTCCATGGTTTTTTACCCAGCAGGCACTGTAGCTCTTTGATTTGTTTCACCGCCGCCGCAAGCTCTGAGGCGGGAACAACATCTTAGCCAGCCATGATTGCGGTGAGGCTACCTTCCTGGTACTGCTTTCGCCAGGCGAAGATCTGGTTTGCATTTAACCATGAAGCCGTGCGACATGGGATACCGTCATGCCAGGCTGAAGCGTTTCCTGGACAATGGATATTTTTTCCTGTGGAGAACGGCGCCTGCGGCGTTCTGGTCCGAGCAACTCTTCGATCATGCTTATCTCCCAACTAGTCTAATGACTAGTTTTAAGACTAGTCATTAATTTAAGGTGGGTCGAAGTGTCTGGAGATTCAGGGGGCCAGTCTAAATTCCGCTGTCCCCCCCCCCCCCCCGACGCATAGTGGGATTCACTGCAACGAAAATACGCTCCGATAGGGAGACTGGAATAATCAAGTTTATTTTTTAACCAGTCACCTCCTCAGCGAAAAACTAAACAACAAATCATTGCCTCCCCCTACCATTACCAAGCATTCTGCAACAACCCAGAGGGAGTTATGAAGTTTTTTTGGGGGGGGTAAAACATATTTACGTAAAAGCTTGTTCAGGCATGACAAAAAGCCAAAACATTATAGCAAAAATGAATCTCAGTTCCGACAAACCAAATTCACTTTGCGGGAATTTTTTTGGTTCATCGCGTCTTAGCATGAACCAATAGAAAACAGCAGTCAGAACGTTTAGGTTTGTATTCGCCCCCCCCTAACTGTCACTATGAATGCTAACCTTTGCTCCTTGTTCCGGGAAGGCTTTGTCGTTAATTCCTTCTCTCATCCTTCTGCTAACACCGTGCTTATTCAGCTCCAGCCTGACTCTGCCATCCCTCCCTGTTATCGTCGCTGTGAACGACAGATTTCTGTTGTGCATGATGTCTCCTTTCGTCGAGTGCGTAAACGCCAGTTGCTCGACTGGAGAGTCTGCCTCAACGTCCCCGTCCGTCGTTTGTGTTGCCCCCACTGCGGTATCACCACCGAAAAAATCAGCTGGTTGCCTGAACGCCAGAGATATACTACGACGCTATCCGTATGGGTTGAATCACTGGCCCGTTTACTGCCGATTAAGCATGTCGCACAACTCACTGAGCTGCACTGGCATACGGTCAAGAATATTGACTACCGGCGTCTGCTGCGGGAACGGACAGAGCCGTAGCGCCATACCCTTCGCCGCCTGGTGATGGATGTTCAAAGGACATCGTTATGCCACCGTGGTGATGGATGCGGATACGCAACAGGTATTGTGGGTGGGAGAGGGGCGTAGCAGAGCGGCCCTGCGCCCCTTCTTCACATGGCTGAGGCCTGAGCTGTGCCGCTATCCAGTCTATCGCCATGGATATGAATACGGCGTTAGATCTTGAAGTCAGGCATCACTGCCCACAGGCGGAAGTGATCTATGACTTGTTCCATGTGCTGGCAAAGTATGGCCGGGAGGTTATCGACCGGGTCCGCGTCGACCAGGCCAATCAGTTTCATGATAACCCAAAATCGCGTCAGGCTGCGCAACCCGGAAAATCTCCCCGAAGGGCATGAGGTAAAACTCACAGAGTTACTGGAAGCGAATCAGCAGTTGTATGTGGTATGGCTGATGAAAACGGCGCTGAAAGAACTGTGATACACCCCGAGCGAGCAAGAGGCACAAAAGCGCTGGGCAAGCTGGTACAGACAGTCCCGGGAAAGCGGAATAAAGGCGTTGCAACACCTCGCCGAGAAGCTGAAAGGATATGCCGGTGGCATCATCGCGAGTGCCAGACACAGGTTGAATACCAGCGTGCTGGAAGGGATGTACAATAAGATAAAGGTGATGAAGCGGATGGCTTATGATACCGAGATAACGCTTACTTCTTCCTGAAAATCAAAGCGGCGTTCCCCGGTAAAGTGCGATGAACCATTTTGCCCCATTCCCCACGACATCACCGCAACGAAACAACTCCCCCTATTGACATAGCCCAACTCCCTTTTCTACTTTCCAGCTGCTTGCATAAACACAGCGCGGGATAAGTTTATGCCGTAGGCGATCTGTGTCACCCAATGGTGGCACATGGACCAAACTCAGTAATTGCGGCGGGTTATTAGCCATAGTTTCTGGTCAAGATTACTTGAGTGCCATGTGTCACCACCCGCTCAGTAGTAATACCCTGCAAATTCGGGCATAGGTGTTACTAGTTAAACTGGCCCCCTAAATTTGACCGGCTCCCCGTTGATTAATACACCCCGATGTTAGTAATGTCTTCATATTGACCCTGACCCCGAACAATCCACTGAGCTAAATGAAACTGCAGCACTTTTCACCGCTCAGCAAGGAAACCCCAAATACATTTTCACAAGCGATATCTTATACCCCTGTGCTAATGCAAATATTGGTAGAGATAATCCTTGTTCAAGTGATGGAAAAGAGGAGACTTATATGGGTGAAAAAAACGGCATTGGGCGATTAGAATTCTGGTTGGGTTTGATCGGAGTTATAGTCTCCATTGTGATTGCTGTCGCTGCCACGTCCTGGACTGTATCCAATAGAATTACTGATGAAATGTCACAAGAACGCCAAGAAATTAATGGAAGTATTCAGACCTCAGAAGACCATTTAAATGGTCGAATAGACAAACTGGATAGCAAGGTCGATACCGGGTTTAAAGATACAACTTCTCAGCTAAATGACATAAAAGTGATGATAGCCACGTCGACAAATCATTCTGGCAACAAAAATCAGTAATCGCGATACCTTGGCTGCTTATGATGAACAGCCTGGCTGCCTTTTTACAAGTTGAAGTCACTTATCCAATTGACATCATAACTCCCCCGTCCATACATTCGCGTTTGCTCTTCAAAGGAGTAACGGTGCGGCATCGGTTTCTTGTTGTCAGTCTGATGATGCGCCACCCAATCAATGGTAATTCCCTGCAAATTCTGTCACAGGTGTTAATAGCAACTTTATACTGGCGTAGGGCGTTACCACCAGACAATGGCGGTGGCGAGAGCCAGGCTTGAACTCCTTATATGGTTCTCTGTCACTGCCACCCAAAAATAACAGCCTTGGTAGCAAGGAAGCTCAAAGGATGGACTGAGGCTGTGCTGATTTCATCGTATTGTATGAATAACAACCTCTACGAACGGCACCACGGCTAGGTACCGCACACAATAAGATCGCCGCGCCAGCGCAGAACCGCAGCCACGGGTGGATGTGATTATCATCATCAACCCCTCCCCTCCTTCGGGTGTATTTTTTGCTATTCTTCACTCACGGCTCCCACCGTATCAGTTTTGCAAATAAGTAAGCACCGACTGTTTGCAGCAGTTCGGGGCTTTCGCTTTTTAGACTTAAAAACCAGCTCAGGGCTGGCGGTCGGTATCAAACCACAGCGTTAGTTATCAATTTCCTCGGCTCACTGTTCGATCCTCTGACAATGTCTTTCAGTTTTCCGGCAATAGTGGCAGGAATGATATTGGCGACTTGGTAGGGAACGCCATATTGCGGTGACCAATCGTCAGAGACGGATATTTTCGCTGGGCAAGCAACAACACCTAGTAATCACCCGACAGGTGCACGCAGCGACATATGTTTACCCTCCATCTGAATAACCAGAAGTCATCACAATCAGAATACAACTCCCCCTTACATCCCTACCGCAAGGGGGAGTTGTAATCTATTTCAGACGCTCACGTAATATGGACAGCGCCACATCCAGCATATTACTGCCTCCCAGTTGATGGGTTTCGGGAGATAAATGCTGCAATACAGCCGGAAGATGTGCACTAATCCAGTCCATAACATCCGGCCGAGAGAGTCCCATACGCTGTGCAAGCGAAGATAATTCACCTTCGCTGAACAAAGTACTAATATTCTCATGGGTAAGGTTCTCTGCCGTCAGCCCCTCCCCCTCTTCCAGAGTCTTTAAACGTGCCAACAAAGTAGGAACCCCACCCGCATCCTGCACCCAAGATAAAAAAGCGACCAGGTTCAGATGCCCTTCCCCTCCCGGAAAGAATTGCCCCACAATGCTGCTCAGAATCCCCATGACTAACCCCCTCTTAATTCAACCACTGCGCCACGCCACCATGGCGTGAGCAAGAGCCGCTGTGTTGTTGACTGTGACTGAACGAACCGTCTTTACACCTTGCTGTAGCCCCTGCTTCTGTCGCATTTGGAGCTGCTGCCGGTGTTGGCACTGACTTTGGCGCAGGGATTGGGACGGGGGTTGGATTTTGCTTTTGCGCGGGCGCGGGCGCGGGCGCGGGCGCGGGCAGGGTTTTCACCTTTTTCACAAATCGTCCACCGTTATCCCGTACAATCGCCGGGGCCGTATCTGCTGGCTGCAGCGTGATATTATCAGCCTTTGGCTTTCGTGGGTGTGAGGCCTTCTTCGGCGCAGGAATGTCTGTAGTTTGTTGTACATCAACAGACTGTTGCGCGTCTTTCTTTGCCGGAGATGCTGCCATCGTTCCAGAGCTCAGAATAAAACCGCAGACAAGAAAAGCAAGAGGTAATATACGCATAGTCAAAACTCTCCGTTACACAAATGAATAATGAATCACTAACAAGCAATAAATCTTTAACAACGGGAGGTTATTTTTAGCAATAACAACCTAAAAACCAACGCCAGGCTGGCGGTCAATTTTCTGTACGCTTACTCAGGCTTATCCGGCCACTCTGGCTTTTCTATATCAACTCGGCTCAATTCCACGCTGTAGCGCTCCCAGGCGTCCAACCTAGCCTTTTCTGCGTCCGTGGCCATGCCCGAGTTTCACGGCGCTTTCAAGTGGCCTTATCACGTCTTCCGCTTCGCTCAGTAACCGAGACTTCCTTGATACCATGCCCTGGCGGCCCCCCTCGGCCGATAGCGGCGGGATATCTGCGCCCATAGCAGCCATGCCATGAGTAATCTGGTCTTCCAGTGCAATACGCACCGATACTTTGTATGCTTCGACGTTCATATCGACACCTTAAATTGGGCAAAAAAAGAATCACCTGAATCAAGCACTCCCCCATAACCGGATAAATCCCGGTTAATAGCTTTACCCTTGCTAACTTTACAAGTAAACAACGTCGCCATAGACGGGGCTACAATGCAAGATAAAATCAATAACAAGCTGTATTTTTTCACTATTTCGCCTTCTATTTGATAGGAAATTAATCTGAAAGGTATTAACGAGGTAGGTACGATAAAAACGATCGGTTTAGTGAAATTGATCGTTACAACAGACCAATCGTGCCTAGTGGACAGTCAACACAACCCGTTACTAGCTTCTTGTCTCCACTTTTTATTGAAACAAAAGGAAAAGGTATGCGTTTAGCTTCACTTATTGTCCTGTCTCTCCTGGCTGTTCAGCCCGCTTTTGCCAAAGGCACTCACTACTATTCCCATCATCGTACCAGCGCAGCACAATCACAGAATAGTGACTTAATCGAACAAGGGGAATACAGCAACTCGGATGCCAATGAAGTCCACCATCCAGCACATACGAAATCCCACAAGGTCCCCGAAGGAGCTACAGCGAAATGCAACGATTACTCATACAGTTTCAGCCAGCACCACCGTGGGACATGCTCGCGTCATGGTGGTGTTGCTGAGTGGTTGTCTTAGCCAAAAAAGACCCGCTACTAACGGGATATAAAGTTAAATAAGCATTGAAGAGTTATCAAAATTATGGAATGGGTCATTGGTTTTATTGTTCTCGTTTTTATCGTATCTATGTTTAAACCGAGCCGATGTGACATTTGTGGTACTGATTTTAAAAAGAAGTATTTCACATGGACAATTGATAGCAAAAAGCAGCATCTATGCCCTTACTGCAGTAGTAAAATGGATCGAAGAATAAGCGACAGGCGCTTTAAAAATAAATTTGGTTAAATCTATCGCCACCTGCCTAGTCGGTGGTTTAGAGGTGAAAGTAAAAGAACACCTCCTGAGGAGGTGGCTTTACACGACGCCCCTTAAAGGGGGCCATTTTCGAGTTAATCCTGCAACAACTCCATCTGCTGTTCGGGCTCTTAACGCACTGGAGCTGCACTACTGAGGCTGGATGCACAACCCTCGGGGGCTGAACCGACAGTTGCTGGTACAACTGCTGACAGGTGCTTATGTTCACCGTCATGAAAACGTGCTAATCATCGGGCCAACGGGATGTAGCAAAACATATGTTACCTGTGCCCTGCGTATTACCGTGAAGGAGGTCGGTGAGTAACATTGATGGAGATCGGTTCGTGTCACTTTCACAGAACCATTTTTACATTAACTTCACTGATCTCCTTCGATCAACGTGGTTTGCATTTTTCGCATGGATTCTTCTTTAAGTTCTAAGCAGCTTCAACAGGTAGCATAATCTCACCATCAAGACGTTTATTTACTGGAGCTTTTTAATGAAAAAAATAGCGCTGCCTTCGATGCTGTTTTTGCTCAGTTCAACAACATTGGCTTCCGATATGTCACTAGGCAACGTGGTTCCCGCAGAACAAACCGTGAAGCAAGGCGAATCATTTCAGATAACGCTGCCCGCCAGTCCGACCACGGGTTATCAGTGGATAATCCGCTCCGTTCCACCTCAGGTAGCACTGGTGAGCATGGAATACACCACATCCAGTGACTGTGCAAAGGGAATGTCGGGGTGTAGAGGGAATACCGTACTCAGCCTGACAGGTATCACACCAGGTAAGGGGAAAATGGTTCTTCAGTATGCCCGCCCGTGGGAGCTTCAGCACGATGACCGGCATTCTGACGTGTTAATTACTGTCGTCCCGACAACAGGAGGAGCTGCTGATACATTCTGCCATTCTGACAATATTCAGGCACATCTTGATGATAAGGAGGGGGAATTTACCGGTATGTCGCAAAGCGGTACGCTCTTGGTGTTACGCAACACCGGACACATTACCTGCACGCTGGAACCGTTGCCGGCACTGAGGTTTAAGGATGCTAAACAGCAACCTCTGACCGTGGAGCGACGCATTTCCCTCGGGATGCATCCGAGGCCGGTTCTGCTGCCGCCAGGGCAACAGGTTGCCAGCCGGCTACGTTGGGTAGCCAGCGATTCGTTTGAGGCCGGCAACTGCGTTACACCGGCGTTTGTTTCGCTGGAGATTAAAGACGAAACGTTGCGCATCCCATTTGGCCACATGATGTGTGCCGCAGCCGGCGATACCGCGTATTTTGACCAGGGGCCTCTGGGTATGATGAAATAGACTTTTCACCCTGACTGAGGAAGACCGGTTCACCACAACCGCCTATCCCCCCCATCGCTGTGCTTACGTATCTGGCTTGGTGTTTACTGGTAGCGCTGTGCATCGAGGTGAATGAAGCTGGTTCAGCAACACGTGTTTATCATACGCTAGCTGGCAAACGTCCAGAAACACAAGTTGTTTCCTCGAACGGTAACCGCCGATATTCTCTAGCTTCAGGCGCCAGGAAAATTCTATGGTTTCAGGGCCAATCTGCGCGGCAAGGTGGAGCTCATATTAGCCTGAGAAGGGTACAGACAGTGATATGAGCACCTTGCCCCTAATCTCCAAACTGAACATGCGAGGCAAATTGACGCGATTTTCGAAGGTTTAGTCCCAAATCTGTCCCATGAGGAAATCGGAAAGGCGGGGCCCGATAGGATTCGATATGGAATCTCAACTTATTGTTAAAAATAACAATCTATCATATTGTCATGCTCCCAATAATGCTCCCCACATTTTGCTGAACCCCACACATTGTTGACCCTGACCCCGAATATGCTCCAGTCATAATCAGGAATAACCGGCTTAATGTTGGTATGCACCTCGGTGCCTGGGTTATTGTGTCGATGATGGTTGCAGTTTGCTGTGTCGGTTTTTTTTCTCGGATTCTTTCGCATTTGTCCCTTCTCAGAATTATCATCCCGTCAGGCGGTACAGTCGCCAGGCAAAGCAGGGTAATCAAACACGATAATGTCACTCAGCACCAGACGAAATATCATCTTCTAGCGCCTCATACCCGGGGGTGGCAAATAACGTCACCGGGCCTGCTCGTCCTGAAAGGTCATCAGCACGCAGTGAGTGTAAGCGGCGTTCTTAGCTTCCAGGCTGTCGTTAATACCCCATTCAACAGCCTGCACGCCCTCGATGTGTTCCGGGATATGCGTCTCACGCACCGGGTCGATGGCTTCGGGTGAAGCGTCAACGGCGAACGTTATCAAACAAAATGTGGCGTATCATCGAAATCCTCCCTATAGCTTTTAGCGTCATTTTCTTTCTGGACAAGTCGCAAGTTGTAATGCTTTCTATCGGCGACCTGCCAACGGTGATTAACTGGTTTGATGTCGGGTATGATGAACTGCGGGTTTCTTTGTTTTCTGTTGGCACATTAAACCGATGTGAACGACACCAATGGTTTTACAGTGAGAGCAGAAAGATTGTGACTCAATGAGCGCACGGGCTTGTCATGGTAAAATACAGTCTCATCGCCTATCCCTTTATTTTACTACAAGACAAATAATAAATTGATAATGAAACTCATTCAGTGCACGCCGAGTGCGCCTGGAACATAAGCATGGCAGGCCGTAAAACGAGAAGACTAAAAGGTTGTGCTTTACGAAGCAGAACTCACTTATTTTCATGTTCAACATCATCGTGGGGAAAACTGCCCGAAATGCTTGACCTGCCGCGCTCTCGTTCTGATGTTTAAGTGGCATTGCCGTATTTGCCTCCTCCTTGAGGTGTTCCAGCCCGTTCCCAGTAGTTTTTTTCTTGACCTGCCACACCTTTCATATTCCGGTCTATAAATCGCGTTGTGTGCATAACTTCTAGAGAAGGCTTTAACCCCTTATGGGATCCTAATTTGATTGAAGAACCTATACTGCAAGCCCCGTTTTAAACAGGGTAATAATCAACTTTTAATAAGAGAACAATTTATGAAATCCATATTTAAAGTAACCGCAATTGGCTCTCTGCTGTCTATCGGCGTTTCCTCAGCCTATGCTGCGGGTAACAACACCAGGGTGGTCATTCAGGGCGACGTAGTGCCGGTATCCTGTGACATCGACTCAACGTCAGGTGCCGCGCCAGTGGACCTGGGTAACGCCATGCCCACCGACTTCACTGCAGGCGCCGGTATTTATGCAGGCTTCAAGACCTCCATCAAGAATCAGAAAGATTTCTACATCTGTCTGGGCGTGTGCAGCGGTACGGTAGTAGCGAACAAATTCTTGGAACTGCAAATCACCGACGCCCCATCCCTGCCGGGTTACCCAACCCTGCTGGGTGGCGGCGTCGGTTCGACCACCATGAGCTTTGGTTCCCTGCTGACCGGCAAGAAAACCCAGGGAGGCGCTGACGCACTTTTACAGCAAGGCGACTCCATTCAGGCATTTAAATATACATCTACCAATGGCGCGGAAGCGGATGGTGCGACCGTGAAGTTCACCTCAACCATGGCGACTGCAATCACCGCGCAGGTGGGCCATATGGTGGCTCCGGTGACCTTTTCACTGGCGTACAACTAAGCACTGGAAAACCCCCATCCAGGCGCGTTCCCTGGGTGGGGTTTTGTTATGGGTCGAGCGCACCAGGGGTTGCAGCATGACAACAAATAAACACAAAACATTACGCACCTGCCTGGCTATGTTTGCGCTGGCTTGCGGTGTAAGCCTTTTGGGTAGCGCACCCGTGCATGCCGCGGGTATTGGTCTGGGGGCGACGCGCCTGGTGTTAAATGCCCAGTCAGGGCAGACCACCGTTGGCGTTCGCAATACCGCCGCCTTGCCATACCTGGTGACTGCGCGCCTGTCGCGTACACTAGCAGGAAAAGAGAGTACGCCGTTTTTTGTCTCGCCACCTTTGCTGCGGCCTAGAGGGCGGGAGTAGCACCTTGTTTCGTATTACCGGAAATACCGCCTCGCTGCCACAAGACCGGGAGAGCGTCTTTTTCCTGACGGTAACCGGACTGCCATCCAGTAATCCGTTGTCACGTGACGATCATGGTGGGTTTTCAGCGGGTGGTGTTTGCCGTAGGAAGCACCATCAAGCTGTTTTACCGGACGGCCGGTTTGCCATCCTCGGCCTCGGAAGTGGCAAAAACATTGCGCTTCACGCGAGCAGGCGGACAGGTGCGGGCTGAGAATCGCACGCCCTATTACGTCAGCCTGATGACACTGAATATCAATGGGGGGGCGATAAAAATCGAGACCGGGAAGTCAGACATGGTTGCGCCCTTTGGGACTGCAAGCTGGGCAGTGGGAGCGCCATACCCAATGAGTCAGGCCGGCAAGGTGTCTTGGGCAGCGATGGTGAACCTGGGTGAGGTGGTCAATGGCAGTGCAACACTGCAGTAATGGTGCCGGGCGACGCACAAGAGTGGGCGATGATATGAAAAAGGCAACAAGGTCACACATCACGCCCTGGTGGGGGGGGCTGGTACTGGCAGGGGCATTGAGCAGTGGCGAGGCCCTAGCGGCCAACAGTGATGCCGGCACCTTCAGGCAAAAATCTTGCCGGGCACCTGCTCAGTGGCCTTGGACAGCCAGAAACAAACTATTGATTTGGGGCTGGTGGGGGCCGGCAGTATCACGACCGCCTCGGCTTTACTGACGTCCGACAGCGATCAGCAATACGTCGATGTGACCTGCACCGGTTACCCCACTGCGCTTTCCAAGCCCATGCTGAAGGTGACGGGGACGGATATTGGCAGCGGCGGTAATTCGCTGTTTCGTAACGGTGGCCCCAACCCCTCCACTTCACTGGGATTTCGGGTGCAGGCGGTGCAAAACGGTGCGACGCCGAACTGGGGCTCGGCTGACTACCTGGTCAAGGATCAGGGGTTTTTAGCCCTTCCGGCGGGCAGTAACGCCAGTGATGCCAAAATCCCGGTGCGCTTTAGCATGTGGTGCGTACCGGTAAGCCCCAAGACGGTCAGTGATTGCAAGTCTGCGGGCGTGGTCTCGGCGGCATTGACTTTTTCGTTTGACTATCAGTGACCTGATTGTTTCGGCATGGGGCAATGATAACGCGCAGCCCGCAAAGAGGAAGGAACAGAATGCAATATATGACACGTCACGTTAGAAGTGCGCTGCGGTCGTTACCGGCATGGGCTGCGGGCCTGATGCTGCACCTCTCTTTGGTCTCGGCGGCCCATGCATCAAACCCCACGACAAAGGTGGATGTGCCGGTGCAGGCGCTTATCACTCCCGCGCCGTGCACCGTCGCCCTGACGGGGTTGACCGGTGGCGTGCTGGACCTGGGGTCGCAGACGTCAGAAAGCCTGAGCACGGCCGGTGCGGCCGTAGGGGGCAAGAGTTTTAACGTGAGTCTGACGCAGTGCGGTGGCGATATCGGTACCACGGTGCCCACCATTACGATGAGCGGCGAGACCATCGGGCAGCGGTGACAGGCGGCGATTTCCTGTTCCGGGATGCGGCGTCCAGCACGGCGTCAAATGTCGGCTTTATTTTCCATTTTGGCGGCACGAGCGTGAAGTGGGCAGACACGGACACAACGACGAAAAAGAATCTCAAAAACAGTAGCATCATCACGTCGACCGCCAACACCGAAGGGGCAGTGCTCCCCTCCACCTGGAAAACCGCCGCCATTCCGGTGGGGGTTGCCGTTTCAACCGGCGGGAGCGCCAGCGGGTTGGTGGCGGGGGATTTGCAAGCCAAGGTGACATGCACGTTTGACTATCAGTAAATCACCCCATGCAGCGCAGTGACGAACACCGCCAAGCAAACATGTTCGATGAAAAGAGAAGCGAAGGCGATATCCCAATGAAGAACAACCGGTCGACTATAAAACACACTCTGACAGCGCGCGCTCGGCGCGCCGTCGACGCCTCCTTAGGGGGGCCTGCCGTATGTCACCTGCGTACTCCTGCTGTGGGGAGCTGGGGTTTGCGTGGGGGCACAGGCCGCCAACCCGCCCTCAATCACCACCACCTACACCGTGACCACGCAATCGGCCACCTGCAGCATGGCCCGTGCCGATGGCGGCACGGGGACTGTTGTGCTGGGGAATATCAAGCAGAGCGTACTCAATGACGCCGCCCTTAACCCGGCCAGGACGCAGGGGAAAGCGGTGTCGATGAGGCTGGCCTGTCAGGGAGACCTAGGGGCGAAGACACCGAAAATCAGTGTGTATGACGACAGCGTAGACACGACGGACGGTCGCCTGTACGGCAACAGCACGACTGCCGTTAACGGCGGGGCTACCAATGTGTTTTTTTTGCTAACGAAGACCACCACGCTGCATTTTGAGTTTCTGTACGAATAAAAGAATAGCAACGCGCGGGCACGGACCGGACGTCCTGTGTTTGGCGCGGAGCACGACATACCACAATAACCAGATACGGAACGAGGATGCATGAACCTGAGAAGAATCACCGTCACACTGGCTCTGACGGTATCGAACGGTGCTCTCAAGCGAATGCCTGGCAACAAGTGGGGGGACGTGCAACATCAATCTATCTGCTCGGTCGTGGGCCAGAACTGTCGACTACGGAGTAGTAGGCGATTCACTGAGGCAAACTACAGGGTACGCAATGCTAGCGTGGCCGAACGCTCCGACTGGCAATACCGTGTCTCTCACTCTAACGTCCAACCTAAGTGCAAACTGCAGGCTAGGGTGGTCGGCCTCGTTCGCACAAGGCACGACCTTCCCGTTAGGCACTGTCGTGCCAGCAACGAGTATCACGAAAGGTGTTTGCTCCTATTCGTACTCAGGAATACCCGCCCACCCTCAAGACGGCTCGCCGATAAATGATTCGACTTACCCGGGAAGCGTGTCTGGCACGCTGGCGTGGGACGTCAATGTCGATATCGGTTCCACGATAACCTACCCTAACCTCAACCTGCTGGTCTATTTCGCCCCAACCATCCAACATTATACCATAATGACCATTGGGGTAGGAGGAAATGGGGGAGCAGACCCGCCCCCCTCCAGTCGCGGGTGAGCCGCCCAACTGCACAGCACTCGTGGGAGTCGGCAGCGCCCCAGTATACGACTTCAATGCCACAGCCGGCACCGCTGGCAGCACGATGACAACCAGTACTCCTGTTGCGGCGCATGCATTGACCCTAAACTGCACTGCGGGCCCATCTGGCAGTGTCAAGGGCGCCGCCGTTCTTAGCGTGCTGTCGAACAATCCAGCCTGACCCTACGAACAAATAACAGCGACTGGCTCGGCCTACGCCTTGTCATGCCGTCATCAATGTCAGGCGCAACCACAGCAGCGGGCCAGACCCTAGGCTCACCCGTCAAGTGGAATGGCGCGACTGCCACCCCGCTCTGGACCTGGGACCTGCCGGCGCAGCAGCAAGCCAATGGCAAGGTGACGGTCTCCACCATCAACCTGCAACCGCAAATCTACCAGGTCGCTGCGGTTGACTCGACGCATGACGGTACACGCACGTACACGGTGACCTATTCGGTGACGATGCAGTAGGTCGCAATTGAATGGGCTGCATTCCGCGCACTGTCCGGCATTGGGCAAACCTGAACATTTTCTTTCTATCTGCAACACCAGCGAGGCAGTGCGCCAAACGTTAACATTTGCATACATTCGCTTTGATGGGTTGATAACGTTACTGCTTGTTACTATCCGCCGCTGGGAAACACCTCCAAGTGTCTAAATTTGTCGCTATTTTAGCGCGGACACACGTGGTGCGTATTTTCATGAACGGCGATCACCCAATAACATCCATTGAGATCGGGTAATAACAAAATACGCACGTGGCCTACATTGACGTCCGCCACCTCCCGGCAACACGCTGCTGGCTCATTAAGCAATGGAGGTAGAGTTATGCGTCAATTATCAATCGGTGTGCTGGTGGCGTCGCTGCTGGGTTTTGGGATGACTGCTGCTGTAGCAGCTCCAATGCCGACGGCTAGCGCTGATACATCCGGCGCGATCGCGCCACTCGTTGCACGTGGCCCCGGCCCAGTTATCAACCCGGAAGGCTCAAAGTACATGGAGGAGAAAAAAGCGGCGATGGAAAAACAAATGCCACAACACACCAAGCAGGGTAAACACCACAGTAAGAGTGAGAAGAAACATCACGGTAAAAAGCATCACAAGAAAAAAAAGTAACTGGCGGCAGGCGCGGCACATGCTGCGCCTGCATCAGTCCGCACGGCCTAGATTCAGGTTAGCCCGCATCACGATCCAAATAATCTTTCGATCCGCACCACATCGTGCCCCTGTGTTATCAAGCCGTTACCCCCAAGTCCACTCTTGAACTCGACCCCAATGGACGGATTGTCACTGGCAAGCCAGAGTCGGCATGATTGCCATCCTCTGTCATCCATGACCGAGGGGACAGGGGCGTCACCCGCTACGGGCAGGACACAAGCGACCGCGAATATCCCCGTACGGCGACAAGCACGTCAACCTGAACCAACCGGTAGAGTTGTACTTGCCAACGACAAGTACAACAACAAAGAAATAACGGATACACCTACTCATTCACACCAAGAAATTTAAAGTTACAGTCTGCAGATTGCTCAGAATGTAGGATCCATTGTCCCATCCTAAATCCCCTTGGTGTAACGGTAAGAGTATAATCAGCGCCTTCTTGCAACTGAATCATCTGTGCGCTAGCATCGCCAAAACCAGAAGCCAGCCTCAAGGCGACTGAGTCAACAGACTCGCCTACACCCAATTGTCGAGCCGCTGCCATATTGGAATTCCAGATCCAAAGGTATGCACCGGTATAACGGTGACGGAACCAACAACGCCCCGAATCGTCGTAAAGCATGTCCCATAGTGCAAATTGATTAAAAAGATCTAAGTTATTTGCATATTTTTTGTCACTTTCAGCCCAAACGCTGTCAGATTCGCCAGGATTAATTTTCTCGCTAGTAACAGTTAGCCATAAATTAGTGCTAACATTGTTAATGTAAATAGCTTTTTTATTCATGCCTCATACTCCTTGATATTCCATATAATTCATGCGGATGGTTTTCAATGTTGATTACGTTAAGCATTATCAGTTAGCTTTGCTGATCGTTATCGTTTGAGTTGAACATAAACTTGTGTGTCATTCCATTTTGTATATATCTTAGCCACTCCATACGCCCATTAGGGAATAATGATGGTGAAATATAAAAACGGGTGCGTACCAATAGCAAAGGCATCATGTTCTTAACATGATGCTTGTCACATTACCAACCTTCAGTAAAAGCACGTAAGGTCAAATAATTATCTGGGGGGGGGTAATCCCCCTGATTACTGAGCGGTTTTATTCATGTTATATAAATCATACAACATCCGGCTGGTGAGATTAGGGGATCGTTAAGTCAATACTACAGTGACTTTCCCATTTAAGATTCCCCCTATCTCCTGGCACATTATTCTCTTTTAGCAGGTACTGCTTATTCTCAAGGCGAACGATAGCCTAACGCACTGTGCAAATGCGTCATATCCAGATTCTTTACAGCTGAGCCCAGTGCAATCATCACTATCGCTGAAATCTTAACCGTTGTTTTCCCTTCGGTCAGAACATCACCCTCCGTGGAGATAACCCACACATGGGTACCACAACGCAGGTCAGACACGGCATAAACAGACACTCGTCGGGCATCCTCTCTAACTACCCTGGTGACATGCGCCTGGGCATCATCAATACCCGCCCCCCTCAGGGCACACAACCAGACACCCAGCATCGCCAGCAAAAACGTCATCCCCACAGAGGCCAGGACAGCGCTCATGCCGATAATGCGTTCATCCTCTTCGTCACCGGCCATTACACGCCCCTCAACTTGTTCTTCACAAAAAACCGCGCCAGGGCGATACTCGCTCGCAGAGACCGCCTCCCCGTTTGGCCGGTGACTGAACCACCGCACGCAAAACGAGCCCTTTTCCTGACAACAGGTCCAGCAAGATCTCATCGCGCAAGCATTCCCATGAACACCGCCAGTGCCGACCCGCGCACCGTAAAACAAGGGGGCAACCGCCCCCCTTCAGCCCATGCCGGCGATTACCCTGGCGTGACCGGCGGCTTCAGCACCGCATGCAAAACGGCCACCGTCAGGCCCTTTCCCGACAACAGTGCCTGCAGCTGCGCCGTCGCCTGGGCGTCCCCGTGCCGGGACCGGTTTCTGAGCGTGTCCACCACCACCTGCAGTTGCCCCAGCGCCGTGGTTGCAACAACCGGGGACAGAGGTGGCGTCGGGGGAGATGACGTACGGTGCACACACCCGCCCAGTACCCCAGCCATCAGCAGGATGCTGACTGCCCGCCACGCCCTCATCGTGCGCCTCGCGGGACAGCCGCGGCGCCGCGCCCATTCGCCTGCGACAGCAAGCCATCAAACAGCGCGTTGTGAATGGACTGGCACTGTTCGGCCAGGCGCGCCTGGTATATCTTGTCCATCACCGGCGGGATGTCGCCACCCAACTGGTCACGCAGGGTCAGGTAATGCGTGGCACGTGCTACCTCCGCGTCCAGCGCCGTCGACAGTTGCGTGTAGCGCGACGCATTGACGGCGTCCAGCATGGTCAGGTCGTCCAGGCAGCTTTCCAGCCCGCCCCCGTACAACCCGTTCAATGCCGTTCCCGCCGGGACCAACGCCGATGCCGCCTGCGCGCCCGATACCCCCAATACGCAGGCCAGTACGCCCCCTGCTATCCATAATGATTTGTGCATACATTCCTCTACTGTATTGAACGCCCCCACGCCGGTGGGGGCCCCTGTTGCCCTTCCCGTCAACCGACCAGGAGGGTGGCGACGCACACCCTGTCTTGCGTCACCTTCGATACCGGCACAGCATGCACACGGGGTGCACATCGTGCCGTACTACGCCTGCGCGCCGATGCTGACGGTGTATTTCATCAGGCTGTAGCCAAACAGCCCGTCCGGCAGGCGCTCCGGCGGGTAGATATCCGACGCAAAGCAGTACACCTCCATCACCCCGCCCCGGCCCCCCAGAAGCACCGCCTGCTGCAGCATGTAAGGCAGTTGCCCGTTCAGCGTCACCGACCGACTCCGGTCATCCCGAAGAACCTTCCCATCGAGCAGACTCTCCCGCACCGACAGTTGCAGGGTCTCCCCGGTCTTGACCGCCTGCGCGCCTTTTCGTGTCTGAACAAAAAACAGCGACCCGTTGCGTTTGAGTACCGTTTTCTTCGCCGTCACCGCCTCCAGACGCTTGATGCCCGCATCAAACCGCCCCTTTTCCTTGTCGGACAGCCGCTGGATAATCGCAGCGTACTGCGCGTTCAGCACCTTCCTGTCCAGTTTCAGCGTTCCCTGCACCCCGTCCGTCACACCGGCCAGCAGCACCATCGGGTCCGATGAAACCCCCAGGTCTTTCTGGAGCGCCAGGGTGCGGCGCAGGGTACTCGCCATCACCACGCCGCTGGCGTACGTCTGCTGTGACCGGGCATCCGTCAAGCTCACGGCAGGGGTGGGCGGTGACGTTACCGGCGCGACCGGTTTCGCCTGCGCCGCCAGCAGCGTCTGATGCTCTGTCGCCTGAGACCGGGTCAGGGACGCCACCTGTATGCTGAGCGCATCACGCTGTTGTGTCGTCGCCGCAAGCTGCGTCTGCAGCGCAGCATTCTGCTCGCTGAGCGTCTTTTGTTGTGTCGACGACGCGTCCGTCAGGGATGTCATCTTCGCCTTGAGTGCTTCCTGCTGTTGGGTCGCCGCCGTCAGTTGCGCCTGCAGCGCAGCATTCTGCTCGCTGAGCGTCTTTTGTTGTGCCGACGACGCGTCCGTCAGGGATGTCATCTTCGCCTTGAGTGCTTCCTGCTGTTGGGTCGCCGCCGTCAGTTGCGCCTGCAGCGCGGCATTCTGGTCGCTGAGCGTCTTTTGTATTTGAGTCTGAACCTGCTGCGCCTTGTCACCCTGCGCGTCCTGCTGCCGGGTCAGGGCGGCCAGTTGCGCCTGGGTGTGTTGCAGCTTGCCCGCCAGGGACTGCGCGGTGGCCTGCGCCTGCGCCAACTGCACTTTTTCCCCGGCCCGCTGCCGGTTGTCCGTCGTCACCACCGCCAGCTGCCCCTGCAGGGCCACCATCGCGTGCTGCCACAGGCGCGCCGCCGACGTCTGGTCGACCACCCGCTGCTGCAGCTGCGCCTTCACGCGCACCAGCTCAGCCGTCACCTGTTGTACCTGTGCGCTCTGGGCCGCCGTTTTTGCCGCCGCATCCGGCGTCTGCTGCGATTGCAGCGCGGTGATGCGCGCCTGCAGCGTCGCCACCGTTCCTTGCAGGTCCGCTTCCCGTTTTTTCGCCGCCGTAAGTCGGGTGTCCGCCGCGGCCGCAGCGCGTTGCCCTGCGGCACGTTCTGCCATCAGCCGGGCGCGAACCTGTGACAGGGCGACCGACGACGTACAGACCTGCCGCGGCAACGGCGGGTGAGTCGACGCAGGCTGCCCGGCCGGGGACGCCGGTCGCGCCCCCTTCACGCCCCTGTTGCTGCCGCTCACCGGCGTATCTGGAACCTGAACCCCCTGGATGGCCGACAAAAAATCGGCGCCGGTCTGCGTGGCCCCGGCGGGCGAGACGAAACACAGTACCCCACCCAACAGCCCCCCCATCCCCAAGCGCAACATGCGCGGCGCGCGCATCACGGTTTACTCCGTATCGGGAGACTGTCCCGACCCGGCATGTCGACTTTTTTCAACTCGGTCAGCAGCGATTGGGAAATCGCGTTGCAGGCATCATTGACCCGGTACTGGTACAAGGGGGTGATGGTGTCCGTGGTACCGCCCGACAGCTCACCGGCAATCGCGGCGTAATATTTCGCTGCCCGCAGGTGACGATAGAGCGCGTCCACTTGCGAGCGGTACGCACTCCCCAGCCGTGCCAGTTGATGCGCCTCAAACAGGCAGGTGTTAAGCGGCCCCTGACCGCCCGCAGGCAAGGGCATCGGCACCGTCTCGTCCCCTGCCGCCGATGGCGGCACAGCCCCCGACTGTCCGGTCCGCACGGGCCGGGCCGGCGCCGACGTGGTGATGACCGGCATCGCCACGGTTGTCGGTGGGTGCCCTCGCGAAGGCAGGGCGCACCCCGCCAGCCACAGTGCCACCACGCACGCCCCGACAGGCCGCATCCACCGCTCCCCCTGGCTGGCGCAGTGATGCAACAGCCCCCACCCGGTCGTTTTCTGTGCCCGTGTTTTCATCGTTGCTTTTATTTTCATCGTCGTTTTTACTTTCATCGTCAATACCGCCACCCTGCTCACCATTACGGTGACCACCATCCGCCTGTCTGACGGCGTCACCCAAGCCACCGCAACAAACAGGCCACCCCATAACCGACTGCCATCCAAAACCCTATACACACCACTACCAGTGAACCCCACACCCGCCGCACCGACCAACCGCGCTTGCCTTCCATCCTCACTCTCCCGACATTGCTTTACCTACCCCGCCCATCCGGCAAGGCGCGCCTGGTTGCCGCCAGGGCATGGCCCCTACGACAAACGCCGAGCGTCCGGCACCGAGAGCGAGCCGTTCACAACAATGACCAGCCGTCCGACATAGCGCAGCGTCTCCACCATCGCCAGATGCGCCCGCGGTGGTGAACCAAGATAAGTCCGGTATTGCACTGTCCCATTGACCCGTGTCAGCGTCCCGGGACGCACCACACCGTTTTTCACCAGCTCGATACGCAGCCCGCCACGCCCCAGGCGATTGACTGATGTCGACCACCCACGTCGCCCACCGGACCACACAGGCAACGAAGCTGCAGGCTCAGTGACCAGACGGACACTCAGGCCGGGGACGTTCGTCGCCGCAGCCTGATACCACGATTGCAGTTGCCGCCCGTCCCAGAGGCCCGCCTGAACCGGCACCCGACACCACCCCAGCACGCGCCCCTCCGGAATGACGACTGACGCCACCACCGTGCCAACAGGGAGAGCATCATTGACCGTCACGACGGCCGGCATAAACTGCCAGGCCGTCGTCAGCGTCATCGTCTGCGTCCCCGTCAGGCAGACCGCCGGCTCACTGGCGCGCACGGCCAGACTGACCAGCAACACCAGCCCCCAGGCAACGCGCCGCGCGCCACCCCACCCACTCATGCCAGGCGACCGGCACGTGAGCCACGCAAACCGCCCCGACTCACGCAGGCCGAGCGGCGCTGACTGAGCGCAGCCCGCTGCTCGGGGCAGCGACTCAGGTCATACGCCAGCAACCAGTGCCGTTCCGCCCGGCGCCAGAGTCCGGCCGTCTCGAGCCGTTCAGCCTCCTGAATGCACTCAGCCAGCGACAGCATGACACCCTCGCGTACCGCAGCCCCGTCGCCAGACAACCCGGACCACAAGCACCCCGCCAGCGCAGGGACGCGCCGAACAATGGCGACCGATGCCACGACGCTGCCTACGGCCCATAGAGCTGCCGGGTCATCGTCGCATCCGGTTGCGTGCTGTATTTACTGACGAAGCACGCGCGCTTTTTGCTGTCGCAGTGCACCCCGCTGGTCAGGGTGTAGCGACTGAGCTCATCCACGGACAAATCTTTCACCACCGCCTGCAGCCGCTGCTGGGCCGCCTGTCCCAGATACAGCGCGGTCAACCCCATGGAAATCCCCTGCTCATCCGCACAGAAATTCGCCCGGCGGTCGCACACCACGTGCTGACTACCCTTCGGAAAATAGACTGACGAGTCCGGGTGGTGCTTGCGCACACCGCCTGGCGCGGCAGAAGCCAATGTGATAAGCGAGGTACCTAACAGGACTGCCACGCTCAGTGACAGCAGAACCCACACCATCCGCCGTGATAGCGGGTACCCCACCGGGTGCGTTGCTTGTTTGTTTCTCATATTCCTCTCCCTTGCTCTTGACCGGGCACGGTGACACCGCCCCCCTTTTTTTTCGTCCCGCCCCCCCCTTCACCCATGACGGGACAGGAACCACAACACCGCAACAATCATCACCGCCGGCACCGCCAGCGGATACGCATGCAGCACATCGTCATAGGCTGCCACGCACACATCCACCCACGCCGCTATTGTCTCCATGGTTAACCTCGACGCTCCTGTATCCGTGCCAGCGCACGCAAGCACGCAGCCTGACGCGCCTCGCACCAATCCCGATTCGTGGCGGTCACGGCCAGGTCGCCGGCCCGCAGCCATTGCACGGCCGCGTCCCCGTACTCCCCCGACCGCTCAAGGGCTGCGGCTCGCCTGGCCACCACCTTATGACGCAGGCGGGTGGTGGGAAACTCCCCACGCCCCTCGCCCCTTAATATTGAACTCTCTGCCACTCCCGCGCCCCCCATCTCGCCAGCCGCAGCGCGGACAGCACCCCAAACTTTTTCATGGCGGACTGCCGCTGCGAATAGCAGGTTTTGGGACTGACACCCGACAGGTGGGCCTGCGCCTGTATCGAAACGCCATACACCAAAAAACCCACCAAGATCCGCACCTCGGTACGGCACAACCCCGACAGCAAACACCGGCCCCCCGGCGCCGTCAGCAAGGCTGACGGAATACGCCCGGCCAGCGCACGAGCGATGCTGCTGGGTTGGCTACACGCAGGCAACACCAAAATCCCCTCCAGCGAACTCTCCTGCTTGACCAGACGCCGAAGGGTGTCATACAACCAGGATTTCGGGACATCGGTCAGCAACAGGATGCCCCTCAACGAACGCCGCCCCTCCTGTGATTGCCGACGCAGGTACATCCGCAAAAACTCCAGCGCCTCCAAGAGCGGCCCTAGTCGCTCGGGCAATCGCAGCAGCAGCCGGGCGTCCAGCGACACCCGCTGCCCAGTGACGCACGCAGCGTCCTGCAACCAGGCTGCCACCGAGGGCCACATCCTGACCGTTGGCGCGGGCGTCATCGCTGCCATCAGCGCAGACAACCCCGCCCGCATATAGGAACACGGCGCAATGATGGCCACATGCTGCCACGCCCCCCCCCCCACCATTCGCTGCATCATGCCTCTCCCCGGGTCAGCCCGACCGGTGCTGCCAACAGCCCCCGATAAAACACGCCTCCCAACACACCGCCGACGATCGGCGCCACCCAGAATGCCCACAGCTGCGACATCCACGCCCCTCCGGCCAGCGCCGCAACGGCCGTGCTGCGCGCCGGGTTCACCGACGTATTGTCAACCGGAATACTGATGAGGTGAATGAGGGTCAGACACAGCCCAATGGCAAGCGGCGCAACTCCGGCGGGCGCTCGGCTGTCCGTTACCCCCATGATGACCAGCACAAAGACCGCGGTCAGCACCCCTTCTGCCAGCAACACCGACCCCACCCCGTACCCGGCCGGCGACAGCGCGCCGTAGCCGTTACAGGCAAAGGCGGTGTGCACATCAAACCCCGCCCCTCCCTGCGCAATCAGAAACAGAACGCAGGCTCCCAGCAGCCCACCGGCCACCTGCACCACGATATAAGGCATGACCAGGTGGCTTTTGATTCGCCCGCCGGCATACAATCCCAACGTAACGGCCGGGTTGAAGTGCCCGCCGGATATCGGCCCCAGCGCATACGCCATCGTGACCACCGTCAATCCGAATGCCAGCGCAACACCGACAGCCCCGTTGCCTCCCGACACCCCGCTGGTCGCCAGCACAGCGCTGCCGCAGCCCCCCAGCACCAGCCAAAAGGTCCCCACCGCTTCTGCCACTAATTTTTTCACCATCAATGAATACTTCATTCACCTCACTCCTTTTTTGCCCTGACCGCGCACTACTCACGACCGAACCCATGCCCCACTTCCGCCCACAACACACTGCGTCATCCCGGAGGGCGACAGAACCACATCACCCCTCCCCCCCATGCACCAACAACCCACAGCAGGCCAATCATCAGGCTGATACCCAGACAGCAGATCCCCCGAAGTTGGGACTTACGCGCCGCATTCATCGCCGCAACCGCCCAGATTCCGCACCACACCATCCCGCCATACCCCAGCCAGACCGCCGGCGGCGCATACCCCATGGCGCTGACCCACCACACGGCAAAGGCGCAGACAGGTCCGCCCTGCCACACCGTCGCCCACACCGACAGCTCCCCCCGAACAAACCGACAGAACCACACCGGTTTACGGCCGAACAGGACTCGGCGGCGCACGCCCGGCACCCCGCGAACCACACCAATCATGCATATCGTCACAACCCCCAGGGAGCAGGCCATCAGCCACCATAGGCGAGCGTCAGTGAGGCACGTCATGAACCACGACTCGCAACACCCCCGCCAGACGTTGCCAGGCCTCTCCCGGCAACAGCGGCACGCCGCTCCCGAGTAGTGACGGCGGAATGGGGACAAAGGTGTCATTCCCCAGGAATACCTGCAGCTCATACATCCACCGCCGCACTGCCCAGTCCGCCGAGTCCAGGACCACAGCCAGCCAGTCGCCACCAGACACCACCAGGAGCACACCGGCCGCAATGAACGCACACGGCAACAGCCACGCCTGCAGCCACTGCCACAACACCACACGAAGCACAGCGCCCTTGCGCACGTTATGCATAAAGATGCCCCCCCAGGCCAGCGCCAGTACGCCCCCCACCCCAACCATGACAGGCCAGAGCCAGTGATCCACCTCCAGAAATGAGTGGGCAGAGAGCACCGACCAGAACGACAACTGTGTAGCCATACGTCACCCCGACGTCCTCATTCACTCTCCGTCCTCGAACCAACTGGTGACAGCAGCGGCCGGGCCAGGAAAGTGGCGCGCATGTTGTGCAGCGCCTGCGATTTTTTTTGCCTCTCTCCCCGTGAGGCCTTATCCGGCGCGCGCCGACGCGACCTGGGCACGGACGCAGACTGTGGCGTCTCCGCCACCCCGGTCACTTGCAGGGTCAGGCACCGTATCCCGGCCGGGTTCACCTGCAGGTGGCGAACGCAGGTAATGACATCGCCATGCTCGCGCTGGATATAAGTCATCACGTCTGCCGCCCGACGAGGCGTGATCCGAAAGGCCTGGGATATATCGTCGCGCGAAAAGGGCGTCTTTTTTAATAATCCCCAATGCGCCACGGCAATATAGAGTGGTGGATTGACCAAATGGCTCAGGCACCGCGGTAATGTAAAATCCCCGTGATTGGATTGCCTGCCCAGGACACGCGCCGAGGATTTTGGAACACACTCACCGAACTCACCCAAAACCTCTTTTTCAGAAAGAATTGACTTGCGATCTTCAACATTTTTCATGATTAAAACCTCAAAAAACAGAATCGTCGGCGACACACAACAACCATTCCGCAAGTGGATATATTGAAACAACGATAAAAACACCGCGTTACTAACAACCCTGGTGAAGCAGTAAAAATAAAACAAAGCAGAAAAAAGAAGTCAGCTAGATCTATAAATAACAATCACTGCATAAAAAGGAAAGACATCCATGTCGAGTCATAACGGAATACTACACTACGCAGAACAATAATCCTCGTATGGAACATGGCAAAACGTTCCACTTCAGCGAAAACAGCCCTGGCACATACAATGACAATGCAAATTTCAGCAAGAGACTAGTGAACACAATCATGCCATTATAAAAAACAGGCAAATGCCAGCCCCCCAATAAACAGGATGCAGAATAAACAAGACCAGACAATCAAAGCTTACCTAAGAGAATCTTTACAAAAATGCTCCCAAACATAGCCACCCACTACCATCTATTACTGTATAACAACATTAACTTTTGCGTCGGACATCACATTGCCTGAGATCAGGGTTTTGTTTATATCATGACACAATGAAAAATAGATATTTTTGCTCTCAGCATTGTTTCCTGTCTGCAATGCAGAATCATTCATCTTAAAGTTAGGATGGGCCAAACCATCAAATCTCAAATCAGGACTTGAACACGACGCATCGGATGCAGTTGCACCACCGGTTATATAAATCCCGTCGATAGAAGTCCCAAGATATCCGATATATCCGTTGTAAAGCCCATACGACCCAGCCTCAAAAGTCAAATACATATTCTGTCCTGTGACAGAGGCATTATCGAAAACATTACAACTTGCCGATATATTGGTACTGGCAGATGCGAGTAAGGGGGGCGCACTGGGCGTCGTCACCACATCACCAAAACTTACCGCCGATGGTGGTGTTAAAGAACAAGTGGCAAGGGGCGGTAAAATCGTCACATTGTAAGTCCATGTCTTACTGTTCCCCCCGACACTCACCGTGACCGTTCCGGTATATTGGCCTGTATTATTAAAATCAGAATAACTGCCAGCTCCCGCCCAAGCGCCAACCTGTGCGCCCGTTAACGAACCTCCGGTGAGACCCGTGTACATTTTGGATGAGTCAACACCTTCTGGCCGTGCCGGGGCCAGCCAGTTGAGTGTTGGTGGTGAATACGTGAACGTATCAGGCACGCCATCATACAAGGTCTTAGCGATTATCCCCACTTTGCCTGACGGTTTTATGGAAAGGCCTGAGATGGCATAATTACTTTTCGGATCGGCATCATTTACATACCCAAGCAGTGCAAATACCGGAGGCGGGTTGACGAAAACCCCCCCCTGGCAGACTTTATCAGTACTTGTTACGCCTGTTTTTGAAATGCAGATCAACGGCAGCGTATCACCTGATGCTGCCACCACATTCCCATCTGAGGTGGAATACTTAACAGATATAAGTGATCCGGGAGAATAATTCTGCCCGACCGCCGCATTGTCGACTGGCCCAAGCGTTTGCATGTCAATGAGGCCTTGCTGTGACCATCTGCCGTTCAGTGTGATAGTATCAGCCATCACAGGAAAAGACTCGACAGCCATTAACATCAGTCCCAGACTACCAAAAAAATATTTTCTTTTTTTAGGTTTGAATAACCATTCGGATAAACACATAAGATCAACCTCAAAAGATAAATCGTCTTCATTCTCTGTCAGCTGTCGTGCTACGCATAACAATCTGACTGTACGTATTTTCAGATTGATGACGTTACGGGTGTAGACCGATCACCATTTTCATCAATAATTTGCCATATCACACTGCTCCCAACCGATGGCAAACTGTATACCACCTCACCAAAAGGTGGCACCATGCGTTTAAGGACATTTTCGGATAAAGCATGACCGCCAACCTGGAGAGAATAAAAGGTTATCCAGTAAGGGGTCGGATTACTCACTTTCAATGCGTCGCCTGTCCGGAAAAATCTTAATTCCTTTGAAGCGCTGGCAACCTTGCCATTCTTGAGTGCTTCCGGTCGATAAAACAGTTTCACGTTATACGTCATAACGACATTCGCACGAGACGTTGACACACCGGTTTCTTTTTCTGCCGGGATAAGCTTAAAAGAAAGCAAATAGACACTTTCGCGATCTTTCACCGGCACGGGCTTAACTTTTATGACCTGAAAACCATAACGACCATCCGGCATGGCTTTAACCAACGGTTGTTTCAGGAAAAACGGCGTCGACTCATTTAGCACCGTGCCAGTGACCGGATCTAATCCTCTGACCCAGGCTTGTACTAGATAATTTTCACCTGCATCCTGTCTTAGCGTTACACCAACCTGACGTGCTCCCTCAGGATAAATGTAACGCGTCCGATCCGTCCCAATACCGCCCCTGCTCCGATCCTGCTGGTTGGCATGTGCCATGTCGATACCGCTCACCATGGCGACAAATAACAACGATGTAAACAACCACATTCTGCATTGCATAGGCCATATCCTTGTCTATTACTGACAAACCGCAGTAACGCTGACCGGAACATTATCCGTCCGCTCAGACGTCAGGTGGTATGGAACACCACAACGCTCATCCGCACCACTCCCCCATTGCAGGTTAAGTCGTCCTTCATCCGGCAATCCTGTCATGAATAGCTGTCCGTCGTCTCCCACGATCCCGTTTGCCGCCTTCTGACCCTCATCAAGATTATGAGTGTCCAGAACGGCCATGGCCCCAAACGGTACAGGCTTCCCTTGATATGTCAGGTTCAACATCGCCTGACGCCCTACCTGAGTCCGATAATCAGCCATGACCACGGCCCCTCGCGTCGGGATCACACGTGCAGATGTCAGATCCATCGCCACATCGTTACCCAGATTGGACGGATCGAGCCCGACCTCCGTGCTTCGATAAGGCGTGAGATACGGCACAATCGCATAACCACGCCAGTCAGTTGCCACACCGTTCTGGTTAGTCACCTTCACTCCAGATGCCCCCGGAGCACGGACAATGGCAATGGTTTCACCTGGCTCCTGACCCAACGTAATCCCATGTGGATGAGCCACAATGCCACCGCTGAGGCCATAGGTAAGCTGTTGTTGATTTTTGCTGTAGTTATAGCCACCCGATACCGACCCCGCACTGCCGTTATAAACAGCGCTCAGACTACCACCATACCCTTGCCCCTGGTTGCCCACACTCTGATCAACGTTATAACTCAGTTGGTTATCGCTGAGCGCAGTGCCATTAAGCCCCGCATGCTGAACCACTTTATGATCTTGATCTGAATTCACGCTATAACTCAGGTTCATATTACGAGCGAGAGAGGTATTATCTCCGGCCAGGAAACGATTCAACGGTACTGACACGTTAAAACCCACGCGCCGATCTGTTCGCTTGTCACTGCCTGCGTCACTATTTTTGGCCTGGCTCAACGATAAGCCATAGCTGA
The DNA here is from genome assembly GCF_052166695.1 of Serratia sp. CY76391. Classification (NCBI taxonomy): domain Bacteria; kingdom Pseudomonadati; phylum Pseudomonadota; class Gammaproteobacteria; order Enterobacterales; family Yersiniaceae; genus Serratia; species Serratia sp. CY76391. Next base: position 34,659 of record NZ_JBJNOJ010000019.1, read on the forward strand.
TGCCAGATATTGTCGTGTTATAACCTGCGTTATATGTACGTTCGCTCCCCTCACGCTCCCAATAATCACGCTGCGTGCCCGAAAGATAAAGAGAACCGAAATCCCCCAGTGCCTGATTGAGAGTGACGTTAAATTCGCTGCGAGGACGATAAGAAGCCCCATTAGTGTTATCATCCCGCTCATCACGGTATGTATTCGCATCCTGAAAGCTGTAATACCCTTTGGTGGAATAACGATAGGCAGCCATCGTCAGTGTCGTGCCTGTTTCCAGCATGCTTTTGGAATAGCGGATACGATAAGACTGCCCCTGGGACTTATCACGCGACACCGGGGTCGCATTTGCCTGCGTGGCATCCGCAGAAATGCCCCCCCATTCCCCCAGACTGACACCAAGACCGACAACAGCAGCCCGATAATACTGAGCGGCTAACACGCCAAGATACGGGGTCATATCATGCGGCATGCCATATATCAGAGTGCCTTGTACAAACTTGGCTTCACGCAGACTATTATTACCGCTGTTACGTAGTTCACCGGTCGTTACCGAATACTTAACCTGACCTTCCCGCTGCATGATCGCAACCGACGAATAGGCCTGGGTAAAATGCCGCTCCGTCCCATCTTTCTCTTTCACGGAGACAACCAAATCCCCACTGTCAGAAGAGGGATATAAATCCTTTATCGTAAAGGGCCCAGGAGGGACATACGTCTGATAAACGACGTTACCGTTCTGCCTCACCGTCACTTGGGCATTGGTGTTCGCCACGCCTCGTATGATCGGTGCAAAGCCGCGCAGGCTGTCAGGCAACATGCCCTGGTCAGAAGCAAGCTGAGCGCCACGAAACGGGATACTGTCGAACACATCACCCGGGGTGGTATACTCACCGGCAACAAACTCGCCCTGCAAAGGTTTCACATCATGCGCAAGAAACGTGTTGATGTTGTTGAAATGCGTCTGCGAACCCTGCCCTCCCCAGCCGCTATTGCGTGTCCAGGTCGAATAGTTTCGCAGGCGCCAGCCCTGAAAGTTAAGCCCGCTGCGCAAGTTGGCAAATTGCTCATCAGAATCGCCCATCAAGGTGTTATCACCACGGTTGCTGGTATGATTACCGGTGATGTTGTAATCCAGCAGTGCCGCAGGTACCCCTTCATCCCAACTGTCAGGATCAACATATCCCTGCGCCTGCGTCATCATCAGGGCCTGTGGGATACTGATGTTCAACCGCTGTTGCGAAAAATCAAAGTGCGCAGTGGCCGACGGCACATATTTGTCTAGAGGCAACAACATCGTCGTCCGCGCTACGCCATTCAGTGCCGGGATCGCCGCTGCATTGAGCCCATAATTGGAATAATCTTTTAACGATAAAGATGGGAGCAATTCAGTATCTGAACCCGCCACAAATGCAATATTTCGCGAGGTCATATATTGACCGTTCACATAAACGTCCACGCGATAGGTGCCGGGTAATTGCCCACCGGCCTCAAAGCGTGACAAATCGACATTGGAAGACGTGGGGTTTGCAGGGCCATTATTTCCCAAAAGGGCTGGGTTGAAATACTCCCGCGCTTCCACAGCCATCCCATTTAATGACAATGAAATGCACAAGAATATTCTGAATGACAGGATGGACAAACGAAAATGCCCGCTGCAACATTCAACATGTTTCAGTCTGCTCATGAGAAAAAAAGTCCCCACTAAAAAGAATAAAATGTTAATTGAGAATTCAGCTACTAAAGCGAAACTTTTATTCTCGGTGTCACCCCACCAAACTCATCAATTGTCTGATAATCAATGCTTCCAGATGTCCCAGAAGGCAATGGATACGCATGACTCCCAAACGGAGGTACCATATCCCGAATATTGTCAAGTTCACGACCACCAACAGAAATTTTACTAAACGTGATATAATACGCTGTGGGATTCTTGACCGTTAACGTACTTCCGGTACGGGAAAACGTGAGTTGCTTATAGGCTTCCGTTGAAACACCTGGCAAGCCATTAGGTCGGTAAAACAGCTTGATCATGTTTGTATAAGAAAATGATACCGTGTTGCTGTTTTTATCTTTCTCTGCAGAAGCGGGGATCGCCTTGGCATTGAAAAAAAAGACAGACTCTTTATCTTTAGGAAACGCATTCCCGGTAGGAATGACCTTCACATAATTATCACCCGTCCCTTGGCGATATAAGGGAGGCGTCACCACAAAAGGCGGTTTACCTCCATATAATGATGCATCATCTTTATTATAAAAGGACACCCAGGACTGAATCAATAACGGAACGTCGGATGAATTTTGAATTTTTATCCTAGCGTCCTTACCTTCAGTAACCACCAGGCGTGTCTTGGATAATGAATACCCCCCAGAGGCATATGTGAAAAATGAGAACATGGACAACACAAAGGCCACAACAATAAAATGTGATCGAGACTTAATCATAATTCACCTGTAGATCCTCCTCCACTACGGATAAATCAGTGGTGGAGGAGAAAGATAAAAATAATATTATGGTGAAACAACCGTTACGTTCATTACTGACGCGATAGTGCCCACACCAACAGCCGCAGCAGCTTTATAGAGATTCGCTTCTGCATCGATGGTAGCCTTACCCGCAGTAATAGCAGCAGAAATCAAACCAGCCGGGGCAATACGTGTGACCTTGCCTTTTTCGTTAATACCAACCAATACCCCCGTGGAGGTCCCGGTGTTCGTCAGATAATCCGTGGTAGTTGCCTGAGGAGTGTAATCAAAACGGATTGACGCATTACCCGTACCTGGGCAATCGGTAACATCAAACGTCAACGGCTGAGTCGAACCCGGAATTTTATCGTTTACTGCCGCCGAAGTGAGTGTCGACGCATCCACATCAGCAAATGTGATTGTCTTAGTCAGCTCACTTTGCGTAACCGTACAAGTTGTAGTAACCAAGGACCCTTCAACAGTCAGTTGCCCCGAATCACTCGCAGCCTCTGCCCCTGCGCAAACCACAAAGTTCGCAGCTAACAACATCACTTGTATGAGTTGTTTTTTAGTATTAGCAAGTTTCATTTGATTTAACCTTTAACCTTTAACTTTTAAATTAAAAAAAACGATACGTAATTAAATATACTCTACCGTTAAGTTAACTGGGAAAGACAGGGTTCCTGTTGACGCAGTTCCAAGCCCCTTAAATTGGATTCCTTTTAGATTAACCGTGCCCTCTCCATTAACTATATTAGTGTCCCATTTCGCACCAGTTCTAACAACTGCATACCCTACAGTATTAGGGGCTGTAGCGTCATGCCCGAGGGACATGACGACAGTATCGCCAACAGTTCCGGTGTTGCGAACGAATCCATAGTGAGGATTTCCCCAACCAGATTCAGTAAAGGTTACTGTAGTTGTTAATTTCGTCAGTGATGCTGGGCAGTGTGTAAATAAGAAATCCTTGGACCATGGACGAAAAGGACTGGTAATCTCATTAAGGCCAACAGTTCCAAGCTCAACTTTCGCAGAGGCGAAATCCGTTGGCGCAACGCAGGTGCTACTATTAACCAAGCCGTTAAAAGTAATAGTGCCACTTGCACCATCACCCGCATAAGCCCCTGCGGATAAGCAACTAGTAGCCGCTAGGGCCAGTGCAAAAAAATTTTTTTTCATTTCAGTTTTCCTAATACTATTGGATAGACACCTACCGACCACAGCAAACAGTTGGTAGCTTATTGCTGGTCCTCCCCCACATCCTCTTACGGTCAAATGGTTGTCATTTAGGACCATTTTGACAACCTTGGTTACTGATTGGGGTTTTGTGCTGAAAAATGGGAGGTGACGGGGGCTATCGCCAACAGAATGATTAACGGCAATATTTTATACTTTCGAAAAGAAAACTCAGGAGTAGGGAGGGAGAATGAAGCGTGAAATGAGCACAATGCAAAACAGGGAAGTGATTAGCAATTGCAACTATTTCATGATGTTATCGATTTTCTTTGCGAGTATTTTTTCTTTTTTTACAAATGGATGCATTTTGTTTGGGAATTTATTATCTTTTCTCTGTGCAAAAATGGCGATGGTGACTAAGCTAGTTGACAGTTTGGTCCTAAATGTAACTTTTTGTGTTTATTTTTTAATCGCCAAACGTCTTTAAATCGCTCCGCATTACTGGCCGTATACCGCACCGTATGGCGGATATTGCGGTGACCCAGGTAGTCCTGTATCAGCCGCGTGTCCACTCCCCGGTCCGCCAGCGCAAAACCGCACGCATGGCGCAACATGTGCGGATGCGAAACTACAGCAAGATTGGCCTTTTTACCCAACCCGCTAATCAACTGATAAACGCGCTGACGCGTCAACGGCCCTCCCTGCCTCGACAAAAACAGCCAGTCGCTTTCCGCGCCTTCCCATTGCTTTCGTATCTTCACCCAGGCTTTTATCGCCCGGATTTCATTGCTCAGTAACGGGTGGTTGGTACTAAATCCGTTTTTCATGCGCCGTATGTACAAACTGCCGTGCTTCAGATCCAAATCGGACACCCGCAACCGACACGCCTCACTGACACGAAAACCGTGGATAAAACTCATGTATAAAAAGCAATAATCCCGTTCGGGATTACCGCTCTGTTTTGCCATGTCCAGCATGCTTTCCACCTCCGTTTGCGTTAAGTGCTTGCGCTTCGTCATTATACCTCTCCAGAAATATTGATTTATATTGCAGTTTTTTTCGTCCCAGACCTAAGACAGGTGATTATCCATTGAATGACGCCAGGCAACAACCCTCCAAACAATAAGGCATGCCACTCAAATTTGGCCCTCATAAATATCGCAACGCGTCAATACACGTAGCCAAATGACACGTCTTCACCTTCACCATCGGCCCCGTGCACCATGAACAGCGTTCTCCTCAGGACAAAATCCCTCTTGCGCCGGAGACACTGCGGTCTGCCATAACCGCTTCTCCTGCTACAACATCCTGATGTTAACATCTCTGAACGTGGCAGGCGGAAATACGTGATTATTTCTCATTAAGCAAAACAGGCTTTTCGGCTGGTGCATTAAATCATTTGACAAGATAACACCACCGTGATTACGGTGCTAAAGATTAAAAACTCAATACCACCGAGTTCAATTTAAAAAATAGAAATATTCTTTTTTTTAATTTCGCAATCAAACTCATTACATAATCTACTGTGACATATGAACAGTAGGCAGTACTCATGTCATACTTAAACTAACTGATGAGGATAATATCATGACAACGCCATTCGCATGGGACCCAAATGCCAATCAAACATACATGTCTAATTATGGTTCGCAAACCCTGCAAGGAGAAGGTCGCACGTTTGACAAACTCTACAACAGAAGTTTCACGATGTCTGCCCCCGGCTGTACGTTGACGCTAAAGGGAGACCGGAATATTCCGGACAACGAAGTGGCGTGGCCACGCGCCGTCTCTAGCGGAGACGACATTACACACATCCTGGTGCAACAAGGGACACTAAAGCTGATGGATATCGGCAAAGCTAATTTAGGCTATCTCGACAACGCCGGCGATACCATAGTTCGACATTTAGACCTTGAGGTAGCCAGTCAGTTGACAGTTGACGCGAGTTTAGTTTATTTCGGCCAAATGCAAGTAACGGAGGTCGGAAAACCCCAACCTCAAATCAGCATTTATAACAATGGTATATTTAATGTAAATGCCGAAGCCGAAATATGGTTTACTTCAGGCACGATGCTTGCCAGAGACAACGCCTCGGTCACGATGTCATCGATTATCGTATCGGCCCAGCGCAATGAAAATCTTTGGGGGTGTAAAGATGTCCCACCTGTATTTAGGTTGTCTTCCGGGACTCCCTCGTTCACGTTTAAACGCGCAAAAAGCGATGTTCTGGTGTTTGATTTTCTCACGCGAACATATGAAAAGGGATTATTCTATTTTGATACCCAACAAGGCATCAACCGTGGGAAATTTATTATTGAGGGCATAGGAAACACGTTTCAATACAACGCCCTTGTAAACAAGGGGCTTGTTTCGATTGATGGCAATACCGACCTCAATTATGTGGATAGTCGCCTCAAGCAATCTAATTACGTTAATGGTAATTTAGTGCTTGAGCTAAAATGATATCAACTTACCCGCACTATCCATTCTGTTGACCATAAAAGGGCCTGGGAGTTCTTCCCTGCCCCTTCCATTATTACGGCGGTGAAAGCGTAACACAAGCCCCCCCCCCCCCGCCAGGCTATTTATTTCTCAGAAAGGCACTCCAGCTTCACCATCGACAGTAAATCCCCCACCACGTTGCCGAAACCAGTCACACGGAACCGGCTTTCGCAACTCTAACAGCACATACACTGAATTGAGAAATACCAAACGCACTCTCAATTCTCAGATGGGTGCATAAAAGAGCCCACAAGAGGCATTTGTGGGCTAAAGGCTTCTCTGGAAGAACATTTTTGTAGTTATACACACAACGCGATTAAAGACTGAAAATGGAAGATGTGGCGAGTCAAGAAAAAAAGCCCGAACTGGGAACGGGCTGGAACACCTCAAGGAGAAGTTAAATACAGCAATGCAACCTAAACATCGGAACGAGAGAGCCTGTACATAAGATTGTTTACAGGCTAACGCGGGTGCATGGGCCTGTAATTGTCGTAAGTAATCCACAATATGACAATAAACCACGTGTACCACTGTGAGTTAAAAAATTAACTGAACGCGCTTACATTAGCGCTCTTTGGTAATTATCATAGTTTGCGTCGTAAAATCACCTCTCTGCACATTTTGAGCATACCCAACTTTAAATTGTCCATCCGTTCGCATGTCAATAACCCGACCATCGAGAGAGAAGGTCCCCCTCTGATTTAAAAGCGACAGAGTAAATGCACTGGCCGAAGGCATATCAATAGCAACGGTCCCCTTGCTGGATGAAGCGAAATCAATAATCCCTTTAGGATACGTGGCTTCAGCATCACGGCTTTGTAGTGGGTCCCCTCCCACAGAGTACGCCATTATATTAAGCTGAGGGGCCCCATCAAAAATAGAAACTCTCCATTGATCCCTTGTAACCATTATATTGTTTGTTGTGAGGTTTAATACAGATCCGCCATGTAATTCACTCAAGCTATCGTGAGGAACAACCGTAGGAGTAAAAATATCTAACTTAGCACTGTCATAAGTGGAAAATCGACCACCCCACTCGAAAATCCCACTGGATAAGCTGAGCATCGATGTATCATTCATTTCAACACCCACAGAACCACTCGTGCCTTCGTTGGATACAGTACTTATCACGCTATTCACCGTTATCTTCATTGAACCATCACGCTGTAATGTCAGTTTGAAAGGCCGCTGCTGCCCTATGAAAACACTCATATTACTCGTGTAAGAAAACATTCCGGAGAAAATGTCAAACTCAGTCACCGTATCTGCCAGTTCATTTGGATCATTGGGGGCAACTGGCCAAAAAACACCAACACTATCTTTCAACTTCAAAGATTTTCCAACGGCATCCATAATAAAGCCGGCACCGATATTTTTATTAAAATCGGAGTCGGTTTCAGTCTTGTCACCACATTGTTGCTCATAAACCTGAGTTTCATTTGCATCCCATGTAGTATATATTTTAGCCATTTAACTCTCCAGATATTACCCTTAGAAATAGGAATATTAACTATCAAAACGGGTGTTAAATAATTGCAAATATATTCAGCTAAAACATGACAAATGTCACAGTGTCATGCCCCCCCGAAAGCAACTATAAGTTACGTATACTGGGAGTAAAAATTCCGGTGGTTAGCTAGTGCTCGTTATGGGAGGAGCTGGCCGGCGCCGATCTCCGGCTTGCTGCACTTTCTCAGGACACTGGTATTGTTCGGTAGCTATCCGTTACATATAAGCCGGTAGAGTCTTAGGGCGTGGTGCAAATTAGCCAGGTTTTTGAGAAAGATAACCAGCGTTTTGCTAAATTCTCTGCCACTTTTGATGGCCAGATATTAGTTAATTACTCTAAAAACCGTATTACTGAAGTGACATTGGAAAAAGAGACACAATTGCAACAGGCCATTAATGCGATGTTTTCAGGCAAAGAAGATTAATCACACTTAGTATAGAGCTGTGTTACACGTTGCTTTGCGTAATCGCAGCAATATGCCAATTTTTGTTGATAACCAGAATGTGATTACTCTATACTTAGGGTTAACATCACTATTAACAGAATATCCCAATGAAAAACAGAGCAATTTTTATCGTAATTTTCTTAGGATTAATGATCATTAATCCTATCTTTGGCTTAGCTGCTGCGCCTAGTGCTGTGAAAACAGGCAATACCACAGCAAGCAAAGGGGCTGAACCGCCGCCGTTGAATTTATCGGAAGACTACAGTCTAGTATTTTTGTAAGCGATGAGATGGTCTTCCCTCTCCTTCACGGCAGCACCCATTTGCGCCATGATGGATAAACTTTAATCAGGAAAAAGTAAGAGGGATACCATGTCTCAAGTGAAAATCACCGGCATCGTTCTGGCTAAAACAAACTTTTATCTTTTCAGTATCAATGCCTATGGGAAACCAGTTGGAAAGATGAAACTTTCACGTAGCAACTTACTCAACTGGCTGGTTCAGCAACCACCGATGACTGTTGCCATGGAAGCATGTGGAGCATCGCATCACTGGGCCCGGGAGATACAAAAACTCGGTCATACAGCGATATTGCTTCCGGCTCAGTATGTCAGAGCCTATCAACGACGCCAGAAAAATGATTATAACGATGCACAGGCAATTGCTGAGGCTTGCCAGCATGGAACTATCCGACCCGTACCTATAAAAACGCTTGATCAGCAGGATATTCAGACGTTTTTAAAAATGCGTCAGCTGATTTCAATGGAAAGGACACAACTGATAAATCACGTACGTGGGCTTCTTGCTGAATATGGCATTGTGCTGAATAAAGGCGCAACAGAACTACGCCGAACGTTACCCGCGCTACTTGAGGATGCTGAAAATGAACTCACTGACGCTATGAGAGCATTGTTGCATCGACAGTATACCCGGCTGATTACATTGGATGATGAACTGGAATGGTGTAACACCGAGCAGAAGAAATACGTTCACCAGGACCCTGTGTGCCAAAGGCTGTTGGCTATTCCAGGATTCGGCCCTTTGGTCAGCCAGGTGATAAAAAGCTGGATGGGTGATGGTAAACAATTTAAACGAGGAAGAGATGCCTCTGCTGCTCTGGGGTTGGTCCCCCGACAATTCACAACCGGTGGTAAGCAGGTTTTGTTGGGGATAACAAAATGCGGTAATCAGTACGTGAGATCCATGCTGATACATGGTGCAAGGGCTTGTTCAGGTCTGCTGAAAAAACTGACCTGCTTAGTGTGTGGGTTCACCGTATTCGGGAAAAACGTGGGTTTAACCGAGCAGTTGTCGCCCTTGCAAATAAACTACTACTGATCTCCTGGGTAATTATCGCCCGTAATGAATTATATTTACCAGCAACACTGAAAAATCAGTAAGTTATGCTATGTAGTACAATAAACGCTAACCTGAAATTGTGAAGAATGCAGAAATGATGAAAAACAGGTCAGACCGGCGTTCCAAAAACCTGCAATATGTGACAGCCCACTCAGGCCGTATAAGCGATAAGGACGGAATGCGCGAATGTCTCATCGAGGCCAGAAGCCAAAGCGTCATCAACAGGCCGGATATACGAAAGCAAACCTGTCACTTTCATTATAACTGTGCTCTTGCAATCCATATACGTCACATTTGAACCGTATTGACGCTTAGGATGAGGTGAGTTCGACTTTCCAGGGCAACAGATCTCATACACGATTCGCCGGCCAGTTATCGGGACGATGCTTCAGGGTATATAAGTGCGCACGCGAGACCTGAAGACAGCGGCTGACGAAGCTCAGTCGCCATCCCCGGGCAATAAGGGCGCGTGCGCTATCCACTTTTTGGGCGACCATACTCGACAGCTTCCTTCAGCAGCTCGTTCTCCATGGTTTTTACCCAGCAGGCGCTGTAGCTCTTTGATTTGTTTAACCGCCGCAGCAAGTTCTGAGGCGGGAACAACATCTTAGCCAGCCATGATTGCGGTGAAGCTACCTTCCTGGTACTGCTTTCGCCAGGCGAAGATCTGGTTTGCATTTAACCATGAAGCCGTGCGACATGGGATACCGTCATGCCAGGCTGAAGCGTTTCCTGGACAATGGATATTTTTTCCTGTGGAGAACGGCGCCTGCGGCGTTCTGGTCCGAGCAACTCTTCGATCATGCTTATCACCTAATTATCGAATGACTAGTTTAAGACTAGTCACTAATTTAAGGTGGGTCGAAGTGTCTGGAGACTCAGGGGGCCAGTCTAGTTTTTGCATAACTGTGAAATTGTAAACTGCCTACATCTGCAAGGATTCAGCATAACGGATTTACGATTAGTTACCATTAATTAGTATTTTTGAGATTGTTCTTGATATGTTGCTTCCTGTGTATTTTTAATTTTATAGATGATAATGCAATGCTTTTTAGTTGACTGGCCACAGTTAGCACAAGTCACCACGTCGATATCATTCACGTTATAGATACTAATGCTGCAGTTACGATAAGATCTTTTTTGCAGCCAGAACATTTTAAATCTAACATGTACATGGTCACCGCTCCTTTTTGTGGATAACATTATTGATTTAGTGAGACCACATCGTAATCAGATCTGATTTTTCTCACAGGGGGAAAGATCCGTAACTCACTCTCAATAATCGTGGAAGGGATGTTTTTAATTGTCGTAACGAAAAGAGCAGGAGGTCAAGAAGTGTTTGCTAACAGCACCGTAAGGATAATCGAAAATGTGTAAGATAATGCTGCCAAGCTCAGGTTTTTCGTTATTACAATCATGTTCAATTGTATTCAATACATGGGGATGAGACTGAAGCATTGATAATTCCCACTACCACCTCAACAGCCTTTTTCTAAAGTTATCGTGAGTATGTAAAGATTTTGTAAACTCATCAAGCTCAACATTTCTTATTACTTTCGAATGAAATTGAAAACGAATTACATGCGTATTCAGATCAGCGATTCCGACCGCTTTTACAGTGTTGCTGATATTGATATTAAAACTCATGGATTCTTGCGTCCTTCTGAGAATGGATTCCGACCGTGCTCCGTCTGTGGGCGGCTGATCTCAATGGAGGGCTCGGAAACGGACTTTATGGGCTTTCTTGTTTTTTGGGGGGGAGGGGCTTTTTTAGTCTTCGTTATAGGTTTCGTGGGATGCTTAACCACGATATATTTGTATGCACTTGGGGCTGGGGGAAGTTCGGTTGTAGGGGCGGCTTGTATATAGCCACTCAGTATAAAAGATACAACCAAGAGTGAAAGTCGAAGAATATACATGGTGTTCCTTACAAATATTTTTATGCTCGGCACGTGAGAGTTGGGCTGTCAACGGACCAGTGTGCAAGCCACTACTCGTTTCGCAGAGTTGCTGGTTGGTGTGGGGAGCGTTGTGCTGAAAAAGTTGATGAAGCATATTCCGTCTCAAATCGACCGGACTGAGTCTGTATCAGATTCTGATGGGATCGCCATTAGTGTGTCAAAATGGCAGGGTGTTAAACTCGACCACTTGAAAACGGGAGCGTCCGTCATGAAGATTACAACGGTTGGTATCGATCAGATAAAAAGTGTCTTTCAACTCCACGGCGTCGATCCTCAGGGTAAGGCTATGCTTAAAAAACAGTTGCCGGGCTTAAAAATGTTGGCGTATTTTGCCAATCTTCCACCCTGTTTTGTTGGTATACAAGCGTGAGTTATTCTCCTAAAAAATTCTCTATGTATAATCAGAAGGTCGTGGGTTCAGTCGGTTCAACTGCACTCAAGATGAGGGCGAGCTGAATGCATGACAAAGGTAATTTATTGATTATAATTTTAAGCGTCGGGTATTCAGAATTTTCAAGGAAAAGTAATACAGATTTTTGTTGAGGTAAGGAGGGAGCTACATGATGAGGACTAATAGGTATCTTCACGAGATGGGCTAACCTGAATTCAGACCGTGCGGTGCAGGCGCAGCACAAGAGTGAACCACTATACTGCTGCGCCCGCTGTCAATTACTGTTTTTTCTTGTGATACTTTTTACCGTGGTGCTTTTTCTTACTGTGGTGTTTAACCTGCTTGGCCTGATGTTGCTGAACCTGTTTTATGGACACCGCCCTTTCTTCTGGTGCTTTTTGCAGCCCGTTCAGCGTGCTGTTAGCAACCGGGGCAATTGCTGCTGATGTATCAGCACTAGCTTTCGGCATTGGGGCCGCCACAGCCATCCCAAAACCCAACAGCGACGCCACCAACATACCAATTGATAATTGACGCATATCTTAACTCCCTTGTTAAATGTGAGATTACAGCCTGTTGCTGGGAGGTTATGGTCGTCAAGATGTCTTCTGCCCCCCTGCCATATAGATGGACTATCATTTAGATCTGAAGGAGACCGAAATTACTATGTTGGTACTCTGGTAATTGAAAATCCAGCCTATTTTGATAAACAACATGTGAGAGTTTAAAACATTTGTTGGTCCACTATTGGTAAGCGTACACCGAGGGCCGTATTGATGGGGATGTGTTATTCAGTTGGCGGTGTGATGCGCCAGGGTAGTAGTTCGTTGACCCGGTTGACCGGTCAGTCGGCGATGACGTCAAGCACATAGCGGAGGTAGCCTTCTGGATCCACGCTGTTCAGTTTGCACGTTCCGACCAGGCTGTACAGCAGTGCTCCCCGCTCACCATCATGGTCAGAACCGAAGAACAGGAAGTTTTTGCGACCCAGACAGACCGTCCGCAGGACATTTTCAGCGATGTTGTTGTCTGCTTAGGCCCAGCCATCGTCCGCATAGTACGTTAGTGCCTGCCACTGGTTAAGTGCGTACGCGAACGCCTTCGCCAGCTCGAGTGTCGCGACAGGGTTTTCATCTTTTCACGCAGCCAGCTTTCCAGGGATTTCAACAGCGGTTTCGTTCTTAGCTTACGTTCCGCAAGCCGCTGCTCTGCCGGCATTCCCCTTATATACGCCTCTATGGCGTACAACTGACCGATCTGCTTCAGGGCTTCTTCCGTCAGGGGTGGCGGGGTGCGGACATGCACATCGTGGATCTTTCGGCGGGCATGAGCCCAGCAGGCGGCTTCCGTTATTTGTCCATTGCGGTACAGCTTGTTGAACCCGGCGTTCGCATCTGCCTGCAGAACACCGCTGAAGCCCGCAAGATGGCTCTGCGGGTGGATGCCTTTTCTGTCCGGGCTGTAAGCGAACCACACCGCCGGCGCCAGCGCTGACCCGGCGTTTCGGGCGTCACGAACGTACGTCCATAAGCGCCTGGTCCTCGTTTTTTATTACCTGGCAACAGCACCGGAACAGGCGTGTCATCAGCATGGAGCTTGCCGTTAGTCAGCACATAGTTCTGAAGCGCTTCTTCCAGCGGTGACAGTACCCGGCAGTATGCATCGACCCAGCCCGACAGTAGTGAGCGGCTTAGTTCCACACCCTGGCGGCTATATATTTCGGACTGACGGTACAGTGGCGTGTGCTCTGCATACTTAGAGGTCAGTACGCGGGCCAGCAACCCCGGTCCTGCTATACCACGCTCGATGGGCAGCGAAGGCGCGGGAGCCTGCACGATGGCATCGCACTGAGTACAGGCGTATTTTCGCGTACAGTCCGGATAACCCGGAAGGCACTGCGCATCAGCTCCAGCTGTTCGACTGCATCCTCACCCAGATAATTCAGCAAGCCACCACATTTCGGGCAGCAGAGTTCTGCGGGTAATAACCGTTTTTCATCGCGGGGGAGTGATTCGGGGAACGGTCTGCGGGTGCGGGTCTGACGCAGCGGGCGCTGCACTGCCGGATCATCCCCCCGCCCCGTCAGCGTATCGCTTTCTTTCTGAAGCCGATTCAGGTTAGCTTCCATCTGCGCGATACGGCGGGATACCTTTTCGGAACGACTGCCGAAGTTCATCCGGCGGAGTTTATCCAGCAGTGCCTGCAGATGGTCTATTTCACGCACCCGGTTGCTCAGTTTTTCCTGCAGGGCGTGGATCAACGCTTCCTGTTCGGCCAGGCGCTGTTTCAGCAGAAGGATGTCGTCAGAAGAGGTGTCATTCATAAGTGGAGTGACCACGCTCCGGTAGACAGTTCCTGTCCTCACGGTGAGGCCTTTTCGAAGGCCTCCGGGCTGACGCCACCGAGGTGGCTGTGACGCAGGGCCCGGTTGTAGAACACTTCAATGTAATCGAAGATATCTGCCCGAGCCAGATCCCGAGTTTTGTATATTCGCTTCCTGATGCGTTCTTTTTTTAGTGAACTGA
>NZ_JBJNOJ010000020.1:0-30978 GCF_052166695.1 Serratia sp. CY76391
AGCCATGATCAAACTCTTCAATTAAAAGCTTGATTTGCTTCCACTCGAGAAGCGATGCTCAAAGATTTACTGCATGAATTTTACTTCAGTTAGTCACTCTTCAAGACTTGATATTTTTTGCATCCGAAGATGCTGGATATCGTCTTGTGGAGTGCCCACACAGATTGTCTGATAAATTGTTAAAGAGCAGTGAGTTAGGCGCTTTCGCTTGCTAACTCAAGGTGGCGTATATTACGCTTTCCTCTTTCAGAGTCAACCCCAATTTTCAGGATTTTTTCTCTTTCTTCCCGGCCGCTCTGTGAAGTGAATCACTTGCGCCGTGTCGATGGAGGCGCATTATAGGGAGTTCCTCGCAGGCCGCAACAGGTATTTTCAGCAAAAACGATCGTTCGCTGCATTCCACAGCAAAACCCCGCCTTATACCCACTTGCGCACAGTGTTATCCACAGATGCGATTTGTACGGAAAATTTACGAGCGCCACGCAAACGTTTTCGCTACAATTCCCCGCGACGAAACGATCCCCCTTTTTACGGGGGCGTTACCTGAATATGTGCCTGACCCTCCCTTTATAAGGCAAAAAACCTTCCTTATAGAGAGAACGAGGTGGACATTCACGTAACGCTCTTTAATTGCGACTCAAAGCCAAGGGATAAAACCATGCAACAACCTCGTCCAATCCGCCGGGCCCTGCTCAGCGTGTCTGACAAAACCGGTATCGTTGAATTCGCCGAAGCGCTTTCCCAGCGCGGCGTTGAACTGCTGTCCACCGGCGGCACCGCCCGTCTGCTGGCAGACGCCGGTCTGCCCGTTACCGAAGTTTCCGACTACACCGGTTTCCCGGAGATGATGGACGGACGAGTTAAGACCCTGCACCCGAAAGTCCACGGCGGCATTCTCGGCCGCCGCGGCCAGGACGACGCCGTCATGAATCAGCATGACATCAAGCCTATCGACATGGTGGTCGTCAATCTGTATCCGTTCGCCCAAACCGTAGCGCGCCCGGATTGCTCGCTGGAGGATGCGGTCGAGAATATCGATATCGGCGGCCCGACCATGGTGCGCTCCGCCGCCAAGAACCATAAAGACGTCGCCATCGTGGTGAAGAGCAGCGACTACGCCGCCATCATTACCGAGATGGACAACAACGACGGTTCGCTGCGCTATGCCACCCGTTTCGATCTCGCCATCAAAGCTTTCGAACACACCGCTGCCTACGACAGCATGATCGCCAACTACTTCGGCGCGCTGGTGCCGGCGTACCACGGCGAGACCGAGCAGCCGTCCGGCCGCTTCCCGCGCACCCTGAACCTCAACTACATCAAGAAGCAGGATATGCGCTACGGTGAAAACAGCCACCAGCAGGCCGCCTTCTATATAGAGGAAGAAGTAAAGGAAGCTTCTGTCGCGACCGCCGAACAGCTGCAGGGCAAAGCGCTGTCCTATAACAACATCGCCGATACCGACGCCGCGCTGGAATGCGTGAAAGAGTTCGCCGAACCGGCCTGCGTGATCGTCAAGCACGCCAACCCTTGCGGCGTGGCGATCGGCGACGACATTCTGGCCGCCTACGAGCGCGCTTACCAAACCGACCCGACCTCCGCCTTCGGCGGCATCATCGCCTTTAACCGCGAGCTGGACGCCGCCACCGCGCAGGCGATCATCAGCCGCCAATTCGTGGAGGTGATCATCGCGCCAAACGTCACCCAGGAAGCGCGCTCCCTGCTGGCCGCCAAACAGAACGTGCGCGTGCTGGCCTGCGGCCAGTGGCAGCAACGCGTGGCGGGGCTGGACTTCAAGCGCGTCAACGGCGGCCTGCTGGTGCAGGATCGCGATCTGGGCATGGTAACCGCCGCCGATCTGCGCGTGGTATCCGAGCGCCAGCCGACCGAACAGGAACTGCGTGACGCGCTGTTCTGTTGGAAAGTGGCCAAGTTCGTGAAATCCAACGCCATCGTTTATGCGCGTGACAATATGACCATCGGCATAGGCGCCGGCCAGATGAGCCGCGTTTACTCCGCCAAGATCGCCGGCATCAAAGCGGGCGACGAAGGGCTGGAAGTGAAAGGCTCCGCCATGGCATCCGACGCCTTCTTCCCGTTCCGCGACGGCATCGATGCCGCGGCGGCGGTTGGCATCACCTGCGTGATCCAGCCTGGCGGTTCGATCCGCGACGACGAAGTGATCGCCGCCGCCAACGAACACGGCATCGCGATGATCTTCACCGACATGCGTCATTTCCGCCATTAATTCCTTTTGCCGCGTGCGCTTCGGCGCACGCCATTCGTGGAGCCCCTGATGAACATTTTGATTATCGGCAACGGCGGGCGCGAGCACGCGCTGGCCTGGAAAGCCGCCCAGTCTCCGCTGGCGGATAAAGTCTACGTTGCGCCGGGCAATGCCGGCACCGCGCTGGAAGCCAATCTGGAAAACGTGGCGATCGCCGCCACCGACATCCCCGCCCTGGTCGCTTTCGCCCAGAGCCATGACATCGGTCTGACCATCGTTGGGCCGGAAGCGCCGCTGGTGATTGGCGTGGTCGATGCCTTCCAGGCCGCCGGTCTGAAAATCTTCGGCCCATCACAGGCCGCCGCGCAGCTCGAAGGCTCCAAAGCCTTCACCAAAGATTTCCTGGCGCGCCACCGCATCCCGACCGCCGAATATGAAAACTTCACCGAGGTGGAACCGGCGCTGGCCTATGTGCGCCGCAAAGGCGCGCCGATCGTCATCAAGGCCGATGGCCTGGCGGCCGGTAAAGGCGTGATCGTCGCGATGACGCTACAGGAAGCGGAAGAGGCGGTGCGCGACATGTTGGCCGGCAACGCCTTCGGCGACGCCGGCCATCGCATCGTGGTGGAAGAGTTTCTCGACGGCGAAGAAGCCAGCTTCATCGTGATGGTCGACGGCGAGAACGTGGTGCCGATGGCCACCAGCCAGGACCACAAACGCGTCGGTGACGGCGACACCGGCCCGAACACCGGCGGCATGGGCGCCTACTCCCCGGCGCCGGTAGTGACCGACGAAATCCATCAGCGCGCCATGGATCAGGTGATCTGGCCGACGGTCCGCGGCATGGCGGCGGAAGGCAATACCTACGTCGGCTTCCTTTACGCCGGCCTGATGATCGCCGCCGACGGCCAGCCGAAGGTGATCGAATTCAACTGCCGTTTTGGCGATCCGGAAACTCAGCCGATCATGCTGCGCCTGCGCTCCGATCTGGTAGAGCTGTGCCTGGCGGGCGCCGAAGGCCGTCTGAACGAGAAGAGCTCTGATTGGGACGAACGCTCTGCCCTTGGCGTGGTGCTGGCAGCCGGCGGTTATCCGGGTGACTATCGCAACGGCGAGGTGATCCAGGGGCTACCGCAGCAGGAAAGCACCGACGGTAAGGTCTTCCACGCCGGCACACGCTTGCAGGGCGATGACGTCGTCACCAGCGGCGGCCGCGTGCTGTGCGTGACCGCGCTGGGCGATACCGTGGCGCAGGCGCAGCAACGCGCCTATCAGTTGGCGGAAGGCATCCAGTGGCCGGGCAGCTTCTGCCGCAAAGATATCGGTTATCGCGCGATTGCGCGCGGCAAATAATTTGACCTTTCATGATCATGACCAGAGGCTCCGCAGCGCGGGGCCTTTTTTATAGCTGGTCTTCTTTCGGTTCCCAGCTGCAGAAATCGTCGTTCGCCACCAGCAGCAGCTCGCTGCCTTCCGGCGCTTCCAGCCAGGCGACGCTCACCGGCCGGCTGCTGCTGCGGGCGCGTTTTTCGATCCAGGCGATGGCGGAGGCATCCAACCCGGGTTTTAAGCGCTGCCCGTCGCAGGTTTGCACTTCGCCCTGCAACCAACGCCCCTGCAGCAATTTGACCTTGCCGGCGCGCAGCGCATTGCTCACTTCGAGGATCCGTCGCGCCTGATATTGATACAGGGCGATTTCATCGCGGGTCAGCGGTTCGCGGCGTGTCGCCAGCTGGCGCTGCATAAAGCTCACCGTGCCGTCGTCGGCAAAGCGCAGCTGAATGGAATCTCGATCGCCGTCGGCGTCGTTACGTTTGATTTGGCGCAGCACGTCGCCCTGATAGGTGTACAGCGTGGTAATGGTACCCGGGCCGCGGTAAGGGCTGTAAACGCTGACCAACACTTGCGGACGATGTTGCTCATCGTCTTTACGCCACAGACGTATCACGCCCTGATCGGCCACGAAGCCGCTGGCGGTAAAGCTGGGGATATCGGAATGGAAACTGCAGGCGCTCAGGCCGACGGCGATGCCAACGGCCATGAGCGCCCGACGAGTAAACAAAAGGGGCGCCATCGCCCCCCTGTTTAATCTTTTCACCGAGGCGCGGTCTTATTTAACGGCGTCTTTCAGTGCTTTGCCAGAAACGAACGCAGGCACGTTGGCTGCTGCGATTTTGATTTCTTTGCCAGTCTGTGGGTTGCGGCCAGTGCGCTCGCTACGATGGTTTACTTTGAAAGTACCGAAGCCAACCAATTGTACTGCATCACCTTCTTTCAGAGACTCAGTAATTGCAGCCAGGGTGGATTCCAGAGCCAGTTTAGCTTGTGCTTTGGAAAGGTCAGCCTTGTCCGCGATTACATCAATCAGTTGAGTCTTGTTCATAAGTTATCCTTACAGTGTGTTTATCGTTTGCAAAGCATCGAGTGCGACGGATATGCCGATTGACAGCACTCTCCTGCATACACGCACCGATAGCCACTTTTTTTACGCCCCCCAAATGTAGACCAGACAGGGTGCGGATGTGAAGCCTTAAGGCATGACAAATCAGGCGTTAAATCACGTTTTGTTGCCTTATTGCGCTAAATTTATCCCGATGTTGCTGACGCCCGCCTCCCGCAGGTCGGATCGCAGCCCCTTGATCAGGTCTATATCGCGCTCTTCACAGGCGTCCAACAGGCGGAAAATTTCCCATTGAATGTCCCATTCTTCCTCTACCGCAGGCAAACTTTCCAACTCTTCGTCGGTCATTTCCTTACCGGCTTGGGTCATTTCCAACATCGCCACGGTGCGAATCGATGTTTCGCTGATGGCGATGGCGTGCTCCAGCGTCTCCCCGCCGAGCCGCGAATGGATCAGTTCCCCTAATGCGATACAGGCATCAATTGCCGGGTAAACGCCGTAAAGATCGTAATCTTCCGCCGACGGAATCGCCTCTTCCAACTTCTCGAGCTGGCTGTCGAAGTTGACCTTGGCGTCCTTCACCACCAGCGTTTCCCACACCAAATCCAGAATGCGGCGATAAACCGCCGGATCGCCGAACTCGGTCTGTTTGCAGAACATCTGGTAATTCGGGTACATACGCTCGCACAAACTGGCCATAAAGGTCAAATGTTGCCAGCCCTCGAGCCGTTCCAGACGTAAATGAATCGGGTTACGTAGCATGCTTTACTCTCTTACGCGTTATCTGCGGCGCAGTGTACCCGAAATCGCTCATGGCGACACCTCCGGATGCTGCTGCAACCACCGCTGAAACGCCGGACGGCGCGAAGCGATGGCGTCGGCCCAACGGGTCGGCTCCGGCAAACGGTAGCCCGCCATGCAGCGCTGCACCCACGCCAGCGCGCTGTCGGCGCCCACGCGGTGACCGGTAGAGATGAACAGCGGGTTGCAACGCGCCTTGCTACGCCATACCCAGCCCAGCTGTTCTCCCTTATCTTCCAACGGCGCCAGCGCTCCGACGGCGGCGTCCAGCGGCGCGAATTTGCCGCACAGGCGCTTCTTGGCCACGCCGATGGTCGGCACATCGACCAGCAGGCCGAAATGGCTGGCGACGCCGAGGCGCCGCGGATGTGAAACGCCGTGCCCATCGACGAAGATCAGCCCCGGTTTTTGCCGCAGCTGCGCCCAGGCGGCCAACAGCGCCGGGTATTCGCGAAACGACAGGAAACCCGGGATATAAGGCATGACGGTGGCGATGCGCGCCACCTGATACTCCACCAGCTCCAGCGACGGATAGCGCAGGATGGCGATGGCGGCGCGCGTCACCGCGCCCTCTTGCTCGAAGCCCACATCGGCGCCGGCGATGAACGCCGGCGGTTCGGCCGGCAGCTCGTCGTAGCGAATGACTTCAGCGGCGCGCCGCAGCTGTTCGGCGCGCAGAGCCGCCATATCGGTCACATCGGATCCTTAACGGTGGTATTTCGCCGACTGCGCGTGTACCGCCTCGACGAAGGCCCCGGCGTGCTCCGGCGGCACATCCTGATGGATGCCGTGGCCCAGGTTGAACACATGACCGTTGCCATGGCCGAAACCGGCCAGAATGGTCTCCACCTCTTCCGCGATGCGCGCCGGAGAAGCATAGAGCATCGACGGATCCATATTGCCCTGCAGCGCCACTTTGTCGCCTACGCGACGGCGCGCGTCGGCGATATCGGTGGTCCAGTCCAGCCCCAGCGCATCGCAGCCGGTAGCGGCCATCGCCTCCAGCCACTGCCCGCCGCCTTTGGTGAACAGTGTCACCGGCACGCGGCGGCCGTCATTTTCACGCAGCAGGCCATCGACGATCTTGTGCATGTAGTGCAACGAGAACTCGCGGTAATCGCGCCCGGTCAGCACCCCGCCCCAGGTGTCGAACACCATCACCGACTGCGCGCCGGCCTTGATCTGGGCATTGAGATACAGGATCACGCTGTCCGCCAGCTTGTCCAGCAACAGGTGCAGCGTGGCCGGCTCGGCATACATCATCTTCTTCAGCTTGGTGAAGGCCTTGCTGCTGCCGCCCTCAACCATATAGGTAGCCAGCGTCCACGGGCTGCCGGAGAAGCCGATCAGCGGCACTTCGCCCTTCAGCTCGCGGCGAATGGTGCGCACCGCGTTCATCACATAGCCCAGCTCCACTTCCGGATCGAACACCGGCAGTTTGTCGACGTCGGCGCGGCAGGTGACGGGGGAGCTGAAACGCGGGCCTTCGCCGGCTTCAAAGTACAGGCCGAGCCCCATGGCGTCGGGAATGGTGAGAATGTCGGAGAACAGGATGGCGGCGTCCAGCGCGTAGCGGCGCAGCGGCTGCAGCGTAACCTCGCAGGCCAGCTCCGCGTTCTTGCACAGCGACATGAAATCACCGGCCTGGGCGCGAGTCGCCTTGTACTCCGGTAAATAACGACCGGCCTGGCGCATCATCCATACGGGGGTCACATCCACCGGCTGGCGCAACAGCGCGCGCAGGTAACGATCGTTCTTCAACTCAGTCATTTATGGGGCTCCCTTAATAATCTGCCGGCCATTGTACATTATTCTGCCCGGCACAGCGCCACGGTGTCCTCAATCAAGCGGCGCGCCACGGTGCCGGGCGGCGGCAACAGCGGCAGTTGGTCGTAACGATACCAGCCGGCGTTGAGCAGCTCCTTGGGATCGTGACGAATCTCACCCTGGTGGTAATCGGCCATAAAGGCCATCATCAGCGAGTGCGGAAACGGCCAGGGTTGTGACGTGACGTAGCGCAGGTTATTGATTTCAATATTGCTCTCTTCCATCACTTCGCGCGCCACCGCCTGCTCCAGCGTTTCGCCAACTTCAACGAAACCGGCCAGCACCGTGTGAATGCCGCCGCGATGGCGCACGTGCTGCGCCAGCAGGATCTGATCGTCGCGCCGAATGGCGACGATCACGCAGGGCGCAATCTGCGGATAGTACCGTTCTTTGCAGTGGCCGCAGAGGCAGGCGCTTTCGGTGCGGCTGAGATGCATCTCATGGCCGCAGTAGCCGCAATAGCGATGGGAGCGGTAGAAATCCGCCAGCTGCACGCCGCGCCCGGCAAGCTGGAACAGACCGCGATCCTGATCCAACAGCTGACGCACCGATCCCATCTCCCGCGGCATCGCCTGGCGCACCAGCCAGACCGGCGCACCCTCCCACTCACCGATGACGCGCGCCATGTGGCCCTGCAGCCCGAGGGCGGCGGCGCTCCCCGACGGCAATTCACCGTTCGGTAACCAAAGTTTGCTTTCATGGCTGACGATCCACCAGCCGTTTTCATTGCCCGTTAATGCAAGTTCCATATCGTTGTTGCACAACCTCAGCTTCACTGGCACTCTACAAATCGGCTTTGTTACATTTTAATAACTTACCGGTTACTTTTGTTACTTACACGGAGTCAAACATGCTCAACCGTTTGGAAAGGCTGACTCAGCGCGTTGGCGGTAGTAATGAATTAGTTGATCAATGGCTTCAGGCCCGCAAGCAGTTGCTGGTCGCCTACTGCACGCTGGTAGGCCTCAAACCGAATAAAGAAAAGCATACGCCGCTGAATGAAAAAGCGCTGGAGAACTTTTGCCATAACCTGGTGGATTACCTCTCCGCAGGGCATTTTCATATCTATGACAGAATTATCAAACAAGTGGAAGGCGCAGCCAGTCCGAAAATGTCGCTGGCGGTGAACATCTACCCCAAGCTGTGGGCCAATACCGAACAGATCATGGCGTTCCACGATCGCTATACCGAAGTGGATATCGATCAGGAGGTTTGTCTGGAATTCCACCAGGCCTTGTCGGATATCGGCGAAACGCTGGCGGCGCGCTTTGCGCTGGAAGATAAGCTGATCCTGCTGGAAGCGGAAGCCACGCAGCAACCGCTGCCGGACCAGGCGCTGGATCCGGCGCGTTAAAATTTTATAGTTTTTTTTCTTATCCCTCCTATACTGGGGGGCATCTTGTCGGAGTGCCTAGCGCCTGATTTGTTCATCGAATCAGCCAGGCTGAGACCGTTAATTCGGGATCCGCGGAACCTGATCGGGTTAATACCCGCGAAGGGAACAAGAGTAATCTATCGCCACAGACACGGCCTTCCCCTTGCGGGTGCCCTGCCTTATCGGCCACCATCATTACTCCCTCCGAGCTCCAGACAAGCAACTTTCCCAACCCAACACACTGGTAGGAACTTGCTATGTCTAACGTTAATCCACCGCGCGCCCGTAAAGCGCAACGCGAAGCCGCCCAGCAGTTTATCGACACCCTGCAAGGCATGGCTTTCCCAAACTCACGCCGCATCTACCTGCAGGGCTCGCACAGCGATATCCAGGTGCCGATGCGTGAAATTCAGCTCAGCCCGACCCTGGTCGGCGGCAGCAAAGATAACCCGCAGTATGAACCCAACGAGGCGATCCCGGTGTATGACACCGCCGGCCCGTACGGCGATCCGCAAGCCGAGCTCGACGTGCACGCCGGCCTGGCCAAGCTGCGCGCCGGCTGGATCGACGCACGCGGCGATACCGCCACCCTGAGCGGTGCCAGCTCCGGCTTCACCCAGCAGCGGCTGGCGGACGAAGGTCTCGATCACCTGCGTTTCGAACACCTGCCGCTGCCGCGCAAAGCGCTGCCGGGCAAGTGCGTCACCCAGTTGCACTATGCCCGCGCCGGCATCGTCACCCCGGAGATGGAGTTCATCGCCATCCGCGAAAACATGGGGCGCGAGCGCATTCGCGGCGAGGTGCTGCGCCACCAGCATCCGGGCCAGAGCTGGGGCGCCAACCTGCCGGACAACATCACGCCGGAGTTCGTGCGCCAGGAAGTGGCCGCCGGCCGCGCCATCATTCCCGCCAATATCAACCACCCGGAGGCGGAGCCGATGATTATCGGCCGCAATTTCCTGGTGAAGGTGAACGCCAATATCGGCAACTCGGCGGTCACGTCGTCGATAGAAGAAGAAGTGGAGAAGCTGGTGTGGGCCACCCGCTGGGGCGCAGACACCGTGATGGATCTCTCCACCGGCCGCTACATTCACGAAACCCGCGAGTGGATCCTGCGCAACAGCCCGGTGCCCATCGGCACCGTGCCGATCTACCAGGCGCTGGAGAAGGTCAACGGCGTGGCGGAAAACCTCACCTGGGAGATGTTCCGCGATACGCTGCTGGAACAGGCGGAGCAAGGGGTCGACTACTTCACCATCCACGCCGGCGTGCTGCTGCGTTACGTGCCGATGACCGCCAAACGCCTGACCGGCATCGTGTCGCGCGGCGGCTCGATCATGGCCAAATGGTGTCTGTCGCACCATCAGGAAAACTTCCTCTATCAGCATTTCCGCGAAATCTGTGAGATCTGCGCCGCCTACGACGTTTCGCTGTCGCTCGGCGACGGCCTGCGCCCCGGCTCAATTCAGGACGCCAACGACGAAGCCCAGTTTGCCGAGCTGCATACGCTGGGCGAGCTGACCAAAATCGCCTGGGAATACGACGTGCAGGTGATGATCGAGGGCCCAGGCCACGTGCCGATGCAGATGATCCGCCGCAACATGACCGAAGAGCTGGAACACTGCCACGAAGCGCCATTCTACACCCTCGGCCCGCTGACCACCGATATCGCCCCGGGCTATGACCATTTCACCTCCGGCATCGGCGCGGCGATGATCGGCTGGTTCGGCTGCGCCATGCTGTGTTACGTCACGCCGAAAGAGCACCTCGGCCTGCCGAACAAAGAGGACGTCAAACAGGGCCTGATCACCTACAAGATCGCCGCTCACGCCGCCGATCTGGCCAAAGGCCATCCGGGCGCGCAAATCCGCGATAACGCCATGTCCAAGGCGCGTTTCGAATTCCGCTGGGAAGATCAGTTCAATCTGGCGCTCGATCCGGCCACCGCGCGCGCCTATCACGACGAAACCCTGCCGCAGGAGTCCGGCAAGATCGCCCACTTCTGCTCGATGTGCGGACCAAAATTCTGCTCGATGAAGATTTCGCAGGAGGTGCGCGACTACGCCGCCGCCCAGGAGGCCGCCAAACCGATCGAGGTGCAGCTGACCGGTATGGAGAAAATGTCCGCCGAGTTCCGCGCCCGCGGCAGCGAGCTGTATCACAGCGCCGGCAATTTGCAGGAGGAGACCAGCAATGACTGATATCACGACGCCCTTCCCGGCAACGCCCTACAAACTGGGGCTCTACCCGGTCGTCGACAGCGTGGAATGGATCGCTCGCCTGCTGGAGGCCGGCGTCACCACCATCCAGCTGCGCATCAAGGACTTGCCTGACGAGCAGGTCGAAGAGGATATCGCCGCCGCCATCGCGCTGGGCCGGCGTTATCAGGCGCGGCTGTTCATCAACGACTACTGGCGGCTGGCGATCAAGCACGGCGCCTACGGCGTGCATCTGGGCCAGGAAGATCTCGATACCACCGATCTGGCGGCCATTCACCGCGCCGGGCTACGGCTCGGCGTTTCCACCCATGACGACGCGGAGCTGGCGCGCGCGCTGGCGGTGAAACCGTCCTACATCGCGCTGGGGCACATCTTCCCCACCCAAACCAAAGACATGCCTTCGGCGCCGCAGGGGCTGACGGAGTTGAAACGCCACATCGCCGGCCTGGCGGATTACCCGACGGTGGCGATCGGCGGGATCAGCATCGATCGCGTTCCGGCGGTGCTGGCGTGCGGCGTCGGCAGCGTGGCGGTGGTCAGCGCCATCACCCAGGCGCCGGACTGGCGCGCGGCGACGGCCGAGCTGCTGCGGCTGATCGAAGGCGAGGGCCCGAACGATGCTTAACGATCAGGAATTCCTGCGCTACAGCCGCCAGCTGCTGCTGGAGGACGTCGGCCCGGAAGGCCAGGAGAGACTCAAGCGCGCCACGGTGCTGATCGTCGGTTTAGGTGGGCTAGGTTCCCCGGCTTCGCTGTATCTGGCCGCCGCCGGCGTCGGCACGCTGCTGCTGGCCGACGACGACCAGCTGCACGTCACCAACCTGCAGCGGCAAATCCTCTACCGCAGCGCCGATACCGCCACCGGTAAGGCGGCGCTGGCGCAACGCCACCTGCAGGCGCTGAACCCGTTGGTGGAATCCATCCCGCTGGCGCAGCGGCTGCAAGGGCAAGCGCTGCGCGACGCGGTCGCCCGCGCCGATCTGGTGCTGGACTGCTGCGACAATATGGCGACCCGCCATGAGGTCAATGCCGCCTGCATCGCCGCCGCCAAGCCGTTGATCAGCGGCAGCGCGGTCGGCTTCAGCGGCCAGCTGCTGGTGCTCGAGCCGCCCTATGCGCACGGCTGCTACGCCTGCCTGTACCCGGATCAGGAAGAGCCGCAGCGCAACTGCCGCACCGCCGGGGTACTCGGCCCGGTGGTGGGCGTGATCGGCACTCTGCAAGCGCTGGAGGCCATCAAGATGCTGGCCGGCATGCCATCTTCCCTCAGCGGTAAACTGCGGCTGTTCGACGGCAAGCAGCAGAGCTGGAGCACGCTGCAACTGAGCCAGGCCCGTGCCTGCCCGGTATGCGGAGGTGCGGCATGAAGATCCGTTTAAACGACCAACCGCTGGAGCTGGCGCAGCCGCTCAGCGTCGCCGCCCTGCTGGCCCAGCTGGAACGCCACCAGCCGGGCACCGCGCTGGCGATCAACCAAACCATCATCCCGCGCGCCGACTGGGCCGACCATCAGGTGCAGGACGGTGACGACATTTTGCTGTTTCAAGCGATCGCCGGAGGCTGACATGCTGAAAATCGCCGATACCACTTTTACCTCGCGCCTGTTCACCGGCACCGGCAAGTTCGCCACCCCGGCGCTGATGCTGGAGGCGCTGGCGGCCTCCGGTTCGCAGCTGGTGACCATGGCCATGAAGCGCGTCGATCTGCGCGGCGGCAACGACGCCATTTTGGCGCCGCTGCAGCAGCTGGGCGTCAGGCTGTTGCCCAACACCTCCGGCGCCAAAACGGCCGCTGAAGCGGTATTCGCCGCCCGGCTGGCGCGTGAAGCGCTCGGCACCCACTGGGTGAAGCTGGAGATCCACCCCGATGTGAAATACCTGCTGCCGGATCCGATAGAAACGCTGAAGGCGGCGGAAACGCTGGTGAAAGACGGTTTTGTGGTGCTGCCCTACTGCGGTGCCGATCCGGTGCTGTGCAAACGGCTGGAAGAGGCGGGCTGCGCGGCGGTGATGCCGCTCGGCGCCCCTATCGGTTCCAACCGCGGTCTGCGCACCCGCGACTTCCTCGAGATCATCATCGAACAGGCCAAGGTGCCGGTGGTGGTCGACGCCGGCATCGGCGCGCCGAGCCACGCGCTGGAAGCGATGGAGCTGGGCGCCGACGCGGTGCTGGTGAATACCGCCATCGCCGTGGCGCGCGATCCGGTGCAAATGGCGCGGGCGTTTCGCCTGGCGCTGGAGGCCGGCGAGCTGGCGCGCAGCGCCGGGTTAGGCGCGAGCCAGCGCGGTGCGGTCGCCTCGAGCCCGCTGACCGCCTTCCTCAGCCAGCCAGAGGAGGCACAGTGATGGCCGACGATTTCAGTAGCCGCTGGCAACAGCTGGATTGGGACGATATTACGCTGCGCATCAACGGCAAAACCGCGCGCGACGTGGAACGCGCGTTGAACGCCGACAAGCTGACGCGCGACGACTTTATGGCGCTGATCTCCCCCGCCGCCGCGCCGTATCTGGAACCGCTGGCGCAGCGCGCGCAGCAGCTGACCCGTCAGCGATTCGGCAACGTCGTCAGCTTCTATGTGCCGCTGTACCTCTCTAACCTGTGCGCCAACGACTGTACCTACTGCGGCTTTTCGATGAGCAACCGCATCAAGCGCAAAACGCTGGATGCGGCGGAGATCGCACGCGAGTGTGAAGCCATCCAGGGGCTGGGGTTCGAACATCTGTTGCTGGTCACCGGCGAGCATCAGACCAAGGTCGGCATGGACTATTTCCGCCAGCACATCCCGGCGATCCGCCGACACTTCAGTTCGCTGATGATGGAAGTGCAGCCGCTGGCGCAGGAGGAATACGCCGAACTGAAAACGCTGGGCCTGGACGGCGTGCTGGTGTACCAGGAAACCTACCATCCAGCCACCTATCTGCAGCATCACCTGCGCGGCCAGAAGCAGGATTTCCATTGGCGCCTGGCCACGCCGGATCGCCTGGGGCGCGCCGGGATCGACAAGATCGGCCTCGGTGCGTTGATCGGCCTGTCCAACAGTTGGCGCACCGACTGCTACCTGCTGGCGGAACATCTGTTTTACCTGCAGCAAACCTACTGGCAGAGCCGCTACTCGATCTCGTTCCCGCGCCTGCGCCCCTGCGCCGGCGGCATTGAACCGGCGTCGATCATGAGCGAGCCTCAACTGGTGCAGCTGATCTGCGCCTTCCGGCTGTTCGCGCCGGACGTTGAGCTGTCACTGTCTACGCGTGAGTCGCCGTACTTCCGCGATCATATGATCCCGGTGGCGATCAACAGCGTCAGCGCCGGATCCAAGACGCAGCCCGGCGGCTATGCCGATGACGTGCCGCCGGAGCTGGAACAGTTCGAACCGCACGACGGCCGCACGCCGCAGCAGGTCGCCGAGGCCATCAGCAACGCCGGGCTGCAGCCGGTGTGGAAAGACTGGGACGGTTATCTGGGACGCGGTGCGCAATAAGCGGCAACGTTTACCGCCGCGTGAAGAAAACGCTGGAGCGGCCGCGCAATGCCGAACGGTGGCGCTGGCGCCGGCAGGCCCGCCGGCTATAGTGACCTTGCCGGCCGCCAAACCCGGCGCCGGCCGGGGCCGTCTCCCTCTCGATGGCCCCGCCTTATCCCACCCCGGATCGCGCCGGAGATTCTCTTGCGCGACTCCGGGCCCTCTCCGCAGCAACGCGCATATGGCGTATCGCGGCCTGTAAGGGTGTACGGGCAGGTGCCTTGTCGGCTAAAGGACTGTGGCATAACGGTGCTCGGCACTCACTCAGCGGTGAGACTCATAGGACGCTGTTGCGGCAGAAAAGTGGGGAAAGAGGAAAAAAGAAGGTACAGCGACGAAGATAGGTTCGAGTAGCCATCCCCGGTGCTGCCAATGGCCCTGGTGTCGGCCGCGGATCTTTTTGCCGCCTGCTCCCTGCTTACGGACAAGAGCAGGCGGTTTATTTTGTGAGACTGGCACCCCCCCAGGACGCGAATCACACAGTATGTGCGCTAATTAACCACATAAACGGCTAAATGTGAATGTCTTTTGAGTGTTTTTTTATTTGTCATCGAGTGTATTTTGAGTTTGCCAAGGAAAATCAAACTGATATCACCGCAATAACCGAGGCTTCATCTATAATCCAGCACGGGTCCTCACGCAGGTTTTTCAACGCTCGCGGTTAACATCAAAAAAGCCAAGGTTGTCATGAAGAAAACGCCAAATTACATCGATGCAATCAGCGCGTTGCTCACTCTGAAAGGAGTTGGCGACAGAAAACATGCCTCCACGATGGCCAACATACTGAACCTTCAGTACAACAGCGCCAAACAGAAGCTGGATGGCAAAAGGGGCATCACCCTCGATGAAGTCAAAAAGGTTTTCCAGTATTTCAACGAGCCGTTTGCCGGCCAAAGGACACATAACGGCGTGTTTATCATGAACAGCATTCACAAGCGCTGTAACATTGAGGCCGACGAGCGCCCGGTCACGCAAGCGGACAACGACGAAACTTACGCCTACAAAAAGGACGATCTTTTCATCATCAACACCAATCGGGAATATGCAGCCGATGCCCCGCTGTATAAAGTCAACAAGATAGACTTTCTGCCGGCCCCGCGCATCGCGATCCTGGATAATGACAGCGATATTCTCGAACTGTTGAAGAAGATCGCCAGCCGCTACGGCATCGAGGCTGAGACCTTTCAGACGGCGGACGCCATGCTGGCCGCGCTGGAGCAGCAGTCCTTTGAGGCGTTTATTTTGGACTGGCTGTTGGACTTCGGCGAGACTTCCGAACGCGTGGTGAAGAAAATTAAAGACGCCCTCGATCCGCACGCCCGCATCATCATTCTGACCGGCCAGCTGAATCACTACGAGAAAAACATCGGCGATATGATCCTGCACTATGACGTGCACCTGGTGGAAAAACCGACCAAGCCGCTGATTATCTCTTCGCTATTGCTGTCGAACCTATTCTTTAATTAGTTTGACCGGAATGCGGATCAAAAACGATGAGCCACCCCCTTCGACGGATTTGACCTTGATGGTGCCTTTCATCGTCGTGACGTAATTTTTGATAATGGTCAGCCCCAGCCCTAATCCCTGCCGCGTTTCTTTTTCTACGCCCTGGTTAAACGCCTTATATAACCGATCCAGATTATCGACGTTAAACCCGATGCCGGTGTCTTTTACCCGCAAATACAGATTGCCGTGACACACCTTCACATTGAGGGCGATCGCGCCGTGGTGGGTAAACTTATCCGCGTTGCTGAGCAGGTTGGCCAATATTCGGTAGAGCTTGTATTTATCAGAACCAATCAGGCCGGCATAAGACGAACGGTGGATCACGAGGCGATTGCCTCGCCCGGCGCCGATGCCGGTTACGGCATCGTCCACCACCTCATTCAGCCGGAAGGTGGAAATATTGATTTTAACTTCTCCCATCTCAAGCCGAGAATAATCCATCACCTCGCGCGTTTGTTCGGCGATCTTGTTACCGTGATAGGAGATCAGGCGGGCTTCTTTTTTCAACTCTTCCTGCGCCAGCTCATGTTCCATGATATCCGCGGCAATGACGATGGCCTGGGTCGAGCCGGCGATCTCGTGGTAGATGGAAGAGATAAAGATGTTCTTGTTCTTGATGATCTCTTTCAACGAGAAGGCGTTTCTCAGCACCAGGAACATCATCAGGAACACTAAAATCAGCGAAAAGAGGGCGAACATCTCGGCTTTACTCGAGTTGTCCTGGATGATGCCTTTCACTTCGGTAAAGTTTTTAATCTGTATCCGATAAATAATTTCCTGGATATCGACCAGCGTACCCTCGATATCATCCATATAAGAGAGAATGTCCGCCTTGTTTTTCAGCCCCACCAGCAAGCCGGCAGAAAGATCGTCCAACGTGCGGTACTGCTGCTTCAGCAGCGCAACATTTTTGGTGAACTCGTCGTCGTAATAAAAAGAGTCGCTGAAGGTCGAACGGCTCTCCAGGATCTGAATCTTCGAGTAGAAGATTTTCTTTTTGATCTGGAAGGCGTCGTAGTCATTGTTTTCACTGAGCAACAGCGCGGTTTTGGTCCTTTCAAACGCCAGAAACAGGATCTCGGCCACCGAGTAGTTGTCCAGATTGGGCTCGATCTGCTTATAGCGCTCTTTTACGCCGCCGAAGTTAATGGCAATCAACAAAATCAATAAAGAGAAGATGGCAACCAACGCGATAAGAGTACCGATCAGTTTTTTGCTCATCTTATTTCAGCTCCAACCGTTTCACTTGCCAGACGGTTTTCGCATTCACATCCAGGTTATTCAGTTCGGCATAGCCATCGCGCGGATAAATAATGGCGAACGGCCCCAGCTCACCAACGTCGATCGGCTTGCCGCCGCGCTGGTAGGCGACGATCACACGGTATTTAATCATCTCGTCAATCGGCATCGAATAGGAGTAATCATCCCAGGCGAAAGCGCGCACCGACAGGCCTCTCAGGTGGTAGGCTTTCA
The DNA here is from genome assembly GCF_052166695.1 of Serratia sp. CY76391. Lineage (NCBI taxonomy): Bacteria > Pseudomonadati > Pseudomonadota > Gammaproteobacteria > Enterobacterales > Yersiniaceae > Serratia > Serratia sp. CY76391. Next base: position 17,350 of record NZ_JBJNOJ010000020.1, read on the forward strand.
CTAACTCCGCAAACTCAACGCCGGTGAACGTATCTTCCGGGGTGAAATTGGTCGAGGTTTTAATCGTGTACTGCGGCATCGCCTCCAGCATCTGCCTGGTTATCTTGATCTTCTCACCATCGAGCGGTTTCAGGTAAAAATAGTCAACGGCCGCATACAGCGGTGCGCTGAACAGCGAAAGCAGCAGTAACGTCATCAATCCTTTGATTGTCATTATTCACCCTCTTTGCGTTTCACCAGTTCAGCCTGGCCGAACTCATCCTGCCCGACCACGGCCCAGCCGTGATGTTGATAAAAGCCTTCGGCTTTGGAGCCCGGATCGGTGGTTAAGTGGATCGCTTCGGCGCCGCGCTCAAACATCCAGGCGGTGACTCGCGCCAACAAGGCGGAGCCGATCCCCTTCGACTGGTATTCCGGCTTCACGAACAGGCCGCCGATCAGCGGTTCAGGGATGAATAACCCGAAGCCAACGCCGGCATAATCGTCGCCATGCTTGCAGATCCAGCCGCCGCCCTGGTTGATGTCCTCCAGCGCCTGCCTGCGCTGCAGATACTGGATCTGATGCGGATGCAGCAGGTTTTCTTCAACGGAAAAGCGGATCTCATACAGGTAAGGCAGGTGTTGCGCCGTCAATTTTTCGAAGGTAATGAGGCTGTCCATGTTCGCACTGTCCTTGGTTGTCTGGTAAAAGCGCCGGTCAATTTCTGCTGTAACCATAGTAGCAAAGTTTGCTCTGCCCCGGCATGAGGCGAAAAAAAACCGCCCCCGAGGGAGCGGTTTATCTGGCAATGGGCCCGGCATGCCGGGCCCGCGGCGCGGATGACGATTACTCGTCGTCGCTGCCGCCCAGGCCTGCGTTGAGCAGCTCGGCCAGGTTAGCCGTCGCTTCTTCCGCGCTGACTTGCGGAACAACCGGCGCTTCACCCTGAGCACGTCGACGCATGCGATCCTGATGATAAGCGTAACCGGTACCGGCTGGGATCAGACGGCCCACGATGACGTTCTCTTTCAGGCCACGCAGTTCATCACGCTTGCCGGCTACGGCAGCTTCGGTCAGAACGCGCGTCGTTTCCTGGAACGATGCGGCGGAGATGAAGGACTCGGTCGCCAAGGATGCCTTGGTGATACCCAGCAGATCGCGCGAGAAGGTTGCCGGGATCTTACCTTCAGCTTCCAGCTGACGGTTGGCAATCTTGACGCGAGACACTTCAGCCTGCTCGCCTTCCAGGAACTCGGAGCCACCAGCGCTAACGATGGTGCCTTTACGCAGCATCTGACGAACGATAACTTCGATGTGCTTATCGTTAATCTTAACGCCTTGCAGACGGTAAACTTCCTGCACTTCGTTGGTGATGTAGCGGGTAACCGCATGCACGCCACGCAGACGCAGAATGTCGTGCGGAGACTCTGGGCCGTCGGAAACGACGTCGCCACGTTCCACCACTTCGCCTTCGAACACGTTGAGCTGACGCCATTTCGGAATCATCTCTTCGTAAGCGTCGCTGCCGTCCAGCGGAGAGATCACCAGGCGACGTTTGCCTTTGGTCTCTTTACCGAACGAGATAATCCCGCTGATTTCAGCCAGGATTGCCGGCTCTTTCGGACGACGCGCTTCGAACAGGTCGGCAACGCGCGGCAGACCACCGGTAATATCCTTGGTACCGCCGGATTCCTGAGGAATACGCGCCAGGGTATCACCCGCACCGATCTGAATGCCGTCTTCCAGCTGAACGATCGCTTTGCCCGGCAGGAAGTATTGAGCAGGCATATCAGTACCTGGGATCAATACGTCTTCGCCCTGAGCGTCAACGATTTTCAGTGCCGGACGCAGGTCTTTACCGCTACCGGTACGCTCTGCGCTGTCCAGAACAACCAGAGAAGACAAACCGGTCAGTTCGTCGGTCTGACGAGTAATCGTCTGGCCGTCGACCATGTCCGCGAAGCGAATGAAGCCGCTGACTTCACTGATGACCGGCATGGTGTGCGGATCCCAGTTAGCAACGGTTTCGCCGCCGTTAACTTCTTCACCGTCGCCTTTGCCCATCACGGCGCCGTAAGGCACCTTGTAGCTTTCTTTGGTACGGCCGAATTCGTCGATCAGTTTCAGTTCGGTGTTACGCGAGGTGATCACCAGCTTGCCTGCGGCGTTCATAACGAACTTCGCGTTGCTCAGCTTGATGCTACCCTTGTTTTTCACCTGAATGCTGGATTCAGCAGCCGCACGAGATGCCGCACCACCGATGTGGAACGTACGCATCGTCAGCTGTGTACCCGGCTCACCGATGGACTGTGCCGCGATAACGCCGATGGCTTCGCCTTTGTTGATGATGTGGCCACGTGCCAGGTCGCGACCATAGCAGTTAGCACACACACCGAAGTCGGTTTCACAGCTCACCACGGAACGGACTTTAACGCTGTCGACAGAGTTCTCTTCCAACAGGTCACACGCCTTCTCGTTCAGCAAGGTGTTGCGCGGCACCAGAATGTCCGCCGTACCCGGCTTGAGGACGTCTTCTGCCGTCACACGGCCCAGAACGCGTTCACGCAGCGGCTCTTTCACGTCGCCACCTTCGATAACCGGGGTCATCAGGATGCCGTCGTGGGTGCCACAGTCGTCTTCGGTCACCACCAGGTCCTGCGCCACGTCAACCAGACGACGGGTCAGATAACCGGAGTTCGCGGTTTTCAGTGCGGTATCCGCCAGACCTTTACGAGCACCGTGGGTGGAGATGAAGTACTGGAGTACGTTCAGACCTTCACGGAAGTTCGCGGTGATTGGCGTTTCGATGATGGAGCCGTCCGGCTTCGCCATCAGGCCACGCATACCGGCCAGCTGACGAATCTGAGCGGCGGAACCACGCGCACCGGAGTCGGCCATCATAAAGATGCTGTTGAAGGAAACTTGCTGTTCCACTTCGCCGTCACGGTTAACCACGTCTTCTACCGACAGGTTTTCCATCATCGCTTTCGCAACGCGTTCGTTCGCTGCAGCCCAGATATCGATCACTTTGTTGTAGCGTTCGCCGGCGGTAACCAGACCAGACTGGAACTGCTCCTGGATCTCGGCAACTTCGGTTTCCGCTTCTTCGATGATCTCCGCTTTCTTGGCCGGGATAACCATGTCGTCGATACCTACGGAGGCGCCGGAACGGGCTGCGTAAGCAAAACCGGTGTACATGATCTGGTCAGCAAAGATTACGGTCGGCTTCAGGCCCAGGATGCGGTAACAGGTGTTCAGCATCTTGGAGATCGCTTTCTTGCCCAAAGGCTGGTTAACGATCGCGTACGGCAGACCTTTCGGTACGATCATCCACAGGATGGCGCGGCCGATGGTGGTGTCGATGATGCTGGTCTGAGAAGTCCATTCGCCTTCGGCGTTCTTGACGTCTTCGGTGATACGCACTTTAACGCGCGCATGCAGAGACGCCAGGCCGGCGCGGTAAACGCGCTCAGCTTCTTTGGAACCGTTCAGCACCATGCCTTCGCCCTTGGCGTTAACACAGTCGCGGGTCATGTAGTACAGACCCAGTACAACGTCCTGAGAAGGAACGATGATTGGCTCGCCGTTCGCTGGGGACAGGATGTTGTTGGTGGACATCATCAACGCACGCGCTTCCAGCTGGGCTTCCAGCGTCAGCGGTACGTGAACGGCCATCTGGTCACCATCGAAGTCGGCGTTATAGGCCGCACAAACCAGCGGGTGCAGCTGGATCGCTTTACCTTCGATCAGAACCGGTTCAAACGCCTGGATACCCAAACGGTGCAGGGTTGGTGCACGGTTCAGCAGTACCGGGTGTTCGCGGATCACTTCGTCCAGGATATCCCAAACGACGGCTTCTTCACGCTCAACCATTTTCTTGGCGGCTTTGATGGTGGTGGCCAGGCCACGCAGCTCCAACTTGCCGTAGATGAACGGTTTGAACAGCTCCAGCGCCATCTTTTTAGGCAGACCGCACTGATGCAGACGCAGGTATGGACCTACGGTGATTACGGAACGGCCGGAGTAGTCGACGCGTTTACCGAGCAGGTTCTGACGGAAACGACCCTGCTTACCTTTGATCATGTCGGCCAAAGATTTCAGAGGACGTTTGTTGGAACCGGTGATCGCACGACCGCGACGGCCGTTATCCAGCAGGGCGTCTACCGCTTCTTGCAGCATACGCTTTTCGTTGCGCACGATGATGTCCGGCGCAGCCAGATCCAGCAGGCGTTTCAGACGGTTGTTACGGTTGATCACGCGGCGATACAGATCGTTCAGATCCGACGTCGCGAAACGGCCGCCATCCAGCGGAACCAGTGGGCGCAGATCCGGCGGCAGTACCGGCAGCACGGTCAGGATCATCCACTCCGGCTTGTTACCGGACTGTACGAACGCTTCCAGCAGCTTGATACGCTTGGTCAGCTTCTTGCGCTTGGTTTCGGAGTTGGTTTCGTTCAGCTCTTCACGCAGCTGCTCGCACTCGGCTTCCAGATCCATGTTTTTCAACAGGGCCTGAATGGCTTCCGCACCCATCTTGGCGTCGAATTCGTCACCGAACTCTTCCAGCGCGTCCAGATACTGCTCTTCAGTCAGGATCTGACGACGCTCGAGGTTGGTCATACCGCCTTCGACCACCACATAGGATTCGAAGTACAGTACGCGTTCGATGTCACGCAGCGGCATATCCAGCAGCAAACCGATGCGGGATGGCAGCGATTTCAGGAACCAGATGTGCGCAGTCGGGGAAGCCAGCTCGATGTGGCCCATGCGCTCACGGCGCACTTTAGTCTGGGTCACTTCAACGCCGCACTTCTCACAGATCACGCCGCGGTGTTTCAAGCGCTTGTACTTACCGCACAGGCACTCGTAATCTTTTACCGGCCCGAAGATACGGGCGCAGAAAAGGCCGTCACGCTCAGGTTTGAACGTACGGTAGTTAATGGTTTCCGGCTTCTTAACTTCACCGAACGACCACGAACGGATCATGTCTGGCGAGGCCAGAGCAATCTTGATCGCATCAAACTCTTCGGTCTTAGTTTGCGCTTTCAGAAACTTCAATAAGTCTTTCACGGATTGGCTCCTGTCGGAGTTAAACCTGTTGGGTACCCACAACCGCAGTAGGTACCCGTGTGACCTGAACAACCACCCTCAGGCTCCCTTAGGCGGGGAGCCTGAGCCGGAATGACGATTACTCGTCTTCCAGTTCGATGTTGATGCCGAGCGAGCGGATTTCTTTCAACAGTACGTTGAAGGATTCCGGCATGCCTGGCTCCATCCGGTGGTCGCCATCCACGATGTTTTTGTACATCTTGGTACGGCCGTTAACGTCATCCGACTTAACGGTGAGCATTTCCTGCAGGGTATAAGCCGCGCCGTATGCTTCCAGTGCCCACACTTCCATCTCACCGAAGCGTTGACCACCGAACTGCGCTTTACCACCCAGAGGTTGCTGAGTAACCAAGCTGTAAGAACCGGTTGAACGGGCGTGCATTTTATCGTCAACCAAGTGGTTCAGTTTCAGCATGTACATATAGCCAACAGTAACCTGGCGCTCGAATTGCTCACCGGTACGGCCATCGAACAGCGTGATCTGACCGGAGGTCGGGATACCACCCATTTCCAGCAGCTTCTTGATTTCAGTCTCTTTCGCACCGTCAAACACCGGCGTTGCGATCGGCATACCTTTTTTCAGGTTCTCTGCCAGACGCAGCACTTCGTCGTCGCTGAAGGTGTTCAGGTCAACTTTCTGGCAAACGTCATCGCCCAGATCGTAGGCCTTCTGGATGAACTCACGCAGCTTGGCCACTTCCTGCTGCTGCTTCAGCATCTGGTTGATCTTCTCACCGATGCCTTTCGCAGCCATACCCAGGTGGGTTTCCAGGATCTGACCGATGTTCATACGTGATGGTACGCCCAGCGGGTTCAGTACGATGTCTACCGGCGTGCCGTTTTCATCGTAAGGCATATCTTCGATCGGGTTGATCTTGGAGATAACACCCTTGTTACCGTGGCGGCCCGCCATCTTGTCACCCGGTTGGATCTGACGTTTAACGGCCAGATAAACCTTGACGATTTTCAGCACGCCCGGCGCCAGATCGTCGCCCTGAGTGATCTTACGACGCTTGGCTTCCAGCTTCTTCTCGAAGTCGGATTTCAGTTCGTCGTACTGCTCAGCCAGCTGCTCCAGCTGGTTTTGCTTCTCTTCGTCGGTCAGGCCCAGTTCCAGCCAGCGATCGCGCGGCAGCTTGCTCAGCTTGTCGGCTTCGATGCCACCGGCAACCAGCACCGCGTGGATACGTGCAAACAGGCCGGCTTCCAGGATCTGCAGTTCTTCAGTCAGGTCTTTCTTCGCCTGCTTCAGCTGCATCTCTTCGATTTCCAACGCGCGCTTGTCTTTTTCCACGCCATCGCGGGTGAAGACCTGCACGTCGATAACCGTACCGGAAACGCCGTTCGGTACACGCAGAGAAGAGTCTTTAACGTCAGATGCTTTCTCACCGAAGATCGCACGCAGCAGTTTCTCTTCCGGCGTCAGCTGGGTTTCGCCTTTAGGCGTTACCTTACCGACCAGAATGTCGCCGCCGGTCACTTCAGCACCGATATACACGATACCGGATTCATCCAGTTTGGAGAGCGCAGCTTCACCCACGTTAGGGATGTCGGCGGTGATCTCTTCAGGCCCCAGCTTGGTGTCGCGAGACACGCACGCCAGTTCCTGGATGTGGATGGTGGTGAAGCGATCTTCCTGCACCACGCGCTCGGAGACCAAGATGGAGTCTTCGAAGTTGTAGCCGTTCCAAGGCATGAACGCTACGCGCATGTTCTGGCCCAGTGCCAGTTCGCCCAGGTCTGTCGATGGGCCATCCGCCAGCACGTCGCCGCGCTCGATTGGCTCACCCAGATTCACACACGGCATCTGGTTGATGCAGGTGTTCTGGTTAGAACGGGTGTACTTGGTCAGGTTGTAAATATCGATACCTGCTTCGCCCGGGTACATCTCGTCTTCGTTAACTTTGATAACGATACGGGAAGCATCCACGTACTGGATCACACCGCCGCGTTTGGCAACGGCGGTTACGCCGGAGTCAACCGCTACAGCGCGTTCCATACCGGTACCGACCAGCGGCTTGTCAGCGCGCAGGGTTGGTACGGCCTGACGTTGCATGTTCGCACCCATCAATGCACGGTTGGCGTCATCGTGTTCCAGGAATGGAATCAGTGAAGCACCAACGGAAACAACCTGTTGGGTGGATACGTCCATGTAGTCAACCTGGTCGCGGCTGAACAGGCTTGATTCGCCTTTGCTGCGGCAGGTGACCAGGTCTTCTACGAAGCGGCCTTCTTCATCCAGGTTGGAGTTCGCCTGGGCGATAACGAAGTTGCCTTCTTCAATAGCAGACAGGTAGTTGATTTCATCGGTCACCACGCCGTCGCGCACGCGGCGGTACGGGGTTTCCAGGAAGCCATACTCGTTAGTCTGTGCGTACACGGACAGGGAGTTGATCAGACCGATGTTTGGACCTTCCGGCGTTTCGATTGGGCACACGCGGCCGTAGTGGGTCGGGTGTACGTCTCGAACTTCAAAGCCGGCGCGCTCACGGGTCAGACCGCCCGGGCCCAGTGCGGAGATACGACGCTTGTGCGTGATCTCGGACAGCGGGTTGTTCTGGTCCATGAACTGGGACAGCTGGCTGGAGCCGAAGAACTCTTTCACCGCCGCCGAAATCGGTTTGGCGTTGATCATGTCCTGAGGCATCAGGGTATCCAGATCGCCCAGAGACAGACGCTCTTTCACCGCACGCTCAACACGCACCAGACCTACGCGGAACTGGTTCTCGGCCATTTCGCCGACGGAGCGGATACGACGGTTGCCCAAGTGGTCGATATCGTCCACTTCGCCCTTGCCGTTACGGATATCGATGAGCTTCTTCATCACTTCGATGATGTCGTCTTTGCTCAGGATGCCCGAACCTTCGATCTCGTCGCGCAGCAGAGAACGGTTGAACTTCATACGGCCAACCGCGGACAGATCGTAGCGGTCTTCGGAGAAGAACAGGTTCTCGAACAGGCTTTCGGCAGCTTCGCGCGTTGGCGGCTCACCAGGACGCATCATGCGGTAGATTTCTACCAGCGAGCTCAGACGATCGTTGGTCGGATCGACACGCAGCGTTTCAGAGATGTACGCGCCGTGATCCAGATCGTTGGTGAACAGCGTTTCGATGCGCTTGTGGCCAGACTGGCTCAGCTTGGCCAGCAGATCCAGCGACAGCTCCATGTTGGCTGCGCAGATCAGCTCACCGGTATTGGTATCGATATAGTCTTTCGCGACCACTTTGCCCGCGATGTACTCTACCGGCACTTCAATGCTCTGAATGTCGTCTTTTTCCAGCTGACGGATATGACGAGCGGTGATGCGACGGCCTTTCTCTACGTAGATCTTGCCGTTGGCTTCGATATCGAACGAAGCGGTCTCACCACGCAGGCGCTCAGGCACCAGCTCCATCTGCAGCTTGTTGTCGCGGATTTCGAAGACGATCTTGTCAAAGAACAGGTCGAGGATCTGTTCAGTGGTATAGTTCAGCGCGCGCAGAATGATGGTCGCAGGCAGTTTGCGGCGACGGTCAATACGCACGAACAGGTTGTCTTTCGGATCGAACTCGAAGTCCAACCATGAACCGCGGTAAGGGATGATACGTGCGTTGTACAGCACTTTACCCGAGGAGTGGGTTTTACCCTTATCGCTGTCGAAGAATACGCCAGGACTACGGTGCAACTGAGATACGATAACCCTCTCAGTACCGTTGATCACAAAGGTGCCGTTTTCGGTCATGAGCGGAATTTCGCCCATGTAGACTTCTTGTTCCTTGATGTCTTTGACCGTACCTTCAGGCGCTTCGCGCTCATAGATAACCAGGCGCAGTTTTACGCGCAGCGGTGCAGAGAACGTCACACCACGGATCTGGCACTCTTTGACGTCGAAGACCGGCTCACCAAGACGGTAGCTAACGTATTGCAGCTCCGAATTGCCACTGTAGCTCTGGATAGGGAAAACAGAACGGAATGCGGCTTCAAGGCCGTACTGCCCTTCTGGATCTTGCTCGATAAACTTCTGGAACGAGTCAAGCTGGATAGAAAGGAGATATGGTATGTCCAGCACTTGTGGACGTTTACCAAAATCCTTACGAATACGTTTTTTCTCGGTATAGGAGTAAACCATAGGGTTCCTCAGCTCGCTGATCAGTGACCCAATCTGTCCGTCCGATTAGGGACAGTTCATGCAACACCGTTTTGTCGACCGGAAAGCGGGAACACTTTCCGCAATGTCTCTTGCTATCACGCTTAAACCATTTCATCGCGCCTTCCCCCAGAACTCCTGGTAGTGCAAAGACCGCGGTATATTAAGTCGTCAATAGAAACAAACATTGGGAGGCGAAACCAGCAGCCAAACAGTGTGAAACGCTACTGGCGCCCTACAGCGCAAAAAGGCTGGTGACTAAAAAGTCACCAGCCATCAGCCTAAAAGACTAGGCTGCAACCGGAAAGGTTGGCTTATTTAACTTCAACTTCTGCGCCAGCTTCTTCCAGAGATTTTTTCAGAGCTTCTGCGTCATCTTTGCTCACGCCTTCTTTCAGAGCGGCTGGAGCAGATTCAACCAGGTCTTTAGCTTCTTTCAGACCCAGGCCGGTAGCGCCACGTACTGCTTTGATAACAGCAACTTTGTTAGCGCCTGCAGCTTTCAGGATAACGTCGAATTCAGTTTTCTCTTCAGCAGCTTCAGCTGGGCCAGCAGCTACAGCTACAGCAGCAGCAGCAGAAACGCCGAATTTTTCTTCCATAGCGGAAACCAGTTCAACAACGTCCATTACGGACATAGCGGCAACTGCTTCCAGGATTTGGTCTTTAGTGATAGACATAACAATTGTTCCTAAAATTCAGAAATAGTTTAAATACGTTAGCAAAGGCTAAGAAAGAGTGGCTTACGCCGCTTCTTTCTGATCGCGTACTGCAGCCAGAGTGCGAACCAGTTTGCCGGCAGCGGCTTCTTTCATGGTTGCCATCAGGCGTGCGATCGCTTCTTCGTAAGTTGGCAGCGTCGCCAGGCGGTCGATTTGCGCCGCTGGGATCAGCTCACCTTCAAAGGCCGCAGCTTTAACCTCGAATTTTGCATTCGCTTTCGCGAACTCTTTGAACAGACGAGCAGCAGCGCCCGGGTGTTCGTGAGAGAATGCAATCAAGGTTGGACCGACAAACGTGTCTTTCAGGCATTCGAATGGAGTGCCTTCAACTACGCGACGCATCAGGGTGTTGCGAACAACACGCATGTAAACGCCAGCTTCACGACCTGCTTTACGCAGTTCAGTCATTTTATCTACGGTAACGCCGCGGGAATCCGCAACAACCGCAGACAGCGCGCCTTTGGCTACTTCGCTGACTTCAGCAACAATCGCTTGTTTGTCTTGAAGATTTAATGCCATTAGCTTTTTGCTCCTGGATTAGCCGGGGAAAATCCCCCGGAACTCACTTCACTCGGCGCTTTGTAAAACGCCACGCCGAGCGGCTTAACACGGTGAGCAGAATCCAGCAAAGACATTCTTTTATAAAAAAGAAAAATTTTCTTAGGCTCTGTCACCGTCTACGCAGGAAGGATTAAGTATCTCGCGATACACCTGCGGTCTTGGACGGAGGCCTGGATAGGCCAGGCTCCAACCGAAAAATCTTTGTTTTGCCTACGGCATAGCCAATAGCAAAACCTTGGGGCATAAGATTCTAGACAAATCTCGGCCCCAAGTCAAAGCGATAATCGCAAGTGCGATTAGTTCGCTGCGGCAGACAGACCGCTCTGATCGATAGCAACGCCAGCACCCATGGTGGTGGAGAGGCTAACTTTCTTGATGTACATACCTTTCGCCTGAGAAGGTTTTGCTTTTTTCAGCGCAACCAGCAGGGCTTCCAGGTTTTCTTTCAGTTTGTCTGCGTCGAAATCAACCTTACCGATGGTGGTATGGATGATGCCGTTTTTGTCGTTACGGTAGCGAACCTGACCTGCTTTAGCGTTTTTCACAGCTTCAGCAACGTTCGGAGTAACGGTACCCACTTTCGGGTTTGGCATCAGGCCACGTGGACCCAGGATCTGGCCCAGTTGACCAACAACGCGCATTGCATCCGGGGAAGCAATAACAACGTCGAAGTTCATTTCGCCTTTCTTGATCTGCTCAGCCAGATCGTCCATACCTACCAGCTCTGCGCCTGCAGCTTTCGCAGCTTCAGCGTTAGCGCCTTGGGTAAATACGGCAACGCGAACGGAACGACCGGTGCCGTGTGGCAGAACGGTAGCGCCACGAACGTTTTGGTCAGATTTACGAGCGTCGATGCCGAGGTTAACGGCAACGTCAACGCTTTCTACGAATTTAGCGGTGGCCAGCTCTTTCAGCAGAGCAACAGCTTCAGTGATGTCATACTGTTTAGTAGCATCAACTTTGTCACGGATCACGCGCATGCGCTTGGTCAGCTTAGCCATCTCTTAATCCTCCACTACCAGGCCCATGGAACGAGCGGTACCTTCGATGGAGCGAGTCATCGCTTCAACGTCAGAACCAGTCATGTCCGCAGCTTTGGTTTCTGCGATTTCACGTACCTGAGCACGGGTCACTTTACCTACTTTGTCTTTGTTCGGCTTACCGGAACCAGACTTGATACCAGCCGCTTTTTTCAGCAGAACTGCTGCCGGCGGGGTTTTGGTAACGAAAGTGAAGGAGCGATCAGAATAAACGGTGATAACAACCGGAATCGGCAGACCTTTTTCAATGCTGTCAGTCTTAGCATTGAACGCCTTACAGAATTCCATGATGTTAACGCCCTGCTGACCCAGAGCTGGACCCACTGGTGGGCTCGGGTTAGCCATACCAGCTGCAACTTGCAGCTTAACGTAGGCTTGTACTTTCTTAGCCATTTAAATTTCCTCGGTTTGGGTAGTATCGCCTCGTGAGAGGCTCCCCGTGTTTAACCTCGCCGGACAAACATCAGGCAAGGCATCTAAAAACAAAAGGCGCGAAATTGTAGTTCAATTTCGCGCCTTTGACAAGCGGCAACAGGCCGCTTACTGCTGATTATTCGATCAGCCTTTTTCAACCTGGCTGAAGTCCAGTTCCACCGGCGTTGCACGGCCGAAGATGGAAACGGAAACTTTCAGACGGCTCTTCTCGTAATCGACTTCTTCGACCACGCCGTTGAAATCGGCAAACGGGCCGTCGTTGACGCGCACCAGCTCGCCCGGCTCGAACAGCGTTTTCGGACGCGGCTTGTCACCGACCTGCTGCAGGCGGTTCATGATCGCATCAACTTCTTTATCGCTGATCGGCGCTGGACGGTCAGACGTACCGCCGATGAACCCCATGACGCGCGGTACGCTGCGCACCAGGTGCCAGCTGGCGTCATTCATCACCATCTGCACCAGCACATAGCCAGGGAAGAACTTACGCTCGCTCTTGCGACGCTGGCCGCCACGGATTTCAACCACTTCTTCCGTAGGCACCATCACTTCGCCGAACAGCTCTTCCATATCGTGCAGTTTGATGTGTTCACGCAGCGATTGCGCTACGCGACCTTCAAAACCGGAAAACGCCTGAACGACGTACCAACGTTTTTTTGGAGCTTCAGACATTTTAGAACCTCAGGCCAGTAATAAACGACACCAGACGGACCAGAATACCATCCAGTCCCCACAGAATCAGTGACATCACGGCGGTTACCGCGGCAACGATCAACGTGGTGTGTAGCGTTTCCTGACGAGTTGGCCAAATCACTTTACGTACTTCGGTACGCGCTTCACGGGCAAACGCAACGGTGGCTTTGCCTTTGGTGGTCATCAGAGCCACTGCACCTGCAACGGCGATGATCAGCACAACTGCCAGCGCGCGCAATGGCAGGCTTAAATCACGGTAGTAATAGTTACCGACAATAGCCACAACCAACAGAACGGCGACGATCAGCCACTTTGCCGCTTCCAGGCCGCGTCCGCTCCCTTGAGCCTCGGTATTCGCACTCATAAACCAACCTGTCACAATGATGATTCATAACAAACAACTTTGCCTCGCATTGCGAGGCAAACCAAACCGATCGGATAGCGCATTAGCGATATCCCGGTGTTTTACGCCATGACGTATTTCAGTCAATACGGTTTAAGAGCCCATCTCACCAATGATTATGACTGCAAAATCGCTGATGAGATAGGTTCTAGTTCACAGCGTAGAAAAAGGGCATCAAATGATGCCCTTTTACCGCGTGTCGCGTCAAACTTTATCAGCGATTAAGCGATAACTTTAGCAACAACACCAGCGCCTACAGTACGGCCGCCTTCACGGATTGCGAAACGCAGACCGTCGTCCATCGCGATTGGGTGAATCAGGGTAACTTTCATGTTCACGTTGTCGCCTGGCATTACCATCTCTACGCCTTCTGGCAGTTCGATGGTACCGGTCACGTCAGTAGTACGGAAGTAGAACTGTGGACGGTAGCCTTTGAAGAATGGAGTGTGACGACCACCTTCATCTTTGCTCAGGATGTACACTTCAGATTCGAACTGGGTGTGCGGCTTGATGGAGCCTGGCTTAGCCAGTACCTGACCACGTTCGATTTCTTCACGTTTGAT
>NZ_JBJNOJ010000021.1:0-25715 GCF_052166695.1 Serratia sp. CY76391
GTATATTACGCTTTCCTCTTTCAGAGTCAACCCCAATTTTCAGGATTTTTTCTCTTTCTTCCCGGCCGCTCTGTGAAGTGAATCACTTGCGCCGTGTCGATGGAGGCGCATTATAGGGATCCGAGTTTTTTGCACAACCCCTTTTTTGATCTTTTCTTCCTGTTTGCACACTTTTCAGCCCTTCCGAGTGGATCTTGTGCGATCAGGGCCATTTTCCGCAGGATCCGGCGCTGCGATTGGTTGTAATTCCATCGCCAGAGTCTAGTATTGCCGGTAAATATGATCCCGACGTGAGGCAAGCACCATGTCCGATGCAGTACGTTCTTATCTTCAATACACCCCCAAACTCGGTCAGCGCGTCTTGATCGATCCTTCCAGCGTCGTGATCGGCGACGTCGATCTGGCGGATGACGTCAGCATCTGGCCGCTGGTCGCCATTCGCGGCGACGTCAATGCGGTAAAGATCGGCGCACGCAGCAATATTCAGGACGGCAGCGTGCTGCATGTGACTCACCGCTCCGAACATAACCCCGACGGTTATCCCCTGTTAATTGGCGAAGACGTTACCGTGGGCCATAAAGCGATGCTGCACGGCTGCGCCATCGGCAACCGGGTGCTGGTCGGGATGGGATCGATCCTGTTGGACGGCGTAGTTGTAGAAGACGACGTGATGATTGGCGCCGGCAGTTTGGTGGCGCCGGGCAAACGCCTGGCCAGCGGCTATCTTTATATGGGTAGCCCGGCACGCCAGGTTCGGCCGTTGACCGCCGCCGAGTTGGAGGGATTGCTTTATTCTTCTAACAACTATGTACGCTGGAAAGATGAATACCTGTCGGAAGACATCTGATGGGCGCCCCGTTCCCTATAAAGAGAACGGGGTAGGATTTATGCCGCCAGCTCGCTGCGCAGCTGGCGCAAGACTGGTTCTATCTCTGGCATTACTCCGTGCCACAGCAGGAAAGCATGCGCCGCCTGCCCCACCAGCATACCCAGCCCATCGGCGTATTCCGTTGCGCCCTGCTGCTGCGCCCAGGCCAGAAATGGCGTAACGCCTTGCTGATAGAACATGTCATAACAACGGGTTCGCGCATTCACCACGCCTGCAGGCAACGCCGGGATCTCCCCGCTGATGCCGGACGCCGTCGCATTGATCACCAGATCGAACGCTTGCTGATCCAGTTGATCCATCGGCGCCGCCGAGATCTCCCCCAGATGCAGGAAAGCGTCGGCCAATTCCTGAGCCCGGCTGAAAGTGCGGTTGGTGATGGTGAGCCGGCAGCCGAAAGACAGCAGCGGCAGGATCACGCCGCGCGCCGCGCCGCCGGCGCCCACCAGCAGAATGCGATCCTGCGGCCGGATCAATTGCTGACGCTGTAGATCGGTCAGCAACCCGATGCCGTCGGTGTTATCCCCCAACAGCTCGCCATTAGGCAATACCTTCAGGGTGTTGACCGCACCGGCCATCGCTGCGCGCTCGCTCAGCTCAGAAGCGGCCGAATAAGCACGCTCCTTGAAAGGCACCGTGACGTTCGCCCCCAGCCCTCCGGCGCGGATAAACGCCTGCAGGCTGGTTTCAAAACCGTCTAACGGCGCCAACACCGTCCCATAAGGATGATCAATGCCGGTCTGGGCAGCAAACAGCGCATGAATTCGCGGCGACTTGCTGTGGCCGATAGGGTTGCCAAATACCGCAAACTTCTCCATGCCCATTACCTCTAGCCCTGACGGATCTGTTCGCCGGTCAGAGCATCTCTGATTTCGGAAGGGTTAAGACGGCCGCCTACCTTGCCGGCCAATACCGGGAAAGCCTCGCCGAACTGCCGTGTGACCTCATCCGCACTGCGGCACGGTTCCAGCCCACTGAGATTGGCGCTAGTCGATACCAGCGGCTTGCCGTACTGCCGGCACAGCAACTGCACCAGCGGATGATCGCTGACGCGCACCGCCAGTGAACTGAAACGCCCGGTCAACAAACGCGGCGTCTCCGGCCGAGCGGGCAAAACCCAGGTTACCGGCCCAGGCCAGCTGGCGAACATCGTCGCGCGCTGCTGTTCGCTGAGCGTACTGTCGTCAATATAAGGCTTAAGCTGCGCATAGTCGGCGGCGATCAAAATCAGCCCCTTTTCCCACGGCCGCTGTTTCAGCGCCAGCAATGCATTGACCGCCTGCTCGCTGTCGGGATCGCAACCCAGGCCGAATACCGCTTCGGTGGGGTAGGCAATCACCTGCTGTTGATGCAAAGCATCGATGATAGATAAAAGATTCGAGCTTAATTCTGAATTCATGATGTGATCATTCTGTAGTCGCAACGGGTTTTCCGCACAGCTTGCTGGCACAGCACAGGACGGGGCCCTTTGCCGTGCGCTTTTCCATCAGCAACGGGTAATGGCAGTAGGCGCATTCACCGGCGACGGGTTTAACGTTGAGAGCGAACTGGCATTCCGGGTAACGATCGCAGGAGTGAAAAACCTTGCCGTAACGCGACTTGCGCTGCAGCAGTTTGCCTTGGCCGCACTGCGGACAGGTAATGGCGGTTTCGTCAGGCTTGTCGATCACTTCTGTGTGATCGCACTGCGGATAATCGCTGCAGCCGATAAACATGCCATAGCGCCCCTGGCGCAGCACCAACGTCGCCTGACATTTCGGGCACTGTTGCCCATCCAACACCTTAACGACATGCCCATCGGCCTGTGCTTTCAGCGGACGAATATATTGGCATTCAGGGTACTGGGAACAGCCGAGGAAGGGGCCGTGGCGACCGCTACGGATCACCAGCTCGGCCCCGCATTCCGGACAGGGTTCATTTTGCCTGGCGGCAAAAATCGCGTTTTTTGTCATAACGTCTTCTATGCGCGTTATCGGCTCAATGCAGATAACCTTCGTTCACTTCAAACAACAGTTCTTCCATTTGCTGATAGGCGCTTTCATATCCGGGGATATTAAACAGCACCATCAACACGACCCATTTCAGATCTTCGAGATCGAATTCCGCATTATCCAAAGCCATAACGCGGTCGATAACCATTTCACGGGTTTCGAGGTTCAATACCTGAATCTGTTCCAGGAACAGGAGAAAACCACGGCAGCCGGCGTCCAAACGCGCGCTTTCCTCTTCGGTATAGATCCGCATCGCCAGCGGATCGGCATCCATAAAGTAAGGCGCATTTTGACCTTCTTGCAGGTCGGCCAACTTCTCAAGCCAATTCAACGCGTTGTAGATATCATCCTGATGAAACCCCGCCTGGGCGAGATCATCGGTCAGTTGATCCTGATCGACGCGCATCTCTGGTTCATTGTGGATATAAGTTTCAAACAAGTACATGAGTACGTCGAACATGGCTTGCCCTCCTTATTCGGACATAGCCGCCGGGTACAGCTGCGATCCACCCTGCTAACTCCAGCTCGAGTAACTTGATTACCACCACTGGCACAGGTTGGCCGGCACGTTCAGCGACGACGTCAACAGGTGTCACCTCATCTCCTACGTTAGCCAACACATCGGCAAATGGCAATTCAACTTCAGCCTGCGACGCACAAATAGTTGTATTTTCGTTCAGTGGCAACCACTGAAGGCCGCTTCCCAGCAATTCGGCGATATCTTTCGGCCCAGTCACCAGATGCGCGCCCTGTTGGATCAGCCAGTGCGTGCCTTCGCTCATCGGGTTCCCTAACGGCCCCGGCAAGGCGAATACCTCACGCCCTTGCTCCAGCGCATAGCGAGCCGTCACCAGGGTACCGCTGCGCAACGAGGCTTCTATGACCAGAACGCCCTGGCTCAGCCCGCTGATAATGCGGTTGCGGCGCGGAAAATGGTCGGCCAGGGGCAAATCGGTGACCAAATGATCTGAAATCACCGCACCGCCCTGCTCGACTATCTGCTCTGCGAGCCTGTGGTGCCGCCGCGGGTAGACATTGGCCAGCCCGCAGCCCAACACCGCTATCGTGCAACCCCCGGCCGCCAGCGCTGCGCGATGGCAAATGCCGTCGATGCCGATCGCCAAACCACTGGTGATGGTGAAACCGCAACGCGCCAATTCCTCGGCGAAATGGTTAGCCCAGCGCTCGCCGTAGTGGCTGAACTGCCGGCTGCCAACTATGGCAAGTTGCGGGCGCAACAGCGCCTGAGGATCTCCATCGATCAGCAGGAACAGCGGCGCATCGTCGATCTGAGCCAGGCATTCGGGATAGCCGGCCGCTGCATAGTTCAGCATACGGTGCGCCGGCACTTCCAGCCAGCGCAAGGTGGCCGCCAGATAACCGGGATCCGTCTGGTTGAACTGTGCCCGTTGCCGTTCATTCAATCCCAGTTCACGCAACGCGCGGCGAGGCTCGCCACCCATTTGCGATAACTGCCGCACGATCCGGCTGGCCACGACGGTCTGCAGCCCCGTAACCCCCCGCATCCGTAAAGCGATCTCTTCCGGCCGCATCCTCTGTTCCCTCAGCAAAAACGGTGGTATTACCAATCTGAGCAATTGGTGCGCAATGCTGTCAATCAGGCCGGGAAATGTCTAGAATAGAGGTTAAACCTCGTTCATTACTCGGATACAGATCTAAAGATATATGTCAGTCTTGCAGGTATTACATTTCCCAGACGAGCGTCTGCGCAAAGTCGCAGCGCCGGTAAAAGAAGTCAATGCAGATATCCAGCGCATCGTGGATGATATGTTTGAAACCATGTACGCAGAGGAAGGCATCGGCCTTGCTGCGACTCAGGTGGATATCCATCAGCGCATTATCGTGATCGACGTCTCCGAGAATCGCGATCAGCGCCTGGTGCTGATCAATCCGGAGCTGCTGGAAAAAAGCGGCGAAACCGGCATCGAGGAAGGCTGTCTTTCCATTCCCGAGCAGCGTGCATTGGTACCACGCGCCGCGCAGGTGAAGATCCGCGCGCTGGATCGCGAAGGCAAATCTTTCGAGCTGGAAGCAGACGATCTGCTGGCGATCTGCATCCAGCACGAGATGGATCACCTGATGGGTAAACTGTTCGTCGATTACCTGTCGCCGCTGAAGCGCCAGCGCATTCGTCAGAAACTGGAAAAAATGGCCAAGCTCCAAGCCCGCGCCTAACCGATCAGGAAATCAACGTGTCTGACTCTTTACGGATTATTTTCGCCGGAACACCAGACTTCGCAGCGCGTCATCTAGACGCGCTGTTGTCATCTGAGCACCAGATTGTCGGCGTTTTTACCCAGCCTGACCGCCCGGCAGGCCGCGGCAACAAGTTGACCCCAAGCCCGGTAAAAGTGCTGGCTGAACAACACCAACTGCCGGTATTTCAGCCCAAATCGCTGCGCCCAGAAGAGAACCAGCGCCTGGTGGCCGAACTTAACGCCGACGTGATGGTGGTGGTTGCCTACGGGTTGATCCTGCCGCAAGCGGTGCTGGATATGCCGCGTCTCGGTTGCATCAACGTACATGGCTCGCTGCTGCCTCGCTGGCGCGGCGCGGCACCGATCCAGCGTTCGCTCTGGGCCGGCGACAGCGAAACCGGCGTGACCATCATGCAGATGGACGCCGGCCTCGATACCGGCGACATGATGCACAAGATCGCCTGCCCGATTGAGAGCAGCGACACCAGCGCCAGTCTCTACGGCAAACTGGCCCAGCTCGGCCCGCAGGGCATGCTGACGACGCTGCGCCAAATGGCCGACGGCAGCGCCACCCGCGAAGTACAGGACGAAGCGTTGGTCACTTACGCCGAGAAGCTGAGCAAAGAAGAAGCTCGCCTGGACTGGAACCTGTCCGCCGCACAACTGGAGCGCTGCATCCGCGCCTTCAACCCTTGGCCGATCAGCTACTTCACCATCGACGATCAACCGGTAAAAGTCTGGCAGGCCAGCGTGCTGGCGCAAAGCGCCAACGCGGAGCCGGGCACCGTTGTCCATGCCGACAAGCACGGCATTCAGGTGGCGACCGCCGACGGCATCCTCAATCTGATCCAGCTGCAGCCCGCCGGCAAGAAACCGATGTCGGCGCAAGACCTTTTAAATTCACGTCGTGAATGGTTTACCCCGGGTAACCGGCTGTAAGCCACCCCACTGCCCGGCCGTTCATCGCCGGGCCGTTATTTTCTTAATGCCGATCGTTATCAGCTTTAGCCTATGAAAAATAATTACAATCTCCGCAGCATCGCTGCCAAAGCCATCGGCCAGGTGCTGGATCAGGGGCAGTCGCTCAGCACTGTCCTGCCGGCGCTGCAAACCTCCATCAGCGACAAAGATCGCGGGTTGCTGCAGGAGCTGTGTTTCGGCACGTTACGCGTGCTGCCGCAGCTCGAATGGTGCATTCAGCAATTGATGGCCAAACCGCTAACCGGTAAGCAGCGTACGCTGCACTACTTGCTGATGGTTGGCCTGTATCAGCTGCTGTATACCCGCATCCCGGCACACGCCGTGTTGGCGGAAACCGTGGAAGGTGCGGTAGCGCTGAAACGCCCGCAGTTAAAAGGCCTGATTAACGGCGTCTTGCGCCAATTTCAACGCCAGCAGGAAGAGCTGCTGCAGCGCGCCGCCAACAATGACAGCCGCTATCTGCATCCCAGCTGGCTACTGAAACGCATTCAGCAGGCTTATCCCGCCAACTGGGAACAGATCGTCGACGCGAATAACCAGAAGCCGCCGATGTGGCTGCGCGTCAACCGCCTGCATCATACCCGTGACGCTTATCTGCAGCTGCTGAACGACGCCGGCATCGCCGCGGAAACTCATGCAGACTATGCCGATGCAGTGCGTTTGCTGGCGCCTTGCGCCGTGACCGATCTGCCAGGGTTCGCCGAAGGCTGGGTCACCGTGCAAGATGCCTCAGCCCAGGGGTGTGTCGATCTGTTGGATCCGCAAAACGGCGAACAGATCCTCGACCTGTGCGCCGCACCCGGCGGCAAAACCACGCATATTCTGGAAGCGGCGCCGAAAGCACACGTCATGGCGGTCGATATCGACGAACAGCGCCTGGCGCGAGTCAAAGAGAACCTGCAGCGTCTGCGTTTGCACGCAGAGGTTAAACTGGGTGATGGCCGCACTCCGCAGCAGTGGTGCGGGGACAAGCAGTTCGACCGCATCCTGCTGGACGCGCCTTGTTCCGCCACCGGTGTGATCCGCCGTCATCCCGACATCAAATGGCTGCGCCGCGATCGCGACATCGCCGAACTCGCCGCACTGCAGGCAGAAATTCTGGAAGCCGTCTGGCCGCATCTAAAATCAGGCGGAGTGATGGTTTACGCCACCTGTTCTATCCTGCCGGATGAAAACAGCAACCAGATCGCCGCGTTCTTGCAACGCCACGCCGATGCCAAGCTGGTTGAAACCGGCGATGCGCAGCGGCCAGGGCGACAGAATATCCCGCATCCCGAGGACGGCGATGGCTTCTTTTACGCTAAGCTGATTAAAATGTAATGCTTCAGGGCGTGCGTGCGCGCCCTAAGTCTTTCAGTGTGAAGCAGAGAACACGATGAAAATAATTATTCTTGGTGCCGGTCAGGTTGGCGGGACGCTGGCGGAAAACCTGGTGGGTGAAAACAACGATATCACCGTCGTCGATACGGATTCCGGCCGCTTGCGTCAGCTGCAGGATAAATTCGATTTGCGGGTGGTTCAGGGGCATGG
Organism: Serratia sp. CY76391; assembly: GCF_052166695.1. Lineage (NCBI taxonomy): Bacteria > Pseudomonadati > Pseudomonadota > Gammaproteobacteria > Enterobacterales > Yersiniaceae > Serratia > Serratia sp. CY76391. Next base: position 7,608 of record NZ_JBJNOJ010000021.1, read on the forward strand.
TTCCCACCCTCGGGTGCTGCGCGAAGCCGGCGCAGAAGACGCCGACATGCTGGTCGCCGTCACCAACTCCGACGAAACCAACATGATCGCCTGTCAGATCGCCTATTCTCTGTTTAATACCCCTAACCGTATCGCCCGTATCCGCGCGCCGGAATACATCCGCGAATCGGAGAAACTGTTCCTGCCGGAAGCGGTGCCAATCGACCATCTGATTTCGCCGGAGCAGCTGGTCATCGACTATATCTACAAGCTGATTGAATACCCTGGCGCGCTGCAGGTGGTCAACTTTGCCGAAGGCAAGGTCAGCATCGCCGCGGTTAAAGCCTATTACGGCGGCCCGCTGGTCGGCAATGCGCTCTCTTCAATGCGCGAGCACATGCCACATATCGATACCCGCGTCGCCGCCATATTCCGCCAGGATCGTCCGATCCGTCCGCAGGGCTCGACCATTATCGAAGCCGGTGATGAAGTGTTCTTCGTCGCCGCCTCACAGCATATCCGCGCGGTGATGAGCGAACTGCAGCGGCTGGAAAAACCCTATAAGCGCATCATGATCGTCGGCGGCGGCAACGTCGGCGCCGGCCTGGCCGCCAAGCTGGAAAAAGACTACAACGTCAAACTGATCGAGCGGAATCAGCAACGCGCCGCCGAACTGGCCGAACAGCTGCACGACACCATTGTATTCTACGGCGATGCCTCCGATCAGGAGCTGCTGGCCGAAGAGCACGTCGAGCAGGTGGATGTTTTCATCGCCATCACCAACGACGATGAGGCCAACATCATGTCCGCCATGCTGGCCAAGCGCATGGGCGCAAAAAAGGTGATGGTATTGATCCAGCGCCGCGCCTATGTCGATCTGGTGCAAGGCAGCGTGATCGATATTGCCATTTCCCCGCAGCAGGCAACCATCTCCGCGCTGCTTGGGCATGTGCGCAAAGCCGATATCGTCAGCGTCTCGTCACTGCGCCGCGGCGTGGCAGAAGCGATCGAAGCGATTGCCCACGGCGATGAAAGCACATCTAAAGTGGTCGGCCGCATCGTGGAAGACATCAAGCTGCCACCGGGTACCACCATCGGTGCGATCGTGCGTGGCGACGACGTGATCATCGCCAACGGCAACAGCAAAATCGAACAGGGCGATCACGTCATCATGTTTATTACCGACAAGAAATTCGTGCCGGACGTTGAACGCTTGTTCCAACCGAGCCCGTTCTTCTTGTAGAACGAATTTATTAGGCGATGGTCTATAATTGCGTAGTTGTTCTCTGCCTTGGGAGGAGATAAAACTTCTCTCCATTTGTGGCAAAGGGAAATTGCTTTGTTAAACTTGAGTTATTAATTCTGCAAGGGGTGCGTTCTATGAGTATGTTGAAAGAGTTTCGCGAATTTGCCATGCGTGGCAACGTGGTCGATCTGGCCGTCGGTGTGATTATCGGTGCTGCATTCGGCAAGATTGTTTCGTCCTTTGTGGCCGATATCATCATGCCACCGTTGGGCTTACTGATTGGCGGCGTCGATTTTAAACAGTTCCATCTGGTGTTACGTGAAGCTCAGGGCGCCGTACCGGCGGTGGTAATGAACTATGGTTCATTCATCCAGACCGTATTTGACTTTGTGATTGTCGCCTTCGCTATCTTCCTGGCGATTAAACTGATGAACAAGGTGCGCCGCAAGCAGGAAGAAGCGCCAGCAGCGCCGCCAGAACCAACCGCAGAAGAGAAACTGCTGACGGAAATCCGTGATTTGCTGAGCCAGCAACAGCAGCCAAAACTGTAAAACAGCATTAAGTTATGCCAATAAAAAGCCACCGATGAAGGTGGCTTTTTTAATGCCTTAAAACCAGAAAGCCAGTGGTAAATTATCGTTTGATAGTTTGCCACTGGCCTCCCAGTTACCGCCTTTGTTGTGTTTTTCTTTACGCCGATAGCTGCCTTTGCCTTTCACATTCTTTTCCACTCGTTGGCGGAATAGCGGGTCATGCAGCAGCGCCTCAATGGCGTTATCTTGAATCTGGCCTTTAGTGTGACGATATTTCGTCATGATAATGCTCCTGTAAAAGGTAGGGTAATAAAACGAGCCGATAATACTGCCGGCAATATAAAAATTAAAGTGCCGTCAGCAATCTTTTTTGCCTTTATCATCGCTGGCACCCTGTTCCAAGGCTTCCAGAATAGAACAATAGTTGCTGGTATGGGCAGTACCGCAGCAGGCGTCACTCAGGCGTTTCAACGATTCGCGCATGCGGGTCAGCTCCGCCAACTTGCTTTCCACTTCACTCAGGCGAGCATCGACGATCGACTTCGATTCCTGGCAGGTATGATGTTCAGGATCAACCCGGATCGACAGCAGTTCGGCGATCGTTTCCAGAGTAAAGCCCAACTGTTTGGCATAGCGAATAAAACGCAGCCGCTGCAGGTCCTGCTCCGTATACAGCCGATAACCGCCTTCGGTGCGGACATTGTGATCCATCATGCCCTGTTTTTCATAGTAACGCACGGTATCCGGCGTCACTTCGGCGAGCTTGGCCAACTGACCTATCTTGAACATTACCGCTCCTCTCGGGTGAACTTGCCATCAAGCGCGCGCTGATATTCGCCATGCAAGAAATCGGTGCTCATCCCAGCCTGACGCAGCCGGTGCTCCAGCAGTACCATGCGCTTGCTGAGATCGACATAGTGCGGATGTTCGCTATTAATCTCTTGCAGCAAGCGAGCAACGGTCAACGCCTCTTTACGATCTTCCAGCGCCGGCGGCAGGTAACCGGCATTTTTCAGCAAACGGTAACCGGCGCGTAGCTCGGGCGGCACCGCGCTGTCATCTTCCAGCGCCAGCGGCTGCCCCTGGCCAGGCAGGTTGTCGAACTCGCCTTTATCCTGAGCATCAAGGATATGACGCTCCGCCCATTGATCAAGCAACCCCATGACAGACAGCCTCGGTTAGCCTAATGATTAAGCCTTAGCATAGCGGATAGGGGCGGGGATCTTAAGCGCTACGGGGGAATTGCGCACATTTGGCTGGATTTGGACGTAAAAAAACCGGGCAAGCCCGGTTTTTTTACGCGTCTACAGATTACTCTGCAGTTGCTACTTCTGCTTGAGACTCAGCACGATCAACCAGCTCGATGTATGCCATCGGCGCGTTGTCGCCTGCGCGGAAGCCACACTTCAGAATGCGAGTGTAACCACCGGCACGGCTCGCGAAACGCGGGCCCAGCTCGTTAAACAGTTTTGCCACGATCTCGTTATCACGAGTACGGGCGAATGCCAGACGACGATTAGCTACGCTGTCGGTCTTGGCAAGAGTAATCAGCGGCTCAACAACGCGACGCAGCTCTTTTGCTTTTGGCAGGGTCGTCTTGATGATCTCATGACGAACCAAAGAGCCGGCCATGTTACGGAACATAGCCTGGCGATGGCTGCTGTTACGGTTCAGTTGACGACCACTCTTACGATGGCGCATGACCTTATCCTTCTCAGTAAAACCTTAACCTGTGATCCGGTTACTCGTCAGCAATGCTTGCCGGCGGCCAGTTTTCCAGGCGCATGCCCAGAGACAGACCACGTGAGGCCAGCACGTCTTTAATCTCGGTAAGAGATTTTTTACCCAGGTTTGGCGTTTTCAGCAACTCAACCTCGGTACGCTGTACCAGATCACCGATGTAGTGGATAGCTTCTGCCTTGAGGCAGTTAGCAGAGCGGACAGTCAATTCCAGATCGTCAACAGGGCGCAGCAAGATCGGATCGAATTCCGGTTTCTCTTCTTTAACTTCCGGCTGACGCACATCACGCAGGTCAACGAAAGCTTCAAGTTGTTCAGCCAGAATGGTGGCCGCACGGCGGATCGCCTCTTCAGGATCGATCGTGCCATTGGTCTCCATTTCGATGACCAGCTTATCCAAGTCAGTACGCTGTTCTACACGCGCAGCTTCAACATTGTAGGCGATACGCTCTACAGGGCTGTAGCAGGCGTCAACCAACAGACGACCGATTGGGCGCTCATCTTCTTCCGAATGAATTCGGGCAGAAGCCGGCACATAACCGCGACCGCGCTGAACTTTGATACGCATGCTGATAGCCGCGTTCTCATCAGTCAGGTGGCAAATCACGTGCTGAGGCTTGACGATTTCGACATCACCATCATGGGTGATGTCGGCAGCGGTCACAGGGCCAATGCCAGATTTATTCAGGGTAAGAATAACTTCGTCTTTGCCTTGAACTCTCACCGCCAGCCCTTTCAGGTTGAGCAGGATCTCCAGGATATCTTCCTGTACGCCTTCTTTGGTGCTGTACTCATGCAGTACACCATCAATCTCAACCTCGGTCACCGCGCAACCCGGCATAGATGAAAGCAGAATACGGCGCAGTGCGTTGCCAAGAGTATGGCCAAAGCCACGCTCTAAAGGCTCAAGGGTCACCTTGGCGTGCGTCGAACTGACTTGCTCGATATCTACCAGGCGCGGTTTTAGAAACTCTGTCACAGAACCCTGCATTGTGTCCTCTCTTTGGTACTAAGCTTTACTTGGAGTAAAGCTCGACGATCAGGTGTTCGTTAATGTCCGCAGACAGATCGGTACGTTCAGGCATACGCTTGAACACGCCTTCCATCTTAGCAGCATCAACTTCCAGCCAAGTCGGCTTTTCACGCTGCTCAGCCAGCTCCAGAGAAGCTTTAACACGAGACTGCTTTTTAGCTTTCTCGCGGATGCTGACTACGTCATTCGGAGATACCTGATAAGAAGCGATGTTAACAACGCGACCGTTTACCATAACTGCTTTGTGGCTAACCAGCTGACGTGACTCTGCACGAGTAGCGCCGAAGCCCATACGGTAAACAACGTTGTCCAGACGACCTTCCAGCAGCTGCAACAGGTTTTCACCGGTGTTGCCCTTCAGGCGGGTTGCTTCTTTGTAATAGTTGCGGAATTGACGCTCCAGAATGCCGTACATACGACGAACTTTCTGCTTCTCACGCAACTGAACACCGTAATCAGACAGACGCGGTTTACGCGCACCGTGCTGACCAGGTGCTTGTTCAATTTTACACTTGGAATCGATCGCGCGAACGCCAGACTTAAGGAACAGGTCTGTGCCCTCACGACGGCTCAGCTTGAGCTTAGGACCCAAATATCTTGCCATTTTCTTTCTCCAACAATCCTAAAAGCTGCGTTACACGCGGCGCTTTTTCGGCGGACGACAACCGTTATGAGGGATCGGAGTCACATCAGTAATGTTAGTGATGCGGAAACCAGCCGCGTTCAGAGCGCGGATAGTAGACTCACGACCAGGACCAGGTCCTTTAACCATAACTTCCAGGTTCTTGATACCGTATTCTTTCACTGCGTCAGCACAACGTTCTGCTGCAACCTGTGCTGCGAACGGAGTGGACTTACGAGAACCACGGAAACCGGAACCACCGGCTGTTGCCCAACCCAAAGCATTACCCTGACGATCAGTGATGGTAACGATGGTGTTGTTGAAAGAAGCATGGATATGAGCCACGCCGTCAGAGACTTGCTTTCTTACACGCTTACGTGTACGAACAGGTGCCTTTGCCATTATTCAATAACCCCGATTATTTCTTGATCGGCTTGCGCGGACCCTTACGGGTACGAGCGTTGGTCTTGGTGCGCTGACCGCGTACCGGCAGACCACGACGATGACGCAAACCACGATAGCAACCAAGGTCCATAAGACGCTTGATGCTCAGGGTAATTTCACGACGCAAATCACCCTCAACGGTGTATTTGGCAACTGCATCACGAAGCTTTTCGATTTGCTCTTCAGACAGCTCACTGATCTTAACATTTTCAGCAATACCCGTAGATGCACAGATAGCCTGTGAACGGGTTTTACCGATACCGAAGATCGACGTTAAGGCGATAACGGTATGTTTATGATCAGGAATGTTAATGCCTGCTATACGGGCCACTATGCACTCCTACTATTTTATACAGCAACACCATTCTGAAAAGCCCGTTTTCAGGATACTCAAATAATGTTGCAGTGCGACATACAAAAGATTGGCTGGCTAATCTAGCCAGCTCAACCCAACTTTGCAAGAAAAATATGCGAGATAATCAGCCTTGACGCTGTTTATGCTTCGGCTCGGCGCTGCAAATCACACGAACGACACCGTTACGCTTAACGATTTTGCAGTTACGACATAATTTCTTGACGGAAGCACGAACTTTCATTTTTACTCTCCGTAACTTCTCAAACGAATCTGACTAGCGGTTATAGCCTTTCAGATTTGCTTTCTTCAATGCAGACTCGTACTGACTTGACATCATCAGAGTTTGCACTTGAGCCATAAAGTCCATGATGACGACAACCACGATCAGTAGCGAGGTACCACCAAAGTAGAATGGTACTTTCATTGCATCACGCATGAACTCCGGGATCAGGCAGATGAAAGTAATGTACATCGCGCCCACCAGGGTTAAACGCGTCATTACTTTATCGATATACTTCGCCGTTTGCTCTCCCGGACGAATTCCTGGTACGAAGGCACCGGACTTCTTCAGGTTATCTGCTGTCTCACGCGGGTTGAAAACCAACGCCGTGTAGAAGAAACAGAAGAAGATGATTGCAGACGCATAGAGTAACACATAAAGCGGTTGCCCTGGCTGCAAATACAGCGAAATCGTAGTCAGCCAGTTCCAACCGGTACCGCCCCCAAACCATGATGCAATCGTGGCCGGGAACAGAATAATGCTGGAAGCGAAAATCGCCGGGATAACACCCGCCATGTTCACTTTCAACGGTAAGTGTGTACTCTGTGCTGCATAAACACGACGACCTTGTTGACGCTTCGCATAGTTAACGACGATACGACGTTGACCACGCTCGATGAAAACAACGAAGAAGGTTACTGCAAACACCAATACTGCAACCAACAGCAGCAGGAGGAAGTGCAGGTCGCCTTGCCGCGCTTGCTCAATAGTATGGGCCACTGCCGGCGGGAGCCCCGCTACAATACCCGCGAAGATAATGATCGAGATACCGTTGCCGATACCGCGCTCAGTAATCTGCTCACCCAGCCACATCAGGAACATTGTCCCGGTTACCAGGCTCACAACCGCAGTAAAGTAGAATGCAAAGCCTGGGTTTAACACCAGGCCCTGCATACCAGGCATATTCGGCAGACCGGTAGCAATACCGATCGACTGGAATATGGCCAATACCAGCGTACCGTAGCGGGTGTACTGGCTAATCTTGCGACGGCCAGCCTCCCCTTCTTTCTTAATTTCCGCCAACGCTGGATGAACCACCGTCAGCAGCTGGATAATGATCGACGCCGAGATATACGGCATGATCCCCAGAGCAAAGATAGAAGCACGGCTGAGGGCACCACCAGAGAACATGTTAAACATTTCAATGATAGTGCCTCTCTGCTGCTCAAGCAATTTGGCAAGCACAGTGGCATCGATACCAGGAATCGGAATGAAAGAGCCGATGCGGAAGACAATCAGCGCGCCGATGACAAACAAAAGTCTGCGCTTCAGCTCGCCGAGCCCGCCTTTAGCACTTTGAAAATCTAATCCTGGTTGCTTAGCCATCTGCTACTTATTCCTCAATTTTACCGCCAGCAGCCTCGATAGCAGCACGAGCGCCTTTGGTGACACGCAGACCACGCAGGGTTACCGGACGAGCGACTTCGCCAGAAAGTACAACTTTCGCGAATTCGATCTGGACACCAACTACGTTAGCGGCTTTCAGCGCGTTCAGGTCGATAACATCGCCTTCAACCAGAGCCAGTTCAGACAGACGAACTTCTGCCGTGATCATCGCTTTGCGTGAAGTGAAGCCGAATTTCGGCAGACGACGGTACAGAGGCATCTGACCACCTTCGAAACCACGACGTACGCCACCGCCAGAACGAGACTTCTGACCTTTGTGACCACGGCCGCCGGTTTTACCCAGGCCAGAACCAATACCACGACCTACACGCTTAGGCGCATGCTTGGCACCTTCAGCCGGAGACAGAGTATTTAAACGCATCTGTTACTCCTCAACTTTAACCATGTAGGAAACCAGGTTGACCATACCGCGAACAGCAGGAGTATCCTCGCGCTCTACGGTGTGACCAATACGACGCAGACCCAGACCGAGCAGAGTAGCTTTATGCTTCGGCAGACGGCCAATTGAGCTGCGAGTTTGTGTAACTTTAATAGTCTTAGCCATGGTCAATTACCCCAGAATGTCGGCAACGGATTTACCACGCTTAGCAGCGACCATTTCAGGAGACTTCATATTCGCCAGAGCGTCGATAGTTGCACGAACCACGTTGATCGGGTTGGTGGAACCATAAGCTTTAGCCAATACGTTGTGCACCCCAGCAACTTCGAGAACGGCGCGCATTGCACCGCCCGCGATGATACCGGTACCTTCATGAGCAGGCTGCATGAACACGCGAGAACCCGTGTGAGCGCCCTTAACAGGGTGCTGCAGGGTGCCGCTGTTCAGCGCGACGTTCATCATGTTGCGACGGGCTTTTTCCATCGCTTTCTGGATCGCTGCTGGAACTTCGCGTGCTTTGCCGTAGCCAAAACCAACGCGACCGTTACCATCACCAACTACAGTCAGTGCGGTAAAGCTGAAAATACGGCCACCTTTTACGGTTTTAGATACGCGGTTTACCGCGATCAGCTTTTCCTGCAGTTCGCCAGCTTGTTTTTCGATGTGAGCCATCTTAAACCTCTTCCTTAGAACTGAAGGCCAGCTTCACGGGCAGCATCTGCCAGTGCCTGGACTCGACCATGATATTGGAAACCGGAACGGTCAAAGGATACTTTCGCAATCCCTTTTTCCAACGCGCGCTCAGCCAGAGCTTTACCTACGGCTGCTGCTGCGTCTTTGTTACCGGAATACTTCAGTTGCTCCGCGATAGCTTTTTCTAAAGTAGAAGCGGCTACCAGTACTTCAGAACCGTTTGGAGCAATCACCTGTGCGTAAATGTGACGCGGGGTACGATGTACCACCAGGCGGGTTGCACCCAGCTCTTGGAGCTTGCGGCGTGCGCGGGTCGCACGACGGATACGAGCAGATTTCTTATCCATAGTGTTACCTTACTTCTTCTTAGCCTCTTTGGTACGCACGACTTCGTCGGCGTAACGAACACCCTTGCCTTTGTAAGGCTCAGGACGACGGTAAGCGCGCAGATCTGCTGCTACCTGGCCAATTACCTGCTTATCAGCGCCTTTCAGCACGATTTCAGTTTGGCTTGGGCATTCAGCAGTGATACCTGCCGGCAGCTGGTGATCGATAGGGTGAGAGAAGCCCAGGGCCAAATTCACCACGTTGCCTTTAACGGCAGCACGATAACCAACACCTACCAGTTGAAGCTTCTTGGTGAAGCCTTCGGTAACACCAACAACCATTGCGTTCAGCAGAGCGCGCGTGGTACCCGCTTGGGCCCATGCGTTAGCAAAACCTTCGCGCGGAGCGAAAGTCAGTGCGTTAGCTTCTTGCTTCACTTCAACGGCGTCGTGGATAGTACGAGTCAACTCGCCGTTTTTACCCTTAATCGAAATAACCTGACCGTTGAGTTTTACCTCTACGCCGGCAGGAATGACGACGGGTGCTTTTGCAACACGAGACATTCTTTCCTCCCGAATTAAGCTACGTAGCAGATAATCTCGCCACCAAGACCAGCCTGGCGAGCTGCACGATCGGTCATAACACCTTTAGAGGTAGAAACAACAGCGATACCCAAACCGGCCATAACTTTTGGCAGCTCATCTTTTTTCTTGTAGATGCGCAGACCTGGACGGCTGATACGTTGAATGCTTTCTACCACAGCTTTGCCCTGGAAGTACTTCAGTACCAGTTCCAGAACAGGCTTGGCGTCGCCTTCGATTTTGAAATCTTCAATAAAACCTTCTTCCTTCAGCACGTTGGCAATTGCCACTTTCAGCTTGGAGGAAGGCATGGTGACCGCAACTTTGTTCGCGGCTTGACCGTTACGGATACGGGTCAGCATATCCGCGATCGGATCTTGCATGCTCATCTGTCTTTACTCCCGTGATTCAATTGGTAATTACCAGCTAGCCTTTTTCAAGCCTGGTACTTCACCGCGCATAGCGGCTTCACGAAGCTTAATACGGCTCAACCCGAATTTGCCCACATAACCATGTGGACGGCCAGTTTGGCGGCAGCGTTTACGCTGACGAGACGGGCTGGAATCACGCGGCAGAGTTTGCAGCTTGAGAACGGCATTCCAACGATCTTCATCGGATGCGTTCACATCAGAGATAATAGCTTTCAGTTCAGCGCGTTTTGCAAAGAACTTGTCAGCTAATTTCACGCGCTTGACTTCGCGTGCTTTCATTGATTGCTTAGCCATCAGTAACCCTGCCTTACTTGCGGAACGGGAAGTTAAAAGCAGCCAGCAGCGCGCGGCCTTCATCATCAGATTTCGCAGTAGTGGTAATGGTAATATCCAAACCACGAACGCGATCGACTTTGTCGTAGTCGATTTCTGGGAAGATGATTTGCTCACGCACGCCCATGCTGTAGTTGCCACGGCCATCGAATGACTTGGCGGACAGGCCACGGAAGTCACGGATACGTGGAACAGCAATGGAGATCAGACGCTCAAAGAACTCCCACATGCGTTCGCCACGCAGAGTTACTTTACAGCCGATCGGATAGCCCTGACGGATTTTGAAGCCTGCAACAGATTTGCGGGCTTTGGTGATCAACGGTTTTTGACCGGAGATGGCTGCCAGGTCCGCTGCGGCGTTATCCAGCAGTTTCTTGTCAGCAATCGCTTCACCAACACCCATGTTCAGGGTGATCTTCTCGACCCGAGGGACTTGCATGACAGAGTTGTAATCAAACTGAGACATCAGTTGTTTGACTACCTCGTCTTTGTAGTAATCATGCAGTTTCGCCATCGTATTACTCCAAATTACTTGATAGTTTCGCTGTTAGACTTGAAGAAACGGACTTTTTTGCCGTCTTCGAATCTAAAGCCTACACGGTCAGCCTTGCCGGTAGCCGCGTTGAAGATAGCAATGTTAGAAACCTGAATTGCAGCTTCTTTCTCAACAATGCCGCCTGGTTGGTTCAGAGCCGGAACCGGCTTCTGGTGTTTCTTAACCAGGTTGATGCCTTCAACAATGACCTTGCCAGCAGACAGGACATTTTTTACTTTACCGCGCTTACCTTTGTCTTTCCCGGTAATCACGATAACTTCGTCATCACGACGGATCTTCGCTGCCATGTTCGCTCCTTAGAGTACTTCTGGTGCCAGAGAGATAATTTTCATGAACTTCTCATTACGCAGTTCACGAGTTACCGGCCCAAAAATACGCGTACCGATTGGCTGCTCGCTGTTATTGTTCAAAATAACGCATGCATTGCCATCGAAGCGAATGACAGAACCGTCCGGGCGACGTACACCCTTCTTGGTGCGCACCACTACCGCCTTCAGAACATCGCCTTTCTTCACCTTACCGCGAGGAATTGCTTCCTTGATGGTAATTTTGATGATGTCGCCGACGCCTGCGTAGCGACGGTGCGAGCCACCTAGAACCTTGATACACATTACGCGACGTGCACCGGAGTTGTCGGCGACGTTCAGCATAGTCTGTTCTTGGATCATTTTAGTGCTCCGCTAATGTCAACTACTACTTTAAAGACCCAAGTAAAAATTAGGCCGTTGAAAAGCCCCATAACCGAGGGCGCAGCATTATAACACCGCTTACTTGGTATGGGTAGAAAAAATAAACGGCTCATTTTCTGAGCCGTTTATTAAGTGAGAGCCAGCTACTCTATTACAGAATCGCTTTCTCTACAACGCGAACCAACGTCCAGGACTTGGTCTTGGACAGTGGGCGGCATTCGCGGATTTCCACCACGTCGCCGGTACCACATTCGTTGTTCTCGTCATGTACGTGCAGCTTGGTCGTACGTTTGATGAATTTCCCGTAGATTGGGTGCTTCACAGTACGCTCGATAGCAACAACGATGGATTTCTCCATTTTATCGCTAACAACACGACCCTGCAGGGTACGGATAACTTCAGTCATTTACACACCCGCCTTTTGAGTCAGTAAAGTCTTAACGCGTGCGACGTCACGACGCACTTGTTTCAACAGGTGAGTTTGTTGCAGCTGGCCACTGGCCGCCTGCATGCGCAAGTTGAATTGCTCACGCAGCAGGTTGAGCAGCTCGGCATTCAGCTCTTCAACGCTTTTTTCACGCAGCTCTTGTGCTTTCATTACATCACCGTCTTAGTTACAAAGGTGGTTTTGATCGGCAGTTTCGCTGCTGCCAGTTTGAATGCCTCGCGGGCAACCTCTTCTGGCACGCCGTCCATTTCGTACAGGACCTTACCAGGCTGGATCAGGGCAACCCAATACTCCACGTTACCCTTACCTTTACCCATACGCACTTCCAGCGGCTTCTCGGTGATCGGTTTGTCCGGGAATACACGGATCCAGATCTTGCCTTGACGCTTAACTGCACGAGTCATTGCACGACGAGCTGCTTCGATTTGACGAGCAGTCAGACGGCCACGGCCAACAGCTTTCAGACCGAAAGTGCCGAAGCTAACATCCGTACCTTGCGCCAGACCACGGTTGCGGCCCTTGTGCACCTTACGGAATTTTGTACGCTTTGGTTGTAACATCAGCGACTCTCCTTACTTGCGGCCTTTACGCTGCTGCTTTTTAGGTTGAGCAGCCGGTTCCGGTTGTTCAACTGCAGCCATACCACCCAGGATCTCACCTTTGAAGATCCATACCTTAACGCCGATTACACCATAAGTGGTGTGCGCTTCAGATGTGTTGTAGTCGATGTCCGCACGCAGAGTGTGCAATGGAACACGACCTTCGCGGTACCATTCGGTACGTGCGATTTCGGCGCCGCCAAGACGGCCGCTTACTTCAACTTTGATACCTTTAGCGCCAAGACGCATTGCGTTCTGTACTGCACGCTTCATAGCACGACGGAACATAACGCGACGTTCCAGCTGAGAAGTGATGCTGTCAGCAACCAATTTAGCGTCGAGTTCCGGTTTACGGACTTCGGCGATGTTGATCTGTGCAGGAACGCCAGCGATGTCCGCTACGACCTTGCGCAGTTTTTCGACGTCTTCACCTTTCTTGCCGATAACGATGCCTGGGCGAGCAGTGTGAATGGTCACACGGATGCTCTTCGCAGGACGCTCGATAACGATGCGAGAAACGGAAGCTTTCGACAGTTCCTTAGTCAGGAATTGACGAACTTTAAAGTCGCTGTCCAGGTTGTCAGCGAATTCTTTGGTATTCGCATACCAAGTAGAGTTCCAAGGTTTGACAATACCCAGGCGAATACCATTAGGATGTACTTTCTGACCCATTGCTAGTCTCCAGAGTCTCAGCGATCGGACACAACCACAGTAATGTGGCTGGTGCGCTTCAGGATGCGATCTGCACGACCTTTTGCACGCGGCATAATGCGCTTCATGCTTGGGCCTTCGTCTACGAAGATTTTCGTAACTTTCAGATCATCGATGTCAGCGCCATCGTTGTGTTCTGCGTTAGCAATGGCAGACTCCAGCACTTTCTTAACCAGACCAGCAGCTTTCTTGTTGGTGTAGGTCAGAGTTTCCAGAGCTTGCGACACTTTCTTACCGCGAATCAGGTCAGCAACAAGGCGAACCTTCTGAGCAGAAGAACGAGCGTGGCGATGTTTAGCGATAGTTTCCATCTCTTCCTCCTACCTTAGCGCTTTTTAGCTTTTTTATCAGCCGCATGGCCGCGATAAGTACGAGTCGGCGCGAATTCACCCAGTTTGTGACCGACCATTTCATCGGAAACGAACACTGGTACGTGCTGACGACCATTATGGACAGCGATGGTCAAACCGATCATGTTAGGAAAGATCGTTGAACGACGGGACCAAGTGCGCAAAGGCTTCTTGTCACCGCTTTCCACCGCTTTCTCTACCTTCTTCAGCAAGTGCAGGTCAATAAAAGGACCTTTCTTGAGAGAACGTGGCATGGCTTATCCTCTAATTATTTTTTGCTACGGCGACGTACGATGAACTTATCAGTACGCTTGTTGCTACGGGTCTTCTTACCTTTGGTCTGAACGCCCCACGGAGTTACCGGGTGCTTACCAAAGTTACGACCTTCACCACCACCGTGCGGGTGATCTACCGGGTTCATCGCCGTACCGCGAACGGTAGGACGAACACCACGCCAACGTGCAGCACCTGCTTTACCCAGAACGCGAAGCATATGTTCAGCGTTACCGACTTCACCCAGGGTGGCGCGGCAATCAGCTGGAACTTTACGCATTTCGCCGGAGCGCAGACGCAGAGTTACGTAGGAACCATCACGAGCAACGATCTGAACGTAGGCGCCAGCGGAGCGAGCCATCTGGCCGCCTTTACCTGGTTTCATTTCTACGTTGTGAACCGTTGAACCAACTGGAATGTTGCGCATCGGCAGGGTGTTACCCGCTTTGATTGCAGCATCAACGCCAGATTGAATCTGGTCACCAGCTTTCAGGCCTTTCGGCGCCAGGATGTAACGGCGTTCGCCGTCTTTGTACAGAACCAGCGCGATGTTCGCGGAACGGTTCGGATCGTACTCCAGACGCTCAACCACAGCAGGGATACCGTCTTTGTTGCGCTTGAAGTCAACCAGACGATAATGTTGCTTGTGGCCACCACCGATATGACGGGTGGTGATACGGCCATTGTTGTTACGACCACCGCTTTTGCTCAGTTTTTCCAGCAGCGGGGCATAAGGTTTACCCTTGTGCAGCTCAGGGTTAACCACTTTAACAACGTGGCGACGACCCGGAGATGTAGGTTTACATTTAACAATTGCCATTGTTCTTACTCCTCCGACTTACTCTGCGCCGCCGATGAAGTCCAGATTCTGGCCTTCTTTCAGGGTGACGTAAGCTTTTTTCCAGTCGCTACGACGACCAACACGCTGACCGTGACGCTTCACTTTCCCTTTAACTACCAGGGTGTTCACGTCTTTGACTTCGACTTCAAACAGTTTCTGCACTGCAGCTTTGATTTCTGCTTTGGTCGCGTCTTTGGCAACTTTGAGAACGATGGTGTTGCTTTTTTCCATCGCAGCGGATGCTTTTTCAGATACGTGCGGTGCACGCAGCACTTTCAGCAAACGTTCTTCACGGATCATGCCAGCATCTCCTCAACTTGCTTCACAGCATCAGCAGTCATAACCACTTTGTCGAAGGCGATCAGGCTAACCGGATCGATACCTGCTACATCGCGCACGTCAACCTTGTACAGGTTGCGAGCTGCCAGGAACAGATTCTCATCCAGTTCACCGGTCACGATCAGCACGTCTTCCAGAGCCATATCTTTCAGTTTCTGTGCCAGCAGCTTAGTTTTAGGCGCTTCTACAGAGAACTTCTCGACAACGATCAGACGATCTTGACGTACCAGTTCGGACAGGATGCTTTTCAGCGCGCCGCGGTACATCTTTTTGTTTACTTTCTGACTGTGGTCCTGTGGCTTAGCAGCAAAGGTCACGCCGCCTGAACGCCAGATCGGGCTCTTTACAGAACCTGAACGCGCACGGCCGGTGCCTTTCTGACGCCATGGCTTTTTGCCGGAACCAGTTACTTCAGCACGGGTCTTCTGAGCACGAGTACCTTGACGGGCACCTGCTGCATAAGCAACAACAACCTGGTGTACCAGCGCTTCGTTGAAATCACGACCGAAGGTAGTTTCGGAAACAGTCAGCGCGCTTTGCGCGTCTTTCAATACTAATTCCATTGCTATCCCCTTACGCCTTCACAGCTGGTTTAACGATCAGGTTGCCACCGGTTGCGCCCGGTACAGCACCCTTAACCAGCAGCAGGTTGCGCTCAGCGTCAACACGTACTACGTCCAGGCTCTGAACGGTTACGCGCTCATCACCCAGGTGGCCAGCCATTTTCTTGCCTTTGAACACTTTGCCCGGAGTCTGGTTCTGACCGATAGAACCCGGAACGCGGTGAGACAAGGAGTTACCGTGGGTAGCGTCTTGGGTACGGAAGTTCCAGCGCTTAACAGTGCCAGCAAAACCTTTACCTTTAGAAGTACCGGTAACATCGACTTTTTTAACGTCAGCGAAGATTTCTACGCTAATTTCCTGACCTGCAGCGAATTCTTGACCTTCTTCCAGGCGGAATTCCCACAGACCACGGCCAGCTTCAACGCCAGCTTTAGCGAAATGGCCCGCTTCCGGCTTGGTTACACGGTTAGCTTTTTTGCTACCAGTGGTAACCTGAACGGCACGGTAACCGTCGGTGTCCAGGCTTTTAACCTGAGTCACGCGGTTCGCTTCAATTTCAATTACGGTTACTGGGATAGAAACGCCATCTTCAGTGAAGATACGGGTCATACCCACTTTTTTACCGACTAAACCAATCATTGTTTCAACCTCTCAATCGCTCAATGACCTGATTAACCCAGGCTGATCTGCACGTCTACACCGGCAGCCAGATCCAGACGCATCAGAGCATCAACGGTTTTCTCGGTTGGCTCAACGATGTCAACCAGACGCTTGTGAGTGCGAATCTCGTACTGATCGCGCGCGTCTTTGTTGACGTGCGGAGAGATCAGAACGGTAAAGCGCTCTTTGCGAGTTGGCAGCGGGATCGGACCACGGACTTGCGCACCAGTGCGCTTTGCAGTCTCGACGATTTCCGCGGTTGATTGATCGATCAGACGATGATCAAACGCTTTCAGGCGGATACGGATTCTTTGGTTCTGCATGAGACCAGAGCTCCAATTATTTATAAACGTAAATAATTACTCCTCACACCCATTTCGATTGATGGGGGAGTGTAATCGTCAACATATAACCCCCATATCGGGAGTATTGTTCGAAAGGCGAAAAAGGCCTGCCAATCGACTGATTCGCTAAAATCAGGCTTACCAAGATTAGGTAAGCCCGCGCATTATACGCAAAATGGCCCAGGAAGCAAGCCGCAGTTGGAAATATGCTCAGGAAATCGTCATTTTTGCGCGTTCAGCGACGATCACAAGATGAAGGTGGCGATCAAGGTATGAATTATGCTTAGCGGGCAGCTCCCCTGCCCCGCCGTAAAAACGGTCGCCGGCAGGAGAGGCGATGACGAACGGAAGGCAGGCTTACTCTTTGCGTTCTAAAATCTGGGCCTGGGCATAGTTTTGAATGCCGAGGCGAGCGATCAGATCCAGCTCGGTTTCCAGCCAGTCGATATGCTCTTCTTCATCGGCCAGAATGTCGATCATCAAATCACGGCTGACATAATCGTGAATCGAGTCGGCGTAGGCGATACCTTCGCGCAGGTTCTTGGCGCCCGCCAATTCCAGCGCCAGATCGGAACGCAGCATCTCTTCAATGTCTTCGCCGATGTTCAGCTTACCGAGGTCTTGCAGATTAGGTATTCCTTCCAGGAACAGGATGCGTTCAATGTAGCGATCGGCATGTTTCATTTCGTCGATCGACTCGTGGTATTCCTTATCGTTGAGGCGCATTAAACCCCAATTCTTGAACATGCGGGCGTGCAGGAAATATTGATTGATGGCAACCAGCTCGTTGCCGAGCAGCTTGTTGAGGTGAGCAATGATCTTTTTATCGCCTTTCATAGGTAACTCCTCCTGGCCAGTTCTAAAAGTGTAGAACCTGTAAGCCAAGAGTCAAAAATAACCTTACCCTTTGTTAGGCAACTTCATGCATTGGGATGATAGTTCTGCGTTCCTCCACCATAATCTGTCTTGCCTGACGAATGCACTTTCCACAATCGGTACCAATCGGCACAAGTTCACGCAGCTGCTTCATGGTATGGGGATTGTGCTGACGCACCGCATTACGGATCGCTTTGTCAGTCACCGCATTACACAGACATACATACATAGAGAGACTCACTTCTTAACCAATGCATTGAGTCTAAATAGGAATGGTTTTTATTTCAATTAAGATTTATACAAATTGCATAAAAAAAGGGCACCGAAGTGCCCTTTTTTGTGTCGAAAAATTATTCGCGATTAAGCGATAACTTTAGCAACAACACCAGCGCCTACAGTACGGCCGCCTTCACGGATTGCGAAACGCAGACCGTCGTCCATCGCGATTGGGTGAATCAGGGTAACTTTCATGTTC
>NZ_JBJNOJ010000022.1:0-1600 GCF_052166695.1 Serratia sp. CY76391
TTCATGAACAAGAAAAGGACGCGGCTGGTGGTCAATTCGCTGCTGCTGGTGGCTATTGTTGCTATGGCTGCATGTTCTGCTGTGTCGTTCACACATGCCAACGGCGCAAGGGGGCAGAGCATCACCAACGCAGAGGTACAGCCCGATAACACTGTTGTGTTGCAATACCCGAACGGCTCGGCTTGTATCGATACCAATCCAGGCGAAAGCCAGATCTGTAAAGGACGGTGATATGAAAACGCTGACGTTATGCCTGGTGTTATCGTGTTTACTGACCGGCTGCGTCTCTCAGCGCTACGTCGGCGTGCAAATCACTTCAACGTCGCCCATGAGCGTGACACGGGTATCGGTGAACGGTAACGCCGTGGTGATGTACCGGGTGGAGGAATAAAAAAAGCCCACAAGGAGACGTGGGCGGCACTCTACGAGGAAGAGCGCAATTGTTGCACGGAACGATTTCACAGTTCAAAAGGCAGTGTGTTTCTGTCAAGTACTTCAGGTGGCCTTTGAGAGGGCCATCCAAAATGCATAAACAAAACCATCAACGGATCCTGCCCGGTCACCCTGACCGTTATGGGTGAACGGTAATGCTGTGGTGATGTATCGGGTGGGGGAATAAAAGAAGCCCACAAGGGGTATTTGTGGGCTAAAGACTTCTCTGGAAGAACGCTTTTGTAGTTATACGCACGACACTTCTTAAAGCTGGGAATGGCAGGTGTGGAGAGTCAAGAAAAAAAGCCCGTCTGGGGACGGGCAGGAATGCCTCAAGGACGAGGCAAAGACGTTAATGCAATGCAGCTTAAGTATCGAAACGGGGGAGCGTGCGGGTCAAACATAATTGTTCTGTTTGGTGTGTGTGGCGAGGGTGTCAGCACAGCCACTGAAATTAAATGATGAGGTCTATATGGCACTTACAGATTATACCGTCGTCGTGGGTGATAACCCCGATGACCTGCAAACGAAGGTCGCTGAGAAGATTGCTGATGGTTATCAGCCTTTTGGTGCCCCGATTATTCAATGGGGCTCCTTCTCTATGGTGCAGGTGGTTGCCAAAGGCGATGGCGGCGGAGGTGGGGGTGGTGACGGAACGGTCACTATCGACAATATTACCGATGCTTCCGCGCCGGTGAAAACCATGCTGAAACAGCAGACCAATGAACAAATTTTGAGCACTATTGGTGCCGGTACTTCGAACCTCAAGATTGGGACTGCGGCAACCGATGCCAAGGCAGGGAACTATCAGCCAGCGACAGCTGATATTAGCGATGCATCCGATGTTGGGAAGCAGTTACTAAAAGCTGCAGATGCTGCGGCTGCGCGAACCGCTATTGGTGCAGGTGAGCCTTACACATTGCCAGCAGCAACGGCCAGTGCGGTTGGCGGGGTAAAAATGGCTGCTGCGATGGCTGATTTAACCGCGGCACCGACGCAGGCGGATTTTAACGGATTACTGGCAGCGCTACGGGCAGCTGGTCAGATTGCCACCTGAATCATCATGCCATTTGTTCCGGTAATAATGAGGGGAGAGACCCTATGCCCGACATACGAGAATTGCCGGCGACGCTGGCAAAGATAAGAAAGCAAATCCCGTTTGCGATCG
>NZ_JBJNOJ010000023.1:0-21537 GCF_052166695.1 Serratia sp. CY76391
CGATCCGCCCAGGCACTAACCTCTGTCGCCAGGCAAATAGCCGCGGCAGAAAAGGTGGGCATTGAGCGCACCTTTGCCAATCCCACGCCGTTTACCGTGAACTCCGTTAAGTCTCGTGGTGCCCGTAAAGACAACCTGGTGGCCACGGTATCAGTCATGGATACCGCCGCCGAGTATCTGGACCCGTTCGAGTTCGGTGGGGTTCACAAGCTGAATGGTAAGGCGTTGCTGAACCCGAAGAACATCAAGCTGAATAAGTACGGCAACCTGCCACGCAACAAGCTGGCGCAGCTGAAGGCCAAGGATGATGTGTTTGTCGGGGAGGTTGGTAAGGCACGCGGCGTATTCAAGCGTTACAAGTACAAAAAGGTCAGGAAACGGGCGAAGCGCTCGCCGAACGGCACGCAGCGTGAGCGGCGCAAACAGCGCGCTCCCAAACTACTTATTCAGTACGGTGATGCCTTACCGGTGAAACAGCACCTGAATTATTTCGACCGCGCCAACAAGATGGCGGCGGCACTGATGCCGTCAGTGCTCAGCAAGGCTATCTCTGACGCGATGAAAACGGCGAAATAGCGCCGTGGCGATGCCCTTTTATTTGGTTAAGAAAAACACCATTGCATCTATCGAAAATGAAAGGTTGGAAAATAATGAAAGAAACGAAAAAACAAGAAAATACCGCAATATCTGAAAATACTGCGGCTGCTACAAAATTTAGCTCAGATTGGTTTAAAAAAATAACGAATGAATTAACAGGTCTACTTAATGGAGTAATTCCTTAATTTGCTTCTCAATAACCTTTTGGGATTCGACCGCTGATGTAGAGATGCCGTAAGCAATTTGATTTAAAACCAAAGATATGATTTCTTTGTTCGGAACATGATCTCCTAAAAGTTCTGCTGTTTTTCGAAATGAGTCAGCCATATTTTCTTTTTCTATCCCGTTGTTTTGGGCAACTAGCATTGATAGGTGGACAGTCGCTGCTTGTTGAGCAGCAAACAATGCGACGATTAACTCCAGTTGTTCTTTGGTCATTGTGTTTTTCCTTCCTTTATCTTGGCGTGTGACAGCTCCAAGATATCACTGGGAGCCTGCCCCGAGAAACACAGGCCAGTAACAGAAAGTGATCGCTCCGGTAAAGCGGGGGGCTTCTTTTTTCTGAACACCAAACGACCGTGGGGGGAGGGGCAGAAAAAAATGGGTCCTTCCTGGAGGGGTTTAATGTATGGGCATTGCGCGCGCGCAGTGTTTTTCTAGCTAAAAATTTTCAAAATTTGGGTAACAGGTAACATTTCGGTAAAACCGAAGTGATGGCTTATTCTTTGTTATTAAAAAATAATTTCGAAGAAAAAGTGTTACCCAAGACATTTTTTACGTTGTTACCTGGTTTCAGGGTAACAGTTTAGGTAACACACGGGGTAACAGCGAGAGGTAACAATGAATCAGTCAGATTTTGCGCGTCTCCACGGTGTCAGTCGCAAGACGATCACGATATGGAAAAGCAAGGGATGGGTGATCTTCTCAGGGGAAGATATTGACGCGGATGCATCCAATGCCCTGATAAAAAAATACAGGAAAACGGTTAATCACCCTAAGTCAAAAAAGACAGGAGCACCGGTAAATAAAGTCAAAAAAGGAACGGTATCGTCCATGCCTGCGGCCGCAGCCCCTGAGCTTGATCCTGAGACGTCACTTTCTGATATCGCTGAGAAATTCATTCAGGAAAACGGTGCTGAACTGAGTCTTGATGAGGCCCGGCGCCTAAAAGAGAACTATCTGGCCCTGCTGACCAAATTAGAGTTCCAGCAAAAGGATGGGCAGCTCATTGAGCTGGAGCTGGCCGAAAAAGTGCTGTTTGATTGTTTCCGGGCGCAGCGGGATTCCTGGTTGAACTGGCCTTCACGCGTGGCCCCTCTGATGGCCGCCGATCTTGATGTGCCCGCTGACAGAATGACCGAGGTACTCGCCGAGCATGTCCATAAACACATTACCAGCCTCGGAGAGCCTGAGTTTAACGCAGAAGAAGCTTGAGTGTCTTGCGGTCAGCGTAAGGAAAGGCTGGACGCCACCACCAAGAATAAGCGTACCTGATTGGGCTGATGAGTACCGGAAGTTGGCTAAAGAGTCCGGCAGTACATCAGGAGACTGGGAAACCGCGACCGTCGAAATAGCCAGGGGACCTATGCTGGCCGCCACGGAATCCGGGGTCCATATCATCACCGTGATGTGCTGCACGCAGCTGATGAAAACGGCACTGCTGGAAAACCTCTTCGGGTATTTCGCGCATCTCGATCCGTGTCCCATATTACTGCTGCAGCCAAAAGAAGCTGCAGCCGAACAGTTCTCCAAAGAACGTATTACGCCTATGGTGCGGGTGACGCCGGTGCTGAGAAAGTTGGTGGGGGGCAATAAGCAAAAGAATTCGAAAGAGACCTTGCTGTACAAGTCATTCACGGGGGGATTTTTGGCGCTGGCCGGTGCCGGTAGTCCGGATAACCTGGCGCGTCGTCCTGTCAGGGTTATCCTTGCGGATGAGGTCGATAAATATCCGGTGACGCGAGAGGGTGATCCCATTGCCCTGGCTGAAGAGCGAACGGCAACGTTTGGTTTGAACTGGCTTTCCATTCGAGCCTGTTCTCCCACCGTGGAGGACGAAAGCAGGATTGCTGACAGTTATGCTGATTCTGACCAGCGTCGAGCGTCTCTGGAATGCCCGCACTGTGGCCATCGCCAGTTTCCTGACTTCTTTAAGCATGTGCACTGGCGTAAAGGGGAGAACGGTACGCACTTCCCGGAAACGGCGCAGCTGCACTGTGAGGGCTGCGGCGTGGCCTGGTCTGAAGGTGAACGGCTGAGAACGCTGAAAACGATCCGCTGGCATCAGACGCGCCCCTTTGAATGTTGCGGCAACCGGCAGGTGCCGCTGCAGATGTATGAAACGGTTTGGCGCGAGAATGCCGAACAGGCTGTGGATAAGGTATGGCAGTGGTCTGCCGATGAACGCCATGCACTCTATCGGGCGCGTTGTATCACCTGTGGCCGACTGGCGGTGAAAAATCATCATGCCGGCTTTCAGGCTTCCAAGCTTTACAGCCCCTGGCAGAAGGACAGACCGTCTGACATTGCCGAAAAATACCTGAAGGCCAAAGGTGATCCCGACAAGCTGCAGGCGTGGTGGAACACCCAGATGGGGTTACCGCATCGTCCCATTCACGGCAAAGCGATGGCTGTCGACACGCTGCTGGCGCGACGTGAAGTGTACGGCGCGGAGATCCCAGATGGGGTGGCGGTGCTGACGGCCGGTATCGATACCCAGGACAACCGCCTGGAAATCGAGGTGGTCGGCTGGGGACGGGATGAGGAAAGTTGGTCGATCGCCTTCGATGTGATTGAGGGTGACCTGGAGACCCCCGAGCCGTGGGAACGTCTGGAAGCGTACCTGCAGCAGGTATGGCGTCGGGCAGACGGGCGCGGGTTTGTCATTATGGCGGCCTGCCATGACTCCGGCGGCTCACACACCCAGAAGGTCTACGATTTTGCCAAGGCTAGACTGGCCCGCCGCATATGGGCCATCAAGGGAGAGAGCGCCACCCGGGGCAACCGTTCGCCAGTCTGGCCGACCAAGAAGCCCTCGTCCCGCAACAAGCAAGCATTCCGCCCGATCATCCTGGGCGTTAACTCCGCTAAAGACTCCGTGCGTGGGCGTGTCCATATCGACAAGCCCGGCCCGGGGTATATGCATTATCCGGCGGATCGGGATATTGGCTGGTTTGAGCAGTTGCTGGCCGAACGTCTGGTGACCAAAGAGGCCGGTGGGAAGAGGTTCACTGTCTGGGAGTGTCCCAAGGGCCGGGCGAACGAAGGGTTTGACTGCCGGGTGTACGCCTACGGCGCGCTGTGTGGCCTGATGCATTTTGGGCTGAAGCTGAACGTAATGGCTGACGCCATCCAGGCGAATCCGGACAAATTGCTGCCGCCACCGGTGGTACCGGAAGAAAAACACAGCCTGCGGCTGCCTGGCGCAGTGCTTCCTCAGCCGCCTGAAAAACCGAAAAAACTTCCCCTTCACAAACGATTAGCAAGGTAACCCTATGGCAGTGAACTGTGGCCCGCTGGCGGGCATGACACGTGAGCAAATGATGGCCGCATTGGCTGCGGCGCAAGAAGCCTATGCAGCTCTCTTGCTGGGTAATAAAGGCGTGTCGTTTTCTTATGCCCAGGGCGACGGCACCCGATCGGTGACATTTCAGGGGACGTCGCTGGCCAATCTGCAGATGTTTATCCGTCAACTGCAGCAGGCGCTGGGGTTGTGTTCGTGTTCAGGCAGTCGTTATCAACGGTTCAGGTACTGATTATGGCGAAAATAGAGATATTAGGGCCTGACGGTCATCCGTTGCCGGCACAAGGTCAGATCCCCGCAGGGCGGGGTCGTCAGATGGGCCTGGTGGGAAATCGGGGTGTCCCGTATGACGCGGCTGACGTCACCAGCGATCAGTTGGCCAACTGGCAACCGACGCTGTGGTCGCCGGATAACGAAATAAACCCCTACCGTGACCGGATGGTCTCGCGCCAGCGCGATCTGGTGCGTAACGACGGCTGGGGCGCCGGGATTATCACCCGCACGCAGGACAACGTCATTGGGCCAACGTTCCGGCCGGTGCTGAGCCCCGATTACCGGGAGCTGGCGCGTATCAGCGGCAACAAGGCCTTTGATATTACCTGGGCCAAGGAATACAAGCGGGCGCTGGAGTCGGCCTGGCGCAGCTGGTCGATGGATCCGGGGCACTGGTGTGATGTGGAACGGCAACTGACGGTACCCCAGATGTTGCGCCTGGCGTTTCGGCACAAGCTGATTGATGGCGATGCGCTGGCGCACCTGCAGTACCGCCCCGACCGGTTGGGCTACGGGAAAGCCCGCTATGCCACCGCGGTGCAAATCATCGACCCGGACAGGTTGAGCAACCCGCAGCAGATGATGGATCTGCGTTATATGCGCGCCGGCGTGGAAATTGACGACGACGGTGCGCCGGTGGCGTATCACATTCGGGAGGCACACCTCGGGGATTGGTACAGCGCTCCGCAGACGGTGACCTGGCAACGGTGCATACGTGAAACCCGCTGGGGGCGTCCTGTGATTGTGCATGATTTCGACCATGACCGGGGGGCGCAGCATCGCGGTGTGGGGCTACTGAGCCCTATTGTGCAGCGCCTGAAGATGTTGACCAAATACGACCAGAGCGAACTGGAAGCCGCGGTGCTGAATGCCGTATTTGGGGCGTACCTGAAATCCCCCTTTGATCCGAGTGTGGCAGCTGAAGCGCTGGGGGATACTGCTGCGGAGGTCGCCAACCAGGAAGGCTGGGGGAGCTATCAGAATGCACGCTCAGATTATTACAGCGATAACCGGCTGATGCTGAACCATGGCGTGGGCATCATGAAGCTGTTTCCCAGTGAGGAGATCGGCACGGTCGATGCCGCTCGTCCCAACAGCCAATATCGGGATTTTGAAAATGCGGTGCTGCGTAATTTTGCGGCCGGCACCGGCTTGTCTGCGCAGCAGATTAGCCAGGACTGGTCAGATGTTAACTACAGCTCGGCCCGTGCGGCGTTGCTCGAGGCCTGGAAGACCCTCAACCGCCGCCGTGAAGACTTCGGCGTGGGCTTCGCGCAGCCCATTATGGTGGCATTTGCTGAAGAGGTGCACGAGTACCACGACCTGCCGTTGCCGCGTAATGCGCCGGACTTTGCCGAGGCGCGGGCCGCGTATACCCGGGGGCGCTGGATGGGGCCGGGGCGCGGTTGGGTCGATCCGGTGGCCGAGAAGAAGGGCGTTATCCTGGGACTCGATGCGGGGATTTCCACCATGGAGCAGGAGGTGGCCGAGAACATGGGGGCGGACTGGGAAGAGGTGGTCGACCAGCGCAGTTACGAAATTAATTACTTCAAGGAAAAAGGGATGCCGCCGCCGAGTTGGGCACAGGCCAACGTGATGGCCCCTGAAACCATTAAAAATCCGGAGGAACAGTGAATTTACCCCATCTTGCCCAGCGGGTGTTTAACACGCCGCTGGCGTTGCATCCCCGTAAAGCCGAAGTGGTGATGGCAGCGTTAATGGATCGCTTTGGCATTACTCAGGTCAACCGTGCTGGTGCATGGGCGGATGACGACAACGGCTTTTTTACGAAGACGGGGCGTGATCGTGACGCCGGGTATGACGTGCTGGAAGGCGTGGCCGTCATTGCGGTGCACGGTACGTTGGTCCAGAAGCTGGGCAGTTTGCGGCCGTATAGTGGGATGACCGGCTATGACGGCATCCGTCAGACCTTTTTGACGGCGATGTGCGATCCGGACGTGAAAGCCATATGCCTGGATATCGACTCTCCAGGCGGAGAGGTGGCCGGCTGTTTTGACCTGGTTGACCTGATTTATGCCTCGCGGGGGAAAAAGCCAATTCACGCGATTTTGACGGAGAACGCGTATTCCGCTGCGTATGCCATCGCCAGTGCCGCAGACCGGATACTGGTTCCCCGAACAGGGGGCGTTGGGTCGGTCGGGGTGATTGTTATCCATTGTGACTGGTCGCAGCGGATCAAAGAAGAAGGACTCCAGGTGACCATCATCACATATGGTGATCGCAAGTGTGAGACCAACCCGATGATACCGCTAAGTGACCAGGCCAAAGCGGGGATCCAGGCAGAGGTGGATGCTGCTGGTCAGTTGTTTGTCAGTACGGTTGCTCGCAACCGGGGGCTGGCAGAGTCTGTTGTCCGTAATACCCAGGCGGCGTGCCTGATGGCGGATGAAGGGGTGAGGCTCGGCCTGGCCGATGCCATTCTTGCCCCCGATGAAGCGTTTATACAATTGATACACCAATAGGAGTCAACGTATGAGGAGTTTTAATTTTTCGCACTTTTTTGGCCGCGGGGCGGTGAGCCGGCTGGATGACGACACCCCGGACAAACCGGAAGACGAGCCGAATGATCCGCAGGGCAACGCCCGTGGTCGCCGCGTGGAGGAGCCGGATAAGCAAGACGACGATACGAATGCCGAAGACCCCGACAATCCGGAGGACCCGGATAAGCAGGGTAAAAAAGGGAAAAAAGCCAGAGCCAGAGCACGCCGTGCTGAAAACGATCCGGATGAACCTGATGCCGAGGGGGATGAGGATGATGGCGATGATAAGGTGGATGACCCAGCTGACAAAGAGGCCCGGATGGCCGAGCGTCACCGCTGCGCACGCATCTTTAGCTGCCCGCATGCGGCGGCAAATCCTGCGCTGGCCGCTTCCCTGGCGTTCAACACGGGCATGAGTTCGGCAGCGGCCATTCAGGTGATGGCCAGCAGCGGCACGGCCGTTTCCCCTTCGGCTGGCCCCCGCCGCCCGAGTCTGGACGAGCGGATGCGTGATGAAAACATTCCCCGACTGAAGCAGGAGTCGCCGAAGGCAAGCGGACTCAGTGCATTGGTCAGTCAGTACAAACAACTGAAAGGTAAATAACGATGACGGTAGACGTGATTGGCGATAACCCCTGCACACCGGGGATGAAGAGTTATACCTACGTACCGGACCAGTTGATCGCAGGTAACCTGCAACTGGTGACGGATACGGTAGATATTGGCGGTGCGGACCCGCTTGTGCGCGGCAGTATCCTGGGGCAAGTCACGGCGACGGGCGTGTATGTCCTGAGTGTGAAAACGGCAACGGATGGCAGCGAAGAGCCCTGCGCTGTATTGGTGGACAACGTCAGCCCGGGTGGAGCCACCGTTCGTGGAGGCGTGTACGAAATGGGGATCTTCAACCAGAACCGCATCACCTTTGACAGCAGCTGGACGGTGCCTGAGTTGAAAAATGCCCTGCGTCCATACTCGATTTTCCTGCGTGATAGCCTGCAAGCGCCAGCGACCTGATTTTTAGCGAACCCCATGTAATGTGGCGATGCCGTTAATTCGGCAGGGGCCTGCATACTCATTTTTCGAGGTTTTTAATGGAACATCAAATTAATATTTACGACACCGTGACGTTGGTTCAACTGGTGCCGAACCTGATGACGTCCCAGAATTTCCTTCTGGACCGTTTTTTCCCCAACGTTGTGGAGTCGGATAACGAGTTTGTGGCCATTGACGTGGACGTCGGCCGCCGTCGTATGGCGCCGTTCTGTTCCCCCCTGGTCGCGGGACAACTGGTGGAGAGTCGTCGTTACCAGACCAATATGTATAAACCGCCTTACATCAAGGATAAGCGGGCGCCGGATCTGCGTAAGCCCATCCGTCGCCAGATTGGTGAGCAGGTCGGGGGCAACATTCCCGCCGCCGATCGCGCAGCGCTGAACATGATGTTTGAGATGACGGATCAGCTCGATATGCTCAGCCGTCGCCAGGAATGGATGGCGGCGAATGCGATGATGAGCGGCACTATCACGGTCGTGGGTGAGGGACTGACCCCGGAGGTGATTGACTTTCAGCGCGATCCGGCGCTGACCATTGCTCTTTCCGGTGCCAATAAATGGCCGCTGGCGATAGCGGCCGGGGCGACCAACAATCTGCCGACGCAGGACATTGAACGCTGGCAGACACTGATTTTGCAAAAAAGCGGTGCGGTGGCCACGGACCTGATCTTTACCAATGCGTCCTGGACTGCGTTCCGGCTTGATACCACCATTAAGGACAATGCCATCACCTGGCCGGCGCAAAGTCCATTTGGCAATCAGGTTGATGCGGGCGCGCGCGTCGAACAGGGGGCGGTCTACAAGGGGCGCTGGGGGCAGTTTGACCTGTGGCTCTATAACGATTGGTATATCGACCCGGTGGACAATGTGGAAAAACCGATGCTGGCAGATGGCACAGTCATTATGTCTGGCCCGAATCTGATGGGAACCCGGGCTTATGCGGCCATTATCGATCCTGCATTTAATTATGGAGCGCTTGCCTATGCGCCGAAGACCTGGGTGGAAAATGATCCGCCACAGCGTTTTCTGATGATGCAGTCTGCACCGCTGGTGATCCCGAGTCGTGTCAACGCCGCGCTCTGCGCCACGGTTGTGTAAGGAGGGGCCATGATTCAATTAACTGAAATGGTTGTTACAAAAGGGCGCACTGTCATTCATGACGATAAGACCTATGAGCAGCACAGTCGGGTTCGTTTGCCGGAGGATGAGGCTGAGCGCCTGCAGGCTGCGGGATTTGTTGTACCGATCTCGACGGTGCGCCAGGCGTTGCATGATGTTGGCGGTGACCTGGATAACGGTGCTCAGGATGAGGATACCGGCAATGATGGCGTCGGTGAGCCGGGGGAGCAGGATGAGCCGAGTGAGGACGTCGTAGCTGATGAGGTGAGGAAAAGACCCGGCCGACCTAAAGCGGGGGATAAGTAATGGCCGGTCCCGTGGACTGGGATAAAAACCTACTGAAGCCTCTCCACGGTGTTTTTGGTGAGCCGGTCGAGTACCGGCCGGACAAGGGGAGTGGAACGCCGTTCATGATCACCGGCATTTTTGATCGGGCTTACACCCGGGAGATTGAGCCGCTGGACGATGATGGCCCCACGCTTAACACCACACGGCCGGTGCTGGGCGTCAGGGATAGCGCTTTTCCCTCCCCACCACAGCAAGGGGACCGGTTGTATGTTCCCCGCGTGAAGGCGCTGTTTGCCGTCGCAGACGTGCAACCGGACAGTCACGGCGGAACGCGGCTTGAGCTGAACAGAGTGAAGGAGGTGCCATGAATGCCCCAGAACTGCGAGAGCTGGCGGTTGAGGCTCTGAAAGGTAAAACGCTGGCGCAACACCGTGTGTATTCACCGCGTGATTGGTCAACGCGCGACGGCGATTATCCGGTGTTGCTGGTTCAGACGGTTTATGAGGAAAAGCACTCGCTGGGGCGTAATGCCCCGCAGTTCAATACGGTGACCACGCTGCAGATAGCGGCCCGAATTGAAGAGTTCGACGGTGAACTGGACGATGATGGCGCGATGAAAGCCCAGTTTAAACTGGAGCAGATTAAGGAAGAAATTGAACGGGCTGTCATTAACAGTTACGAGATAACCCGACTCACTCAGCAGTTTAAGCATATTCGTTCACAGTTAGATCTCAACCCTGAGGGGGAGGGGCATACCGGGCAGCTGATTATCCAGATGGACATCGAGTATTACCAGGGGCCGGAAGACTTTTACCCGATTGAGGCTGAGCCTCTCAAAGGTGTGGATGTGCGGCTCGATATGCCGGATGGCACGGTGAAACCCGGTATCGATATCGAGCTTCCCCAGCCGTTCCCCGACGGCGCCAGCGGCCCGCCGGCCGACGATTAATTCAGGAGTTCCCCATGTTTGTAAAACCCGTACCGGGGCGGCTGGTCCGCGACCCGGTCAAGGGCACCCTTTTGCCTGAAAATGGGGCAGAGGTGCCGGACGATGCGTATTTTTGGCGAAACCGTCTGCGCGATGGTGACGTGGTCAAGGTGGAGCAGCCCCCCGATGATGCGACGTCTGCCGCTGAACCGGCAGAGGCTGCTGCTGCCCCCAAAAACAAAAAGAAGGAGGCTGACGCATGAGTACCGAGATTGACGGCAATATTCTCACCCCGCTGTTCTGGGGGGCGATTGACAACAGCCAGGCCAACACGGCGCAGGCGGTGCAGCGCACGCTGCTGATTGGCCAGATGCTGGCGACGGGGACGGCAACGGTGAACGAGGCCACCCCGTGCGGGTCACCGGAGATGGCGACGGAGCTGGCCGGCCGCGGCTCGATGCTGGCTGCCATGACGGCGACGTACATGGCGAACGATACCGGCGGCGATGTTTACCTGCTGCCGCTGACTGAGCCGACAGGTGCAGCGGCGACCGGCAGCGTGGCCATCAGCCATGCTGCGACAGAGAACGGCGTGCTGGTGCTGTATATTGGCGGCACGCGCGTGGCGCTGACGGTGGTCGCCACCGATACGGTCGACACCATCGGCACCGATTTGGCCGCGGCCATCAACCAGCGGGAAGATTTGCCGGTGACGGCGGTGAGCGCTGTGGCCAGCGGTACGGCGACCGTCACATTGACGGCGAAGCAAAAAGGCGATGTGGGCAACACGCTGGATTTGCGGCTGAACTACCAGGGCAGCGCCGGCGGCGAGCGTACGCCGGCAGGCATGGTTGTTGCGCTGACGGCGATGAAGGGTGGAGCCGGCACACCGGCGCTGACGGATGCGCTGGCCGGCCTGAAAGACCAGACGTTTGATTTTATCGTGCTGCCCTATGCCGACACGACCAGCCTGGACGCGGTCAAGGTGTTGCTTAATGACAGCAGCGGCCGCTGGAGCTACAGCAAGCAGCTCTATGGCCATGCATTCAGCGTCGCGACCGGCACCTATGGCCAGCTGACGGCCATAGGTGAAGCGCGGAACGACCAGCACGCGTCGTTGCTGGGTGTGTATGACTCGCCGTCGCCGGCGTACCTGTGGAGCGCGGGCTATACCGGTGCCCAGGCCGGCAGCCTGCGGGCCGACCCCGGCCGGCCGGTGCAGACGCTGCCGGTGTACGGCGTGCTGGCTCCGCCGATGGCCTCACGCTTTGACCAACCGGAGCGCAACAACCTGCTGCACAGCGGCATTGCCAGCTACACGGTGGCGGATGACGGAACGGTGCAACTGGAGAACATCATCACCACCTACCAGAAGAACCCGTATGGGTCGCCGGATAACAGCTATCTGGAGGTGGAGACGCTGTTCTTGCTGGCCTACATCATGCGCCGGCAACGCACGCTTATCACGTCGCAATTCGGGCGGATGAAGCTGGCCGATGACGGCACGCGCTTTGCGGCCGGACTGCCGATAGTGACGCCGGCGACCATCAAGGGCGCACTGATTGCGGACTATGGTCAGATGGAGAAGCAGGGCTACGTGCAGGGAAGTAAGACGTTTGCCAGCGGGTTGAAAGTAACGAAGAACCGTCAGAACCCCAATCGGGTTGATGTGCTCTATCCCGACATTCTGGTCAACCAGCTGCGCATCGTGGCGTTGATTAACCAGTTTCGTCTGCAGGCTGACGCGACCGCGTAAGGAAATAAATTATGGCTTATTCTGGTGGTAATAATAATGCCGGTACAGCATATATGACCATTAATGGGTTGAGTTATATGCTGGCCGGTAAGTTTAAATATTCGGTTAACAGTTTTAAAAACGAAACACAATTAGGGATGGATAGCGTTCATGGTTATAAACAGACTTATGTCGCGCCTTTTATCTCTGGGCAATTGCGAGATGCGAGAGGGCTGACGGTTGCTGATTTTAATGCCATGGACAATGTCACTATTGTGGTTGAGTTAGCCAATGGGAAAATCATTATCGGCAGCGGTATGTGGATTGTCGATACACAAGAGGTGGACAGCGAAGACGCGGTCTTTGATGTTAAGTGGGAAGGCATGACCGGCAGTGTAACGGAGAATTAATGTATGAGTGAGGAATTAGAGTTACCAGAAAGCGAAACGATTGTATTAGGTCATCCGGTCTCTCTCGATAAAGGGAAAACCCAGTACACGGAAATTACCTTGTGTGAGCCGACGATGGACCAGGTGGATGCCTTTTATAAAGAGCGAGATAAAAACAACGTCCTGATGGCGATGGGTTCGCTGATCTCGATGGTGTCTGAAGTCCCTCTGCCAGTCATAAAAAAGCTGAAATTCAGGGACTATAAGCGTTGCGAGGTGTGGCTGACTCGTTTTTTAGCCTGGTCCCCGGCAGAGTCGAACGGGGGCGCGTCATCGCCGACCTGACGTTCTTTTATCGTTGGGGGCCGGCGGAGTCCGGCTCCCTGAGTTGGCGTCAACTACTGTGGTGGCATGAGCAGGCGGTGCGTATCAACAAGATAAGGAATGGCGATGGAGAATAAATTTGATTTTGAGCTGGAAGGCAAGGATGACCTCAGCGGCACGTTGAAAAACCTGGAAGACGTCGTAAAGAAAATGCTGCCGGCGCTGGACCAGGCCGACAAGAAGCTTAAGCTGGGTGGGCAGGAGACCGTTGATGGCCTGGACAAGATGGGCGGGAAACTCTCTCGGCTGAGTACTTTTGCGAAGTCTGGGGTACAGTATTTTGGTGACATGGTTCCCCCGCTGAAGATGGTGGGGGGATTGGCTGAACGTTATGGCGGGGTTTTGGCGCGCTTGGGTGGTGTGGGGGTGGTCGCTTATGGTGCCGTGCAGGGCGTTAAAGCACTGGCCGGCGGTTTATCCGCTGCTGGTCAGGAGGCCTACAACCTGGGGGTACAGGCCAAAAACTCCGGCATGAGCGTCCATGACCTGACTCAGGTTGCTGGGGCGATGGAAATACTGGGGGCCGATACGGATACGGCGAGACAATCCGTTGTTGATTTATCCCGTTCACTGACTGACGCCCTCAATAATCGAAAGGCTGATTTCGTCGGAATGATGAATCAGATTAATGCCCCGATTTATGAACGTGCCGACCATACGGCTGACACCATGCAAACCCTGGAGAAGCTGGCCGAAATATTTCCCACTCTCAGCGCTCAAAAACAAAAAACAGTGGCTGACTTTTTGGGATTGAATGATGCCACACTGGCCCTTTTACGTGACGGGGTTCACTATAAGGAGTTGTTGGCAAAGTCAGATAAATTTGGCTTAACGATATCCAATGATCAAATACAGAAGTTGCAAGAAATAAATTCGCAGGAAAATGAATTTTTTGCAAGGCTGGATGGATTGACAACGCAGCTAAAGCTTGATGCCTACAATTGGACCATCGGTGGGCATGCTGAAACTGCCATGAATAATGTAGAAAAAAGCAAAAATTATGATAAAGATAGCGCTGTGAGTTTTTATCACGGTAATCAGCAAGAGGATATTCTTCACCGAGCACGGAGAGATGCGGATTTTAAAAATACACTGACTTTTGGTGAAGGAGTTGAGCTTGCGCTTGGGCATCCGGGAAAATCCCTGCAGGAGAAATTAAATAAACGCTATTTAGCCTCCTGGAAAGCACAATCTTTAGCCGCGGATGTGAGGAGTATAGCAGCCTCTTCACACCCGACTGCGATCCCACCACAATACGCTGTAAACCAGAATTCGTTGCAGGTAAAAAATAATAACCCGTGGGATTTGAATTTTGCTGGTCAGCAATGGGCCACGAAGGAGCAACGAGGGGAAGGCTCAAGGTTTGCTCATTTTGATACGCCAGAACACGGTGTTATGAAAGCCGATGATCAACTGTTGAGATATTATCAGGGGAAGTCCAAGGCAGCACACTATCAGCCCTTGAGTACGTTGAGGGGCATAATCAGCACGGCTTCACCGAAAAAGGATCATAACAATACAGACGCTATGATAGCCGGTGCCAGCAAAGAACTTGGTATTTCACCTGATAGTCTCCTTGACTTGAACAATGTATTTGAGAGAGCCAGAGTGCTTCATGCGCTGTTTAATCAGGAGGGCAATAACCCTTACGGCGTTCAGCAGATACAACAAATTATTCAATCGAAAACCGCAGCCGGAGACCGCTATAAAGACGAAGGGCTAATCCCTTCAATGAGGTTGCCAGGTCAGCCCAGCATCATTACACAGGAAAAAAATCAGGAACTGGTTTCGGCTTTGACGAAGGCAATAATGCAAGCACAAAAAGAGGGGGGATCTCAGGTGGAGCTGGTTATCACCAATGGTAATACGGGAGAGAAACGTGTTGTTACGCTTCCCCCGGGTGGAAAGGTGACAACATCCATGAATGCCCCCTGATTCAGTTTAACCCGCCTCAAGCGGGTTTTTTTATGCCCGGAGAACAGCATGACTCTCATTCATACTGCGTTCAATGATGCAAAAGACGCGCTCTTTGGCCCGTCCGGCGATAGCTGGCAATGGGCCGAGCACCTGCGCCCGGCTTCGTTCCGGGGTGTTCCGTTTGGTGTGGTGCAGGGGGAAGGGGTATTCGGCCGCCGCCAGGCTGTGCATGAGTACCCGTATCGGGATAAGGCCTGGGTAGAGGATATGGGGCGGGCGACGCGGCGTTTTACCATCCGCGGTTTCCTCCTGCAGAGCAGCGGCCTGTATACTGCCCCGGACGTGATGACGCAGCGCGATTCTCTGGTTGCGGCCTGTGAGACTGGCAGCGCCGGCACGTTGGTACATCCGACGCTGGGCGAGCTGACGGTGAGCATCCCGGAGAGTGGGCTACGCATCACTGAGGGCCTGACCGGCCGGGTGTTTGAGTTTACGCTGACGGTCATTGAATCCGGTTTGCGCGTGTTCTCTATTACCAGCTCGGCCGATGCAGCGTCAACGGTTCAGACGTCCTGGCTGGCAGTGGCCGCCAAAACAGCGGGAACGTTTATCGGGGAGATCCACGGCACGATCAACTTTTTCACCGGGACCATGCAGACCCTGCATAACACGGCGGCGTTTTGGGAGAGAAGCGTCACCAGCACAATGAATGCAGCGACCAACCTGGGTAACTCACTGCATTCGACGTTTGGGCGGGAAAGGTTTGGCCGCTACAACCACGGTTCGTTTAATGACGCCACACATGACGAACAGCAGACAGAGGCGGTGATGGCCACCACGACACAAAACAGAGAGGCTATCAATCAATCGCTGACAACGCTGACACAGGCGCAGACACCAGAGGCATACTCCGACGCCACGCTGGCGGTCATCAATCTGTTGGGTAGTACCGTAACCTCTCCCCCCGACCGGGTGAACATGATGGAGAAACTGAGTCAGTTCACCGATCCCGCCTACCATCCCCCGGGTGGCGAGAAAATCGTGTCAGACACGGCAGTGCGCTTTTTTACGACACTCAGCGCTGGTGCGATGGCTGATGCGGCGGCAGATGTGGCGCTACGCAGTTATGACGATGCCATCAGTTTGATGGAGCGAGTTTGTGACCGGCTTGATGCGGCGATTTTGTCGGCCGGTGACAACCGCGAAGATGACGTGTATGAGGCATTGCTGGCATTACGAGAAAACACAGTGGTTCTGCTACAGACGCGTGGCGCCAGCCTGGCTCCGATGGTGACTGAGAGCCTCGGGGCCAACCTGCCCTCCCTCAACCTGGCCAACCGTTTTTACCAGGATGCCTCGCGTTCTGATGACCTGGTGGACGAAGCCAATCCTATTCACCCGGCATTTATGCCAAGAACATTTAAGGCGCAGAGTCAATGAGCGACGAATTAACGCTGCAGGTTGCCGGCAAACTGATTTCGGGCTGGGACCAGGTACGGGTGACGCGCAGCATCGAGCGGTTGCCCAGTGAGTTTTCCCTGGGGTTGATGGACTATTATCCCGGTTCGAATGAGAAGCAACTGGTGACAGAAGGGGATCCGTGTGTGGTTCGCCTGGGGGATGACGTGGTATTGACGGGCTACATCGATAGCTGGAGCGCCATGATCAGTCGTGCCAATCACGAGGTTTACGCCAGTGGTCGCAGTAAATGCCAGGATTTGGTGGACTGTTCCGCTATCTGGCCAAACAACGTGATAAGCCAGGCGACACCGCAGCAGATCGCCCAGAAGTTGGCGGAGCCCTACGGTATCGCGGTCAACACCGACGTGGGCGATTTGCCGATCGTTCCCCAGTTTTCACTGAATTGGGGGGAATCGTCCCAAGAGGTGATCGACAGGATGACCCGCTGGGCCGCGCTGCTGTACTACGACCTGCCGGACGGCAGTTTGTGGCTGACGCGGGTCGGTACCCGCCGGGCGGCCAGCGGCGTGACGATGGGAGAGAACATCCAGGCGGCGTCTATTCAGAAATCGCGCAATGAGCGGTTTTCCGATTATATCGGCGTCACGATGACCACCACACCGGTGGCGGAGGTGTCGCCCAATGCCGGCTACAACCCGGTGACAGCGGCGACCGCGCAAGATCCGGAAGTGGCCAAAATGCGTTATCGCAACCGGGTCATTCTTGTGGAAAGCACCATGAGCACCTGGGCTGCGTCTCAGCAGTGCATCAACTGGGAGATGAACCGGCGTTATGGCCGTTCAAGGGGGCTGCAAGTGACAATCGACAGTTGGCGAGACTCTGCCGGCAAACTGTGGGAGCCCAATACGCTTGTTCCCATCACCATCCCTCAGTTTGGCCTGCAGGATGAATACTGGTTGCTGGGTGATGTGACGTTCCAGAAAGACAGTCGGGGTACAACGGCGCAGATGGTGCTGATGCCACCAGAGGCGTTCGCCGTTGAGCCGTATCAGTTCTACAACAACATCCTGGAGCTCAATTATCAATGACCGATCACCTCCATGGACTTATTCAGCGGCTGTGGGGCAAGGTCAGCGCGCTCGACAGCAAAATCAGCACGTTGTACCGCCGGGCGATGATGACCGTGACGATGGCCAAAGTCACGGCCTCGAGCGATGGCGGCGCGGTGCAGTCTCTGCAGACGCAGACCCCGATGGAAGTTAAAGGCGATACGCCGCGGCTGACGGAGTTCGGTTTTTCCTCCGGCCTGCCCACTGGCGCAGACGTGGTGATTTTGTGCCCCAATGGTGACCGGTCCAACGCCATTGTTATTGCCAGCGGTCACGCGGCTTCGCGTCACAGCGGCCTGAACCCCGGCGAGACGGTGATATTCAACCAGTGGGGCCAGTACATCAAACTGACCGAGGACGGTATCGAGGTGCAGGCGAACGGCAAAGTGGTGGGCGTGAAACAGGCGACACAGGTCAATATCGAGGCCAGTGAAGGGGCTACGGTGACAGGCCCTTTCCTGAAATGCACCGGCGACGTCATCGACAACTGCGATAGTAACACCACGACCCTGAAGCAGTTGCGTGAGGCCTTCAACCAGCACAATCACCTGGTGAAAAACGTCCAGGGTGGCAATGCTGACATCACCAGCGAACAACCTGGAGACCCCGTGCAATGAGCGACATTACTACGGTCTGGCTGGACGACGGCAGTGCCGGCGACTGGCAGGTGATGCAGGGTGACCTGCTGAATGGCAATGATTTGTATACGGCCATCTACATCAGCCTGTTTACCGACCGACAGGCGCGGGATGACGACGATCTGGACGGCAGCCGTGACCGACGCGGATGGTGGGGGGACCTGGGCGAGGATGTGCCGATAGGCTCCCGCCTCTGGTTGCTGCGCCGGCAAAAGCTGACCACGGCGGTGGCCATCAAGGCGGAGGACTTCGCCAATGAAGCGGTGCGCTGGCTGATTGACGATGGCGTGGTGAGTGCCATCACTACCACAGCACAAATCATCTACCCCCGTACCTTCGTGTTAACCCTCAACTATCAAGAACCCGGTGAAGACAAAGCCAACGTGAAATTTGCCTGGGTCTGGGAGTCATAACGATGCCATTTCAACGACCGACGCTGAGCGAGCTGCGCCAGCGTAACGTGGGCTATATGCAGTCGGAGCTGCGCGGTGTGGGGAGTTTGCTGCGTTTTGCCAACCTGCGTATCATCGCCACCGCCGATGCCGGCATGGCGCACTTGCATTACGGCTATCTCGATTACATCGCGCTGCAGTCCACGCCGTATACCGCGACGGATGAATGGCTGGCCGGCTGGGCCGCGCTGAAGGGGGTGTTTCGCAAGCCGGCGACGGCGGCCAGCTGCCCTGAAGTCAGTTTTTCCGGTACGGCCGGCCGTAGCATTCCCGCCGGCAGCCGACTCAACCGCAGCGACGGCTATACCTATCAACTGGATAACGCCCTCACTCTGGGGCAGGACGGCACCGGCAAGGGCAGTATCACGGCCGTGTTACCGGACCCCAGTACGGACCCGACCGGTGGCGGCGCGGCCGGCAATGCGGAGGCCGGTACACTGCTGACGCTGGATGTGGCCATCGCCGGCGTGCAGTCGCAGGTCACCGCTGTACAGGCGATTACCGGCGGTGCAGATATCGAGAAGCAGGAAGACTTTCGGGCGCGGATGCTGCTGGCCTACCAGGAAACCGCCCAGGGCGGCAACGATGAGGACTATGAAGGTTGGGCGCTGGAGGTTCCGGGTATCACCCGTGCGTGGGTTGTGCGCCGATTGATGGGCTTTGGTACGGTCGGTATCTACATCATGTGCGATGGCGTCAGTGGCCATCCTGACGGTTTTCCGGTCGGCACCAACGGGGTCTCCAGCCTTGAACCCGCGAATGCGCAGGTGGCGAGTGGAGACCAGGGGCGGGTGGCTGACCACCTCTTTACCGAACACAACGTCACCGCCGAGGTCTGGGTATGCTCGCCGATAAAGCACCCGGTGAACTTCATTATCAGCGGCATCAATACGGCAAGTGACAGCACGAAAGCAGCGATTAACGATGCCATCGATAAGGTGTTCTTCAGCGAGGGGTGGCCGGGCGTTAAACCGGCGGTCGACACGCCACCGGTGGAAATTGACCTGTCCTCCATTGAGCTGGCCATCGCCAACGTACCGGGTACGAAAGGTTTCCTGCTGATGGCGCCGACCGAAAATATCACCCTGGACGTGGGGCAACTGCCCGTGCGGGGGGCGGTGACCTACACATGAGCAAATTCAGCGTTGACGATTACACCCACGCCTTGCAGGCGCTGATGCCTACCGGCTCCGCCTGGCCCCGCCGGCAAGATGCGGTTCAGACGGCCGTGTTGCGCGCTCTGGCACACGCTTATCAGCAAAGTGACGAGGACGCCCTGGCGCTGCTCGCCGGTGGATTTCCGGCGACGGCTACCCTGCTTTTACCCGAGTGGGAGCTGACGCTGGGATTGCCTGACCCGTGCATGAAAGGGCAGGAGGAAGACGAGGGGCAGCGCCGGCGTGCGGTACTGTCAAAATGGGGAGCGACCGGTGGACTGTCTAGGGATTACTTTATCTCTGTGGCCAGGGCGTTAGGTTTTACCATCACGATAACGGAATACCGGCCGCTGCGTGCCGGCATGTCTGGAGCCGGTCAGCCGCTGAATCATGGCGACTGGCCGTTTACCTGGGGCGTTACCGTCATCAGTCCCAAAATCACCGACGCCAACTACACCGATTACCAGCAGTTGGTCTGTACGTTGACCAAACAGTCGCCATCGGAAACGCTGGTGATATTCCTGCCTCAACCTTAACGCCCAATGATGAATACACAGCGTCTTAACTGACGAGGATGCACTATGCAAAAAATTGGAGATACGACGCCGACGGCGGATAGTCAGGGTGAATTTACCGACGGCGACCCGCAGCAACAAATCCCGTGCACCTGGATAACGGCGCCCTGGCTGAATACCGTGCAGCGAGAAATTATCAAGGTGGTGGAAGGAGGGGGCCTGACGCTGGATCCCAACGATGACACCCAACTGTTCCAGGCCATCGAGACATTAATGGGAACCGCGGTAGGTGGTCTTGTGAAGACCGTCAATGGGCACGGTCCCGATGCGGCCGGCGATGTTGAATTGACGGCTGAGGATGTGAACGCCGTCAAAAAGACCGGCGACACAATGACGGGCCAATTGATTACGCCGTCCGTGGCAACCACTCCGGAGGCCATGCCAACCGGTGCCGGTGCGTATGCCGACCAATTGAGCACCCAGGCGCCATTCTTCCAGCCTAACTGGCAGTGGCCGGTGAACACCGGCGGAATATTTGTCCCCATCGCCAAGGGCACATCAACCCGCAAGGGCAAGGGCTATCCGGGGGCAGTCAGTTTTGGTTACCTGATGCCTCCCAACGACGAACACCCGCACCCCACTATCCATGTGAAGGGCGACAGCAATGTGGATACTGCCTGGGACTTCAACCCCTATAGCGGCAAAATCAGCAGCAAGGCTGGCACGTTCGCTACTGAAGAGTGGGTAAATAATGCCGTCCATACCAATGAGCTACATGTTGGTACGGCGCAGCTGGCGCAGGACGGCAACATCTGGGGCACCCGATGGAACCCTAACGGCGCCTGGCTGTGGGACGCCATCGTGGCGCAGATACAGAACATCGGCCAGATTTCAGTCAGTGGCACGCAATGGTGGGCAAAAATCAACATGAACGGCGGGGCTCTGATTGTTCAGGGCGGCTATGCCGAGGTTCAAAACGCCGAAACCACCGACCGGATTGGTCTCAACATCGCCGTGCCAAATCATCTCCTTGGGGTATTCATTACCAATAAAAACTTTGCACAGGGGTACGCGACATATAACCCCCAGGTGACGGTATTGGATGACAACACCGGCTTTAACTTTGTGCACGGTGAGAAGGAACGCATGATGTATTGGATAGCGGTAGGGTATTAATCATGAACCAATATAAATTCAGTGCGACAACGACGAGCTTCTACCCAGTGGACCTGCTCGATATGTACGAGAACGCAGGAACGCTACCGGCAGACCTGGTAGACGTCAGCGATGAAGATTACACCACCTTCACCGGACAGCCCCCGGAAGGCAAGACGCGCGGCAGCAAGGGAGACAAGCCAGCCTGGGTCGATATTCCGCCGTTATCGGTCGAGGAAGCCCGCCAGGGCATGGTATCAAGGAAATCGCGGTTACTGAGCGAAGCGGAAGACGTGATAAGGCCACTTGAACGCGCCGTGAAACTCGACATGGCCACGGACGCAGAAAAGGCCAAGCTGGACGCCTGGGAGCGCTACAGCGTG
>NZ_JBJNOJ010000024.1:0-5478 GCF_052166695.1 Serratia sp. CY76391
GGGGTGTCATACTCAACGTGAGAGGTGTTGATGGTGATACCACGAGCTTTTTCTTCTGGCGCGTTATCGATCTGGTCGAAAGCACGTGCAGAACCGCCGTAGGTTTTAGCCAGTACGGTAGTGATCGCTGCAGTCAGGGTAGTTTTACCGTGGTCAACGTGGCCGATAGTACCGACGTTAACGTGCGGTTTTGTACGTTCAAACTTTTCTTTAGACATCGATTGTCCCTCTAAGACACGGATAAATCGGTGGTATCACCACATCAACCAAGCATTTGCTCGTTGAATCCAGAACAGAAAGAAAATCAGGGGGCGAGAAATTAAGAAGTGGTGCTGATAGGCAGATTCGAACTGCCGACCTCACCCTTACCAAGGGTGCGCTCTACCAACTGAGCTATATCAGCACATCTTGGAGCGGGCAGTGGGAATCGAACCCACATCATCAGCTTGGAAGGCTGAGGTAATAGCCATTATACGATGCCCGCATCCTGGAACTCGGCTACCTGATTTTTCTGTAGAATTTTGGGATGGAGCAGGATTGTTCATCACTCGGCTCGCATCCTTCGGGCCGGCTGCGCCTTGCGCTGCACAGCTCGAACCTTGCCGAAGGCTTTCGCCCTCTCCTCCCGCCATCAACCGTTGCGGTATTTATCGCATCTCAGTTAATCGCCGAAGGCAAGATTTGGTGGTGGGGGAAGGATTCGAACCTTCGAAGTCTGTGACGGCAGATTTACAGTCTGCTCCCTTTGGCCGCTCGGGAACCCCACCAGATTTTAACTACTTGTGACTTGAATGGTGCCGGCTACCGGAATCGAACTGGTGACCTACTGATTACAAGTCAGTTGCTCTACCTACTGAGCTAAGCCGGCATCAAGTGCAGCGCATTCTAGGTAGAGCGGGCGACCTATGCAACAAAAAAATTGCTTTACGCGCACTTTCGCTCATAAATCAGTCAATTTTGCATACTGTCATGCAATTTGCAGCCTGCGGCGTGCAAACATTCATCACTCGCGGCAATCATTCTCTACAATTTTATCCACTTTTTGCAAGCCTTGAGCGCCGCTTTCTCCGTGTCGGGCTTCTCAAAACACTTAACCCGCGATGGTAAACTGTGAGCGGGATCGATGCACCAAAAAGGGGATACCTGCCCCGGACTGCGGCGTGGGCTACACTGATCCCTCGCCCTTTTGCCGTTGCTATGCCTTTCGCCGCTGTGGCTCAGTTATTGCTTCTCTTCATTACCCCCATCCCAGGAGGAATGACCGATGAAAATAGTGCCTATCAACGCCGCTACGTTGCCGATTTACCGCGATGAATTGGCCCGCCTGTTGACCGATGCCGTCACGCACGGCGCTTCTGTCGGTTACGACACCTTAATTCCTCACGAAGACGCCGAGAGCTACTTCCACAGTCTGCGACCGGCCCTGGCCAAAGGCGAGCTGCTGCTGTGGATTGCCCGTGACGATCGCGGCGTCGTTGGCACCGTGCAACTCGAGCTTTGCCAGAAGCCGAACGGCCGTAATCGTGCGGAGGTGGTGAAGCTGTTGGTGCATAGCCGTGCTCGCCGCAACGGCGTAGGTCAGGCTCTGATGAAGACGCTGGAGTACGCGGCACTGCAGCAGCAACGCGGGCTATTGTACCTGGATACGCAGGCCGGTTCGGCGGCAGAAGCGCTTTATCGCAGCCTGGGTTATCGCTGTTTGGGTGAGCTGCCGGATTATGCAGCGGGTCCCGATGGGCATTACCATCCGACCGTCATTTATTACAAACGTCTGTTCACCGTAAATCAGCCTTCGCGCGCCATCGCCAGTTAGTCTTCAGGCGGTATCCGGCTCTGATGATACCGCCTTGCAACCCCGCTTTATCAACTGCGCGCCGCTTCGCACAATTGACATAAACTGCTGCCTATCGACAACTTTTGCGAAAAAAGTCTACGCCAAAAACGAAGCTGTCTATAATATGCAGCTTGTTTATTCTCTGGAGTTGGCGTCCGGCGCCTTTCCCAACCTGCGTTAACAGGCAGAATTTGGCTTATGATAAAAAGAGATCAATCTTTAGCAACGCCTTACCTACAGTTCGATCGTACCCAATGGGCTGCGTTGCGAGATTCGGTGCCGCTGACGTTGTCAGAAGAAGAGATCGTTAAACTGAAAGGGATTAACGAAGATCTCTCGTTGGAAGAAGTTGCGCAGATTTATCTGCCGCTGTCACGGCTGTTGAACTTCTATATCAGTTCCAACCTGCGTAGGCAGGCGGTGCTCGAGCAATTCCTCGGCACCGACGGGCAAAAGATTCCCTATGTCATCGGCATCGCCGGCAGCGTAGCCGTCGGTAAGAGCACAACCGCACGTCTGTTGCAGGCGTTGTTGAGCCGTTGGCCAGAACACCGCAGCGTTGAGTTGATCACGACCGACGGCTTCTTACACCCTAATAAGGTGCTGAACGAACGCGGCCTGATGAAGAAAAAAGGCTTCCCGCAGTCTTACGATATGCATAGCCTGGTGAAATTCGTGTCGGAAGTGAAATCCGGCGCCAAACGCGTCATCGCTCCGGTTTATTCTCATTTAATCTATGACGTTGTACCCGAAGGCAATAAAGTCATCGAGCAACCGGATATTCTGATCCTGGAAGGGCTTAACGTATTGCAAAGCGGCATGGATTATCCTCACGATCCGCATCGCGTATTCGTTTCCGATTTTGTCGACTTCTCTATATATGTCGATGCGCCGGAGACGCTATTGCAAAGCTGGTATATCAATCGCTTCTTGAAATTCCGTCAGGGCGCATTTTCCAATCCCGATTCTTATTTCCATAACTATTCAAAATTGCCGGAACCGGAAGCAGTTAATATCGCCACGCAATTATGGAATGAAATTAACGGATTGAATTTGCAGCAGAATATACTACCCACCCGTGAACGCGCCAGCCTGATAATGACCAAAAGCGCTAACCACGCCGTTGAAAGCGTGCGTTTAAGAAAGTAAGCCTACCGATCGATTCAGGGGACGTTACTGTCCCCTTGTCTTTTCTCGCTATTCCGCGCTGCGCAGCGATATCTCGCCACCGATGAAGGGCTTGATCTCCCCGTCCTGTTCCAGCAGCAGTGCGCCCTGTGAATCGATTCCTCGGGCGATACCCACAATCTGCCGCTCGCCAATCAGCAGCTTGACCGGCCTGTCGATAAAGTTATCCAGCGTACGCCAGCGACCGATAAAGGGCGCGAGTCCGTCTATCTCAAACTGTTTCAATGACTGACGCAGTTCATTAAGCAAGGTTGCAGCCAGTTCATTGCGCTCGATCTGAATTCCCGCTTCCTGTAGGTTAATCCATCCCTGAGTAATGGCGCTGGCATTGGTATCACGCATCGCCAGGTTGATGCCGGCGCCGATGACCAGTTGAGCCGCATCGCCAGTTTTTCCCGTCAGTTCTACCAGGATCCCCGCCAATTTACGATCGTTCAGATAAAGATCGTTAGGCCACTTCACGCGCACATCAGCCGCACCGAGGCGCTGCAAGACCTCCGCCATCACCATCCCGATCACCAGGCTAAGCCCCATAGCCGCTGCCGGCCCCTGCTCCAGTCGCCAGAACATCGACAGATATAAATTAGCGCCGAATGGCGAGATCCACTGCCGCCCGCGGCGCCCTCGTCCAGCCTGTTGGTATTCAGCGACGCAGGCATCACCAGAGTGCAATTCGTCGATGCGGTCCAGCAAGTATTGGTTGGTGGAATCGACCA
Source organism: Serratia sp. CY76391 (assembly GCF_052166695.1). Taxonomy (NCBI): domain Bacteria; kingdom Pseudomonadati; phylum Pseudomonadota; class Gammaproteobacteria; order Enterobacterales; family Yersiniaceae; genus Serratia; species Serratia sp. CY76391. The sequence continues at coordinate 3,739 of NZ_JBJNOJ010000024.1, forward strand.
CCGGCAACACGCTTACACGCTTGTCTTCCAGCAGGCTGAGGATTCGCTTGGCTTCCAACAGCTGGATGGCGCCAGGCAGGCTATAGCCTTTTCCGGGCACGGTAAAGACATCCAGTCCCCATTCGCGAATGGTCTGAATATGCTTATTGATCGCCGCGCGACTCATGCCCAGTGACTCACCGAGGTGTTCACCGGAATGGAATTCGCCGTCAGCCAGCAGCGCGATCAGTTTTAACGGAACCTTGGTATCTTTCATGACAGCACCGCCACGGCATTCAGTTCACCGGTCGCGCCAATAAAACGCACCTCAGGTTCCAGCCACACGCCGAATTTATCAGCCACCGTCTTGCGTACGTGGCGCGCCAACGCCACCACATCCTGACTGTGGGCGTTGGCGATGTTCACCAGCACCAGCGCTTGTTGGCGGTGTACCGCAGCGCCACCGATACGATATCCTTTCAGTTCGCATTGATCGATAAGCCATCCGGCGGCCAGCTTCACCTGGCCATCCTGCTGTGGATAATGCGGCATAGCGGGATATTTAGCGATGAGTTCTGCGGCTTTCTCTGCGTTCACCAGCGGATTCTTGAAGAAGCTGCCGGCATTGCCGGTTTCACGCGGATCGGGCAGCTTGCTGCGGCGCATGGCGCATACGGATTCAAATACCTGAAGTGGTGTCACCGTGGCAGGATCCAGCTTGGCCAGATCGCCGTAGCTCAATTTGGGTTGCCACTGTTTGTTGAGACGCAGACCCAGCCCGACAATGACATGTCCAGTCTGGAAACGGTGTTTGAAAATACTTTCCCGGTAGCCAAAACCACACTCGGCAGCCGGAATACGATCGATAGCGCCGGTAGAGAAGTCCAGCAGATCGACATACTCGCAGACGTCTTTCAATTCGACGCCGTAGGCGCCGATGTTCTGGATAGGGGCGGAACCGGCCAATCCAGGAATCAATGCCAGGTTTTCCAGACCGCAGATCCCGGCCTGCAGCGTATATTGCACCAGATCATGCCAATTTTCACCGGAGCTGACGTGGAGATACCAGGCATCGTTATCTTCCCGAACATCAATACCCTTCAACTGATTGACCATTACTGTGCCAGAAAAATCCTCCAGGAACAGCACGTTGCTACCTTCACCGAGAATCAGCAACGGCTCCTGACGCTTGCGCGTTTGTTGCCACACCTTGAGCATCAGCTCAATTCTATCGGCCATGATCAGGTGCGCTGCGTTGACCGGGAGCGCAAACGTATTGTGGTTTTTTAAAGACGCGCTTTCAGTAGACATAACGTTCAGTACCCATACGGAAATAATCTTCCGCCTAGTCTACTCGATTCGAAGCGTCTGGCTAATATTTGTTTTAATTAACGTGAAATTTATCGACTAATACACTGAAGAATTAAGATTTATCTTTGATATAACCGGATAATTCTCATCAGTCTGTTCATAGATAGATATTTTTATTATTTAAATAATAATCTGGAACTATCAATTATATATTTAGCTGGCTATTTCCCTAGCAAAGAAACATTATGCTTCCTTATAAGGATAAACTACATATGCCCAAAAAAGCATTTTTCAAAGTAATAGATACTGTCAGGATATTTATTTTACGCACAGCAAAAAGCCCTGAACGTCAGTTCAGGGCTTTCGGCTTTATTTGATGCCTGGCAGTGTCCTACTCTCGCATGGGGAGACCCCACACTACCATCGGCGCTACGGCGTTTCACTTCTGAG
>NZ_JBJNOJ010000025.1:0-1599 GCF_052166695.1 Serratia sp. CY76391
ATCAAGCTTTTAATTGAAGAGTTTGATCATGGCTCAGATTGAACGCTGGCGGCAGGCTTAACACATGCAAGTCGAGCGGTAGCACAGGGGAGCTTGCTCCCTGGGTGACGAGCGGCGGACGGGTGAGTAATGTCTGGGAAACTGCCTGATGGAGGGGGATAACTACTGGAAACGGTAGCTAATACCGCATAACGTCGCAAGACCAAAGAGGGGGACCTTCGGGCCTCTTGCCATCAGATGTGCCCAGATGGGATTAGCTAGTAGGTGGGGTAATGGCTCACCTAGGCGACGATCCCTAGCTGGTCTGAGAGGATGACCAGCCACACTGGAACTGAGACACGGTCCAGACTCCTACGGGAGGCAGCAGTGGGGAATATTGCACAATGGGCGCAAGCCTGATGCAGCCATGCCGCGTGTGTGAAGAAGGCCTTCGGGTTGTAAAGCACTTTCAGCGAGGAGGAAGGTGGTGAGCTTAATACGCTCATCAATTGACGTTACTCGCAGAAGAAGCACCGGCTAACTCCGTGCCAGCAGCCGCGGTAATACGGAGGGTGCAAGCGTTAATCGGAATTACTGGGCGTAAAGCGCACGCAGGCGGTTTGTTAAGTCAGATGTGAAATCCCCGGGCTCAACCTGGGAACTGCATTTGAAACTGGCAAGCTAGAGTCTCGTAGAGGGGGGTAGAATTCCAGGTGTAGCGGTGAAATGCGTAGAGATCTGGAGGAATACCGGTGGCGAAGGCGGCCCCCTGGACGAAGACTGACGCTCAGGTGCGAAAGCGTGGGGAGCAAACAGGATTAGATACCCTGGTAGTCCACGCTGTAAACGATGTCGATTTGGAGGTTGTGCCCTTGAGGCGTGGCTTCCGGAGCTAACGCGTTAAATCGACCGCCTGGGGAGTACGGCCGCAAGGTTAAAACTCAAATGAATTGACGGGGGCCCGCACAAGCGGTGGAGCATGTGGTTTAATTCGATGCAACGCGAAGAACCTTACCTACTCTTGACATCCAGAGAACTTTCCAGAGATGGATTGGTGCCTTCGGGAACTCTGAGACAGGTGCTGCATGGCTGTCGTCAGCTCGTGTTGTGAAATGTTGGGTTAAGTCCCGCAACGAGCGCAACCCTTATCCTTTGTTGCCAGCGGTTCGGCCGGGAACTCAAAGGAGACTGCCAGTGATAAACTGGAGGAAGGTGGGGATGACGTCAAGTCATCATGGCCCTTACGAGTAGGGCTACACACGTGCTACAATGGCGTATACAAAGAGAAGCGACCTCGCGAGAGCAAGCGGACCTCATAAAGTACGTCGTAGTCCGGATTGGAGTCTGCAACTCGACTCCATGAAGTCGGAATCGCTAGTAATCGTAGATCAGAATGCTACGGTGAATACGTTCCCGGGCCTTGTACACACCGCCCGTCACACCATGGGAGTGGGTTGCAAAAGAAGTAGGTAGCTTAACCTTCGGGAGGGCGCTTACCACTTTGTGATTCATGACTGGGGTGAAGTCGTAACAAGGTAACCGTAGGGGAACCTGCGGTTGGATCACCTCCTTACCTAAAGATATTAGTTCGAGTGGCGTGCTCACACAGATTGTCTGATG
>NZ_JBJNOJ010000026.1:0-1128 GCF_052166695.1 Serratia sp. CY76391
AGTAAAGGGTGATAGCCCCGTACACTAAAATGCACAGGTCGTGAGTTCGATGAGTAGGGCGGGACACGTGACATCCTGTCTGAATATGGGGGGACCATCCTCCAAGGCTAAATACTCCTGACTGACCGATAGTGAACCAGTACCGTGAGGGAAAGGCGAAAAGAACCCCGGCGAGGGGAGTGAAATAGAACCTGAAACCGTGTACGTACAAGCAGTGGGAGCACCTTCGTGGTGTGACTGCGTACCTTTTGTATAATGGGTCAGCGACTTATATTTTGTAGCAAGGTTAACCGTATAGGGGAGCCGTAGGGAAACCGAGTCTTAACTGGGCGATTAGTTGCAAGGTATAGACCCGAAACCCGGTGATCTAGCCATGGGCAGGTTGAAGGTTGGGTAACACTAACTGGAGGACCGAACCGACTAATGTTGAAAAATTAGCGGATGACTTGTGGCTGGGGGTGAAAGGCCAATCAAACCGGGAGATAGCTGGTTCTCCCCGAAAGCTATTTAGGTAGCGCCTCGTGAACTCATCTTCGGGGGTAGAGCACTGTTTCGGCTAGGGGGCCATCCCGGCTTACCAAACCGATGCAAACTCCGAATACCGAAGAATGTTATCACGGGAGACACACGGCGGGTGCTAACGTCCGTCGTGAAGAGGGAAACAACCCAGACCGCCAGCTAAGGTCCCAAAGTCATGGTTAAGTGGGAAACGATGTGGGAAGGCATAGACAGCCAGGATGTTGGCTTAGAAGCAGCCATCATTTAAAGAAAGCGTAATAGCTCACTGGTCGAGTCGGCCTGCGCGGAAGATGTAACGGGGCTAAACCATGCACCGAAGCTGCGGCAGCGACGCTTAGGCGTTGTTGGGTAGGGGAGCGTTCTGTAAGCCGTTGAAGGTGGCCTGTGAGGGTTGCTGGAGGTATCAGAAGTGCGAATGCTGACATAAGTAACGATAAAGCGGGTGAAAAGCCCGCTCGCCGGAAGACCAAGGGTTCCTGTCCAACGTTAATCGGGGCAGGGTGAGTCGACCCCTAAGGCGAGGCTGAAAAGCGTAGTCGATGGGAAACAGGTTAATATTCCTGTACTTGGTGTTACTGCGAAGGGGGGACGGAGAAGGCTAGGCTCCGG
>NZ_JBJNOJ010000027.1:0-1247 GCF_052166695.1 Serratia sp. CY76391
CTCGCGGATGGAGCTGAAGCCAGTCGAAGATACCAGCTGGCTGCAACTGTTTAATAAAAACACAGCACTGTGCAAACACGAAAGTGGACGTATACGGTGTGACGCCTGCCCGGTGCTGGAAGGTTAATTGATGGGGTCAGCCGCAAGGCGAAGCTCTTGATCGAAGCCCCAGTAAACGGCGGCCGTAACTATAACGGTCCTAAGGTAGCGAAATTCCTTGTCGGGTAAGTTCCGACCTGCACGAATGGCGTAATGATGGCCAGGCTGTCTCCACCCGAGACTCAGTGAAATTGAACTCGCTGTGAAGATGCAGTGTACCCGCGGCAAGACGGAAAGACCCCGTGAACCTTTACTATAGCTTGACACTGAACATTGAGCCTTGATGTGTAGGATAGGTGGGAGGCTTTGAAGCGTGGACGCCAGTCTGCGTGGAGCCATCCTTGAAATACCACCCTTTAATGTTTGATGTTCTAACTCGGCCCCGTAATCCGGGGTGAGGACAGTGTCTGGTGGGTAGTTTGACTGGGGCGGTCTCCTCCCAAAGAGTAACGGAGGAGCACGAAGGTTAGCTAATCACGGTCGGACATCGTGAGGTTAGTGCAAAGGCATAAGCTAGCTTGACTGCGAGAGTGACGGCTCGAGCAGGTACGAAAGTAGGTCTTAGTGATCCGGTGGTTCTGAATGGAAGGGCCATCGCTCAACGGATAAAAGGTACTCCGGGGATAACAGGCTGATACCGCCCAAGAGTTCATATCGACGGCGGTGTTTGGCACCTCGATGTCGGCTCATCACATCCTGGGGCTGAAGTAGGTCCCAAGGGTATGGCTGTTCGCCATTTAAAGTGGTACGCGAGCTGGGTTTAGAACGTCGTGAGACAGTTCGGTCCCTATCTGCCGTGGGCGTTGGAAGATTGAGAGGGGTTGCTCCTAGTACGAGAGGACCGGAGTGAACGCACCACTGGTGTTCGGGTTGTCATGCCAATGGCATTGCCCGGTAGCTAAGTGCGGAAAAGATAAGCGCTGAAAGCATCTAAGCGCGAAACTTGCCTCAAGATGAGTCTTCCCTGGGCCTTTAAGGCCCCTGAAGGAACGTTTAAGACTAAGACGTTGATAGGCTGGGTGTGTAAGTGCAGCGATGCATTGAGCTAACCAGTACTAATGATCCGTGAGGCTTAACCTTACAACACCGAAGGTGTTTTTAGAGAGATTTTCAGCGAAGTTCCGAGATTGGTTCTGATGGCGACACGA
>NZ_JBJNOJ010000028.1:0-1566 GCF_052166695.1 Serratia sp. CY76391
CTGCTCTGCGCTGCGCGGCTGCTGGGTCAGGTTCTGGCGCGAGAACACCAGCGTGGTCGGGCCGTCGTTGCGCTCGATGCCGTACTGCCACGCCACCGCCGATTCCACCTGGTCGCACGGGCGCCAGGTGCTCATGTTCGGGGTCACGCGCAGGCTCGCCAGCTGCTCCACCGGCTGGTGGGTCGGGCCGTCTTCGCCCAGACCGATGGAGTCGTGGGTGTAGACGAACACGTTGCGCAGCTTCATCAGCGCCGCCATGCGCACCGCGTTGCGGGCGTATTCCACGAACATCAGGAAGGTCGCCGAGTACGGCAGGAAGCCGCCGTGCAGCGCGATGCCGTTGGTGATGGCGGTCATGCCGAACTCGCGCACGCCGTAATGAATGTAGTTGCCCGCCGGGTCAACGTTCAGCGCTTTCGAGCCGGACCACATGGTCAGGTTGCTCGGCGCCAGGTCGGCGGAGCCGCCCAGGAACTCCGGCAGCACCTTGCCGAACGCTTCCAGCGCGTTCTGCGACGCCTTGCGGCTGGCGATGTTGGCCGGGTTGGCCTGCAGTTTTTCCACGAACGCCTTGGCGTCGGCTTTCCAGTCCGCCGGCAGCTCGCCGTTCATGCGGCGCTTGAACTCGGCGGCCAGTTCCGGGAAGGCCCTGGCGTAGGCGGCGAACTTGTCGTTCCAGGCCGCTTCCTTGGCCTGACCGGCTTCTTTGGCGTCCCACTGGGCGTAGATGTCCTGCGGGATTTCAAAGGCGGCGTATTTCCAGCCCAGCGCTTCGCGGGTGGCGGCCACTTCGGCAGCGCCCAGCGCGGCGCCGTGCACGTCATGGGTGCCGGCCTTGTTCGGCGAACCGAAGCCGATAACGGTCTTGCACATCAGCAGCGACGGCTTGTCGGTCACCTGGCGCGCTTCTTCAATCGCCGCCTTGATGGCGTCCGGGTTGTGGCCGTCGACGTTGCGCACCACGTGCCAGCCGTAGGCTTCAAAACGCAGGGCGGTGTCGTCGGTGAACCAGCCGTCGACGTGGCCGTCGATGGAGATGCCGTTGTCATCGTAGAAGGCGGTCAGCTTGCCGAGCTTGAGGGTGCCGGCCAGGGAGCAGACTTCGTGCGAGATGCCTTCCATCATGCAGCCGTCGCCCATGAAGGCGTAGGTGTGGTGGTCGACGATGTCGTGGCCGGGGCGGTTGAACTGCGCCGCCAGGGTGCGTTCGGCGATGGCGAAGCCGACGGCGTTGGCGATGCCCTGGCCCAGCGGGCCGGTGGTGGTTTCAACGCCCGGGGTGTAGCCGTACTCCGGGTGGCCCGGGGTTTTGGAATGCAGCTGACGGAAGTTTTCCAGCTCGCGCATCGGCAGGTCGTAGCCGGTGAGGTGCAGGAGGCTGTAAATCAACATGGAGCCGTGGCCGTTGGAGAGCACGAAACGGTCGCGGTCAGCCCAGTGCGGGTTAGTCGGGTTGTGGTTGAGGTAGTCACGCCACAGGACTTCGGCGATGTCCGCCATGCCCATAGGGGCCCCCGGGTGGCCGGAATTTGCTTTTTGTACGGCGTCCATGCTGAGTGCGCGGAT
>NZ_JBJNOJ010000029.1:0-899 GCF_052166695.1 Serratia sp. CY76391
CCCGACGTGCTGCGCGGCACCGGCATCGGCGCGATCGTGCTGACCGACAGCCAGATCGATCACTGCGCGGGCTTGCTCAATTTGCGTGAGGGCTGCCCGCACCACGTCTGGTGCACCCCCGAAGTGCATGACGATCTCAGCACCGGCTTCCCGGTGTTTCCCATGCTCTCCCACTGGAACGGCGGGTTGATTCATCACCCGGTGACGCCCGGCGAACCTTTTCACACGGCGGTCTGTCCAAGCGTGCGCTTCACCGCCATTCCGCTGCTCAGCAACGCGCCGCCCTATTCACCGTACCGCGATCGCCCGCTGCCGGGCCACAACGTAGCGCTGTTTATCGAAGATACCGTGCGCGGAGCCGGTCTGCTGTACGCACCGGGCCTGGGTGAGCCGGACGAGACCTTGATGCCCTGGCTGCGCCGGGCGGATTGCCTGCTGATCGATGGCACGCTGTGGCGCGACAATGAGCTGGCCAACGCCGGCGTGGGGCGCAACACCGGCAAGGACATGGGGCACCTGGCGCTGGCGGAAGAGCACGGGCTGGCGGCCCTGCTCAGCGCCTTGCCCGCCAAACGCAAGATCCTGATCCACATTAACAATACCAACCCGATCCTCAATGAAGACTCCGCGGAACGGCAGAGCCTGACCGCCGCCGGCATCGAAGTGAGCTGGGACGGCATGAACATCGAACTGTAGGGAATCGCCATGACGCAACCACGCCCCCTGACGCCGCAGGCATTTGAAGCGGCGCTGCGCGCCAAAGGCGCTTATTACCACATCCACCACCCGTATCACATCGCGATGCACAACGGCGAAGCGACGCGTGAGCAGATCCAGGGCTGGGTGGCCAACCGCTTCTACTACCAGACCAGCATTCCGATCAAGGATGCGGCGATCAT
>NZ_JBJNOJ010000030.1:0-863 GCF_052166695.1 Serratia sp. CY76391
GTGTGACGACCACCTTCATCTTTGCTCAGGATGTACACTTCAGATTCGAACTGGGTGTGCGGCTTGATGGAGCCTGGCTTAGCCAGTACCTGACCACGTTCGATTTCTTCACGTTTGATACCACGCAGCAGAACACCTACGTTCTCACCAGCACGGCCTTCGTCCAGCAGTTTGCGGAACATTTCAACGCCAGTACAGGTAGACTTAACGGTGTCTTTGATACCAACGATTTCAACTTCTTCGCCAACTTTGATGATACCGCGCTCAACACGACCGGTAACAACGGTACCACGACCGGAGATGGAGAATACGTCTTCGATTGGCAGCAGGAACGGCTTGTCGATAGCACGCTCTGGCTCTGGGATGTAGCTGTCCAGGGCTTCGGCCAGTTCGATGATTTTCGCTTCCCACTCTGCTTCGCCTTCCAGCGCTTTCAGCGCGGAACCGCGGATTACCGGCAGGTCGTCGCCTGGGAAGTCGTAAGCGGACAGCAGTTCGCGAACTTCCATTTCTACCAGTTCCAGCAGCTCTTCATCATCAACCATGTCGCATTTGTTCATGAATACGATGATGAAAGGAACGCCAACCTGACGACCCAGCAGGATGTGCTCACGAGTCTGAGGCATTGGGCCGTCAGTCGCAGCTACTACCAGGATCGCGCCGTCCATCTGAGCAGCACCGGTGATCATGTTTTTCACGTAGTCGGCGTGCCCTGGGCAGTCAACGTGCGCGTAGTGACGAGTCGGGGTGTCATACTCAACGTGAGAGGTGTTGATGGTGATACCACGAGCTTTTTCTTCTGGCGCGTTATCGATCTGGTCGAAAGCACGTGCAGAACCGCCGTAGGTTTTAGCCAGTACGGT
>NZ_JBJNOJ010000031.1:0-842 GCF_052166695.1 Serratia sp. CY76391
CTCTGGCTGCTGGCGGAGCTGACCTACCGCTGCCCGCTGCAGTGTCCGTACTGCTCCAACCCGCTCGATTTTGCCGCGCAGGAAAAAGAGCTGACCACCGCGCAGTGGATAGAGGTGTTTCGCCAGGCGCGGGCGATGGGCAGCGTGCAGCTCGGCTTCTCCGGCGGCGAGCCGCTGGTGCGTAAAGACCTGCCCGAGCTGATCGCCGCCGCGCGCGATCTCGGGTTTTACACCAACCTGATCACCTCCGGCATCGGCCTGACCGAGAAGAAACTGCAAACCTTCGCCGACGCCGGGCTGGATCATATTCAGATCAGTTTTCAGGCCAGCGACGAAACGCTGAACGCCGCGCTGGCGGGCTCCGCCAGGGCGTTTCAGCAGAAGCTGGCGATGGCCAGGGCAGTCAAGGCGCTCGGCTATCCGATGGTGCTCAACTTCGTGTTGCATCGCCATAATATCGGCCAGATCGACCGCATCATCGAACTGGCGATCCAGCTGGATGCCGACGACGTCGAGCTGGCGACCTGCCAGTTTTACGGCTGGGCGCACCTGAACCGCGAAGGGCTGCTGCCGACCCGCGAACAGATCGCCGAGGCAGAAGCGGTGGTGAAACGCTATCGCGAGCGCATGGCCGCCGACGGCAAACTGGCCAACCTGCTGTTCGTCACGCCGGATTACTACGAGGAGCGGCCTAAAGGCTGCATGGGCGGTTGGGGGGCCATCTTCATGAGCGTGACGCCGGAAGGCATGGCGTTACCCTGCCACAGCGCCCGTCAGTTACCGATTACGTTTCCGTCGGTGCTGGAGCACGATCTGCAGCATATCTGGTACCACTCCTTCGG
>NZ_JBJNOJ010000032.1:0-731 GCF_052166695.1 Serratia sp. CY76391
AACACCTCTATCCACTGCGCGGTGGTCAGCTCTTTTTCCTGCGCGGCAAAATCGAGCGGGTTGGAGCAGTACGGACACTGCAGCGGGCAGCGGTAGGTCAGCTCCGCCAGCAGCCAGAGGGGCGGATTCACCGCCGGCGCACGTGGTTCAGTCACGGAAGGTCACCCATTTTTGTTCGTAGGCGCGCTGGAAAAACTCCAGCACGTCGTCCGCCAACCCGTCGGCGCCGGGGAAGCGGGCGTTCAGCTGGGCAATGATGCCGTTCAGCGTGGTGTGGCCGTCGACCAGTTGCAAGATGGCGGCGGCGCTGTCGTTCAGTTTGGCCATGCCTTCCGGATAGAGGATCACGTGGCTGTTTTGCACCGGCTCCCATTGCAGGCGGTAGCCACGGCGGAAGACGGGGGTGTGTTCAGGGTTCGGCGTCATTACACCAGCCTCTGGTTGTGCCAGACCCGCGCGGCGGTCACGCTGTGGTAAGGCGGGCGGTTCAGGGTATAGGCCATGCTCATGGCGTCCAGCATGCTCCACAAAATATCCAGCTTGAACTGCAGGATTTCCAGCATGCGCTGCTGCTTTTCGACGGTGTCGCAATAGTCCAGCGCCAGCGCCAGACCGTGTTCCACGTCGCGGTTGGCCTGGCCGAGGCGGCTGCGGAAATAGTCGTAACCGGCGGCGTCGATCCACGGGTAGTGCTGCGGCCAGCTGTCGAGGCGCGACTGGTGGATCTGCGG
>NZ_JBJNOJ010000033.1:0-731 GCF_052166695.1 Serratia sp. CY76391
CCGCAGATCCACCAGTCGCGCCTCGACAGCTGGCCGCAGCACTACCCGTGGATCGACGCCGCCGGTTACGACTATTTCCGCAGCCGCCTCGGCCAGGCCAACCGCGACGTGGAACACGGCCTGGCGCTGGCGCTGGACTATTGCGACACCGTCGAAAAGCAGCAGCGCATGCTGGAAATCCTGCAGTTTAAGCTGGACATTCTGTGGAGCATGCTGGACGCCATGAGCATGGCCTATACCCTGAACCGCCCGCCTTACCACAGCGTGACCGCCGCGCGGGTCTGGCACAACCAGAGGCTGGTGTAATGACGCCGAATCCTGAACACACCCCCGTCTTCCGCCGCGGCTACCGCCTGCAATGGGAGCCGGTGCAAAACAGCCACGTGATCCTCTATCCGGAGGGCATGGCCAAACTGAACGACAGCGCCGCCGCCATTTTACAGCTGGTCGACGGCCACACCACGCTGAACGGCATCATTGCCCAGCTGAACGCCCGCTTCCCCGGCGCCGACGGGTTGGCGGATGACGTGCTGGAGTTTTTCCAGCGCGCCTACGAACAAAAATGGGTGACCTTCCGTGACTGAACCACGTGCGCCGGCGGTGAATCCGCCGCTCTGGCTGCTGGCGGAGCTGACCTACCGCTGCCCGCTGCAGTGTCCGTACTGCTCCAACCCGCTCGATTTTGCCGCGCAGGAAAAAGAGCTGACCACCGCGCAGTGGATAGAGGTGTT
>NZ_JBJNOJ010000034.1:0-614 GCF_052166695.1 Serratia sp. CY76391
CCCGACGTGCTGCGCGGCACCGGCATCGGCGCGATCGTGCTGACCGACAGCCAGATCGATCACTGCGCGGGCTTGCTCAATTTGCGTGAGGGCTGCCCGCACCACGTCTGGTGCACCCCTGAAGTGCATGACGATCTCAGCACCGGTTTCCCGGTGTTTCCCATGCTCTCTCACTGGAACGGCGGGTTGATTCATCACCCGGTGACGCCCGGCGAACCGTTCCGCACGGCGGTCTGTCCAAGCGTGCGCTTTACCGCCATTCCGCTGCTCAGCAACGCGCCGCCCTATTCGCCGTACCGCGATCGCCCGCTGCCGGGCCATAACGTGGCGCTGTTTATCGAAGATACCGCGCGCGGAGCCGGTCTGCTGTACGCACCGGGCCTGGGTGAGCCGGACGAGACCTTGATGCCCTGGCTGCGCCGGGCGGATTGCCTGCTGATCGACGGCACGCTGTGGCGCGACAATGAGCTGGCCAACGCCGGCGTGGGGCGCAATACCGGCAAGGACATGGGGCACCTGGCGCTGGCGGAAGAGCACGGGCTGGCGGCCCTGCTCAGCGCCTTGCCCGCCAAACGCAAGATCCTGATCCACATTAACAATACCAACCCGATCCT
>NZ_JBJNOJ010000035.1:0-560 GCF_052166695.1 Serratia sp. CY76391
TTTGTGATTCATGACTGGGGTGAAGTCGTAACAAGGTAACCGTAGGGGAACCTGCGGTTGGATCACCTCCTTACCTAAAGATATTAGTTCGAGTGGCGTGCTCACACAGATTGTCTGATAGAAAGTAACGAGCAGAAATACCTTTATAGGCTTGTAGCTCAGGTGGTTAGAGCGCACCCCTGATAAGGGTGAGGTCGGTGGTTCAAGTCCACTCAGGCCTACCACTTCTCATGAAGTGGAAAAGGTACTGCGCGTGACTGTATGGGGCTATAGCTCAGCTGGGAGAGCGCCTGCCTTGCACGCAGGAGGTCAGCGGTTCGATCCCGCTTAGCTCCACCATATAGTCCGGTATTTCAATACTTCAGAGTATATTGGCGACAGTATGCTGCGAAGTATTTTGCTCTTTAACAATCTGGAACAAGCTGAAAATTGAAACATGATGGCTGAAATTTGTCCCTCCGTAGATGTATTGGGATGAAGAGTAACCTGTCATAGAGTCTCTCAAATGTTTGCAGCGCGAACGATGGAAACATCTTCGGGTTGTGAGGTTAAGTGACTAA
>NZ_JBJNOJ010000036.1:0-528 GCF_052166695.1 Serratia sp. CY76391
TTAATCGGGGCAGGGTGAGTCGACCCCTAAGGCGAGGCTGAAAAGCGTAGTCGATGGGAAACAGGTTAATATTCCTGTACTTGGTGTTACTGCGAAGGGGGGACGGAGAAGGCTAGGCTAGCCGGGCGACGGTTGTCCCGGTTTAAGCGTGTAGGGGGTGTGACCTGGTAAATCCGGTTGCATACTAACCCTGAGGCGTGATGACGATGCACTACGGTGCAGAAGTAGTTGATGCCCTGCTTCCAGGAAAATCCTCTAAGCTCCAGGTAACATTAAATCGTACCCCAAACCGACACAGGTGGTCAGGTAGAGAATACCAAGGCGCTTGAGAGAACTCGGGTGAAGGAACTAGGCAAAATGGTGCCGTAACTTCGGGAGAAGGCACGCTGGCATGTAGGTGAAGTCCCTTGCGGATGGAGCTGAAGCCAGTCGAAGATACCAGCTGGCTGCAACTGTTTAATAAAAACACAGCACTGTGCAAACACGAAAGTGGACGTATACGGTGTGACGCCTGCCCGGTGCTGGAAG